>NZ_JBIVUZ010000012.1:0-411713 GCF_044768565.1 Streptomyces sp. NPDC091280
GCCGCGTCATCGTCGACCTGCTGGCCGGCGACGACCGGCGGGCCGTCGAGGTCCCCGCCGCCCTCGTCGCCAACCACGGCCCCTTCACCTGGGGCTCCTCCGCCCGCAGGTCCCTCGAACACGCCATCATCTGCGAGGCGGTCGCCGACATCGCCATCCAGACCCTCGCCCTGGCCCCCACCGCCCCACCGCCCCCGCACCTCCTGGCCCGCCACTACACCCGCAAACACGGCCCCGACGCCTACTACGGCAACCCGGACCCCACATCAGCGTGACCCGGAGCGGTCGACCGATCGTCACCACGGCCGGGCACCGGATCGCGGCCTCGTCGGCGCCCGGCTTGTATTCTTGATCCACTCTGCGACGCACGTCGTGGAGGCTCGGTCGATCACCGGTGGGCGCGAGGAGGCGGGGTGTCGGACAGCGGCGACGGGCCCGTAGTCACGCACGCACAGGGCACCCGATCGAGCGCGCCGCGCGTATTCGATCCGCCGACCGCGGTTGGCAGGCACCGAAGCGGGACAGACGCTGTCCGACCGATGGCGACCGTCCACCCCTGCCGAGACCGGGAACCCACATGAACGAGAGCAGAACGACGCGCGAGGCGCGGCGTCCCGAACCCGACGCGGGTGTCGGCCCGGCCCGAGTCCTGGCCCGGCTCGCCCTGCTGTGCCTCGCCGGAGCCGTGGCCGCGGTGGTGGCCGGCACCGGACACATCCTCATCCTGCTGTTGGGCCTGGCGGGCCTCGGGCTGGCCGGCGCGGGCCTGTGGTGGGCGCTGGCGCACCGCGGCCTCGCCCGCCTCCTCGGCGCCGTGCTCGCGATCACCGCACCTGTCGGCGTCCTGGTGCTGTACGCCGTGTCGGGCCTGTGGGTGGTGGCGGTGGTCGCCCTCGCCGCCTGGACGGCCGCGCTCGGCTGCGCGCGCAGCGCCCTGCGCCGACTGCGCAAGCCGCACGGCATGCACACCCGCGCGGTACGTCCGCCCCGCCGCGCCGTGCTCATCATGAACCCCAGGTCGGGCGGCGGGAAGGTGGGCCGGTTCGGGCTGGTCGAGCGCGCCGAGGCACTGGGCGCGCGCGTGATCCTCCTCGACCTCGACACCGATCCGGACCCCGTGGCGCTGGCACGCCAGGCCGTCGCCGAGGGCGCGGACCTGCTGGGCGTGGCGGGCGGTGACGGCACACAGGCACTGGTGGCGGGAGTGGCCGCCGAGCACGGTCTGCCGTTCATGGTCGTGACGGCCGGGACCCGCAACCACTTCGCCATGGACCTCGGGCTGGACCGGGACGACCCGGTGAGCAGCCTGGAGGCACTCTCGAACGGCGTGGAACTCCGCGTCGACCTCGGCGACATCTCCGGCCGCCCCTTCGTCAACACCGCATCCTTCGGCACGTACGCGCACATCGTGCAGAGCCCCGACTACCGTGACGCCAAAGCGGCAACGGCCCTTGACCAGCTGCCCGACCTGCTGACCGGCGACGCCGGTGCCGCGCTGAACGCCCGCACCGACGACGAGGCGCTGGAGGCGCCCCAAGCGGTGCTGGTCAGCAACAACCCCTACGCGCGGGCCGACCCCCTGACGGGTGGCCGCAGGGAGCGGCTCGACACGGGTGCGCTCGGCGTGATCGCGGTCCGGGTCGGCGGCGCGGTGCAGGCCGCCGAACTGGCGCTGCTGGGCGAGCGGGCCAGCGGCATCACGACCCTGACGTCCCGCAGCGTCGTCGTGGAGTCCGACGAGGAGAGCATCCCGGTGGCCGTGGACGGCGAGGCCCTCACCCTCCCGCCGCCCGTCGTGTGCACCGTACGGCCCGGCGCCCTACGGGTGCGCGTGCCCCGGCACCGTCCCGGGGCACCGTACGTCGCGCCGACCGTCGACTGGTACCGCGTCCTCCGCCTCGCCTTCGACCGGTCGCCCTACGGCCACGAGAAGCACGACCGGGCAGCCGCCGCCCGCCACCACGACCAGAACCAGGAGCAGCGCGATGTCTGACCGTCACCCCCGCCGACAACGAGTACCGCAGGGGTTGTTGCGCGATCTCGCCGCCCTCGACCAGGCGCTCTACGAGGCGGTGACGGTCACCAGCACACCCGCGCTGGACTCGGCGCTGCGCCGGCTGTCCGCGGCGGCCGACCACTCCAAGGTCTCGTTCCTGATCGCCGCGGCCCTCGCCGCGCGCCCCGGCCGCTCACGCCGTGCGGCGGTGCTCGGCATCGCGGCGGTCGGCGTCGCGTCCGCCACGGCCAACCTGCTCGGCAAGCGGCTGGTACGGCGGCCCCGACCGCACCGTGCCGAGGACTCGCCCTTCCCCGGCCGGCACGTCCCCATGCCGGCGTCCGCCTCCTTCCCGTCCGGCCATACCGCCTCGGCCGTCGCCTTCGCCGCCGCGGTCGGGCCCGCGTTCCCGGCCGCCACGCTCCCGCTCGGTCTGCTGGCGTGCGCCGTGGGCTACTCACGTGTCCACACCGGGGTGCACTACCCGGGCGACGTCGTCGCCGGCGCCGTCCTCGGAACGGCCGCGGCGGCCACCGTCCTCGCGGCAGCCGCGCACCGGGACCGCTCGGCGGGCTGAACACCCGCCGTCCGGCGCGGAGGGCGTCTCCCGGCAGGCCGTTCACCCGCCCCGCGCTGAGGTGAGCGTCACAGTCGTGCTGTACCTGTCGGATCAGCGGGAAGACGAGTCTCCGACCCAGGAGGAGGCTGACATGGCACGCGATCGGATCGGACTGCACGAGGTCCTGGCGGCTGCGGAGAACGCCGCGCCCGTGGCCTCCCTGGACGTCGTGGCGCGCAACCTGCGCGACCGGTTCGGGGCGCGATACGTGTCGTTCCTGTTCGTCGACGTCGTCGGGCAGCGGCTGCTGCGGGTGAGCGAGCAGTCCGTCATGTCCCAGGAACGCCGTGCCGAACAGGTCCCCTTCGACGACGACGTCTACGACGAGGTGCTGCGGACACAGCACGTGGTGTGGATCCCGCAGAGCGAGCGGAGACAGTGGGTGCTGGCCCCCGTCACCAACCGCGGCGACGCCATCGGCGTACTGGAACTGTCCCTTCCCCAGGTCGACCAGGATCTGCTGGACCAGGTCGAGGAGGCCGCGCACGCGCTGGCCTACATCGTCGTCACCGACCGCCGCTTCACCGATCTCTACCACTGGGGCAACCGCACCACCTCGGTCAGCCTGGCCGCCGAGATCCAGCGCCAGCTGCTGCCGTCGGCCCCCTCCTGCGAGGCCGCCGAGTTCGCCCTCGCCGCCGCCCTCGTCCCGGCCGCCGACATCGCCGGCGACACCTACGACTACAGCCTGGACCACGACACCCTGCACCTGTCCGTCACCGACGCCATGGGCCATGACGTCGACGCCGCCCTCATGGCCACCCTCCTGGTCAACGCCTCACGCGGCGCCCGCCGCGCGGGGACCGATCTCGCCGAACAGGCCCGCCAGACCCACCAGGCCCTCCTGGACCACGGCCGGAAGACCTTCGCCACCGGTCAGTTGCTGCGGATCGCCCTGGACGGCAGCGGCGCCCAACTCGTCAACGCCGGCCACCCCAGGCCGCTTCGCCTGCGCGACGGCACGGTCACCGAGCTGCGGCTGGCCGTGAACCTGCCCTTCGGCGTCGCCGCGGAGGCGCCGTACCAGGTGCAGGACCTCGACCTGCGGCCCGGCGACCGCCTCGTGCTCTACACCGACGGCATGCAGGAGCGCCGGGCGAGAGACGTGGACCTGGGCTGCCTCATCCGGGACACCGCCCGCGAGCATCCGCGCGAGGTCGCCCGGAAGCTGGCGGCGGCCGTCACCGCCGCCTGGAACGGCAACCCGCAGGACGACGCCACCGCCCTGTGCCTGGACTGGCACGGACCGCAGGCCGACCCCGTGCCCGCGTAGTGGCTCACGCCGGGCGCCCGGTCCACGGGCACTCCCGACAGCGGTGTGCCGGTCAGAGCAACGCGACCCCCGCCGCGGCCGTGGCCCCTAGCACGACGATCGCGAGCACGTCGAACACGATCTCCCACGCCTCCGAGCGGCGCGCGGCCTCGACGTCCAGGGTGAAGCAGGCCGGATCGGCGGGTGCGTGGTGGACGGTGACGTCACGGCCGTACGAACCGGCGGGGTCCGGGAGGCCCGACGGGCAGTGCGCCGTGACGGCCATGCCCTCACGGGTGCTGAACGACACGACAGGGGTGATGGTGGTCGAGACATGGCCGTCGTCCTGGTCGACACTGACGTCCTTGAGGACCGCGACGACCCGGCCCCGTACGGCGTCCATCGCGGCGAGCCTGCCGAGGCGGTCCTTCCTGGCACGCAACGCCCCGGGCAGATGCAGGGCCGCGACGATCGCCCCCGGTCCGCCGACGCCGATGAGCGCCCACGGCCACCCCCGTTCGACCGAGGCGAGGGCCACCAGTCCCACGTAGCCGAGGAAGACCGCGCAACCCGGCCCGGACAGCCCGCGACCGGGCTTCTCGGCCATGGCGGAGAACCGGTAGGCGTGCGGTCTGCCGGGTGGGTGGCTGACCCTGATCTCCCGGCCCACCCAGGCCGCGGTGATCGCGTCGCCGCGCTCGCCGTCGTTCGTCACCTGGATGTCCTGTCCGGACACCGGGTCGCGGTAGGAGACGACCACCGATATCCCGCCCACCCGGGACCCGCCGTGCCGGGGCTCCCGCACGCGTTCGACCCGGCCCGTGAAGTGGCGCATGCGCTGCGCCCCGGTCACTCCGGCCAGCGCCAGGGCGTACCCGACCAGCGCCGCCGCACCCCACCCCGCGCACCACAGCACCAGGACCTGTTCCCACTCCATCGGCTCCTCCTCCCTCCCGTCCGGTCAACTGCCGTCGCGCCGCAGCACTTTGCCCCGGCCGTCCGCCTCCAGCGTTCCCGCGTGCCCGCCGCCGGTGACGACGACCCTGAGCGTGATCGCGCCGGTCAGGCCGTCGGCGGTGAGCTGCCAGTTCCGTGGGGCGGGCACGTCGAGGGTGGTCCGCGCGTTCTCGACGAGCGCCGGGACACGGTCGTAGGGCAGGGATGTCAGGTCGAAGCCGGACGTCCGCACGGTGGTGGGGGAGAAGACGACCGTCAGCGTGCGGTCCTGTACGACGACGGTGAGCGCCCGGCGCTTGTCCGCCGCCTGGGTCAACGACTCGACGGCCGCGCGGAGTTGACCCCGGTCGAGCATCGACTGACTGGGGCCGAGGGTGACGGTGCCGGTCGCCGACGTCATGGTCGTGGTCGTGGTCGTGGACGACGAGGAGGAGACGGACGGTGTCGGTGGGGCGGCCTTGTCGTCGGCGTCGAACAGGTCGGCGCGGAGCAGCAGCACCACCGCTGCCGCTCCGAGCAGCAGGCCGAGGAGGAAGAGGAGGTCGCCGGCGCCGCTCTCGACGGGATCGCCGTTCATGGCCGGACCGGGGACCGAGTCCAGCCGGGCCACGGCCGCGCGCTCCTCCCACTCCGGGGTGGGCCGTTTCACGATCCGCGTCTTCCACGGCCGGTCCGGCCGGTACTGGACCACCACGATCCCGCGCGGCCGGTAGTCGGGCAGCTCGACGAGGTTGACGTCCTGCCGGAACTCGACGCGGAACGCGGGCGCGTCGTCCGGCACCACGGACAGCTCGAACCGTACCGGCACATCGCTGGACTCGCCCCCGACCGCCTCCCGCCGCTCGATCACGGCGAGCGCCGTGCGCGGTGCGACGGCCCGCTCACGGGCGCGGCGCGGCAGGCCGCAGAGGAAGAAGAGGAGGGCGTAGCCGGTGGGCAGCGCCAGCCCCGCGACGACCAGGGGCACCTTCTGGAGGACGCACCCGCAGACGAAGGCGGCCAGCGAGGTGCCGATCACCCCACCCGTCAGGAAGGCCACCACGAGGCGGGCGGGTGTGCCGAGCCTGGGCGGTGCGCCCGCGGTGATCGTCATGGCGTCGATGGTTGCACGTCCTGGATTTCGAGCCACACCGCGTGATCCGTGCCCAGCACGCCGTCCTCGACGGGCGCGCTGCCGAGCAGGACACGGGAGTCGCCGGGCAGCGGATACGGGGCGGCGGAGAGGTTGACCACGCAGACGAAGCCGGGGTCGCGGCGGAAGGCGAGGACCCCGGGCGGTGTGTCCAGCCAGGCCAGGGTGCCGTCGCCGAGGGCGGGATGGGCGCGGCGCAGCCGCAGGGCGGCGCGGTACAGCTCCAGCACGGACGCCGGGTCGCCGGTCTGCGCCTCGACGGTGAGTTCGTGCCAGCTGGCGGGCTGGGGCAGCCAGGGTTCGGCGGTGGCGTCGTCGGGGCTGAAACCGAACGGCGTGCGCTGTCCGGACCAGGGGAGGGGCACCCGGCAGCCGTCACGACCGGGATCGGTGTGCCCGGTCCGCTCCCACATCGGGTCCTGCCGGACGGACTCGGGCAGGTCCTCGACCTCGGGCAGGCCCAGTTCCTCCCCCTGGTAGACGTAGACGCTGCCGGGGAGGGCGAGGCTGAGCAGGGCCGCGGCGCGGGCCCGGCGGATGCCGAGGGCCGGGTCGAGGGGGCCGTCGGGTGCGTAGCGCGCGCCGGCCCAGTGCCCGGCGCCGCGTCGGCCGTAGCGGCTGGGATGGCGTACGACGTCGTGGTTGGAGAGCACCCAGGTGGCGGGCGCGCCGACCGCGCCGAGCATCGCGAGCGAGTCGTCGACGACCGTGCGCAGCTCCTCGGCGTCCCAACTCGCGGTGAGGAAATCGAAGTTGAACGCGGTGTGCAGGGTGTCCGCGCGGACGTAGGCGGCGAGCCGCTCCGGGGTGTCCGCCCAGGCCTCGGCGACGAAGCACCGGTCGCCGGGGAACTCGTCGGCCACCTTTCGCCAGGCCCGGAAGATGTCGTGGACCTCGTCGCGGTCCCAGTGCGGGTGGTCGACGTGCCGGCGGGGCTCACCGGGCACCGGGTCCGGCCGGGGCGTCAGGTCGGGCAGCCCGGGGGCCTTGACCAGGCCGTGGGCGACGTCGACGCGGAACCCGTCCACGCCCCGGCCGAACCAGAACCGCAGGACGTCCTCGAACTCGGCGTGGACATCGGGGTGGTTCCAGTCGAGGTCGGGCTGCTCGGGCGCGAACAGGTGCAGGTACCAGTCGCCGTCCGGGAGCCGCGTCCAGGCCGGGCCGCCGAACTCGGAGACCCAGTTGTTGGGCGGGAGCGTCCCGTCGGGGCCCAGGCCCGGCCGGAAGATGTACCGCTCCCGCTCGGGGCTGCCGGGCCCCGCGGCCAACGCGGCCCGGAACCAGGCGTGTTGGTCGGAGGTGTGGTTCGGGACGATGTCGGGGACGACCCGGATCCCGTGCCGGTGCGCCTCGGCGACGAGTTGCTCGGCCTCGGCCACGGTCCCGAACAGCTCGTCGATCGCCCGGTAGTCGGAGACGTCGTAACCGTGGTCCGCCTGGGGCGACTTGAACCACGGGTTGATCCAGATGGCGTCCACGCCGAGGGACTTGAGGTACGGCAGCCGGGAGCGGATGCCGGCGATGTCGCCGACACCGTCGCCGCTGCCGTCGGCGAAACTGCGGATGTAGACCTGGTAGATGACGGCGCTGCGCCACCAAGGGGCCTTGCTCGGCTGGGACATGGGAGTGTTGCTCCTCCGGTGCGCGGGGTGTCGGCGGAAGATGACTGGCTGTGGCCGGGGTTTCGCCGTGCCGCTATGCGTCGCAGCAGCCGGCCAGTGTGTTGACGCCATCGGGTCCGGCCAGCGGGGTCAGGCCGTAGAAGACGCGGGGTGCGCCGTCGAGTGTGAGGGTCGACCTGCCCTGGGACAGGGGTAGTTGGCGGCTGCGGCCGATGGCGTCCAGTTCCCGTGCGGTGTTGTCGGCGGTGACGGTGAGGAGCGTCTTCGTCGGCCAGGGATCGACCCACGCCTCGGGCGCCGGGAAGTGCCAGTCGGTGCGCTGGCCTGCGGTGTTGAGGATGTAGCCGTCCGCGCGGTTCCACAGGACGACCGCCGGACCGTCCGGTGTGTCGAACCACAGGCCGAAGGTCTGCGGATCGGGGAACGTCAACCAGCCCCGGAAGGTGGCCCGGTCGAGCACCCGGGCCGCCGTGGCGTACGCCAGGAGCGACGGCTTGGGGCTGAGGTCGCGGTTCATGAGGCCGTAGTGGTACTCGACGTTGTCCGGGTCGGCGACCTGGGGCATGCCCAGCACGCTGTCGTGGAACTGGTACCAGCACACGCACGTGACGCCTTCGGCCTTCGCCAGCGCGAGGCTGAGCAGGACGTTCTCGGCGGCGTGCCGGTAGGTGTCGTGCCACCAACTGTTCGGCTTGGTCGGCGCGTACGCCTCGGTCAGCCAGATCTCCTTCGGACCGTGCTGCGCCATCAGCGACTTGAGCTGCTTCAGCCCGCCGTAGAAGTTCCAGTACGTGCCCGAGGAGCCGGTGCTCCAGTCGTCGCCCGACGGGATGTAGTCCGGGGTGAAGTTGCCGCGGCCGGGGTGGTAGGCGAACGCGTCGATGAGGTCCCAGCCGCCGGCGGCGACGAAGTTCTCCACCCAGGGCTTGTCCATCCCCGCCAGGCCGTTGTTCATCAGCTTGACGGTGGCGCCGATCGCAGCCCGCCGGTCGAAGACCGGACGCAGTGCCTTGTCCAGGTAACTCTGGGCGGCCGTACCGGTGTTGAAGGGACGGTTCAGTTCGTTGCCTACCTCGAAGCGGCCGGCCCCGGCGGCCAGCGCCACGGCCAGTTTGTCGGCCGCCCAGGCCGCGGCCTCGGTGTCGGTGGCGTCGAGCGACGGCTGCAACTCGATGTTGTGCCGCATGCCGCGCGCGTCGAAGGCGGCGGGCGGCAGCCCCGGGCCGCCGTCGTAGGCGATGCGCACGAGGGAGATGCCGACGCGCTGCCACAGGTCGAGCACGGCGTCGGCGCTCGGCCGTTGCAGCCAGGGGTAGTTGGCGATCCCGAACATGCTGTCCGTACCGGCCTGGTACGTGAACGGTTCCAGGGTCGCGAGGTTGGTCCGGGCGAAGGCCTCGTCGCCCGTGGACCGCACGACGACCTCGGCGAACACGATTCCGGCGGCCGGCGCGGGCACGGTGAAGGTGTGCTGCCAGGTGTCCGCAGCGGCGATGCTCCCGGTCACGGTGGTCGAGACGAGCTGTGTACCGCTGAAGTCCCTTACGGACAGCTCCAGTTCGGCCGAGCGGGCGGCGCCGCCGTTGGCGACCAGGGCGGTGAGCTGCATCGGCTCGCCCAGGACGTCGTAGAGGTTGAACTCGCGGTCGGTGGTCAGCTCCAGGCCGAGTTCGACGCCTCGGCCGATGGTGGCGGTGGCCGACGGTCTGGTCTCGGAGAAGAAGAAGTCGGCGCGGCTGGTCCACCCGCCGGCCGCGTCGGCGGTCCCCGGGGCGTGGATCCAGGTGGAGTTCGTCCAGGCCTGGCGCGAGCGGTCCAGCAGGAACAGTCCGTGCAGGCTGCCCCAGGTCGAGGTGTGGGCGACGCCGGCCGTCTCCTCGTAGGGGATGCCGCCGCCGCTGTCGCGCACCCATTCGGTGATCGCGATGTAGTCGTCGGGCGCGGTCGGTGCCTGGATCGCCCGGCTGAACAGGAAGCCGTCCGGGAGCAGGGTGGTCGCGCCGGTGATCCGCCACTCCAGCCGGGCGTGCCCGGTGGTGACGCTGAACCAGCCGGTGACGGTGGTGGGCCCGGCGGCGGCGTCGAAGGTGTAGTCCATCCGGATCGCCGGCGTGCCGTCCGGCAGGGTGGCCAGGGCGGGGGTGCCGCCCGTGGACAGGTGGATGCCGGTGAGCTGGTCCTTGACCTGGAACTTCGACCCGGCGCTGCGGGTGACCCCGGCCGCGTCGCGGATCGCGAGCCGGCCGCCGAGGCTGGCCAGCAGGCTGATTCCGCCGGCGGTCAGGGTGACGTCGCCGTCGGCGGCGTGCGCCGTGACGGCGGTGGGTTCGGCGATCAGCACGACGCCGGCCGCGAGCACGGCGCCGAGGAGACGGCGGCGGCTGAGGTGGGCGCCTTCGGCAGGTGGAGTGGTCATCGTCTGCTCCTGTCTGGCCACGGACTGTTGCGATAATGCGTATCTTCAAGGCCGTGCCACGGACGGTCTCAACCGGGCAGCCCGTTGGTCAAGGGGTATTGCACTCTTGTTTCCGGCGGTTTAACGTCTCTCACGTCCCGCTGAAGTTACGCATTATCAACGGAGGATCGATGCCATCGAAGCCGCGCCGGGTCACCCAGCGCGAGATCGCCGAGATCGCGGGGGTCAGTCAGACCACCGTCTCGGTCGTGCTGAACGACCGTGACGGCACGAACGTGCGGATCCCGGAGGAGACCCGGGCGCGGGTCAGGCAGGCGATCGAGCAGGCCACGTACGTCGCCGATCCGGCGGCCCGCCGCCTGGCCGGTCTGGACAACCAGATCATCGGCGTCTTCACCTACGAGGAAGCCCTGTCGCCGGAGAGCCTGGACTTCTACGGCCCGCTGCTCAACGGCATCGAGCGCGCGGCCGAGGAGATCGGCTGGGACCTGCTGTTCTTCACCTCCTCGCCGGTCGAGAACGGCACCCGCAGCCTCTTCCACCGCAAGACCCGGCTGCGGCTCACCGACGGCTGCGTCCTGCTCGGCCAGCAGATGGTCGGCAGCGAACTGGAGCGCCTGGTCGCCGAACAGTTCCCGTTCGTCGCGGTCGGCCGCAGGGACGAGACGACCGCCCCCGTCCCCTACGTCGGAGTCGACTACGTCACCCCGGCGCACGCCGTGATCGACCTCGCCGCACGACACGGACACCGCCAGGCCCTGTACGTGCACCGGGGCCGTGACACCGCCACCGCGCGGGACCGGCGCGGCGCGGTCGAGAGCGCCTCGGCGGCGGGCCGTATGGCCTTCATGCTGGTGGGGGAGGAGCGCGTCGCCGAACTGCCCCGGCTGGCCCGGGCCACCGAGGCCACCCTGATCATCGCCGAGGACGCCTTCCTCACCGAGGACGTCGTCCTCTCGCTGGTCGGGGCCGGGGTGGACGTGCCCGGCGAGATCTCGGTCGCCGCGTTCGGCGAGGTCCGCGGGCATCGCACCGACGGCCGGGCGCTCACGGGATTCCGTGTGCCGCGCACCCAAGTCGCCGCCGAGGCACTGGAGTTGCTGCGGCAGCTGGTCGTCACCGACCCGCAGGAGTGGGCCGGTCTCGACACCCAGCGGCTGCTGGCCGCCGAGGTCGAGGAGGGTGACACCGTCGTCGCCCGGCAGGCGGGGCTCTCGTGAACAGGCTCACCGCGGACGTGGCGGTCATCGGCGGCGGTCTCGGATCGGTGGCAGCCGCCCTCGCGCTGCTCCAGCGCGGCCACCGGGTGGTCATGACCGAGGAACATCCTTGGCTGGGCGGCCAGTTGACATCACAGGCGGTGCCGCCGGACGAGCACATATGGGTCGAGCAGTTCGGTGTGACCGCCCGCTACCGCACCCTGCGGGAGAACATCCGCGGCTACTACCGCGACCACTATCCGCTCTCGGCGGCGGCCCGCGCGGACCGCGAACTCAACCCCGGGCGGGGCCGGGTGAGCCGACTCTGCCACGAACCCCGGGTGGCGCTCGCGGTCATCGAGGCACTTCTCGCCCCGTACCGGTCGAGCGGCCGGCTGACCGTCGTGCAGCCCGCGGTCCCGGTCGCGGCCGACGTCGTGGACGGAGTGGTCCGCACCGTCACGGTCGCCGACCCGCAGACCGGGACGGAGACCGCGATCACCGCGGAATTCGTCCTGGACGGCACCGAGACCGGTGACCTGCTGCCGCTGACCGGCACCGAGTACGTCGTCGGCGCGGAAGCGCGGTCCGACACCGGGGAACCGAGCGCCCCCGAGACCGCCGACCCGGCCAACGTCCAGTCCATCGCCTGGTGTTTCGTCTTCGACCACGTCACCGGGGACCACACCATCGACCGGCCCGACGACTACGACTACTGGCGCTCCTTCGAACTGCCCTACTGGGGCGCGCCGATGCTGTCGTTCACCGCCCCCGACCCCCGCACCCTGGTGCCGGAGCAGCGCACCATGATCGTCAATCCGGAGCAGGAACTCTCCGGCGATCCGCGGTTCGACGCCGGTGACCGGGACCTGTGGCAGTTCCGGCGGATCGCCGCCCGGCAGACCTTCGCGGACGGCCTCTACGACAGCGACATCGTGCTGGCCAACTGGCCCCAACTCGACTACGTCGGCGGCTCGATCATCGACACCGACGACCGGTCGCGGCACCTGGCCGCCGCGAAGGCGCAGTCCCGGGCGTACGTCCACTGGTTGCAGACCGAGGCGCCCCGCCCGGACGGCGGCCGGGGCTGGCCGGGACTGCGGCTGCGCGGAGACCTGGTGGGCACGGGCGACGGCTTCGCGCAGGCCCCGTACATCCGCGAGTCCCGCCGCATCAGGGCACTGACCACCGTCCGCGAACAGGACATCTCGATCAAGTCCCGGGGATCGGACGCGCCCGCCCGCTTCGACGCGTCCGTCGGGGTGGGGATGTACCGGATCGACCTGCACCCCTCGACCGGCGGCGACAACTACATCGACGTCGAGTCGGCGCCGTTCGAGATCCCGTTGGGCGCCCTGGTCCCGGTCCGTACCCAGAACCTGATCCCCGCCGCCAAGAACATCGGCACCACCCACATCACCAACGGCGCCTACCGGCTCCACCCGGTCGAGTGGAACATCGGCGAATCCGCGGGCGAACTGGCCGCGTTCTGTCTGGAGCGCGGACTGGGCCCGCGCCAGGTCGCCACCGAACCGGCCCTCGTCGACCGGTTCCAGCACCGCCTGGCCGAGGCCGGCGTCGAACTCCACTGGCCCGAGGTCGCCGGCTACTGAGCCGCCCCTCCCGTAGCGCCTCCCGCACCCGCACAGCGAAGGGAACCACCCATGACCAGAACCAGAAAGGCGCTGAGCGCCGTCGCCCTGACGACGGTCCTCGCACTCGGCGCGGCCTGCGCCGGACCGTCCTCCGGCACCTCGGAGAAGACGGCCGAGCTGCGCATGACGGTCTGGACCTCGGACGCGGCCCAGCTCAAACTGCTCAACGGCATCGCCGCCGCCTACCGGGCCGGCCATCCCGACGTCACGAAGATCACCTTCGAGAGCCTGCCGTTCGCCGACTACAACACGACGCTCACCACCCAGATCGCCGGCGGCAACGCCCCTGACCTCGCCTGGATGGGCGACCTGTCCCGCGACCTCATCGCCTCCGACGCCCTCGTCGGGCTGACCGACAAGCTCAAGGCGACACCCGGCTGGAAGTACGACGACCTGCTGGGCAGCGTGACCTCCGAGTTCAGCAAGGACGGCACGCTGTACGCCTACCCGTTCTCCAACTCGCCCTACGCCCTCTACGTGAACACCGACCTGCTGGCCAAGGCCGGCCAGAAGATCGACCCGGCCGGTCTGACCTGGGACCAGGTCGCCGCCGCCGGGGCGGCCGTCCACGCCAAGACCGGCAAGGCCGGGTTCGTCGTCCGCGACTTCGACTACACGGCGTGGAACACGCTGGCCACCGTGTGGACGGGCTGGGGCGCCTCGGCGTGGAGCGCGGACGGAAAGACCTGCACCTTCGACTCGCCCGAGATGCGGCAGGCGTTCACCTTCCTGCACGACGCGGCGTTCAAGAGCAAGGCGATGCCCGGTCCGGGCACCACCGCCGACTTCTTCGCGGGCGACGCCGCCTTCACCGTCGCGCAGGTCTCCCGGGCCTCGCTGCTGACCGGCTCGTTCAAGTTCTCGCTGTACCCGCTGCCCGCCGGGCCCAAGGGCAAGTACTCCGTCCTCGGGCAGGCCGGGGT
The DNA here is from genome assembly GCF_044768565.1 of Streptomyces sp. NPDC091280. Classification (NCBI taxonomy): domain Bacteria; kingdom Bacillati; phylum Actinomycetota; class Actinomycetes; order Kitasatosporales; family Streptomycetaceae; genus Streptomyces; species Streptomyces sp. NPDC091280. The sequence continues at coordinate 13,775 of NZ_JBIVUZ010000012.1, forward strand.
GGGCGTACTGGCCTCCAGCAAGCACCCCAAGCAGGCGGCGGACTTCCTCGCCTACCTGACCGATCCGGAGAACGCCGCCAAGCTGGCGCAGTACTTCCCGCCGCCGCGCAAGTCGCTGCTGACCGGCGCCAAGCTCGCCGCGAACAACAAGGTGCTCAGCGCCGCCCAGTTGCAGGACGCCGTCGTCGACCAGCTCCCCGACGCCGTCACCCTGCCCAACCACACCAGCCCGGCGGAGATCGCCCAGAAGGGCAAGACGGCGCTCGACGCGATGTGGCACGCCGATGCCGACATCCCGGCCGTCCTGAAGTCGGTGTGCGCCGCGCTCAAGCCGATTCTGGCCAAGTGACCGGGACCCGCACCGCCGGGCGGCCCGTGCGGCGGGCCGCCGGCCGGCCCGCCGCGCCGACCGGGGACCGGCCCGCCCGCGCATCGGGGCCGACGTTCTGGACGACCCGCCGCCGCGACCACCTGACCGGCTACCTGTTCATCCTGCCGCAGCTCGTCGGCGTCGCGGTGTTCGTGCTCCTCCCGGTCGGCATGGCCGTCTGGTACAGCCTGAACAAGTGGAACATCTTCACCGGCAGGCAGACCTTCGTCGGCGGCGCCAACTACGCGGCCCTGGCCGACGATCCCCAACTGCCCAAGGTGCTGCTGGCGACAGCGCTCTTCTCCGGCGGAGTCGTGATCGTCAACATCACGCTCGGTCTGCTGATCGCCGTCCTGCTCAACTGGAGGTTCCGGGGCGTCACGGTGTTCCGCACGCTGTTCTTCTCCCCGGTGGTGGTCTCCGTCGTCGCCTGGACCCTGGTCTGGGGCTTCCTGCTCCAGGACAACGGCGGCATCAACGCCCTGCTGAACACGGTCGGCATCGACGGACCGAACTGGCTCAAGGAGGGCGACACCGCGATGGTGTCGGTGATCCTCACCCAGGTGGTGCGCAGCGTCGGGGTCAACATGGTGCTGTTCCTGGCCGCCTTGCAGGGCGTACCGAGGGAGTTGTACGAGGCCGCCCGCATCGACGGCGCGAACAGCCGCACGGTGTTCGCCCGGATCACACTGCCGATGATCTCGCCGACGGTCCTGCTGACCGTCATCGTCACCGTGGTCGGCGCGCTCCAGTCCTTCGCCCAGATCGCCGTCCTGACCGGCGGCGGACCGGGCCTGTCGACCACGGTCCTCGTCTACTACGTGTACCAGCAGGCCTTCAAGTTCAACGACATCGGCTACGGCTCGACGCTGGCCCTGATGCTGCTGTCCTTCGTCATGCTGCTGACCTTGCTCCAGTGGCAGTTGCGCCGTAAGTGGGTGTTCTATGAGGACTGACAGGCTCAGGCCCGCACTGCTGGTGATCGCGCTGGGCGTGCTGGCGATCCCGTTCGTGGTGCCGACGATCTGGATGGTCGCCGCGTCGGTCAAACCACTGGCGGAGATCTTCGCGTCACCGCCGTCGCTGTGGACCGACTCACCCACCCTGTCCGCGTACACCGAGGCGTTCCGCTTCCAGCCGTTCGCCCGGCAGTACTTCAACAGCGTCTACATCGCCGTACTGGTCACCCTGATCACACTGACGGTGTCCAGCCTGGCCGGATACGCCTTCGCCCGGATCCGGTTCCCCGGGGCCAACGCCCTGTTCCTGGTGGTGCTGACCGGGATGCTGGTGCCGAGCGAGGTGACGATCGTGCCGCTGTTCCAGCTGTTCAAATCGGCCGGCCTGGTCAACACGCACTGGCCGCTGATCCTGGTGACCGCGCTGGCCGGACCGTGTGTGCTGGCCACGTTCATCATGCGGCAGTTCTTCATCGCGCTCCCGGTCGAACTGGAGGAGGCCGCCCGCCTCGACGGCCTCGGACGCCCCGCGATCTGGTGGCGGATCTGCCTGCCCCTGGCGAAACCCGCCCTGTCGGCGGTCGCGATCCTGACGTTCCTCGCCTCCTGGAACCTCTATCTGGAACCCACCGTGTACCTCACGTCCCCGGACCTGTTCACCCTGCCGCAGGCCCTGACCCGCTTCACCGACGCCTACGGCGGCCAGATGTGGAACACCCAACTCGCCGCCGCCACCATGACCGTCCTGCCGATGCTGCTGGTCTTCGTCCTGGCCCAGCGCCACTTCGTCGAGGGGCTGTCCCACTCCGGCCTCAAATGACGTGCGGCGCAACGGAGTTCGGCCGCCGTACGGCGGTCCCGGTGACAACCACAGGTGCCGGGCGCGACAGTGGGCGCATGGTGCTGCGCTACCGGACCAACGCCCCGGAGTTCGACTTCCCGCCCTTCACCGGTCTGCCGCCGGTCCGCTACGTGCTCGCGTCCACGCCCCGCTGCGGCAGCAACATGCTCGCCCGTGCCCTGTGGCACACCGGGCTGGCCGGCTTCGCCGAGGACTACTTCGCCGACGCCTTCGCGCTGGACTACTTCGAGCGGTGGGGGTTCGACTCCGGCGATCCGGAGGAGCTCGCGGCAGGCTACGTACGGCAGTTGATGACCTGCCGGACCAGCCCCAACGGCGTGTTCGGGCTGCGGATCCACGCGGGCCACCTCGCGAGCCTCGAGGTCGACCCGTACGACGTCCTCCACGCCCCCCGCTACATCTGGATCCGGCGCGGGGACCGGCTGCGGCAGGCCGTGTCGTACACCATGGCCGAGCAGACCGGTGTGTGGATCGTCGACGGGACCTTTCTGCCGGAGGGTCGACCGCGGGCGGCTCCCCGGTACGGCTACGAGGAGATCCGGCGGCATCTGCGGATGCTCGACCGTGACGCGTCGGTCTGGGAGGACTACTTCGCGCGGCACGGTGTCACCCCGCATGTCGTCGTCTACGAGGACCTCGTCGCGGACTACGAGACGGGCCTGCGGGGCTGCCTCGACTTCCTCGGCGTCGAGGCCCCCGCCTCGCTGCCGGCGCCGGGGATCAGACGCCAGGCCGACGAGCTGACGGAACAGTGGGTCGAACGGTTCCTACGGGATCGTCGTGCTGAGCGGCCAGCGTCGTAGGCGGTACGGCGTCCACCACAGGTGGCGTCCGGCGCGGTGGACCAGGTTCTCGCGCAGGTACCCCGCCAGGGCACGTTCCGTCGTCGCCGACGCGACCACCGGAACGCCGTCCAGGAGCCCCTGGAACGCTCTACTCCGAGGGGCGTTGACGACCAGCCGCCGGAAGGAATTCCAGCGGTGGTCACGGATCTCCAGGAAACCGGGGCCGCGCCGGTAGCCGCACTTCGCGATGTGGAAGGAGTCGCGCCACGCGGTGACCACGTGCGCGTCGATGTCCTCTCCGGTGGGGCCGCGCAGGACTGCTGCCGGGGGGTGCAGATGGCTCAACGCGCGCCACCGGTCCGGTTCGGGCATGCGCAGGGTCCAGTCCACCGCGATGCCGTGACTGGTGAGTTCCCGGACGAGGAGCAGGACGGCGACAGCGGACCCGCCGTCCTGATCGGTGAGGTCCACGGGCTCGTGCACCTCGACGAACTGGACGCCCTCGGCGGCGAGTTGACCCACGGCGTGCACCGGGTCGTCCGGCGGTCCGGCGAGGGTGCCGCCGTGGATGCCCGGCAGCCGCATGGCAGCCGGGTCCCGGTCCTTCCACAACGTCAGCCCCGGCCTCATCTCGTGTTCCCTGCGGCCGGGGCCGCCAGCGCGGGCACGAGTGAGGTGTCGTCGCGGTGCAGTCCGGTGCCGTCGAGCCGCAGCAGGTCCTGGTTGGCCACGGCGGGCGCGACCTGTACGTACTGGCCGTCGTCGGTGAAGACCAGGCCGAGGGCGCGCCAGCGCGCCAGCAGCCCGGCTACGCGCTCCTCCGTCACCGCCCCGACCGGCTCCCTGCCCTCCGCGCTCCGGGCGGCGGCCTTGCGCAGCAGCGCCGCCGCGCTGTGCGGGGTGTCCAGCAGCCGGAACACCGTCACTTCGAACGGGTCGGTGAGGTCGAGGAGCCGCCAGGAGAAGCCCGGCCGGGTGTCGACCAGGACGATGTGCGTGCCGAGGTCGCAGTGGGTCAGACGGCTGCGCGGATACGCCCGCGTCCAGTCGGCCACGGCCGTGCGCAGCCGGTCGCGGCAGGCGTCGGCGATGCCCTGGTTCGGTGAGTCGAAGATGTACACCAGGTCGGCGAGTTCGTCCGGCGGCAGGTCGTAGATGTGGTGGTAGTGCGAGGCCGGGCGCAGGTCTCCGAAGCCCAGTTCCGGCCGGTCGAAGTAGGGGCTGAACCGCTCGACCTTCAGACGGGTGGAGTTGGCCGGCGGGCCGATATGGTGCAGCGCGGGGAGTTGGCCGACGATCCCGTCGTAGTCCTCGTCGGTCTCCCCGGGGAAGCCGTAGAGGTAGTTCCAGCTGAGGTTGATCCCGACGCTCTCCGCGTCCCGCAGCAGGCGTACGTTCTGGCAGCCGGTCACCCCCTTGTCCATCAGCTTCAGCACCCGGCTGCTGAGGCTCTCCACACCGGGCTGCACATAGCTGATCCCCGCCGCGTACAGCGTCGCCAGCTGCTCGCGCCGCAGGTTCGACTTGATCTCGTAGCACAGCCGCAGGTCGTAACCGGACTCCTCAAGGAGCGGGGCCATGGAGTTGAGGTAGGTCATGTCGAGGATGTTGTCGGTGACCCACACGTCGAGTACCCGGTGCCGTTCGACCAGGGCGAGGATCTCGTCCACGAACCGTCGCGGGTCCTTGCTGCGGAACTCCATGAACGAGCCGTTGAGCCCGCAGAAGGTGCAGTGGTGTTTCTCGCCCCACCAGCAGCCGCGCGAGCCCTCCACCACCAGCCGCGGTTCCACCCAGCCGCCCGCGGTGGAGCGCGCGTGCCGCTCGAAGTAGTCGCCGTAGTCCGGGGTGACCAGTGCTCCCGGTGGCAGCGGGGCGGCGTCCATGGGGCGGGCCACGGACCGTCCCCGCGCATCACGGCGGCACAGGCCGGGGATGGCGGCCAGGCCGTCGGTGTCGCCGTCGCGGAGCGCGGCGAGTAGCCGTGGGAAGGCGAGTTCGCCCTCGCCGCGCACCACGAAGTCGACGTAGGGGAAGTTGCGGTGCAGCGCCGCGCCCTGCGGGCCGTCGCAGTTCGCGCCGCCGAAGACGGTCATGGTGCCGGGGGAGAGTTCCTTGACCACGCGGGCCGCCGCGAGGGCCGCCGCGTTCTGCGCGAACGTGGTGGTGAAGCCGACCACGTCCGGTGCCGCGGCGGCGATCTTGGCGGCCGTCTCCCGGACGAACAGGGGCGCCAGCTCGTGCAGTTCACGCGCCTTGGCCAGCATGTGCGGCGCCATCTTGTCGCCGAAGTGCTCCGTGAACTCGGCCACCCGCCAACGCGGTCGGCCGTTGAGCGCGGCCGAGAAGATCCACTCGCTGTGCCCGGAGAAGTACGAGGTCGCGCAGAACTCGTACTCCTCGAAGCCGTATTCCGTACGGGCCGACACCCAGTCGGCGAAGTCGAGGTTGGCGTGCACCACTTCGACGTCCGCGGCGCCGTCCGGGAAGACGTCGAGGATCCGGCGCTTGAGGATGCCGAGGGCGAGGGACGGCGCGTCGAGCGACGACCACGGCATGTCCACCAACACGATGCGCAAGGCGAGTCCTCTTCCCGTCGATACGTTCCCCGGCGACACGTTTCCCGTCACCACAGTCCACGGTCGGCCAGCGCCCGCCGCGCTGTCTCGCGCCGGTCCGACGGTCCGGCCTCGAAGGCCTCCGCGACCCGCCCGGACACCACGCCGTGAGCCAGCCCGGCGGACGTGGTGAAGTACGCGTAGCGCACCGCCTCCGCGCTCGCGGCACCGCGCCGCTCGCCCGGGACGGAGCCCCAAGTGGCCACGGACGCGGCCTCGTACGTCCGCACGGCGGCATGGCCTCGGTCGGTCGGGACGATGCCCTCCGCCTCGATCACGAACGACAGCGGCTGCTCGCACGCCAGCGCGGTGAACAGGGCGATCATCAGCTCGTGGGTCACCGTGTCGCGCACTGCCCCTGGCCCGGTGCCCTCCAGCAGGTACGACGCGAACGCCTCCTCCACCGACAACCCGGGAGCGGTGTACGGGATCAGCCGGAACCGGGCGAAGTGCGGCGAGCCGAGGAAGCCGGTGAGCAGTCCGGCCTCCGTGGCACCGGCGTCCTGGAGGAGACGCAGACCGCGCGGGAACGTGGTTGCGAGGCTGCCGCCGCTGCCGGGCCGCCACACCTGCGAGCGCAACCGGCGTGCGGTGGTGTCCAGTTCGGCCAGGTCGACGCTCGCCAGGCACTCCAACTCGCCGGCATCCGCCGCCACGGCCGCCGCGCCCTCGTCGGCGAGCCGGGCGCGCAGGTCCGCGTCCAGCAGCAACCGCAGGAGCAGGTCGGTCAGTTGGGCGCCGTCCAGCGAAGCGCCCGGCTCCACCGCGGTCATGTCGCCTCCCCGCGCCGCCAGGCGGCGACCAGGTCCCGCAGCCGCGCGTAGTTCCGCCGGGACTTCTCGACCAGTTGTCCGTCCTCGCGGTACATCGGGTCCTCGTAGGACACCCCGAGGAGGTTCGGGCAGCGCGGCAGCAGATACTCGGTCAGCTCCAACTGCTCGTCCAGCAGGACCCCGTGGTGCAGATCGCGGAACCTGCCGCCCACGATCTGGCAGCCCGACAGGTGCAGTTCACGGCAACGGGACAGGGGCAGGGCCTCGATCCCGTCGTACATGCTGCGGCCGGTGCGCCCTCTCAGCCACTGGTAGCTGAGGAGATGGCCGACGTCGAGCGTGACGCGTACGTCGGCGTCCTCCGCGAGGCGGGCGAAGTACTCGAAGGCGTCCATGTGGCCCAGGACGAACGAGCCGCCCTCGGTGAAACCGGGGAACTCGACGTGCAGCGGCGGATCGAGCAGCCGGGCCGCCTCCGCCACGTTCCGCGTGGCGATCTCCAGGCCCGGCCCGGTCAGCGGCGGTGGGAGCGGATAGGGCATCGGGATGCCGCGCAGGCTCCAGATGCCCAGGTCCTCCACCACCCAGGAGAAGCCGTAGCGGGCGGCCAGTTCATTGGTGAACTCGGCGGCCGGGCGGCGGTCGTAGCGCTCCGGGCTGCCCATGTTCAGCTCGGTCTGGTGGAAGGCGCGGGCCGAGCCGGCGGGCACCGCCTCGAAGAAGCGGTCGTAGGCGCGCACATAGTCGGCCGCCTGTACGCGGGCGCGCGAGCGCGGCTGGAACGCGAGGGCCGCGTACGCGAAGTCGCCGCCGTGGCGGTGCAGGAAGGCGCGGACCCGGTCGGTGACGTCCCCGCCGCCGTCGTCGCTCTCCACGAATCCGATCCCGCGCCTGCCGAGGCGTCCGCCGCCCCACGGCATGTCCATCAGGACCCCCAGGCCCATCCGGTGCGCGGGGCCGGTGCCGGTCCGGGTGCCGCCGGGTGCGGTGCGCGGCGCTTGCGTCATGACGAACTCCTGGCAGAGGGTGCGGAGTTGGACAGAGGTGCCGGGTCGGGGATGCCCGCTCCCGCGTCGGCCAGCCGGGCCAGGAGGCGGCGGCCCCGGTCCGTGCGGGCCGTGAGGAGGCCGTCCGGGCGCTGGTCGACGTCGGCGCGGGGGAGGGCGTAGAACCGTTCCCGGACGAGGTCGGCGACGGTGACGCGGTCCGGCGTGGGGGCGTCGGCGTGGGCGGGCACGGTGCGTATCCACGTGTGCGGGCGCAGGGTCGCGGCGGCGGGCGGTCTACGGCCGTCGGCGGCGGGGCGTGCCGGTGCCGGGGCCTTCGTGCGGCCCGGTCTGACGGTGTCGAAGATCCGCACCAGCCGGTCCAGTGCCTCGGTGCGGGTGGGGCCGCCGCGGACCGCCAGCGGGTGGCCGACCCGGCCGGAGAGATAGCTCAGTTCGGGGTTGCCGGCGAGGCGGTCCGAGGTGTCGAGCGTCAGACCGTAGCCCTCCGGGTCGCCCGCCAGTCTGCTGCCGGGCTCCGCCACCATCAGCTCCAACGCGTCGATGCCGATGCGCCGTTCGTTGGCGACGAGGAAGCGCAGGGACGCCTCGAACTCGTCCGGTGTCTCGTCGAGCACCTGGCCCATCACCGTGAAGCGGACGGTGATGCCCGCCGCGTCGAGGTTGTCGAGGATCAGTTGGTAGTCGGCCGCGCGCACGCCCCGCTCCATCCGGTCCAGCAGGCGTTGGGAGGTGCCCTCGTAGCCGACCGAGACCATCGCGCAGCCGACCGCGGCGAGGTCGTGGCACAACTCCGGTTCGGTCAGGGCGGATTCCAGCCGCGCGCGGACACCGAACCGGACCCGGACGCCGCGTTCGCGCACCTCGCGCATCGCCCGCAGGATGAGCCGCAGGTTGGTGTTCTCGTCCGCGACCGACACGAACCGGGTGCCCGTGGCGCGGACCACGGCCTCCACGGCGTCGGCGATCTGGATCGCGGTGCCCTGCTGGTAACCGCCTTGCGGGAGCGCCCGGTTGCCGTACGAGCAGAACGCGCACCGCCCCCAGTAGCAGCCGACGCACGAGACGATCGCCAGCTCCAGGGCGTCGTTGAGATAGGAGCGGAACGGCAGGCCGGTGAAGTCGGGCGGCCCGAGGTCACGGAAGCGCAGGGTCACCGCCGGGCTCGTGCGCGGCCCGGCACCGGCGCGCGGCAGCCAGGTCATGCCGGGCACGGCGGCGAGCGGGACCGTCCCGTCCAGCGCGTCCAGCCAGCGTTCGAGCGGCTGTTCCCCGGCGGTCGGGCACAGGGCGTGGACCGTCTCGCGGACGCCGGGCAGCCGGGCGAGGTCGTCGTGGCGGAGCATCACCTGCTGACCGCCCAGACAGACCAGGGTGTCCGGCGCAAGTCGCCTGACCCAGCCGGCGATCAGCAGCGCGGGCGCGAGCTGACTGAAGAACGCCACGGACAGGCCGACCACCCGGGGCCGATGCCGGCCGAGCAGCCCGGACAGCAGGCGGTGCAGCGAGGCGACCGGTACGCCCGAGTCGGCGGGCGGCCGGTCCGCGGCCCGGCGGACGGCCTCGTCGAGCCGGCCCAGATCCTCCCAGGTCCGCACCAGGAGGCTGTCGCGGACCAGCAGTTCCAGGGCCAGGGTGGCGAGCCGGACCGCGCGGTCCGGGCCCAGCTCGCCCGCCGGCTCCTTGCGCAGCACGTGGGCACGCAACTCGCCGATGTGCGCGGCGAAGACATCGGCCACCGCCCCGCGATACCAGTCGCTCACGGCCGAACCGTCGCCACCCGCGCCCTGGGCACGGACCGCCTCGTCCAGCAGGGCGGGATGGCACAGCACCTCGTGGAGCAACGCGATGTTCAGGTCGGCCTGGTGCACCCGCCGACCCCGGCGCCGCAGATGCCCGGTCAGGTACGGCAGACTCAGATACGGGAAGAACCTGGCCTCGGTCTGCGGCGGGAAGAGCAACAGGACGTCGGTGCGGGTACGGTCCGCCGACTCGCTGGACGGCACGACCCACCTCCTCGTCCCACCGATCTCGTCCGTCGAAGAGTCGCCTCGGCTCCCGGACGTCCTAGTCGGGGATGTCCTCCGTGCTCTCCGCCGCGATGTAGGTGTACGTGTGATAGGCCGCGCCGAGCTTCAACTCGCTGGAATCGATCACCTGGAGTTCTTCGAGCTCACCGAATTCCTCATCGGCGAGCTTCTCGGGGGACACAGCGGTCATGATCGTCTTCCCTTCGTCAGCGTGATGGGAATGTGCCGTTCGCCATGTGCGGCGCCCAGGCTAAGCCAGACAACACGTGCGTCAACAGCCCATACGCCGTCGTTTAGTTGGGCGCGCATCCAGCCAGTTCAGCGACGTGCGGACCCTTCGCCGCAGCGGGGCGGCACCGCAGCCCTCACCGTGACCATGGCGGGTAATCGCCCCCGCGCGGCGGGCGGTTGGGGAGAATGAGCGACAACGCCACGCACGCACAACGCCGTTGAGTCGCTGGAGGGCTGATTGCACCGCCACGTCGACTTCTACCGCCCTGTCGACGCGGTCGTGGTGCGGGCGGCGGTCCGGCCTCCCGACCTTCCCACGGCCTGGCCCGACCTGACCGGTCCGGCCGCGCACCCGGAGGCGTGGCGGGCGTGGCTGCAACAGCTGTGGCGGACAAGGGAGTTCGCCACCGCCGTCGAGTTCTCCAGCCCGGACCTGGCGAGACGGGTGCAGCAGATACGCGCGGGCGAACCGGTGCCGGAACCCGCCGTCCGGCGCGCGGTCCTGTCGGTGCTGCGCTACCTGCTGCGGGCCCGCTCACGTGCCACTCCGTTCGGCCTGTTCGCCGGTGTCGCACCCGCACGCACAGGGCCCGCTCCCACGCTGCGCGTCGGCACCGCCCACCGGTCGGTCACCAGGCCGGACGCGGCCTGGACGGCGGCCCTGGTCGAGCAACTGGAGGAACTCCGGGCGCTCCGGCCCCGGTTGACGCTGATCGCCTCCGGCCTCGCGTTCGAACGCGACGGACGCCTGATCGTCGAGCACCGCTCAAGCACCGCGATCGACGGAGTGCCCGCGCACGTGGGGATACGCGCGACCGCCCCGGTCCGCATGGCCATGGAGGGCGCGCGGGCGCCGGTCCGGTGGGCGGCTCTCGCCGCGACCCTCTCCGCCGGATTCCCGGCCGCCTCGCCCACCGCGATCGACGACCTCCTCGCCAACCTCGTACGCCAGCGCTTCCTGATCACCTGCCTGCGCCACTCGGTCACGGTCTCCGACCCGATCGGCACCCTGCTCGGGCGGACGCCGGACCTGCCCGCGGCCGAAACCGCCGCGCTGCGCGAGGTCGCGGCGGGACTGGCACGACACGACGACGCGACCGCCACGCGTACGGAGACGGGTACGGGTAACGATGCACGTGCCGAGCGCGTGCGTGTGAGCGCCGTGATGCGACGGCTGTGTCCCGGCGCGGAACCGGCGCTCGCGCTCGACCTGCGGCTGGACTGGGACCTGGTGATCCCGGACGCGGTCGCCCAGGAGGCGGCCTCGGCCGCCACCGTGCTCACGCGCCTGGCGCCCCGGGCCGCGCTGAGCCCTGGGTGGACCGCCTGGCACGCCCGGTTCCTCGACCGCTACGGGCCGGGAGCGGCGGTACCCGTCCTGGACGCCGTCGAACTCCTCGGCTACCCCTCCGGCTACCTCGGAACCACCGACGCGGCGACAGGCCCGACCCTCACCACCCGTGACAGCCGACTGCTACGGCTCGCGTACACCGCCGCGACGGCAGGCCGACGTCAGGTGCAGCTCGACGACGCCGCGATCGACGCACTCGCCGTAACAGCTCCCGGCACGCCCGTGCAGCCGAGCACCGAGATGACCGTGCGGATCCACTCCGCGAGCGTGTCCGCCCTGGCACAAGGGGAGTTCACGCTCCATGTCACCGGGGTGGCCCGCGCCGCCGGAACGGCCACCGGGCGTTTTCTGCACCTCTTCGACGCCGACGACCGCCGCCGGATGACCGACGTGTACGCGGGACTGCCCGGCGTCCAACAGGACGCGCTGACCGCGCAGATCGGCGCCACCCCGCTCTACATCCGCTCGGCGAACGTCGCGCACACCCCACAATTCACGGACCTGGTGATCCCCCTCGGTGAGCACCACGGCCCGGACACCGGCCAGTTGCCCGTGACGGACCTGGCGGTGACCGCCGACGCCGAGCGACTGCACCTGGTCTCGGTCTCCCGCCGCCGCCCGGTGCACACGCTGCTGCCGAACGCGGTGGACCTCACCCACCACACCCATCCGCTGGCCCGGTTCCTGATCGAGGCGCCGGTGGCACTGGCCGTCCCCTGCACCGGGTTCGCGTGGGGAGCCGCTGTCTCCGCCCTGCCGTTCCTGCCCGCCCTGCGCCACGGGCGCACCGTCCTGTCCCCGGCCCGCTGGACACTCGGTCACGACGACCTTCCCGACGCGGACACACCGTGGCCGCGCTGGGACGAGGCCATGACCGAGTGGCGTCGTGACGTGTTCCTGCCCGAGCACGTGTACCTGGGCGACGGCGACCGGCGCATGACCCTCGACCTGACGCAGTCCTCGCACCGGCTCCTGCTCCGTACCCACCTGGAGCGCGAAGGCAAGGCGCTGCTGCGGGCCGCACCCGAACCCGGGGACCTGGGCTGGACCGGCGGGCGCGCCCACGAGATCGTCATCCCGTTGGCCGCCGTGGACCGGCCCCGCACACCGGTGAGCGGGCGGGGCAGGACGACCGGCCGGGACCACGGCCGTCTGCCCGGCTGCGACAACTCCCTCTACCTCGCCCTGCACGGGCCTCGCGACCGGCAGAACGCCCTCCTGACCGGCCATCTGCCGCGCCTGCTGGCGGAGTTGGGAGAACCGCGGTGGTGGTTCGACCGCCACCGCGACCCCGAGGATCAGGTCCGTCTCCGGCTGACCTGCGCGCCCGGCGCACTCGGAACCGCTCTCGGGCAGGTCGGCGAGTGGAGCCGCCGGCTGCGGCACGCGGGCCTCATCACCCGCACGAGCCTGGAGACCTACTACCCGCAGGCCGGGCGCTTCGGCGGCCCCGAGGCGATGGAAGCGGCCGAGGAGTACTTCGCCGCCGACGCGACCGCCGCCCTCGCCCAACTGACCGCGCGGACCGCCCCGGACGCCCTCGACGCCCGCGCGGTGACCGCCGCGAGCATGGTGGACATCGCCGTAGGCCTCCTCGGCGACGACATGGAAGCGATGCGCTGGCTGATCGGACACACCCACACGGAACGCAGCGCGCCACCCCGCGCGGTCTACGACCAGGCCATCGCCCTGACGACCGCCCTCCTCACCCCCGGGCTCACCGGACGCCTGGCGCCGGACGCGCGCGTCACGGCGAGCTGGTCCGCACGCCGGAGCGCGCTGGCCGCCTACCGCAGCGCGCTCGACCGCTCGGGCATGCTTTCCGCGCGCGAGCTGCTCCCGGACCTCCTGCATCTCCACCACGTCCGCGCGCACGGGCCAGGACTCCCCGAGGAACGATCGCACCTGCACCTGGCCAGAGCCGCCGCGCTGAGCTGGACGGCACGAGCGAGGCGCGGCGCCGGGGCGGGCCCGGACGCGTAGGTTTCGGCCCGGGAGCACTGCCCGAAAGTATGAAACTCCTGATGGAACGGCGTGTCGCGAACGTCGATCCCGGCACGCTTCGGGTGTCGGAGGCGGACGGACAACAGGGAGTCGATGTGGGACGGCGGCACGAGCGGGTTCCGTTACGCCACCGCACGCGGTATCTGTTCGACAGGACACTCGCGCGCAGCACGGGAGCATTGCTCGGGTGGGTCGCCGTGTGCTGCCTGGCGGTCGTCGTGCCGGTCAGCACCCTGTTGGTGTGGACCGACCCGAACGCGCCGCGCTCGCTGTCGGGGCGGCTGGTGCAGGTGTGGCGTACCAGTGCGGAGACCCTGAGGCTGGGCGTGGCGACGGGTGCGCCGCTGCGGATGCTGCTGTCGGTACTGCTCGGTCTGATCGCCCTGTTGTGCGTGTCGACGGTCGTCGGCGTCGTCACCACGGGGCTGGGCGACCGCCTCGCGGAACTTCGGCGGGGCCGCTCGCGGGTCGTGGAGCGCGGGCACACCGTGGTGCTCGGCTGGTCCGACCAGGTCTTCACCGTGGTCGGCGAGTTGATCGCCGCCCGCTCCACGGGCACCCGGCCGGTGATCACCGTCCTCGCGGACCGGGATCCGCAAGCGATGGAGACGGCGCTCACGTCCGTCCTGGGCGTCACCGCCGGCGTCCGACTGGAGTGCCGCACCGGAGTGCCCTCCGACCCCGGCGCGCTTGCCCTGGTGAGCCCGGGTGCCGCACGCGCGGTGGTGGTGCTGCCCGCCGAGGACACCGACGGCGATCTGACCGTCGTACGGACCCTGCTGGCGCTGCGGACCGTGCTCGGTCCGCGAGGCGGGCCGCGGGTGGTGGCCGCCGTGCACGACGGACGGCGACTCCAGGCCGCGCGGCTCGCCGCCGGACCGCGCGGCACCGTGCTCGGCACCGACCAGACCACCGCGCGACTGCTCGTCCAGTCGGCGCGTCATCCCGGGATGTCCGCGGTGCTGCGCGACCTCCTGGACTTCTCCGGGGCCGAGTTCCACATCGCCGACGTCCCGCAGGCGGCGGGACTGTCCTTCGAGCAGGCCGCGCTGCGGCTGGAGACGTCCTGCGCCGTGGGGTTCCTGCGGGCCGACGGCCGGCCCGTGCTCACTCCGCCGCGCGGGACCGTGCTGGAGGCGGGGGACCGGCTGGTGACCGTCGCCCACGACGACGGTCCCACCCCCTTCGGTGCCCACCGCGCACCGGTCGACCCCACGGCCCTCGCCCCGGCCGGCCCGCCGCCCGAACACCCCTCGCGGCTGCTGCTGTTGGGCTGGAACAGGCGCGCCCCGCTGATCGTCGACACTCTCCGCCGCACCGCCCGACCGGGCGCCACGCTCGACCTGGTCACCGGCCTCGAACCACCCCGCGTCGAGCCCCGCACGGACTCCGCGCCCCTGCGGCTCACCCACCACCCCGGCGACCCGAGCGCACCGGAGACCCTCACCGGCCTCGACCTCCGCGCCTACGACGGTGTCATCGCCCTCGGCGCGGACCGACAGGAGGGCGGAGATCCCGAACGGGCCGACGACCGCACGCTGTTGACGATCCTGAACCTGCGGTCGTGGGAGGAGGAGACGTCCGGGGTGCTGCCTGTCGTGGCCGAGATGCGCGACCACCGCAGCCGGACGATCGCCCCGCTCGGACCCGCCGGGGACGTCATCGTGCGGGGCGAACTCACCGCCCTGCTGATGGCCCAGATCGTGCACACCCCCGAACTCGCCGCCGTGTTCGAGGAGATCTTCGCCGTACGCGGCGGCGCCCTCGCGCTACACCCGGCCGACCGGTACGTCCGGCCCGGCCGTGCGGCCTCCTTCGCCACGGTCGTAGCGGCGGCGCTGCGCGTCGGCGAGTGCGCGATCGGCTACCGCGCGCACGATCCGCGCGCGCCCCGCCCCCACGAGCCGGTCCGTCTGTGCCCCGGCAAGTCCGAACGGCGGGTGTGGCACGCGGAGGACGAGATCCTGGTCCTGACGCCGGGCCGCGCCGAACCCGTACACCCCCCACAGCTCACCGTCCCCGGTACCCGCACCGGACACGGGGAACAGGGCGTCGTACCCCGGCAGGGGGACTCGCCACCGGCCGTGCCCGGGGCGGCCGACATCGCGCCCTGAGCCGCCCGCGGGTCGTGTGCCGTGTGGACGGTCGCGGTCATCGACGCCGTCACGGAGCCGTAGTCGCCGTCCAGTCCCGGATGAGGCGGACCGTGCGTTCGGGGTGTTCTTCGTGCAGGTAGTGGCCGGTGTCGGGCCAGTGGTCGACCCGGGAGCCCGGCACGTGCAGCGTGCCGCGTTCCCATGCGGCGGCCTCGGCCGAGGTCCATACCGTCAGCGCGCGCCGGGTCCGCTGCCGCAGATACGCCTCGCTGCGGGGGCGGACGCCCACCGCGTCCGGGTCGGTGTACATGCCGGCGTAGGCCTCGGCGACGACGTGGTCGGGCGTGCCGAGCATGGTGCGGATGTGCGCCGTACGAAGGCCCACGGGGGCGCTCGGCGAGAAGGCGCCGGCGATGAAGTCGGCCGCCGCGCGGGCGCCGTGGGCGCGGTACCGTGCCAGCCGCTCCGGGATCCCCGCCACCTCCTCGCCGTGCGCGCCGTGCGCCGGGTCGAGCGCGATGACGGAGCGGACGAGGGCCGGGTGCCGTACGGCGAGCAGGTTGACGACCTGGCCGCCCATCGAGTGGCCCACGACGGTCGCCGGTCCGGTGGCCGTGCGGGCGAGCAGCGCGGCGAGGTCGTCGGCCATCTCGACCGGGGTGTTCCCCTGGCCGGGTACCTCGGAGCGGCCGTGCCCGCGCAGGTCGGGGACGAGGACCCGGAACCGGTCGGCGAGGGCCTCGGCGTGCGGGGACCATTCGCGGCCGTCTCCGCCCCAGCCGTGCACCAGGAGCAGCGGCGACCCGTCCTCGGGACCGAGGACGGTGGTGAAGAGGCGGACACGGTCGGGGGTGTGGTCGGTCATGCGTCGCCGTCCGGGGCCGTGAGGTAGGTGGCGTAGGCGAAGTCCGCGTGCACGCCCGCGCCGTCGAGGTCCTGCGCCCACAGTCCCAGCATCGCGCCGGTGAAGCCGAGGACCCGTAGTTGGCCGTCGTGGAATTCGTCGGCGTGCTCGTCGGACAGCACGGTGGCGTCGAGTTCGAGCGGCAGCGCGCGCATTCCCTCGCCGGTGTCGTAGGAGAAGCGCAGGACGGGCAGGTCGAGGTCGGCGTGCAGGACCACCGGGCGTCCGGGGAGCAGAGGTACTTCGGGCAGGTGGGCGGTGAGGCGCCCGGCTTCGCAGCTGAGTGTCCGCAGGACGGGGGAGCCGTCGTCCTGGGCCGTCACGTGGAGGTAGTGCCAGTTGCGGGTGTTGTAGTACGCCGTGAGTCCGGCCAGGTGGTCGGGGGAACGGGGCGCGAAGGTGAGGCTGGTGCGGAAGGAGCAGCGGCGGGCGGTCACCCGCCGGGCCAGCAGGCTGGGGGCGCGGCGGCCGGCCGGTGACTGGCCGCCGCGGACACGCAGTCCGCCGGGTACCGGTTCGATCCAGTCCGGGCCGGCCGGCCGGCGCAGGGTGGACCAGTCGGGGCCCAGGGCGGGTGAGTCGAAGTGGTCGGTGGCGGGCGGTGGTTGGGGCGCGGGTACCGGTGGGAGGGCGGGCGCCGGGACCGTGACGGCGGGGACGGCTCCGGTGATCCGGGGCCAGCCCTCCTCGGTCCACGTCACCGGTTGCAGTGCGGTCTCCCGCCCGAGCACGCACCGGCCCCGCTCGGTGTGGGGGCGGGCGACGATGTGGGCCGAGTACCACTCGCCCGCCGGTGTCTCGACGAGGGAGCAGTGACCGGCCTTCTGGAGTTCCAGCGTCGGATCGTGCCGGGAGGTGAGCAGGGGCCCGGCCGGGTCGGGTTCGTACGGGCCGAACAGGTCGCGGGAGCGGGCGACGGCCGCGCCGTGCTCGTAGCCGGTGCCGCCCTCCGCGTGGACCAGGTAGTACCAGCCGTCCCGGCGGTAGAGGTGCGGGCCCTCGGCGACTCCGGCGGCGGTGCCGACCGAGATCGTCCGTGGCTCGCCGCGCAGTGCCCGCTTGTCGCGGTCGTACTCCTGGAGTTCGATCCCGGCGAAGGACTCGTGGCCCGGCCGCCAGTCGAAGCGCATGTTCAGCAGCCAGCTGCGCCCGTCGCCGTCCGTGCTGTCGTCGTGGAAGAGGGACACGTCGAAACCGCGGCCGTGCAGCGGGACCGGGTCCGACCACGGGCCCTCGATCGACGGGGCTGTGGTGACGTAGTTGGGGAGGTCCTTCCAGCCCTCCGCGTAGGTGTCCACGACGGTGAAGACGAGGTGGAACAGGCCGTCGGCGTACGACAGTCCGGGCGCCCAGATCCCGCCGGAGTCCGGGACGCCGGTCAGGTCGAGCAGGCGTGTGCTGTCCAGGACCCCGCCCAACGGCCGCCAGTTCACCAGGTCCCGGGAGTGGTGGATCCGGACACCCGGACACCATTCGAAGGTGGAGGTGGCGAGGTAGAAGTCGGCACCGACGCGCAGGATCACCGGGTCGGGTTCGAAGCCGCGCAGGACGGGGTTCTGGATCAGCGGGGTCACGGATGCTCCGGTCAGAGGGTGAACAACAGGGTGCCGAAGCCCACGTGGTCGCACTGGAACGCCGCGCCCTCCGGCTGGAGTCGCTCGACGGCGGCATAGGTCCAGGGCGTGGGCAGGCTGCGGCGCTTGACGTAGTGGTTGAAGGCCAGCTCGTAGATCGGGCGCAGATTGCCGCGCTCGACGGTGGAGATCGCGTTGTAGGTGGCCTGGCAGGAGCCCCAGACGGCGTACGGGACGTCGTTGCCGAGGTTGTACTTCGCCGTGTACTCGTACCCCGCGAGCAGCCGGTTGGACGAGGCGGAGTAGAGGTCCTGGCCCTGCACCCAGGCGATCTCGCAGGCCTCGGCCATGCTGCCGAGGATGAGCTGGGTGTGGGCCTGGTCGCGTCCGCTGTCCACGCACTGCCCGGTGTCGCCGATCACCCGGCTGATCTTGCAGCAGTCGTGCAGATAGAAGGCGTCGACGGCCGCGTTGTAGACGGAGGTGTCGTTGCAGAACACCCCCATGGCCATCATCGCCTTGACGCAGTTGGTGCCCCAGCCGGCGTCACCGAAGGTGTTGACGAGAGGGACGAAGACGTTCTTGAAGAGGTTCTCGGTCCGGGTGATCTCCGTCGCCGACCAGGTCCCGGAGGGCGCGGTGTACCGCATGAGTTCCGCGGCGGCGGCGAGCTTGAACCCGTAGATCGAGGCCGCGAGTTGGGCGTCCTTGCCGGTGATCGAGGTGAGGGTCGACGACCAGGCCTTGATGATCTGGAGGGCCTTGGTCGCGTGGGCGGTGGTACCGGTGAGGTTCCACATCAGGGCGTTCTGGTAGGCGGCGTTGCAGTCGTTCCAGAACTCCCAGTTGTACAGCTCGGTGGAGCCCCGGTCGACCGAGGCGAACGGGCCGAGCATGGTGTACGTCGACTGCGAGTACTGGTCGGCCCTGAAGACGTTCCAGCCGCTGAGCCAGGGCTCGGTGCCGGCGGCGATCCGGGTCTTCATCCGCTGGATGTCGGAGAGCTTGTGCAGCACTCCGGGGTGGATGAAGGAGGTGAGGGCGTCGGCCTCGGGGGCGAGGACCAGCCCGGTGGCGGCTGCGGCGGTGCCGACGGCGGTGATCTTCAGGAACCGGCGGCGGGTGGGGGCGGGCGTCCCGGACGTGGGACGGACGGGGAAGTGCGGCTCGGTCATGCGGTCTTCTCGTCTCACTCGTCGTTGAGTGTGCCTGCGTCAGCCGTCGTGGCGGGAGCCCCGGTGGAGCACGAGGGTGCTGTGCGGGCCGACCTTGGGGCGCTGTCCGGCGCCGACGTTCCTGCCGGTGGCGAGGTCGCGGGCCGGGCCGAAGGCGGGGCGCGCGGGAAGGGTGAAGGTCTTGTCGGTGCTGGTGTTCATGGCGATGAGGTAGTCGCCGTACTCGCACAGATAGAACGGCGCGCGGCCCACGAGCATGGTCTCCACGCCCTCGAAGTGGACGCCGATGGCGGGGTCGGGCACGTCCGCCGGGATGGGGGCGAGGTGGTACACGTCTCCGGCCAGCGCCTGGTGGAGGGTGTCACCGGGGGGCGGGAAGCCGCCCGGCGGGAGGCCGCCGGCCGCGGGGTCGTTGATGGCGTAGTCCCACAGGATCCAGTCGCGGACGGTGAACGTGTCGTCGGTGGTGCCGGCGGAGTGCTGGCGGACGGTCGCGGACCGCTGGTCGACGGGGGTCACGTGGTGGATGCGGGCGTAGTCGTTGACGCCCTGGCGGGCCCGCCAGTACAGGGAGGCGAAGAGGAGTTCGCGGCCGTTCTTGACGGCTATGCAGCCGTTGTCCTCGTCGGTGAAGACGAAGTCGGGCCTGTCCCAGTCCGTGGGGATGCGGCCCGGACGGCTGGGCAGCGCCTGGAAGGCGTCCCAGTCGCGGGAGACCAGACGCAGCGCGGCGAGCCCGACGCGGGTCCAGGTGTGGTTGATGAGCAGGTCCAACTGCCGGTAGAACTGGCCGTCGTTCATCATCTCCTGGGTCCAGCCGACGATGTCGGGATCCTTGAACACGACGGCCGACATGACCGGGTGGGAGTCCCAGACGGTGCGGGACGCGTACGCGATCTCGCCCGGGTAGACCTCGTTGCGCCAGCCGATGACCGTCTCGATGCGGGCGACCCGGGCGCCGGTCTCGTCGACGTCGACGACGCGGAACCGGCCGCGCGCCTTGATGATGTCGACCATCTGCTTGCGCAGTTCGGGCGCGTCCTGGCCCTGATAGCCGCGGGTGACGGACTCGTACATCATGACGAGCCAGTCGATCACCTCGCCGTAGCTGCCGACATAGCCGAGCTCGCGGGTCAGGCCAGCCTTCGTCACCTGGTAGTAGCTCTCGCCGAGCGGCTTGGTCGGGTTGCCGTCCGCGTCCTCGGGACCGAGATAGGGCGTCATGCCGAGCGACTGGTACAGATAGCCGCGGGCCTTGTCCTCGGACAGCGCGAGGGCCGGGTCGAGCAGACCGAGGCCGCGGTTGGCCTGGTAGATGCCGATGGCGCAGATCTGCGACTGGTTGGTGTAGTGCGGGAAGTGCCGACGCCAGTAGTCGCGGCTGGACGTGAGCATGTCGGTGTACGCGGCGCGTCGGACCGGCTGCTCCACCGTGCCGGTGCCGGCCGGGGCGGTGACCACCAGGTCGTCGAACCAGGCCGTGCCCGGACCGGACAGCCGTAGATGGAACTCGACCTGGGTCGCCCCGGACGGGGTCGCCAGGTCGATCGACACCTGTTCCCAGTCGTGGGTGCCCGTCGTCGCGAACTTGCGGTGGTCGCTGCCGACGAGGTTGCCGCTCGCGTCGAAGAAGAGGGGGTCGATGTGGGCGCCGTCCCCGGTGACGCCGTCGGTCCTGATCCAGGCGCTGTAGGTGTACGTGCCCTCGCCGACCTGGAACTTCGCCGTGTTGTAGGCGGTGATGAAGCCGTTGGACGCGGTCGCCGTCACCTTGAGGGAGGCGGAGCCGGAGCGGGCGACGGTCGTGTCGCGCGCCCAGGAGGCGTCGGCGGTCCTGCCCCAGCCGGGCACGGCCCAGCCCGCCGGTGTGCCCTCGCCCAGTTCGAAGCCGGGGTTGCGCAGCTCGGTGGGCCGGATCAGGTCGACGGAGTCGAACCAGGCCGTGCCGGGCCCCGACAGCCGCAGATGCATCTCCAACTGGGTGGCGCCGTCCGGCGTGTCGAGGTCGATGGAGACGTACTGCCAGTCGTGGGTGCCGGTCGTCGCGAACTTGCGGTGGTCGCTGCCGACGAGGTTGCCGCTCGCGTCGAAGAAGAGGGGGTCGATGTGGGCGCCGTCCCCGGTGACGCCGTCGGTCCTGATCCACGCGCCGTAGGTGTAAGTACCTTTGCCTATACGGGTCTTGGGGGAGGAGTACACCGTGATGAAGCCGTTGGACGCAGTCGCCGTCACCTTGAGGGAGGCGGAGCCGGAGCGGGCGACGGTGGTGTCCCGGGACCAATTGGCGTCGGCGGTCCTGCCCCAGCCCGGCACCTGCCAGCCCTCCGGCGTGTCGCCGCCCTCCTCGAAGCCGGGGTTGGCTATCTCGTACGGCGAGCCGGTCACCTTCTGGTCCAGCCGGTCGCCCAGATGCTCCCAGAGGAGCGCGAGGACCAGACCGACCCGGCCGAAGCCCTGCCACTGCTGGTCGGAGCCGGTCAGCACGGTCGCGTCGTTCTTCCAGGCCATGTAGCGGCCGTCGAGCGCCCGCAGCACCCGGTCCAGCGCGACGGGGTTCTGGTACGCCGGGCTGCCGGACCAGAGGTAGCCCTCGGCGAGGGACTGGAAGGCCCAGGCGTCCATGCCGGCCGGGCTGGCACCGCTCAGGTAGTACGCCTGGTCCTTGTCGACCCGCTTGCGGACGGCGTCCAGGGCCTCGGGACCCTCGACCGTGCGCACCTTGGGGCTGGGAGCCGGTCCCTGCGCCTCGCCCTTGGGCGGGACGAAGCAGGGCTCGGTGTGCGTGTAGAGGCGGTAGATGCCGCGCGAGGACGTCGTCATCTTGTAGTAGAGCTGGTCGGCGTTCTGGCCGTAGGACCAGATGCGGCCCATCGAGCGGATCTCCAGCGTCACCTTCTTCTTGCCCCGGGTGAGCCGCTCGGGCAGCGGAAGGGTGTGGAAGAAGAAACGGCCCGGGGTGCGCGGTGCCGTGTCGAGGATGTCGAGGCTGTCCACGGCGCCCTCGTCCTGGTAGCCGACCTGAAGGCCGTCGCAGAACAGCTGGAGGCGCCACATGTTCGTGCCGGACGCCGACTGCTGGGAGGTCGGGTCGTAGTCGTCGCCCCACAGGCGGACGGTCACGTAGGTGGTGTCGGTCGGGCTGACGGCGACGTCGAACTTGAGCGTGCCGCCCCAATAGGTCGCCGGCTGCGTCGGGTTGAGGATCCGGGCCCGCTGGCCGAGACCTCCGGTGACCGTGTCGGAGAGGGTGGCGGTGAGGTGGTGCGCGGACTCGGAGGAGGTGTTGCCGAAGACCACCACGTCCAGGGGCTTGCACACCGCGGTCGCGGTCGCGGGTGCGGCGGCGGGTGCGGCGAGGGCGGGCCGGGTGCTCAGCAGGCCGAAGCCGGCCGCTGCGGCAGAGGTGGTTCCGGCGTACTTGAGGACGTCACGTCGTCTGGGTGCGTTGGGCACGGATGGTCCTTTACTTGAGGCTGCCCATGAGGATTCCGCTGCGCCAGTACTTCTGGAGCGCGAACATGAACACGGCGAGCGGGACGATCGAAAGGAGGGATCCGGTGAGGACGAGCGTGTTCATGTCGCGGGCGGTCTGCGCCTGTTGGAGCCATGAGTAGAGGCCCAGGGTGACCGGGAAGCTGCGCTCGCCGTTCAGCATGAACAGGGGGAGGAAGAAGTTGTTCCAGATCCCGATGAAGTCGAGCATGAAGATGGTGATGCCGCCGGTCCGCATGAGCTTCAGCGCGACCGACCAGAAGATCCGCAGCTCGGAGGCGCCGTCGATACGGGCCGCCTCCATCAGCTCGGTGGGTACGGAGCTGTCGGCGTAGACCTTGCCGAGGTAGACCCCGAAGGGGTTGATGAAGTAGGGAATCAGGATCGACCAGATGGTGTTGGTGAGGCCGATCTTGGCGAAGACGAGGTAGAGCGGGAAGGCCAGCAGGGTGCTGGGCAGCAGGGACGCGCCGACGATGACCGCGAACAGGGCGCCCCGGCCCGGGAATTGGAACTTCGACAGCCCGTATCCGGCGGCGAGCGAGATGAGCGTCGAGCCGGCCGCGCCGAGCGTGGAGTACAGGATCGAGTTGCCGATCCAGCGGGTGAACACACCGTCGTGGTACGTCCAGATCTGCTGGAGGTTGTCGCCGAGGTGGTTGCCGGAGAACCACAGACCGAAGGTGGAGTAGAGGTCGCTCTGGTTCTTCGTGGAGGAGACGATCAGGAACCAGGTCGGGCCGAGCGAGTAGACCAGGAAGAGGACCAGCAGACCGGTGGTGAGGGCCACGGCGCGTCGGGTGGGACGGACTCCGCCCCCGGAGGCAGGGCTGCTCATGACATCTTCCTGTTCGTCACGCGGTGGAAAACGAAGGCGAGGACACCGGTGACACAGGCCAGCACCAGCGATTCGGCGGCGGCGTACTGGTAGTTGCCGGCCTTGAACGCCTGGTCGAAGATCTCCATCATCGGCGTGAAGTCGGTGTTGATGGACTCCGGCGCGATCTGCCGCAGCATCAGCGGCTCGGTGAACAGCTGGAGTCGGCCGATCAGCGAGAACATGCCGGTCAGCACCAGGATCCCGGTGATGTTCGGGACCTTGACCGACCAGGCGATTCGCCACTCCTTCGCCCCGTCCAGCCGGGCCGCCTCGTACAGCTCACGGGGCAGCGCCTGGAGCGAGGCGGAGATGAGGATCATGTTGAAGCCGATCCCCTGCCAGGTCAGCAGGTTGCCCAGCGAGAGATAGGTGTTCAGGCCGCCGAAGAAGTCGATGTCGGTACCGGCCCGGTGCGCCAGGTCCAGCAGCGGGCTGCCCGTGGGGCTGTAGAGGAACAGCCACATGACGGTCGACACCACGGCGGGCACGACGTACGGGATCAGCAGCGCGGC
This sequence comes from Streptomyces sp. NPDC091280, assembly GCF_044768565.1. Taxonomy (NCBI): domain Bacteria; kingdom Bacillati; phylum Actinomycetota; class Actinomycetes; order Kitasatosporales; family Streptomycetaceae; genus Streptomyces; species Streptomyces sp. NPDC091280. The sequence continues at coordinate 37,398 of NZ_JBIVUZ010000012.1, forward strand.
CCGGAAGAAGCGCACCGCCCGCGCGGCGACCCCGTCGAGCAGCAGTGCCAGCAGCAGGGAGATCCCCAGCATCACCGTGATCTGGACCGTGCCGAACAGCAGGGTGCGCAGCATGCTCGCCCAGAAGGCGTGGTTGCCCAGGACCGACGCGAAGTTGTCGAATCCGGTGTAGACGACGCGGGTCGGTCCGAAGCCGAGGCCGCTGCTCTTCTTCTTGTACAGGCTCTGGCCGAACGCGTAGCCGATCGGCAGCACGTAGGTGACCAGGAATCCCACGAGGAAGGGCAGCGTGAACAGCACTCCCTTGTAGGTCCCCCGTCCCCCGGCCCGGCGGGGGGAGGACCGCCGGACGGGGGAGTCGGTGGCGACCTTGGGCGGTCGCGTCTGGGTGGACACGGATATCTCCAGATGAGGTGCGCCGACGGGCACGGGTGCCGGGCCGGTGTGCGGTGCGAGGAGGGGAGGCGGTGACCTGGGGTCAGCTGCCGGCGACGGCCTTGATGCCCTTGCCCTTGAGGTCGTCGAGGGTCCACTGCTGGAGATGCGTGAGCATGGCCTTGACGGTGAGTTGCTTCTTCATGACCTTGCCCCACTGCTTCTGCATCTCGGAGTACATCGCGGCGTAGTCGGGGCCGTACTGCCACTGCTCGCCGACCCGGGAGGCGGCGGTGGTGATGACGTTCGCGCTGTCGGACCTGCCGTTGAACATCTCGGTGGGGATGATCTTGTCGACGTAGGGGGAGACGTCCTTGACGGCGGGGAAGAGGCCCGACTTGGACTTCGGGTCGGTCAGCGCGGTCAGGGACTCCTTGCTGCTGGAGAGCCAGGCGGCGAACTGGGCCGCGCGGTCGGGGTACTTGCAGCCCTTGAGGACGGCGGTGGTGTCGAAGTTGCTGGACGTCTGCGGCTTCGCGGTGTCGAAGAGCGGCGCGTCGGCGAGCTGCCACTCGCCCCTGGACTTCGGGAAGTTGGTGTCGTAGATCGGCAACTGCCAGGTGGAGGTGGTCATCGCGATGGTCTTGCCGAGGTCCCAGGTCTTGAAGACGCCGGGGTCGGCGTAGGAGGCGTTGGAAGCGAGGTTGTCGTCGACCAGCCGCTGGACGACATCGCCGGCCTTGAGCGCGTCGGGCGAGGTGAAGTCGATGACCCAGTGGTCGCCGTCGGCCTTGTACCACTGGGCGCCGGCGGACCAGGAGAGGTCGACGAGCGTGCTCGGGTCCTCACCTGCCATGTTGAAGATCTTGACGTTCTTGTCCTGCTTCTGGACCTTCTCGCCGGCCGCGATCAGGTCGTCCCAGGTCTTCGGCGCCTGGATGCCGTACTTCTGGAAGAGGTCCGCGCGGTAGGCCGTGAACAAGGGTGAGGAGCCGGTGGGGATGCCGAAGGTGGTGCCGCCGGGACTGACCGCGTTCCAGGCGGCCGTGGTGTAGGCCGCCTTGTAGGGGGCGGCGGTCTTCGTGATGTCGGTGAGCAGGCCGTCCGCGGCGAAGCTCGCCAGGTTCATCCCGTCCATCTTCGCCAGACACGGGGCGGTGCCCGCGTTCACCGCGGCCCGCAGCTTCTGGTAGACGGTGTCGCCCGCCGCGTTCACGAACTTGATCTGCGTGTCGGGGTGCTCCTTGTTCCACACCTTGGTCTGGGTCTCGATGCCGTCGGTCCAGCTCCAGAACTCCAGGGTGACCTTGCCCTTCGTCTTCGGTGCGGCCTCGGAACCGCTGCCGTCCGAGCAGGCGGCCAGGAGCAGGGACAGGGACGCCACGGCGGCCACCGGGGCGACGGCTCTGCTGCGGATGCGGAAGTGGGACATCGGTCCTCCACGAGGGGAACGAGACGGCGCCGGCGGTGTCGGGAAGGCGGCGCGGTCGTGTGGTGCAAAGGGGAGTGAAACCGGCACTGCTCATCAGGAGCAGTAATCGTTTGTCGTGGACCGTACGGCCGAAACGGGCGGATCCACAAGGGGGAGGCGCCGGATTGTTTCGCCGAACTTTCAAGAACGTTACCTCTCGACCCGTTCTACCTGCACAGTTCGGTGATTTCGGCGCAGGCTCGCGCGCACGGCCGCTCGGTTCACTCCGTGGTGAAGCATTGACCGGCGCCGGGACGGCTTCTAGCTTGGAATACGTTTACTAACCTTGCGGCGTCTCGCTCGCCCCCCATGAGCCCGAGCAGGAGCATCACCATGTCGGCATCAGCATCGCCTCACGCGCTCTTCGTCATGAACCCCGTCCACCTGCGCGAACTCTTCCCCGCGCCGCTGATGGACCGGCTCCGCCGGCTGGTGCGGATCGATCCCGGGCTCGTCGTCCAGGACTTCGCCGACCCGGCGGCAGCGGCGGCCCTGAGCCGGGCCGAGGTGCTCATCACGGGCTGGGGCTGCCCCCACATCGGCCCGCAGGCACTGGAGGCGGCGCCACGGCTGCGGACCGTGCTGCACGCGGCCGGAAGCGTCCGGCACATGGTCGGCGAGCCGTTCTGGGAGCGGGGCATCACCCTGTCCAGCGCGGTGCGGGCGAACGCCCTGCCCGTCGCGGAGTACACGCTCGCCGCGATCCTGCTCTCCGGAAAGAACGCCTTCGGACTGCGCGAGCGCTTCCGCACCGAGCAGGTCTATCCCGCGCCGACGGAGTACGCGACGGTGGGCAACGTAGGCCGCCGCGTCGGACTGATCGGCGCCTCCCGCGTGGGCCGACGGGTCCTTGAGCTGCTGCGGCCGTTCGACCTGTCGGTGAGCCTCTTCGACCCCTACGTCGACGCGGCCGAGGCGCGGGAACTCGGCGCCGTCTCCCTCCCGTTGGACGAACTGCTGCGCACCAGCGACATCGTCAGCGTGCACGCCCCCGACATACCGCAGACGCAGGGAATGCTCAGCCGCGCGCGACTGGCGCTGATCCCCGACGGCGGCGTACTGATCAACACCTCGCGGGGCGCCCTGATCGACCACACCGCGCTCACCGAGGAACTGGTCGCCGGGCGGCTCAGCGCGGTCCTGGACGTCACCGACCCGGAGCCGCTGCCCGCCGGCTCCCCGCTCTACAGCCTGCCCAACGTCTTCCTCACCCCGCACATCGCCGGCTCCCTGGGCAACGAACTCACCCGTCTCGGCGAGACCGTCGTACAGGAACTGGAACGCATCAGCACCGGCCGCCCGCCCGCGCACCCGGTGCACCGGGCCCAACTCGCCATCAGCGCCTGACCACTTCCCATTCCCCCCGTTCTCTCTCCTTTCCAGCTCTCTCCTTTCCGGCACGCGCGTGACGCTCTTCGCCGCCCCGGCTGCTCTTCCTCGGAGGTTCCCCTGAACACCGCATTCTCCGGACCGGTCCGTCCCACCCCCGGTGCCGTGTCCCCGTCGCGTCCCGCCGTCCTGGCCCGGGTCGAGGGCGGCTTCTGGGCCGAGCGGCGCCGGGTCAACGCCGAGGTGTCCCTCGCCGAGGGCCCGAAGCGGCTTGAGGCGGCCGGGAACCTCGCCAACTTCCGCGCCGCCGCGCTCCCGCACCCCCAGGGCGGACCCGAGACCCCCGGCTTCGCAGGCGACTTCCAGTTCCAGGACTCCGACGTCTACAAGTGGCTGGAGGCCGCGTGCTGGCAGCTGGCGGACACCCCGGACGAGGAACTCGCCGCCGAGGTCGAGACCGTCGTCGGGCTGATCGCCGCCGCCCAGCGGGAGGACGGCTATCTACAGACCTACTACCAGCTCGGCGGCGGCGAGCCGTGGACCGAACCGGGCTGGGGCCACGAGCTGTACTGCGCCGGGCACCTCATCCAGGCCGCCGTCGCCCACCACCGCGCCACCGGCTCCGACCGGCTCCTGCGGGTGGCGCGCCGGCTCGCCGACCACATCCACTCCGTCTTCGGCCCCGGCAAGCGGGCCGACTCGGTCTGCGGCCACCCCGAGGTGGAGACCGCGCTCGTCGAGCTGTACCGGACCACATCGGAACGGCGCTATCTGGACCTCGCCCGCCACTTGCTCGACCGGCGCGGTCACGGAACGCTGTCCTCCGGGGACGACCGCGGCCACGACCGCGATCCCGGCCCGGAGTTCTGGCAGGACCACGCCCCGGTCCGCGAGGCCACCGAGGTCGTCGGCCATGCCGTACGCCAGCTCTACCTGCTGGCCGGGGCCGCCGACCTGGCGGCCGAGACCGGCGACCCGGAACTGGGCGCGGCGGTACGGCGGTTGTGGCGGGACATGGCCGCGACAAAGACCTACCTCACCGGTGGCGTCGGCTCCCGGCACGACTGGGAGGCGTTCGGCGATGCCCACGAACTGCCCGCCGACCGCGCCTACGCCGAGACCTGCGCCGCCATCGCCTCGATCCACTTCTCCTGGCGCATGGCCCTGCTCACCGGCGAGGCCCGCTACTCCGACCTCGTCGAGCGCACCCTGTTCAACGGCTTCCTCGCCGGCACCGGCCTCGACGGACGGACCTGGCTGTACGTCAACCCGCTGCACCGGCGGGCCCGTTCGCACGAACGCCCCGGCGACCAGAGCGCGCACCGCACCCCCTGGTTCCGCTGCGCGTGCTGCCCGCCCAACGTGATGCGCCTGCTCGCGAGCCTGCCGCACTACTTCGCCACGACCGGCGACGACGGCCTGTACCTCCACCAGTACGCCACGGGCGTCTACGGCGGCGACGGCCTCGCCGTGCGGGTGGTGACCGACTACCCGTGGGACGGCACGGTGACGGTCACCGTCGAGGAGGCCGTCACCGCGTCGATGACCCTGGCGCTGCGCGTGCCCGAGTGGTGCGCGGAGTACTCGCTCGCCCTGAACGGCACCGCGCTTGAGGAGCGGGCGGACTCCGGCTGGCTGCGGGTCACCCGCGCCTTCGCCCCCGGCGACACCGTCCGGCTCGAACTCGCGATGCCGGCCCGGCTCACCGTCGCGGACCCGCGTGTCGACGCGGTCCGGGGCTGCGCCGCGATCGAGCGGGGGCCACTGGTCTACTGCCTGGAACAGACCGACCAGCCCGCAGGCCTGGACCCCGACGACGTCACGCTGGATCCGGGAGCGCCCCTGACCGTGCACGGACAGCCCCAACTCCTCGGCGGCATCAGCACGGTGAGCGCCGAGGGACGCGTGCTCGCCCCGGACGGTCCCACCGACCGGCCCTACCGGCCGCTTGCGTCCGAGGACACGCGGTCCGGCGAGAGCGTCGCCGTGACCGCGGTGCCGTACTACGCGTGGGCCAACCGTGAGGCAGGCGGCATGCGGGTCTGGTTGCCGCTGGCAGCCCCGCCCCGGTCGCCGTGACGGCCGGCTGTCCGACTGCCGCGCCGCACTGACCGGCGGCACGGTTCCCCGCGCTCCTTCCGGGGCGCGGGGAACCCTGGGTCACACAGCCCCGGTCGGTCCGAACGCCAGCAGCACCGCCGACCGCTCGGCCGGGAGAGTCACCCGCAGGGTGCGTTCCCGGCCGTTCCACGTGTACGCGGGCTGCGGTCCCGCCGTGAACAGGGCGCGTGGAGTGCCGTGTTCGGAGAGCCGAGGGAGCGGGACGGTCAGGGTGTCCGGGGCCCCGTCACGGCGCCACAGCGCGAGCAGCGTCGTACCGTCCTCACCGGTCAGGGCGAGGGCGATCCAGCCGTCGCGCCACCCGGGCAGGCCGAGCGGCCAGTGCGGCAGGGCGCTCGGCAGGAGATGCCGGTAGGACTTGTACGTCTCCACGGCCCGGCGCACGACGGCCGCCTGCGCGGGGTCCAGCAGGTCGGGGCGCCCGCTGAGGTGGACGCGGCCGAGCAGGGCCGAGACCATGACCGTCCCGAGTTCCGCCGCCTCGTGTTCGGGCAGCGGACACGCCCACATCGCGCCCTGCTCCGGGGTGACCGCGGTGGGCGCGGCGGCGGCTGTCGCGGGCAGCAGCCGGAAGTCCTGCTGGTCGGTGACCGAGTGGATCGGCAGCCGCGAGAGGATCGCGTGGTCGGTGCGGCTGCCGCCCGCCGCGCAGCTCTCCAGGACCAGGCCGGGGTGGCGGTCGAGGACCCCGTCCAGCCAGTCGAGGTAGGCACGGTTGTGGCCGAGCAGACCGTCGCCGGGGCTGTCGCCGCCGTCCGTACCGGCGCCGATGTCGATGTTGTGGTCGAGCTTCAGATACCCCACGCCGTAGTCCTCGACCAGTCGGTCCACCACGCCGTCGAGATGGGCGCGGGCGGCCGGGTGCCGCAGGTCGAGCTGGTGGCGCCCCCACTCCACGAGGCGTATGCCGTCGCGGCGGAAGAAGGCCTCGTCGGGCAGTGCGGTCGCGACGGGGCTGCGCACGCCCACCGCCTCCGGCTCCAGCCACAGCCCCGGCACCATCCCGGCCGCCCGGATCCGGTCCATGACCTCGCCGAGCCCGCCGGGAAACCGGGAGGCGGACTCCTCCCAGGCGCCGACCGCGTCCCACCAGCCGGGCACGCCCCCGGGACCGACCGTGCCGGGCGGCTCGTCGTCGTACCAGCCCGCGTCGACGCAGAACACCTCCGCGCCGGCCGCCCCGGCCGCGTCCACCAGGGGCAGCAGCGCCTTCGTACTGGGCTCGCCCATCAGGCAGTTCATGAAGTCGTTGAAGACCACCGGCAGGCCCACGTGGTCGGGATGCGCCCGGCGGGTACGGCGGCGGTGCAGGGTCAGAGCTGCGAGCGCGGCCTCGAAACCGCCTTCGGGCACCAGGGCGACGGAGGCCGGGACGGTACGGAAGGACTGCCCCGGTGCCAGCTTGCGCCGCCACTGGTGCTCCTGGTCGGTCGGGCCGGACAGCGCGAGATAGACGTCGTCGAAGCGGTCGCCGAGTTCGGCGTGCCAGGAGCCGTTGTGCTCGATCTGCCACAGCAGGGCCCGGCCGGTCGTGGGCTCCTCCAGGCAGCCCATCGGGAGGTGTTCGGAGGAGGACCAGGAGCCGGTGCTGGTCAGGGAGACGCGGTTCTTGGATCCCGTCTGGCCGAAGGCCACCATCCCGACGTCGTACAGTCCGCGCTCCGCGAGTGTGGTCCGGGACCAGCGGAACTCGCCGCTCCAGGGGTTGGCCGCCGTCCACAGGTACAGGCCTTCCTCCCAGCGGCGGCCCTCGGGAAGGCCGTGGGCGAGGTTGGAGAGCACGAAGGAGGAGACGTACTCCAGGACCACCGGCCGCCCGCCCGTGTTCTCGACGCACGCCTCGGTGCGCAGGACGGGGACGCCCTCGCGCACGGTGCAGACGGCCGTGACGCGCAGACCGCTCGCGTCGTCGGCCATCAGCACGCGCAGCGTCCGGGTGCCGTCGGCGCCGGTCGACTCCTCATGACCCGTGTGGCGCAGGGCGCGGGCGGCGGCGCCGTCCACATGGCGCTTGCCCGAGGTGCCGAGCCGCCCGCCACCCGTCGTCTGGACCTCGACCAGGGGGAGGGCGGCGCGTACGAGCCGGTCCACGGCCTCGGGATCGCGGGCGGGGTCGGGCAGCGCGGCGGCCTCGCCGGCCGCCAGCACCCGCACGGGTCCGGCCTCGTCGTAGGAGAGGAGCAGGGACAGTTCGGCGGTGCCCCAGCTGAGGAAGGTGATGGACACGGTGCACGACTCCATGGGGTGCGGGATGCGGGGCGGTAAACGATTACTGTATTTGCCACACTAGTAATCGCTTCGAAGGGGTCGCAAGGGCGCCGAATGCAGTAACGTCGCGGTGTGACAGTGAACGGGAACGACTCCGACGCGGGCGCCGAGCCCCGAACTGCCAAGCGCCGACGGAAGAAGGCCGCAGCTGGTGATCGCCCGAGCACCATCCGCGATGTCGCCGTACGGGCCGGTGTCTCGGTAGCAACCGTTTCCAGGACGCTGGCGGGCAATTACCCCGTCTCCACCGCGACCAGAGACCGGGTCATGGCCGCGGTGGAGGAGCTGCACTATGTGGTGAACGTCCACGCCAAGGCACTGTCCGGGAAGGTCGCGGGCCCCATCGCCCTGGTCCTGCGCGACATCACCGGGCCCTCGCTGGCGCATGTCGCCGCGGGCGTCGAGGAGGAGGCGGCGCTGCGCGGCCGGCTGAGCCTGGTCTGTGCCACCCACGGGGATCCGGGGCGCGAGGACGACCTGGTGCAGCTGATGCGCGAGCAGCACGCGGCGGCGGTCGTGCTGGTCGGCGGCACGGTGCAGGACGAGGACTACTTCCGGCGCATGGGCGAGTACGCGCGCGCCCTGGACGCCGCCGGATCGAGGCTGGTGCTGGTCGGCCGCCCGCCGCTGCCTGGGAACCTGCCCGTGACCGTCGTCGACTACGACAACCGCGGCGGCGCCTTCCAGGCCGCCGACCACGTCTTCGTCCAGGGCCACCGGCGCGCCCTCTTCCTCGGCGCCGACCCCCGGCTGAGCACGGGCATGCAGCGGCGGGAAGGCTACCTGCACGCCCTGCGCGCGCACGGACTGCCGTACGCCGAGGAACTCGACGTACCCGGTGACTACACCCGCGTCTCCGGCTATCAGCGCACACGGGACGCCCTCAAGGCGGGACTGGACTTCACGGCCGTCATCGCGGGCACCGACATGGTCGCCCTCGGGGCGCTCGCCGCCCTGCGCGACACCGGACTGGACGTCCCCTCCGACGTCTCGGTGGTCGGCTACGACGACGTCCCCTTCGCCGCGGACCTCGTCCCCTCCCTCACCTCGGTCCGGGTCCCGTACGAGGACCTCGGCCGTACGGCGGTGCGGCTCGCGCTGGGCAGCACGGAGCGCATCAGCGGCGACGACCACGTCGTGCTGAGCACCCAGCTCGTGATCCGCCAGTCGGTGCGCGCGCCGCGCTGACGGCCGGGCGCCCCGGACGCTTTTGCTTGAGTTAGGCAAGCTCCTGTTAGGGTTGGTGGTTCCTGTGCCACCACGAAGGGGCCTGCCATGCGAGTGAACCCCGGAGGGCAGCGGGCACTGTCCCGCAACGGCGGAGGAGACGTACTGATCGTCGGGCAGGACGTCCGGGAGACCGATCTGCTGACGACCACGCTGGAACTCGCCGGGTACACCGTCGCGGGCACGGCGGGAACCGGCTTCGAGGGGGTCGAGCGGGTTGTCCGGCGCCGGTTCGACCTGGTGATCTGGGACGCCATGCTGCCGGACCTGAAGGACATCGCCCGGGGCCGTCGCATCGCGGCCGAGGATCTTCCGCCGCTGCTCTATCTGATCACCTGCGACTATCTCCACTCGCTGCTGCCCGTGCTCGGCCGGGGGCGGGAGGACTACGTGATCAAACCCCTCAGGACCAACGAGGTGCTGGCCAGGGTCCAGGTCCTGCTGCGAGAGCGGAACACCGCGGCCGGTTCGGGAGAGGTCGGCGGCTACGGCGACCTGGTCCTGAGCGACGCGGACTGCCAGGCCTGGCGGGGCGCCAGGCCGCTGGGGCTGACCCCCGCTGAATACCGGCTGCTGCGCCACCTGATGGCCAACGCCGAGCGGGTGCTGTCGAAGGAGCAGATCAGCCGGTACGTCTGGGGCGAGTTCCGGGCCAACGAGGCGATCGAGAAGCTCGTCTCCCGCCTGCGGCACAAGGTCGACCAGGGGGAACCCACGCTGATCCACACGCGCCGGGGCTTCGGCTACTGGCTCGGGCACTCGCGGGGCTGAGGCACGCCGGATCACGGGATCACCGGATCTCTCGAACACCGGATCACCTGGCCGTCGAGGCCGGGGGAGTGACGGCCGTCACGTCCGGGAAATGTCCGGAAGGCGTCCGAGAGGTGTCAGCCGTACCCGTTTCCATGCGGGTACAGCGACCGTACGGCTCCTGGTCCTCGTCCGGCCCGGGAGTCCGACCGACCGGGAGACGCCATGGCCGGCACCCTCAAGCCCGCGGACCAGTTCCACATAGGGATCGTCGCGGAGGACTTCGACGCGACGAAACATCAGCTCTCGAAGCTCTTCGGGTTCGACTGGTGCGAGGACATGGGCGGGCCCGCCGAGGTCGCTCTGTCGGGAGGGAACTCGGTCGTCGACTTCCAGTGCGCCTACGCCCGGTCCTCGGGTACCGGAACCCGCCTGGAGATCGTCCGAAAGGTCCCGGGGACCCTGTGGGAGCCGACGCCCGGTTCCGGAATCCATCACCTCGGCTACTGGTCCGACGACGTCGCGGCGGACGTCGCCGACCTTGAACGGCACGGCTACGTGACCGAAGCGACCCGCGAGGCACCCGGCGGAGGGCTCTTCTTCGCGTTCCTCCGCAGCGCCGGCGCGACGGGCTTCCGTGTCGAACTGGTCAGCAGGGCCGTCCGGCCGTCGATGGAGCGGTGCTGGGTCTCATAGGGCCCGCTGGGGCCCGTGCTGGGGCCCTTGCCGCCAGGTCGCGGCCGAACACGAAGACCACCATTTCACCAAGGAGTTACGCATGACGACTGTAGGGATAGTCACCGGCGCGGGACGCGGTATGGGAGAGGCGTGCGCGCGACACCTCGTCGACGCGGTGGACGTGCTGCTGCTCGTCGACCGGGACGCGGACAGCGCGGAAGCCGTCGCGAAGCACCTCAACGGCGCGGTCGGCAGGGCGCACGCGGAGGCGTTCGGCCTCGACATCACCGACCGGGAGGGGCTGGCCCGGCTCGCCGAGCGCGTCGCCGAACTCGGCGAACTGCGTGCCGTCGCCCACGCGGCCGGGATATCGCCCACCATGGCCGACTGGCGTCGTGTCTTCGAGGTCGACCTCATCGGTACCGCGCTCCTGGCCGAGGCGTTGCGCCCCCTGGCCACCAAGAGCACCGCGCACGTGTACTTCTCCTCGATGTCCCACCTGCTCGCGGGCGTCGACCCCGATCCCGCCGTCGGCGCGATCCTGGACGAGCCGCTGCGGGAGGACTTCCTCGACCGGATCCGCGAGGCCGTCGGACCGGGCATCGAACAGTCCACGCTGGCCTACCCGTGGGCCAAGCACGGAGTGGCCCGCTTCGCGCGCAAGGAAGCGGTACGGCTGGGACCCGCCGGCGCGCGGGTGTGCGCGCTCGCGCCGGGCATCATCGACACCCCGCAGGGCCGCCAGGAAGCGGCCCAGCAGACGTCGATGCAGAAGCTCATCGACGTGACACCGCTCGGCCGCACCGGCGGCTCGGACGAGGTCGCCGCTGTCGTGGCGTTCATGCTCTCCGACGGAGCGAGCTTCCTCAACGGCGTCGAGATCCTGGTCGACGGCGGGGTCTACGCGGCCGTGCGGGACCGCTGACGGCAGGCCGCCCCGGCAGTCACGAGCGCGTGCCCAAGTGACTGCTGGGAGAGTTCCGCACCCGTCATGCTCCCGGCTCCGCTGCGTGCGCCGTCACGCTCCGCTGCACCGTCAGGCTCTCGACCCGGTAGGACAGTTCCGTGGTCTCGGGGTCGGGGCGGGGGTGGTAGAGGCCGGCGCAGACGGAGAGGTTGACGATGAGGTAGGCGTGCCAGGTCGATCCGACGCCCCGCCCGTCGGCGAAGACCCGCTGCCCGTTCAGTGTCCAGACGACGCTGCGTCGGCCGAAGGTGACTCCGAGGTCGATGACGGCGCCCGGACTCACCGCCGGGTGGTGCAGGTACATGTGGCTCTCGCGGACGTGATTGGTGAGTTCCAGCAGGTCGGGGTTGTCGGGGTGGTACTCGAAGACGTCGATCTCGTTGCCTCCGTCGCGCCAGGTCCAGATCGCCGGCCAGGCGCCCATGCCGGTGGGCAGCTGGACGCGGGCCTTGAGCCGGTCGCCGGTGCGGAGCGTGAAGGCCTCGTCGCTGCCCTCGGTGGTCAGCAGCCCGGTGTCCCAGGAGCCGTCGGTCCTGCGGGTGGCGCGGAAGGTCCCGGTGCGGGAGTAGGCCGGGTCGGGGGTGAGACGGTCGAGCTTGTTGTCGCCGGGGTTGGTCGGGCCGCCGTCCGGATAGGCCCAGGAATGTCCGGCCAGCCATTGGCGGGTGGAGGTGAAATCGGCCGTGAAGACGACATCGGTCACATACGGCTCCCTCGGTGCGGGACATGGCGTCGTGTGCCGCAGTGCTGCCCGGCCGCGCAGCCGGCCATGCGGCGGCCCTGCAAGCCGGGCGCTTCCTCGCACCTGCGGGTGACGCGCCCGGCGCGCGCGGCCGAACGCCTGCGTGGCACACGAACGAACTCTCCCGCCGCACGCCGGCAGCGTCGCTTCAGGAGATGCTGCCGAGCGACTCAGGACGGACCGGCCTCGCCGCGAGGCGGCAGACCGCCCGTGCGGTAGATGCCGTCGATGACTCCCATGGTCTCGACGGCGTCCCGGGCCGAGGTCAGCACCGGGTCGCCGTCGAGAACGGCCGCGGCGAAGGCCGACAACTGGCAGGCGTAGCTGGATGGTTGGCGTGCCACCCGCTCGTGCCGGGTGGTGGGGCGGTCCGGGCCGCTCGTGGTGCGGACCGTCAGCCGGTGGTGCAGCTGCGGCATCAGGAAGTTGGTGACCGTCAGTTCGCCTTGCGAACCGATTGCTCGGGCCCGGATCGACAGCACCCGGCGCGACCACATGGATGCGCGGAGCCGTCCGGTCGCCCCGCCGGGGAAGGCGAGTTCGGCTTCCATGGCGCGGTCGATACGAGGGTCCTTGCGCAGGGTGAGCAGGTGCGCGGCCGTCACTTCCGGGGTCGCTCCGCCCAGCAGCCGCGCGACGTGCACGGCGTAGCAGCCCGCGTCCATGGTGGCGCCGCCCGCCAGGCCGTAGTCGTAGCGGATGTCGTCGAAGCGGGGCAGCGGGAAGCACACCTCGGCCTCGATATGGCGCAGGGTTCCCAACTCCCCGCTCCGCACGATCTCCAGCAGTCGTGCGGACAGGGCGTGGTGCCGGTAGTGGAAGGCCTCCATCACGATCAGACCGGTGCGTGCGTGGGCGGCGTCGGCCGCCTCGGCGACCTGTTCGGCCTCGGCGCGATTGGCGGTGAACGGCTTCTCGCACAGGACGTGCTTGCCCGCGTCGAGGGCCTTGAGCGTCCAGTGCGCGTGCAGGGCGTTCGGCAACGGTATGTAGACGGCGTCGATCTGCGGATCGGTGAGCAGCGCTTCGTAGTCGGAGTGCACTACGGGAATGTCGTGTTTCCGCGCGAAGGCCTCGGCGCGTCCTCGGTCCCGGGCCGCGACCGCGGTCACCGTGACGCGTGGGTTCCGCCTCGCCGGCTTGATCAGTGCTGCCGGCGCGATGGTCGCCGCCCCGAGGAGGCCGATCCGGAGAGTGGTGGTCATGCGGGTGAGTGTGCCGTAGCGCGCGCACGGAACCGGCGGCGGTCCCCCTCGTACGACCATCACCGACGATCACGGTCCGGTGTGCCACCGCCGACCGTGCGCGAGGTCGTTAAAGTGATGTCTTATGGCGAGACCACCAGGACACGGCCCGGACTACGAGGTCAGACGGCAGGACATCATCGACAAGGCGGCGGCCCTGTTCGCGCGGAAGGGCTACGCCGCGACCGGCATCGTCGAGCTGGGGGCCGTGGTCGGACTGGCGAAGGGCGCCTTGTACTACTACATCGGCTCGAAGGAGAACCTTCTGGTCGAGATCCAGGACCGGGTCATGCGCCCCCTGCTGGCCTCCGCGCACCGCATCGCGGACGTGGAGGAGGACCCGGTCCTGAGACTGCGGATGCTGTCGCAGACACTGGTGGAGAACATCCTCGCCCGGCTCGATCACGTCTGGGTCTACGAGCACGACTACCGGAACCTGGACGGTGCCAACCTGGCGCGGCTGCTGAAGCAGCGCCAGGAGTTCGAGGACATCGTGCAGGGGCTGCTCGTGCTCGCGATGGAGGACGGTTCGTTCCGCGAGCAGGACCCGAGGCTGGCCACGCTCCAGTTCCTCAACATGCACAACCACACCTACCAGTGGGTCAAACTCGACGGCGAGTGGGACGCGGAGTCCCTCTCCCACGAGTACTGCACGACCCTCTTCCGCGGCTTCGCCGCCCCGGGCCGGCAGTTCGAGGCAGTGGAGGAGCGTATGCGCGAATTCCTCGCCAAGCGGGTGACGGCCCCGCCGGCCCCGCTGGAGACGTCCGCGGACTGAGGCGTCCCGTTCGACGAACGGGACGCCGTGCACGGGTGGTCAGCGGACGCGGATGAACAGGACGTCGTAACTGCTGTTCGTCGAACGGGTCTTGCTGTAGACGCCGTCGTTGGCACCGCCGTTGTCGGGGTTGCCCGTGTTGCCCTCGACGGTGGTGAAGCTGGAGCCGTTCACCGTGCGGACGAAGCCGATGTGCTCATTGCCGCCGGTGTAGTCGTTGCCCCCGTCCCAGTCGAAGGCCACGATGTCGCCGGGCTGGGGGCTGGTCGTCACCGAGAGGTGGTAGTTGCCGGCCCTGGCCTGCCTGACCCAGCCCACCACATAGGTGCTGCGGTAGGAGGAGGCGCCCGTCTGCTTGGCCACCCAGCTCACGAAGGTCGCGCACCAGGCGTAGCCGCTCGTGGACGAGGACATGCCCACAGCCGATCCGTAGCTGTTCGCCCGGGCGCTGCCCTCCTTCGTGCCGAGCTCCGCCTCGGCGACCGCGAGGATGTTGCTGTAGCCGCCGCCGGGCGGTGTCGTGGTGGGCGGGGTGACGGCGCCGTAGAGAGCGGCCTTGGTGTTCGTGCCGACCTGACCGTCGACCGACAGGCCCTTCTCGGACTGGAAGTCGCGCACCGCCGCGTCGGTCAGCGGACCGAAGTCGCCGTCCACGGCGAGATCCGCCCCGTGGTGGTTGAGCAGGCTCTGCAACTCGGTGACGCAGCCGCTCTTCTGGCCCTGCACGATGTTCGCGGGGCACGAACTGGAGGTGAGGTTGATCGGCGCGGGGGCGCCGTTGCCTCCGCCGCCGCTGATGTTGGAGTACAGCGCGGCCTTGGTGTTCGGTCCGACTTCGCCGTCCGCCGAGAGGTTCGCCGACGTCTGGAACGACTTCACCGCGGCCAGCGTCGCGGGGCCGAACTCGCCGTCGACCGCGATGTGTTGGCCCTTGCCGTTGAGCAGGGCCTGCAAGGTGGAGACGCAACCGCCGGTCTGGCCCTCGACGATGTTCGACGGGCAGGACGCCGAGCGCAGGTCCAGGCCCGTCGACCCCGACTCGTCCGTGTTGTACAGCGCGGTCTTGGTGTTCGTGCCGACCTGTCCGTCGACGGTGAGGCCGCGCGCGGACTGGAAGCTGCGGACCGCCGTGTACGTCTCCGTGCCGAACTCGCCATCGACCTCGACCGAGTAGCCGAAGTGCCGCAGCAGGCGCTGGAGTTCGGTGACGCAGCCGCTCTTCTGGCCCTGGATGACGTTCGCCGGGCAGGAGGAGGAGTTCAGGTTGATCGGCGCGGGCGCCGAGCCCCCGGTCGCGTACAGCTTGGACTTCGTCTGCGGGCCGACCAGACCGTCCACGGCGATGGCGGTGGCCGACTGGTACGTGCGCACCGCGTACAGCGTGTTGGCGCCGAACTCCCCGTCGACCACCAGGCCGGCGCCATGGGCGTTGAGCAGGTTCTGCAACTCGGTGACGCAGCCGCTCACTTGACCCTGTTGGATGGTGGTCGGGCAGGAGGACGAGGTCAGTTTGACGGGAGCCGGTGCCGCCGCCGCGGGCGTGGCGCCGAGCACGGTGCCGCCCGACAGCACGGCGAGGAAGGTGGCGGGGACGACGACTCTGGACCGCCACCGCTGTTTCCCGCCGCGCGGCCCCGCTCCGGCCCGGCGCTGCGGGACGGCCGCACTGTCAACAGGGGCATGACATATGTGTCTCATGGCTGCGAGGATCTCCTTCGACGGATCAGCGGAGGACTGCTTCTCGGTGGTCGACTGACCCGCGTCACACGCGCCCCCGGCACCACGGTGTCCGACGGCGGTGCAGTGCCGGTGCAGCCCGGGTGCAGCGGTGGCGCAGTCCCGTACGGTCCCGCCCCTTATGCCTCTGGCGTCACGGGCTCGGCGTACGGCATCGTGTCTCTGCGCTGAGCGGGCAACTGGCCACGGACCGAGGCCAGTTGCCCATCTGAGAACGGCTTTGGGGGGCAAGCGTGGAGTTCCGTGTGCTCGGACCGCTGGAGGTGTGGGCGGCCGGACGCCGCCTTCCGGCCATCGCCCGCAAGCCGGCCGCGTTACTGATCGCCGGACTGCTCGACGCGGGGACGGTGGTGTCGCCCGAGCGGCTCATCGACGCCGTGTGGGGCCAGGATCCGCCGAGGACCGCCGCCAAACTGGTGCAGAGCTATGTGGCCAGGCTGCGCCAGATCCTGCACCGGCCGGGCACCGCCGAGGTGATCACGACCCGGCCCGGCGGATACCTCTTCCAACCGGGCGACGGGAAGCTGGACCTGCACCGCTTTCAGGCCCTGACCGCCCTCGGCCGCGCCCAGGCCGCCGAAGGGCGGTACCAGGCGGCCGGCGACACCCTGGATCAGGCGCTCGGCCTGTGGCGCGGTCCGGCGCTGGGCGCGCCGGTCACCGTCGCGCTGCGCGTGGAGGCGGCCCGGCTGGAGGAGATGCGGCTCGCCGCCGTCGAGGCCATGTTCGGAGCGCGGCTGGAGAGCGGCGGCACGGACGGGCTGGTCGGCGAGCTGACCCGGCTGGTGGCCGAGCATCCGCTGCGCGAGCAGTTGCGTGTGCTGGAGATGACCGCCCTGTGGCGCTGCGGGCGCCGCGCCGACGCGTTGAAGGCGTACCAGGACGGGGACCGCCTCCTCCGCGCCGAACTGGGCATCGGGGCGGGACCCGAGTTGCGTGCCCTGCGCGCCCGGCTGCTGGCGTCCGACCACCCCCGGCCGGGATCCGGCGCCGTCGACAGGTGCGGCCACCGCTGCGCGGAGCACGCCCCTCCCTTCCCCGCGACGGACGTCGGAACCACCCTGGGACACCTGCTGCACCAGGCCGCCTCCCTGGAAATGGTGCTGCGCTTCGCGGGCGAGATGCTGGCCGGTACCACCGCTGAACGTGACGTGCTTCCGGCAATGAGCGCCGACAGGCTCATGACGGGGGTGGAGCAGACGGCGGCCCGGCACACCGCACCACGGAGGATCGTCGCGGACGCGCCGTTCGCCATGGCCGAGTTGGAGGCGCTCTCGGCCGGACTCCAGACGCTGGTGAACCGCACCGTGGAATGGACGTGCGCCGTCCTGCCGCGAACCCACCACGAACCTCCGAGGGCGACGACGGAGCGGCCGGTTCCCCGTGACGCCGCCGGTGCCGCGCGTCTGTGACAAGGCACGGAGCTGCGTCAACGCCCTTGGCAGAAGGGGGCCTTGCCCATCGCGGACTCGATGCCGCCGAGGATCAGCTTCTGGAACTGCGCGGCGCCGGGGAAGGAACCGTCGGTGCTGAAGTCCTTGGCGTCGTGCCCTAGGGTGGTGAGCCAGGCGCGGCCCCCGTCGTAGTACTGGCACCACGCCACCGGGTGGACCTTGCCGTGCCCGGGATGGCCCATGCTGCCGGTGACACCCTTGAGCAGGGTGGACTCGTCGACGGTGGCGAGCAGCCGCACCCTGGACGGGGCCGGGACGAGGTTGTACCACTCGTCGGTGAAGTTCCAGCGGGCCGGAAGACCCTCGGTGGAGGCGTCGTGCCGGTCCTGGACGACGATGGTGCCGGCCTGCTCGGGACCGTGGTCGTAGTAGTTCGCACCGCCCAACAGGCCTTCGTACCAGGGCCAGTTGTACTCCGTGCCGAACGCGTTGTGGATGCCGACGAAGCCCCCGCCGCCCCGGACGTACTGGCGCAGCGAGGTCTGCGCCGCGTCGTCGAGGGTGTCACGGCTGGTGGAGAAGAAGATCACCGCGTTGTACTTGAACAGCTGCGCGGGGGTGGCCAGTTGGGTGACGTCCTCGGTCCAGTCGACGGAGAAGCCGTTGTCCTGGCCGAGCTTGACGATCGCGTTCTGCACGACGTTGGCGGCGGTGAGCGCCGGGTCCAGGCCGGTGCCGAGGGCCGGGCCGAGGTCGGCGTGGCGCGGACCGGCGGTGCGGGTGTAGAGGAGCACCTTGTAGCCGTCGGCGGCCGGGGTGAAGTTCCTCCAGTCGTGGTAGCACTTGGGGTCGGTGCCGCGGCAGACGCCGTAGTCGGGGTCGCCGAGTTCCTGGGCGCCGGTGGGCCGGGACTGCGCGGCGGCCTGGTACCGGCCGCCGAAGAAGGCGGCCAGGGCGACGAGGACGATCGCCAGCGCCACGGCCAGCGGGGTGCGGGTTCTTGCCGTCATGACAGTCGGTCCCCTCACTGGACGACGATCTTGCCGGTGGACTGGGGGAAGGCCGGGTCGTTGTAGAAGTACTCGCCGGCCGTGGCGAAGGTGTGCGTGGCCGACTGGCCCGGCATCAGCAGCCCGGTGTCGAACTCGGCGTCGAAGAACGCCGCCGCCCCGTGCGCCTGCTTGTTGTCGGCGGGATTGGTGAAGGTGACCTCGGTGCCGACCGGCACGGTGAGGTACTGGGGCGCCATGGCGTTCTGGGCCACCGTGTTCTCGGCGGCGCCGGGGGAGTTGCTGCCGCTGCTCCAGATCCGGCCGAGCGTGACGGTGTTGTGCGCCGTCGCGCCGGTCACGGCGGCGACCCGGATCTGGTTGCGGCGGGAGGGCGGGGTGGGCGCCGGGGCGGGCGCGACCTTGCCGCCGAGCTTGAACGCCCACAGGTGGTCGCCCTTGGGGATGTCGGGGAACGGCAGGCCGTTGCCCCCGGCGAGCACGGCGACGTACTGCTCGCCGTCGATCTCGTACGACACGGGGATGGTGTTCACCCCGGCGCCGCACTGCCAGGTCCACAGGGTCGCGCCGCTGGTGTCGTCCATCGCTTCGAGGACACCGTCCGGGCGGCCCTGGAACAGCACCCGGCCCGCGGTGGTGAGGATGCCGTTGCCGTGCGCGAGCGACCAGTCGCCCTCCTTGCGCCAGGCGACCGTGTTGGTGCGCGGGTCCATGGCGACCAGCCCGCCGCCGAACAACTCCCCCAGCGGACGGGCGGTGTTGACCCGGCCGCCGTGGGTGTTGGAGTAGGAGGAGTTGACCAGGCCGTAGCCGATGTAGACGTAGCCGGTCCGCGGGCTGAAGGAGGGGAATCCCCAGTCTCCGCCGCCGCCCGCGCCGGGGAAGATGATCGTGGCCCGGTCCCAGAAGACCGAGTAGAGGCCGCCCACCGGGTAGAACGGCACCGGTCTGGTCGCCTTGTCGAGGCGCGGGAACGGGTCGGTGAAGGGCTCGCCGCCGGGGAACGGCTGGGTGGGCGAGGTCTTGTGCTCGGCGTGCTGGGGGACCGCGCGCTCCTCCATGCCGTGCAGGGCCTCGCCGGTGCGCCGGTCGAGAATGTAGAACCAGCAGGTCTTCGAGCCGTACACGACGACCTTGCGCCGTCTGCCGTCGACGAGGAGGTCGGCCAGGACGGGCGCCATGACGTTGTCGGCGTCCCAGATGTCGTGGTGGACGGACTGGAAGTGCCAGCGCCGTTCGCCGGTCTTGGCGTCGATCGCGACGATTGAGTTGGCGAAGAGGTTGTCGCCGCCGCGCGAGGAGCCGTCCGTACGGGGGTAGGGGTTGCCGAACGTCCAGTAGACCAGGCCGAGTTCGGGGTCGACCGCCGGGTGGATCCAGGGGACCGCGCCGCCGGTCTTCCAGGAGTCGCCCTCCCAGGTGTCGTGTCCGAACTCGCCGGGGCCGGGCGGGCCCCAGAAGGTCCACACGACGTCACCGGTGTTCGCGTCGAGGGCGTAGCCCCGGCCGCGGGCGCCGGCCGTGGAGCCCTCGGTGCCGACGTAGATCAGACCGTCGAAGTGGACGACCGCGCCGGCGAGTCCGCCGCTGTTGCCGCCGCACTGGCCGCTGTCGTTGCTGCACCCGCCGTCACCGCCGTTGTCGTCCACGATGAGCGGCTTCTGCCAGCGGACCGCGCCGGTCAGCTGGTCGAGGGCGTAGACGATGTTGGCGCCGGAGATGGTGAAGACCTTGCCCTCGGCCACGGCGACGCCGCGCATGTTGGTGGTCTCCGTGCCGAGGTTCGTCCTCCAGATGACCTCGCCCGTACGGCCGTTGACCGCGAAGACGTTCTGCTGGGTGGTCTCGACGTACAGCACACCGTCCTGCACGACGATCGTGCACTGCTGGTAGGCCGAGGTCGAACCGCCTTCGAGGTTGATGTGCCAGGCACCGCCGAGCTTCTTGACGTTCTTGGGGGTGATGGCGCGGAGCGTGGAGTGGTTCTGGTTGCCGTAGTTGCCGCCCACCTTGGGCCAGTCGGCTCCCGTGGTGCCGAGCGCGGCGGACTGGGCCGGTACGGGGAGTGCCAGCGCGGGGGAGCCGGGGGTGGCTTCGGCGGTGGAGGTCAGGGCGGAGACCGTGGCAGCGCTGCCCGCCGCGGCCGACAGGAGGAAGGAGCGTCTTTCCATCGTTGAGTTCCCTCGATTCGATCAAGGTCCACTAGATGGTTCGCAGAACCCGTAGAACGGTTCCGTGTGATGGAGCGTCACGTTAGGGACGGCGTCCGCGCGTGACAAGACGTGCGGCAGAAGGTTTTGTGGAAGGTGTGCCAACCGGGTTCTAGGCGCGCCGAGTTGGTACCGCCAGGTGGACCGGGACCATGGACGGCGGCATCGGGCTCTTGTTGCGCCGGCCCTGCCCGGTCTCCTCCCAGGCGTGCGCGAGGATGCCGACACTGCGGCTGAGCACGAAGAGGCCGCGGGCCAGCGGCGCCGCGAAGCCGAGTTCGGCGTAGATGACGGCGGTGGCCCCGTCGATGTTCATGGGCACGGGCTTCTTCCCCTCGCGCCCGCGGTTGAGGTACGACTCGACGGCGCGGGCGGCCCGCAGATGGGCGCCCTCGACGAGCCCGTCGGCCACGGCGCGGTCCACCAGGGCGAGCAGCGGGTCGCGGCGCGGGTCGCGGGGGTGGAAGCGGTGGCCGAAGCCCGGCAGATAGCGTGACCGGGACCGCCACCTGTCGACCACCTCGGCCGCGACGAGCTCGAACTCGCCGCCCTGAGCGTGCTGTTGGGTGATCTCGGTGAGCAGTTCCACGCACTGCTGACCGGCTCCGCCGTGGACGTCGCCGAGCATGTTCACCCCGGTGGCCACCGCGCTGTTGAGGCCCACCCCGCAGGTGGCCGCCATCCGGGCGGCGGCGATCGAGGGCGCCTGCGGGCCGTGGTCGACACCCGCCACCAGGGCCGCCTCCAGGAGCCGCGCCTGTTCGGGGCAGGGGAGTTCGCCGCGGAGCAGCAGCCAGATCGTCTCCACGAAGGTGGTACGGCCGATCAGGTCCTGGACCGGGTGCTCGCGCAGTTCGATGACGCCGGGTTCGATCCGGCTGACGGCGGTGGCCCACCACTGGGCGACCAGGCCGTCCTGCGGCCCCGTGGTCATGAGGCCGGCGTCTCGGCGGCCGTACGGCCGTGCGCCCGCCAGCGGGCGATGAGCGGGCCGCGTTCCTCGCCGTGCTGGTCCAGCAGCGGAGGCGGTGAGGTCGGCGGCAGGGGCACGCCGTCCACGAGGACACCGTTGCCACTGACCCGCAGGGTGCGGTCCGAACCGTCCGGGTAGGGCAGTTCGGTGAAGAAGCCCCGGTGCGCGAGCTGTTCGAGCGCCACGGCCTCCGGAACCGTCAGCACGCGCGCGGCCGGGACCCCGGCCGAGGACAGCGTCCGCTCCCACTCCAGGGCGGTCCTGCGGCGCAGCGCCGCGTTGAGTTCGTTGTTGAGCTCGGCACGGTGCCGTTTGCGCGCCTCGCGCTCGGCGAACCTCGGATCGTCGACCAGTCCGGGCAGCCCCGCGAGTCGGCAGAGCGTGACGAACTGCTCCTGCCGGTTGGCCGCGATGTTCAGTCCGCCGTCCGCGGTCTCGAACGTCCCCGAAGGCGCGGCGGTCGCGTTCTGATCTCCCATCGGTTCCGGATCCACCCCGCTGACCAGGTAGTTGGAGACGGCCCAGCCCATCGCGGAGAGGGAGACCTCCAGCATCGAGACGTCCAGCCGTACGCCCTGCCCGGTCCGCTCCCGCCCGAGGAGCGCCGCGCTGATCGCGAGGGCCGCGCCGAGTCCGCCGAGCGAGTCGCAGACCGGGAATCCCACCCTCAGCGGCGCGGTGTCGGTGGTGCCGGTGATGCTCATCATCCCGGACAGGCCCTGGATGATCTGGTCGTAGGCGGGCGCCCCGCTCATCGGCCCGGTCTGCCCGAAGCCGGTGATCGCGCAGCTCACCAGGCGCGGGTTGAGCTCGGCGAGCCGGGCGGCGCCGTACCCCATGCGGGGCAGCACCCCGGCCCGGAAGTTGTCGAGGAGGACGTCCGCGCCGCGCACCAGGTCCTCGAAGTCGGCCCGGTCCGCGGGGTCCTTGAGATCGAGGGCGAGGGACTTCTTGCCGGCGTTCTGCGCCAGGAAGGAGGCGCCGATACCGGCGCGGTTGAGCTCCGGGTCGGGGCCGAGATTCCGGGCGAGATCGCCTCTGCCCGGCTGTTCGACCTTGACGACCTCGGCGCCGAGGAGCATCAGGTGGTAACTGCAATACGGTCCTGCGAGCACATTGGTGAGATCGAGTACGCGGATTCCTGAGAGCGGTCGTTCGGGCATGCACCGGCTCCTTCTGAGGTTTCTGCGAGGGATTCCCAGGGGGCTATTTCGTCGGACTGAGCGGATGGTCGAAGCCCTGCTCGGACAGCTGCCGGGAGACGGCGGCGAGCGCGTCGGCGAAACGCTGGACGACGGCCTCGGGGAAACGGTGGCTGGGGCCGCTGAGCGACAGCGCGGCGACCACGGCTCCGGTGCGGCCGAGGACCGGCACGGCCACGGCCGTCAGCCCCTCGTCGCGCTCGCCCCGGCTGACCGCGAAACCGCGCTCCGCCGCCATGTCCGCCCACACCCGCAACTGCCGGGCGTGCCCCTCGCCGTGCGGCGAGTCCGCGGCGATCCGCTCCAGCAGGCTGTCCGGGGCCGTCCGCAGCAGGATCTTCGACGAGGCGCCCGCCCACAGCGGGAGTTCGTCGCCGACCCGCACCACATGGCGCAGCGGCTGGGGGCTCTCCTGCTGCGCGACACAGACCCGGGCCAGTCCGCGCAGCATGAAGAGGTTGACCGTCTCCTGTTGTTCCTCGGCCAGTTCCCGCATCAACTTGCGTGTCTCGCGGGGGAGTTCCCAGCTCGTCCGGGCCAGGTGGGCCCAGCGCCACAGGCCGGGTCCCGCGGTGTATCCGGCCGGGGTGTCCCACAGCAGACCGCACTGCTCCAGGGTCTGGACCAGACGCACCGCCGTGGTCTTCGCCAGACCGGTGGAGTCGACGATCTCCCGCAATGTGACGGTCGGCCGATCCTCGGTCAGCAGCCCCAGGATGTCCAGGGCCCTGCGCACACTGCGCACTCCGGTCGCCTCGGCCGACTGCTCCTGCTCGGTCCCGTCCACGCGCCTTCTCCCTCCGTGCCGGGCCGCCCCCACGGACCGCCCTCGGAAACTTCCTCGAACTGTCCTCTTGCCACCGCGAGTTGGCGCCCGTACGTTACACGCCGACCCACAGAGCAGTCCACCGGTACCACTGAGCGGTTTTCCCGGAGGTCTCATGCTGGATTCACTCCTCAAGGCCGGCGCGGACGCGACGGTGGCCGACGCGCCCCCGTACATCGCGGGCCAGTGGGGCGGCGAGGGCCCGGCCGTCACCCGAACAGGGCCGTATCTGCGCCGAGTTGTCAGCCGTACGACCCACGCGACCGACGCGGACGTGTCCCGGGCACTCGGCTACGCCCGCTCCTCGGCCCGTGCCGTGGCCCGGCTCGCCCCCGCCGCCCGCGCCGACATCCTGGACCGGGCCTCCCGCGCCGCCCTCGCGCACCGCGACGAACTGGCCCGGCTGCTCGCCCTGGAACTGGGCAAGCCGGTCAAGGACGGACGCGGCGAGATCGACCGCGTGGCGGACACCTTCGCGGTGTGCGCGTCCGAGGCCCGGCACATCGGCGGCGAGAACCTGCCCGTCGCCGGCTGGGCCCGGGGCATCGGCAACACCGCCCTCACCTACCGGGCGCCGGCCGGAGTGGCCCTCGCCATCACGCCGTTCAACGCCCCCGCCAACCTGCTCGCCCACAAACTCGGCGCCTCCTTCGCCGCCGGCAACACCACCCTCGTCAAGGCCCCGCCCCAGGCACCGGCCGCCACCGCCGCGATCGTGGCGCTGCTCCTGGAGGCCGGACTGCCCCCGCAGGCCGTGCAGTTGCTGCACGGCGGCGCCGAGGTCGGCGCGCCGCTGTGCGCGGCCGACGAGGTCGCCGTCATCAGCTTCACCGGCAGCGCGGCCAGCGGCCGGGCCGTCGCGCGGGCCGCCGGAGCCAAACGTCTGGTCCTCGAACTCGGCGGGAACGCCGCCACGATCGTCTGCGAGGACGCCGACATCGCCCGGGCCGCCAAGGAGTGCGCCCGCACCGGATACAGCAACTCCGGCCAGAGCTGCATCTCCGTCCAGCGCGTCTACGTCCACCGCTCCCGCTACGACGACTTCCTCGACGCCTTCGCCGCCGCCGTCGACACCCTGAAGGTCGGCGACCCGCTCGACCCGGCCACCGACGTGGGCTCCATGGTCGACGAGGAGGCCGCCGAACGCGTGGTGAGCTGGTCCGCCGAGGCCGCCGCCTGCGGCGCCCGGCTGCTGCGCGGCGGCACCCGCGACGGCGCCACCGCCGCGCCCACCATCGTCGCCGGACCGCCCGAGTCCGCCTCCGTCGTCGTCCACGAGGTCTTCGGAGCACTGGTCGCGGTGCTCCCGTACGACGACTTCGACGCGGTCATCGACGCCTGCAACGCCAGCAACTACGGCCTCCAGGCAGGCTTGTTCACCCGCGACCTGGGCCGAGTCGTCACCGCCTGGCGGGAGTTGCAGACCGGCGCGCTCATCGCCGGCGGCAGCTCCAACTACCGCCTCGACCATGTCCCGTTCGGCGGGGTCAAGGACTCCGGTTTCGGCCGCGAGACCCCCCGCTCGATGATCGAGGACTACACCGTCCTCAAGACCCTCGTGCTGCGCGGCCTGTCCGTCTGGGGCGACGCGACCACCCTCGACGAAGGGACCGGCGCATGACCGTCACCGCGGCCGAGGCCCTGGTCGGCCAACTGGAGTCGTACGGCGTCGAGTTCGTCTTCGGCACCTGCGGCCACACCAACATCGCCCTGCTCGACGCGCTCGGCCCCAGCCCGATCGAGTTCGTCATCGCCCGGCACGAACAGGCCGCCGCCCACGCCGCCGACGGCTACGCCCGCGCCTCCGGGAAACCCGGCGTCCTGCTCACCCACGTCGGCCCCGGCATGATGAACGCCGTCACCGGAGTCGCCACCGCCGCCCTCGACTCGATCCCCCTGGTCGTCATCTCCGGCGACATCCCCTCCTACTACCACGGCCGCCACCCGCACCAGGAGGTCAACCTCCACGCGGACGCCGACCAGACCGCGATCTACCGCCCCTTCACCAAGCGCGCCTGGCACGTCCACCGGGTCCACGACCTGGCCCGCACCACCGAGCGGGCGTTCTGGACCGCGACCTCCGGGCGACCGGGGGCCGTACTCCTCAACGTGCCGATGGACCTGTGGAGCCGACAGGTCGAGCCGTACGCGGGCGAGCACCCGCTGCCCGGAGGCGCCCCGCTCCCGGCCCTGGACCCGGCCACCGCCGGACGTATCGCCGAGGCACTGCTGAACGCCGAACGCCCGCTGATCTACTTCGGCGGCGGCCTGCGTCAACCAGCGGCCCGCCAGGCCCTGTTGGACCTCGCCGAGCACCTCGACATCCCGCTCGCGCACTCCCTGATGGGCAAGGGCGTCGTGCCCGACAGCCATCCCCTGCTGCTCGGCATGCCGGGCTTCTGGGGACTGGAGACGACACACGACCACACCAAGGGCGCCGACGTGGTCCTGGCGCTGGCCACCAGGTTCGCCGAGACCGACGCCAGCTCCTGGGATCCCGCGTACACCTGGAACTTCCCGCCGAGCCGGCTCCTCCAGATCGACATCGACCCCGCCGAGATCGGCCGCAACTACCCCGTCGAGATCGGTGCCGTGGCGGACGCGGGCGACGCGCTCCGCGCCGTCGGCGCCGCCGTACGGACCGCGAGGCCCGAGCCCGTGCGCAGGGAGGGATTGCGTACGAGCATCGCCACCGCCCGGCGCGCCGTCTTCGACACCGCCCGCCGGGACGGACGCAGCGAGGACTTCCCGCTGCGCCCGCAGCGCATCCTCGCCGACCTGCGGGACGCGCTGCCCGACGACGCGGTGCTCGTCACCGACGTCGGCTGGAACAAGAACGGCGTCGCCCAGTGCTATCAACTCCCCGACGCGGGACGGTTCATCACCCCGGGCGGAGCGTCCACCATGGGCTTCGGACCGGCCGCCGCGGTCGGCGTGCAGATCGCCCAGCCGGACCGCGTGGTGGTCGCGCTCATCGGGGACGGCGGCATGAGCGCCCAGCTGCCCGCGGTACCGATGGCCGTCGAACAAGGGCTGCCCGTCGTCTTCGTGGTGATGAACAACCGCGCCCACGGCACCATCGCCGACCTTCAGACCGCCTCGTTCGGACGCTCCTACGGCTGCGAGTTCAAGGATGCCGAAGGGCGGCCCTACAGCCCGGACTTCGCGGCGTTCGGCCGGTCCTGCGGCGCCGACGGACACACCGTCACCACCCCCGCCGACCTCGCCAAGGCCCTCGCCGACGCCCTCGCGCGACGCCGGCCCGCCGTCATCGACGTACCGATGGTCAACGAACCCGTGCCGACACCCGGCCACTGGAACATCAAGGACATCTACCGCGGGTCCTTCACCGACTGAACTCCCCTTCTGCCAGGACGAGGTGACCTTCATGAGCCGCATCCCAGGACCATCCACCACGACCCGCGCCACCCTCTGCACGGCGGTCGTACTGACCGCGGCCCTCGCCGCGTGCAGCGCGCCCGGCGACTCCGGCGGCGACAGCAAGGCGTCCTCGGGCCCCATCAAGATCGCGGTCGTCGACGCGCAGAGCGGACAGCTCAGCTCGCTCGGCGACTGGGAGTACAAGGGCGCCAAGCTCGCCGTCGACGAGTGGAACAAGAAGGGCGGCATCGACGGCCGCAAGATCCAGCTGAAGCTCTTCGACGACCAGGGCGACCCGACGGCCGGCACCAACATCGCCCGCAAACTGGCCGACGAGAAGTACGTCGCCATGCTCGGTACGGCGGAGAGCGCGGTGACCATCGCCATGGCACCGGTGCTCCAGCAGGCGAAGATCCCCAACATCACCTCCGGCCAGTCCGACAAGCTGGTCGAACTGAAGAGCCCGTACCTCTTCCTCAACGGGCCGACCAGCACCACCTACGACTCGACGCTCGCCCAGTACCTGATCAAGGACAAGGGCTACAAGAAGATCGCGATGATCACGAACAACGGCTCCTTCGGGACGGGCGAGCACGACGCGTTCCTCAAGGCCGCCAAGGGACTTGGCGTCTCGCCGTCCACCGATCAGGTGGTCACCACCGACCAGAAGGACTTCAGCGCCGCCCTCACCAAGATCCGTTCCAAGAAGCCCCAGGTCGTGTTCATCGGCTCCGAGGAGGTCGAGGCCGGCCTGATCGTCAAGCAGGCCCGCGACCTGGGCATCACCGCGCCCTTCGCGGGCGCCGCACCGCAGGGCACCCCCGTCTTCATCGACACCGCGGGCAAGGCCGCCGTCGAGGGCACCATCGTCAGCTCGCCCTATCTGAGCAACGACGCGAGCGACGCCTCGAAGAAGTTCGCCGCCGCCTACAAGGCCGCGTACGGCAAGGACGCCGAACTGCACGGAGCCAAGGCCTACGACGGGGCCAACATCCTGCTCACCGCCCTCAAGACCAGCAAGGCCGCCACGGGCAAGGCCCTCGCGGACGCCATCCGCGCCACCGCCTACCAGGGCCTGCTCGGCGACTTCGCCTACGACACCACCGGGGTCGGCATCACCAAGACCACGATCGGCGTCATCAGCGACGGCAAGCTCGTCGCGCAGCAGTAGTCGTCCGGCATCCGGCCACGCGCAACGGGAGCACGCCGTGCAAGAGACACTGCAAACACTCGTCGGGGGTTTGAGCCTGGGAGCGGTCTACGCCCTGGTCGCCATGGGGTTCTCCCTCGTCTACCGCACCATGGGCCTGGTCAACTTCGCGCACGCCGACATCGCCATGATCGGCGCCTACACGGCCTCCACCTTCTATCTCACGTCGAAGCTGCCGTTCGCCGTCGCCATGGCCGTGGCGATCGTCGTCACCGGCGCCATCGGCCTGGTCATCGAGCGGGTCCTGCGCCCGCTGGAGAACAAGGACTTCGACCTGATGCTCATCGGCACCATCGGCTTCGGCATCGTCCTCCAGGCCGTCGCCATCCTCATCTGGGGCACCACCGGACGGGCCGTCCCCTCGCCCGTCCGGGCCGCCCCGCTCGACCTGTTCGGCATCCGGGTCCGCACCTACGACCTCCTCGTCATGGGCGTCGCCGCGCTGGCCGTGACCGGCCTCGCCTGGTTCCTGGCGCGCACCAAGCGCGGCGCGGCCATGCAGGCCGTCGCCATGGACCACGAGGCGGCCACCGCCGTCGGCATCGACGTCGGCCGCAGCAACGCGCTCGCCTTCGCCATCGGCGCCGGTCTCGCCGCCCTGGCCGGAGGTCTCGTCGGCCCGATGCTGTACGTCGACGCCTCGCTCGGCGGGGCCCTCGGCATCAAGGGCTTCGCCGCCGCGATGCTGGGCGGCTTCGGCTCCGTCCCCGGAGCCGTCGTCGGCGGCCTCGCGATCGGCGTCCTCGACTCCTACGCGGCCGGCCACTTCCAGGGCTACTCGGTCCTCGTGACCTTCCTGGTCTTCACCGCCGCCATCATGATCCGCCCGACGGGCGTCTTCGGGGAGAGGACGGTGAGCCGCGCGTGAAGGTCCGCATCGGTTCGCTCGGAGCCTTGGCCGTGGCGGCGTGGCTGCTGCCGTACGGCCTGGGCGGCTACTCCATCCACGTCGTCAACATCGCCATCATCTATGCCCTGTTGGCCATCGGCATGGGCCTGGCCATGGGCGTCTCCGGACAGATCAACCTCGCCCAGGTCGCCTTCTTCGGCGTCGGGGCCTACACCCTGGCGATCCTCACCACCCACTCCGGGTACGGGTTCTGGACGGCGGCCGTCCTCGCCCTGCTCGCGACGGTGGCGACCGGCCTGCTCGTGGGCATCCCCGCCCTGCGCATGCAGTCCCACTACCTGGGCATCGTCACCCTCGGCCTGGCGCTCGGCTTCATCAACTGGATCACCAACGCCTCGATCTCCGGCGGCGCCGACGGCATCTCCGGCATCCCCCTGCCGACCCTCCCGGGCATCGACCTCTCCAGCGAATACCTCTACTACTACCTGGAGTTGACGGTCTGCGCCCTCGGCCTAGGCTTCGGCCTGTTCGTCGTCCGCACCTCCCTCGGACGACGCCTGCGCGCGATGCGCGACGACTCCCTCGCGGCCGGCGCGACCGGCGCCGAGATCCCACTGCTGCGCATGACCGCCTTCGTCCTCGCCGGCCTGTACGGGGGTCTGGCCGGCGTCCTGTACGCGGGCCTCATCCGCTTCGTCGCCCCCGAGACCTTCTCCATCGCCAACATGTTCATCCTCCTCGCCATGGTCGTCATCGGCGGCCGGCACTCCCTGATCGGCTGTGTCGTCGGCGCGGTCGGACTGACCCTCGTCCGCGAGTGGCTCTCGGACTTCTCGACATACGCACAGCTCGGCTACGGCGTCGTGGTCGTCCTCATGGTCGTCTTCGCCCCCACCGGCCTGGCCGGCATCCCCTCCCGGGCGGCGGAGTTCGTCCGCCGCGCACGCGGACGAGCCGCCCAGCGCCCGGAGTTGGGCCCCTTCCAGCCCTACGACGCGGTCGCCCCGCCCGCCGCCACGGACACGCCCCTGCTCGAAATCCGGTCCGTCACCAAGGACTTCCGGGGCCTGCGCGCCCTGGACGACGTCTCCCTCACGGTCGGCGCGGGCGAGATCCGCGGTGTCGTCGGTCCCAACGGCTCCGGCAAGACCACCCTGTTCAACGTCATCAGCGGCTTCTACCGGCCGAGTTCGGGGCGTGTGCGCTTCGCCGACCGCGACACCACCACCGCCCGGCCGTACACGCTCTCCCTGCTCGGGCTCGCCCGCACCTTCCAGAACCTGCGCCTGTTCCGGCAGTTGACGGTCCGTGAGAACATCCTGGTCGCCCTGGACCGCACCCGCACCTACACGGTCTGGCAGTACGCGCTGTGGCAGCCCGGTGTGCTGCGCCGCGAGCGCCGACTGCGCGGACAGGCCCACGAACTCCTGGCACGCTTCGGCCTCTCCGAGTTCGCGGAGGCCGCGCCGGGCTCGCTCCCGTACGGCATCCAGCGCCGCATCGAGATCGCCCGCGCGATGGCCGCCCGGCCCCGGCTCCTGCTGCTCGACGAGCCGGCGGCCGGCCTGAACGGAGAGGAGGTGCGGCAACTCGCGCAGATCGTGCGCTCCATCCGGGACAGCGGCACCACCGTCGTCCTGATCGAACACAACATGGGCCTGGTCATGTCGCTGTGCGAGCGCGTCACGGTGCTCTCCAGCGGCCGGATCATCGCGGAGGGCACGCCCGCCGAAGTGGTCGCGGCACCCGAGGTGATCGAGGCGTACCTCGGCGACTCCGTGATGGCGGAGGTCCCGCTGCCGGAGCCGCCACAGGCCCCCGCTCCGAAGGAGACGACCCGGTGAGGACATCCCCCGCTTCCCGCGACACGACCGCCGCCGCACTCGCCGTGGAGGACCTCTCCGTGCACTACGGCGGAGTGTGCGCGGTCCGCTCGATCTCCTTCACCGTGGAGCCCGGAGCCTCGGTCGGCATCATCGGCGCCAACGGCGCGGGCAAGACCTCGACGCTTAAGGCGCTGATGGGCCTGGTCCCGCGCAGCGGCGGGCGCGTGACGCTCGGCGGCCACGACCTGACGCGGGTCCGCGCCCGCGACATGGTGCGGCACGGCATCGGCTACGTACCGGAGGGCCGGCATGTCTTCCCCGGGCTGTCCGTGGAGAAGAACCTGCTGCTCGGCGCCTACGCGCGCCGCTGGGACGACAAGACCCGGGCCACCCTGGACGAGGTGCACGAACTCTTCCCCGTACTGCGGGAGATGAGCGGCCGGCCGGCCGGTGCCCTGTCCGGGGGACAGCAGCAGATGCTCGCGATCGGCCGGGCCCTGATGGCCGGACCGCGCCTCCTTCTCCTCGACGAACCGTCGATGGGCCTGTCACCCAAACTGGTCGGCTTCATCCTCGACACCCTGCGCCGACTGAGGGAGGAGGGCCTGAGCCTGCTCCTGGTCGAGCAGAACGCCAAACTCACCTTCGGCGCGACCACGCACTGCCTCGTCATGGAGAACGGGAGCGTCGCCATCACGGGAACCTCCGAGGAACTCGGCCGCGACGCCCGGGTCCGGCAGATCTACCTGGGCCTGTGAACGGGCGCGGGGTGACGACCCGGGACTCGTATCTCGTCGGTCTGATCGGCTCGGGCATCGCGAACTCGTTCAGCCCCGTGCTGCACGAGCG
This sequence comes from Streptomyces sp. NPDC091280, assembly GCF_044768565.1. Lineage (NCBI taxonomy): Bacteria > Bacillati > Actinomycetota > Actinomycetes > Kitasatosporales > Streptomycetaceae > Streptomyces > Streptomyces sp. NPDC091280. The sequence goes on from NZ_JBIVUZ010000012.1 coordinate 68,816, forward strand.
GGAGGCGGACCGGCACGGCCTGCGCCACCTCTACCGCCTGATCGACCTCGACCGCACCGGGACAGCGCCCGACCGGGTCGGTGAACTGGTGCGCGCCGCACGGGACTTCGGCTATCGCGGCCTCAACATCACCTACCCCTGCAAGCAGCGCGTGATCGCCAGTCTCGACGAACTCGCTCCGCAGGCCGCGGCGATCGGTGCCGTCAACACCGTCGTCTTCGAAGGGGAGGGCGGCAGCCGCCGGGCCGTAGGACACAACACCGATGTCACCGGTTTCGTGGCCTGCCTCGACCGGGAACCGGCGTACGCGCCGGGGCAACGCGTCGTGCAGCTCGGCGCCGGGGGAGCGGGGGCCGACGTCGCCCACGCCCTGCTCACCCGGGACACCGGGCACCTCACCGTCGTCGACCCGCTGACGGACCGGGCCGAGGCGCTCGCCGCCGCCCTGAACCGGCGGTTCGGCGACGGCCGGGCCGACCCCTGTGCTCCGGACGGTCTCCCCGCGGCGATGGCCGAGGCGGTCGGCCTCGTCCACGCGAGCCCCACGGGCACGGCCGCCCACCCCGGACTTCCGCTGCCCGCCGAGCTGTTGCACTCCGGTCTGTGGGTCGTCGACGTGGTGTACCGGCCGCTGGAGACCGAGTTGCTGCGCGTCGCGCGCGCCCGGGGGTGCACCGCGTCGAACGGTGTCGGCCTCCTCGTGTTCCAGGCCGCGGACGCCTTCCGGCTCTTCACCGGCCGTGAGCCCGACCGCACCCGCATGCTCGCGCACGCGGCCGAACTGGTCGCGTCGGAGTGAGGGCCGGTACCCGGGTCACGGCCGTGCCGCTCGACATCCCTCGCGTCCGGATCCCTTGCGTCAGGATCCCTTGTGTCAGGGCAGGTCCCGAGGCGCAGCCCCGCTCTCGTGCTCTGCGCCGCGTGCCTGCCGCAGCAGCGCGGCCCCGAGCGGGGTCAGGGTGTGCAGGACCGTGGGGCCGATCTGCCGGCTGGTCGTCAGTCCGGCGTCGCGGAGCACCGAGGCGTGCCGGCTGGCGGCGGACAGCGAGATCCCGGCAAGCTGTGCGAGTTCTCCCGTGGTCGGCCCGTCGGCGACGCACCGCAGGACCCGCGCGCGGGTGCACCCCAGGAGCGCGCCCAGCGGCACGTTCTCCGCGGGGAGCGCGTCCTCGGGCAGCGCCGGATGGGTGAGCGGGTACGAGAGCACGGGCGGCAGCCCGGCATCGGCGAGGGCGACCGGCGTTCCCCACGAGAAGTACGTCGGTACGATCCTGATGCCGCGTCCGCGCAGATGCAGGTCGCGGTCCGTCCGGTAGTCCACTTCGAGGACCGGCGGGTGCCAGCGGAACCGGGGCCCCAGGCTCGACAGGAGTCCCTCGACGCCTCGGTTGAGCAGCGCGCGGGCCAGGAGGGCCCGGTGCGCGACGATCCCGCAGGTGGCGCGTTCCGTGAACGGCGCGACGGCCACCGCGTGGTACCGGCGGATCAGTTCGGTGAAGTCCCGGCGTTCGGCGTCCTGATCCAGCCGCCGTGCCCAGGCCGGCACCGGGGACACCCGGTCCAGGAGCCGTAGCTCGGCGTGTATCTGCCGTCCGGGCAGGCGGAGGATCGCGTCGAAGGCCGCGGCGGTCCCGCCCTCGGACTCCGGTGGTGTCAGGAAGTCGGGCAGGTACGGCCCGAGGGGATACAGCGGGAACAGCATGGTGCGCACGGATCGGGACAGTCCGGCCGCGTCGAGGTCGGCCCGGACCTTCCGGTGCCAGGCCGCGAACTGCCAACGGCCGCCGCGGGACTGCAACCGGTGCAGGGTCGAGAGGACTTCCCACATCGGGTCGGGTTCGGCGCTCACGCGGAGGCGGGCGAGATCCACCTCGGTGAAGTGAATACGGAGCACGTGATTCCCCCCGAGGAACTCCACATTTGCACTCAGGCGCAAGAGTGTGTCGCCGTTGATGAGGCCCTGCCAAGGTGCCGCAAGGCCACGACGCGACCATGGCCGAATCCGATGTTCGACCGCCCGAACCTGGAGGAACGCGTGTTTTCGAAGCGAACCAAAGTGACCGCCGGCACCATCGGAGCGCTGACGGCCGGAGTCCTCGCCCTGAGCGCCTCCCCCGCGTCCGCGAGCGGTAGCTACAGCGGCCTGGCCTACGTCTACGGCGCCGGGGTCTTCACCGACGACTGGGACAACGAGGGCATCGTCGACACCAGCCACAACACCGTGTCCAACGCGACCTGCCTGTGGCAGAAGATCCTCTGGGCGGACGGCGAGCTCTCGGCCTCCGGCATCGACGGCGACTTCGGGCCCAACACCGAGGCCGCGACCGAGAGATGGCAGACCAAGTTCCAGGTCACCAGCGACGGTTCGGCCGGGAAGAACACCTGGACGGCGGCCGGCAACTGGCTGCGCAACTCGTCCTACGGCACGGACGGCACCGTGGCCAAGTACATCGGCACCGAGTTCATCATCGACGTCACCCGTGACAGCGACGGCTACTACCACTTCCTCGACGGGACCGGCGCCGGCCGCATCGCCGGCTACAACTACCGGACCTGCTAGGCCTGTCGTATCACCGGGCCCCTGTGGGGCACGGCGTTCGGCCCGTGGTCCGCGGCGCCCGCAGGCACCGCGGACCACGGGGTCCGATCAGGCGGACCGCAACCGCAGCGTCAGGATCTGGAAGGGACGCAGGGTCACCTCGACGCCGTCGCCGGTCCGCCGGTGGCTCGTCGGGTCGTCGACGGGACGTTCGAGGAGGTCCGTGGCGATGGCCGCCGACAGGGGGAACGAGGTGGTGAGGGTGGCGCGGGCCCGGGTGCCGCAGGACTCGTAGAGCCGTACCACGACGTCTCCCGAGCGGTCGTCGGCGAGCTTGACCGCCTCCACGACCACACCCTCCTGATCGACCGTGACCAGCGGATCGACCGCGCTGCCGCCCGGCACCGCCCGCTCCGGGAGGTTGAAGCGGTAGCCCTCGCGCCTGGCGTCGGTGACGTCCGCGCCGATCAGGAGCGCGTAGCCGAGCCGGTGGGTGCCCTGGTCCTGGTCCGGGTCGGGGAAACGGGCCGCCCTGAGCAGGGAGAGCCGGACCGTCGTGGTCGTACCGCCGTCGACGCGGACGTCACGGGTGACGTCGTGGCCGTAGGAGGAGTCGTTGACCACGGCGACACCCCAGTCCGGCTCGCCGACGTGCAGGAAGCGGTGGGCGCAGACCTCGAACTTCGCCGCGTCCCAACTGGTGTTGGTGTGCGTGGGGCGCTCGACATGGCCGAAGGGGATCTCCGCCGTGGAGTACGCGGCCCGTACGTCCAGGGGGAACGCGGCCTTGAGGAGCTTCTCCCGTTCGTGCCAGTCGACGAGTGTGTCGACCACCAGGCGCCGTGAGCCTGCGGCGAGCGAGAGGGTCTGTTCGACGCGCGAGGCGCCGAAGGCGCGGACGACCCGCACGGCGTCGCCGGTCGACGTGACGGACTCCGCCTCCGTGAGGTCGCGGACGGTGTTGCGGTAGAAGACGTCGATGTCCCAGGCGTCCCACTGGTTGGGGAAGTCCTGGTGCAGCTGGAGGAGGTTTCCGACCGCGCCGGGCGCCAGGGCCTCCCGGCCGGCCGTGTGGTCGTAGGCCGAGGTGATGAGCCCCCGGCCGTCGATCACCACCCGCACCAGGCCGTTGTCGAGCACGAATCCGTCCCCGTCGCCGACCGGCGCCACGGGAGCCTCCGGCGAGACCGGACGCGGCTGCGCGCCGAACGCCGTGACCCCCGCACGGTCGTGGGGCGCCGCGTTGAAGACGACGGTCCCCTCGCCCGGACCGGCCAGCGTCCGCTGCGCCGTTCCGATCAACTCCTCCAGTTCACGGGCGACTTCGGCGTATGTCTCCTCGGCCTCCCGGTGCACCCACGCGATCGACGTCCCGGGCAGGATGTCGTGGAACTGGTGCAGCAGCACCGTCTTCCACAGCCGGTCCAACTCCTCGTACGGATAGGGCAGCCCGAGCCGTACGGCCGCCGTCGTGGCCCACAACTCGGCCTCGCGCAGGAGGTGTTCGCTGCGCCGGTTGCCCTGCTTGGTGGCGAGCTGGCTGGTCAGGGTGCCGCGGTGGAACTCCAGATACAGTTCGCCGGACCAGACGGGGGCGCCGCCGTTCCCCTCGTACTCGGCGTGGGCGCGCTCGAAGAAGTCGGTGGGCCGCTCGATCTCCACGCGGGCGGAGCCCTCCAGGTCCCTCAGGCGCTCGGCGCGGGAGAGCATCTCACGGGTGGGGCCGCCGCCGCCGTCGCCGTAGCCGAACGGGATCAGGGAGCTGTTGGCCGGGCCCTTGTCCTGGAAGTTCCGTACGGTGTGGGCGACTTCGGTGCCGGACAGCTCGCCGTTGTAGCTGTCGACGGGCGGGAAGTGGCTGAAGATGCGGGTCCCGTCGATGCCCTCCCACCAGAAGGTGTGGTGCGGGAACTTGTTGGTGGTGTTCCAGGAGATCTTCTGGGTGAGGAACCAGCGCACCCCGGCCAGCTTCATCAGCTGCGGCAGGGCCGCGTTGTAGCCGAAGGTGTCGGGCAGCCACATCTCCTCGGTCTCGACCCCGAACTCCTCCAGGTAGAACCGCTTGCCGTGGACGAACTGGCGCACCAGGGCCTCGCCGCCGGTGATGTTGGTGTCGGGCTCCACCCACAGGCTGCCGGTCGGCAGGAACTGCCCCGACTTCACCTTCTCCTGGGCCCGCGCGTACACCTCGGGGCGGTGCTCCTTCAGCCAGGCCAGTTGCTGGGCCTGGGACATCACGAACTTGAACTCCGGGTGGTCGTCCATGAGTTGGGTGACGTTGGAGACCGTCCGGGCGACCTTGCGGACCGTCTCGCGCAGTGGCCACAGCCAGGCCGTGTCGATGTGCGCGTGCCCGACGGCCGACACCCGGTGCGCGCTCGCGTGCGCCGGGGCCGCGAGGGCGGGGGCGAGCAGGGCGCGGGCCGCCGCCGCGCTGCCGCCCACGTCCTGGAGGTCGATCGCGTCCAGGGCGCGGCCCACCGCCTGGAGGATCTGCCAGCGGCGCGGCGAGTCGGGAGACAGCTCGTGCATCAACTGCCCCAGGACGTCGAGGTCCTGGACGAGTTCATGGACGTTGCGGTCGAGGACGGCGAGGTCCAGCCGGCGCAGCCGGTACAGGGGTTCGCCCGGGGCGTCGGTGCCGTCGCCGAGCCAGGGGGCCCGTCCGCCCACGGGGGTGGGGCCGAAGGTCAGCTCGTCGGGGGCGGTGTGCATGACGACGGGATTCGCCGCCGCCTCGACATAGGCGGTGAACTCCTCGCCGCCCACGGCCCGTTCGGCGACCGGGACCCAGGTGTTGCGCGGGTTGAGGGCCTTCACCGCGGTGCCGTCGGCCCGGTAGACGAGCCCCTCGGCGGAGAAGCCGGGGGAGTGGGTGGCGAACCCGAGGTCGAGCACGGCCTCGACCGTCTCGCCGGCCCAGTCCGCGGGGATCGTGCCGCTGACCTTGAACCAGCTCGTCGACCAGGCGGGCCCCCAGCGGTCGCCCACCCGCGCCGGACCGTAGGGCGCGGCGAGTCCCTCGCGCACCGGCACCGGTTCGCCGGGCACGCTCCAGATCTCCACGTCCAGGGGGACGGACCGGGCGTGGACGGCGGGCCGGATGCGTTCGTCCAGCACGCGGGCGAGCCGCGCTTCGATGACATCACGGTCGTTGTGCATGGGTGTCTCTATCTCTTTACAGGTGGGGGGAGTTCAGCCCTTGAGCGCGCCGCCGAGGGCGAATCCGCCGCCCAGCTTGCGGGACAGCAGCACATAGAGCAGGACCACGGGCATGGAGTAGATGAGGGAGAACGCCGACAACTGCCCGTACTGCGTCTGGTCGTGGGCGCTGAGGAAGGTGAACACGCTGACGGACGCGGGGAGTTTCTCCGGGGAGAGCAGCAGGATGAAGGGGACGAAGAAGTTCCCCCACATACCGATGAACGTGAAGATGGTGACCACCACGACACCGGGCCGCATCAGCGGCAGCACCACCCGCCACAGCACCTGCATGGTGTTCGCGCCGTCGATCCGGGCGGCCTCCTCCAGGACGACGGGCACGCCGTCCATGAAGTTCTTCATCAGCCAGATGCCGAACGGCAGCGCCGAGGCGGCCAGGAACAGGGTGGTGGCGGGCATCGAGTCGATCAGGTTGACCTGCACGAACATGCTGTACACCGGGATCATCACGGCGGTGATGGGCAGACCGGTGGAGAACAGGATCGTGTAGAGGAACGGGCGCCGCAGCCGCGAGCGGTAGCGCGAGAGCGGGTAGGCGGCGAGCACGGACACGACGACGGTCACCGCGGTCCCGAAGCCGCACAGCAGCAGGCTGTTGAGCATCGGCCGGTAAGTGGTGTCGACGTTGAGGACCGCGTCGAAGTTGTCCAGGGTCAGCGACGAGGGCATCCGCAGCTGGAAGGAGTTGGTGTCGCTCACCGAGGCGAGCGCCATCCACAGCATCGGCAGCACGTACAGCAGGGACACGGCCAGGAGTACGACGTTGACCGCGACCCGGCCGGCCCGGACGCGGCGCCGGCGCGGGGAGTTCGTCGCCGGGGCGGTGCGGGCGGCGGACGTGGCGGGGGGCGTGGCGACGGCGGCCATCAGTCGTCCTCCAGTTTCAGCAGCCGGATGTACACGACGGAGAAGAGGGCGCCGACCACGAGCAGCACCAGCGCGATGGCGGTGCCGTAGCCGATCAGGCTGTTCTGGAACGCCTGCTGGTACATGAAGATCGGCAGTGTCTCGCTCTGGTTGCCGGGTCCGCCGCGGGTCATGGTGTAGATCAGCCCGAAGACGGAGAGCGTCTGGAGGGTGATCAGCATCAGGTTGGTCAGGATCGACGGCCGGATGACCGGCAGGACGACCCGCCACAGCCGCTGCCAGGCGTTGGCGCCGTCCATCTCCGCCGCCTCCGTCAGCTCCCCGGGCACGTCGTTGATGGCGGCGGTGAAGACCATCATCGAGAAGGCGGTGCCACGCCACACGTTGGCCAGGCACACCGCCAGGATCGGCATGGTGTATAGCCAGTTCTGCTGCGGGAGACCCACCGCGTCCAGCAGCGAGTTGAGCGAGCCCTGGTTGTAGAAGAAGGCGTACATCAGGTAGCCGGCGACCACCTCGGGCAGCACCCAGGCGGCGATGACGACGCCGTTGACGAGCGCCCGTACCGGCTTGGTGGCCTTCTGCATCAGGATCGCGAGGGCCAGTCCGAAGGTGTTCTGGCCGATCACCGCGGAGCCCACCACGAACACCAGGGTGAGTTTGACGGAGTTGAGGAAGTCGCTGTCCTTGAAGGCCCGGGTGAAGTTGTCCAGACCGATGAAGTGGGTCCCGGAGGCCCCGGTGAGCTGCATGTCGGTGAACGCGTAGTACACGCAGTACCCGATCGGCCCGGCCAGGAAGACGGCGAGCAGGATCACGGCCGGGACCGTCGGCAGGCCGCGCAGCAGCGAGCGGGCGGCGGGGGCGGACGCCCCGCGGGACCGGCGCGCGCCGGTCCCGCGGGGCGACGGGGCGAGGGCGGTCACGAGCTGCCCTCGACGGTGTTGGCGCTGCCCACCGCGGCCTTGACATCGTTATCAAACGTCGATGCGGCCTTGTCGACGGAGGCCTGACCGGTCGTCACCGACTCCATCGCCTTCTGGATGGCGGTCGAGACCTGGTTGTAGGCGGGCAGTCCGGGCCGGTAGTGGGTGTCGGCGACCAGTTCGGTGAAGAACTTGTTGGTCGGCACCGAGTTCAGATACGTCTCGTCCGTCGCCACGTCCGTACGGACCGCGATGTTCGCGTTGGTCGCGTTCCACTGCGCCGCGTTGGTCTTCGTCTGGAGGGTGGTCGACAGGAACTTCCAGGCGAGATCCGCGTTGCCGGCCTTCGCGGGGATCGACCAGGCCCAGCCGCCGGACATGCTGGTCCGGCCGGGTGCCTGGCCGTTCTGCGTCGGCATGGCCGCCGTGCCCATCACCGACTGCCACTCGGTCCACGGCTTGGCCGCCGCCGAGCTCCAGTTGTTCGGCATCCAGGAGCCGTCGATGTCGATCGCGAGCTTGCCCTCGGGGATCAGCTCGGTGCCCACCGTGGTACCGAAGTTGGCGCCGAGCGCCTGCTCCTTGGACGGGCCGAGACCCTGGCTGTATACGGTGTGCACGAAGTCCAGCGCGTCCTTGAAGCCCTGGCTGCCCACCACCCACTTCTTCTGCGAGGCGTCGTAGAGGGACTTGTCGGCCGCCGGTGTGCCGTAGAGCAGCATCTCGAAGCCCTGCATGGAGGACGCCTCGCCGCCCGCCTGGCCCGTGTAGAGGTTCAGCGGGGTGACGCCGGGCAGCTTCGCCTTGACCTTCTTGGCGGTGGCGATCACGTCGGCCCAGGTCTTGGGCTGCCAGGGCACGGCGACCCCGGCCTTCTTGAGGAGGTCCTTGTTGTACCAGATGCCCCGGGTGTCGGTGTCGTCCGGCACGGCGTAGGTCTTGCCGTCCGACGCGCCGGTCACCGCGCCCTTGGCGGCCTTGGCGTACTGCGACCAGTCGCTCCACTTCGCCGTGTAGGCGTCGAGGGGCTTGAGGTAGCCGCCCGCGATGTCGGAGTTGATCAGCGCGGTGTCCTCGTAGACCAGGTCGGGCGCCGTCGAGGGGGAGCGCATCATGAGCTGGATCTTGGTGTAGTAGTCGTTCTCGGAGGCCGTCACCGGGACGAGGGTGACCTTGGTGCCCGGGTTGGCCTTGGTGAACTGCTTCACCATCGAGGCGAGGAACGTGGCCTGGAGCTTGTTGGTGCTGTCCAGGTTCTGCCAGTAGACGACCTTGATCGACTTGGACGAGCTGCCCGAGGAGCCCGAGCCGCAGCCGGTGGCGACCAGGGCGGTGGCGGCTGTGACGGCCGCGACGGTGACGATTCTCGATGAGCGCACAGTGGTTCCTCCGGAACGCGAAACCTGAGGGAAGACCGGGATTTTTTTCCGGACGGGAGGCCAGACGAACGGCGTCCCACACTCGGCGCCGCCCTGCGCTGTCTGGCCTGGTTGGCCGGATTTGGTGGGCGTTAGCTAAATCCATTTGATGGATGAAGTCAATGCTTCGAGTATGTAAACTTCCGCCACCGGCGCACCCGCCGGAATGCCTCCCGACGGCCGCACGGCAAGGTCACGGGGGCCGGTCTCATACAGGGGGCACAGGTGAGTGACAGGTGACGACGCTCAGCGGTACGAACCTGCCGCGCGTCGGCGGCTACAACCAGGCGGTCGTGCTGGACGCCATCCGGACCACCGGGCAGGTCAGCCGGGTCGAGTTGGCGCAGCTCACCGGCCTCACCAACCAGACCGTCTCCAACGTCGTCCGCAAACTCCTCGACGCCGGACTGGTCCTGGAATCGGGACAGGCCCCCTCCAGCGGCGGCAAGCGCCGCACCCTGCTCACCATCCGCGCCGACGGCGCCTGTGCCGTCGGCGTCCACCTCGACCCCGACGCCGCGGTGATCGTCGTCGTCGACCTGGCCGGCCAGGTGATCGGCGGCCGACGGCTGCGACTCGCCGACGCGGGCGACCCCGCCGACGTCGTGGACCGGGTCGCCCGCGCCGCCGGACGGCTCGTCGAACGCACCGGCGTCGACCGCGCCCGGCTGCTCGGCCTCGGCATCGCCGCGCCCGGCCCGCTCGACGGCACCACCGGCGCGGTGGTCTCCCCGCCGAACTTCCCCGGCTGGGGCCGCGTCCCCCTCGCCGACATGTTCGGCGCCGCCACCGGCCTGCCCGTCGCCCTCGACAACGACGCGACCGCCGCGGCCATAGGCGAGCGCTGGATCGGCGGCGCCGAACGCGCGGGCAGCTTCCTCTTCCTCTACTTCGGCACCGGCATCGGCGCCGGAGTCGTCCTCAACAACACGGTCCTGCACGGCGATTCGGGCAACGCGGGCGAGTTCGGCCACATGGCGGTGGAACCCGGCGACCGCGTCTGCCACTGCGGCGCCCTCGACTGCCTGGGCCCCTACGTCAGCCCGCCCGCGATCATCGACGACCTGCTGCGCCTGCACGGCCGGGCAGCCGCCGACCGCCTCGGCCTGACCGGCACCCCCGACTCCGTCCACCACGACTGGAAGACCCTGCGCCGCGCCGCCCGGGCGGGCGACCCCGACGCCTGTGACGTCGTACGACGAGCCGCGCGCCGGATCGGTGAGGCCGCCCGGGGCGCCGCCAGCCTCCTCGACGTCAGCCGGGTCGTCCTGGGCGGCGAGGCGCTGCGCGGGATAGAGCCGATCATGCGGGAGGAGATCGAGACCGCCGTCAACCGCACGTCCGTCGCCCGCACGATCCGCTCGGTCACGGTCGAGCAGAGCGTCATCGGGGACACGGTCGGCGCGGTGGGCGCGGCCTCACTGGTGCTGCACGGCAACTACGCACCGGGGTGGCGGATGCTGACCGACACGGCGGGGTGACCGCCGATCCCGGACGGGGGTGCGCCGTCGTGGTGTACGGCGGTGCACGTCGGTGTCCCGCGGTGAAGTGATCACGCGTCGCCGACCATGGTGTCATGAGGCAGTGCCGATCCCCGTTGGAGGTTTCATGCCGACCGTCGAACTCACCCGCTTCCGTGTCGACCCCGCGAGGGTGGCCGAGTTGCTGGACAGCAGGCCGGCGATGCTCGCCGACTTCCGGGCCGATCGGGACGGTTTCCTCGGAGCCCGGCTGGTCCGTCTGCCGGACGACGAGTGGCTGGACATCGTGACCTGGCGCAGCCCGGAGGACTTCGCGGCCTCCCGGGACAAAGGGGCGAACCTGCCGGGCATCGCCGCCTTCTTCGCGGCGATCTCCTCCCTGGTCAGTTCGGAGGAGGGTGCCGAGCCCGACATCGAGGATGTCGTGTGACGCTGTCGGACACACGCGGTGATGCGAGTCCGCGGGGACTCGCATCACCTGGTGGTGTCCGGGGCGGACGGTCGGGGCGGCGCCCTACTTCGTGGCGAGGAAGAGGTAGTCCGCGGTGTAGGGGACGCGGGCGGTGGGCTCCGTGGCCGGGTCGCAGGTGCCGGCCGGGGCGACGCCGCCGGCGGTGTTGAGGCGCAGGACCGAGGTGGTCCTGGACAGGAGTCCCTCACTCTTGCCGGTCTGCTGTGCGCGGAGCAGGAGTTGGGGGATGTTGCCCGTGCCGTTGGGGAACTTGTTGAGGACGGTGCCGGTCACCGAGGAGCCGTCGGGCGCGATCCACTGCGGCGGGCCGGCGGGGCCGTGCTTGGCGAAGCTGTGCTGGATGCCGCCCTGGAGGGTGGCGTCGACGTTGTCCTGCGTGAAGGCGTAGGAGCCGTCGTCCTGCTTGGTGCAGGCGTAGATCTGGGCCCCCTTGACGACGCCGGCCAGCGCCGAGTGCCGGATGGCGTCGGGCAGCGAGACGGCGCCCGGCAGCGCGAGGGCCTGTCCGCGGACCGCGCCGCCGGGGAACTCGGCGGTGTGCAGGTTGAAGTAGAACCGGTCGGGATGCGCCTTGATGTTCCGCAGCAGGCCGGAGTCCTTGACCTTGACGGTCCCGAACACGAACGGCGTGCCTCCCTTGAGCTTCTCCATGAAGAAGGGGATCTTCACGTCGCCGTTGGTGCCGCGTGCGCCCTGGTGGAGGTGGCCCATGGTCGGAGTGTCGATGCCCCTCCACGCGAACGCGAAGGACACCGTGTCGCCCTGGATGCGCATCAGGGCCACCGCGCTGCCGTCCTTGTCACCGACCGCGGGCTTGCCCTTGACGGGCACCTCGTTGTCGCCGGTGAGGATCGAGGTGAAGTACGTCGCGCCGGGCGCGTTCTCGGAGTAGCGGCCGAGGGCACCCGCCGCCTGCGCCGTCCCTGCCGCCTGGTGCGAGACGGTGGTGTCGGCCGCCCCGTCCACGCCGTTGCAGGCGGTCAGGAGCAGGGCGGTGCTGATCGCGGTCGCGGCGATGGTGCCGTAGCGCTTGAGCTTCATGTGGTGTGTTCTCCCCGTGATGGCCGATCCGCGGTTGCCCCGCGGTCGTTCTCCCTCCATCACGGGGCCCCCGGGGCGATCCCTCAGCCGATGACACTCCTGAGACACGGCTGAGAAGGGACGGGATCACTGAGGACACGACCCGGACATGGGGACCCGTTCCAGGACACCTCCCGCGAAGACGTCGTACAGGGGCAGCGTCTCCAGGTGGACATAGCCGATGTGGCAGTCGCAGACGGCCAGCGGACACGCGCGCGGGCGCAGCGCCGCCCGGTAGGAGCCGTCGTACAGGTTGCCCAGCTCGTCGCGGACGAAGTGGCAGCGGCGGACCGTGCCGGCGCCGTCCACCGAGATCACGGACTCGCCGGTACGGCACGGGAGTCCGGCACTGCGGTGCGGGTGTCTGCTGTACGGGAACAGGGGGTCGAGCGCGGTCCAGTCGTCGGCCTCGGCGTCGCCGTAGGTGTGCCCCTCGGCCGCGTTGATCCAGAGGTAGACGTGCGGGGGCAGGTCGGCGCGGAGCCGGCGGGCCGCCGCCAGATGGGCGGGCAGGCCGACCACGCCGACGCTGAACCGCACCCCGCGGTCGGCCAGTTCGCGGCACTTGGCGAGGAAACGGTCGTACGGGGTCTGGCCCGGGTGGTACGTGCACCACAGCGCGAGTGTGTCGAGGTCGGCGTCGGCGAGCCAGCCGGTCCGGCAGCTCAGGTTGGTCTGGATGGCGACCCGGCGCACCTGCGGCAGCCGGGACAGCTCGGTGAGGGTGCGCCGGTACCAGGAGCGGACCAGCCCCTCGCCCCAGGGTGTGAAGAGGATCGACAGGTCGTCCTCGCTCTCCGTCACCCAGCGTGCGAAGCGGTCCAACGCCTCGCGGTCCGCGCGGAGTTGGGCGGTCGAGTCGCGCCGCTTGGCGAACGGGCAGTAGGGACAGTCGTAGTCGCAGGACGCGAGAGGGCCCCGGTAGAGGACGGTGAGATCCATGACGGTCCGTCACTTCCGTTCGTAGGCGGCCATGGCGGACCGCACCTCGGGGGAGAACAGCTCCGGGCCGATGGCGTCGGAGTGCGCCAGCCCCTCCGGGGTCAGCACGAGCCGCTCGCCCCTCGGGTCGGTCAGCCAGCCGCGCCCGGCCAGCCGGTCCAGCTCCGGCCCGAAGGTGTCGCCGGGTGAACTCCCGAAGCGGGCGCGGTAGTCGGCGACGGACAGCCCCTCGGCCTGGAGGAGGGACTGGAGGAGATGGCGGCGACGCGCCTCGTGTCCGTCCACGCGGTAGCCGACCTCCGCGTGCGCGAAGTCGTCCGTCGTGACGTAGTCGTCGATGATGCCGCGGATCTCGTGCATGCCGACCGCGTAGTCGAACGAGTAGTGCAACGCCGACGTGTACGAGCGGGCCCCGCAGCCGAGCCCGATCATGCCGTCCGTCTGGCAGGCGTAGTCGTCGGCGCCCTGGGGCGGGGCGTCGGCCCGGCGGAACATCCGCATCGACTGCTGGACATAGCCGTGCGCGAGGAGGTGGTCGCGGCCCGCCCGGTACAGGCGCAGCCGCTGCTCGTCCCACTCCGGGTCGGCTCCGGCGTCCCCCTGATGGCGGCCGAGGCCGGTCAACGGGCGGACGTAGAGCGGATACAGGTACAGCTCTTCGGGCCGCCAGGCCAGGGCCGCGTCCAGCGAGGCGCGCCAGCTCCGCTCGGTCTGGCCGTCGATGCCGTAGATGAGGTCGATGTTCAGGACCGGGACGCCGGAGTCCCGGATCCGGCCGAGCGCCGCCTCCACGTCGGCGCGGCGCTGCGGGCGTACGGCGGCTCGGGCCTCGGAGTCGACGAAGCTCTGGACGCCCAGGCTGAGGCGGGTCGCGCCGCGTTCCGCGAGGACGGTGAGCCGGTCCGCGGTGGCCGTGGCGGGCGAGGCCTCCACGGAGAGCGGGACCGCGCGCAGGTCGGCGCCCATGCGCCGCTCGGCGATGTCGCACAGCCGCTCCAGCTCGGACGCGGTGAGGAAGGTCGGGGTGCCGCCGCCGAACGCCGCGGTGGCGAAGCGCACCGGCTCCGCGTCGCCGAGCGCGGCCCGCACGGCGTCGGCCTGCCGCTCCAGGGCGTCGAGGTAGGCGCCGGTCAGCCCGTCCGGGGCGCCGATGCGGGTGAAGAGGTTGCAGAACCCGCACCGGACCTCGCAGAACGGTATGTGCGCGTACAGCGACAGCGCGCTCCGGTCCTCCGACGCCCACAACTTCCGCAGCGCGGGCCGCTCTTGCAGCCGACGGTAGGCCGTCTTGTGCGGATAGGCGTACACGTAGTGCTGGTAGGGACTGGTCCGCTGCGCGGTGGTCATCGGACGGCCTCCGCGGGGTCCAGGAAGAAGTGGGCGTACGGCACCGTCCACACGGACTCGTGGCCCAGGCGGTGGCCGGTGTAGCCGTCGTCGCCGTAGGCCGTGCCGTGGTCGGAGCAGACGATGACGAAGCAGGGGCGCCGGGAGCTCGCGGCGGCGAACAGCCGTCCGATGTGCCGGTCGACGTACTCCAGCGCGGCGGCGTGCGTCTCCCGGGTGTCACCCGCCTCCCGGGTCGCGCCCGGCAGATGGAACCAGTTGGGCTGGTGCAGCGCCGACACGTTCACGAACAGGAACAGGCGCTGTTCGGCGGGCAGTTGACGCACCACCTGTTCCACGCGGTCGATCTGGTTCTCGAAGGAGTGCGGCGAGGTGACGCCGAACTCCTCCTCCCAGTGCGCCTCTTGGAACAGGCCGGGCAGGACGGAGCCCAGCGGGCCGCGCCGGTTGAAGAAGCCCACGCCTCCGACGCACACGGTGCGGTAACCGGCCGCCGCCAGTCCGGACACCAGGTCGGGGGTGTCGTAGACGAAGGTGCCCTCGGCGGTCGTCTCGCTGCCCGCGAAGCTCGCCGCGAACAGCCTTGGATGCGGGCCTGGTCGGGCCGGAGTGGGCAGGAACCCGGCGAAGATCGCCTGGTGCGAGGCGTAGGTGAAACTGCCCGGGGCGTGCCTCTTCTCCCAGCGCCCGCCCGGCAGATGGCGGGCCAGGTTCGGGATGCGCCCCTCGGCCGCCAACTCGGCGGCCACGTCGTGCCGCAGCGTGTCGAGGGTGACCAGCAGGATGTCGTGGTCGCCGACGACCGCGTTCATGTCGGGCTCAGGCATGGGGTGTTCCTGTTCTGTACGGGTGACGCGGGCCGCTCGTGGCCGGTGCGCGCAGGACGGCCGCCACCTGCGCGCCGTAGGTGTCCAGACCCTCCGCGCCGCTGCCGGGCAGCCCGGTGAGCCGGGGCAGCAGGTCGCCGAAGGCGTTGACCTCGCCGACGAAGGCGCGCCGCCAGCCCACGGCCGGCAGCAGGTCGACCCCCACGCACAGCGTGCGCGGGAAGCAGGCCGCGGCCCGCTCGCAGACGTCCAGGACGTCGGACCACCGCGCGCCCGCGCCGGTGACGGCCCGCCGCACGTCGTCGAGGTCGCCGCGGCTGCCGCCCAGATGCAGATTGGTCAGCGGCCCGCGGCTGGTGCGCACCACCGCGTGGGTGGCCCGGCCGGCCACCACGACCACCCGCAGATCCGCCGCCCGGCCCGCCTGGGAGGCCTTCGGCACCCAGCGTTCGAGATGCAGTCCGTCCGGTGCCAGGGCGTCCACGATGCGTGCGACCTCCCGCTCGTCGTGATACCGGCGCACCCGCAGGGAGTTGTGCAGCGCGCCGCCCGGACCGGTCTCGACGGACGTGGTCGCCCTGATCCGGCCACCGCCCGCCGTCTCGACCGCGAGGACACCGGACGCCGACGACCCGTGCGCGGGCTTGACGAACAGCCGGGGCATCCGGTGCTCGCGCATCAGCGCCCGTACGTCGTCCCAGCCCTCCACGCGGGCGCCCAGCGGGCCCGACGTGGGCGAGTCCGGGACGGGCACACCGGCCGCGTCCAGCACCGCGTGGCAGGCCCGCTTGTCGAAGAGCACCGCCAGGTCGTCCGGGTCGGCGAGGGGGATACCGCCGCGCAGGGTGCGCAGCGCGGCGGTGAACCCCGTGTACCAGCGGGCCGAACCCTCCACCCGGGTCGGATTCGCGGCACCCCGCAGCAGCCGGTCGACCTCCGGGTTCTCACCGGGCGAGTCGACCCGCACGAACTCGTCGGCCGCGAACCGCGCCCCCCGCGTGCGGAGCACGTCCGACCAGGCGACGACCCGGGGCGCGGGCAGCCCGGCCGCGCGCACGGCGTCCGCGAAGAGGGACACCCTGCGGTTCTCGGGGTTGCCGACCACGGCGAACCGGGGACCGGTACGGGCGGCCGGTGCGGCGACGAGAGGTCCGGCCGCGGCGGACGCGGTCATTCCCCGACGGCGACGTAGCGCCAGACCGTACCGTCGTCCTCCGTGTCCTCGTCGGCGTCGTCACGGTTCAGATCGACCTCGACGCCCGCCGCCACCAGCGTCTGCCGGACGCGCTCCGCGATGTCCTCGCTGAGGTAGTTGTGGTGCAGGTCCAGCTTCTTGAGATGCGTCAGCGGCTGCCCGCCCAGCAGCGCGACCGCGCCCTCGTCGGTCAGCACACCCATCGACAGGTCCAGCACCTCCAGGCGCTCCACCACGGGAGCGGCGGCGACCGCGGCGGCCACCGCGTCCTGCATCTCGCTGTTGCGCAGGGCCAGATGACGCAGACGCGGCAGCCGGGCACCGGACAGGATCGGCTCCAGGTCGGCGGCCTCGCTGTCCCCGCCGTAGTCCGGCGTGCCGAGCCACAGGTCCAGGTGCTCCAGCGCGGGCAGGTCACTGGCACCGATGCCGCGCACCACCTCGACGGGCAGCCCGCCGGTCTCCGCCACCAGCCGGCGCAGCGCGCCGTGCCGCAGCGCGGTGAACTCCAGCCCGGTACCGCCGCGCACCCCGAACTCCTCAAGCGCCGGGTAGGCGTTGAGCAGCGGGCTGACGTCGCACTGGTGGATCCAGGAGATCTCGCACTCCTCCATCACCAGGTCGCCGAGGAACAGCGCGCGCAGCGCGGGGAAGGCGTCCCGGGCCTCCACCAACGCCTCGACGATCGGCGTCGGAGCCGTGTCGTAGGCCTCCTCCCAGCCACCGACGATCACGGCCCGGACCCGGGTCGTGTCGACGGCCGCACGGAAGCGGGCGAACGTGTCGGGCCATGCCTCGTCGCTGTCGTACACCTCTCCGCCGAGGCGCCAGGCGACCGAGTCCGGCTCGGGCAGGCGGTCGGCCGGGGCGCCCGGCCCGGGGAAGGTGAACGACGGCAGCCCGTACAGCGCGTCGAGGTGCTCACCGATGGTCATGCGGTCGCTCCTGGGAGAAAGAGTGCGTGGTGTGTGCTGCGCCTTTCTACCAACCGGCACTGACAGCGCCCATCGGCGGGGCACGGCACGGGCGTTGTCAGTGGCGGCGCCTAACGTCGTGGTCATGAGGCCGGTGCGCGGAGCACCCGGCGGTGAGGGGACAGCCATGTACCGACAGGGAGACGTACTGATCGTGCCCGTCGCGCAGGACGCGGTGCCCGCCCACGCGGCGCACGCCCCGCGCGAGCGACGCGACGGACGCGGGCGGCTCGTACTGGCGCTGGGCGAGGTGACGGGCCACGCCCACGCGGTCGTCGGACCGGGCGAGTTGGTGCGCGAGCCGGGCCCCTACGGCCCGTTGCTGCTCCATCTCCCGCAGGGCGGGCGGGTGGTGCACGAGGAGCACGCGGTGATCGTGCTGCCCAAGGGATGGTTCCGGGTGATCAGACAGCGGGAGTACGTACCGGGGTCCGTACGGATCGTGGCCGACTGAGGGACCGGGAGGCGCTACGACAGTGCCGGGCAGGGACGTGGAGGACGGGACAGGCGCGTGGAGGACAGGTACGTGGGCGGGGCTGACATGGGAGCGGACGGCAGGACGATGGACTGGACATCGGGCGGGGCGTCGGGCGCGGGAGCGGGGAGTGTGACGGCCGCGGTCGTGGAGCCGGGCAGTGACGGGGCCCAACTCGCTGACGGGGCTGCGCCGTTCGACCTCTCCGCCGACCTCGCGCGGTGGCGGGCGTGGGCCACGGCGACCGGCCCCGCGGACCGGGCGGGCGCGGAGGAGGGCGTCCGGCGGGCCTACCGGCTGGCGGGACTCGTCGAACCGGAGCGTGTGGTCTGGGCGGGTTCACCGCGCGCGGCGGTCGCTCTCGTCCGGGAGCTGAGCGACCGGGGCCCGAGCGTGCGGGACGCGGTGCGCAGCGCGCCGTGGGCGGCGGCGAGGCGGCGGCTGCACGCCGAGTTGGGGCCCGCGGGATGGTCGGCGCACTGGGCGGCGACGGGTGGACAGCTGTGGCCGTCGGCGCAGGCCCTGGTGGACCGGATCCGCGCGGGCGTGATCGAGGACCTGGCCGGGAGGGACACCGGGAAGGAGGCCGCGGAGATCCGGCTGATCCTCCTGGACGCCGTGCTCGGGCAGCACGACGCGCCGTGGCTCGCGGCCTTCCCGGCCGGTGACGGTCCGATCGACGCGCTGTCCGAGGTGTGCCGAGGCGCCGGCTGGTGGTGGCCGTTCGCGCGGGTCGCGGTGCTGTCGGAACGCCCCTCCGCGCTCCACCGCGACGAGGCGGGACGACTCGACCACGGCGACGGCCCGGCCCTCGCGTACCCGGACGGCTTCGCCCTGCACGCCTGGCGCGGAATGCCGGTCCCGGCCGCCTTCCTGGCCGAACTGTCCACGCTGACCCCCGAACGCATCCGGGCCGAGGAGAACGCCGAGCTGCGCCGCGTGATGCTGGAGTACTACGGCTACGACCGCTACCTGAGCGATTCGGACGCCCGCCCCCTGCACCGGGACGAGACGGGGATCCTGTGGCGGATCGACCTGGCCGACGACGAGCCCGTGGTGATGGTGGAGGTGGTCAACTCCACACCGGAGCCCGACGGCACACACCGCACCTACTGGCTGCGCGTGCCGCCGTCGACCCGCACGGCCAGAGCGGGGGTCGCCTGGACCTTCGGCCTGGACGCCAGCGCGTATGCACCTGAGCGGCAGACCTGAGGATCGGATGCCGGGCCACTCGGCGCCCGCCCACTCGGCGCCCGGCCACCCGGTGTCCTCTTTGCGCGGGGAGCGGTCCCGGGTGCGGTACCCGGCGCGGTTCAGGGCCTGCGGTCGCGGAAGGTGCGGCGCAGGTCGTTCACCCAGGCGTCGGGGTTCTCCCAGGGGATGAAGTGGCCGCCGTGGTCATGGGCGTTGACGTTGACGTGGTTGAACCATGCGCCGGCCGGGCCGTTCTCGAACGCTTCGACGCGCTCCTCGGTGGTGTGGACGCCGGGTGGGTACTCGTAGGCGACGAAGGTGAGACCGACCGGGGCCTGCACGACCGGCGTGCGGTCGTGGGCGGGTGTCCAGGGGTAGCGGTTGGCGTTGGCGTAGTAGCGCATCGAGGTGGCGATGGAGTTGTTCGCCCAGTAGATCGTGGCGTGGGTGAGCAGGTCGTCCTTGGTGAAGACGGACTCGACGTCACCGTGGTTGTCGCTCCAGGCGTTCCAGCGCTCCAGCAGCCAGGCGAGCAGTCCGGCGGGGGAGTCGCTGAGACCGTGGGCCAGGGTGGCGCCGTCGAGCATGTGCACGGCGAGGTGGGAGGCCGAGCGGCGGTCCATCTGCATGATCCGGGCGCGGACATCGGCGGGCTGGTCGTCGGTGAGCGGCCTTCTGCTGCCGAAGTCCCAGGCGCGGGGGCCGTTGAAGAAGTCGAGCGGCAACCCGGAGCCGATGTGGATGCCGTACAGCTCGTCGGCGTACTTGTGGCCGAGCTGACTGGTGACGACACCGCCGATGTCACAGCCCCCGGCCGCGTACTTGTCGTACCCCAGGGTCTCGGTCATCAGGGTGTGCCAAAGGTCGGAGACCTTCCAGAAGTTGACGTCCGGAAAGCCGGTGAGCGGGCCGGGGAAGCCGAAACCGGGCAGCGACGGCACGATGACGTCGAACGCGTCGGCGGGGTCACCGCCGAACGCGGCCGGGTCGGCGAGCGGACCGATCACCTTCGACCAGTGCCAGAACGTCCAAGGCCAGCCATGGGTCAGGATCAACGGGATCGGGCGGGGGCCGCGGCCGGGCCTGCGCATGAAGTGCAGCGGGACACCGGCGACGCTCACCTCGTAGTGCTCGTGCACGTTGATGGCCGCCTCGGCCGCGCGCCAGTCGTAGCCGTCCCGCCAGTAGGCGAGAAGCTCGCGGAGATAGCTGTCGGGGACGCCGTAGGACCAGTCCTCGTTCCCCTCGTCCAGGGGCGGACGGGTCGCCGAGAGGCGGGCGCGCAGGTCGTCGAGGACCGCGTCGGACACATGGATCGCGACGGGCTTCAGGGGGAACCCGTCCGGGGTGCTCATCGCGTGGTTCCTAACTCGGTTGTGTCACACACCAGTTGGACTACGAACCGTGACGGCCTGCCGCGTGACCTCCCGCCGGTACGTGGCCCATCCAATCAGGTTGCTGTCCGGCTCACGAGCGCTTCAGGACACGTACCCGACCGTCGTCCGCACGGCGGGGGCGTCCACGGCCGACCGCGTCGCCTCCGGCCGGACCGGGCCGGTCAACCGTCGCTCTCCGGCTGGTCGTGGAGCGGGACGCCCAGTCGTTCGGCCACGGTGGTGAGCGCCGACCCCAGCGGCAATTCGACGCGGGCGACGGCATGCGCGTCGCCCCGGGTCGGGTCCCGGTTGATGATCAGTACGGGTTTGTGGGCCTCGGCCGCCTGGCGTACGAACCGCAGCCCGGACATCACCGTCAACGACGAACCCAGGACCAGCAGGGCGGAAGCGTCCCGGACCAGCTCACGGCAGCGCTCGACCCGCTGCGGGGCCACGGACTCGCCGAAGAACACCACGTCCGGCTTGAGAACGCCGTCGCAGTCCGCGCACGACACCAGCCGGAAGCCGGCGACCTGGTCGTCGGTGAGGTCCGCGTCACCGTCCGGATTCAGACCGGCGGCCACGGGCCCGTAGCCCGGATTGGTCTCCTCCAGCCGGCGGGCGAGATCACCGCGCGGAGTGACGGCACCGCACGTGAGGCAGACGACGCGGTCCAGGCCGCCATGCAGCTCCACGACACCCACGCTTCCGGCGGCCCGGTGGAGGCCGTCGACGTTCTGCGTGATCACTCCGGTCAGCAGCCCGTGCCGCTCGAACGCGGCCACCGCCCGGTGCCCGGCGTTCGGGCGGGCACGGCCGAAGACACGCCAGCCGAGGTGACTGCGCGCCCAGTACCGGCGCCGCGCCTGGACACTGCCGACGAAATCCTCGTAGAGCATCGGCGTGTGCCTGCTCAGGCTTCCGCCGTCGCCCCGGTAGTCGGGGATGCCCGACTCCGTGGAGATGCCCGCGCCGCTGAGCACCAGCACACCCCCGGCGCTGAGCAGGTCGGTGACCACGCCCAGATCCGTGGTGCCCGGAGGGAGGTCACCGGGCGGGGTCCAGCTGAGAGTGGGACGCATGCGCATGCCGCCAGGGTACGAAACCGGCGGCCTCCGAACCGCTCGCCGACGAAGCCCGATAACTGTTTGCCGCCGGTCGGCCCGCCCGGATAGGAATCTCACATGCTGAAGGGCGACAAGGTCGGGCTCAGGGCCCGGCACGAGGACGACATTCCCCTCCTGGACTCGGAGCTCTACGACGACGTGGCCACCCACGCGCGGGCCAACAGCAAGCCATGGCGGCCGATCACACCCGGCTC
Organism: Streptomyces sp. NPDC091280; assembly: GCF_044768565.1. NCBI lineage: Bacteria > Bacillati > Actinomycetota > Actinomycetes > Kitasatosporales > Streptomycetaceae > Streptomyces > Streptomyces sp. NPDC091280. The sequence goes on from NZ_JBIVUZ010000012.1 coordinate 90,472, forward strand.
CAAGGACTCGCCGTTCGCGGTGGACGACAAGGAGCGGGGGAACGCGCCGTTCTCCGTGGTGGACCTGGACTCCGGCACCCTGCTCGGCAGCGCGGCGCTGTGGGGCATCGACGAGCACAACCGGATCGCGCACATCGGCCTCGGGCTGCTGCCTTCCGCCCGTGGCAAGGGCTATGGCACCGACGTGGTCGCGGTGCTGTGCCACTACGGCTTTGTCGTCCGCGGCCTGCACCGGTTGCAGATCGAGACGCTGGCGGACAACGACGCGATGCTGCGCTCCGCCGAGCGCAACGGCTTCGTCCGTGAGGGAGTGCTGCGGGCGGCGGCCTGGGTGATGGGGGAGTTCGTCGACGAGGTGCTGCTCGGGCTCCTGGTCGAGGAGTGGAAGCCGGGCCCGAAGGACAGGCCCGCTTCCTGAGCGTGGACGCGGCTCCGCCGCCCGGGAATGCGCGGTGGGGCGGCGTGGTTGGAAGGACCGTGGGAGTGGAGGGGACAGTGTCCCCGGGCCTCACCTATTGCCTGCGGGGACGATCGTCCGGCTGAAGCCCCGCAGAGCGCATCGCCGCGTAGGCGACCGCCCTCCATTCCCGCAACGCGCAGAGCGGCCCCGAGTGCTTCGATCGCCTCGGGGCCGCGGTATGTCCTGGATGCCCTGGACATTCTCGATGTCTTCGGCCGAGGGTTTTCCGACCGCCCGTTCATGAGGCGGGGAGCGCCCGCGCCCGTTCCCGTGTCCTCACGGACCGACGCGGATGATCGTCTTTCCCTTGCGCCGCTCGGTCGGATTGAGGGCGGCGACGGCATCGTCGAGGGGCGAGACACCGTCGATGTTCGTTCGCAGTCGTCCGTCCCGCACGCGCTGCACGATCTCGACCAGTTCGGCACGGTCGGCCTCGACGACGAAGTCCACCGCCAGCCCGGCAGCGGGCCGCGCCTCGACCGGGCCGGTGACGGACACCAGCGTCCCTCCCGCCTTGACGAGCGCGGCGGACCGCTTCTGGACGTCGCCCCCGATGACGTCGAAGACCAGATCGACGCCACCGACGTCTTCCAGGGAGTCGTTCTCAAGGTCCACGAACTCATGAGCGCCGTAGTCGAGCGCCTTCTCGCGGTCGGCGGCGCGTCCGGTGCCGACGACGTAGGCGCCGGCCTCGCGCGCGAGCTGGGTCACCATCGTCCCGACCGCCCCGGCCGCGCCATGGGCGAGGACGGTCTGGCCGGCCTGGAGGCGGCCGTGCTGGAACAGCCCCTGCCACGCGGTCAGTCCCGAGATGGGCAAGGACGCGCCCACCTGGAAGTCGACGTCACCGGGCAGCGGTGCGAGGTTGCGCGCCTCGATCGCCACGTACTGCGCCAGGGTGCCGTCGCGGTGCCAGTCGGCCAGGCCGAACACCCGCTGCCCGACCGACAGACCCGTTGTGCCGTAGCCGAGGGCGGTCACCACTCCCGCCAGCTCGTGGCCGGGGATCGACGGTGTCCTGTCCCGGCCGGCGCGATCGGTCCAGGTCGACGGCCACTCCATCTCGGTCGGGACGAAGCCCGACGCGTGGATCCGCACGACGACGTCGTTGATCGCCGCCTGCGGCTCGGGTCGCTCGACCAGTGTCATCCCGGCCGTGCCCGCAGCCTGGTCCGTCACCACGATCGCTTTCATGGGAATCGCTTCCTCGGTCTTTTGTCTGTTGGGCGGAGCTTCGGCAGCCGGACTGCTCTCCGTCCGTCGCCATGCCTCCGAACTTAGGCGCCGAGTAGCCCATAGGTATGGTCCATTTCTATGGCAGATCTGTGGGCCACTTCGGGATCCAGGAGATACGTGAGCCCGACGAGGTGCCGCGCGCGAAGGTGCGAGATGGTCACCGGTACGAGGCGGTTGCGTGGGTACCCGGGACACCCACCCGCCTGAAATGGCATGAGTTGGGTACCCGCACGCGAAATCCCCGAGTACCCGAGGAGTGTCTCCGATGGCCACCGTGTCCCTCACCGGAGCGTCCAAGGAAGATGCCGCCACCGTCTTCGCCGTACTGCGAACGGCGTTCCCCACCGACCGCGCCTTCGACGACGTGCCGCAGGATCGGCTGGGCGACCGCTCCGCCGTGTGGAGCGCGGAGTTCGAGCCGACGCAGGAGTGGATCCCGACCGATCCGATGCCTCTGAAGGGGTCGGTCTCCGCCACGCTGCAAGGCGACTACGTCGCGGTGGACCAACTGTTCGAAGCCCTGAGCACCACGTTCGCCATAGAGCACTGGGGCGCCGCGTCGGGCGACCAGGAGAAGGAGGTCGACCTGCGGCTCGGGACGAAGGAAGGGCGAGGCGGGACGCCGTAGGGGCCGGACAGTCAGTTCGACGGGCCGAGCGCCCCGGTGATCAGTGCTTCGAGCTGCTGGGCGACCTGGTCCAGGGGTTGCGCGCTGCGCTTGGCGCGGCACATGGCGGTGGCGCCCTCGACGGCGGCGACGACGAGGACCGCCATGCCCCGGGCCTGCTCGGGCGCGACACCGTGTTCTCGTAGCGCGTCGGCGAGCAGCCGTTCCCAGTCCTCGAACATCTCGGCGGCGGCGAGCAGTGCCGGCGGGTTCTCGTCGGCCGGTGGCTCCTCGACCGAGACGGCCAGTACGGGACAACCGGCCCGGAAGTCGCTGTCGACGACGATGCCGCGCCACAGCGCCAGGAAGGCCCGCAGCCCGGCGACCGGACCCGCCGCCAGCTCCTTGCGGAGCACGCGGGCGACCGTGCCACCCGCGTACCGCACCGCCTCGGTGGCCAGTTGCTGCTTGCCGTCGGGGAAGTAGTGGTAGGTGGAGCCGAGCGGCGCCTTGGCGTGTTTCGCCAGCTCCCGGATGCTCGCCGCGCTCAGGCCGCGCCTGCTGATCAGGTCGGCGGCACCCATCAGGATGCGCTCGCGCGACGGCGCGCCGGACTTGCCCACGATCGTGCTCCCGTCTGGACCCCACTGGCTATAACGCTCGTCATAGTCTAGCGTGACCTCCGTTTATAACAGTCGTCATAGAGCGTGCGTGGAGCACGAGAGGAGACATGGCCATGCCGATGATCCGGCTCACCGTCCCGTCCGGCGCCCTGACCGAGGAGGGCCGAAAGACCGTCCGACGCGACCTGGCCGCCGTACTGCTGCGCTGGGAGGGGGCGCCCGACACCGCGTTCTTCCGCGCGCAGGCGTGGAGCTATCTCGTCGAGCTGCCCGAGGGAGCGCAGACCACTGCCGAGGACGACGCGTCGCGCTACCTCGTCGAAGTGACGGTGCCGCAGGGCGCGTTGTCCGAGCGGCGCAGGGCCGGTCTGGTCGAGGACGCCACCAGGACCGTCCTCGCGGCGGCCGGGCTCGGTCAGGACGACGCCCTGCGGGTGTGGGTGCTGGTGCACGAGCAGCCCGACGGCACCTGGGGCGCGGGCGGCTCCATCGTCCGCCACTCCGACCTGGTCGCCCTCGCGAAGGGTGAGCGGACCGATGCGTGAACTGGTCTACGTCGCCCGCAACACCGTCGAATGGCGCGAGGCACCCGACCCGAGGCCGAGGTCCGGGCAGGAGGCGATCGTCGCCCCGGTGGCGGCGACCTCCTGCGACGTCGACACCGCGATCCTGGCCGGACACGGCTTCATCGACCCGCCGTTCGCCCTCGGCCACGAGTGCGTGGCCAGGGTCGTCGAGACCGGTGACGACGTCACGGCCGTAGCCGTGGGCGATCTCGTGGTGGTCCCCTGGTCCATCAACTGCGGTGCCTGCGACCACTGCCGCGCCGGGCTCACCGCGCACTGCACGGCCGTACCGCACATGGCCATGTACGGGGCCCCGATCGGCGGCAGTTGGGGCGGCCTCTTCTCCGACCTGGTCCGCGTGCCCTACGCGGACGCCATGCTCGTACCGCTGCCGGACGGCCTCGACCCGGTCGCCATGGCGTCCGCCAGCGACAACTGGTCACTGTCCTGGCGGCTGGTCGCGCCCCACCTGAAGAACAGGCCCGGCGCGCGTCTGCTGGTCGTCGCGCGCGGCAGCATTGGCCTGTACGTCTGCGACATCGCCCGCGCGCTCGGCGCCTCCGACGTCCTCTACGTCGACCCGGACGCCGAACACCGCAAGCTCGCCGAGAGCTTCGGCGCCCGTACCGCGGAGACGCTCGAACCGGTCCGGCACGGCTTCGACATCGCCGTCGAGGCCACCGGACGCGTCGACCAACTCGCCCTGACCGTCAAGTCCCTCGCCCCGGAAGGGATCTGCGAGTCCGCGGGCAACCACTTCCGTCCCGGCGAACTGCCGCTGCTCGACATGTACCTCACCGGTGTCACGCTGCGCGTCGCCCGCGACAACGTCCGCGTCCACATCCCCGACGCCCTCGACCTGGCCCGCTCCGGAGCGGTCGACCCGGCCCGGGTCGTGTCCCACGTCCTGGACTGGGAGCAACTCCCGGACGCACTGCCCGAGAAGCACCTCAAGCCCGTGTTCGTCCGCGCCGACGCCTGACGCGTCCCGACCGGGGGACGGGTGAGCGGCCGTGCCGCTGTGAACTGCCGTGCGGTGAAGGGTGGTTCACGGCCAGGACCTGGTACGGCCCGTGCCGTCGACCGGACGGCGCAGCATCCGGAACGCCAGCATGACGGCGAACGGCCACAGCACGAGCAGGCACCACAGCACGGCCGCGTAGGGGGAGAGGATTCCGACGACGAGAAGGAGCAGGGAGGCGCAGGTCAGGGCGGCCACTGACAGGGGCAGCCACGGCCGGGGAGCGGGGTGACGCATCAGTCGGACCAGGTCCCGGTCCTCGCGGAGCCCGGCCTCGATCCGTGCCAGGGCGAGGAGTTCGTACGACGACAGCGTCACGCCGTCGGGTTCGTTGCGGCTTTCCACGGTGAGTACCTCGTTCGTCCCGTGCGCTGGCACCGGACGGCTCCGCCCTGGTCGGCGCGGAACCCCGGGTGCTGATGACGTAACGAGTTCCCCCTGAAAACCGATCGACGCTTCCCACGGACACGAGGACGACCGCGTGACGTGTGTGAGATCCCCGAGCAAGGGCACTCCATGAGGCCCGGTCTTCGAGACCGGGCCCCTTTCCGGAATACGAGCCGTCAGGCGAGTGATCCGCCCGTCCAGTAGCGGATGGACCGGAAACGGGCCTCGGCGCGGCCCGAACCGTGGTTGTAGACGCCGTTCTTGAAGTAACGGGTGGCGGGCCCGCGGTCGTCGGCGGTCAGGACCAGGGAGTCGTCGAAGTAGACCCTGATGGTTCCGGTCCCGCTGCTCGCCCGGTGAGCGATCTTCACGTTGAACCAGCTGTCGTACGCGCCGGTCCTGAGCACCGTGCCGTCGTAGCGCCGCACGGTCCCGCCGCCGGTGTCGTAGACGTTGAGCATGATGTCGGTCGCAGGGGTCCCCGCAGGGTGGACGCTGCGCAGGATCTGGACGAAGGAGGCGCCGTCGGTGCCGGAGGGCAGGTAGACGTCGGCGTCCCACATGTGGCTGCCCGTGGTGTAGTCGACCTTCCAGCGCATCTCGGTGCGCGGGTCGGTGGAACTGCCTTCCTCGAAGGGTTCGTCAGTGGCGTACACCCACATGCGGTCGACACCACCGCTGCTGCTGTGCCGGTCGCTGAGATCGAGGTTCCAGGGCTTCTGCCAGCTGTAGGTGAACGAGGTCTGCGTCCAGCCGTCGGTGGGGTCCGTGGCCGCTGCCGCCGGCGGGGCCTGCGGAAGGGCGAGCGCGGCACCGCCGGTCAGCAGACCGGTACCGGCCCGTAAGAGGGATCTCCTGTTCATGGCCTGTCCTTCCATTGGGCCGTTAGGCCGTTGGGCCATTGGGGACGGCCGCAGGCAACCGCAATACATCGGATGAGTCAAGGACTTCGACCATGATTGTTGGTGCGCGCATGTTGCCTCGGGGGATGGCTCCGATGCGCTCTACGTCGTAATTCTCGCTGGCGTCAGGGGCGTTGACAGCCGCGCGAGGCATGCCTACGTTCCTCGATACACCCGATGTATCGACGACCGTCAGTTCTGGAGGACGATGATGACCTCGCAGCCGGGAGAGCGCGCGCCGGTGCCCCGCAGAGTCGTACTCGGCACCGCGCTCGGGGGAGCCGCCGTGGCCGCCCTGCCCGGAGGGACGGCCCATGCCGAAGAGACCGGACGGGCCGTGCGGTCCGGCGGCGGCGCCGCGGTGGACCGGGTCCGCCACAAACCCTGGAAACTTCGCGACACCATGAGCGGCGACGGCGCCTGGGAAGGATTCCTGCGCGGCCAGGATCTGCTGTGGAGCAGACTGCCCGCCCTCTGGTACGAGGGTCCCTTCCTCGGTGACGGGCTGCTCGGCAGCATGGTGTACCAGGAGCCGGGCACCAACCAGGTCCGCTTCACCGTCCAGCACGGCCGAGTCCAGGACCACCGGCCCGAGTTCGGCAGCGGCTGGGGCACGTGCCGTCTGCCGGTCGGCCACCTCACGCTCGAACCGGTCGGCACCATCACGTCCGTCGACTGGCGGCTGAGCCTGTGGAACGCCGAACTCACCGGCACCATCACCACCACCGCGGGCACGCTCACGCTCTCCGCCCTCATCCACGACGAGGTCCTCGCCGCCCGGGTGACGGCCGGCGGCGCGGAACGGGTCACCTGGACGTTCCACCCCGAGGACGCCCTCAGCCCCCGGCGCATCAGCGAGGCCCCGCCCGCCGGCTACACCACCAACCCGCCCTGGACCAGCCGCACCGCCGCGGACGGCACCGAGCAGGTGCTCCAGCCGCTCACCGGAGGCGGCCAGACCGCCACCGCCTACCGTCGCACCGGCCGTGACCTGCTGCTCAGCGTCGGACACAGCTCGCCCTCCGACACCGCCGCCGAAGCCGCCTCGCTGCGCAACCTGCGACGCGTCGCCTCGTACAGCGCCCTCAGGCGACGGCACACCCAGTGGTGGCACGCCTTCTACCGCAAGAGCTTCGTCTCGTTCCCCGACCAGCGCCTTCAGAGCTTCCACTGGATCCAGCTCTACAAGGTCGCCTCCGCCAGCCGTGCGGGCGGCCCCGTGATGGCCACCTCCGGGCCCTGGCTGGAGCCCACGCCCTGGCCCGCGGTCTGGTGGAACCTCAACGTCCAGCTGGAGTACTGGCTCATCCACGGCTTCAACCACCCGGAACTGGACTCGCTGGCCACCACCCTGCGGCAGAACCAGGAACAGCTCACCGCCAACGTGCCCGCCGCCTACCGCACCGACAGTTCCGGAATCGGCCGCAGCTCCGACATGTTCGCCGACCGCGAGGTGGGCGAACCGGGCACCGGCGCCGAGACCGGCGACCTCACCTGGGCCCTGCACAACGTGTGGCTGTCCTACCGCCACAGCATGGACAAGGCACTGCTGCGCGACACGGTCTTCCCCGTGCTGCGCCGGGCGATCAACTACTACCTGCACTTCCTCACCCCGGGCAGCGACGGCAAGCTGCACCTGCCGAGCACGCTCTCGCCCGAGTACCCCGTCGTGCCGCCGCAGGACACCAACTACGACCTGGCGCTGATCCGCTGGGGCTGCCAGACCCTCATCGAATCGGCCGAACTGCTCGGCATCGAGGACGAGTTGACCCCGCGCTGGCAGGAGGTGCTGGCTCGGCTCACGCCCTACCCGGTCGACGCCAACGGCTTCATGATCGGTGCCGACACCCCCTACGCGCAGTCGCACCGGCACTACTCGCACCTGCTGATGGTGTACCCGCTGTACCTCGTCAACTGGGACCAGCCCGGCAGCCGGGACCTGATCGCGAAGTCGGTCGCCCACTGGCATGCGCTGACCGGCGCCCATCGCGGCTACAGCTACACCGGGGCCGCCTCCATGTACGCGATGACCGGCGACGGCGACACCGCGATCACCTATCTGCGGAAGTTCTTCGACCCCACCACCCGCTACCCCTGCCGAGCCAACACCCACTACACCGAGGCCGGTCCGGTCATCGAGACACCGCTGTCCGCCTCGCAGTCCCTGCACGACATGTTCTGCCAGAGCTGGGGCGGAGTGATCCGTGTCTTCCCGGCCGTCCCGTCCGCCTGGGCGGACGTCACTCTGCACGACTTCCGCACGCAGGGAGCGTTCCTCGTCAGCGCCGTCCGGCAGGCGGGGACGACCAGGTTCATCCGGATCAGGAGCCTGGCTGGCGAACCGCTCAAGCTCCGGCACGGCCTCACCGGCACCCTCACCGTGCTGCTGGACGACGGCACTCCGGCCCGCACCCGCGACCTGGGCGACGGCACCCTCGCCATCGACCTGCCCCGGGGCCGTGAGGTGCTCGTCCACTCCGGCTCCCGTCCCGACCTCGTCATCGCGCCTGTCACCGTCACCGAACCCGGCCCGGCCTGGGGTCTGCCGTAGCGCAGCCGTAGCGCAGCCGTAGCGCAGCCGGGGGGCGAGCGTGCCGCCCCCCCCCCGGCTGCGCCGGTCAAGGTCTGATGGTCAACCAGTCCAGCCCGGCCACCTCGCCGGTACCCTTCGCCACCACGTACAGGTCGTGCGATCCGGTGACCGTGCGGGTGAGGGGCACGGACCGCTCCTGCCAGTCCCCGGTGCCGGACACCGGCACCTCGGCCACCACGCGACCGTCCGGTCCGTCCAGGCGCAGTTGGAGCGAGCAGTCGTGCGCGCACGCCGGGGCGAGGCGCACGGTGAGGTGTCCGCCGCTGATGTTCGCCCGATGGAAGCCCACCCGGTCGCCACCGCGGAGGGCGACCGACGCGCTGCCTCGCTCCGCGCCCCGGACCTCCGTGGCCTGCTCCGCCTGGAGCGTCGAGGAGGCGTCGGGACCGTCGCCGTACAGCCGGATGTCGTTGACGACCCACGGGGTGGGGCCGCTCGCGGTGAGGGTGATGCGGAGGTGGCGGGCGGTGGTCTGGTGGGGGAGTACCGCGTCCTGGGTGAAGGAGCGGCCGGAGACCCGGGCGAGCGGTTCACCCCAGTGCCTGCCGTCGCGGCTGACGGAGACGGTGAAGCCGTACGGCTGTCCGTCGGTGTCGCGGCCGGCGTCGAGGGAGAGCCGGTCGAAGGTCTTGTCCTCGCCCAGGTCCACGGTCAGGGACTGGCCGGCGGTCTGCGGAAGGGCGCTGGTCCAACGGGTGTTGATGTCGCCGTCGACGGTGGCGGAGGCATCCGTGGAGTCGCTCGCCGTGGCGGTCCAGTCGCCGTGCCGCACCCGCTCCTGGCAGCCGGGGAGATCGCAGCCGGTCGACCAGACGGGAGCGCCGAACTCGTAGGCGCCCTGGTCGGGAGCCGAGCCCAGGACGTCGGTGGTGATGCCGTCCACTGTTTCGCCCGCGTCGATGGCGGGTGAGCCCGGTGTCAGCCACAGTTCGCCGTTGACGGCGTCCGTGTAGCCGGGCCGGTCGCTGATCAGGTTGGAGCGGACGACCGGGAGCGGGTCCCCTGCCCGGGTCGCGGTGACCGGCTTCGGTCCGACGATGTTGCTGAAGTACGAGCCGGACGCGTCCGTCGCGCCGCTGAGCGCGACCGAGGCGACGTCGATGCCCACCCCGTAACTGGAGTTGTGGTCCTCGTTGGCGATGCTGGGTCCGGTGTGGCCGTTGAAGAAGGCACCCCGACTGCCCGTGTTCCAGGCGACGTTGTGGTGCAGCCGGAAGTGACCGGAGTAGTTGTCGACGTAGTAGCCGTTCTGTCCGTCGGCGTCGTGCGCGGTGTTGTGGTCGATGGAGGTGCCCGAGCCGTCGAGGCTGCAACAGACGTAGAAGGGCGAGCCGTCGCGGGAGGTGCGCATGGCCTCGGAGAGGTCGTTGTAGGCGATGCGGTTGTCGTGGAACTCGGTGCCGTTGAGCTGCCAGGCGGTGTCGATGGCGGCCCGGCCGGTGCGGCGGATCGTGTTGTGGGTGACCGTGTGGCCGTTGCCGTTGATCTCGATGCCGGGTGTGTAGCTGCCCATCCACCCGACGTCGTGGATGTAGTTGTCGGTGACGGTGTTGCCGGTGCCGCGGACCAGGACGCCGTCACCGGCCGACCGCGAGATCTCGCTGTGCTCAAGGGTGTTGCCGGTCCCGAGGATCTGCACCCCGGAGTCGAGGATGCGGGAGGCGACGATGTGCCCCTCGAACGGCGGGATCGCCAGGTCGCCGTCCGGTGGCATGGGCAGCGTCGAGAACTCGGAGATGTACGTGGCGTGCAGCCCGTCGACCACAACTCCCGTACTCGACGGGCCTGTTCGCAGGGAGGTGCCCCACAGGCTGAGGCCGCGCACGGTGACGTACGAGCTGCCACCGAGGTCGACGCCCCACAGCCGGTGCTTGGCGGTCACGGTGTGCCCGGCGATGCCACCCTTGGGCGGGACCATGTACAGCCGGTGCGCGGCCTTGTCGTAGTACCACTCCCCGGGCCGGTCGAGGGCGGCCTTCGAGCCGACGAGGTAGTAGTTGCGGTAGGTCTGGTCGCCCATGCACAGCGGCGGGCAGCGGTAGTTGCCGCCCTTGAAGTCCAGCGTGCCGGGGGCGCTCTCGGTGACCGTGCCGGTCTGCTGCGCCCAGGGGTTGGAGCCCGCCCACAGATGCACGGTGGCCCCGGCCCAGTCGGCGTCCGGCAGGTCGGTGTCGTCGATGCGCTGGTCGGTGGAGGTCCTGTCGGCCTCGGCCCAGGTGGTGTTCAGCGGATCGGCACCGGAGTTGGGCCAACGGCCTTCCGCCGCACGGTTGTTGTCCAGGAACACCGCGTTGAAGGCGGGGTCGGGCGGCAGGTCGGTGTCGGCGGCGACCAGTCCGCCGCCCGCGTCCTTCCAGCCCGTCACCCGCTCGGTCCCGTCGACGGTCACCGGACCGTCGCCGTAGGCGGCGATCGTGATCGGCGCGCTCTTCGTGCCGGAGGGCGGGGTGAGTTGCTCGCGATAGGTGCCGTGGTGGATCAGGCAGGTGTCGCCGGGGCGGACGTGACGCAGACACGCGCCGATCGTGCGCAGGGGGTTCTTCTGCGTGCCGGACGCGTGATCGCTGCCCTGGGGAGTCACGTAGTAGACGCGGCCGGAAGGAGCGGGCGGTGCCGCGTGCGCCTGGACCGGGAAGGCCAACAGCGCGGTCACGGCGGCCAGTACGGACAGGTGTCTGAGCCTCACGTTCCGTCTCCGATCGTCGGATGTGCGGTGGTCGGGGCTTGGGGCGGGTCGGGGAGAGGCGGCGCGGCCGGGGGTTCGAGCCAGGCCGTCCCGGCTGCGGGCCCCGCCGGGAGGCCGAGTACGGCGCACCGCAACCAGTGCTCGCCGGGCGGGAGTTGACCGGTCAGTACGGGCAGCGCGGTGCGCCGGGCGAGGACGTTCGTGCCGGGCAGGCAGTCGATGACCCCGCCCTCGCGCCGGCCGTCGAGATCGCGCAGTCCGGTGAGCCCGGCGGGAGCCGACACCCTCGCGTACGCCGGACCGGTGTCACGGTCCGTTCCCGCGTCGCGGTCGACGGCGAAGCCGCCCTCGGCCGTGTGCAGGGCGCGCCCGGTGCGGATGCGGTGGATGCGCACATGCCAGGGCGCGGCGGCCGTCAGCCAGGTGGTGATCTCCACGTCCGGCCACGGTCGCCAGCTACTGCGGACGGTGTCCGCCGTGACCTCGGGACCGGTCGGTTCCTCGCGCACCCGGTAGTGGGCTCCGCCGTCGTCGCTCAGCGCCAACATCGAGTCGTGGGCGCCCTGTTCGAGGCCGAGGGTGCCGTTCGGCAGGCTGAAGCCGAAGCGGGTCGAGTACGCGAACTTGGCGTACTTCTCGGCACCGTGGCGTACCCACGGGTGATGCTGACGTCCGGCGAGCAGGGTCACGTCCCCGGACGTGCGCATCAGGACCGCCCCGGCGTGCGGCTGGGCGCTGACGGCGGGCAGTGCGGGCGGCGGCTCCTCCGGCGCCGCCCAGAAGGCATGCCCGGCGGGCAGCGCCAGCGGCAGATACGCCTTGAGGGACCAGTAGGGGGAGCCGAACGCGTTGTACTGCTCGGCCAGCGCCGGCTGCGGGTAGCCGTACCCGACGGAGAGCAGTCCGTCGGGTCCGGTCACCGGTCGCCCGTCCCACCAGCGCAGATGCCTCAGCAGAAAGCCCTTCACCTGGCCCCACGGCAGGACGTCGACGTTGGCGAAGGGCAGCGCGCCCCAGAAGGCGGCCTGTGCCCAGCGGTAGGTGAGGCTGCGGCCGTACGGGACGGCGGCGCCGTCGTCGGCGAACCAGTGCCGGAAGTCGTCGGCGAACCGGGCCGCACGGTTCTTGAAGCGGTCGCTGCCCGTGAGGGTGTCGTGGAGCAGGCCGTAGAAGTGCATGGCCCACGGGACGTAGTAGTCCCGCCGTTCGGTGGGTCCGTCCGCGTACCAGCCGTCGCCGAGCCAGAAGGTCTCCAGGCGGTCCAGGCGCGCGGTGATCAGTGAGCGGTCGTAGGCGACTTCCACCCGGTCGAGGCCGAGGGCGACCAGTACCGGGAAGAAGAGCCAGTTGTTGTCGGGAGTGTCCCGGGGCAGGGCACTGAGCAACCACCTTGCCAGGCGGTCGCGTTGGGGGCCGCTGAGCGGGTCCCACCACTGCTCGGGGGTGAGCGCGAGTGCGAAGCCGATGGCGGCCATCTCGACGATGCGCTGGTCGCGGTCGACCGGCTCACCCCAGTACTCGGGGTGCGCGGGATCGCTGCCGTGAGCCAGCCCCTCGACCCACAACTCGGCGTGCGGCACGGCCTGTTCGCCCGCCACGAGAGGTGCGAGCCCCCACAGGGGGCGGGCGAACGCCTCCAGTTCGGCGGCCGTGTCGTCGTGGATCGCGGTGTTCACGCCGAGCCGTACGCGGGCCCGGCCCGCGCTGAAGCGCGATGTCGGGGGCGCGGTCAAGTCCCGCACCGAGCGGGTGAGTTCGGTACGTGCGTCGTCCATCAGCCCTTCTCCGCTCCGGCCGGCAACCCGGTGCGCAGGAAACGCTGGGCGAGGACGAATCCGATCAACAGCGGCGCGCACGCGACGAGTCCGGCGAGGGCCGCCTCGGGCTGGTGGATGTCGAGGTCCGCGAAGCCGCTGGAGTTGTTGACGGCGCCGGTCGACTGGAGCAGGGACATCAGCCCGAGTTGGAGGGTGAAGGTGCGGTCGTCCGAGAGCATGACGAAGGGCAGGAAGAAGTCGGTCCAGCACCGCACGAAGCCGAAGAACGCGATCAGCGCGACGGCGGGTCGGCCCAGTGGCATCGCCACCGACCAGAACAGCCGCAGTTCACCCGCCCCGTCGATGCGTCCGGCGTCCAGCAGGCTGTCGGGCACATGGGCCTGGAAGTGCAGGAAGGCCAGATAGACGCCGAAGGGATAGAAGGACAGCGGGAGGATCACCGACCAGACCGTGCCGGTGAGGTCGACCGCCGACATCTCCAGGTACAGGGGCAGCACCAGCGCGGCCGGAGGCAGGATCATCGTCACGATCGACAGGGTGAGCAGGATCCGGCGGCCCGCGAAGTCGTGCTTGGCCAGCGCGTAGCCCGCGGGCACGCACAGCAGCAGGGCGAGGGCCACGCTCGCCGCCGCGTAGATGACCGAGTTGCCGATCCACAGGGTGATCTCACCGTCGTCGTACGACATCAGATGTGACCACGCGTCACCTACGTTGCCCAGGGAGCCGAAGCCGAGCGGGGAGCCGGTGGTCAGGTCGTCGGCCGTGCGGGTGGGGGCCAACAGCAGCCACAGCAGAGGGAGTCCGAAGAAGACGGCCGCGCCGAGCAGGAACAGGGCACGGGCGCCACGCGAGAGAGCGGTCATCGCCTCGTTCACCGGGAGTCGGGGGAGTGGGGGGTGGCGTACATGCGCGTACGGGTGATCACGATCCACGCGGCCAGTACGCCGACGCCGAGCATGGCCAGCGACAGCGCGGCGGCCTTGCCGAAGTCGCCGTCCTGGGTGGCGTAGACGTAGGCGAGCTGGTTGACGGACCAGGTCGGGCTGATCTGGCCCGGGGCGCCGGTGGACAGCACGGTGGGCTCGACGAACACCTGGCTGCCGGACGCGAAACTGGAGATCAGCACGAAGGCGACGTACGTACGGACCATGGGCAGCTTGACGTGCCACATGGTCCGCCAGGCGGAGGCGCCGTCGACCTGCGCGGCCTCCAGGACGTCCTTCGGGAGGGCGTTGAGCGCCCCGTACAGGACCACGATCCAGCCGCCCGCGTGCACCGCGACGCCCATCACGGTCAGGACGGCGACGAGGCTGCCGCCGGACAGCGCGTCCGTGGCGCTGTGGATGTCCAGCAGCTTGAGGAGGGGGGAGAACGGGCTGCTGTCGGGGCTGACCATGAACAGCCACAGCAGGGCGGCGGCCGAGCCGGTCACGGCGCCGGGCAGGTAGTAGACGAGCTGGAGCGCGCTCGACGTGCGGCCCGGGCGGGCGTGCAGGGTGAACGCGAGGGACAGGACGGTCAGCAGCAGGATCGGCAGCCACAGCAGCAGGTAGGTGGTGACGTGGGTGACCGCGTCGCGCAGCCGGTAGTCGTGGAGGACGGCCGCCCAATGGCCGCCGGAGAACGCGCCGTTGACGACGAAGGAGGTCCACAGGGCGTATCCGGCGGGCGCGAGCCCGAAGACCGTGAGGAACAGGGCGTAGGGGCCGACGAGGATCCAGACGGCCGCGCTGGGGGTGCGTCGGCGGCGGGGCGTCACGGGGTGCGCGACGGCGACCGCGGGCGGACGGGCGGGTGTGAGGGTCCTCATCCGACCGTGTACCCGGCGGTCTCGGCCGCCGCCTTCAGCTTGCTCTGCCAACTCCGCAGGGAATCAAGGAGGTTGCCGCCGGAGTCGGCCGCCTTGACGAACGTGTCGTTGAAGCTGCTCTGCCAGTCGGCCTCGAAGCGGACCGCGCCGAAACCGGGACGCAGCGAGTTCGCCGCCGCGCTGAGGGCGGGCATCGGATCGGAGGCGTAGTACGGGTCCTTCGACTTGGCCTCGCCCCACTTCTTCGCCGCCGCCGCGAACGCGGGGTAAGTGGGCTGCTGGGCCTGGAGGTTGACGTCGGTGGTCATCCATTGCACCAGGGCCGCCGCCTGGTTTGTGCGTCCGCCCGCGTGCGAGGAGACGAGGAAGGCGCCGCCGCCGACCTGCCCGGCGTACGACCTGCGCTCACCTGGCCACGTGGGCATGGGCGCGGCGGCGATCCGCCCCTTGGGCACCTTGAACGCGGGCGCGAACATGAAGTCGCCGAACCAGGCCGGGGCCGGCAGCATCAGGATCCTGCCGTCCTTGCCGAACTTCGCGAAGCCCGGGTCGATGGGCGCGACGGTGGTGACGGCCTTCGCGCGCACGAGCGGCTGGAGCAGGTCGGCGACCCGCGTGCAGTCCGGCCGGCCGAGGTCGATGTGGACCTCGGTGAGGCTGAGGGTGTCGCGGGTGGGGCAGCCGCTGCCGCCGAAGTAGACGCCGGCGCCGTACTTGCCGTTGATGGCCCCGACGATGGTCCCGGGATGCTCGGAGGCCGCCTTCAGCCCGGTCCTCCGGTACTCGGCCCAGGTCTTGGGCACCGGGTAGCCGTATCGCCGCATCAGCTTCGCGTCGTACCACAGGACGGTGGGGGCGATGTCGTTGCGCAGGCAGTAGGTCTTCCCGCCGAAGGTGCAGGTGTCGAGGGAGCCGGGGGTGAAGCCGTCGCGGACGGACTTCGGGACCAGGCCGTCGAGCGGCGCCGCGTAGCCGAATCTCGCGCTCGCGAGGGTCGCGGCCTCGGCCGGGTTGGCGAGGAAGACGACATCGGGCCAGCCGCTCCTGGTGCGGTTGGCGAGGGAGATCTTGGTCGGTACGTAGCCCGCGTCCGGCGGGATGGTGACGAGGCGCATCCGCACGTCGGGGTGGGCCTTCTCGTACTGCCGGGCCGCGGGCATCCGGGTGTTGTCCACCCAGACCAGTAACTCGCCCTTGCCGCCGCCCGATCCGCCGCCGTCACCGCCACCGGTGCCGCCGCAGCCCGAGAGCAGCAGAGCCACGGCCGCGGTCGCGGCCAGGGACGTCATACGCCAACTCTTCATGGGGGACCACCTTTCAAGGGGGGGCTGTCCTGCACGGGAACCGTCCCGCGTGGGGGCCTTCCCGCGCGGGACCGTCCGGTCGGCCGATGCGCCGCGGCCGATGCGCCTTACTCCCGGAACGGTGATTGCGATAGTTTTCGCAACATCAGAACGACCGGCAACGTAGGAGATTCATCCGATGACGTCAACGGTTCGGACAGGATCCAGCGACGGAAGACGGCGTACCTTGGCCGAAATTGCCGAGCAGGCAGGCGTGTCGGTGTCCACGGTCTCCAAGGTGCTCCACAAGAGATCCGATGTGTCGGCGGAGACGCGCGCGAGGGTGCAGCGGCTGCTGGAACAGCACGGCTACCTGGCCAGACATCACCCGGCGGCCACCACGGCCCCGCCCGGCGGCCTGATCGACTTCGTCATCAACGAACTCGACAGCCCCTGGGCGGTCGAGCTGATCCGGGGCGCGGAGGACGTGCTGCACGACGCGGGCATGGGACTCGTCGTCTCCTCCACCCACGGCCGGACCAGGCGCGCCCGGCAGTGGCTGGACTCGCTGGCCACCCGCTCCACGCGCGGCGCGATCCTCGTCGTACCGGAACTGACACCCGAGCAGCACGAGGAACTGAACCGGCTCGGCATCCCCTACGCCCTCGTGATGCCGATCGACGAACCCGCGCCGGGCACACCCTGGGTGGGCGCGACCAACTGGCCCGGCGGATTGGCCGCGACCCGGCACCTCATCGAACTGGGCCACCGGCGCATCGCCATCATCAGCGGCCCGGAGCGCAGGCTCACCTCCCGGGCGCGGGTCGACGGCTACCGCTCGGCCCTCACGGAGGCGGGACTCCCCTTCGACCCCCAACTCGTGCGCTACGGCGACTTCGCCCACGGCCTCGCCCACCAACACGCCCTGGAACTCCTGGCGTTGCCCGACCGCCCGACCGCGATCTTCGCCGGCAGCGACCACCAGGCGCTGGGCACCTACCGGGCCGCCGCCGAACTGGGCCTGGGCATCCCGGCCGACGTCAGTGTCGTCGGCTTCGACGACCTGCCCTTCGCCGACTGGGTCACCCCGCGCCTGACGACGATCCGCACGCCCCTCGCCGACATGACCGCGCTCGCGGCCCGGATGGTGCTGCGACTGCTGTCCGGGGAACGGCCGGAGACGACCCGGGTGGAAGTGGCGACGGAGCTGGTGGTGAGGGAGAGCAGCGGGCGCCGGCCGGAGTGAGGGATCTTCGAGCCCGCAATGTCCTCGGTGATTCATCGGATGAATGTGTTGACGTGGCGGCGGATCGCGCATAGAACATGTGCGGTTCGACCGGTAAGGACAAGGCACATTGCTGTTGGCCACCCTGAGGAGCCGTTCGATGCGTGTGAGATTGCTCAGATGTCTGCTGCCGTTACTCCTCCTTCTCGGGCTGGCGTCGGGAACGTCGCCCGCGACGGCCGTGCCCGCGCCCGGGGCTTCGACGGACCCCTCCGCCTCCAACTCGGCCACGCCGCCGATGGGTTGGAGCAGCTGGAGCGCGCTGCGTGAAGGCGGCGACCTGACGCAGGACGGGATCAAGGCCCAGGCGCGGGTCATGCACGACGAACTGCGGCGGTACGGCTACCGGTACATCAACATCGACGCCGGCTGGTCCGACCATCTGGACGCCTACGGACGCGCCGCGTGGAACACCACCCGCTTCCCCGACGGCATCCCCGCCCTCGCCGCGTATCTGCACCGCATGGGGCTCAAGTTCGGCATCTACCTCACACCGGGCGTCCCGATCGAGGCGTACCAGAAGAACCTGCCGGTCTACGGCACCCCGTACCACATGCAGGACATCGCGGACCCGACGCAGCCCGGCAACACCCACAACGACTCCTACCGCATCGACTTCGACAAGCCGGGTGCCCAGGAGTACATCCAGGGCTACGCCGACCTGTTCGCCTCCTGGGGCGTCGACTACATCAAGATGGACTTCGTCGGTCCCGGCGGCGGCCTCGTCCCCGCCGACAACCGCCCCGAGATGACCGCGTGGCACCGGGCCATCGCCACCACCGGCCGTCCGATGCACCTGGAGCTGTCCAACTCGCTCAGCATCGCCGACGTCGCGACCTGGCAGGCGACCAGCAACGGCTGGCGCACCGGCGGCGACATCGAGTGCTACTGCGGCGTCAACGGATCCAGCACCCCGCTGACCAGCTGGCAGCGCATGTCGGCCCGCTTCGACCAGGTCGCGGCCTGGCAACCGTACGGCGGCCCCGGCGCGTTCAACGACTACGACTCGATCGAGGTCGGCAACGGAAGCGACGGCGGGCTGACCCCCGACGAGCGGCAGACGCAGCTGAGCCTGTGGTCGCTCGCCGCCTCCCCGCTGCTCCTCGGCACCGATCTCACCAGGCTCGACGCGGCCGACCTCAAGCTGCTGACGAACCGTGCCGTGATCGCCGTGGACCAGGACGCCGTCGACGCCTCCCGGGTGAGCAGGAGCGCGACCGCCCAGGTCTTCGCGAAGACGGAGCCGGACGGCGAGGTGGTCCTGGGGCTGTTCAACACCGGGTCCACCGCGCAGACCGTGTCCGTCGGCGCGGACGCGGCGGGTCTGCCCGCGTCCTCCTCGTACCGCCTCGACAACCTGTGGACGCACGAGGTGACGCGTTCCTCCGGCGCCACCGTCGCGGCCTCGGTCCCGTCGCACGGTGTCGCCCTGCTCCGGGTGCGCCCGTGGGGCACGGGCCCGGCCGCCGGGCGTCCACAGACCGGCCTCACCGTGACCGCCCCCGCCACCGTGGAGACCGGCCAACAGGCCACCGTCACCGCGGACTTCACCAACTGGGGCACCACCGCCGCCACCGGAGTCCGGGTCAGCCTGCCGGTGCCGAAGGGCTGGAAGGCCGCCGCCGCGTCGCCCGCCTCCTTCGCCTCCGTCCCGCCCGGAGCGACCGTCCGCGTGACGTTCCGCGTCACGGCACCGGCGTCCGGCACCCAGCTCTTCCCGACCGCACGCCTCGAAGCCACCGCCCGCTTCCGCTGGTACACCAAGCCCGGTGCGCAGGGCGCCGGTTCCACCACCGGGCACACGTCCGTCCTGCTCCACGCGCCCGTCCAGGCTCCGTTCCGCACCTTCGCCTCCACGCCCGAACCCGCGGACTTCTCCCAGGTCGGCCCGGCCCTCGGCATCCGCGCGGCCGGTTCGGACGTCTACGGATCGAAGAACCAGTACGGCGCGCTCTACCTCCCCGGCGCGGAACACGACGGCTCCACCACCACCGTCCGCGTCACCTGGCAGCGGTACCAGAGCTCCGGCGCCAAGACCGGGATCATGGTGCGCAACGACATCACCGGCGCCGACGGCTCACCGGGCTTCGTGACCGTGGGAGTGAGCGCGAAGAAGGGCTACTTCATGCAGTGGGACGCCAACGGCGACGGGCGTCTCGACTCCGGCACGGCCGCCAACGGCTCCGGCGTCGGCAAGCCCGTGCTGCCCAGCTGGATCCGGCTGGTCCGCTCCGGCACCACCTACACCGGCTACTACTCGACCGACAACGTCAGTTGGACCCGGCTGAGCACCGCGGACGTCCCCTCCGCCGCGACCGCCCAGGACGTCGGCGTCTTCGGCACCGCCGCCAACCCGGGCTACCCGAGTGAGGACGATTTCGCCGACTTCACGACCACCGCCACCTCTTGACTGTCCGGGAGAAACCTGACTGTTTACTGACTCGCCGTTCAACAGTGGGAGGTACTCGGGCCACGCAAGGTACAGATTCCGTCATGGTTGAACCGCCAACTTGAATTGGTCTGGACAACCCTGTCACTCTGCATGCGTGTGGATCCGACTCTTCCGTTTGAGAGCCCGTCTGCTCCGTATCCTCGTCCCCGCGGCGGTCGGCGTCTCGGCCGTCCTCGGGGCCGGGCTCGTCCTCGTCTCCGGTCGGCCCGCCGTGGCCATGGCCGGGCCGGCCTCCGACCGCTACGTCGGCATCGACTCGGTCCCGCGGGCCCCGCTGCCCGCCCTCGGCCCGGACGCCGCCACCGGCACCTACCGGGAGGACTGCGGCCGCAACCTCGACGCCCACCGCAACGCCGACAACCTGCTGGTGTCGCCGGGTGTCACGGGCTCCGCCCATCACGTCCACGACTACGTCGGCAACGTGTCGACCAACGCCCTGTCCAGCAACGCCGATCTCGCCGCGGCCGGAACCACCTGCGCCGGCGGCGACCGGTCCACGTACTACTGGCCCGTGCTGCGCCGACTGGACCGGATGGGCAGCGACGCCCACGCGGTCGGCGGCGGTGTGGACGGCAACATGGGCCGGATCCTGACGCCGTCCAAGGTCGTGATCGAGTACCGGGGCAACCCGGTCAGCAAGGTCGTCGCCATGCCCCGCTTCCTGCGGCTGGCCACCGGCGACGCCGTCGCGCTGTACTCGGACGGCTCCGACATCCGTGCCCAGTGGGGGTGTTCGGGCTACCCGGACCGCTTCACCACCAGGTACACCCTGTGCCCCGGAGGCAGTGGACCGACCCGCACCCTGGACTTCCCCAGCTGCTGGGACGGTCTGTCCACCGACAGCCCCGACCACCGTACCCATGTCGTGTTCCCGGCGGACGACGGACTGTGCCCGCACGCGACCTTCGCCATCCCGCAGTTGCGCGTCACCATCACCTACTCCCTGCCGTCCGGCGTCCCTTACGCGGTGGACTCCTTCCCGGAGGAGAAACGCGACCCGAGGACCGACCACGGCATGTTCATCGACGTCATGACGGACCGTCAGATGTCCGTACTGGTCGACTGCTTGAACAGCGGCAGGCACTGCCTGGCGGCCTGAGGGCCGCGTCGATCGAAGCATTGAGGAAAGTCCCCACCGGATCGAACCGGCTCCGGCTGTCATGCGTGTACCACGCGTCAGCCCAGGAGCGGACGGGAGAACGTGCATGGCCGCGCTGTGGTCCCGCAGGCGGGACAAGCAGAGGACGACTGACGAAGTGCTCATCCGCTCCTTGTTCGAGGAGCACGGCGGAGCGCTGCTGGCCTACGCCCGACGGCTCACCAACGACCACGCCGCCGCCGAGGACGTCGTACAGGAGACCCTGATCCGCGCCTGGAAGAACCAGGAGGCGCTGCTCAACGGCAAGGGCTCGGTGCGGGGTTGGCTGCTGACCGTGGCCCGGAACATCGTCACCGACCGCCACCGCGCCAAGGCCGCGCGGCCGATCGAGGTCGCCGAGTCGGTGAGTGTCACCCCGGTGGAGAAGGACCACGCGGACGGAGTGGTGGACTCGATGCTCGTGATGGAGGCCCTCGACCGGCTCTCCCCGGACCACCGGGACGTGCTCAACGAGATCTACTTCCACGGCCGCAGCGTCGCCGAGGCGGCCGAGTCCCTCGGGATACCACCCGGTACCGTCAAGTCCCGGTCGCACTACGCCCTGAAACAATTGCGGGACATGTACAAGGACAGTCCCACGGCAACGGAGTTCGTCGCGCTGAAGGAGGTGGTGGCATGAGCATCCAGGAACACGACAGCGCGCTGCTCGGCGCCTATGTCCTCGGCACCCTCGACGACCGGGAGAGACGAGCGGTCGACGCGCACATCGCCTCGTGCGACCGATGTCGTAGGGAACTGGACGGATTGCGGGAGATGGAGCGGGCGCTCGGCGAAGTGCCCCCGGAGATCTTCCTCGACGGCCCGCCGGAGGGCGCTGATCTGCTGCTCCGGCGCACGCTGCGGCAGGTGCGCGCCGAACACGACGGCCAGACCCGTCGGCGCGGCGCCCTGCTGGCCGCCGTGGCCGCGGTCGCGGCGGCGGCCCTCCTCGGCGGCGGAGTACTCCTCGGGAAGAGCATGGGCGGCACCACGGGCGAGGTGGCCGAACCCCCGCGCTCCCCGGTCTCGGCACCCGCCACCCTGCCCCCCGCCGGCACCAGGACGGCCACCGGCACCGGCACCGCGACCGGCAGCCGGATGACGGTTCAGGTGACCCCGGCCGCCTCCTGGGTCCGGGTGAACGCCTCCGTCGCCGGCATCCCGGTGGGCGAGCACTGCCGCCTGATCGTGGAGTCCAAGGACGGCCGCCGCGAGATCGCGGGGAGCTGGGTCGTCGCGGACCGGACCAAGGGCGCCAACCTCGACGGCTCGGCGGACGTCCCCATCGCCGACGTGTTCAAGGTTCTGGTGGAGAACAGCGAGGGCAAGCTCTACGTGTCCGTCAAGGTCTGACCCCGCGTCACTCACCCTGGAGCGCGTGGCCGGAAGGACCCGGGCGGGACGCGTGAACGTGGGCAGTGGCCGGATCCGGGCCGTCCTCGGTGAACGGCTCCGGAGATCGGGGCGAATACCTCGCACATCCGACCGAACCGATTCCGCCTCCCAGACGTGTCGACAGCAGGGCCCGCATCGGTGCGGTCCCCGCGGTGCAGACGATGTTCATGGACCACCCGTCGAAGTACGTCCCGTCCCAGCGGGCAGAGACCGGCAGCGGCGCCGGGGGCGCTGCCCGTCGCACCACGCGTTTGTGAGGAGACGACATGGCACAACCCCCGCTCCGGACCGAGTGGCCGTTCGGCCCGGTCAAGGCCGCACGGCCCGCCGCCGTACACGACGTCCGGACTGCCGTGCGGAGAACGGCGTCGCCTCAGGTGACACCGCCTCAGGTGACACCGCCCGAGGGTGTCGCGCGGTCCGGCGAGGCCACCGTCGTCGTGGGCATCGCCGACCACGAGGTGCTGGTGCGCGGCGGAATCCGGGCCGCGCTCGAACAGGCCCACGGCATCGATGTCGTCGCCGACACCGGTGACGCGGGCTCCGTCATCGAGATGACACTGCGCCACCGGCTCCGCGTGCTGCTGATCGACAGCGGTATGGCGGGCACGCACGGGGCCTGGGTGACCCACACCGTACGACGGCTGTCGCCCTCGACGGCCGTGCTGGTGCTCGCGTCCTCGCCGGGTGGCGGCCACATCGACCGCATCCTGCGGGCCGGGGTCGCCGGTTGTCTGCTCAAGAGCGGCAACCCGCAGGACCTGGTCGCGGCCGTACGGGTGGTGGCCGGAGGCGGAGCGGTCCTCTACCCGGAGATCGCCAAGCACGTTCTGGACCGTGTCGCCCGCATCGACACCGAGCGCTTCGAGCGGGCGCGTGAACTCATCGGCTGCCTCACCCTGCGGGAGCGCGAGGTCCTGGCGCTCGTCGCCCAGGGCATGGCGAACAGCGAGATCGGACGCGCCCTGCATCTGAGCGAGGGAGGCGTGAAGGCGCACATCAGCCGGCTGCTGACCAAGCTGGACTGCGGGAACCGCGTGCGTGCCGCCCTGATAGCCCGGGACGCCGGGCTCACCGAGGGCCGCACGACCGAAGCCGGCTTCCCACGCCCGGCCTGAGCTTTCGCACGGGCCGGGCGGGAGAGAACATCCGGCGTCGGACAGTCAGACGCCGGACCGTCAGACGCCGGACCGCCAGGTGTCGGACCCTCAGGCGCCGGACCGTCAGGTGTCGGACCGTCAGGCGGCGGCAGGCCAGTTCAGCCACTCCAGGATCGCGTCCCCCATGACCCACCGGAGGTCGGGCGGGCTCAGGAAGGTGAGGGCCTCGGTGAACAGTTCGACGTTCTCGCGGTACGGACACGGCAGCCGTGTCCAGTCGCTGCCCCAGAACATCCGGCGCGGGCCGAACGCGTCGAACACCCGCTCCAGGGGCTCATGGAGATCGCGGAAGGGGAACGGCAGCCGCGCGTGGCAGGGCAGCGCCGTGGCCTTGACCGCGACCCGCGGGTGCCGGGCGAGCGCGAGCAGATCGGTGAGGTGGGCGAACGCCTCGGGGGCCCGCGCGTCCACCGGCACCGCCAGGTGGTCGACGATCAGACTCAGGTCCGGGAACCGCCCGGCGACCTCGCCCAACTCCTCGCTCAGGCCGGGGGCGTAGACCATGACCGGCAGCGCGGCGGAGTTCGCGGCCGACCAGAACCAGTCCAGGTCGCCGGACCGGAACCGGCTCAGCCACGGCTCGCGGTGCAGCGTGAGGCGAATGCCCAGGCTGCCGGGGCGGGACCGCCAGCCGACCAGCCGTCCCGCGTCCGCGGGGCCGGTCAGCGGGACACGGCCCATCACCGCGAGCCGGTCCGGATGCAGTGCCGCCGCCGCCCAGGCCAGATCGTTGCGGTCGCCCTCCCAGGACGGCGGCACGAGCACCGCGCGGTGGACCCCGGCGGCGTCCAGCACCGCCAGGGTCTCGTCCGCCGTGACCGGACGGACGCGGTGGGCGGTCGCCGCACCACCCGCCGGCCACGGTCGGGCAGGTGTGTCGGCGCCCCAGATGTGGACCTGCGCGTCGACCAGCCTCATCCCCGCCTCACACCTGCGCGGGCACGCAGCGCTGCGGCGACAGATCGCTGATGTACTTCGCCTCGATACCCGACTTCGCCAGGTAGTCCAGGCACAGCGCGACCCGCTGGACGCGCTGGCGGATCGTGTTCTCGTTGACCGGGTCGTGCGGGTGCGACTGCGCGCTCGCGCCGATCTTCAGCATCATCGGCGCGCAGATCTGCACCAGTTCGGGCACCTCGTAGAAGCGGATGAAGCCGCCCTTGCTGCCGTAGACGTCCGTCGGCAGGTCGATGGTCAGCTCCGGGTTGCCCCGGCGGATCTCCTGGAGCACCGAGAGCCCGAGGTCGTGGGTGGTGGTGACGCTGTCCGCGCCGTTCTCCGCGTAGATCCGTGAGGTCATCGGGTTCGACACGATGCAGTGCGAGGACGCCTTGAGCATGAGGTCGGCGGGCAGTTCGCCGGCGGCCCGCATGTCCGAGAGGAGCCTGATGACACCGAGGTCGTACGCGATCAGACCGCGGCAGCCCATCTCGGTCAGCCGGTACGCCTCCTCGACGCTCTGCGCGATGGCGTCGTTGTTGTTGATCCGCCGGCCCTGCGAGGCACCGAAACCGCCCCGGTAGAAGGCCGCCTTGCGGTCGTACTCCGGGCGTGGGCCGAGCGCGAACAGCATGCCGACGCCGTTCTCCCGGCACAGCGCGAGCATGTCCCGGACCTCGGAGTCGGACAGCAGCATCGCGCCGAGCGTCTCGTTGAAGCGGGTCACCGGTAGTTCCTGGTCCTTCAGCATGCGCAGCGTCGCTTCGAGCACCTTGAAGCTGTTGACGACCGGGATCTCGACGCCGTAGTGCCCGCCGTCCGCGAACTCCGCTCCGGAGGGCTGGAGTTCGATCTCGTCGCTGTAGGGCAGGCCATTGTCGATCAGGTATTGGCGGGCCCGGGACGCGCCGCGGACGATGGTGGATCCGAAGTCGTTCGACATCTTTTCCCCTTCTGGGTCCTGAAGTGACTCCGGCTGCCGTCACGTCGACGGACAGCCATTGCGATTCGAGGCTAGCGACGGCACTCGGCCGGGCCAGAGAACCCGGGGATCTGTAGCCGAATTTCCGGTCCACGCGTGTCTCCAGGTATCCGAAAGTTGCAGTTCCTCGATATCCGCTTTCGCGTCATGTACTGCTGGCTGCAAGGGATTTCCGCTCGGAAGGAGAGCATGGATGAGCCAAGCCGAGACCGCGACGGTCGGCCTGTTGCACCCCGGCCGGATGGGCGGCGGGTTCGGTGGCGCGCTGGCCGGCGCGGGTCACCGCGTGCTGTGGTGCCGAGCGGACCGAAGCGCCCAAACGGCCCGCCGGGCCGAGGAGTTCGGCCTCGAAGCGGTGGACGACCTCACCCGGCTCGCGGCCGAGAGCGACGTGATCGTCTCGATCTGCCCGCCCCACAACGCTCCGGACGTCGCGACCGCGATCGCCGGAACCGGATTTCGGGGACTGTTCCTGGACGCCAACGGCACGACCCGCGAAATACTGCTGGAACTGGCCGGAAAACTCTCGGCGGCCGACATTCGCGTCGTCGACGGCTGTGTCATCGGACCATGTCCCCAGGACGCGCCGGGAGTTCGGCTGCACCTCGCCGGTGAAAGGGACGATGTCGCCCGGATCGTCTCGCTCTTCGAGGGGACCGGAATTCGCGCACTGGACACCGGCGGCCCGCTCGGTGCCGCCTCCGCCCTCAAGACGTCCTATGCCACGTATCAGAAGACCGCATACGTGCTGGCAGGCATCGCATTCGCATACGCAGACGCCCACGGCGTCACCGAACCCCTCGTCGGGGAGGCATCGTTGATAACCCGTTCGCCTTTGACCGAAGTACTCGAAGACGGAATGCTGCCCAGCGTCGCGTCACGCGCCTGGCGCTGGGGGCCCGAACTCGCGCAGTGCGCCGACGCGTTGCGCGCGGACGGCCTCCCGGGCGACCTCGCCGACGCCGCGGTGCGGGTGCTGGAGCGCTGGCACCCCGCCCGTGACACCTTCGACGGGGACACCGGCCGAGCCCTCGACCTGCTGGGCGGCCGGCTGTGAGCGCGCCGCACGCGCCCGAGCGCGCGGAGGCCGTGGTCGTCGGGGCCGGACTGATCGGCATGTTCACCGCGCTGTCGCTGGCCCAGCGCGACATCGACGTCGTCCTCATCGACGACATCGTCAACCAGAAGCGCAGCTTCAAGGTCGGCGAGTCCTTCCTGGTCTCCACGGCCCTGCCGCGCACCATCGGCCGGCTGGACAAGTTCCTCGACGAGGAGTGCTTCGTCAAACTCGGGGTCTGGTTCACCGAGGGCATGGAGGGCGCCGATTCCTTCGCCCCGCGCAGCGAGTGGAGCATCGCGCCGCTCAGCGAGCACACCCTCGCCGAGCAGTCCGAGGACCACCGGGACCACTACCTCTTCCAGAGCGCCGAGGACAAGCTGTGGTTCCGCTGCCTGGCCGTCGACCAGCAGATCGTGCGCCCCGAGGCCGAGGACGAACTCAGGGCCACCGTGCGCGCGCATCCGCGCATCCGTTTCCTCGACAGCGCCCGCGTCACGGACGTCCATGTCGAGGCCGACGCGCCGAACATCGTGACCTGGGCCGACCGCGGCTCCTCGGAGACCGGCGAGGTCGTCGCCGACTGGATCGTGGACTGCTCCGGCCGCAACCGCATGCTCACCCGTAAGTTCGGCCACGCGATCGAGAAGGAGATCATCGCCGAGGACGGCTTCCAAACCACCTCGATCTGGGGCCAGTTCAACGACATCACCGACGAACAGTTCGCGCCCGTCTGGGAGTACCGGGAGGCGAACGGCGGATCGACCCCGCGCGACAAGTACACCGTCCACCTGTGGGGCGAGGGCTACTGGATCTGGGTCATCCGCCTGTCCAAGGACCGCATCAGCGTCGGCGTCATCTTCGACCAGCGCACCCCGCTGTCCGGCGGCACACCCCGGGAGCAGTTCTTCGGCCTCATCGACCGCTACCCGGTGCTGCGCGACGTACTGACCGAGGAACGCCTGCTGGAGTTCCGGATGTACCGCAACACCCAGTACATGACGGACACGTTCGTGCACCCGCACGGCTATGGCATGGTCGGCGACTCCTCCTCGATCATCGACGCCTACTACAGCCAGGGCATAGGCCTCTCCTGCCAGCAGCTGTGGCACCTCACCAACGTCATCGAGTCGGACGTGCGGGGCGGCACACTGGAGCGCGCGTACATCGACCGGATCAACCGCAACGCGCGCCAGGACTGGCTGATGATCCGGAACATGCTGCGCGAGAAGTTCACGCCCGCCATCCAGGACCCGCGCTACTTCCTGCTCACCCACCTGATGGACCTGGTCGTGCTCTGGTCGACGGGAACCGCGCGCTCGGACTTCGCCACCTGGCTCGTGCGCACCGACGGCGAAACGAAGAACGAGGGCCCGAGCGAACGGCGGCTGCGCGCCCGGCTCAGCAAGCGGCTCTTCTACAGCAGGTCCCAGCCGTGGGCCTGGCTTCCCCCGGAGACAGTGCAACGCGTCCAGTCGCACATGCAACGGAAGATCGCCGAACGGGCGCGGTGGCGGCTCGAACACGGCAGTGAGGTCCCCGGCTTCCACTGCCAGATCTCCATCGCCCGCCCACTGCCACGCCTGTGGCGGGTCTTCACGTCCGGCGCGCAGGGCGTGGTCGACGTCTCCCCACTCGACCAGATCGCACCCCCGGCGCTACGCCGGCCCTCGTCCCGCCGCCCCCTGGCGCACCGCATCCCGATGAGCGTCAACACCCGCCTGAAATGGGTCCTCAACCTCCGCACCCACGGTGTCATCGGCATCCTCGCCTACGGCTACGCGCTCGACGCGGCGGACACCGCCGTACGCAAGATCCGCCACCGTCTCTCGGGCCGCGGTCCGGTCCAGGCACCCACCCCCGGAACGACCGGGGACGCGGTACCGGCGGAAGCCCTCCCGCCCAACGCCACGACCCCCTCGTGACGGCCTGACCCGACCGATCCCGACACAGCGCTCCGGCGCTCCGGTGGACCGGCCGCATCGACCCGCCCTGGCATCGATCCGGCCGGTCCAGCGCGCACCCCCCGACACGCACGCCCCTCACCAAGGAGGCAGTTCCACGATGCCCAACGACTCGACGACAGCCGCGGTGCTCGCCGCGATCGCCGTGGCCGCGTTCACGTGCGCGCTGTTCGGCGCGGGGGCGCGCGCACTGCGCCAGCCCCCGGTGATCGGACAGATCCTGGCCGGGATCGCGCTCGGCCCGAGCCTGCTCGGCCGACTGCCCGGCGATCCGACCGCGAGCCTGTTCCCGGCCTACGTCCTGCCGTTCCTCGCCATGCTCGGACAGGTCGCGGTGACGGTCTTCATGTTCTCCGTCGGCCACGAGCTGACCGCGCACCGCCGCCAGGCGGCCGGCCGTGCCGTGGTCGCCGTGACGGCCTGTGCGCTGCTGGTGCCGATGGGACTCGGCGCCGCCCTGGCCGCGATCGGGCGCACCTGGTTCGGCTCCACCGGAGAATCGCGGGCGGGCAGCGGCACCTTCGTCCTCTTCATGGCGGTGGCCGTCTCCATCACCGCGCTTCCGGTCCTCGCCGCCATCGTCCGGGACCGCTCGCTCGACGGCACCCGCTCGGGCACGGTGGCGCTGGCCTCCTCGGGCCTGATGGACGTGGTGGCCTGGTTCGCCCTCGCGGCGATCACCCTCGGCGCCGGCACCACGGGCGGACATCACTCGGGCGTCCGGCAGGTGGGCCTGCGGATCGTCCTGCTGCTCGCGCTGGCCACCGCGCTGCTCGGCGTCGTCAGGCCGCTGCTGCGGCGCTGGACGCGCAACCCGGCCACGGCGCCGTACCACCTGCCCGTCGCGTTCGCCCTGGCCGCGGGCGCGGCGGCGGCCACCACCGCTCTCGGACTGCACGCGGTCTTCGGCGGCCTGCTCGCGGGCGCCGCCATGCCCCACCCGCACGAGGACACCGCACCGGCTTCCGCTCCGCGCACCGACCGCGCCCAGGTCCCCTTCCTGAACGCCGCCATCCACGCGGTGGAATCCCTCCTCCTCCCGCTGTTCTTCGTCACCACCGGCCTCGCCCTCGACGTCGGCTCCCTGCGCTTCGGCGACTTCGTGCTCCTCGTGGTGCTCTGCGCCGTCGCCTGCGCGGGCAAGCTCGGCGGCGGCTACCTCGGCGCCCGCCTCGGCGGCCTGCCCCGGCAGGCGAGCGCGACCGTCGCCGCCCTGCTGAACACCCGCGGCCTGACCGAACTCATCGCCCTCAACCTCGGCCTGGCCTCGGGCATCATCCACGAACGCCTCTTCACCGTCCTGGTGTTGATGGCCGTCATCACCACACTGATGACCGGTCCGCTGCTGTCCGCCCTCGGCCATCGCGCGAACCCCGCGCGCGACCGGGTGCCCGGCTCCGACAAGGCGGCCGGGCACCCGGTGGCCGCGTGACCGACGCGAGCGTACGGATCGCGGTGATCGGGAACGGCGGACAGATGGCTCAGCCGTTCATGGCCTCGCGCACCAGCGCGGTGTCGACGAACTGCTCGAAGCGCACGATGAGTCCGCCGCGTACGACGAAGTGGTGGGCGACGCGGACGTCGATCGGTCTGCCGGTGGCCTTGTTGACGGCGGTGTAGCGGGCGAGGACGACGACGTTCTCGCCGTCGACGACGTAGGTGTCGTCGTGGGCGGTCCAGTCGTCCCAGTCCCCGCCGAGCCGTTCCATGACGTTGGCGGTGACGCCCTCGGGGGTGCGATAGGTGCCCGCGAGGGGGAAGCCGGCCATCTCCGTCCACTCCACGTCCGGGGCGAGCGTGGCGCGCAGCGCGTCCAGGTCCCCGGCCGCGGAGGCCAGATACTGCCGGCGTACGACGTCGGCCGGTGCGGTGGAGGTCGTGAACTCGCCCATGGTCAGCCCCACTTCATCTCGCCCTTGGCGACCTTCGCCCCGATCTGGGCGGCGATCAGCATGCCGTTGTCGGGGTAGCGGGCCACGAGCGCCTCGGTGAGCGCGGCGCCGTCGGCGGCCTTGCCCAGCTCCTCCTCGAAGGCGAGGAGGTAGTCGCGGGTGGCGGTGATGGCGGAGGCGTCGGCCGCCGTACCGGGCAGACGGTGACCGGGGACGACCAACTCCGGCTGGAGGGCGGTCATTTCGTCGAGCAGGCCGATCCAGGCCGCGCGGTCGCCGGGGGTGGGGGTGTCGGCGACCCAGACGTGCTCCTGCTGGAAGAGGAGGACGCCGCCGAGGAGGGCGCGGGACTCGGCCTGCCAGAGGTAGTGGCGGTCGGGCAGGGCCGCGGGGCCGCCCTTGAGTTCGAAGCGGTGGCCCTCCAGGGTCAGGTCTCCGGTGAGCGGTTCCAGGTCGACCAGGCGGGTGGGGAGGTTGGGGCCGAGCGCGGCCCAGGCCTTGAGCTTGCCCTCGTAGGAGTCCTTGATGTGCTCGATGACGAGCGGGGTGGCGACGAACACGGCCTCCGGGAACGCGTCGGCGACGACTTCGGCGCCGAAGTAGAAGTCGGGGTCGGCGTGGCTGACGAAGACGGTGGTCAGCCGCTTGCCCGAGTCGAGGATCTCGGCGGCCAGACGGTGGCCGTCGGCGCGGGTGAAGGCGGCGTCCACCAGCAGCGCGTCGTTCTCACCGGTGACGAGGGTGGCGGTCTTGTTCTTGCTGCCGGCCGGGAAGTCCAGGTCGAGGATCTTGAAGGAGAGGGTGCTCACGAGAGGGCTCCTTGCAGGTGATGAGGGGGGTTGGGGGAGAGGGGATCAGGAGGTTGACGGCCGGTCAGGCGGAGCGGCCGGTCAGGGAGGCAAGCCGTAGGTCGACCTCGTCGGCGGTCGCGTGGCCCCGGGCCAGGACGGTGACGTGCTCGCCGTCGACGGCGAGCAGGGTGGGGAAGCCGGTGACTCCCAGTGCGGCGGCGCGGTGGAAGTCCTCGGCCGCCGCGCCCTGGGCGGACTCGAAGGCCGCGACCACGGCCTCGGCGTCCAGCCCCGCCGCCTCGGCGACCTTCCGGTAGGTCGCCGGGTCGGACAGGCTCAGGCCGTCGACGTAGAAGGCGTGCTGGAGAGCGCCCGCCAGTTCGGCCGCGCGGCCGGGGGCCACCTGGCGCAGGGCGGCTACACCGCGCGCGGCGGCCTCGGAATCCATCACGAACGAGCCGTCGGCGATCAGCCGCTCGTAGGCCGCGCCGAACTCGGCGCCGGTCAGCTCGGCGATCTGTGCGTTGGCGCCCTGGACGTAGCCGAACTCCCGGATCGGGACCGCGCGCGAGCCGGTGAACAGGCCGCCGGACACCACCTCGACCGGCAGTCCGGGGTGCCGGGCGGCGACCTCGCGCAGGGTCGGGGTGAAGCCGTGCGACCAGCCGCAGTAGGCATCGAAGACGTAGACGAGCTGCATCGAGGACCTCGGCAAAGGGTGCGGTGCCCGCCTGATGCGAGCGATTCATCTGAGGGAACAGTAACTGACTGCTCAGATATTTCCCTCCCGGCGTGACCCCCGTCACACACTCCACCTTCGGCGCCAGTACATCAGCGAGGACCGGAGGCCGCGACTCGGCGCGGTCCCGCGAACTAGCATGGCGCTGCAAGGGCGCAGTACCGGAAGGCCGGGGGAGAGCCCCTTCCAGTGAGGCGGGGATCGTGGCGCAGGCGGACGTGACGCGACGGGCGACGGCGGTGGACGTCGCCCGGGAAGCCGGGGTGTCCCGGGCCACGGTCGGCTTCGTCCTCAACCGCACGGCCGGGCAGACGATCTCCGAGAGCACCCGGGACCGGGTGCTGGACGCGGCGCGGCGGCTCGGCTACCGCCCCAACAGCGCCGCCGTGACCCTGCGCAGCGGCCGGAGCCGACTGGTGCTGCTGGTCCTGCCGGACTGGCCGATGGTGACCGCCCTGCGCGGCTATGTCGAGGCGGCGGAGTCCGCTCTGGAGGAGCGCGGCTACTGCCTCGTCACCCACACACGCCCGGCCGGCGGCCCCGGCCGGCCGCTGTGGGAGTCGCTGAACCCCGAACTCGTCTACGGCATCACCCCGTTCGGCACGGACGACATCGCCTCGATGCGCCGCTGCGGGGTGCTGGAGATCTTCCCCGACCCCGAGGACCCGGAGTCGGTGGACCTCTCGCTCGCGGTCAGCACCGGCCCGCGGCTCCAGGTGGAGCACCTGCACGAGCGCGGCTGCCGCACACTCGCCTACGTCGCCCACCGTGCCGCCCGCCCGCCGTTCCTGGTCGACGCCCGCTACCGCGCCGCCCAGGAACGCGCCCGCACCCTGGGCCTGCCGCCACTCGAACTCGTGCGGGTCGACCACCGCGACGCCTCCGCCGACCGGGCCGTACGCGCCTGGCGGGACGCGGGGATCACCGGGGTCGTCGGCTTCGACGACGACGTGGCCGCCGTGGTCGTGGGCGCCGCCGTGCGGGCGGGCATCCAGGTGCCGGGCGACCTCGCGGTGATCGGGCACGACGACACCCTGCCCGCCGCGGTCTTCGTGCCCAGTCTGTCGACGGTCCGCATCGACACCGAGGCCCTGGGGCGTGCCTTCGCCGGCATGATCGTCCAGCGGCTCGAAGGGGCGTCACGGACGCGCCTCGACTTCCCGGCCGACTCCGCCACCGTCGTGGACCGCGAGTCCACACAGCGTTGAGCCGACGACGGCCGGAGGGACCTCAGCGTCGGCCGCGCACCACCAGGGCGTCCGGATCGTGGGCGTAGGAGCCCACGGTGAGGACGACCTCCTCGGCGGCGGGCAGCACGCGGCACCGGGCCGTGGCGTCCCAGTGCGCCAGCGGCACGAAGGACACGTCCACGTCGACGACCGCCGAGGCACCGGCCGGGACGTCCACGGGGGCGAACCCGACGAGCACCTTCTCGTCCGGATGCGGACCCTGGGGGTGACGCCCGTAGACCTGGACGACGTGGCGTCCGTCGCGGTCGCCCGTGTTGGAGACCCGGACCCTCAGCCGGGTCCCGTTCTCGTCGGCCGCGTCGGTGACGACCTTGTCGACGGAGTACGTGGTGTAGGCGAGGCCGTACCCGTGCGGGTAGGCGGGCCGCACGCCGAGATCGTCCAGCAGACGCTGGCCGTGGAGGCGGCCGTAGG
This sequence comes from Streptomyces sp. NPDC091280, assembly GCF_044768565.1. Classification (NCBI taxonomy): domain Bacteria; kingdom Bacillati; phylum Actinomycetota; class Actinomycetes; order Kitasatosporales; family Streptomycetaceae; genus Streptomyces; species Streptomyces sp. NPDC091280. Next base: position 123,882 of record NZ_JBIVUZ010000012.1, read on the forward strand.
TGATGGCGGTGGCGTCGCGGTCGTACGGCGGCAGGTGCTCCGGCAGGGTCGGGACGGCGAACGGGAGGCGGCCGGAGGGGTTGTGGGCGCCGGTCAGGATGTCGGCGAGGGCGTGGCCGCCCTCCATGCCCGGGTACCAGGTGAGCAGGATCGCGGGGACCTCGCGGCGCCAGTTCTCGGTGAGGACCGCCCCGGCGGCCACGACGCACACCACCGTGCGCGGATTCGCCGCCGAGACCGCGCGGATGATCTCCTCGTCCACCGGACGCAGGGTCAGCGAGACGCGGTCGCCGCCGCCCGCGGTGATCGCCTCGGTGTGTTCCGACGCGGTGGCGCCCGACCTCATGGCCTCCAGCACCTCCGGGGGCGCGGGCGGGAACAGGGCGAGGAGTTCGGGCCGGGTGGTGGCGTCGGCGCCGACGTACTCGCCCTCCTCCAGCGCGGTGTACCCGGCGACGACGACCGCGACCTCGGCGGAACGGGCCGCCTCGGCCGCCCGCCGTGGATCGTCGTCCTCGACCAGGCTGATCTCGGCGCCCGGGAAGGCGGCGGTGATGCCCTCCAACGGCGTGACGTGGCTGGGCGCATGGACGTCGGAGGAACCGTGGTCGCCCATGTTCGGCGCGGTCGCCAGTCGGCCGATCACGGCGACGGACCCGACCCGTGCCGGATCGAGCGGCAACACCGGCGCGCCTTGCACCGGATCGTTCTTCAGTAGGACCATCGCGCGGGCGGCGACCGTGCGGGCCAGTGCGCGCGAGGCGTCCGCCGCCATCGTCCCGGGGCCGAAGTCGCCGTCCAACCGGGCTGCGTAGGAACGGAGTTGGGCAGCCAGCAGCCGCACACCCGAGCGCTCGACGGACGCCCAGGAGGTCTCCCCGGCGGCGAGCCGCTCACGCAGCTGCGTGGTGCGCTGCTGGGCGAAGGGCTCCTCCAGATCGAGGCCCGCCTCAAGGGACTTGGCGGGATCACGGATGCCCCAGACGAAGTCGCTGACGGTGATGCCCGCGAAGCCCCACCGCTCGCGCAGCACCTCGGTGAGCAAGTACGGGTGCTGTCCGGCCCATTCGCCGTTGACCGAGTTGTAGGAGGTCATCACGCCGGTCACGCCCTCGTCGACGATCCGCTTGAAATGCGGGAGGTACACGTCGTGCAGCACGTCCTCGGCCACGGTGACGTCGACCGTGAACCGGGCGTTCTCCATCGAGTTGAGCGCGTAGTGCTTCACACACGCCATCACGTACTTCTGCGTCCCCCGCACGAGGGCCGCCCCGAACTCGCCCAGGTGATACGGATCGTCGCCGTACGTCTCCTGGAGGCGCCCCCAGGCGGGATGCCGGGGCAGGTTCACACAGACACCGCCGTAGAAGTTGCCGCCCTGGGCACGGACTTCACGCCCGATGACCTCGCCGACCCGCTCCTCCAGCGCGGTGTCCCAGGTGGCACCACGAGCCGTGGAGACCGGGAAGGCGGTGCCCTGTCCGGCGACGCACCCACGAGGACCGTCCACGAAACGGATACCCGGGATGCCGACCCGCTCCACACAACCCTGCACGTACGGGCGGGCGTTGTAACCCTCGGCACGGATCATGCCGAGCCCCTCCCAGAACGGTGTGTCCCCGTCCAGCAGACCCACCCGCTCGTCGTCCGTGAGCAGGGCGTACAGCGCGTCGGCGGCCTGCTCGGGCGTACGGTCACCGGCGCGTACGGCGTCCACCATCTTGGCGAAGTCGGTCACGACGTCTCTCCTGAGCTTGTAGACAGAGAGGGGGCGGTCGGGGCGGAGGAATCGATACGCAGTCCTGCGCGCGAGGCGCTGTCACTAGCACGTGCTAGTGCCTGGCGCGCTCAACCTAGCAGGGGGTGAGGGTGTGCAGAAGGGGTTGGCCCAGTGGGGGCCGGAGCTTTACATGACGCGGGAACGGGAGCGACGGAGCGGCCCGGCACCCGAGAACCACAGGGGAAGCGACATCCTCCAAGGGAGGTACGAGCAAGGGGGCTACGAGCCGTGCCTGTTGACCGTCCTACGGCTGTCGGTGCGCCCGGAGTCGGACACCGGCCTCACCCGTGGATGGTTGCCGAGGACGCTCGCCCGCACCGGACACCTCGTGCGCGCGGCCGAGTTGGCGTACACGATCAGTGACGAACTTGAGCAGAGCACGCAACTCGTGGCGCTGGTGCGGGCCGGGGCGGGCGCCGGAGACCTGCGCGGCGCCCAGGCGTTGGCCGAATCCATTCCCCTACGACAGCTGCGGGACCAGGCGTTGGTCGCCCTCGTGCCGGAGTGGGCGCGTGCCGGTGAGCGTGACAGGGCTGTCGCTCTGGCGGAGGGAATCCGCTACCCGCACAACTGGGCATGGGCGTGGGCCCTGTTGGCGAAGGCGGTGGCGGACGGCGGAGACACCGACGCGGCGCTCGGATTCGCCGCTCGCGCCGACGCCGAAGCGAGTTCCTTCGCCGTCGAAGGGACCGAGCGGGTACTCGCCCTCCTCGTGGAGGTGGCCGTCGCCGCCGGCGACCATGACCGGGCCGTCGTACTGGCCGACCGTGTGGCGGCCCTCGCGCGGTCCGACAAGTCGGCGGCATGGTCCGAACCCCGGCCCCTGGTAGCGGTGTTGGCCCGGGAAGTGCTGGCGGGAGACCTTGGTCGGCTCGATGCGCTGCTGGGTCCTCTGCCGGTTCCCGCCGTCGACGGCGGGGGAGCGCTCTGTGGGTGGGCGCTCGGTGAAGCCTTCGACCAGGACAGGGACCTGGGCTTGGACTTCCTGGGAGATCCGGACGAGGCGGCGGCTCGGCCGAGTCGCGTTCAATCTCCGCTCGGCTCCTGGGAGTTGGCGTGTGTGCTGGACGCTGTCGCCGATGCCGCCGACCAGGGTGTGGCCGTTGCCCTCGCCGACCGGGCCGAGACGGTGCTTGGGAGCGGTGGTGGCCGTGATCACGACATTCTGCTGAGGTCCGTGACCCTCCTGCTCGCCCGGCACGGTCAGGCCGAGCGGGCCATGGCGCTCGTCGGACTCCTCGACCCCGATCTGTCCGTGCCACGGCGTGTCGAGGTCGTCGCGGAGGTGGCCCGCTCCGGTGACACGGGAAGGGCCGAGGCGCTGGCTCGCGCGATCAGCGACCGCCGCGCGCAGGACAGGGCGCTGATCGCGGTGGTCCGGGAACTGGCTCACCGTGGGGATCTGGGCCGGGCGGAAACCCTCGTGCACTCGATCAACGACCGTTGGGCGCAGGGTGAGGCGCTGGTCGCGGTCGTCCGGGAGACGGCCCGGCACGGTGATCCGGGTCGGGCCGAGACTCTCGCCCGTTCGATCGCCTACCGGGCGACACGCGCCCGCGCACTGGCCGAACTCGCTGAGCTGGCAGAGCCGTTCGAGGCCCGCAGGCTCGCCGCGCAGGCCGTGGCTCTCGACGGCTGGCGCACCGTCGCGCCGGTTCTGGAGCGGATCGCGCCTCGCGCGTTCGCGCTGATCGTGGATCGGATGACGAGCTGATGCGTGGCGTGGGGAGAGGGCGGGCGTCACAGGGCGTCGCCTCCTGCTGGTCGCTGCGTTGTCACTGCCGACTGCGAGACTCGTTCCATGACGTCGAAGCTGCCCCTGCACAGCCCTCGTTGGCGCGATCTTGACGGTGTGAAGGCCGAGGAGGTCGAGGTACTCCTGACACAGATGGAGTCCGCATCCGCATCCGCCTCCGGGGGCGGTGAGGCGTGGAAGCAGGGCTGGACATACCTGGCGGGCGGCCTGATGGACGACGGAGTCGTTTTCGATGGCGCCTATGCGGCTCTGCCGCATCTGGTGGAGGCGGCGGCGGCCCTGCCTCCGGGACAGTCCGTGGACTTCTGGGTGGACCTGGGCCGCATCGTGACCGCCGACTACCGGCCACCCGTCCCGGCCGATCTGGCGGCGGGGTTCGGCGCCGCGCTGAGTACGGCCGAGCAGGCGGCCGTACGGAGTCTTCTTGCCGCCGGGACTCCCGCGCGGGTACGCGCGCATCTCGCGCTCGCCGCCGTGGCCTTCGCCGGTCACTACATGGGCGAGGCACTCGCCGGGGTCCTCGAACTCGGGGTAAGTGGGCTCCTGTTGGTGTGCCCCGAGTGCGGGAGCGACACCGAGGTTGCCGAGTTCCTCGCGGATCCGGCGCCTGTACCTTCCGATGCTCCGGAGTTGCCTGATCCCGTCCCTGTCCGTGAAGGAGCGCATCCGTGGGGCGCGGTCGCCGAGGCGGTGCGGCAAGAGGCGCTGGGGGAGGAGTGGGAGCCCTTCCTGCGCGTGGCGCGTGCGGTCGCGTCGGCAGGGATAGTTGCCGAGACACCCGGGTGGGCTGTGCTCTGCCTGGTCGCGGGCGTGAGCGTAGTCGACGCCCCGCTGCGACAGGCCGAAAGGGAACAGGCGGACAGGGAACAGGCCCGCCAACTGATGTCGCTCACCGGGTACTTCCGCTGCTGGGACTGCGAACAGACGTGGACGATCGCGGACGGCCTCGCGGAGAATCCGGACGGTGCGCGACCCCATACGCGTCCGGATACGCGTCCGGATACGCATCCGGCAGAGGCGTCGGTGGACCGCGACGGCTCGGCCGCCGATGCGGATTCGACGGTGGTCGTCCCGGCGGGCGCGGCAGCGACTCGGTTTCGGCGGGACGGGGACGTGGTGCTCGCGGCCGACGGCACACCCTGGGGTCGTACAGCGGTGTTCGCCGATTCCGCGTCCGGTGCGTCGGGGGGTGTCGACGCACTGGCGGTGGTGTCCGGACCCGGCCTGGCGAAGCTCGTGGCGGGTGCCGGGGACGGGGGCTCGGTGTGGTTGTGGGACGCGGTCGACGGTCGGCTCGTCCATGATCCGCTGCCAGGGCATCGGGACCGTATCCGTTCGTTGACTGCTCTGTCGTTGCCCGATGGCCGTGTCCTGCTGGCGAGCGGAGGCGACAGCGGGACGGTCGCCGTGTGGAACCCGGTCACCGGGCAGCCGGTTCGTGAACCGGTCGGCGACTGGCCCGGAGGTGTGACCGGGATGTGCGCCGCGACGATCCCCGACGGGCGCACGCTGCTCGTCACCGCCACGCCCCGAGGAGCGGTCCGGCTGTGGGACGCGGAGGGCGGTGAGTGCGTGGGGCGGCTCAATCCCTACGGCAGCCCGATCCAGTCGATCGCGGCCGTTCCGATCGCCGCCGACCACACGCTGATCGCGGCCTCCGACACCGCGGGCCGCCTGCATGTGTGGGATCCGGCCGTCGACGACCCCTGGGCGACCGGCGCGGCCGTGCAGCTGAACGCACGCGCGCTGGCCGATGCCGACCACCGGATATCCGCAGTGGCCGCCGTGCCCGCCCACGACCGAACCGTGCTGGCGACGGCGGACAACCGTGGCGTGGTCGTGCTGTGGGACCCCGCGACCGGTGCCCCGATCGGCGACGCCCTGCCCTTCTCGACCGGTACCGGCGGCTCGCCGCTCATCACCGGCACCACCTTGGAGGACGGCCGCACGGTCGTGGTCGCCGGCACCCGTCACGGTCACCGACTGCGGATATGGGAGCCGGAGACCGGCGCGGTCGGGCACATCGCCCTGGACGTGGCACTGACCTGTCTGGCCGCGGTCGGCGCGGACCTGATCGTCGGACATGACCGCGGAGTGCTCGGTCTGCCGCTCACCAGGCAGTGACGGTCAGGGGCGTTCGCGGAGGGCGGGCGGTTCAGGTTCCGGCCTGGAGGCGCAGTCCGGTCAGGGTGAGTTCCAGTGCGGAGCGGAACTGGTCGACGTCGTCGTGGCCGTCGAACTCGTCGACGATCTCGCGCACGAAGGGGAAGGCCTCGGGGTCGAGTCCGCGCCAGGTGCGTGCGAAGCGCCCGAGGAACTCCTCGCGGGTCGTGGCGCCGTCAAGAACCTCCTGGGGCGGCTCCTGCCCCAGGTCGACGGCGGAGCCGACGACGACGCCGACGACCGCGGACACGGCGTGGAACCGCTGGAGTGCGGTGAGGTCGAGGCGCAGTGTCTGCTGACCGAGCCTCTCGTAGAGGCACAGGGCGTTGGACTGGACGTCGGTGTTGCGCATGAAGTAGGCGCCCAGCCAAGGGCGTTGGACGATCGCGTCGAAGAGCGTCAGGGCCATCTCGCGCAGGGCGTCGATCGGGTCGTCCTGGTGGGGGAGTTTCTCGATGTCGGCCAGGATCGTGCCCATGACGTGGTCGGTGGCGCGGTCGAGGAGTTCGTCCTTGCTCTCGACGTACCAGTAGATGCTGGCCACGCCGCCGCCGAGGCGCTGGGCGAGTGCCCGGAACGTGAGGGCCGGCGCCCCGGCCTCGTCCAACAGAGCCACTGTCTCGGTGAGGACGGACTCCATCGAGTGGGAGGCCCGTCGGCGTCCTGTGCCCGAACGGCTCTGTAGGCGTGCCATGGCTGTCGTCCCCTCGCTGCTCACATCGCTGCTCACGTTGTGCCTTGCATCGTATCGAACGTTGTTCTATCGTGCTTCATCGTACGGCGTTCGATACCCGTACGTCGTTCGATCACCGAACGGCGTTCGACCGAAAGGGCTGCGATGACCACCACCACGCTGGACGCCCCCTCCCGCGTCTACCCGTCGCTGCGCGCGGCGTGGATCCCCCTGGCAGCTCTCTGCCTGGCCTTCTTCGTCGAGATGGTCGACAACACGCTGTTGTCGATCGCGCTGCCCACGATCGGCCGCGACCTCGGCAGCGGCACGACCGCGTTGCAGTGGGTCACCGGCGCCTACTCACTGACCTTCGGCGGACTGCTGCTCACCGCCGGGTCGATGGCCGACCGGTTCGGCCGCCGCCGGGTGCTGCTGATCGGGCTCGCCGTCTTCGGCTCGCTGAGCCTGTGCGTCGTCTTCGTCAGCACGGCGGGCGAACTCATCGCCCTCAGGGCCGCGCTCGGCATAGCCGCCGCCGCGATGGCCCCGATCACGAACTCCCTGGTCTTCCGCCTCTTCGAGGACAAGGCGCTGCGGATGCGCGCCATGACGGTGATGATCGTCGTGGGCATGTCCGGCTTCGTCCTGGGACCGCTGCTCGGCGGCACCGCGCTCGCCCATGTGCGGTGGGAGTGGCTGCTCGTCGTCAACGCCCCCATCGCGCTGATCGCCTGCGTCGGCGTACGGCTCGGTGTCGCGGCCGACCGGCCCGAGGACCTGACCAAGGACGCGCTCGACGTGCCCGGCGCGGTCCTGAGCGTCGCGGCCATCGGGCTCGCCTGCTACTCGCTGACCAGCGGGGTCGAGCACGGCTGGCTCTCCACGGTCACCCTCGCGTCGATCGCCGGGGCGGTCGTGGCCGCCGTCGCGTTCGTCCGGCACGAGCGCCGCAGCGCCGCCCCCATGCTGGATCTGGGCCTGTTCACCAACGGCACCGTCCGAGGCGCCGCCCTCGCGCAGATCGGCACGTCCATCGCGATGGCCGGCATCATGTTCGGCCTGATCCTGCACTTCCAGTACGCCTACGGGTGGAGCCCGGTACGGGCCGGTCTCGCCAACCTGCCGATCATCGTGACCATGCTCGTCGCCACCCCGCTGTCCGAATGGCTCGGCCGCCGCTTCGGCCACCGCGTCGCCTGCCTGGTCGGCGCGGCCTGCCTCGCCGGTTCACTGGCGGGACTGTCCTGGGGCGTCGACCACGGATACCTCGCCATCGCGGTCTGCATGGTGGTCATGACCGTAGGACTGCGCACCGTGATGACGATCTGTGCGGTCGCGCTCGTCGACGCGATGCCCGCCAACCGCACCTCCATCGGCGCCGCCCTCAACGACACCGCCCAGGAGGTCGGATCCAGCGTCGGCACAGCCGTGGTCGGCACCCTCATCGCCGCCCTCGTCACCACGCAACTGCCCGCCGGGACCTGGAGCGAGGGCCTGGTGTCGTCGTTCTTCCACGGCGAGCGGATCACCTACGCCCTCCTCGCCGTCGTCGTCGGAGTCATCGCCGCCGGCGGCGCGCTCAGCCTCACCGACTCCCACAGCGTCGAGGAACACCCCGCTGACGAAGCCGTGTGACGTGGCCGCAGCCGCGCGAACGCGCCTGTCCCGGCGATGCGGCCCGCGCGGTCCGGGCCGGGCGCGGTGTCCGGCTCACCTCGCCGCGCGCCTCCGCTTCAGCACGGTGAACCACCCGAGACCCGCCAGGAACAGGACCACCCCGGCCGCCAGCCACAACCAGGGGCTCCACTCGTCGACGCACGACTGGCTGGTGGCGGTCGTGGTGCAGACGGTGCCCGGACCCCGCCGGTTGAGGTAGGCCACGTAGAGCAGCGGCAGACCGAGGCCGGAGAGGAGACCGGGAAGCCCGTGCCGCGCGCCCCGGCGGAACGCCGCCGCGCCGGCGGCCACGGCGGCGAGCGGGAACAGGTACAGGCCGATCGTGGGGATGGTCAGCAGGGCGAGGCTGCCCGCCGCGCCGATGCCGAGCCAGGCGAGGAACCAGGGCCAGGTCCGTCCCCGGGAGCTGTCGGGCACTCCTCGGAATCGGGGACCGGTCGCGCCGTATGTGCCGTTCACGGTTGTCTTTCCCTCCTGGTCGTCGTCAGGTCGGACAGCGGTGGTGCCTGGTCGGGCGGTGGTGGGCCTATGCGTCGGGCGCGGTGTCCTGCCGTGCGAGGTAGGCGTCCGCGAGGACGGCGAGCAGGCCGGCCCGGTCGAAGAGGGCGAGCGCCGAGTCGCGGTCCCCGTCGAGGGACGCCAGCATTTCGAGGCCGAGGTAGAGCGCCACGACCGTGTGCGCGACCTCGCGGGCCGGGAGCAGCAGGGCCAGCGGGGACGCGGACAGTACGTCCTGGGCGACATCGGTGGTGAAGTCGCGCCAGGGCCCGATCCGTGCGGCGACCTCCGCGCCCAGCCCGGGAGTCGACTGCGCGCCGGCGATCATCTCGACCAGGACGGTCACATAGCCCTTGTCCAGGTCCTCGTCGAACACGGTCCGGGCGGTGTGGATCAGTTCACCCAGGCTGCCCGACCGTTCCACGGCTTCGCGGTAGCGCAGTGACCGCTCGTCGCTGACGTGGTCGAGGGCGGCGAGCAGCAGGTCGACCACGGTTCCGAAGTGGTAGAAGACCAGCGACTGGTTGCAGCCCGCGTTCCTGGCGATCTCCCGCGCGCTGGCCCCGGCGTAGCCCTTCTCCCGCAGCGCGGTGACGGCCCCGGCGACGAGAGCCGCGCGGGTCTCCGCCGAACCTCGGGCTCCGCGCGATCCGCCGTCACTTCTGGGTCCGGCCTTGGCCATGTCCACCCCGGTTGTCCTCGGTGGGCCGTTCAGGCGACCGATTCGAGTGAATGATTTGAGCAACTGCTCAAAATGTAGCGGGTGTTGAGCGGGGAGACCAGTGCCGTCGGCGGGCGGCCTCGACCTCTAACGCGGAGCTTCCCTCGCGGAAATCCCGACGTAACGCATGGGTTGTCTACTGATGTGCAACATAGTTTCCTTAGAGTGGACAGCTGGGAGGCCCCCATGACGACCGGCCCGGAAACAGACTCACCCGACCTCGCCGAACTGGTCCGTGCCGACGGCATCGAGTTCGTCCTCGCCGTCTTCGTCGACCTGACCGGCAAGCCCTGCGCCAAACTGGTGCCCGCCCAGGCCGTCGAGGAACTGCGCGACGAGGGCGTCGGCTTCGCCGGGTACGCGGCCGGCGCGCTCGGCCAGCAGCCCAGCGACCCCGATGTCGTCGCCCGGCCCGACCCCGCCTCGTACACGCCGATCCCCTTCGTCAAGCCGGGCCTCGCCCTCGTCCACTGCGACCCGTACGTGGAGGGGAAGCCATGGCCGTACGCCCCGCGCGTCGTCCTGCGCAGCCTGCTGGCGCGGGCCGCCGACCGGGGACTGTCCCTGTCCGTCGGCGCCGAGGTCGAGTACTTCCTCGTCGACCGTGACGAACACGGCACGCTGCGCGTCGCCGACCGCAAGGACACCGCCGCCCAACCCTGTTACGACGCACGCGGGTTGACCCGGATGTACGACCACCTCACCGCCGTCTCCGGCGCGATGAACAGCCTCGGCTGGGGCAACTACGCCAACGACCACGAGGACGGCAACGGCCAGTTCGAGCAGAACTTCAAGCACGCCGACGCCCTGACCACCGCCGACCGGGTCATCACCCTGCGCTATCTGGTGTCCGTCCTCGCCGAACAGCGCGGAATGACGGCCACGTTCATGCCCAAGCCGTTCACCGACCGCACCGGCACGGGACTGCATCTGCACATGTCGCTGTGGCGGGAGGGCGAGCCCACGTTCCCCGACGCGAGCGACGCGCGCGGCCTCGGACTCTCGCCGCTGGCCTACTCGTTCGTCGCGGGCATCCTCGAACACGCCCGCGGCCTCCAGGCGGTGATCGCGCCGACCGTCAACTCCTACAAGCGGACCGGCGCCCTCTCCACCCGCTCCGGCGCCACATGGTCGCCCCGACTGGCCGGTTACGGCGGCAACGACCGCACGCACTTCGTCCGCGTCCCCGACGGCAACCGGATCGAACTGCGCGGCGGCGACGGCGCCGCCAACCCCTATCTCGCCGCTGCCGCCGCCCTGGCCGCGGGACTCGACGGCATCGAGCGCGGCCTCGACCCGGGCGAGCCCGGCGCGGCCGGCAAGGGCCCCGAACTCCCGCCCACCCTGCTGCACGCCGTCGAGGCACTCCAGGCCGACGACGTGATCAGCGGCGCGCTGGACGCCGTAGGGCCGGGAGTGAGCCGCTACTTCGCGGAGCTCAAGCGCGAGGAGTTCTTCGACTGGCACGCCACGGTCGGCTCCTGGGAGCTCGACCGCTATCTGACCGCGTTCTGAAGGGACTTGGGATGTGCGGAATCGTAGGGCTGCATCTGCGCGAGCCCTCACTGGAACCACGCCTCGGTGAGCTGCTGACCGCGATGCTGGGGCAGGTCGTCGAGCGCGGCCCCGACTCGGCGGGTGTCGCGGTCTACGGCGACCCGAGGCTCTCCCCGCCGGGACGCACCGTCGTCTCCCTGCTCGGAGTGACCCCGGCCGAGGCGGAGGCGGCGTTGCCCGGCGCGGTGGCGCTCGCCGCCGACGCGACGACCGTCGTCCACGGCACCGGCGATCTGCCGGCCGCCGTCGCCAAGGCGTTGCCGCAGGCCACCGTGATCGGCTCCGGCAACGGCATGGCCGTCCTCAAGGGCACCGGAAACCCGGTGCGGTTGGCGGAGTCCTTCGGTCTCGCCTCCGTCACCGGCTGGCAGGGCATGGGGCACACCCGCATGGCCACCGAGTCGGCCGTCACCCCCGAGGGCGCCCACCCCTTCTCCGTGGGCCCCGGACAGTGCCTGGTGCACAACGGCTCCTTCGCCAACCACGCCACCGTACGGCGCGAACTCCGTGCCCAGGGCGTCGAGTTCGACAGCGAGAACGACTCCGAGGTCGGCGCCCGCTTCGTCGCCCACCAACTGGCCCAGGGCGCCGACCTGGAGAAGGCGCTGAAGCTGCTGTGCGAACGCTTCGACGGCTTCTACACCCTCCTCGTGTCCACCGGAGACTCCTTCGCCGTCGTCCGGGACGCCATCGCCTGCAAGCCCGCGCTGATCGCCGAGACCGACGCCTGGGTGGCGATGGCCTCCGAGTACCGGGCGCTGGACGTCCTGCCGGGCATCGAGAACGCCCGCATCTTCGAACCCGAGCCGGAAGAGGTGTACGTATGGCGACGCTGATCGACCTGGCCCAGACGCCCGTGCGCGAGCTGAACCAGGCCCTGCACGCCCCGGACGCCACCAGCTGGCGGATCCTCAACCCGCGCGGCGCGCACGCCGTGGCCTGCGGCATCCGGGAGGATCTCGTCGTCGACATCGAGGGCCACGTCGGCTACTACTGCGCCGGCATGAACCAGTCCGCCACGGTCACCGTCCACGGGAACGCCGGTACGGGAGTCGCCGAGAACATGATGTCCGGCACGGTACGCGTGCGCGGCAGCGCGTCCCAGTCGGCCGGCGCCACCGCCCACGGCGGTCTCCTGGTCGTCGACGGGGACGCGTCCGCCCGGTGCGGCATCTCGATGAAGGGCGTGGACATCGTCGTCGGCGGAAACGTCGGCCACATGAGCGCGTTCATGGGACAGGCCGGGCGGCTGGTGGTCTGCGGCGACGCCGGGGACGCGCTGGGCGACTCGCTCTACGAGGCCCGGATCTACGTCCGCGGCACGGTCAAGTCCCTCGGCGCGGACTGCGTGGAGAAGGAGATGAGCCCCGAACACCTCGCCGAACTGGCCGAGTTGCTGAAGGCCGCCGAGCGCGACGAGAACCCGGCGGACTTCCGCCGCTACGGATCGGCCCGCGAGCTGTACCACTTCAAGGTCGACAACACGACCGCGTACTGAGGGAGTTCGAACCACATGGAACCCGCATCCCACGGCCTGCGCGAGTCGGCGACCTTCGACCGTGCCACCATCCACGCCATCCAGCGCGCCGCCGAGACCGGCATCTACGACATCCGCGGCTGGGGCGCGAAGCGTCGACTCCCGCACTTCGACGACCTGTTGCTGCTCGGCGCCTCCATGTCCCGCTATCCACTGGAGGGTTATCGCGAGCGCTGCGACACGGACGTCGTCCTCGGCGCCCGGCACGCGAAGCACCCGCTGCGCCTCGCCACCCCCGTCACCATCGCCGGCATGAGCTTCGGCGCCCTGTCCGCCCAGGCCAAGGAGGCACTCGGCCGGGGCGCCAGCGAGGTCGGGACCTCCACCACCACCGGCGACGGCGGCATGACACCCGAGGAGCGCGGCCACTCCAAGCACCTCGTCTACCAGTACCTGCCGTCCCGCTACGGCATGAACCCCGACGACCTGCGCAGGGCCGACGCCATCGAGGTCGTCCTCGGGCAGGGCGCCAAGCCGGGCGGCGGCGGCATGCTGCTCGGGCAGAAGATCACCGAACGGGTCGCCGGCATGCGGACGTTGCCCGTCGGCATCGACCAGCGCAGCGCCTGCCGCCACCCCGACTGGACCGGCCCGGACGACCTCGCCATCAAGATCCTCGAACTGCGCGAGATCACGGACTGGGAGAAGCCGGTCTATGTGAAGGTCGGCGCGACCCGCACGTACTACGACGTGAAGCTCGCCGTCCACGCGGGCGCCGACGTCGTGGTCGTCGACGGCATGCAGGGCGGTACGGCCGCCACCCAGGACGTCTTCATCGAGCACGTCGGCATCCCCACCCTCGCCGCCCTGCCCCAAGCCGTCCGCGCGCTCCAGGAGTTGGGCGTCCACCGCGAGGTCCAGCTGATCGTCTCCGGCGGAATCCGCAACGGTGCCGACATGGCCAAGGCGCTGGCACTGGGGGCCGACGCGGTCGCCATCGGGACGGCGGCACTCATCGCGCTCGGCGACAACCACCCGAAGTACGACGCCGACTACCGCGAACTCGGCTCCGCCGCGGGCTACTTCGACGACTACCAGGACGGCCGCGACCCGGCCGGCATCTCCACCCAGGACGAGGAACTCGCCGCCCGTCTCGACCCGGTCGACGCCGGCCGGCGGCTCGCCAACTTCCTCCGGGTGATGACCATGGAGGCCCAGACCCTCGCCCGCGCCTGCGGCAAGGCCCACCTCCTGCACCTGGAGCCCGAGGACCTGGTCGCCCTCACCATCGAGGCCGCCGCGATGGCCCGCGTCCCGCTCGCGGGCACGGACTGGATCCCGGGGGCCGGGCTGTGATCGCCGTCGTCGGCGCCGGGCTGACGGGCGCGGCCACCGCCTGGCAGCTCGCCCGGCGGGGCCATCCGGTCACCCTGATCGAGGCGTTCGACATCGGCCACCGGCAAGGGAGTTCGCACGGCAGCTCCCGGATCTTCCGCAGGGCCTACGCGGACCCCTTCTACGTCGGCCTCACCGGCCGGGCGTACGAGGAGTGGCGGGAGTTGGAGCGCGACACCGCAACTCCCTTGCTGCGGACCACCGGTGGCCTCGACCTGGGGGAGGGGCGGGACCCGGAGGGCCTGGCCGCCGTACTGAAGTCGGCCGGGGTGCCGCACGAACTCCTGGGCGCCCGGGACGCGTCGGCGCGCTGGCCGTTCGTCCGCTTCACCGGTCCGGTGCTGTACCACCCGGACGCGGGCGTGGTGGACCCGGACGCGACGGTCGCCGCCTGTGTGCGGCGGGCGGCCGGGCTGGGTGTCCGCGTGATCACGGAAACCCGGGTGGTCGGCATCGACGTGACCGATGCGGGGGACACGGTCCGGATCCGGACGGACGACGGGCGGGAGATCACGGCGGACACGGTCGTCGTGGCCGCCGGCTCCTGGCTCCCGGACCTCGAACTGCCCGTCGTACTGCCCGAGTTGCGGGTGACACAGCAGCAGGTCTTCCACTTCAGGCAGCGGGACCCGGCCGCCCGCTGGCCGGTGATGGTCTCCAAGGACGCGACCATGCAGGTGTTCGCACTGCCCTCGGGCGGGGACGGCGGCCCGCTGCCCGCCGTCAAGGTCGCCGAGCACGACCGGGGCACCCCCACCACGGCCGACACCCGTACCGGCGTCGTCGACCCGGCGTCCCGGGCACGGATCACCGCGTTCGTCAGGGACCGGCTGCCGGGCCTGGACCCGGACCCGGTCGCCGAGGCCACCTGCCTCTACACCACCACACCCGACGAGGACTTCGTCCTGGACCGGCGCGGCCCCCTGGTGATCGCCTCGCCCTGCTCGGGGCACGGCGCGAAATTCGCCCCGCTCATCGGCGCGATGGCCGCCGACCTGGCCGCCGGCCGGGCCGAACCGCACCCCCGCTTCCGGCTGAAGGCCGAAACCCGCCCTTAATTCGGCGCGTGAGCGTCCCGTAACGCTCCACCTGTCTACTGCGGTGAAACACCGTTTCCCTTTGTTGGACCTCTCCGTGGAGCGTGCGCATGGACACCGGAAGTACCGCTTGGATGCTCGCCAGCACGGCACTCGTCTGTCTGATGGTGCCGGGACTGGCCCTCTTCTACGGCGGCATGGTCGCCGCGAAGAGTGTACTGAACATGATCATGATGACCTTCGGCTCGGTCGCCCTGGTGGGCTGCATCTGGGTCCTCTACGGCTACTCCGCCTCCTTCGGCGACTCGATCGGCGGAGCCGGCCTGCTGGGTGACGTCACCGAGTACCTCGGCCTCAACGGCATCATGGCCGACGACCCCAAGGCGGTGATCCCGCTCTCCGTGTTCGCCGCGTTCCAGGCCCTGTTCGCGGCTCTCACCGCCGCCCTCATCTGCGGCGCGATCTCCGACCGCATCAAGTTCGGCGCCTGGATGGCCTTCACCGGGATCTGGGTGACCCTGGTCTATCTGCCGGTCGCCCACTGGGTGTTCGCCTTCGACGGCAAGGGGGTCACCGGCGGCTGGATCGTCAACAAGCTCGGCGCCATCGACTTCGCCGGCGGCACCGCCGTCC
Source organism: Streptomyces sp. NPDC091280 (assembly GCF_044768565.1). Classification (NCBI taxonomy): domain Bacteria; kingdom Bacillati; phylum Actinomycetota; class Actinomycetes; order Kitasatosporales; family Streptomycetaceae; genus Streptomyces; species Streptomyces sp. NPDC091280. The sequence continues at coordinate 139,249 of NZ_JBIVUZ010000012.1, forward strand.
ACATCAACTCCGGCGCGGCGGCCCTCGCGATGATCCTGGTCCTCGGCAAGCGCATCGGCTGGCGCAAGGAGACCAAGGGCGGCGAACGACCGCACAACCTGCCCCTGGTGATGCTCGGCGCGGGCCTGCTGTGGTTCGGCTGGTTCGGCTTCAACGGCGGCTCCGCGCTCACGGCCGGCAACGCCGCGTCCGTAGTCGTCCTGAACACCTTCACCGCGACCTGCTCCGCGATGCTCGGCTGGCTCCTGGTCGAGAAGCTCCGCGACGGCCACTCCACCACCCTGGGTGCCGCCTCCGGAGCCATCGCCGGCCTGGTGGCCATCACCCCGTCCTGCGGCGCGGTCTCACCGGTCGGCGCCCTCGCGCTCGGCGCGATCGGCGGCGCGGTCTGCGCGCTCGCCGTCGGCCTGAAGTACAGATTCGGCTACGACGACTCGCTCGACGTGGTCGGCATCCACCTCGTCGGCGGACTCACCGGCACCCTCCTCGTCGGCGTACTCGCCACCTCGGACGCGCCCAACGGCGTCGACGGCCTCCTCTACGGCGGCGGCCTCTCCCTGCTCGGCAAGCAGGCCGTGGGCGCCTTCGCCGTCCTGCTGTACTCCTTCGCCGTCACCTGGATCATCGCCGTGGTCCTGGACAAGACGATGGGCCTGCGCGTCCGCCCCGAGGTGGAGGAGGGCGGGATCGACGTCCACCTGCACGCCGAGAGCGCCTACGACCTGCTGCACGCGGTTCCCGCCGACTCCGCGCGCGGCACTGTGTCCACCACGACCTAGCAGCCGGGCCACCGCGGACGGCGCACCACCGTCCGCGGACCCGGCCCGGTCGGGCGAGTCCGCTTCTGAACAGGCACGGCAGAATGGCCACCATGACGACTGATCGGGATGCCGCCGACCTCCAGGACCGTGCCGCCGCGCTGCCCGACCGGGAGATCGACCCGGTCGAGGCGGCGCGGGCCCTGGAACTCGAAGTCGTCATCGGCCGCCAGGTCAGGGAGTACCGCACCGCCGCAGGCCTGTCCATCGCCGAGACCGCGGCCCGTGTCGGCCTCTCCAAGGCCATGCTCTCGAAGATCGAGAACGCGCAGACCTCCTGTAGCCTCACCACGCTCGGCCGCCTCGCCACCGGCCTCGGCATCCCCGTCACCGCGCTCTTCCGAGGCGTCGACGCCGACCGCGAGGCCGTCTTCGTCCCGGCCGGGCAAGGCGCCCGCATCGTGCGCCGGGGCAGCCGGGTCGGACATCTCTACGAACTGCTCGGCGCCCTGCGCGGACCGCACAAGCGGATGGAAGCCGTCCTCGTCACACTCACCGAACGGAGTGAGGTCTTCCCTCTCTTCCAGCACCCCGGCACCGAACTCCTGTACATGCTGGAGGGCGAGATGGTCTACGGCCACGGAGAGGCGGACTACACCCTGCGCCCCGGCGACGCCCTCCAACTCGACGGCGAAGGGCCCCACGGCCCCCAGGAGTTGGTGACCCTGCCCATCCGCTTCCTGTCCGTCACCGCGTTCGGCGACCACGCGCCGGAGTGACCGCGCCCGCCCCGCCGACCGGAACCAGGTCAACTGCCGTGCGCGGAGAGGGCGTTGCCCATATTCGACCGTGGCGGAGTACCGGATCGCCGGGCTGTGACCGACGGGCGGGTCCACGGCACGCCGATGAGTTTCGGTGTGCCGGACCGTCAAAGCAGGCACGCCTGGCAGAGGGAGAGACCGATGAGCAAGACGCGCCCGCATTCGATGACCCACATCGCCCGCCGCATGTTCGAGCTCTTGGAGCCGATCTGCCTGGTCACCTTCTTCGCCGACGAGTGCAACGACGAACTGGCCGCGCTCGGCCACCGCACCTACTGGGACGGCTACTTCGCCAGCCGTGCCGCACCGCTGGGGCGGGTGCCGGCACAGGTCGTGCACGCGGCCTTCTACAACTTCGCCGACGGAGAGGTCGCGCGGCACATCCCGAGTGCCTGGGAGACGATTCCGCCCGAGGCGTCCCTCGCCGCGCGCGAGCGGGGCAGTGCGGCCTCACTGCGGCGGATCCTCGGTGACGAACTGGCCGACTCCCCGGGCCTGGTACGCGCCGCTGACCTGACCACCAAGGCCGCGACCAACGCGCCCATGGTCGGCCGGGTGATGTACGCCGGGATGCGCAGCCTCCCGGTGCCGGGCGACCCGGTCGCCCGGCTGTGGCATTCCGCGACCATGCTGCGCGAGCACCGCGGCGACGGGCACATCGCCGCTCTCGTCGGTGCGGGCATCGGCGGCACGGAGGCCCATGTGCTGTCCGCGCTGGACATGGGCATCCATCCGCCGGAGTCGTTCGGGCGCGTCCATCACCTGCCGAAAGAGCGACTGGCCGCGGTCATGGACGGCCTGCGCGAGCGCGGGCTCGTCGACATCGAAGGCAGGTTCACCGACGCGGGCCGCGAGACCAAGCGGCGCGTGGAAGCCCTGACCGACGAACTCGCCACCCCACCGTACGAGGCCCTGTCGGAGGCCGAACTCACCGAACTGATCGCCGCGCTCGAACCCATCACGGCTGCCGTGGTGGCCGCAGGCTCGCAGTGACCCGCAGGCATTTTCGCGTCCGGTGAAGCCTTCGGGGAGAGACTCAGCCGGGCTGTGACCGCTCCGTCTGGCCTACGCGGTGACGGGTGGTCCGGTGGTGGGGCGCCCGGAGGCGAACGGGACGACCCACGGATTCCCCATGTGCCGAGCGCGCCCCGTGACCGATCGCACGGACCGGCCGTACGCCGATCTTGATAGCCTCATCGGGCCAGTCGAGCCACATCCGAGGCCAGGGAATCCGGTGCGAACCCGGAACTGACGCGCAGCGGTGAGGGGGACGGGCGGGGCACACCACGCCACTGGGAGACCGGGAAGGCGTCCCGTCCGGACGAACCCGAGTCCGAAGACCTGCTGGCACCTTCGCGCCCCCGCGCGGAGGGACGTCCGTAGGCCAGGCTCCGCGAACGAGCCCCGACCCCTGAGGCATGCCCGTGCTCCGCACCCCCGCTCTCCTTCGTACTCCGGCCCTTCTCCTCGCGTCCGCCCTCCTGCTCACCGCCTGCGGCGCCTCCGACGAGTCGGACGCGAACACCGGGAAGACCGCCGCCGGTTACCCCGTCACCATCGACAACTGCGGTGACAAGGTCACCCTCACGTCGGCTCCGAAGCGGGCCGTCTCCCTCAACCAGGGCACCACCGAGATCCTGCTCTCCCTCGGCCTCGCCGACCGCATGGCCGGTACGGCCACCTGGACCGACCCGGTGATGAAGGGCCTGGAGAAGGCCAACGCGTCCGTGCCCCGGCTGGCCGACAACGCGCCCTCCTTCGAGAAGGTCCTGGACGCCGACCCCGACTTCGTGACCGCCTCGTTCGTCTCCACCCTCGGCAAGGGCGGCGTCGCCACCCGCGGGCAGTTCGAGAAGCTCGGCGTACCGACGTACGTCTCGCCCTCCGACTGCTCGGCGGGCAAGGACAACGACAGCGGCGGCGACGGATCGCGCTCCACACCCCTCACGCTGGATGCCGTGTACGGCGAAATACGCGATCTGGCACGGGCGTTCGGTGTCGAGAAGCGCGGTGAGACGGTGGTCGCCGGACTGAAGGAACGGGTGCGCACGGCCACCGCCGGGCTGCACGCGTCCGACGTGTCCCTCATGTACTGGTTCGCCAACTCCCAGTCGCCCTACCTGGCCGGCTGCTGCGGCGCTCCGGGCGCCATCACCCGAGCCGTCGGCGCGAAGAACGCGTTCGCCGACACCCACGACGAGTGGCCCCAGATCGGCTGGGAGACCGTCGCCGACCGTGACCCCGACGTCATCGTCATCGGCGACCTGACCCGCAAGCAGCAGACCGCGGAGACCGCCAAGGCGAAGATCCGCTTCCTGGAGACCAACCCCGCCACCAAGAACCTGACCGCCGTGAAGAAGAAGCGGTACGTCCTGCTGAGCGGGCAGGCGATGAACCCGTCCATTCGCACCATCGAGGGGATCGAGAAGGTCGCGGCCGGTCTGCGCGACTTCGGGCTCGACAAGTGAGCCTCCGCACCGTCCTGTTGACCGGCGGCGGACTGGCCGCGCTGCTCGCCTCGACCGCCGTCGCCGTGACGATCGGGCCCGCCGACATCTCCACCGGCGACGTGTGGGCGTCCGTCGCGGCCCATCTCGGCTTCGGCGAGAGCACGTTGGCGCCGCTGCGGGACGGCATCGTGTGGAACCTGCGGATGCCCCGCACCCTGCTCGCCGCCGTGTGCGGGGCCGGACTCGCGGTGTGCGGCGCGGTGATGCAGTCGCTGCTGCGCAACCCGCTCGCCGACCCCTTCGTGCTCGGGGTCTCCTCCGGCGCGTCCACCGGGGCGGTCGCGGTGGTCGTCCTCGGGGTGGGCGGGGGAGCGCTGTCCCTGTCGGCCGGCGCCTTCCTCGGCGCGCTGCTCTCCTTCGCCCTGGTGCTGCTGCTCAGCCACACCCTCGGCGGCAGCACCGACCGGGTCGTCCTGTCCGGGGTCGCGGCCATGCAACTGTTCTCCGCGCTCACCTCGTTCGTCGTCCTGACCTCCGCCGACGCGGAGACCACCCGGGGTGTGCTGTTCTGGCTGCTCGGCTCGCTCACCGGCGCCGACTGGGGCCAGGTGACGCTGTGCGCGGTCGTCCTCGCCGCGGTCCTGGCCGTCTGCCTCGGCCACTCCCGTACCCTCGACGCCTTCGCCTTCGGCGACGAGGCCGCCGCCGGACTCGGCGTCCACGTCGCCCGTACCCGCCTGGTCCTGCTCTGCGCGACCGCGCTGCTCACCGCCGCCCTGGTCAGCTGCGCCGGCGCGATCGGCTTCGTCGGCCTGGTCCTGCCGCACGCCACCCGCGCGCTGACCGGGGCCGGACACGCCCGCCTCCTGCCCGTCACGGCCCTGACCGGCGCCGTGTTCCTGGTGTGGGTGGACACCCTGGCCCGTACCGTCCTCGACCCCCAGGAGGTTCCGGTGGGCGTGGTCACGTCCCTGATCGGCGTACCGGCGTTCGTGGCCGTGCTCTACCGAGGACGGAGCAGAACATGATCAGCCTGCACGCGGACGGCGTCGTACGGCGCCTGGGCGACAAGGTCGTCGTCGACGACGTCACGCTCACCCTCCGTCCCGGCGAGACCGTCGGCCTCCTCGGTCCCAACGGCTCAGGAAAATCAACCCTGTTGAGACTTCTGGCCGGAGTCCTCGCCCCCACCGCCGGAGTCGTGACCCTGGACGGGCGCCCGCTCACCGAGATCGGCCGCAGGGCCACCGCCCGCCGGATCGCCACCGTCGAACAGCACGCCGACACCCAGACCGAACTGACCGTCCGCGACGTCGTCGCCCTCGGCCGCATCCCACACCGCCGCGCCTGGACACCCGCCACGACGGCCGACACGGAGGCCGTCACCGAGGCCCTCGCGCGCACCGGCCTGACCGACCGCGCCGACCAGTCCTGGCACACACTCTCCGGCGGCGAACGCCAGCGCACCCAGATCGCCCGCGCCCTCGCACAGCAACCCCGCGAACTCCTCCTCGACGAACCCACCAACCACCTCGACATCCAGCACCAGTTGGACCTCCTGGAGCTGATCGCCGGCCTCCCGGTCACCGCCGTGATCGCCCTGCACGACCTCAACCTCGCCGCGATGTACTGCGACCGCCTGCTCGTTCTCCGCGACGGCCACGCGGTCGCGGAGGGCACCCCGGCCGAGGTCCTCACACCGACCCTCATCGAACAGGTCTACGGCGTCCACGCCGAGGTCACCCACGACCCCTGCCACCCCGTGATCCGCTTCCTGCGCCCGGCGCAGCCGCACTGAGCCCCCGTGGAGCGGAGCACACTCGGAGGAAGAGACCGGTGAGGTGTTTCTCCGATCCTCCCGAGCACCGAACCGCACGTGTCGGTCCACGTTCGTCGCGCCGGGATCTCCACCCTCAGTTCCACCCATGGGTCCAGGTGTGAGAGGGCCGCGGACAGCACGCTTGAGGACATGAACACAACGGACTGGATCACCGACATCGCGCTCGTCCTGATCGTCTTCCGCCAGCTGCGCGAGGGGCGCCTCGACCGCATGTCCTACCTGATCCCGCTGGGGATCGTGGCCTTCGTGTCCTCCCACTACCTGCGCTCCGTGCCCACCGCGGGCAACGACCTGGTGCTGATCGGCGCGCTGGTCGCCGCCGGTGCGGTGCTCGGCATCGCGGGCGGTGTCTACACCCGGATCCGCAGCGTGGGCGGAGACCTGTTCATCAAGGCGGGCGCGGTGTCGGCGGCGCTGTGGGTGCTGGGCATGGGCGCCCGGATGGGATTCCAGGTGTGGACCGACCACGGCGGCGCCGACGACGTGGCCCGCTTCAGCGTCACGCACGACATCACCACCGGGCAGGCTTGGGTCGCGGCGTTCGTCCTGATGGCGCTCACCGAGGTGGTGACACGGCTGGCCACGATCTTCGTCCGCAGCCGCATGGTCGAACACGAGGCCCCCTCGGGCACGCGGCCCGCGCCGGTCCTCGACCGCACCACCTGACCGCGGGGTTCACGGTGGCGTCAAGACCGGACCTGAGTGTCCCGTCGGCCACGACCCCTCAAACCATGGCCGGACGTGCCGGGACCGCAGGAAGAGGTCCCGGCACGAAGGCGGAGCGAACAGGTGCGGACGGACGGGATCACTCGCACTGGGCAGGCGGTGCGGGCTTCTTGCCGATCTTGATCGAGACCGAGGATCCCGGGAGCAGCACGGTGCCCGCGTGCGGACTCTGTGAACTCACCCTGTTGACGTTGTCGCAGTCGACGACACTGCCGACGGCGCCGAGCACGTATCCGGCGGCCGAGAGCGCCTGTCCGGCCTCCACCTGCGTGTCGCCCGAGAGGTTGGGCACGGTCGTCACACCCGTGACCGAGGCCGACACGGAGGCCAGCCCACGGCTGAATCCGGTGTCCGACGATGTGTCGATCACCGTGACGCCCCAACTGACGGTGCCGGTCTGGGTGATGAGCACCGACTGCGATCCGCCGCCGACCGGGAAGACCGTGGTCGTCGGGTTGAAGCCCGGACCGGTGATCTGAAGGACATCTTCGGGGGTGTTGGCGACGCAGTCCGCGCTCCACTGCACCAAGGCGGTACGGCCGAAGGTCACGGGGTTGGGTGTCACGGATATCGTGGCGGTCGCGGTGGCCGCGCAGTTCAGTCCGGGATCGTCCGCGTAGGCGGGTGTCACCGCGAACGCGGTGGCCACCAGCGCCGCGACGACCAGCACCACCGCCTTGGGCGAGCGTGCTACGCCGACCGCCCACCTCCGCAGCCCGGCAGTCACTCCCGCGCGTAGGTGGCGACGCACCGGTTTCGAGGCTTCTCTCATAACTCCCCCTGGATGCTTGCTCTCTGCATACCGAGCGGCCGGTGGCCGTCGGCGACCGATGGCCAGACTGATGCACCGTCATCCGGCTGTCACCCACGGATCCGCTGAGCGGACCGGGTGGGAGCGAGGGAGTGTCCGGAGGTTGGCAGGGACTGGCTCCGTGAAGGTCAGAGGGCGGTGAACGTCCACAGCAGGTTGGTGCTGGTGCCGTAGGTCCACTGCTTGGTGACCGAGCCGGAGGACACGTTGCCGCCGCCGTCCAGGACCAGGCCCGTGGTGCGGTTGGCGACGGAGTGGCGGCCGTCGCCGCGGTGGGTGATCAGCCACTGCTGGTTGGTTCCGCCGTTCCAGGCGGCCTGGCGGGCGGCGGAGCCGTCGGAGGTGGCGCCCCAGCCGTCGGCCACCATGCCGTTGGTGCGGTTGACCAACTTGTAGTAGCCGCCGCCGACTTCGACCGCCTGCCACTGGAGGTTGGTGCTGCCGTCCCAGGTCCACTGCTTGAGGTTGGAGCCGGAGGAGACGCTGCCGCCGCTGTCCAGGGCCAGGCCGTCCGTGACGTTGAGGATCTTGAAGTACGCGGCCGGGTCGAACTGCACCTTGAGGGACGTCACCTTGTCGTTGTTGCCGGTGGTCCTGAGGTCGGCGTTGTCGGCGGTGAAGGTCCAGGCGGTGCCGGTGAAGTCGTCGCCGGAGTAGCCGATGACCTGGTGGCCGGGGGCGAGTCGTAGGGAGGAGAGGGTGTCCGGGGTGAGGCCGGCCAGGGTCAGGTCGTCCGCCGTGTAGTCGCCGACCGAGAGGACGGTGCCGGTGCCGGAGTAGCCGACGTCCATGAAGGCCACCGCTCCGGTGCTGGGCCGCAGGCTGGGAATCTCGCCGGTGAAGGTCAGCTTCAGGACGTAGGCGTTCGCGGTGAACGGCGCCGACGACGACGGCAGAGCGAGTGTCAGGCCCGTGGAGTCCTGCGTCGGAGTCGCCAGGCTGACATAGCTGCCGGCGGTGGAGTTCAGCAGTTTCGCCGACTGGAGCGAAGAGACGTCGATCCGGGCCGAGTTGAGGGTCTTGATCGTCAGCGAGCTGCCGGGCCAGCCGAGGACGGTGGCGTACAGGACGGTGTTCGCCTTGTCGCGGGTGAAGCGGATGTCCGTCGCCGTGCCGGCCGTGGGGGTGGTGAAGGAGCCACCGCCCATTTTGGTCGGGCCCTCGCCATACGCCGTCCACGCGCGGGTGTCGTAGATGGACTCGCCGTAGCGCCCGAGGTAGTCGCCGATGGCGAGCAGGACGTCCTTCTGGCCCTGCGGGATCGTGCCGTCCGCCATCGGTGCGATGTTGAGCAGCATGTTGCCGTTCTTGCTGACCCGGTCGATCAGCGCGTGCAGCATCTGCTGCGTCGAGTAGTAGCCGATGCCCTGGGTGTAGCACCAACTGGAGCTGGAGATGCTGTCGTCGGTGAGCCAGTAGGGCGCGGTCAGGTCGGCGGGGCCGCCGCGCTCGTAGTCGTAGACCTCGCCGTGGCTGTCGAGGCCGTCCTTGTAGGTGGCGACGACGTCCCTGCCCCACTTCTCGGCCTGGTTGTAGTAGTACGAGAGGAAGTTGAGGCGCTGGGTCTCGTCGACGTGGTCCAGGCGCCAGTCCTGCCACAGGATGTCGGGCTCGGCGAGGTCGACCACCTCCTTGAGCTTGTCGTACCAGAGCTGGTTCTCCTCAGCCGAACTCAGCTGCCCGTACAGCTTCTTGAGGCTCGCGTCCGACTGGGCGGGCGCGTATTCGTAGTAGCCCGTGAAGTTGTAGGCGTGGTGCATCGCGACCAGCAGCCTGAGGTTCTTGGCGCGGATGGCGTCGGTGAACAGCTTCAGCAGGTTCAGGCCGGGGCCCTTGTCGACCGAGTTCCACTCGTTGACCTGGCTGTCCCACATGGAGAAGCCGTCATGGTGCTCGGCGACCGGCCCGGCGAACCGGGCTCCGGCGTCGACGAACAGCTGCGCCCACTCGGCGGGGTCGAACTTCCCGCCGGCGGACTTGAGTTGGGGTGCGAACTCGACGTGGTTGCCGGCCAGGTCGTCGGCACCGTTGATGAAGTTGTGGAAGGGCCAGACCGAGGGGTCGCCGTAGGTGGCGATGTGGTGCTTGTTGGCGTTGCTGCCCGCGTCGTACATGTTGCGCGGGTACCACTCGCTGTCGTACGCGGAGACGCTGAAGACGCCCCAGTGGAAGTAGATGCCGAACTTGGCGTCTTTGAACCACTCGGGCGAGGCGGTGTGCTGGTTCACGGAGTTCCACGTGGGTGTGTAGGCGGTGGTCGCGGCCCGGGCGCCGCCGGCGGTGAACACGTCGGCGGCGACGGCCGCCGCCACGACGGCCGTGGTGCCCGCCAGGAGCTGGCGTCTGCTGAGTGAACTCGGCATGGGGTCATCCCTGTTGCGGAGGGGGGACGGGGGGATCCGGGCGCCGGATGTTAGGCACGAAGGTCGTTCACGTATCCCGTCCATGTCAACAGGTGTGCGTCTTATTAATGGGATGGATTTCGGGTGGCTGCTCGGTCGTCAAGGTTCGTTCCGGTGGGCCTGGCGTATAAAGTTGCAGCTGAGCGGCATATTCTTCGCCAGAGGGAGGGCTGTCTTGATCGTCTGCGTAGACATACGTCCCATCTCTCTTGCCTTCGTGCGTCCCCGTATCATCAACGTCACCTTCGGCATGCGGAGTCCGGGAAGGAGCGCGCGGTGTCGCTGACGGACAAGGCCATCGAGCGGATCCGTGAGCTGATCCGCACCGGAGCGCTGCCGCCGGGCTCCAAGCTGCCCCCGGAGCCGGACCTCGCGGCCCAGCTGGGCCTGTCGCGCAACCTCGCCCGCGAGGCGGTCAAGGCGCTGGCCGTCGCGCGCGTCCTGGAGGTGAGGAGGGGTGACGGCACCTACGTCACCAGCCTCCAGCCGAGCCTTCTCCTGGAGGGACTCGGCGGCGCGGTCGAACTCCTCCAGGGCGACTCGGGCGCCCTGCGGGACCTGATGGAGGTACGCCGGCTCCTCGAACCGGTCGCCACCGGGCTGGCCGCGACCCGTATCAGCGATGCGCAACTCGCCGAGATCAAGAGCCACTTGGACGCCATGCGGGAGGCCCGCGACGACGTGGAGCAGCTGAACGCCCACGACGCCGCCTTCCATCGCGCGGTGGTCTCGGCCACCGGCAACGAGTCCCTGCTCACCCTGCTGGAAGGCATCTCCGGCCGCACGCTCCGCGCCCGCATCTGGCGCGGCCTCGTGGACACGCGGGCCGCGGGCCGTACCCTCGCCGAGCACGAGGCGATCTTCGCGGCCCTGTCCCGGCGTGACGCCGCCCTCAGCCAGGCGGCGGCCCTGCTGCACGTGAGCAGCACCGAGCAGTGGCTGCGGGAGCACCTGAGCGTCGGCGAGTCCGGCGCACCGTCCGACTGAACCACCGGACACGGGTGGCACGGTCGTGGAGACCGGAGAGCAATGCTCTACTGATACTTCACGGATCATAAAAATGACGTGTAAGGAGAAGCGTGACCGCGTGACACATCGGATCGGCGCGAGTGAGGAAACGAAGGCCATGGCGGAGAGTGCGGCGCGGCCCGTGGTCAGCCGGCGCCGGGAACTCGGTGACATCAGCGCGCGGTCGCTGTTGATGACCATGCTCGGTGAGTACGTTCTGCCCCAGGGCCGTCCGGTGTGGACGTCGGCGCTGGTGGAGGCACTGGCCATGTTCGACGTCGAGGAGAAGTCGGCCCGCCAGGCGCTCGCCCGGATCGCGGGGGAGGGCTGGCTGGCCTCGGAGCGGTCGGGGCGTCGGGTGCGGTGGGCGCTCACACCGCCGGGGCGGCGACTGCTGACGGAGGGCGCGCAGCGGATATACGACTTCGGCAGCGGTACGCGGACTTGGGACGGCACCTGGCTCGTCGTCCTGGTCTCGGTGCCGGAGACCAAGCGGGATCTGCGACACCGGGTGCGTACCAGGCTCAGCTGGGCCGGGCTCGGTTCGCCGGAGCCCGGAGTGTGGATCACCCCGCACACCGACCGTGAGGCGGAAGCGCTCGGCGTGCTCAAGGAACTCGGGCTCGCGGACGGCGCGATGTCGTTCACCGCCCGCTACGGAACGGTGGGCAGCGAGGCGGCGATGGTCTCCCGAGCCTGGGAACTCAGCCAGGTGGCGGAGCGCTACCGGACGTTCATCGACGAGTTCACCGGCTTGAGCCCGGTCGACGGCGATGCCGTCCTGCGCGCGCAGACCATGCTCGTGCACGAGTGGCGCCGTTTCCCCTTCCTCGACCCGCGCCTGCCGACCGGACTGCTGCCGGCGGGCTGGCGCGGTGCCGAAGCGGCCGAGCTGTTCCACAGCAGGCACGCCGGATGGAGCCCGATGGCCCTGCGACGCTGGGACGAACTGACCGAGGGACATGGCCGGACCTGAGCCGAGGGCGCGGGTGGGGTCGGCAACCGCTCCGAGCGGCGACGGCCGGTGAAGTGCCGGAGGCGCCGGGGCTCACCGCCGATCACCGTGCCTCCGCCCAAGATCCGTCCCGCGCCATGTCCCGCAGGACGTTCCGCCGGATCTTCCCTGTCGGCGTGCGGGGCAGCTCGGCCAGACCGATCACCCCGCGCGGACGCTTGAAGGAGGCAAGTCCCTCACGGCACCAGGCCACCAGCGCGTCCGCGTCGACCTCGCGTCCCGGCCTCGGCACGACGCACGCGACCGGCTTGTCCAGCCCGTCCGCGTCCGGTACACCCACCACGGCGACCTCCGCCACGTCCGGGTGAGCGAGCAGCCGCTCCTCCACCTCGGCGGGCGACACCCAGATCCCGCCCGCCTTCAGCAGGTCGTTGGTGCGGCCCATGCAGGTGTAGGTGCCGTCGGCGTTGCGGACGTAGGTGTCGCCGGTACGTACCCAGTCGCCGAGGAAGACCTGACGGCTGGTCGCGGCCCGGCACCAGTAGCCGGTGGCGGCGGACTCGCCCCGGACGTACAGCTCACCTGGTGTGCCCTCGCCCTCCACCAACTGACCCTCGGCATCGCGCAGTTCCACGGCATACCCCGGAACAGGCGTGCCGGAGGAGCCCGGACGGACCCGGCCGGTGCGGTTGGACACGAAGATGTGCAGCATCTCGGTGGACCCGATGCCGTCGAGCACCTCGACGCCGTACCGCCGAAGCATCCCCTCGTACATGCGCGCGGGCAGTGCCTCGCCCGCCGACACACCGAGCCGGACCGTCCCGAACGCGTCGTCCGGGATGTCGGCGCCCGCCAGCAGCGGTCCGAAGAAGCTCGGGGTGCCGAACAGGATCGTGGCCCGGTCCCCGGCGGCCCGTTTCGCGAACAGCGCGGGAGACGGCCTGGACGGTTCCAGCAGTGCCGTCGCGCCCGCGGCCAGGGGGAAGAAGAGCGAATTGCCGATGCCGTAGGCGAAGAAGAGCTTGGCCACCGAGAGACAGCGGTCCTCGGGGCCGATGCCCAGGACTCGCTGCCCGTAGTTCTCGGCGACGCACTTGATGTTGATGTGCCGGTGCATGGCGGCCTTGGGCTTGCCCGTGGTGCCCGAGGTGTAGAGCCACAGGGCGGGGGAGTCCGGCCAGGTGGCGTACGGTCCGTCGTCCGCGTCCGCCGCCGACAGTTGCCGCCAGGTGTGACCCCGCACGTGCGGCGGCAGTCCCGAACTGTCGTCCCCGGTGAGGACGGTGTGCCTGACCTCCGGCGCCTGCCGGAGTGCCGCGCGGACGACCGGGGCGAACTCCGCGGAGCCCAGCAGGACCCGGCAGCGCGAGTCGGCGATCAGCTGGCCGAGTTCCGCCCCGGTGAGCATGGTCGAGGCGGGCACGGCGACGGCGCCGATGTGGAAGGCCGCGAGGACGGCGGTGAACAGTTCGACGTCGTCCACCATGCACATCAGGACGCGTTCCTCTGGCCGGACACCGAGGGCGCGCAGCCCGGCGGCCACCCTGCGGACCTCGCGGGACAGTTCCTCGTACGTCAGCGAACGGGTCGGAGTGACGAGCGCGGTGCGGGCGCCGCCGCCCTCCCGCAGATGGCGGTCGACCAGGTAGTCCGTCGCGTTGAACACCTCAGGCATCCCGCTCACCTCACACCAGGCGGACGTACTCGTAGTCGAACGGCTTGCCGTTGATCCCGTTGACCGGCGGCGCGACCCAATGGGCGATCCTGCCGCGGTCGTACACCGGTTGCATCAAGGACCGTACGAACGCGAGGTCTTCGGCGGTCGGGAGCCAGTGCGGGCGGCTTGCCTCCCAGGTCGCCTCGTCGACGATCGTGCCGTCGGGAGTGACGTGGTGGCCGGCGGCGAGGCCGACGTTCCGGTTGAAGCCGGGGTGGGGCAGCCTCAGGCGGAAGTCGATGCCGTGCTCGGCGAGGATGCGGTTCCAGCGCTTGAGGCCTGTCTCGCAGTCCGCGATGTACTCGTCGCGCAGATCCAGGTTGAGCGCGAGCAGGGTGGGGACCTCGTCGACGGCCCAGGTGCCGTCCCGGGTGGGCTTGTCCAGAAGACAGCCGTCGTCGGTGAGCCTGTGGTCGTCCTTGCGGCGCTCCTCCTGCCAGCGACCCTTGAGCCCGGCGGTGTAGTAGTTGGCCGCGTTGGTCGAGGTCTCGCTGCCGAAAAGGTCCAGCGACACCGTGTAGTGGAAGTTGATGTACTTCTGGATGATGTCGAGCGGTATGCCGCCGCACGCGGCGATGTCGAGGGTGTCGTGCTCGCGGATGAGGTCGGCGCTGCGGGTCACCACCCGGTCGACACCGGTGGTACCGACCATCATGTGGTGGGCCTCCTCCTTCAGCATGAAGGAGCAGGTGCGCGACAGCGGGTCGAACGCGCTCTCCTTGAGCGAGCCGAGCTGGTACTTGCCGTCCCGGTCGGTGAAGTACGTGAACATGTAGAAGGCGAGCCAGTCGGCGGTCTCCTCGTTGAACGCGCCCAGGATGCGCGGCGAGTCGGGGCTGCCGGAGTTGCGGAAGAGCAGTGCCTCGGCCTCGTCACGGCCTTCGCGCCCGAAGTAGGCGTGCAGCAGATAGACCATCGCCCAGAGATGGCGGCCCTCCTCGACGTTGACCTGGAAGAGGTTGCGCAGGTCGTACAGGCTGGGCGCGGTCAGTCCGAGCAGCCGCTGCTGTTCCACCGACGCGGGCTCGGTGTCGCCCTGGACGACGATCAGCCGTTGCAGGTCGGCGCGGTACTCGCCGGGTATCTGCTGCCAGACCGGTTCGCCCTGGTGCTCACCGAAGGCGATCCGGCGGTCGGGGGTGGGCTCGGCGAGGAAGATGCCCCAGCGGTAGTCGGGCACGTCGACATGGTCGAAGTGGGCCCAGCCGTCCCGCCCGACCGACACCGCCGTGCGGAGGTAGACACCGTGGTTCTCCAGCGTCGGACCCATCTCGCCCCACCAGTCGAGGAACTTGGGCTGCCAGCCCTCCAGCGCGCGCTGGAGCCTGCGGTCGTCGGCCAGCGCGACGTTGTTGGGGATCCGGGCGTCGTAGTCGATGTTCGTGGGCATCGAGGTCACACTCGCTTCCGGTCGTAGACCGCCTTCCGCCCGGTGCCGTAACGGCGCAGCGCGCCCTCGGGGCCGGAGGCGTTCGGGCGGGTGAAGATCCAGTTCTGCCAGGCGGTGAGCCGTCCGAAGATCTTCGTTTCGAGGGTCTCCGGGCCGACGAAGCGGTGGTTGGCCTCCATGCCGGTGAGCGCGTCCGGGCTGAGCGCGGCCCGGTTCTCCAGGACGATCCGGACCTCGTCCTCCCAGTCGATGTCGTCGGGCGCGTCGGTGACCAGGCCGAGTTCGCGCGCCTGGGCCGCGCCGAGCGGACGGCCGGACTCGCGCCGCAGCCAGTCGAGATGGTCGTCCCGCCGGTAGAAGCGGGACTGGAGGCGGGTGAGGCCGTTGCCCATGGGGAAGGAGCCGAAGTTCCCCTCGGAGAGCGTGAGACGCGCACGCTCGTCGCTGTCCGGGTTCTCGATCGGCGGGCCGTCCAGCATGTACTGGAGGTCGCAGGCCAGGGCGAGTTCCAGCAGCGGCCCGGCGAAGCAACTGCCCGGCTCGATCAGCGCGACGAGGCTGCGGCTGGTGACGTCGAGCCGCTTCAGGGTGCGCTTGTAGTAGTGCAGGATCTCGCCCGCGAGCCAGTCGCCCTCGGCGACGGCACCGAGCAGGGCCCGCTCGTGGGCCAGTACGAGTTCCGGGTCGCCCTCGGTCCGTACGGTCCAGGTACCCAACTCGTTCTCATTCGTCCGCAGGCGCAGGATCAGGTCGTCGAGTTCACGGGTGAGGGCCAACAGCCAGCCGTCGGCGCCCTGTTCGTGGAAGGAGCCGGGCGCGTCCCCGTCGGGTCCTCGTACGGTGACGCGGACCAGCCCCAGCGGACGGTCGTATGCGGCTCGGACATGGCGGTAGACGAGGCCGTCATCGGCGGACTCGCGCTCCAGTGGGGGCAGTTCGATCCCCTGGACGCTCACGGGGCGCGGGTGGTCGCGGGCGGCCTCCAGCGCGCGCCGCTCCACGGTCGTACGGAAGTCCCGGCGCGGGACGACCTCGTCGACCAGCCGCCAGTCCACCGCCGTCTTGCCCTTGACGCCGTCGCTGCGGGTGGCGAACAGGTCGGCCAGGTCCTTGCGCACGCCTCGCTTGTCGGTGACCCGGGTCAGCCCGCCGGTGCCCGGCAGCACACCGAGTAGCGGCACCTCGGGCAGCGCCACCGTCGAGGAGTTGTCGTCGATCAGGAGGATCCGGTCGCAGGCCAGCGCCAGTTCGTAACCACCGCCCGCGCAGGAGCCGTTGACGGCGGCGATGAAGGTCAGACCGGAGTGCTCGGACGCGTCCTCCATGCTGTTGCGGGTCTCGTTGGTGAACTTGCAGAAGTTCACCTTCCAGTCGTGCGAGGAGGCGGCCAGCATCCGGATGTTGGCCCCGGCGCAGAAGACCTTCTCCTTGGCGCTGGTCACGATCACCGACCGGACCTCGGGATGCTCGAACCGCAGGCGCTGAAGGGCGTCGTAGAGCTCGATGTCCACGCCCAGGTCGTAGGAGTTGAGCTTCAGCTCGTAACCGGGGACCAGTCCGCCCCGCTCGTCGACATCCATCTCCAGCCAGGCGACCGGACCGTCCGTCCGGAGCTTCCAGTGCCGGTACCGGTCCGGACTCCGGTCGAAGGACACCATCACCATGACGAGCGCCTCCTCGCGCTTGCACGGATATCGATTGATGAATCTTCTACATCGATTCCGGTGTGCGTCAAGGTTGTGTAGAATATCAATCGCGGGTGTGCGGCGCCCCTGCACGCTCTTGTCAGCGCGAGGTGTCGGGTGAGAGTGACTCGATCCATGAGGTGAGGTCGGCGGACACGACCTCGAAGTGTGCGGGCCTCAGATCGCCCAGACCGGAAGCCAGTACGGCGGAGTCCGTACCGTCGGCGGGCACCAGGAACCCGCGGCCACCGCTGTCGTCGCCGATGAGGAGGAAACCGGGCGCGTACCGCGCGACTTCGTAGGTGGCGTTGCGTTCGCCGACGCAAGCCGCCGAGTACACGCAGACACCGGAGTCGGTGAGCAGACCGTCTCGCACGCGCCACAGGGCCACCAGGGAAGCGGGAACCCTTAGTTCGGTCTCGGCCACTGCGTACCTCTCCGCCTACGACATCGCCATCCCGGCGAGCACTGGGACGGGCACCGTACCGTGCCGGGAGCCGCTGCGGTCGGCCGCCCGGTTCAAGCCATGACGTCGGTGTTGTCGGGCGACTCCTCGCCTTCCAGGTGCCAGTGCAGGTTGCGTACCCCAGACTCCAGTGACAGGCGGGCGATGACGGGTTCCAGGCTCTGGGCGACGTCGCCGGTGAAGGTCACCGTGGCGCGCAGGCTGGCGTATTCGCCGTGGTCGCGGCGGGCGCGCAGCCCGGTGGGGGTGAGGCCGTTGGTGGCCAGGGACTGGAGGAGGAGCGCGCGCATATGGGTCTCCGCGCGGTGCTCGTAGGCGACGTGGACGGTGGCGCGCAGCGCCGCGTCGGGGTCGCTGCCGGCGGCCGGGGCCCGGTTCAGGAGGCGGGCGACCGGGCGCAGCGCGAGGTTCACGGTGAGGATGGCCGCGGTACCGAGCACGGCGAACAGGAGCTGACCGCCCGCGGCCAGCAGACCGAGGGCGGCCGAGCACCACAGGGTGGCGGCCGTGTTCAGTCCGCGTACGCCCGCTCCGTCACGGAGGATCACCCCGCCGCCGAGGAAGCCGATGCCGGACACGACGTAGGACGCCACTCTGGTGGGGCTGTTGGCGTCGCCGACGGCCACGCTGTAGAGCACGAACAGCGTGGCGCCGGTGGCGACGAGGGCGTTGGTGCGCAACCCCGCTGTGCGGGCCCGCCACTGCCGTTCGACGCCGATGAGCGCACCGCACCCCACCCCTGTCGCCAGCCGGAGCAGGAATTCCAAGGTGGTGAGGTGCTGCACGGGGTGCCCTTCTGATCGGTGGCCGGGGACAGGGACGGGGGTGGGCTAGGTCGGCAGCGTCCAGGAATGGAGGTGTTCCCAGGTCATCGTGTGCCACCAGCCGGGTGCCCAGTCGGGACTGTGGAAGCGGTACGCGCTGACGGTGCGTGCGGTGAAGACGGGGCTCGGGGCGACGGGGAGCGCGTCGATGAACTCCGCGACCTCGTCGGTCAGTTCGGGCCGTGGGTACAGGTCGTGCGAGGCCAGGGAGAGGTGCGGGCGGTAGGTGTCCGGTGCGAAGCGGTGGGGGTAGGGGTCGTCGGGGTTCTGGAGCGGGGCGAGGGCGGTGCAGACGGTGGCCGCGAGGTCGGTCAGCCGCTGGTGGCACGCCTTGGCCGGGTCCGTGCGCAGGCCGTAGGCGATCGTGAGACCGACACGGATCAGAGTGGCGGGGTTGTGGACGTCGAACGCGGTCGTCCCCGCGTTGCCCAGGGCGGCCGAGACATGGTCGACGACGGCTCGGTCCGCGCCCGCGGTGTCGCGGCCCCCGATGACGATGTGTCCGGCGAGAGTGGCGTGGGGAGGGAAGGCACCGGCCGAGACGAAGCCGTACTGCTGTCGTACGGCGGTGGTGATGGTGGTGACGGCGAGACTGGTGGCCGCGTCCGGGCGGAGGAAGACGCCGTAGCGGTAGCCGCGGTGGCCGGAGTGCTCGTCGGCGAGGGGGTGGTGGGTCACTGGCCGGCCTGCTTCCGGTACTGGGCGATGTCGTTGTCGGCGGCGGTCTGCGCGTTCTTCAGCGCGGTGTCCAGCGGGGTGCGGCCGGAGAACGCGCTCTGGAGGGCGCTGACCACGTCGGTCCGGATCTGCGGCAGCGCCCCGGTGAGGCAGCCGGCGGTGGCCGGGACGGCGGGGGTGCCGTCGAGCTGGGTGACGGCGGTCTTCACGATCGGGTTCTTCGTGAGGAAGGACTTCCAGGAACTGTCGGTGTCCACCTTGCGGTTGATCGGCAGGTAGCCGGTCTTCTCGGCGAACTCCCGCTGCGCCGAGGCGGAGGTGAGGAAGCCGATCAGCTGCCAGGAGGCGACCTGTTCGGCGCTGCTGTGGCCGGGCCCGTTGACCCACAGGGCGGCGCCGCCGATGACCGGGCCCGCCGAGGCCTTCGGCGCGGACAGCGGGTAGGGATGGGCGGTGACCGTGAAGTCGGCGCCCGAGGTGACGGTGTCGGCCGCTCCGCTGCTGCCGAAGATCATGGCGACCTTGCCGGCCTGGAACGCCTTGACCGCGTCGGCGCCCGCGGTCCCGGTGTCGAGCGCGGCACCGCTGGTGTAGAGGTCGGCGACCGTCTTGATGGCCGCCTTCTGGGCGGGGGCGGTGAGGGTGAGGGCGGTGGTGCCCTTGCCGCCGCGCCCGTTGCCGGGAGTGCAGTAGGTCTGCCCCGCGGCGGCGGTCAGTTGCTCGGTCCACCAGCCGTCGAAGGGCTGGTCGAGACCCTTCACTCCGGGCAGTTTCGCGTGCACGGTGCGGGCGGCTGCGGCGACCTCGGCCAGGGTGTTCAACGGGGTGTCGGCGGGCAGTCCCGCCTTGCGCAGCAGCGCTGTGTTGACGTAGAGGAGCGGGGTGGACGTGTTGAAGGGGACGGCGAGCAGCTTGCCGTCGGCGCTGTAGTAGCCGGCGGCGGCCGGGCGGAGCGAACTCGTGTCCACGGTGCCGGGGTTGGCCTTGTTCAGGGCGGTCGCGCTGACGGTCTGCCCGGCGTCCGCGAGGTAGCCGGTGCTGACGTCGTAGGAGAGCAGCACGCTGGGCGTGCTCTTGTCCCGTACGGCGGCGGTGTACTTGGCCAGCGCGTCCGCGTAGCTGCCCTGGTAGACGGCGGTGGCCTTGATCCTGCCCTTGTGCGCCGCGTTGAACCGGGCGAGCAGGTCGTCCAGCGCCGCCGCCGAGTTGGTGTCCAGGCCGTGCCAGAGGGTGACGGTCACCTCGCCCTTGTGGTCGGCGAGGGCTTTGGGACCGGGGGCGGTGGCGGCGGCCGAGGTGGAGCCGGTGGCGGACGAGCCGCAGCCGGTGAGGACGGTGAGGGCCAGGGCCGCGCAGGCCGCGGTCAGGGTCGCGGACGTCGTTTTCTTCATGGCTGTGCTCCGGGAAGAGGCAAGGGAGAAGGAGAGGGAAAGAAGGAGAAGGCGAAGGCGAAGGTGAGCGCGGTAGCAGTGGTCAGCGGTGGCTGCCCGCCGCGAGGCTGCGGACCAGGAAGCGCTGGCCGGCGGTGACGAGGATCAGGGTGGGGAGCAGGACGAGCACGAGACCGGCGTAGAGGACCGCGGGGCTGGTGGACTCGGCGCTGGTGAGCTGGGCGATCCCGACCTGGACGGTGCGGCGGTCGGGCGAGTCGGTGATCAGGAGGGGCCAGAGGTAGCCGTTCCAGGCGCTGAGCGCGCTCCACAGGGCCGCGGCCGTCACCTGCGGGCGGGCCATGGGCAGGATCACGAGGAACAGACAGCGCAGGTCGCCGCAGCCGTCCAGCCGGGCGGCCTCCCACACCTCGCGCGGCAGGGACACGAAGGCCTGGCGCAGCAGGAAGACCGGGTATCCGGCGGCCAGGAAGGGCAGCACGATGCCGGGCAGGGTGTCGCGCAGTCCCAGGTCGCTGGTGAGCGTGTAGTTGGGGATGACCAGACTCTCGCTGGGGATCGCGAGGGTCCCGACGATCAGCGCGAACGCCAGGGCGCGGCCTCGCCAGCGGGGGAAGACCAGGGCGTAGGCGGCGAACGCGGAGGTGAGCAGCTGTGCCGAGGTCTGAAGGAGGACGACCGCCGAGCTGACGGCGTACTGCCGGCCGAGCGGCACGCTGTGCAGCGCGGTGCGGAAGTTGTCCAGGGTGAGCCGGTGGGGCAGCAGTACGCCGCGTGCGACGTCCTGCGCGGGCAGGAAGGCGCTGATCACGCTGACGTAGGCGGGGAAGCCGACGACCAGGGCGAGAGCCAGCAGCCAGAGCCAGCGGACCGTGGTGCGTGCGTCGCGGACGGCTGCGGGGCGAGGGAGGGCGGTCGTCATGAGGTGGTCACCTTGCGGTTCCAGGAGGCGAACTGGACGGCGGTGACCAGCGCCACCAGGACGACGAGCACGACGGCGACGGCGGACGACCGGCCGTAGTCGGGCAGTCCGGCCCCGAAGGCGCGCCGGTACAGCTCGTAGACGAGGGTCGTCGTCGAACCGGACGGGCCGCCGCGGGTGAGGACCTGGACCTGGGTGAAGATCTGGAGGCCGCTCACGGTCTGCGTCACGGCCAGGAAGAACAGGCTCGGCGAGACCAGCGGCACGATCACCGCGCGGACCAGCCGGAGGCCGCCGGCGCCGTCGAGTTCGGCGGCTTCCAGGACTTCCTGGGGCAGGCCCTTCAGGGCGGCGAGCAGGACGAGGAAGGCGAAGCCGAACTCGTACCAGGCGGTGGTGACCGCGACGCACACCAGCGCCAGGGCCGGTGACTGGAGCCAGCCCGGCCCGGACACCCCGAACCAGCCCAGCACCTGGTTCAGGGTGCCGACGGAGGGTGCGAAGAGACCGGCGAAGCAGGTGGCGGCGGTCGCCGCCGAATAGGCGAACGGCACCGACAGGACCGTCCGGAACACCCCGTCGCCGGGAATCCTGCGGCGCAGCGGCAGCGCGGCGGCCAGCGCACCGGCCAGGGCGAGGACGGTACTGCCGACGGTGAGCAGCAGCGTGGTCACCAGGACCCGGCGGCTGGCCGGATCGGTGATCAGCTCCCGGTAGTTGTCCCATCCCACGAAGGCGGTGGGGTTACCGAGGAGGTCGGTGCCCCGGAAGCTGAGCCCGACGGTGGCCAGAAGTGGCCGGTAGAGGAAGACGAGCAGCAGCACGGCGGCTGGTGCCAGCAGCCAGGGACCCAGCCCGAAGGCTCGTCGTTTGCGCTGCTCACGAAGATAGGGAACGTTCCCGAACATGGGGCGGAGAATAGGCACGGCTGAAATGAACGGGCAAGAGGTGACACGGGAATATCTCCTGAACGTCGCTAAACCGGCAGGCACGCGGGCGGCGCGACGACGAATAACCGCCACTCCGAGGAGGGCGGTTGTCCGGGGACGATCAGTGGTTCGGCGCCGGTGATTCCGGGCGGCGGTTCAGGGTCAGCCGTGGAGCGGCGGCGCGGTGGTGCGGCCGGCGATCAGTGTGCCGCGCAGGCGGAGGTGCGGGGCGTCCCCGTCGACGGGCCGCTCCCGGTCCAGGACCAGGTCGACGGCCCGGCGGCCGATCTCCGGCACCGGCTGGCGCAGCGTCGTCAGCCCGAGCACCGGCGTCGCCAGCGGCGCGACCCCGTCGAACCCGGTCAGCGACACATCACCGGGCACACTGAGCCCCTGCTGCTGCAAGGTCTCCATCGCCTTGAGCAGCGCGTGGTCGGACGGGCACATGACCGCGGTCACCGACTCGGCCGCGTCCCGCGCCAGCAGTGTGTGGACCGCGCGCGGCACGCTGTCCGCGTGCTCGTCCAGTTCCACCACGACCGGCTCCGCGCCCGCCGCGCGCAACTCCTGGATCATCGCGGTGCCCCGCTCGTACTGCGTGATCGACAGCCGCAGCGGGACCAGGAGAACCGCCACCCGCCGGTGGCCGAGGCCGGTCAGATGGGCCGCCAGCTGGGCCGCGCCGTCCTGCTCGTCGCAGTAGACGCTGCCGAGTTCCGGGTCCAGTTCCGGCCGTCCGGCGACCACGGTGGGCACCTGCTGGACGAACGGGGTGATGTCGGCCGCGGCCAGCAGACCGCTGCACACCACCAGCCCCTCGACGCGCAGCGACAGCAGTGTGCGCAACGCCAGCCGTTCCTGGGTGAGTTCGAAGGCTCCGGTGCCCGTCGTCGCGACGACCCGGTAGCCCCGCTCGGCGGCCCGTTCCTCCAGCGCGGCCTGGAGGTGGCCGTAGAACGGGTTGGTGACGTTGCGCACCAGTACCCCGATGGTGTGGGTGCGCTGGGCGACCAGGCCCTGGGCCATGGCGTTCTTGACGTATCCGAGGCGTTCGGCGACCTCCGCGACGCGGCGCCTGGTGTCCTCGTTGACCCCGCCCTGGTCCAGCAGTGCCCTGGAGACGACCGACTTCGACACCCCTGCCTCGCGGGCGATGTCGATGATCGTCGGTGCTTTGGCCTGCCTGTTCCCGGTCACCGCGCAAGTATCACACCGGGGCCGGGAGCCTGAGGAGACCGATCCCCTCCTCGATGTCGATCTCCGTGCCGAAGGGCGCGGAGAGCCGTCCCAGCCGCTGGAGGATACGGTCGGCGGCCGGCGGGTCGGCGAGGCGCGGGATGCCCCGGTCGGCGTCGCGCGGGCCGTCCCAGTGGAGTTCGACGGGGTGCAGTTCTACGGCGCGCAGGGCGCCGCGGCTGTCGTGGCGGCTGAGCGCGATGACGGACTCGTACCAGATCCGCTCGCCGAAGACGCCGTGGACGCGTTTGCGTTCGAGGAACTCGGCCTCCGTCTCGTCGGGCCGGGCGGGGTCCTTGTCGTAGGCGCCCGGGGTGAGCGGCTGCTGGGTGTTCTCCATGAAGAAGAAGTTGCCGAGGGAGTAGAAGATCGGGCGGCCCCGGTGGATCTCGATGCCGCGGAGCTGGTGCGGGCCGTGGCCGATGAAGGCGTCGGCGCCGTGGTCGATGGCCTCGCGGGCGAGGACGGGGAGGAAGTCGGGCGGTTCCTGGCTGTAGTTGCCCGGTTCGTGGGTGTGCATGGTCGCGATCGTGAAGTCGGAGGTCTGCTTGGCCTGCCGGACCGAACGCAGCACCTCGGCGCGGTCCGACGCGTGGACGGTGAAGCGGAACTCGACGTCGTCGGTGTGCGGGCCGGGGCCGGACTTGGCGGTGTAGCGGGTGCCGAAGAGCGTGACGGTGTCGTCGCGACGGTCCGCCTCCAGGACGGAGGCGCGGACCGAGCCGGGCGGCAACGCGTCCCGGATCAGGGCGAGTTCACGCAGCCGGACGGCCGGGACGGCGACGTGGCGGGTGGCGCGCAGGGCGTTGACGCCGGGGCGGCCCGGAACCCGGCCCAGGGGGTCGGCCGCGCGGGACATGGCCTCGAAGCGGGAGGCCACGGAGACCAGCGAGACCCGGCCGGCCGGGGTGGTGAGGAAACGGGGGGCGCGGGCGTCGGCGAGGGTGTCGCCGGTGCCCGCGTGCACGATGCCCGCCTCGGTGAGCAGCCGGTCGGTGGCTCGCATGCCGGCCACGCCCCAGTCGGTGGTGTGGTTGTTGGCCCGCGCCACCATGTCGAAGCCGATCCGGCGCAGGTCGGCGGGGACCCGCGGGGTGCTGATCAGCCACGAGCCGCCGGACTCGGCCTCCGGCCAGCCGCCGAAGGACGCCGGGTCGACGGCCGTGCTCTCGAAGTTGCCGAAGGCCACGTCGGCGGCGCGCAGCAGTTCCAGCATGCGGGGCGAGCGGGCCTCAAGGAGCGGGGCGAGCGCGTCGTCGAGGACCAGGTCGCCGACCGCGGCCAGCGTGAAGCCGTCACGGACACCCGCGTCCCGCCAGGTGGGGGAGAGCGTTCCGTCATGCATACGGGGTGCCTTTCCGGCCGAGGACCGGCAGCGTCAGCCACGAACTGCCGTCCACATGGACCCGGTTGGTGGCGACGACCTTGCGCCGCTCGCCGACCTCGTTGCCTCCGGTGTTGGAATTGACGTCGAAGCGGGGGAAATTGCTGGAGCTGACATCGAGCCGGACCCGGTGCCCGGCGAGGAACAGGTTCGCGATGTCCGGAGCCTCCACCGTGATCTCGTACGGCTCTCCCGGCACCATCGGCTCGGGATCGCTGAAGGAGTTCCGGTAGCGGCAGCGCAGGATGCCGTCGGTGAGGTTCATCGCGAACCCCTGCGGATAGTCCTCGCTCGGCGGGTGCACGTCGACGAGCTTGATCGTGAAGTCGGTGTCCGGGGCGCTCGACGACACCGTCAGACGCACGCTGATCGGCCCGGCGACCGCCAGGTCCTCGGTGAGCGGCGGTGTCTGGAAGACGAGGACGTCGGGCCTGCTGTCGAGCGGCAGATGGGGTTCGCTCGCGCCGAAGAACCGCGCGTCCGGGTGCTGGTGGAAGGCACCCCCGCTCATCACCGGTTCACCGGAGGTGACTTGACCGCCGAGGGTCGGCACCGGGTCGCGGGGATCGAAGTCGTACTCCAGGAACGGCACGGGGTCCTGCGGCGCCCGCTCGGACAGGGTGCCCGCCGCGCCCAGCGCCAGGGTGCGGATGCCGGTGTCCTCCGGAGGCCAGGACCCTGCGGTGTACCAGCGGCCACCGTGGTCGAGCCGGCCCTCGGCGGTACGCCGTCCGGAGCCGCCGCCCATGAGGAAGTACCGTACGGCAGGCGGCGGTTCGGCCATGCCCTGCGGGGCGAGGTGGGCGTCGAGCCAACTCAGCCGCATCGCCGCGTAGTTCTCGGCCAGGCTGCCGTCCAGCCGGGCGGCGGGCCCGAAGTCGACGTCCCCGGCGAAGGAGTCGCTGCGCCTGCCGTGCGTCCACGGACCGAGGACCAGATAGGCGGGGCTGTCCTTCTTGCGGCCCAGCTCACGGAAGTTCTCCGTGGCCGTACGGACGTAGGGGTCGTACCAGCTCGACATGTGCAGGCTGGGCACGTCCGGGAACGCGTCGTAGTAGCCGCGGGCGTAGATGCCCGGCTGCTGCCAGTACGGGCCGAAGGAGCCGTTCTCCCACTGCTCCAGCAGGTAGTCCTCGTACTCCGGCACGAACCGCAGCGGGCTCGCCCCGCGCCGCCACGGCATGCGCGTGAACCAGGCCGCCAGATCCTCCGAGTCGAGGGTGGCCCGCAGGGCCGGGTCGGCCCGTACGGTCTCGCTCACCTTCGCCCGGTGGAACGCCCAGGTCGCCTGCTTGAGTTCGAAGGCCCCGCCCATCCGGGTCCCCGCCTCGTACGCGCTGGCGAATCCGCCGGAGTCGAGGAACATCGCCGCCAGGTGCGGGGCGCCGAGGGAGGCGAGGGCGGCCTGGGCGTGCGCCGAGTAGGAGACGCCCATGGTCGCCACCCGGCCGTCGCACCACGGCTGTTCGGCGAGCCACTCGACGGTGTCGTACCCGTCGGTCGCCTCGTTGAGGTACTTCACGAAGGTGCCCTCGGAGTCGCCGCGGCCCCGGCAGTCCTGCCGTACGACCCGGTAGCCGCCCCGGGTGAAGACCTCGGCCGCGGTCTCGGGGGCGGGCGGGTTCTCCCCGCCGAGCGCGCCGTCGGAGCCGCGCGCCTCGCGGCGGCCGTACGGGGTGCGCTCCAGGACCACCGGGCCCGGTCCGGGATCGGGGCGGTCCGCGTAGACGTCGGCGATCAGCAGGACACCGTCCCTGGCCGGCACCCGCAGCACCTGCCGCCAGCAGGACCGGCCGCCGGGAAGCGACACCCGCTGCCAGGCCTCCTCGGTGGGCGGCATCACTTGGCCCCGGGGAACTGGGACTTCAACGCGGGCCAAGCGGCGAGGAGTTCGGGCTCCGGCTGGGTGTCGAAGTACTTGCGGTACAGCTTGGCGTAGGTGCCGTCCGCGACCATGGCGCCGATCTCCTTGTCCACGGCCTTGAGGAAGGCGGTGTGGTTCTTGGGCACGGCCATCGAGGTCGGGTGGTCGATCGGGGCGGACACCGCCTCGCGCAGTCCCTTGTACTGCTTCACGAACTCCGTCGCGTCCGGTCCACCCACCAGGAACGCGTCGATACTGCCGTTGAGCAACTGGCTCACCGCGGCGTTCTGGGTCTGGAAACGGACCGGCGAGGCCTTCGGGATCCGGGTGGGCAGCTGGGCCTCCTGGGAGGAGCCGGTCACCACGCCGACGCGCTTTCCGTTGAAGCCGTCGAAGGTCGAGATCTTGCTCTTGTCGGTGGTCAGGACGACGACCGTGCTCCAGAACAGCGGTTTGGTGAAGTCGACGCTCTTCGCCCGCTCCTCGGTGACACCGAGACCGGAGGAGGCCAGGTCGTACTGGCCGGCCGTCAGACCGGACAGGGAACCGGTGACCGACGTGGACTTGTAGTCGACCTTGAGGTCCAGCCGCTTCGCGACCTCGTCCGTCACGTCCACGATGAAGCCGGTGGGCTCGCCGGAGTCCTCGGCGTACGCGAACGGCGGCTGGCCGGTCTGGGTGGCGGAGCGGATGGTGCCGGGCGAGATGAGGCCGTACGGGTTGGCCTTGCCGCTCTCCCCGCTGCCGCAGCCGGTCAGGACGAGACCGGTGAGGGCGACGGAAGTGACCAGCAGTGAGCGGCGGGATCTCAGGAGATAGCGGGAGGAAAGGGGTGTGGCGGGCATGGCGAACTCCTAGCAGGAGAAAGGGAGAAGGGAAGAAAGAGGGAAATGGAACGGGAAAGGGATGTGCGGGTGGGAGGCCCGATATCCGAGGAGTCGAAGGGGTCGGCGTCAGAGAACGCGCGCGAGGAACTCCCGCAGTCGGCCCGTCTCCGGGTGCTCCAGCGTCTGCCGGGCCGGGCCCGACTCGGCGACGCGGCCGTCGTCCATGAAGACCACCCGGTCCGCGACCTCGCGGGCGAAGCCGATCTCGTGAGTGACGGCGATCATCGTCATGCCGGACCCGGCGAGCAGCCGCATGACGTCGAGGACGTCCTTGACCAGTTCGGGGTCCAGCGCGGAGGTGGCCTCGTCGAAGAGCATCACCTCGGGTTCCATCGCCAGCGCCCTGGCGATCGCCACGCGCTGCTGCTGGCCGCCGGACAACTGGCTCGGCCGGGAGTGGGCGAGGCCCGCGAGACCCAGCCGCTCCAGCTGGGACATGCCCTTTTCCTCGGCGGCGGCACGGTCCAGCTTCAGGACCTTGCGCGGGGCCACGGTCACGTTGTCCAGCACGCTCAGGTGCGGGAACAGGTTGAAGTGCTGGAAGACCATGCCCACCCGGGTGCGGACCGCGTCGACGTCCACACCGGGCCCGGTGATCAGATCACCGCCCAGGCGGATCTCGCCCGCCGTCGGCGGTTCCAGCAGGTTCACACACTTCAGCAGGGTCGACTTCCCGGACCCGGATCTGCCGATGACGCACACGGTCTCACCCACGGCGACATCGAGGTCCACACCGCGGAGCACCTCCACGTCGCCGTAGCTCTTGTGCAGGGCGCGCACGCCCACCGCCGTCCCGGTCGCCCGGGTGCGGGAGTTCTGCTCGGAGAGGGTGTCGGACATCGCTCAGACCTCCAGCGGGGACGGGACGGCGGGCGCGGTGGGCGCGGGCTTCTTCGGTTTCCGGGCGCCGCCACCGCCGCGCAGGCGCAGGTCCAGCCGGTTCACCAGGTACGTGAGCGGGATCGTGAGCATCAGATAGCAGACCCCGGCGGCCACCAGCGCCGAGGAGTTGTACGTCGCGGCCTGGCGCTCCTGCGCGATGAAGTACAGCTCGCGCTGCCCGACCCCCAGGCCGAGCAGGTACACCAGCGCGCTCTCCTTGATGTCGATGATGAACTGGCCCGCCAGCGCGGGCAGTACGTTCCGAACGCCCTGCGGGACGACTATCACCCGCATCGCCGTCAGATACGGCATGCCGAGGCTGCGCGCCGCGCTCAACTGCCCGGCCGGCACGGCCTGGATGCCGGACCGGAAGATCTCCGCCAGATAGGCCGCCGAGATGAGACCGATGGCGAGGACCGCGTAGCCCAGCGGTTCCCGCCCGAACGGCCGGATGCCGGCGGCGGGCAGGCCCAGGCCGACCAGACTGACGGTCACGATCGCGGGCAGACCCCGGAAGACATCGACGTAGAGCCGGGCGGGCAGTCGCACGAAGCGGCGGTGCGACAGCAGCAGCATCGCGAGCAGTACGCCCAGCGCGACCCCCATGACGATCGCCAGCGAGGCGATCAGCAGGGTGTTGCGCAGGCCCTCGGTCAGCAGGACGGGGAACGCCTTGAACAGTTCGTCGGGGTCGAAGAACGTTTGCAGAAACAGGTGCATCGGCCGGAGCCTCTCGCTGCTCGGAGCGGAATTGGACGCAGCCTAGGTCTGCCGGTCGGCCATGGCGCCGATGCTTACCGCGAGCGCGGTAAGCATCGGCTGTACCCTGCGGAACATGGCGGTGATCATCACCTTGCAGGGAGTCGTCCCGGCCGACATCGCGGTGGGGCTCTCACCGCTGGCCGAGCTGATGGCGTGCCTGCACTCCGTCGCCGAGCCCGAGCACCACCTCGACGTACGCCCCTGGCTGGAACACGTCAGCACGGCCCTGTCCGAGGAGACCAGAAGCCTGCTCGCGGTCTACGCGCCGCTGTGGAACCGGCGGCGCTGCCGGGCGCTGCTGCCACTGGAGTTGCCGCTGGGGCGAACACTGGAGCAGGAACTCGCGCGGTTGGAGGCGCTGCCGCTCGACGAGTTCGTGACCGTGGTCGCGCCCGGTGTCCACGGCGGCTTCTTCGACACCGGGGACCTGCTCACCGACGAGAGCGTGCGCGGTGCCTACGTGCTGTCGTGCGAGCGGCGCTCCTTCAGCCGGGGCGAGCTGGCCCGCCGGCTGGTGGAGACACCGGAGCAGGTGAGGGCCGGGCTGCTGGACCTGCTGCGGCGCTGCGCCGCCGAGTTCTTCGACGCCGAGTGGGCCCGGGTGCGGCACCGGCTGGAGAGCGAGTGCGCCCGCGTACGGGCCCGTATCCAGGCGCTGCCGCTGCCCGAGGCACTGGCCTCCCTCAGTCCGAACGCCACCGTCGGCCGCAATCCGCCAGCCGTCGTCTTCGACAAGTTGCAGTCGCTCCGAGCCGACCCGCGCGGCCGGCGCTGTCTGCTGGTGCCGTCCGTGCACGCGCGCCCGCACCTGATCGTCAAGGACGACACGTCGTACCCGGTCGTCGTGCACTTCCCCGTCGAGGGCGCGGGCCTCGCGGAACGGGCCACCCTGGCACAGGTACGGCTCCGGCTGGCGATCCTCGCCGAGCCCGCGCGGCTGGAACTCTGCCGGCACCTCGTGAACGAACCGATCACGACGTCGGACCTGGCCGCCCGCACCGGCATGACGGCACCGCAGGTCTCCCGGCACCTCGGACGGCTGCGGGAGGTGGGCCTGCTGACCTCCCGCAGGGACGGCCGCCTCGTCTACCACCGTCTCGACACGGACTGCCTCATGCGCCTGGGGGTCGACGTGCTGACCTCGATCATCCGCTGAACCTCGGCGAGCCTCTCGGCAAGGGCGCGCGGCGGTGACCTGCCCGGCCCCGGAACGGGCCGTTCCGGATGCCTTGTTCACCGTTCGCCGCGGCAGCTCTTCATGACCGATCTTGCGAAACGGATCGCCGTTCCGTATTGTTTCCGGAACAAGGTTCCGTTTCATTGGTCATGGCAGACCGCCAGACCACCAGACCACCAGACCACTAGACCGCCGGACCGGCACGCCTGCGGCCCATCGCTGCCCTGGGCCTGCTCCGACTCCGGCTCCGTATGAGAAACGGTCCCGTCCGACCCGTGCCCGCGGCGCCGCCCGCAGGGCCCACCGAACCCGAGCGTGCGCACGCGCGCACCGAACGGAAGGCACCTCCATGTCCGAATCCAAGACCGCGAACGCGCGACAGACCGCGGGCATACCCGCCACGGTGGTGTCCGCCCGGCCGGTCGTCCTGCCCGCCCCGGGCCGCGGCGACGACCTCCAGGTCCGGGTGTCCGCCCCTGCCACCGGCACCGGCCTGCCCGTCGTCGTCTTCTCGCACGGCTTCGGCTGGTCGATGGACGGCTACGCCCCGCTGGCCGAGCACTGGGCCGCCCACGGCTTCGTGGTCGTCCAGCCCACGCACCTCGACTCCAGGACCCTGGGTGTCCCCGCCGAGGACCCCCGCACCCCGCGGATCTGGCGCCTGCGCATCGAGGACCTCACCCGCGTCCTGGACGGACTCGACATCCTGGAAGCCTCCGTGCCGGGCCTGGCCGGGCGCCTGGACCGGGACCGCGTCGCCGTGGCCGGCCACTCCTGGGGAGCCCAGTCGGCGAGCACGCTGCTGGGCGCACGGGTCCTCGACGCCGACGGCGAGCCGGGGGAGGACATGTCCGACCCCCGGGTCAAGGCGGGAGTACTGCTGGCCCTGACCGGCCTGGGCGACGACCTGGTGCCGTTCGCCGTCGAGCACTTCCCCTTCATGCGGCCGTCCTTCGACACCATGACCGCGCCGGCGCTCATCGTCGCCGGGGACAAGGACCAGTCCCACCTGTCCACCCGTGGACCGGACTGGTTCACCGACCCCTACACCTACAGCCCCGGCAACAAGAGCCTGCTCACGTTGTTCGACGCCGAGCACTCCCTCGGCGGCATCCCCGGTTACGAGGTCGCCGAGACGACCGACGCCAGCCCCGCACGCGTCGCCCTGATCCAGCAACTCACCACGGCCTACCTGCGTGGCGCCCTGTACGGCGACGCCACCGCCTGGAAGGAGGCGGTCACGGCACTGGAGGAGGACCCCGACCCGCTCGGCACGCTCCAGAGCAAGTAGCGCGCCCGGTCCGTCATTTCCCGCCTCCCGGATTCGGCCGGGCGGCGGCCCGCACAGCAGAAAGGAACCCGCCCTCATGAGCGCGTCCACCATCGACCCGCCCGCTCCCGTTCTGTCGTACAGCCCGGTGGTCCTGTCCGTGCCCGGACGGCCCGTCGACCTCCAGGTGCGCGTCACGGCGCCCGCGACCGGGACCGGCCTGCTCGTGATCCTCCTCTCCCACGGCCACGGCCCCTCCAACAACCTCTCCTCCCTGAACGGCTACGGACCGATCGCCAACCTCTGGGCGGCCCTCGGCTTCGTCGTCGTCCAGCCCACCCACCTCAACTCCAGGACCCTGGGCCACGTGCTGGCCGATGCCCCGGGCGCCCCCTTCTTCTGGCGCTCGCGGGCCGAGGACATGACGTACATCCTCGACCGGCTCGACGCGCTGGAGCAGGCCGTGCCACTGCTCGGCGGTCGGATCGACCACGACAGGGTCGCCGTCGCCGGACACTCCCTCGGCGGCTTCACCGCGAGCCAGCTGCTGGGCGCCCGGATCACCGACCCCGACACCGGGCAGGAGGCGAACCTCGTCGAGCCCCGCATCAACGCGGGCGTGCTGCTCGCCGCGCCGGGCCGGGGCGGCGAGGCCCTGACCGGTTTCATGGCCGAGAAGACGCCGTTCTTCCGGACCACGGACTTCTCCACGATGACCACACCCGCACTGGTCGTCGCGGGCGACAAGGACGACTCCCGGCACTTCACCGACATGGGCCCGGCCTGGCACGCCGACCCCTACACCCTCGCCCCCGGCCCCAAGACCCTGCTCACCCTGTTCGGCGCGGAACACGGACTCGGTGGGATCGCCGGGTACGACGCCGCCGAGACCACCGACGAGGACCCCGGCCTGGTCGCGGCAGTCGCCCGGCTCACCGCGGCCTACCTCCACAGTCGGCTCCACCCCGGCGACACCGCGTGGCAGACGGCCTGCGAGGCCCTGACAGCCGGAACCGACCCGGTCGGACGCGTCGAGACCAAGTAGCGCGTCCGCCGCCTGACCGGCCTTCGTGGGTAGCCGTCGCCGTCGCCGGTGACCTGGCACCTGGGCCGCACGGCGTGATGAACTCACGGATCCGCGATCCGGACCACACCATCGCCCCGCACAGGGCCGGACGGCACCCGCGCCGACTCCCATACGGCCCCTGTGTGGACCCCGCCGGGCGCAGGAGTCTGGCAGCGGAAGCGGGACGTGGCCGACGGCCCTGACGGCGTGCGGTCCCTGTCCCGGACAGAGTCTGTGCAGAGGGGAGGGGCCGTCATGCGCGGTCCGGTCGTCGTGGGAGTGGACGGTTCACCGTCGAGTCTGGTCGCGGTGGAGACCGCGGCACGGACCGCCGAACGCCAGGGTGTGGAACTGCAACTCGTCCACGCCGTCGACTGGCCCGCCGGACCGCCGAAGGACGGCGCGGGGGCCTGGGGTCTGAGGCCGGAGCGAGACCACACCGGCTCCAACGGAGCGTTGGCCGAGGCCGAACGACGGGCCCGCCGGGCCGCGCCCAGGGTCGATGTCAGGTGCGAGGTCCTCATGGGCGAGCCCGCGCAGGTACTTGAGTCCGAGTCGTGGGACGCCGGACTGACTGTTGTCGGTCATCAGCCGATGGGGACCGGCGGACATCCTCACCGTTCCGTCGCCGGGCAGCTGCTCGCGCGCGGTCCTCGACCGGTGCTGGTGGTCTGCGGCAGGAAAGAACCCGCGGGACCGGTCGTACTGGTCGGCGGCGAATCCACCGCCGCCCGGCAAGCGGCCGAGTTCGCGTTCGCCGAGGCCGAGGCACGCGGGGTGCCGCTGCTGCTGCTCGACACACGCAGGATCTGGCAGCGGCGTTCGCACTCGCTGCCGGCCTCGCTCCTGATCCGGCTGCGGGAACGCCACCCCGAGGTGGCAGTGCGCCGACAGGTCGTGAAGGGCCGGATCCAGCGGTCGTTGATCAGGCTGAGTGCCGACGCTCAGCTCGTCGTGGCCGGCTCGCGCGGCCGAGGTGGCGCGTCCGGTCCCCTCGACCCGGCGGTACTCCGGGACATGGCGTGCCCGGTCGCCGTCGTCCGTTCGGGCCGGCGATGAGTTCTGCCGGGCACAGGCGCCCGGCCCACAGCGGGTCCCGTACGGCCCTGCCGAAAGGGGCCGTACGGCGCCCGGCCGGGTTCTGACGGTCCCTGCCCCCGGCGCCCGCGCGGAACGAGCATCTTGCACGGAGCCACAGCGGGATGTCGCTCGACAGAGCGCGGCAGAGAAGGGAACGGGACCATGACACTCCATCACGTGGCCGTCGGCGTGGACGGTTCACTGCTTTCCGTACGGGCCCTGGACCGGGCCGCAGACGAGGCCGCCCGGCGCCACAGCGAACTGCGCGTCGTCTATGCGGTGTCCGACTGCGACGAGGCCGGACCGATCCTGGCGTCGGCCGTCACCCGCGTCCACGAACGCCACCCCGACCTGCGGGTCATGACCAAAGCCGTGGAAGGCCCCGCGGTGCGGGTGCTGACCGAGGAGAGCAAGTGCGCGGCCCTCACCGTCGTGGGCACGCGCGGGTTCGGCGGGGTCGTCGGCACGCTGCTCGGATCGGTGAGCCTGCGGCTGGCGGCCCATGCGCACGGGCCGCTGATGGTCGTACGCGAGGACCACAGGTGCGACTCGGGTACCGTTCCGTGGGCCGGGGGACCGGCGGTCCTGCTCGGTCTGGAGAGCGACACCGACGTCGACGCGGCCGTCTACGCGTTCGCCGAGGCGGAGCGTCGTGGAGCGTGGCTGCGTGTCCTGCACGCACAGACCCAGCGGCACGTCACCCCTGAACTGCCCTCCCTGATCTCCGCCACGAGTCCCGGTCAACAGCGCATGGCACAGCGGGACCGGGCCGAAGAGGCCGTGCCGCGCTTCAGCCTCGCCCGGCTGCGGGAGCACCACCCCACCGTGGGCGTGGACGCCCGCACGGTGCGCACCGGGCCCTCCCGCGCCCTGCTGGAGGCGACACGCCAGGCGGCGGTCGTGGTGATCGACGCCCACCGCCGCAACGGACACGTCGGCCTGCGGCTCGGCCCGGTCGCCCACACACTGCTGCACCGGTCGCACTGCCCGGTCGTGTTGGTGCCCACGACCCGGTGATCCGCGTGGCCGGCCGCCAAGTGGCGCTGCCGAAGGGGACGTTCGGACCGTGGGCGGTGCCCTTGCGGCCCCTCGGACGGCCATCGCACAGGCGGGACATTGAAGACGCGACGAGGGCCGCGACGGCCCTCGCGTGACACTCCTCGGAGGGGATGAGGATCATGGCAGTGCACGACCACCCGCAACGTCATACGGGGTTCCACCTTCCGTCCCGGCACAGGGCGGCAACGGCTCCGCAGGCCACGGACACCGCGACGGCGACGGTGACCGGTGCGCATGTCCTCGCCGGGCTCCGTCTGGTGACGGGGTTCGTCTTCCTGTGGGCGTTCCTCGACAAGACCTTCGGCTTCGGCTACGCCACCCCGTCCGGCAAGGGCTGGATCGACGGTGGCTCGCCGACCAAGGGATTCCTCAGCTCGGTGGCCGCCGGTCCGATGGAGTCCACGTTCCACTCCTGGGCCGGGGCCGGCTGGGCGGACTGGCTGTTCATGCTCGGTCTGCTGGGCATCGGTCTGGCGCTGGTCGCGGGCGTCGCGCTGCGGTTCGCCGCGGTGGCGGGCACCGCGATGATGGCGCTGATGTGGATCGCGGAATGGCCTCCGGCCAAGCACCTGTCGGACGGCACGTCGAGCATGTCGACCAACCCGTTCGCCGACTACCACCTCGTCTACGCCGTCGTGCTGATCGCGCTGGCCGCGGCGGGCGCCGGCGCCACCTGGGGCCTGGGCAAGGTGTGGGCGCGACTGCCCTTCGTCAGCCGCAACCGCTGGCTGCTCTGACCGCTCGGAGCACATCGCATCAGGGGCGCCGCCGCTGAGGGAGCAACTCCCGCAGCGGCGGCGCCCTTTCACGTCACGGCCGTACCACCCGCAGTCTCTTGACCTGTGGTGTCTCGACGGTTGCCCGGCGGCGGACCGGTTCCCGGGCCTGGGTGGCCGACCGGTCCCCACCCGGATTCCGGTCCGGGCCGTCCAGGGCTGTTCGACGTGGTGTGCGCTGACCTTGCCGATCCGTGTCTGACCGTCACAGGAACGGAGTTCGGGCCGCGCGCCACCACGCGGCTCATGGCGCGGCTGCGCAAGGACCAGCAGAAGGAGGGGAGCCGGACGCGCTGCCTTGGGCTGACCGGCCGAGAGGGGGACATCCTGGCGGCGCATCCAGGCGGCCGGCGGCGCCTTTCTCCCTCGTCACCGGGGGAGCGAGCCGATCACTCCTCCGGCACCATCTCGATCGCCCCGCTGGGGCACTCGGCGGCACACAGACCGCACCCTTTGCAGTAGTCCAGGTCGATGGCGAACCCCTTGCCCGGCCCCAGCTTGGTGATCGCGTTGTCCGGGCAGACGCTGTAGCAGTTGTCGCACTCGAAGCAGTTGCCGCAGGACATGCAGCGCCGGGCCTCGAACAGTGCGGTGGACTCGTCGAGCCCCTCCACGACCTCGTCGAACGTCGAGACACGGCGGGCGAGTTCGAGCCGTGGCCGGACCGTGGCGGGCGCGTCGGAGTAGTACCAGGTGTTGAGCCGTTCGAAGGTGGCGGGAGCGTGCTTCTCGCCCGGCTCGAACGCCGTGCCGCGCAGATACGCGTCGATGTGCCGCGCGGCCTTCTTGCCGTGCCCCACGGCCACGGTCACCGTGCGTTCGGCGGGCACCATGTCCCCGCCGGCGAAGATGCCCGGACGGCCCGTCATCAATCCGTCGGCCACCCGCACTGTGCCGTGGTCCACGGCGAGCTCCGGCACGTCCCGCAGCAGGGACAGATCCGAATCCTGGCCCAGTGCCAGCACCACGCTGTCCGCCGCCAGCTCCTCGAACTCACCGGTGGGACGCGGGAATCCGGTCTCGTCCAGCTCCATCCGCTCGATGGTCAGGCGGCCCTCGTCGGCGTGCTTGATGGTGGAGAGCCACTTGACGCGCACGCCCTCCTCCAGCGCCTCCTCGACCTCGACGTCGTGCGCGGGCATACGGTCCCGGGTGCGCCGGTAGACCACCACGGCGTCCGTGGCGCCCAGTCGGCGCGCGGTGCGGGCGGCGTCCATGGCGGTGTTCCCGCCGCCGTAGACGGCGACCCTGCGGCCCAGCAGCGGCGGGCCGCCCTTCTCCGTGCTGCCCAGCAGGGCCACCGCGTCCAGGATGCGGGCGCTGTCTCCGGCCGGGATGTAGGCGCGTTTGCCGATGCCCGCACCGACGGCGAGGAACACGGCGTCGAAGGCGCCGTCCCGCTGCGCGGCGAGCACGTCGTCGACCTTCGTGCCGAGTTCCAGTGCGACGCCGAGCGCGAGGATCCGGTCGGTCTCCGCGTCCAGTACCTCGCGCGGCAGACGGTAGCGCGGGATGCCGTAGCGCATCATCCCGCCGGGCTTGTCCTGGGCCTCGCGGATCGTCACCTCGTGGCCCAGGAGCCGGAGGTGGTAGGCGGCCGACAGGCCGGCCGGGCCGGAGCCGATCACCAGGACCCGCCGGCCGCTCGACACCGACGGAGTCTCGACGCTCCAGCCCCGCCTGATCGCCTCGTCGCCGAGGAACCGCTCGATCGAGTTGATGCCGACCGCGTTGTCGACCTGGACGCGGTTGCAGGCGGTCTCGCAGGGGTGGTAGCAGACCCGGCCCATCACGGCGGGCAGGGGGTTGTCGCGCATCAACTGCCGCCACGCCGACTCGTAGTCGCCGCTCTCCGCGTGGAACAGCCATTGCTGGATGTTCTCGCCGGCCGGGCACGCCTGGTTGCACGGTGGCATCCGGTCGACGTACTCGGGGCGTTCGGTGCGCCAGGCGCCCGTGCGGTTTGACAGGCTGGAGCCGACGTCCAGAGTGATCGCGAACGGCTTCTCCTTCACGACGAGGCCTCCTCGTGCGCCAGCAGTCCGAACCGGGCGATGTTGCGGTCGGCGGTCCGCTGGAGGTGGGCGATGACATCGGTGCGCGGCTCCGGTTCGAAGAGGTGCGCGTACCGTTTCTGGGGACGCAGGTACTCCTCGACCGGCAAGCGGCGCCGGATCGGTGTGACATCGGTGACCTCGCCGTCCCTGGCCTCGAACACCGGGAACAGCCCGGTCTGTTCGGCCAGCCGCGCGATGCGCACCGTGTCGTGGGACGCGGTGCCCCAGCCCAGCGGACAGGGCACGAGGACGTGCAGATAGCGGGCGCCGCGCAACTCCATCGCGCGGTGCACCTTGGCCTCCAGGTCGCGCAGTCCCGCGACCGTGGCCGTGGCGACGTACGGGATCTCGTGGGCCATCGCGATCAGCGGCAGGTTCTTGCCCTGCCCGAAGGGCGCGCCGGGCTCCTCGCCGACCGCCTGGGTGGTGGCCGTGCGCGCGGTCGGGGGAGTGGCCCCGGAGCGCTGTACGCCCGTGTTCATGTAGGCCTCGTTGTCGTAGCAGATGTACAGCACGTCGTCGTTCCGCTCGAACATGCCGGACAGGCAGCCCAGCCCGATGTCGACGGTGCCGCCGTCACCGCCCTGGCCGACCACCCGGACGTCCGTGCGGCCCTTGGCCCGCAGCGCGGCGGCGACACCCGCGGCGACCGCCGGTGCGTTGCCGAACAGGGAGTGCAGCCACGGCAGTTGCCACGACGTCTCGGGATAGGGCGTGGAGAAGACCTCCAGGCAGCCGGTCGCGTTGACCGCGACGACCTTGCCGCCGGCCGCCCGCTGGGCCGCGTCCAGGGCGTACCGGGCGCCGAGCGCCTCGCCGCAGCCCTGGCAGGCGCGATGCCCGCAGGTGATCGTGTTGGAACGCCCGGGATCGGCCTGGTCGGACTGGGCGTCCGCGCCCAGCAGCCGGTTGCCCGCCGCGTAGCTGCCCACCTGGTAGAACCTGACCTGCGGTGCGGCGCTCATCGGTTGCTCCCCACATCGCGCAGGATGTTCTCCGCGGACGGACCGGACCGCCTGGTCCTCGCCATCCGCGCCAACTCCCGCTCCACCAGCTCGGTGTTGAGGTCCAGGAAGGTCAACTGCTCCAGCCGCCCGGCGACCGCGTCGTCGAACAGCCGGTGCAGGGACTCCTTGGTGATCGGCCGTCCTCCCAGCCCGGCGATCACGGTGTGCCCGTCGAGCTGGACGCCGGACAGGGCGGTTCGTACGTTCGAGGAGACGATCCCGCCGATGCCGACCGCCAACGCCCGCTCCAGCACGACGACTTGGCGGGCGCCGCGCAGGGCCGTCCGTACCGCTTCCAGCGGGAACGGGCGGAACGAGGTGATCGCCAACGCACCGATCCGCACTCCGCGCTCACGCATCTCGTCGACGACGTCGCACACCGTACCGAACACGGATCCCAGCGCGACGACGATCGTCTCGGCGTCCTCGCACGCGTACGGATGGACCAGCCCGCCGGAGGAGCGTCCGAAGACCTCCCGGAACTCCCCGGCGACCCGCGGGATCGCCTCCAGCGCCTGCATCTGCTTGGCGTGCGCCAGATACCGCACCTCGGTGAAGGCCTCCGGGCCGACCATCGCGCCGATGGACACCGGATCGGCCGGGTCGAGGACCTGACGGGGCTCATAGGCGGGCAGGAACGCGTCGACCTGGGTCCGCTCCGGCACCTCGATCCGCTCCCAGGCGTGCGTGAGGACGAAGCCGTCCATGCACACCATCACCGGCAGCGACAGCTCCTCGGCCAGCCGGAAGGCCTGCGGGTGCAGGTCGGCGGCCTCCTGGTTGTCGCGTGCGTACAACTGGATCCAGCCCGAATCGCGCTGGGACATGCTGTCGCTGTGGTCGTTCCAGATGTTGATGGGCGCGCCGATGGCCCGGTTGGCGACCGTCATCACGATCGGCAGTCCGAGCCCGGAAGCGTTGTACAGCGCCTCCACCATGTACAGCAGGCCCTGACTCGCGGTCGCCGTGTAGGCGCGGGCGCCGGCCGCCGAGGCCCCGATGCACATCGACATCGCGGCGAACTCCGACTCGACGTTGACGTACTCGCACGGCCTGAGCGCGCCCGACTTCACCAGCCGGCTCAGCTCCTCCACGATGTGGGTCTGCGGCGAGATGGGGTAGGCGGCGATCACCTCGGGACGGCAGTACGCCACCGTCTCGGCGACCGCCCGCGAGCCCTCAGTCTGCTTCAGCACGGACGTACTCCTCACGTTCCGCGGCGACATGGGCGAACGCCTCCCGGGCGGCTGCCGCGTTGGCGGTGCCGAGTTCTCCGGGGAAGCGCTCCTCGATCGCCGCCGTCAGCGAATCGAGACGTACACATCCGGTCAGGGCCGCGAGACCGCCCAGCAGGACCGCGTTGGGGACCGGCCGACCGAAGTGACGTAGGGCGAGGACGGTGGCGGGCACGGTGAGCGCGACGGCGTGCGGCACGCTCGCGGCGAGGTCGGCGAGCCCCAACTCCTCGATCCTCCCTGGCGAGTTGATCAGTACGGAGCCGTCGGGCCGCAGCCCGTCGAAGACGTTGACCTGGTGCAGCAGCGTGGCGTCCTGGACGACCAGGGCGTCGGGCCGCATGACGGGCTCCCGTACCCGGATGGGGCGGTCGTCGATGCGGCAGAACGCCATCACCGGCGCACCCGTGCGCTCCGAGCCGAAACTCGGGAAGGCCTGCGCGTGACGGCCCTCCAAGAACGCCGCCACCGACAACAGCTCCGCCGCGGTGACGGCACCCTGGCCGCCCCTGCCGTGGATGCGTACCTGGAACACGGCACCCTCCTTCGGGAGTCCGGTGTCCTCCAGTCCTACCTCCGTGGCGGCAGACCGCCGCAGGGGCCGAACGTCCCCCTCGGCGGCCGACCGGGCCGGGCCGGTCATCCGTGCGGGATGATCACCACAGGGCAGCGGGCGTGGTGCATCACCGCGTGCGCGACCGGTCCGGTGTGCGCGCCGAGCCTGGCCGCACGGGTCTTCCGGCCGACGACCAGCAGTCCGGCGTCCTTCGTCGAGTCCACCACGCGCTGCGCGGGACGTCCGTTCTCCACCACCTCGCGCACCCCGACCGCCGGGAACTTCTCCCGCCACGGGTCCAGCAGCACGGTCAGAGCCTGCCCGGCCGTCCGCCGGGCCGTGTCACCCGCCCTGGGAGGCGGCGCGGCGAGCGCGTACTGCGGCTGCCACGTGTGCACGACCCGCAGCGGAGCGTTGCGCGACGCTGCGGAGGAGAAGGCGAATTCCAGCACCCGATCGTCCGGGTGGGCGATGTCCACGCCCACGGCGATGTCGCGGTACCGCTCGCGGACCGACGGCCGGCCGCCCGCGTCCGGGACGTGCTCGTCCTCGGGCCTCCAGTCGGCGCGCACCAGCACCACGGGCCCCGTCGCACGGGCCACCGCCGCCAGTGCCACGGACCCGGCCATGAAACCGCCGAAACCGCTGAACGCACGGCTGCCGAGCACCAGCAGTTCGCCCTGGGCACCGGCCTGTACCAGCGCCTCCGCGGCGGGCCGCGCGATCTGGTCGGCGCTCAGGCAGACCTGTGGATACCGCTCGTTGACCCGGTCCATCGCGTCGCGCAGGATGCGTTGCGCCCAGAAGCGGGGCGCCTCCAGCTCCGGCAGGTCGCACGCGCCGGGAGCCAGCCCCTCGTACGCGTGCACCAGCCGCAGCGGCAGCCCGCGCCGCAACGCCTCCCGGGCCGCCCACTCCGCGGCGGCGAGGCTCTCGCGTGAACCGTCCAGTCCTACGACAACGGGGCGCAGCATGAACGACACCTCCCCGGTCCGACGCCCGCCTGGTCCGCTCCGACACGGGCTCGTCACTTTCAGCTTCCGTGCTCGGCCGGAGGCCCGGGGAGGGGCCACGTGGCCCCTCCCCGGGCCGAACGGGCCTCTCAGCCCGACGCCGGTCCCACAGCCTGCCGTCCGGGACGGTCGAGTGTCCGACGGCGCGATGTCACAGCCGGAGGGTGAACCACGTGGTCTTGCCCTCGTCGGTGGGCCGTACGCCCCAGGTGTCGGCGAGGGCCCGCACCAGGATCAGACCCCGTCCGGACTCCTCGTCCTCTCCCGCCAGGCGCGGCTGGGGCAGTTGCGGGCTGTGGTCGCTGACCTCCACCGTGAGATCGGTCGCCGTGCGGTGCAGATGGAGGCCGATGGGCCCCTGCGCGT
The DNA here is from genome assembly GCF_044768565.1 of Streptomyces sp. NPDC091280. Classification (NCBI taxonomy): domain Bacteria; kingdom Bacillati; phylum Actinomycetota; class Actinomycetes; order Kitasatosporales; family Streptomycetaceae; genus Streptomyces; species Streptomyces sp. NPDC091280. Next base: position 180,699 of record NZ_JBIVUZ010000012.1, read on the forward strand.
GCTGTACCGCGTTGGTCAGGGTCTCCGACAGCAGGAGCAGGGCCTCGTCGGTGCTGTCGGTGCAGTTCCACGAGGTGAGCGCCTTGTGCAGGAACGCGCGTCCCTCCGGAACGGAGGCCGGGTCGGCCGCCAGATCGAGGCCGAGGGCCGCCAGCGGCGCGGCCGGCAGCTGGGCCAGCAGGAGCGTGACGTCGTCGTTGTGGCTGTCCGGGTCGGGCAGGAGGCTGGCCAGGACATGGTCGGCCGTGGCCTCCAGACACGGGGTGTCGGAGAGGAACTCGTCCAGGACGACGGAGAGTTCGCCCACCCGCTCCTCGATGTCGCTGCCCGGCGTCTCGATCAGCCCGTCGGTGTAGAGCACGAGGGTCGCGCCCGGGGGTATAGCCGTACAGGACTGCTCGTACAGGATGCCGCCCACGCCGAGCGGGGCGTTGACGGGGGAGGAGAGGCTGGTGACCGCCCCGTCCGGGCCCGCCACCAGGATCGGCAGGTGCCCGGCCGAGCACACCGTCACGGTGCCGCTGTCGGGCGCGATGACCAGGTAGCAGCAGGTGACGAGCTGGTCCGGCACGTCCAGGTCGGCCACGCAGGTGTCGAGGGCCTGCATCAACTGCCGGGGCTGCATGCCGGTCTTGGCCAGCGCGTGCGCCGCGGAGCGCAACTGCCCCATCACGGCGGCGGCTTCGAGGCCTCGGCCCATCACGTCACCGATCAGCACGCCCACCCGGTCGGCGCCCAGCGGGATCAGGTCGAACCAGTCGCCGCCCACACCGGCCCCCTGAGTGGCCGGCCGGTACCGGCTCGCCGTGGCCAGTCCGGGCAGTGCGGGCGGGGTGCCCATCAGGGAGCGCTGGAGGGTGAGGGCGATGTGCCGTTGCTGCTCGTACAGGACGGTGAGTTCGGCCTCCGCCCGTTTGCGGTCGCTGATGTCCCGCACGATCGCGCACGCGCCGACCACCGTGCCGCGGGTGTCGCGGGTAGGCCACAGGGTGACGTCGACGTCCAGCAGGGCCCCGGTACTGGTGACCCGCAGCGTCTCGAAGTGCTCGACCTTCTCGCCGTGCCGCAGCCGTTCGAGCAACGCGCTGATCTCGTCGTCGAGTTCGGGCGGGGCGAGCAGCGAGACGTGGCGGCCGATGGCCTCCTCGGCGGTGTAGCCGTACAGGTCCTGTGCGGCGGCGTTCCAGTAGGTGATGTACCCGTCGAGGGTCTTGGCGAGGATCGCGTCCTGCGACGACTCGACCAGCGCGGCGAGCTCGTTGATGCGGGCCTCGGCGGCCTTGCGGTCGCTGACGTCCCGCACGGCGGCGGAGACCAGCAGACCGTCCGCCGTCTCCAGCGGGCTGAGGCTGATCTCGACGGGGAACTCGGTGCCGTCCTTGCGCAGCCCGTGCAGGTCGAAACCCGCCCCCATGGGCCGGACCTGGCGGTTCGCCGCGTATCCGTCCCGGTGCACGGTGTGCTGGGGGCGGAAGCGGTGCGGCATCAGCAACTCCACCGGACGCCCGAGCAGGTCCTCGCGCCGGTAGCCGAAGAGGGCCTCGGTCTGGGCGTTGACGAGCCGGATGGTGCCGGTGTCGTCGACGATGACCATGGCGTCCGGCGCGGCCTCCAGCAGCCCCCGGAACCTTTCCTCGGCCCGCCCCGGCTCGCCCGAGCCGGCCACCGTGCCGCCGCACCGGCACCGTTCCGGCCCGCCCGCTGCCGGCGCGTGCTGCGTCCCCACCTGGTCGGCCACCTGCGCCTCACCTCCACCCCCGACGACGATTCGGACATCTCACACCCGTTCGCGGCGTCTTCGCGCCTGAATGTCGCTTAGTGCTCACAACCGTCTGAACCTGCCCGCCGGTGGCGCACCGTATGGGCGGGTCGAGGCAGAAGTGCCCACCGGGAGGGGGAGACCCGCTCGGCCCCGCGTGGGAGCCGGAAGGCCCGCTGATCGGAGCCTGTCGGCCCCTCCGCCGTGGGCACACGGGATGAGACGTTTCCGGCTGCCGACCACAACCGTGTGCCGCAGCGCAGAGGAGCGCAGACCGATGGTGACGACACGACGTACGCGTACGGGAAAGGCGCTGTTCTGGCGGTGGCGCCGCAACCAGCTGCGGCGCCCGGGCGACCGGGTGGAGGCCCGGATCGTTCTCGGAGCGTGGTTCCTCGCTCTCGCCGCGGGACTGCTCGCGGGGTCGATGACCGCGGCACACGTCGAGCGGAGCCTTGAGGCCCGTCGTGCGGAACTGGTCCCGGTGCGGGCCGTACTCACTGAGAACGCGCCGCGGCCCACCGTCGTGGCGAGGTTCCACAGCGACCACACGGTGTGGGCGACGGTTCGCTGGACCGCCGCCGACGGAACGACGCGGACGGGCAGCGCCCAGGTCGCACCCGCGAGTGTGGTGGGCGACCGGGTGACGGTGTGGACCGATGCGGACGGCGGCTTGGTGGGCACGCCGCCCTCCGCCGCGGAGGCCCGCTTCCAGAGCGACTGCCTGGGCGCGTCGACCGGGCTGGCCGCCTGGTCCGTCGTGCTCGTCTGCGGCCGGCTGGTGTGCGTTCGCCTGGAGCGACGGCGGCTGGCCGAGTGGGCCACGGAGTGGGAGCGGATCGGTCCGCAGTGGAGGAAACGGATGAACGGCTGACAGGGACCTACGGGGTCCGGCTCGGTACCGATCGGCCCACGCGGACACCTGCCACGGCGGACGACCCTGGAATCAGGAAGCAACGAGAAGGAGGGTGACATGAGCAGCATGATCGAGCGGTTGCCCGGCTGGCCGGCCTTCCCCGACCTGTTCGGCTGGGTCGAGTCCGGAATCCCGACGGCCCACGCGGTCCCCGGGACGCACGGCATCCGTATCGAGGAGAAGTTGACTGAGGACACCTACCTGCTGCGCGCCGAACTGCCCGGCATCGACCCGGCCAAGGACGTCGAGATCACCGTCGCCGAAGGCCTCCTGATCCTGCGGGCCGAGCGCACCGAGGAGACCAAGGAGAAGCACCACACCGAGTTCCGCTACGGCACCTTCACCCGCTCCGTGCGGCTGCCGGCCGGCGCCAAGGGCGACGACGCGACCGCCGAGTACAAGGACGGTGTCCTGACCATCACGGTCCCGGTGCCGGAGAAGACCGCGAGCACCAGGACCATCCCCGTGCGGACCGGCTGAGCGCAGGGGCTCGCCACGACGCACGGTGTGTGCGCGACCGGGGAGGCCCCGGTCGCGCACACGTTTCCCGGCGACGAACGGCATACGCGGGACGAGCAGGACGTGAGGCCCCCACCGGCACCGCGCATTCGTCCCGGGCGACCAGGGGCGACCGGCCCCACGTGCGAAGGAGACCGAGCCATGACCACCGTGCCCGCCAACCCCGACGACCGGCCGGAACCGCGAAGCCGACCGGCACTGCTGACCTTCCTGGGCGCCGTCGGAACGGTGACCGGGAGCAAGTTCCTGGTCGAGAGCGACCACGCCCGCGTCCTCGTCGACTGCGGACTCTTCCAAGGCATGGCCGACCTGCGTCGCCGCAACTGGCGCGAGCTGCCCTGCGACGCCGCCGACATCGAGGCCGTCGTGATCACCCACGCACACCTCGACCACTGCGGTTACCTGCCCCGTCTGGTGCGCCACGGTTTCCACGGCCGCATCCTGGCGACCGAGTACACGGCACGGCTGATGGAGATCGTGCTGCGCGACAGCGCCAGGCTCCAACTGGAGACGGCGCAGCACGCCAACAGGCACGGCTGGTCCAAACACCGCGTCGCGCAGCCTCTGTACGACGACTCCGACGTCGACCGCACACTGAAACTCGTGGAGACCGTGCCGCCGCACACCCACGTCGAGATCGCCACCGGCACGAGGCTGACCTTTCACCCGGCGGGCCACATTCTGGGCTCCGCCTGGGCCCGGCTCACCCTGGAGGACGGCCACACCCTGGCCGTCAGCGGGGATCTGGGCCGCCCCGGCCATCCGCTGCTGCGCCCCGCCGAGCCCTTCTCCGGGGCGGACGTGCTGCTCGTGGAGTCGACCTACGGCAACCGGCGGCACGAGGAACAGGAGGGCCGGGCCCACTTCGCCGACGTGATCGCCCGGACACTGGCCCGCGGCGGCACCGTCGTCATCCCGGCCTTCGCCCTCGACCGCACCGAGGTCGTCCTGCACGAACTGGCGGAACTGCGCCGGACCGGACGCCTTCCGGCCGCCGTACCGGTGTACGTCGACAGCCCGATGGCGCTGGCCGCTCTCGACGTCTACCGGGACGCCCTCCACACCGGCGATCCGGAGCTGCGGCCGAACCTCGGCGCCGCCGGTACGGCCGCGCTGAGCCCCGAGCCGTTCCACGCCGTACGGTCGCTCCAGGAGTCCGTGGAACTCGGCCGCAGGGGCGGACCGGCCGTCATCGTCTCGGCGTCCGGCATGGCCGCCGGAGGACGGGTCCTGCACCATCTGCGGCGGCTGCTGCCCGACCCCCGCAACGCGGTCGTCGTGGTGGGCTTCGCCGCGCGGGGGACGAGGGCCCGCGACCTGGTGGACGGCGCGACGGCGCTCAAGATGTTCGGCGAGTACGTTCCCGTGCGGGCCCAGGTCGCCGATGTACCGCACTTCTCCGCGCACGCCGACGCCGCGCAGATCGTCGACTGGCTGCGCGACGCGCCCGCACCGCACGCCACGTACGTCGTGCACGGTGAGCCCGAGGCGGCCGAGGCACTGCGCGAGCGCATCGACCGCACGCTTGGCTGGACCGCCGTGGTGCCGCGGTCCGGGGAACGGGTACTGGTCCGCTGACGGGTGACCGTCCCGCGGTGCGCGGGCTGTCGGGCGACCCGCATCCCCGTCCGGCCTACGCCACTCGGCTCGGCGTGACGGACGTCTCCACTGCCATGAGCGGTCGGTCGACCTCGTCCTCCGAAGGGGGCACCGTCACCACCGGCACCCGCGCGTAGCGCAGACACTCGCGGCCGACCGTGCCCAACGCGGGCAACTCCCACTGACCGTGGGCCCGCCGTCCGAGCGCCAGCAGCGTGGCTTCGCGCGCCCGCCCGAGCAGCACCCGGGCCGGTGGACCCTCGACGAGGACTGCACGCACTGTGGGGCCGACCCGCTCGCCCAAGGCGCTGCGCACGGCCGAGGCGAGCAGCTCGGCGGCCCGCTCCCGCTGTTCGGCCACTGTCGGCCGACCGGCGACCGGAGCATAGGGCGCCGGTGCGGCGGCGGGTTGCCAGGCGTGTACGGCGACGACCTCGGTGCCCAGGGCGCGCGCCTGGTCCTCGGCCCAACGCAGCGCCGACAGGGACCCCTCGGACCCGTCGACGCCCACCACGATGCCGGTGCCGCCGGTGTCTGCGGTCATGGCTGCCTCCCCGGTCTGCCTCTGCGCCCATGGTGCCCCGGCCCGAGGGGCCGGGGCTCGGGCCGGACGGTGACGGACTTCTGCCCAACGGCCCCTTGCGGAGTTCACCGATGGTGCCGGGAGTCGTCCTGAGCGCCCGTCCCCATGTAGTGGCGCTCCTCGATGACCGTCCCGCGCTCGCCGGGGCGCCGGACGGCGCCCGCCGTGGACAGGAACATGATCAGACCGAGGATGCCGACGGCCATCAGCGCGAAGCCGACGACGAACTGGCTGTAGCCGAACACCATGCAGGCGCCCACGACGGCCGCGCCCACGAGGAAGAAGGGGAACATCGCTGCCTTCCTTCTGTCTTCCGCCCGCGGGCGGACCCGATACCGATGAGCCGACCCGGTCCGACGGGTCTGCCCGGGCTCGCCGCCCGGGCGACCGCCGGACTCCGGTCATGACGCACGACCTCCGTCCCTCACTTCCAGCTTCCGCGTCGGCCGTGACCTGTTCCAGGGGTCGTACGGGCAGGTCAGCGGCCCGAATGGCCCCTCGTCCGGCCGGCCCGGTGCCACACGGTTGCTCAGCCGTCCCGTCCGCCGTCCGCCGTACTGCCCGAGGGGGCCGAAGGTCCCGAAGCGGGGCGACGCACTCCGCCCGCCCCGATGAGGTCCGCATCCTGGATCGGCCCTCCAGAAATGGGGCCGGACGGATCGGGAAGCGGGCCTGACGGCCCCTGCCGTACGTCGGGCGGCGGGGTGAGGTTTGCCCTGAGGAGAAGGCCCGGCGACCGAGAGGTACCCCGATTCGCTCGACGCCGTCCCGGCCCACGCTCGCGGACGGCGTGACACCCCGGCCCCGGAGCAGTCGCTGATCCGACACAGACCAAGGGCGGTCTGCCCGCCCTCCGAGGGGAGGTGCGCCCCATGGCGGCGCGACCACTCGACACCCGCACGGTCACGGCGCTGGTCACCGCGGCCACCGCCGCCCCTTCGCTGCACAACGCGCAGCCCTGGCGGTTCCGTTGTCTCACCCGCACACGCACCCTGGAACTGCGCGCCGACCTCGACCGGGCGATGCCGCGCACCGACCCTGACAACCGAGGTCTGCACGTGGGCTGCGGAGCGGCCCTGTTCAACCTGCGGGTCGCCGTGGCCGCCGCCGGCCGGCACGCGGACGTCCAACTGCTTCCGGTACCGGCGGACCGGCTCCTGCTGGCCACCGTCCGCATCATCGACACCGACCGACCAGACCGGGAACTGGCCCGCTGCTACCCGGCGATCGACCGCCGGCACACCAGCCGCCACCCCTTCGAGGACAGAGCGGTTCCGCCCGACGTACGGGACGCGCTGCGCGCCGCCGCCGCACGAGAAGGCGCGCAGCTGGTGTTCCCCGACGGATGGCACGTGGAGGCACTGCTCGACCACATCCGTGACGTCGAGGGACGCGACAGCCTCGATCCCGTCTCCTCGGAGGACGTACACAGGTGGACGCGTGTCGGTGCGGAGGACACCGGCACGGCCGTCGACGGGGTCCCGGCGCGTGCTTTCGGGCCGGCCGGACGGGGAGGCCGGGCACCGGTCCGCGACTTCGCGGGGCGCCGCGCCGTGCCCGGTCGGCCCACAGCCGTCTTCGAGGCCACCCCGAACCTGGCGCTGCTGGGCACCGTCCACGACCGCCCCGCGGACTGGTTGCGGGCCGGACAGGCGATGGAGCGTGTCCTGCTGCTTGCCGTCCGCAACGGGCTGGCCACTTCCCTGACCTCGCACTCCCTCGAACAACCGGACCTGCGTGAACTCGCCCGCGACCCCGCCTCCGACATGGGCTTCGTGCACATGATCCTGCGTCTGGGCTACGGACCGTCGGGCGTCGTCAGCCCACGGCGGCCCGTGGAACAGGTCCTGGAGATCGTCTGACGGTCCGCGCCGGCGCGAACGGCCGGCGCCGCCTCGGAGTACGGGACCCGTCCGGCCCTCACCGTGGGGTCGGACGACCTATGCCGACGGGGCGGCCGGAAGCCCAAGCTGGATCGACATCGTCCCGACGACCGGAGGGCTTCCCGTGCATCACGACAGCGTCGTGGAACGTCTGGTGTCCGAGCCTCAGGCCGACGGAGTTCCCGCACCGCGCGAGCCCGGTCCGGCACTCGCGCTCAAGCGGGCCGACGAGGTGCTGACACAACTCGACACCTCACGCCGTGGTCTCACCGCACCGGAGGCCGAGCGACGCCGACAGCGACACGGGGCCAACGAACTCCCGCGGCCTCGGCCCAGAAGCCTGTGGCGACGGTTCCTCGCCCAGTTCACCGACCTCTTCGCGCTCGTCCTCGTCGTGGCCTCCGCACTGACCTTCCTGGCCTACGGGCTCCAGGACCCCCGCGACAGCGGCAACCTGCAACTGGCGTTCGCCATCCTGGGCGTCGTGGTGCTCAACGCGGTGATCGGCTTCGTCCAGGAGTACTCGGCGGAGCGCACCGCCCAGTCGCTTCAGGCGATGGTGCCGCACACGTGCCGAGTGCTGAGGGACGGGGAGCGACTGGAGTTGCCGACGACCGCGCTGACCCCGGGCGATCTCGTCGTCCTGGAGGCCGGGGACGCCGTCCCCGCGGACTGCCGGGTCGTCGAGGCGCACGGACTCACGGTGAACAACGCGTCGCTGACCGGCGAGAGCGCGGCCGTGAGCCGCGTGGACGAGCCCACGGCCGCCCCGACCCTCCTCGACTCCCGCAACTGTGTGTTCATGGGCACCACGGTGGTCTCCGGATCGGCGAAGGCGGTCGTGTTCGCCATCGGCGCCGACACCGAGTTCGGCCGGATCTACCGGCTCACCCAGGAAGCACCCCAGCAGAAGACCCCGCTGCAGCTCCAAGTCGCCTCCATGGCCCGCAGGGTGGCCGCGCTGGCCGTCGCGATCGGCCTCCTCGTGCTGGCCGTCCGCCTGCAGAGCGGCCAGCCGCTGGTCTCCACCTTCGTCTTCGCCCTCGGGGTGATGGTTGCGCTGGTGCCCGAGGGGCTGCCCGCCACGCTGTCGGTGTCCCTCGCCATCGGAGTACGGCGCATGGCCCGCCGCCAGGCCCTCGTCAAACGCCTCCTCGCGGTGGAGGCGCTGGGCTCCACCACGGTGATCTGCACCGACAAGACCGGCACGCTGACCCAGGCGGAGATGACCGTCACCCGCCTGTGGAGCGCCGGCACCTGGCACGAGGTGTCCGGCATCGGCTACGCCCCCGTCGGCGCCGTCGAGGCCCCCGACGCCGTACGGGAGCTGCTGCGCGTCGGCGCCCTCTGCTCCGACGCCCGGCTGTTGGCCCCGGACGGGCAGACCGACTGGCGGGTCCTCGGCGACACCACGGAGGGGGCGATCCTCGTCGTGGCGGGCAAGGCCGGGCTCGACCCGGAGGCGCAGCGGGCCGCGGCACCGCGGATCGCCGAGTTCCCCTTCGATCCGGTCCGCAAGCTGATGAGCACCGTCCATCGCACGTCCGGGGGCGACATCGTGTGCGCGAAGGGCGCGCCGCAGGAACTCCTCGTCCACTGCGGGGAGTTCATGCTGGACGGAGCCTCCGTCCCTTTGACCGACGAGGTGCGCGCCTCGGTCGTCGAGGCGAACGACACGATGGCGGCGCAGGGGCTGCGTGTGCTGGCCGTGGCGTTCCGTCCTGCGGCGGTGACACCCGCCGACAGCGAGGAGGCCGAGTCCGGTCTGACACTGCTGGGCCTGATCGGCATGTTCGACCCGCCCCGGCCCGAGGTCTCCGACGCGGTGACGGCCTGCCGGCGCGCGGGAATCCGGATCGTGATGGTCACCGGCGACCACCCGCTCACCGCCGAGGCGGTCGCCCGCCGGGTCGGCATCGTCACCGGCCCCGCACCCACCGTGGTGACCGGCGCCCGGCTCAACGACATGGACGACGAAGCGCTCGACGCCGTGCTCGCGGCTCCGGGGGAACTGCTCCTGTGCCGGGTCAGCCCCGAGCACAAGATGCGGGTCGTCGCCGCGCTGCAGACCCGGGGCGAGGTGGTGGCCGTCACCGGCGACGGCGCCAACGACGCGCCCGCGCTCAAACACGCCGACATCGGCGTCTCCATGGGTGCCGGTGGCACGGACGTGGCCCGGGAGGCCTCGGTCATGGTGCTGCTCGACGACTCGTTCGCCTCCATCACCGCGGCCGTCGAACTGGGCCGGTCCGTCTACCGCAACATCGGGAAGTTCCTCGCCTACCTCTTCAGCCACAACATCGCCGAGCTGACGCCCATCCTGGCCGCCACCTTCGTCGGCTTCCCGCTGGTCCCGCTGACCGCCGTGCAGATCCTCGCCATCGACCTCGGCTCCGACGTCCTGCCCGCCCTCGCCCTCGGCGCCGAGCCGCCCGAGCCCGACACCATGAGGCGCCCGCCCCGCGGACGCCGCGAACGGCTCTTCTCCGCGGCACTCGTGCGACGCTTCCTCTTCCTGGGGGCCGTGCAGTCCATCGGCGTGTGCACGGTCTTCTTCTGGCAGGTGCACGCCTCGGGCATCCCGTTCGCCGACTTCACCGCCGGCACGCCCGCCTACCGCAAGGCCATCACACTCACCCAGGCCGCCATCGTCGTCAGCCAGTTCTTCAACGCCCTGGCCGTGCGCACCGACCACGAGAGCGTCTTCAGCGTCGGTCTGTTCTCCAACCCCCTGCTGCTGGCCGCCGGTTGCTTCGGCATCGGGTTGATGGCCGCCATCAGCTACGCGCCACCGCTACAGGCCGTCTTCCACACCGCGCCGATCTCGGCCACCGACTGGGCCGTGCTCACCGCCTTCGGACTCCTGCTGCTGTGCGCCGAGGAGGCCCGCAAGGCGTGGTCGCGCCGAACCCCGCCGCGACAAGCAGAGAGGAAACAGCCATGAGGGTCGTCATCGTCGGCTGCGGCCGTGTCGGTTCCGACCTCGCCACCCGGCTGGTCAACGAGGGACACGACGTCCGCGTCATCGACCGCAACCCGAAGACTCGCGCCCTGCTGCCCGCCGGGTTCCCCGGCCAGGTCCTGCACGGCAACGGCTTCAGCCGGACCCTGCTGGAGGCCGCGGGCATCGAGCACGCGGACGCGTTCGTCGCGGTCACCTCCGGCGACAACACCAACATCGTCAGCGCCCGCACGGCCAAGGAGACCTACCGGGTACCCGTCGTCCTGGCCCGCATCTACGATCCGCGGCGCGCCGACATCTACCGCGACCTCGGCATCCCGACGATCGCCAGTGTCCGCTGGACGGTGCATCAGCTGTACCAGATGCTGCTGCACCGTCACCTCACCCCCGAACTCGACTTCGGCAACGGCGAGACGCTCCTGCTGCGTTCGCAGCTGCCCGCGCACCTCACCGGCCGACAACTGGGCGAGTTGGAGGTCGACGGCGAGATCCGGCTCGTCGAGGTCACCCGCGGTGGACGCTCGTTCCTGCCGACGCACACCACTCCGGCGGAGCCGGACGACCTCGTCACCTTCGCCGTGTCCGCCGAGGCACTCTCCCGGCTGCGCGGCTTCCTCGACAAGGAGCTCGGTACATGAAGGTCATCGTCGCCGGCGCGGGCCGGCTCGGCAGGCAGGTCGCCCAGGTGATGGCGGCCGGCGACAACCAGGTCACCGTCATCGACCAGGACGACGAGCGCGTCGCCGCCCTCCGTGACCGGCCGCACGTCAGGCTGGAGAACGGCGACGCGTGCGAACCCTCGGTCCTCGAACGCGCCGGCGCGTACACGGCGGACCTCGTCGTCGCGACCACTGGCGAGGACGAGGACAACCTCGTCATCAGCCTCCTCGCGAAACGCCAGTTCGCCGTGGACCGCGTGATCGCCCGGGTCAACGACACCGAGAACGCCTGGCTGTTCGACCGGACCTGGGGCGTGGACGCCGCCGTACCCGCGGCGATGCCCCTGATCTCGCTCATCGAGGAGGCGGCCGGAGCCGCCGACACCGTGGCCCTGCTGCGCCTCGGCAAGGCGGGTGTGAACGTCATCGAGACCACCATCACCGCCCACTCCCGCGCGGTCGGCAGACCCCTCACGGAGATAACGCTTCCCGAGGGCACGGTCGTCGCCGCGGTCGTACGCGACGGCGGACCTGTCACACCGGCACCGGGCCTCGTCCTGGAAGCCGCGGACGAGATCCTCGTCGTCTCGCACGCCACGACGGAGAGCGAGGTGCGGGCGGCCTTCCAGTGACCTGGCCGATCGAAGGGCCCGTCGTCACTGTGCGGCGGGACCCGTCAACTCGGTGATGTCGTCGCGGGCGACGTCGTGGAGTCGTACGGCGAGGTCCTTCAGCGCTCGGCTGGCGGCGAGTTCCTCACCGACCTCTGGGACGGAACGGTCGATCGGGTTGCGCCGGGCCACGCCGCGGCCGGTGCCCTTTTCGAAGGTGACGGACGCCATGACTTCCCCCTCTCGGGAATCTCTCCCTCCAGCTTGGAACGGAAGCCGGCGCGGTTGCAGGCCCCGAACTGCCTCTGCCGGGCTTGGACTCCCGGGGCGGAGGGGACCCGGGCGCACAGTGCAGGCGCGGACGCCGAGGGGTGCGGCACTTGGTCGAAGCCGCGCCCGGGAAATGCCCGCGCGGTTCGGTATCACCGCGCGGGCACGCATCCGCCTGCTCCCGCGCTTGGCGGACACCGTCCCGGTGCACCGACCCACCGGGACGTCCGACACGGGGCGTTGGGGGGAACTGCCTCCGTGTCACTTTCCATACTCGTCTGTGCACTTGAGTGAAGCAGGGGGACGGTGGGGGGCAAGGCTCAGGACCATGGGGCCATTGACTGTCGTGCTCCGCGGTGTCACGTACGGGACGGAGGAGCGGGGCGCTCCCGTGATCCGCGTACCGGTCCGGCGACCCCCGTCCGGATATCGGAGATGCGGCGCGTGGCCAGGTCGGACCGGACCACGAGGTGTGTGCGGCGGGGCTGTCCGTCCCCGTCCTCCCGGACCAGGGTGACCCGGCTCCAGCAGTGCCCCGTGCCGCTGTTGTCGTAGTCCACGCGCCACGAGGTCGGCACATCGGTGGAGCGCAGTACACCGTCCCTGGCGTGGACCGCTTCCCAGCTGATCAGTCTGCGCCGCAGGTCGGGTGTGAGGTAGTGGTGCCGCAGGGCCTCGGCGAGTTGTCCGCGGCCCCGGTCGCGCAGTGCGTCGGTGTAGGCGCCGTAGAAGTCGGCGACGTGGTCGACGGCGGACAGCGGCGCGCCCTCGCGTCCGGCTGCCGTGCGGGTGGCGGACGCCGGCACGCGCGAGCGCCGAGGTGGCACCGTCGCACCGGGTGTGATGTGGCGCACTGTGAGGGACTTGGCCATGGAGGTCCCCTCCCTTCCTGTCCTTTCTGGTCGTTCCTGGGGAAGTCCGAGAAGTCGTCACCTTCAGTGGATCGCGCCGTGCGGGCGTTTTCGAGGGCCAAGTGGCTTGCCTTCGTGGACCGTTCGGCGCGTTGCCCAGGCCGGTAGGGCCCAACGCCGGACGTGGGCGCTGGATTCGATCCCGGACGACGCGTTCAACAGGGCGGTGGGCAAAGCGAGTTCGGAAAGGCGGAAGCTGGAAGGCGGCAGGCGGCAGCAGCGGTGGGCCCGCTCCGAACCGCGTCGTACGACCCCGGAGTCAACGAGAATCGTGTGGGTCCGCCGAGGCGGCGGTCGAGAAGCACGGTGCCGGGGCGAGAGGCTTCCCCGCCTTGAGCCGAAGGTCACCGGGGGCGCGGCGCGTCCTGTTCGGGCTGTTCCAGGTGCGAGGCGATCACCGCGGCCTGCACCCGGCGCTGGACGCCCAGCTTGGCCAGCAGCCGGGAGATGTGGTTCTTGACCGTCTTCTCCGACAGGTACAGCTTCTTGCCGATCTCCCGGTTGGTCAGACCGTCCCCGATGAGCGCCAGGATCTCCCGCTCGCGCGGCGACAGGCCCGCCAGTTCGGGTGCCACCTCCGGCGCGGCGGCCGGCTCGGTGCGCAGGGAACGCATCAGGCGGGCCGTGGTCGCCGGGTCGAGCATCGACTGGCCCGAGGCGACCGTGCGCACCGCCGAGACCAGGTCCGAGCCCTTGATCTGCTTGAGCACATAGCCGGACGCACCGGCCATGATCGCGTCCAGCAGCGCTTCCTCGTCGTCGAACGACGTCAGCATCAGGACGGCCAGCTCCGGCATGTTGCTGCGCAGTTCACGGCAGACGGAGATGCCGTCGCCGTCCGGCAGCCGCACGTCCAGCACGGCCACGTGCGGCCGTACCGCGGGAGCCCGTACGAGAGCGTGCTCCACGTTGCCCGCGTCGCCGACCACGCTGATGTCCGGCTCGGAGTCCAGCAGGTCGGACAGACCACGCCGGACGACCTCGTGGTCGTCCAGCAGGAAGACGCGGATCGGGTCCTGCGCCGTGAAGGTACGTGACTCGGTCATGACGACCCCTTGTTCCCCGGGTGTGAGACGTGCTGCGGACGTCCGTGCTCGTGATCATCACCTGCCGAGGCCGGTCGCGCTAGGGCCGACCGGCCCCTCTTCGGCCATGGTGCACCCTGCGGAGCCCGCCCCGTCAGACCATGGGCGGATCCTGTCCGTCGAGTTCGAACCGTACGTCCACCACTCCTTCGACGCCTCGCGCCAGGCGGGCCGCCGCGGGCACCAGAGAGGTGTCGCGAACCCGGCCGCCGAACGTGACGATGCCGTCACCGACCGCCACCCGAACCTGCGAGTCCGGTGCGGGGAAGAGGTAGGCGACCACTTCCCGGCGGACCTCCTCCGCGATCTCCTCGTCCTCGCGCAGGAACACCTTCAGGAGGTCGGCCCGGCTGACGATGCCCAGCAGCCGTCCGTCGTCGTCGACGACGGGCAGCCGCTTCACCCGGGCCCGCACCATGTCCCGCGCGGCCTGCGCGAGTGTGACGTCCGCCGGGACGGTGAGGGCGGGGGAGGTCATCAGCTCGTCCGCCGTCACCGAGCCGGCCCTGCGCAGGTCGGACAGCCTCCGCAACTGCGTGTACCGGTCGGGGTCGCTGTCGCGGAACTCCTCCTTGGGGAGCAGGTCGGCCTCCGAGACCACGCCTATGACCCGGTCCGCCGCGTCCAGCACGGGCAGCGCGCTCACCCTGCGTTCCTGCATGGCCCGCACGATGTCCTTGAAGGACGCCGCGCCGTCGACGGTGGCGACCGACCGGGTCATCACATCGCTCACGACGTGCGGGGATCCGGTGGTCATCGCCCGCTCCCGCTGCCGTAGGGGCCGTACAGGTCCAGCAGCCGGGTACGGGCCGCGCGCAGCCGGTGCGCCACGACCTGGCCCACCCACTCGGCGACGGCGATGCCGAACTGCGGATCCTGCCGGCACGCGGCCCGCACGGCCTGGGCGTCGAACTCGTAGGCCCTGAGCGGGGTCGTCGCTTCGGCGCCCAGATGCCAGGTGTGCGGGGCGAACAGCCAGGACCAGCCGACGAGTTCGTTGTGGCCCAGGGACTCGATGACGGCCGCCCGGCGACCCGGCACGTGCATGTCGAGGTCGACGGTGCCGCTGCGGATGATCCAGAACCGGTCCGCGCGCTGGTTCTCCTCGAAGAGACGGGTGCCCAGGGGATACGACACCTCGTGGGCCATCCCCATCAACCGCTCCCGGTACTCGGCGGGGAGGGCGCGCGGCAGGCTCATGGTTACCGGACCGTTCATGGCGTGCCTCCAGTAAGGCGTACGGAACTGCCACCTCCAGGGTGGGCCCGCCGGCAGGGCCCGGACCATGGGCCACCCGGCCCAGCGGGGAGGCCGTCCGGCAGGTCACCGCTCCCGTGCCGCCCCGGCCGCGGAACGTCCGGACCGGGCCCGTATCAGGGGCCGACCGGCCCCCGGTCCGCCCCCGGACAGCCCATGGGAGCGCGGCCCGTTCCGGCGGACCCTCGGAGTGTCCACAGATCTGGAAGGGGTTCCGCGATGACGCACGACGCGCTCGGCAGGCCCACCGTCCACGCCCTGCTCGCGGACGGCACCACGGTGTGCATCCGACAGGCACGGCCCGGCGACCACGAGCAACTGCGCGGTTTCTACGAGGAGATGTCCCCGGAGAACCTGCGGCTGCGCTTCTTCGGGATCAGCCGACGCGCGGGCGAGATGGCCGCGGACCGCGCGTGCGCGGCGCCGCACCCCGGATACCGGGCCCTCGTGGCCGAGACCCTGGGCCGGATCGTCGGACTCGCCGAGTACGACACCTCCGGCACCGGGACGGTGGCCGACATCTCGATCGCGGTCGCCGACGGACTGCACCACCGGGGTGTCGGCACGCTGCTGGTCGAACACCTGGTCTCAGCGGCCCGGACCGAGGGCATCACGATGTTCACGGCCGACGCGCTCAGCGAGAACCGCGAGGTGCTGCGGCTCTTCGCCGATCTCGGACTGCGTACCGTCCGCCGCTTCGAAGGACCCGAGACGCGCTGCACCCTGGCCCTCGACCAGAGCGAGGGGTACCTGTCGGCCACCGAGGAGCGGGGCCGGGCGGCCGACGTCGCCAGCCTCGAACCGCTGCTGCGGCCGGACGCGGTGGCCGTCGTCGGCGCCGGCCGCACGGCGGGCTCGGTGGGCCGGGCGATCCTGCACCATCTGCGCTCCGGCGGCTTCACCCGTCGCCTCTTCGCCGTGAACCCCGCCGCGACCACGATCCTCGGCGTGCCCTCGTACCCCTCGGTGTCCGCCCTGCCCAGGACCCCCGACCTGGTCGTCGTCGCCGTGCCCGCCGCCGCCGTACCGGCGACCGCCGAGGAGTGCGGCAAGGCGGGGGTGCGCGCCCTCCTCGTGATCACCGCGGGTCTCGACGCCGACCACGCGCGGGACCTGATGACCCTCTGCCGGACGTACGGCATGCGGCTCGTCGGACCGAACTGTCTCGGCGTCTCCAACACCGATCCGGCCCTGAGCCTGGACGCCACCTTCGCCGCCGACCACCCGAGCCCCGGCACCGCCGGTGTCGCCGTGCAGTCCGGGGGAGTGGGCATCGCCCTCCTGGACGGCATGTCCCGCCTCGGCATAGGCGTCTCCTCCTTCGTCTCCCTCGGCGACAAGTTCGACGTCAGCGGCAACGACATGCTCCAGTGGTGGGAGAGCGACCACCGCACCGACCTGGCCCTGTTGCACCTGGAGTCCTTCGGCAACCCGCGGGCCTTTTCCCGGACCGCCCGGCGAGTGACCCGCCGCATGCCCGTGCTGACCGTCGACGCCGGCCGCACCGACGCGGGCCGTCGCGCCGCCGCCTCGCACACCGCGGCGGCGGCCACCCGCACCATGACCCGAGGGGCCCTGTTCACGCAGGCCGGCATCACCGCCACCCGCTCGGTCGGCGAACTCCTCGAAGCCGCGGCCCTGATGCACGCCCAGCCGCTGCCCGTCGGCGCGCGCGTGGCGATCGTGACCAACGCGGGCGGCGCCGGTGTGCTCGCGGCCGACGCCTGTGCCGAGGCCGGGCTGAGCCTGTCGGCGCCGACCCCGCAGCTGATCGACGACCTGCTGGCCGTACTGCCCGAGGGTGCCGCGGCGGGAAACCCCGTCGACGCCACCGCGGCCGTCACGGAGGAGCAACTCGCGGACTGCGTGGACCGGATCATGCGGCACGGCGGATTCAACGCCGTCCTCGTGGCACTGGTCCCCACGGCGGTCGCCGAGGCGACCGGCGACGACCTGACCCGGGCACTGACCCGCGCTCCGGCCCGACGGAACAAGCCGGTTGTCGTGGTCCGGCTCGAACAGGCCCTGCCCGTCGAGCTGTTGCCCGCGACGGACGGCGGCGCGATCCCCTCGTACGCCGAACCCCAGGCGGCGGCGCGGGCGTTGGCACACGCGGCGCACCGCGCGGCCTGGCTCGCCCGGCCTGTGGGCACCGTCCCCGTCCTCGACGACGTCGACACCGAGCGCGCCCACGCCGTGGCCGAGGTCTACCTCGACGGCCACCCCGACGGCGGCTGGCTCGAACCGCGGGTGTGCGCCGAACTGCTCAGCTGCTACGGCATCCCGCAGTCCCCGTGGGCCTGGGCCGAGACCGAGGACGACGCCGTCCTCGCCGCCGACCGGCTCCGGGGTGCCGACGGCCGGGTGGTCATGAAGGGCCACTGGCCGGGTCTTGTGCACAAGTCCGTCGAGCACGCGATCCACCTCGACCTGCGCGGCGACTCCCAGATCCGTGCCGCCTTCCGCGACCTGGAGACCCGGTTCGCCGGACGCCTGACGGGCGTGGTGCTCCAGCCCCTGGCCGACCGCGGCACCGAACTGTTCGCGGGGGTCGTCCAGGACGAGGTCTTCGGACCGCTGGTCCTGTTCGGACTCGGCGGCACGGCGACCGAGATCCTCGCCGACCACGCGGCACGGCTCGCCCCGCTC
The DNA here is from genome assembly GCF_044768565.1 of Streptomyces sp. NPDC091280. Lineage (NCBI taxonomy): Bacteria > Bacillati > Actinomycetota > Actinomycetes > Kitasatosporales > Streptomycetaceae > Streptomyces > Streptomyces sp. NPDC091280. The sequence continues at coordinate 198,362 of NZ_JBIVUZ010000012.1, forward strand.
ACCGACGACGACGTGCACGACCTGATCACGTCCCCGCGCTGCGCCCCGCTGCTCTTCGGTGCGGACGGCGCCGGACCCGTGGACCTCGAAGGCCTCGAACAACTGCTGCTGCGACTGTCCCGGATGGCGAGCGACCTGCCGCAGCTGGCCGAGGCCGACTTCAACCCCGTTCTCGCGACGCCGGGCCGGGTCACCGTGCTCGACGCGCGCGTGCGCCTGCTGCCCCGACGGCCGCAGGACCCCTATCTGCGCCGGCTCCGCTGAGGAGGAGAACCATGAAGCACAACAAGGTCGGCTCCGTGATGACCACGGAGGTCGTGCACGCCGTGTACGGCACGCCCTTCAAGGAAGTGGCCCGACTGCTCGGAGAGCACCGGATCAGCGGACTGCCGGTGGTCGACGAGGACGAGAAGGTCATCGGAGTCGTCTCCGAGACGGACCTGATGATCCGGCAGGCCGACACACCGGACCCCTACGAGTCCAGGAAGCGCGTCCGGCTCGCCGCCCTGACGCGCCGGGGCCGGGCCCGGGCCGTGAAGGCCGGGGCCCGTACCGCCGGCCGCCTGATGACCGCGCCGCCCGTCGTCGTGCACGCCGAGGACACCATCGTCGAGGCCGCCCGGGCCATGACACAGCACCGGATCGAGCGGCTGCCCGTCCTCGACGAGGAGGACCGGCTCGTCGGCATCGTCACCCGCCGCGACCTGCTGACGGTGTTCCTGCGGCCCGACGCGGAGATCCGCACCGTGGTCGAACAGGACGTACTGCAAAGGGCGTTGTGGGTGCCGGCACACACCGTCGAGGTCTCCGTCGTCGACGGAGTGGTCACCCTCGTCGGCCAGATGGAGCGTAGGAGCGAAACGGAGATCGCCGTGTCCATGACCGAACAGATCGACGGCGTGGTCGCAGTGGTCGACAACCTGACCTTCCGGCTCGACGACTCGCACACGCGGCCCGAGCCGCCCGCCGTCCACGGCGTCGCCGACGGCTGGCCGCGCGGCAGGTGAAAGGAAAGGAGGCGGACCGTCATGCATGCGAGCGTGCTGGTCGCCTACGGAACGAAGAACGGATCGACGGCCGGGATCGCCGAGGCGGTGGCCGACGTCCTGAACAAGGCGGGCGTCACCGCCGAGGCGCTGCCCGCGGCCACCGTCCCCGACGTGAAACCCTACGGCGCCGTCGTCATCGGCGGCGCCCTGTACGCGGGACACTGGCAGCGGGACGCGCGCCGCTTCCTGGGCCGGCACCGCCGGGCCCTGGCCGGGCGGCCGGTGTGGCTGTTCAGCAGCGGCCCGCTCGACGCGTCGGCCTCGGAGCGGGACATCCCGCCGGTGCCCGGTGTGCGGCGGGCCATGATCCGGCTCGACGCCCGAGGGCACACCACCTTCGGCGGCTGCCTGGGGGAGGACGCCGAGGGGCGCCTCGCCCGGTCGATCGTACGGGGCGGAAAGGGCGGGGACTTCCGCGACTTCGCCGCGATCGAGGCGTGGGCGGCAGGGATCGCCGACGAACTGCTCGGGCTGCGGAACGCGGCCGGCGCGGTCTGAGCGGACTCTGACCGGACCCTGAGCGGACGGCACCTTCGACCCGACGTGGACGATCCCCGGCGCGTGACACGCGCCGGGGTTCTCACGTGCCGGGGACCGGTGTCAGCGGTTCACGGTCAGGGGCACGGTGTCGACGGTCACCGGACGGCCGTCCTTCGGCGACACGAAGTACGCCGTGAGCAGGCCCGGACCGGTGCGGGTGGCGTGGTAGGGGACGGTGACGTCGAAGGTGCCGCGGGTACCGGTGCCGGAGGTGGCACGGACCTGCACGTCGGCGGCCCTGTGCCCGGCCGCGTCGGTCACCCTGAGCCGGAACACGGCCTCGAACGTGTTGGCGCTGCCCCACACGCGCAACGGGGTACGGACCGAGTCGCCCGGCAGCGGCGACTCGACCAGGACGGACGGCGACACGTCCTCGAAGTCGGCGCGGCCGACCGGGCCGTTGAGCACGATTCCCTCGGAACCGAAGCGTGCGACCGGCTTGCCCTCGATCTCGAAGGCCACCTTGTGCACGCCGGGGAAGCGGGTGAGCGTGAACACGACCTGGGCCAGGCGCTCCCGTAGCGACAGGCTCCCGCCACCGTCGTCGTAGCGAGCGGAGAGGTCGACCGTCGCGATGTGGTCGTGGACGGCCACCGACCGCAGAGCGGTGCCGGACGGGATCGCGGTGGTGCGGAACCGGACGCGCTCGGAGCGGGTGGGGCCGGCCAGCAGGGCGCGCACCGCCGCGGTGGCGGTCGCGGGCGCCGTGACGGTACGCGGCGCGGCCGAGACCTTGTCGGCGTGCAGGAAGTACACCGCGGTACGGACCTGCTTCGCCGCCGAGGTGCTGGAGCCGCTGCGATCGCCCGACGAGGGCTTCGGCGCGGTTGTCCCCGGCGCGACCGACGTGGAGCGTGCGGGGCCCCCGCTCGTACCGCCCGAGGTTCCCGTGTCCGAGGGAGACGACGTTCCGGGGGACGTTCCGGGCGCGATGGTCGTGCCGCAGGCGGAGAGCGGGAGCAGTGGGAGCGCGAGCACCGCCGCGACCAGGACCGGGCGGTGGCGGCGGGCGGCCGGTGTTTCGCTGGACATGGCATCCTCCTCCGACACTTCCAGCGAACCGCTCGGCGAGGACGGCCTCCAGTGTCGGCCGGTGCCCGTCGTCCCGCCGAACGGCCGGGCGGCCCGGGGCCGTTCGGCCCCGGCGGGTCCGTCCCGAGGCGCGGGAGGGGTGGTCGACGCATCGGCGAGGGCTGCCCGGACCGGGTGGCGGGACCGTCGGCCCATGCCCCGACGCGGCACGGGAGGGGACGCTGAGATCGGACGGTTCACGAAGGGTGGACGGTTCGCGAAAGGCGGGATCCACCATGTCCGTGTCGTACGAGAACTCCGGTCACGCGGTGATGCACCTGGCCCGCGCCGCCTCCCTGGCGCCCTCCCCGCACAACAGCCAGCCCTGGTTCTTCGCCGAGGAGGGCCACGACCACGGCTTCGAGGTGCACGCCGACGCCGGGCACCGCATGCTTCTCACCGACCCCGGCGGCAGGGAGATGGTCATCGCCTGCGGGGCGGCGCTCTTCAACGCGCGGACGGCCGTACGGCACCTGGGCTTCCAGCCGGCCGTCGACCTGCTGCCGGAACCCGGGAACCCGGGCTTCCTCGCCCGTGTGCGCTTCGCCGCGCACGCGCCGAGCACGCCCGAGGAGGCGGCCTTCGCCGCCGCGATGGCCCAACGCCACACCCACCGGGGCCCGTTCACCTGCGCACCGCTGCCCGAGGGCCTTCTGGACGACCTGCACGAGCACGCCCGGGTCGAGGGCGCCGTCCTCCGGGTCCTCGACGAGCCCGAGGATCTGGACGTGCTCGCCCAGCTGGTGCGCACCGCCGAGGACGTGCACCGCGCGGATCCGGGGCACATCTGGGAGGTGAGGCGCGGTGTGGGATCCGACGGCATACCCGTGGAGGCCTGCCGCTACCACCCGGACTGCACTCTCCTCGCCGGCCGTGACTACCTCGACCTCGCCCGCCGCTACCTCGTCCCGGCCCGCAGGCGAGGCCAGGGGACCGGCGTCGTCGCCACGCTGTCCACCCCGCGCGACGACCGTCAGGACTGGCTGCGGTCGGGACAGGCGCTGCAGCGCGTCCTGCTGGCCTCGGCCGCTCGGGGCGTCATGGCCGCGTTCCATACGCAGCCGCTCGAACTGCCCGCGCTGCGGGCGGTGTTGCGCCGTCGAGTGACGGCCGGGAACTTCCCGCAGCTGGTGCTGCGGCTCGGACACCCCGCGCAGACGTGGAGCAGCCCGCGTCGTGCGCCCTCCGACGTGCTCGTGCGTGACGGCGCCCCGGCCGGGCGGTGACGACCGCCTCGGCGGGTGTTGCGGGAAGAGGGGCCCGTGCTCAGCAGATGCGGGGGAGTTGTTCCCCGAGCGGCATGTCCACGATGCGTCGGGCGCCCACCAGCGTCCGCAGCGTCACCCGTCCCGGCGGGCCGGCGGGCAGTACCTCGCCGATGCGTACGGCCTGCGCGCCCTCGCCCGTTGACCGCATCGCGGCCAGCGTGTCCTCGGCGGCGTCCGCGGAGACGAAGGCGACCATGCAGCCCTCGTTGGCGACGACCAGTGGGTCCAGGCCGAGCAGGTCGCAGGCGGCGGCGACCGCCTCCGGCACGGGTACGGCGCGCTCCTCGATCTCGACGGCGACGGACGAGTCGCGGGCGATCTCGTTGAGGCAGGCGGCGAGCCCGCCCCGGGTCGGGTCGCGCAGTACGTGGACGGCGGGACCGATCGGTGCCAGGGCACGCACCAGGCGGTGCAGAGGCCGGGAGTCGGAGGCGATGTCGCTCTCGAAGCCGAGGCCCTCCCGGGTGCTGAGCACGGTCGTGCCGTGCAGTCCGACCGGCCCGGACAGCAGCACCGCGTCGCCCGGGCGGGCCAGCGCGGCGGACGGGTGAAGGGAGCCGTGCCGCTGCCCGACGCCGGTGGTGTTGACGAAGAGCCGGTCGGCGGCACCACGGCCCACGACCTTGGTGTCACCGGTGACCACGGGCACCCCCACCTCCCGGGCCGCCTTCCCCAACGAGGCGACGACGGAACGCAGTTCGGCCAGCGGCAGCCCCTCCTCGACGATCAGCGCGACCGACAGCGCGATCGGCCACGCGCCGCGCATCGCGAGATCGTTGACCGTGCCGTGCACGGCGAGCGAGCCGATGTCCCCGCCGGGGTAGGACAGCGGGCTGACCACGAAGCTGTCGGTGCTGATCACGAGTTCCCGGTGACCCGGCAGCAGCGCCGCGTCCTCCAGCGGTCCGGCGGTCTCGCCCAGTGCGGGCAGGATCAGCCGGTCCAGCAGTTCCTCGCTGAGCCGGCCGCCGGCGCCGTGGCCCAGCAGCACGACCTCGTCCTCGTGGACGGGGGCGGGGCAGTCGATGGTCATGGCGTGCTCCTCGAAGGCGCTGGGCCGGCGGTGCGTCCGGCCGCGTGGAAGGCGGCGCAGGTGCCCTCGGACGACACCATCGGCGCGCCGAGGGGACGACGGGGGGTGCACCGGGTCCCGTAGGCGGTGCAGTCGGTGGGCAGCCTCGCCCCGGTCAGGATCGCGCCCGCGATGCACTCGGGGTCCTCCACCGGGCTCAGCCCGCCCACGTCGAACCGCTGGGCCGTGTCGAACTCCCGGTACTTCGCGGCGAGTTCGAGACCGCTGTCGGGCAGCACGCCGATACCGCGCCAGGCACGGTCGGTGACGCGGAAGACCTCGCGCACGGCGTCCTGGGCGGCGGTGTTGCCCGAACGCCGCACGGCCCGCACGTACTGGTTCTCCACCTCGGCCCGTCCGGACTCCAGCTGACGGACCGTCATCAGGATGCCCTCCAGCAGGTCGAGGGGTTCGAAACCGGTCACCACGACCGGCACCCGGTAGCGGGCGGCGATCGGTTCGTACGCGCGCCAGCCCATCACCGCGCACACATGCCCCGCCGCGAGGAACGCCTGTACCTCGCAGTCCGGGTCGTCGAGCAGCGCGGTCATCGCGGGCGGCACCAGGACATGGCTGACCAGCATCGAGAAGTTCGTCAGGCCGAGGCGGGCCGCGTGCAGCACCGCCGTCGCGTTGGCGGGCGCGGTCGTCTCGAAGCCGACGGCCAGGAAGACGACCTCCCGGTCCGGGTGGGCGGCGGCCAGCCGTACGGAGTCCATCGGGGCGTACACCACGCGGACGTCCGCGCCGCGCGCCCGCAGCGACAGCAGGTCCGTGCCGGTGCCGGGCACACGCAGCATGTCGCCGAAGCTGGTGAGGATCACACCGGGCCGGGCGGCGACGGCCATGGCCCGGTCCAGGGTCTCCAGCGGGGTCACGCACACCGGGCAGCCGGGGCCGTGGATCATCCGCATCCCGGCGGGCAGCAGCTCGTCGATCCCTTGGCGGACCAGGGTGTGGGTCTGGCCGCCGCACACCTCCATGATCCGCCAGGGCGAGGTGGCCGTCCGCCGCAGCTCGTCCAGCAGCCGCCGGGCGAGCACGGGATCGCGGTACTCGTCGAGGTACTTCATCGGTGCGTCAGGTCGAGCCGTACGTCGACGACCCCCTCCACGGCGCGCACGGCGCGGGCGATCACCGGCACGAGCTGCCGGTCGGGCAGCGAGCCGCCGAGCGTCACCACGCCGTCGCTCACCCCGACCGTCAGCGGGCTGGTGACCGGGAGCCGGTTCAGCACGTCGTGCCGGACCTCCGCCGCGATCTCGCCGTCCTGGCGCAGGAACACCTTGAGCAGGTCGCCGCGGCTGACCACCCCCTGGAGCAGTCCGACGCCGTCCACGACGGGCAGTCGTTTCACGTGCCGGCGGGCCATGATGCGGGCGGCCTCGGCGACGGTGGCGTCCGGGTGCACGCTCACGGCCGGGGTGCTCATCAGCTCGCCCGCGGTGACCGCACCGGCCTTCGTCCGTGCGGCGGAGTCGCCCTCCTCGGTGTCGCGGAACTCCTCCTTGGCCAGCAGGTCGGCCTCGGAGACCACCCCGACGACCCGTCCCTCACCGGCCAGCACCGGCAGGGCACTGACCTTCCACTGGTCGAGCAGTTTCGCGACCTCCTTGAAGGGCGCCTCGCTGCCGACGGCGACGACGGTGTGCGTCATCACATCGCTGACGGTGTACGGGGATTCAGGCATGGCGGCCTCCCACGGTGTCTTGCGGGGTACGGACGATCCTCAGGTCGAGGAAGTGGGTGGAGCAGGAGATGCACGGGTCGTGGTTACGGATGGCCCGCTCGCACAGGGCCGTCAACTCGGCGTCGTCCGGGTCGTGTTCACGGACGGCGGCCTGGGTGAGACGGCGCAGGTCGTCCTCGATCGCGGCCTGGTTCTGCGCGGTCGGCGGCACCATCGTGGCGCTGGTGACGATCCCGTCGCCGTCGAGGGCGTACCGGTGGTAGAGCATTCCGCGCGGCGCCTCGGTGGCACCGTGCCCGACACCGGCGACCGGCGGCACCTCGGTGAACGGGCGCGCGGGCGGCTCGTAGGAGCCGATGATGCGCAGTGCCTCGTCGAGGGCGTACACCGTCTCCACCGCCCGGACCAGGATGGACCGGAACGGATTGCGGCACACGGCGCCCTCGCGCGGATCGCCCAACCCCGCGCTCACGGCCGCCTCCCGTGCCACCGGCGACAACCGCGCGCCGCTGATCGCGAACCGGGCCAGCGAGCCGGTGAGATGCAGCCGCCCGTCCAGGCGGGAGTGCAGCGCGGTCGAGTGCGGCACATGGGTCTCGGTGACGTGCTCGGTGAACACTCCTACGGGGAAACTCCCCTTGGTGCCGTCGGCGCGCAGCACGGTCGGTGTGCCGGTCTCGATCGCGTAGGTGTCGGCGGCGGCCAGCGCGAACAGATCGGCGTCGGTGCGCGCGTCGGGGAACTCGAAGCCCGCCACCCAGCGCACGGTCTCCCAGGCGTCGTCCAGGGCTCGCTTCAACTGCTCGGTCGGCGCACGCAGTTCGTGCCGCGACGGAGCCCGGTGGAAGCCGCCGAGGCGCACGTTGACCGGATGGACGGCCCGGCCTCCGACCAGCTCCATCAGGTCGTTGCCCGCCTTCTTCAGCCGCAGACCGCGCTCGACCTCGGCCTGGTGCGTGCGGGCCAGTTCGATCGCGCTCGCGCGGCCCAGGAAGTCCGGGGCGTGCAGCAGGTAGATGTGCAGTGCCTGGCTCTCGATCCACTCGCCGCAGTACAACAGCCTGCGCAGATCCCGGACCGCCGGGTCGACCGTCACTCCGCACGCGTCCTCGATGGCCGCACAGGCGCTCATCTGGTACGCCACCGGGCAGATCCCGCACACGCGGGCCGTGATGTCCGGCGGCTCGGTGTACGAACGGCCGCGCAGGAAGGCCTCGAAGAAGCGCGGCGGCTCGTAGATCTCCAGCCGTGCCTCGGTGACCGTGCCGTCGTGCACATGCAGGCTGAGCGCGCCCTCCCCCTCGACCCGGGACAGCGAGCCGACGTGCAGGACACGGGATCCGCGGTGTGTCACTGGTCCAACTCCTTGTCGAACGCGAGGGCGTTGAAGGTGTGCAGGTAGCGCCGCACGGCGTCCTCGTCGAGGCCGTCGCGGCGCAGCAGCGGGATCAGCGCGGGCAGGTTCACCGAACCGGACGGCCCGAAGCAGCCGAAGCAGCCGCGGTGGTACGCCGGACACAGTGCCCCGCATCCGGCGTGGGTGAGGGGACCCAGACAGGGGGTGCCGTGCGCGACGGTGACGCAGACCGTGCCGCGCCGCTTGCACTCGAAGCACACGCTGTGGTCGGGGACGTCCGGCTTGCGGCCGGCGAGGAACGCGGTGACGACCTCGATGAGCTGCCGCCGGTCGACCGGGCAGCCGCGCAGTTCGAAGTCGACGTCCACATGCGCCGACACGGGGGTGGAGGTGGCCAGCGTCGAGATGTACTCGGGGTGCGCGTAGACCGTGCGCCGGAACTCGTCGACATCCGCGAAGTTGCGCAGGGCCTGGATGCCGCCGGCGGTCGCGCACGCGCCGATGGTCACCAGACGGCGGGAGGCGGCGCGGATCTCCCGGACGCGTTCGGCGTCGGCGGCCGTGGTCACCGATCCCTCGACCAGGGACAGGTCGTACGGTCCGGCCGCCACCGCGCTGGACGCCTCCAGGAAGTGCGCGATGTCCACCTGGCCCGCCAGCGCCAGGAGTTCGTCCTCGCAGTCCAGCAGGGTGAGCTGGCAGCCGTCGCAGGAGGCCAGCTTGAACACGGCGAGTCCAGGCTTGGGCGCCATCTCACAACTCCCTTACGGAGAGCAGCGGTTCGGCCCGCTTCCAGTCCACGACGGGACCGTCCCGGCACACCAGCAGGGGGCCGAGCTGGCAGTGCCCGCAGTGCCCGGTCGCGCAGCGCATGTTCCGTTCCAGCGAGACCCGGATCCGGTCGCGACGGACCCCGCGGTGCGCGAGTTCGCGGGCGGTCGCGCGGATCATCGGCTCGGGTCCGCAGACGAACGCCCACGCGCCCCCGGGCTCGAAGCGCGCCCGGCCCAGCAGTTGGGTGACCACACCGACGTCCCCGCGCCAGTCCGCGTCCGGCTGGTCCACCGTCACTCCGGTGTACGCCGTGGCCCAACCCTGCATCTCGGTGCGGGAGATGAGGTCGCCCGGGGTCCGGGCCCCGATCAGGACGTTGACGCGGCGGTAGGCCGCACGGTCGGCCAGCGCCCCCAGGACCAACGGCCGCAGCGGGGCGAGACCGATACCGCCCGCCACGACCACCACGTCCCGGCCGCGCGCCCGCTCCAGGTCCCAACCGGTGCCGTACGGACCGCGGATGCCGATCACGTCGCCGACCCGGGCCGAGCACAGACCGTCGGAGACCGCGCCCACCGAACGGACCGTGTGCGCGAGTCCGCCCGTGGCCTGTACGGAACTCACCGAGACCGGTATCTCCCCGCGCCCGAAGGAGTGTACCATCGCGAACTGCCCCGGCAGGAAGTCGGGGAGCGCGGAGGCGACCGGCTCGAACCGCAGGGTGACCGTGTCCGCGCTCTCCGCCCGGCGGGCCACCACGCGATGAGGGACCGGGAGAGCGGTCACGGCTCCTCCTTGGTCTCGTAGATCCCGTACAGGTCGACCAGCCGGGCGCGGGCCGCGTTCAGCCGGTGGGCCAGCACCCGCCCGACCCAGTGCTCGACGGCCCGTCCGAACTCGGCGTCGTCCAGGCACATCAGACGGATGGCGACGGCGTCGAACTCGTAGGCCTGCAACTGGGTCACGGCACCCGCGCCGAGTTGCCAGACGAACGGCTCGTACAGCCAGGACCAGCCGACCAGGTCGCCGATCCCGAGCGTCTCGACGACCGGCGGTCGGCGGCCCGGCACATGCATGTCGAGGGCGGCCGTGCCGCTGCGGATGATCCAGAAGCGGTCGGCGTGCGCGCCCTCCTCGAAGAGGCGGGTGTCCGGCTGGAAGGTGACCTCGCGGCCGACGTGGAGCAGCCGCTCGCGGTGCTCGGCGGGCAGCGCGTGGTTCATACGCAGGGCGATCGAGGGGGCCATCAGTCCGTCTCCGTTCCGGTTTCGCTCTCCAGCGCGGCCACTTCCTCCGTGATGTCGATGCCGGCCGGGCACCAGGCGATGCAGCGCCCGCAGCCCACACAGCCCGAGCTGTCGAACTGGTCGTGCCAGGTGGAGAGTTTGTGGGTGAGCCACTGGCGGTAGCGGCTGCGGGCCGAGCGGCGCACCGGACCGCCGTGCAGATATGAGAAGTCCAGGTCGAAGCAGGAGTCCCAGCGCTGCCACCGCTCGGTGTGGTCGCCGGTCAGGTCGGTGACCTCCTCCGTGGTGGTGCAGAAGCAGGTCGGGCACACCATGGTGCAGTTGCCGCAGGTCAGGCAGCGGGCGGCGACGTCGTTCCAGCGTTCGGCGTCCATGCTGGAGCCCATCAGGGCCCGCAGGTCGACCGGGGGCAGCGAGCGGCCCATGCGGTCGCGGGCCGCCTCGACCGAGGTCAGGGCCCTGGTCCGGGTGGACTCGTCGGCCGTGCGGCGGGGCACCTGCTCCAGCAGTCGCGCCCCCGCCTCGCTGCCGACGCGCACGAAGAAGCGGTGACCGTCCGTGTCGACCACCTCGGTCAGCGCCAGGTCGTAGCCGGTGTCCGCGGCGGGCCCGCCGCCGGTGGAGACACAGAAGCAGGTCGCGCCGGGCTCGGTGCACTCGGCGGCGATCAGCAGCGCTCCGGACCGGCGCCTGCCGTACCCGGAGTCCGCGTACCGCCCGCCGGCCAGGACACGGTCCTGGATCGCGATGGCCCGCAGATCGCACGGGCGCACACCGAGGAAGGCGTACGACGGGGCGGCCGGCTCCTCGGCGGTGAAGGCGACCTGGCCCTCGGGCGTCCGGTCGGCGCTCCACAGCCGCTCGTGCGCCGGATGCAGGAAGTTCTTCCAGGACTGCGGTCCCGCGCTGTGCGCGAACGCGGCCCCGTCCTCGCGAGGCACCAACCGGTAGCGTCCGGCGTCCAGTTCGACACCCCAGCCGTAGGGCAGCTCGTCCGCCGAGGTCAGCTCCGCGAGGACGACCGCCCCGTCGCGCACGGTCGGCCCGACGACGGTCCGTCCCTGCGCCACCAGTACGGTGACCAGCGCGTCCAGGCCGTCCCGGTCGAGCACGGCCGAAGCCGAAGCGGCGGTCATGACGGTCCTCCTCGTCGTCCCGGGCGGATCGTGCGTCTCCACCTCAGACTCCGGCAGGCCCGGCCCCCACGGCAGGGGCCGACCGGCCCTGACGGACGAGCCGACCGGATCCCGCCGCGAGACGGAGAGCGCCCCGCACGGCACCGGGTACGCCCCGCTACGGCAGTGGCTCACCCAACTCGCCCTCGACCGCCCCCGCCATCGCCCGCAGCACCGCCAGAGTCCTGTGCGCCTCCGCCTCGTCGACCCGCGTGATCGCGAATCCCACATGCACGACGACATACGACCCGACACCGGCGTCGGGGGTGCAGCTCAGACAGACCTCGCGCCGGATTCCGCCGAAGTCCACCGTGGCCATCCGCAGCCCGGCGTCGTCATGGATCTCCACGATCCGGCCCGGGACACCGAGACACATCCGCGTTCACCTCTCCCCGGCCAGCCGTGCGGCGGCCACCGCCGCCTGGCCGTAGCTGATGCCACCGTCCCCGACCGGGACCTGACCACCGACCAGCACCCGCAGTCCCTGCGCGTGCAGGTGACGCTTCACCTCGGTCACCAGCCGCCCGTTCACGAAGCAGCCGCCGCCCAGACACACCGTGCGCGGCGCGCCGTCGGCCACCGCACGGGCCACCAGCTCCGCCGTGGCGACGGCCACCGTCAGATGGAAGGCCGCCGCCAGCCGGCCCACCGGCTCGCCGTTCAGCTGCCGCTCCAGGAGGTCGGTGAGGGTCGGTGCGGGGTCGTAGACCCACAGACCCTGCGCCCGTACGATCCGGTGGTCCAGCGGCACCGCGTGCAGCTCGCCCGCCGCGGCCTCCAGCCGGACGGCGGCCTCGCCCTCGTACCCGGCCCGGTCGCACAGCCCGAGCAGCGCGGCGACCGTGTCGAAGAGCCGTCCGGCGCTGGAGGTCCGCGGGCAGTTGACGTCCCGGTCCACCATCGCGCGCACGCCGGCGACCTCGGCCGGGTCGAGCCGCTCGGTGAACGTCCGGGTGAGCCAGGGGTAGGGCCGTGGGGAGCCCAGCGTCTCACCACCGAGCAGCCGTCCCAGCGCCGCACGGGAGGGACGACGTACGGCCGCGTCGCCGCCGGGCAGGGGCGCGGTCGCGAAGCGTCCCGAGCGACGGTAGCCGCTGAGGCGGGCGACGAGGATCTCGCCGCCCCAGAGGGTGCCGTCGTCGCCCAACCCCATCCCGTCGTAGGCGATTCCGATGAAGGGCCCCCGCACTCCGTGCTCCGCGGCACAGGCCGCGACGTGCGCGTGATGGTGCTGCACCGGCATCCTGCGAAGCGGCTGCCGCTCGGCCCACTGGGTGGAGAGGTAGCCCGGATGCAGGTCGTGGGCCAGGACCACGGGTTCGATGCCGGTCAGCCGCTTCAGGTGCTCGTACGACGCCACGAACGCCTCGTGCGTCGCCAGGTCGGCCAAGTCGCCCGTGTGCGGCCCGAGATGGGCCCGGCCGTCGGCGGCCAGGGTGACGGTGTGCTTCAGCTGGGCGCCCACGCCCGCGACCGGTTCCCGAACCGTCAGCGGTAGGGCGCCGGGAGCCAGCCCACGGGCCCGGCGCACGGTGATCCGGGTCCGGCCGGCGAACTGCACCACGGAGTCGTCGTAGCGGGAGCGGATGGGCCGGTCGTGGGTGAGGAAGCCGTCCGCGACGGAGCCCAGCGCGCGACGGGCCTCGTCGTCGATCGCGATGGGCTCGCCGCCGGGATTGCCGCTGGTGACGACGAGCGGGCGGGCCGAGTCGGCGAGCAGCAGGTGGTGCAGGCCGGTCGTGGGCAGGAACAGACCGACGCGCGCCGAGCCGGGGTGCACTTCGGGCGCGAGCGGGGGCGCGCTCCGCAACCGGCGCCGGGCGAGCAGCACCACGGGCCGTTCCGGAGACGTCAGGGCCTCCTCCTCCGTGGCACCGACCCGTGCCAGCCGCCGGGCCGTGGCGAGGTCGCGGACCATCACGGCGAACGGCTTCGTCGGGCGGTGCTTGTGCCGCCGGAGCCGGGCCACGGCCGCCGACTCGCCCGCGTCGCACACCAGTTGGTAGCCGCCCAGGCCTTTGACCGCGACGATTCCACCCTCGGCCACGGTCTTCACGGCCGCACGCAGGGCCTCCTCACCGCGCAGCTCGCCCCACGCCACGCGCGGTCCGCAGGCCGGACAGGCGATGGGCTCGGCGTGGAAGCGCCGGTCGGCCGGGTCGGCGTATTCGGCCGCGCAGTCCGCGCAGAGCGGGAAGCGGCGCATGGTGGTGCGGACGCGGTCGTACGGCAGGTCCTCGATGATCGTGGCGCGCGGCCCGCAGTCCGTGCAGTTGATGAACGGGTAGCGGTGCCGGCGGTCTCGCGGATCACGCAGTTCGCGCAGGCAGGCCTCGCAGATCGCCGCGTCGGGCGGGATCTCGTGCGGCGCGGGGTCCGCGCTGGCGGGTGGGCTGTTGCGGACCTGGAAGCCATGGCGGGGGAGGGACCGGGGCACGCTCTCGGCCAGCCGGACCCGGCGCACCCGGGCGAGGGCCGGGGAGTTCGTCCGCAGCCGGGCCGCGAACCTCTCTATGTCCCCGGTCGGTCCGGCCACCTCGCCCTCGACGTGCCCGTTGACGTTCGCCACCCAGCCGTCCAGACCGAGCCCGACGGCGGTGCGGTAGACGAACGGCCGGAAGCCGACGCCCTGGACGGTGCCCTCGACGTGGAAGCGCCGCACGGTCATACCCGCCTCCCGGTCAGCACGTCGTCCTGGATCGCGGTGACGAGGGGTTCCACCGAGGCCGCGACGGCGGGGGAGAGGCCGGCGCCGAACTCGCTGTCGGCGCCCTCCACGGCGTACACGACCAGATGCTGCGGCAACAGGCCCAGAACCCGGGCGAGTTCGACGGCCTCGCCGAGTCCGAGCCCGTGCGAGCTGGTCGACGACGGCGGGGCGAGATGCCCGGCGTCCAGTTCGAGACGGTGTACCCGGCCGGGCGTGCCCGGGTGGGCGTGGGCCGCGTCCACGACCACGGCCAGCCGGGCACCCTCCCACAGACCGATCAGCCGGCCGGGGTCGCCGTCGCATGCCGACAGCACGGTGTCCGCCGGGAGCGGGCGGTCGGTGGCCCGCTCCCGCAGCCGTGCGATCACGGCCGGGCCCACCCCGTCGTCCCGCCGGAACGCGTTGCCGACGCCGATGACGGCGATTGCGGTGCGTGTCCTCATGTCGCTCAGCGTGGGCCGCCCCGACGGGAGCCCACAGGGGCCGAACGGGCCCGATCGGGCCCCGGCGGCCCATGTCCGGTGCTCGGCCGAGGCAAGACGCTGACGCCGACAGCAGTCAGAGCACAGGAGGTGTCCGCCATGCTTGCGCCCGTCATCGTCGGAGTCGACGGATCCGAGGAGAGCCTTGCCGCCACCGAATGGGCGGCACGTGAGGCGGCACGCCGGGACCGGCCGCTGCGTCTCGTGCACGCCAGGAACCGGCAGCCCCGCCAGGAGACCGGTGAACAGTCCCCCGCGGCCCAGCGGTATCTGGCCCGGCGCTCACTGCGTCAGGCCGAGGAACGCGTCCGCCGTACCGGGCTCGATGTGCGCCTCGACGACGAGCAGGTCGAGGGACCGGCCACCGCCGCGCTGCTGAAGTCGGCCGCGGAGGCCGACCTGTTGGTGCTGGGATCACGCGGACTGAGCGGATTCACCGGGTTCCTGGTCGGCTCGGTCGCCCTCGGTGTCGTGGCACGGGCCGAGCGCCCGGTCGTCCTGGTCCGGGCCGGTGAGGAAGCGGCCGACGAGCACCTTCCCGGTGCCGGCGGTGGCGCGTCCGTCCTCACCGGATACCGGGAGGTGGTGCTGGGCATCGACCTCGCCGACCCCTGCGACGAGGTGATCGAGTTCGCGTTCGAGGAGGCCCGGCTGCGCGGGGCCCGCCTCAAGGTGGTGCACGCCTGGCGGCGGCTCTCTCCTCTCGGACTGGCCCCGGGCGAGATCGGCCTGCTGAGCGAGCCGGAGCGGGCCGAGGAATGGCTCGGCTTCCTGACCGCCGTCCTCCAGGTGTGGCGCGAGAAGTACCCCGGGGTCGAGGTCATGGAGACCGTCACGCAGGGCCGGCCCGAGTCCGTGCTGGTCCGCGCAGCCTCCGGAGCCGGCCTGCTCGTCGTCGGCCGCCACCTGACCGAACGTCCGGCAGGACCGCGCACCGGCCCCGTCGCCCACGCCGCGATCCACCATGTCGGCTGCCCCGTGGCGGTCGTTCCGCACGTCTGAGGGGTTTCCGCGAACAGCCGACGGCCCGCGGAGCGCCCCACAGGACTCCGCCCGGCCCGGGTCGAGCCGGCTCGGCCCTCCCGCGCCGGGACCTCCGGGACCCTCGTGGGCCGTTCGGCCACTGCCCGTGAACTGCCATGACACAGAACCATCGGTGACGGATCGACTCATCCGCAGCAACCTCGCACAAGGAGCACCACCATGCCCAGGACACCCACCAGCGGGAAACCCGCGGCGCCCAGAGCCGCGCTCGGTCTGCCCGCCGCGTCCGCACTGGTCATCGGCAGCATCGTCGGCACCGGAGTCTTCGCCCTGCCCTCCGCACTCGCGCCCTACGGCCCCATCTCGCTCGTGGCGTTCGCCGTCGTGACCCTCGGCGCCCTCGCGCTGGCGATGACCTTCGGCGCCCTGTCGAAGCGGGTCCCGGCCAGCGGCGGCCCGTACGTCTACGCCCGTGAGGCCTTCGGCGAGTTCGTGGGATTCCTCAACGCCTGGTCGTACTGGATCAGCGCCTGGGCCGGGAACGCGGCGATCGTCGTGGCCTGGGTCGGTTACGTCGAGGTCTTCGTCAACACCGGCCACAGGACGGGGATCTCGATCCTCCTCGCCCTGATCGGACTGTGGATCCCGGCCGCGATCAACCTCACCGGAGTGCGCAACACCGGAGCCTTCCAGGTGATCACCACCGTCGTGAAGTTCGTCCCGCTCGTCTTCATGGCCACCGTCGGGCTGCTGTTCATCGACCCCGACAACTTCGGCTCCTTCAACGCCAGTGGGCAGTCGGCCCTGGGCGCGATCTCGGCCGCGGGTGCCATCGCCCTCTTCAGCTACATCGGACTCGAAGCCGCCTCGGTCGTCGCCGGCCGGGTACGGGAGCCGGGACGGAACGTGCCACGTGCCACGGTCTACGGAACCCTGGTCTGCGCCGTCATCTACATCCTGGGCACACTCGCCGTCTTCGGCACCGTCTCGCACGGCGGCCTCGGTGGCTCGACCGCGCCCTTCACCGACGCGGCGAACAACATCTTCGGCGGTACCTGGGCCGGTGACGTCGTGGCCGTCGCGGCCATCGTCTCCGGCATCGGCGCCCTCAACGGGTGGACCATGCTGTGCGCCGAGATGCCCTACGCAGCCG
Organism: Streptomyces sp. NPDC091280; assembly: GCF_044768565.1. Taxonomy (NCBI): domain Bacteria; kingdom Bacillati; phylum Actinomycetota; class Actinomycetes; order Kitasatosporales; family Streptomycetaceae; genus Streptomyces; species Streptomyces sp. NPDC091280. The sequence goes on from NZ_JBIVUZ010000012.1 coordinate 214,934, forward strand.
CCCGCGACGGCCTGTTCCCCGGCGCCTTCGCCCGGCTCCGCCGCGAGAACGGCGCCCCCGCCTTCGGCATCGTCGCCTCGACCGTGCTGGCCTCGCTGATCACCGTCTTCAGCTACACCCGCTTCGAGGACGTCTTCACGAAGATCGTCCTGCTGAGCGTGCTCACCGCGGTCGTCCCCTACCTGTTCTCCGCCGCCGCCCAGCTGTACTGGCTGCTGGTGCGCGGGCGCGAGAACCTCGGCCCGCGCCGCCTCGCCCGCGACGTCACCGTGGCCGCCCTCGCGCTCGCCTTCTCTTACTGGTCGATCCAGGGCAGCGGCTACCAGACCGTCTACTACGGCCTGTTCGTCCTCCTGCTGGGAGTACCGGTCTACGTCTGGCTGAAGCGGGGCCAGGGCGTCTACGGCGACCTGACCGCGCCGGACCGGACCACTTCGGCCCCGCCCGGGGAGCGGCGGGCCCCGGAGACGCCCCCGCCCGCACCACGACTCTCACGCGGACTGCCCACGAACCGGACCAGTGGCCGCCGGAAGCGGAACGACACACCGCAGCACGACTGACCTCCGCCCCCGGCCGCACCAGCAGAAAGTCACGCCATGAAACCCTTCCACGTCGACTCCGAGGTCGGTCTCCTGCGCCAGGTCGTCCTCCACCGCCCCGGCCTCGAACTCTCCCGCCTCACCCCGCGCAACGTCGACGCGCTCCTCTTCGACGACATCCTGTGGGCCAAGCGCGCCCGCGAGGAACACGACGCCTTCGCCCAGGTGCTGCGCGACCACGGCACCCGTGTGCACTACTTCGCCGAGCTGCTGGCGCAGACCCTCGCCTCTCCGGAAGCCCGCGACTGGCTGCTGGAGCGGGTCGTCACACCGGCCACCGTCGGCCCCGCGCTGGTCGACCCCGTGCGCGAGCTGTGCCTCGACCTCGACGGGGAGACCCTCGCCGGAAGTCTCATCGGGGGACTCCTCAAGAGCGAACTGCCGCTGGCCACCCCGCACAGCCTGGTCTGGAACGCGCTGGACGCCGAGGACTTCGCCCTCGCCCCGCTGCCCAACCACCTCTTCCCGCGCGACAACTCCTGCTGGGTGTACGACCGGCTGTCGGTCAACCCGATGGCCAAGACCGCACGCCGACGCGAGAGCCTGCACGCGGAGGCCATCTACCGCTTCCACCCGATGTTCGCGGGCACCGCCCCCACGCCGATCCTCGACGCCTGTGCGGGCACCCTCGAAGGCGGCGACGTCCACGTCCTGGGCAACGGCGCCGTCATGGTCGGCATGGGCGAACGCACCACCGCGCAGGCCGTGGAGACCCTGGCCGGCCGACTGTTCGGCGCGGGCACCGCGCGGCGCCTCATAGCGGTCCAACTGCCGCCCGCCCGCGCCTACATGCACCTCGACACCGTGCTGACGATGCTCGACCGCGACACCTTCGTCGTCTACCCGGGCCTGGCCGACTCCCTGCGCTCCTGGACGCTCACACCCAGCGGCGCACGTGAGTGCGGCTTCGATGTCGCCCCGAACGCCGACCTGGCCTCCTCCCTCGCCGAGGCACTCGACCTCGACAAGGTCCGGATGCTCTCCGCCCCGCAGGACATCCGCAACGCCGAACGCGAGCAGTGGGACGACGGCAGCAACTTCCTCGCCGTCGCCCCCGGAGTCGTCGTCGGCTACGAGCGCAATGTCACCACCAACACCTACCTGCGCAAGCAGGGCATCGAGATCGTCACCATCGCGGGCGCCGAACTCGGCCGCGGCCGGGGTGGTCCGCGCTGCATGAGCTGCCCCGTCGAACGCGACCCCGTGGTCTGAGACCAGGGAGGAGTCCACCATGACCGTCGACCTGCGAGGCCGCTCCTACCTGAGCGAACTCGACTTCACCGCACCGGAGATCCACCACCTCCTCGATCTCGCGACCCGTCTGAAGGACGCCAAACGCGCCGGTACCGAACGGCCCCGGCTGAGCGGCCGGAACATCGCCCTGATCTTCGAGAAGACCTCGACCCGCACCCGCTGCGCCTTCGAGGTCGCCGCCGCCGACCAGGGAGCGTCCACCACCTACCTCGGCCCCGGTGACACCCACATCGGCGGCAAGGAGTCCGTCGCCGACACCGCCCGCGTACTGGGCCGCATGTTCGACGCCATCGAATACCGCGGCTCCGCGCAGAGCCTCGTCACCGAACTGGCCGCCCACTCCGGCGTCCCCGTCTACAACGGGCTCACCGACACCACCCACCCCACCCAGAGCCTGTGCGACGTCTTCACCATGCACGAGCACACCGCCAAGCCGTTGCCGGACACCGCCTACTGCTACCTCGGCGACGCCCGCAACAACATGGGCAACTCCCTGCTGTCCATGGGCGCCCTGCTCGGCATGGACGTACGGATCGCGGCGCCGGCCCGGCTGTGGCCCGACCCCGCACTCGTCACCCGGTGCAGGCGACTGGCCGAACGCAGTGGCGCCCGCATCACCCTCACCGAGGACGTCGAGACCGCCGTGCGCGGAGCCGACTTCCTGCACACCGACGTATGGGTCTCCATGGGCGAGGCCGCCGACACCTGGCGGGAACGGATCGAACTGCTGCTGCCGTACCAGGTGACCGCCAAGACCCTCGCCCTCACCGGCAACCCGCGGGTGAAGTTCATGCACTGCCTGCCCGCGCTGCACGACGGCCGCACCCGCCTGGGCCGTGACCTCTTCGACGCCTACGGCCTCGACGGGCTGGAGGTCACGGACGAGGTGTTCTCCTCACCCGCGTCGATCGTCTTCGACCAGGCGGAGAACCGGCTGCACACCATCAAGGCCGTACTGGTCGCCACCCTGGAGGACTGAAGTCATGCGTATCGTCGTCGCCCTCGGAGGCAACGCCCTGCTGCGGCGGGGCGACCGTCCCGACGCCGCCGTCCAGCAGGCCAACGTGGACCGGGTCGTCACCGCGCTCGCCGCTCTCGCCCACGACCACGAACTGGTCATCACCCACGGCAACGGCCCCCAGATCGGCCTCCTCGCCATGGAGAGCGCCGCCGACCCTGCACTCAGCCGGCCCTATCCCCTGCACGTGCTGGGCGCCGAGACCCAGGGCATGATCGGCGCGCTGCTGGCCCGCGACCTCTACAACGCGCTGCCCGGCCGCCGTATCGCCGCCCTGGTCACCCACACGCTCGTGCACGCCGACGATCCGGCCTTCGACCGGCCCACCAAGTTCGTCGGCCAGGTCTACGGCGAGGACATCGCGAAAGCCCTCGCGCGGCACCGCGGCTGGACCATAGTGCGCGACGGCAAGGGCTGGCGCCGCGTCGTGCCCTCCCCGAAGCCGCAGAGCATCGTCGAGACCGAGACGGTCCACGAACTGCTCAACGCCGGAACCCTGGTGATCTGCGCGGGCGGCGGCGGCATACCCGTCGTCGCCGACCAGGACACCGGGGCCCTCACCGGCGTCGAGGCGGTAGTCGACAAGGACCTCACCGCCGCCCTGCTCGCCGAGGAGATCAAGGCCGACTTCCTGCTCGTCCTCACCGACGTCCCGTGCGTGTACGAGAACTTCGGGCTTCCCACCCAGCGGCCCATCCTCGACGCCACCCCGGCCGAACTGGGGCGGGTGGGGTTCCCGGAGGGCTCCATGGGACCCAAGACCGAGGCCGCCGCCCGGTTCGTCGAACGCACCGGAGGGCTCGCGGCCATCGGGGCGCTGGACGCGGCCTACGAGATCGTGCACGGCCGGTCGGGCACGCTGATCCGCCCGGACCTCACGGCCGGCTGACGCGCCGGCCCGGGAACCGGCCGGGCCCTTCGGCCCCGGCGGGTGAGCCGGACGGACCGCCCACGGGCACCGCCCGGCACTCCCCGCTGCCCGCACGAACGACGAGCATCGAAGCGCGGCACATCCGTGATCACAGGAGAGGAACGGCGATGACCACCACCGTGACAATGGGCGACCGGGTCTCCGGCGCCTGGCGAGGCTTCGCCGGAACCACCTGGCGCGAGCGGATCGAGGTGCGCGACTTCATCCAGGCCAACTTCACCCCGTACGAGGGCGACGCCACGTTCCTCAGCGGCCCCACCGGCCGTACCAGAGCCGTCTGGGAGAAGGTCGGCGCCCTGTTCCCGGAGGAGCGGCGCAAGGGCATCCTCGACGTCGACACGGCCACCCCCTCGACGATCACCTCGCACGCCCCCGGTTACATCGACCGCGACCGCGAGCTGATCGTCGGCCTGCAGACCGACGCCCCGCTCAAGCGCGCGATCATGCCCAACGGCGGCCTGCGGATGGTCGAGAACGGCCTGCGGGCGTACGGCTACGAACCCGACCCGTTCGTCACCAAGGTCTTCGGGACCTACCGCAAGACCCACAACGACGGTGTCTTCGACGCCTACACGCCCGAGATGCGCGCCGCCCGCAGGGCCGGCGTCATCACCGGACTGCCCGACGCCTACGGCCGCGGCCGGATCATCGGCGACTACCGGCGCGTGGCGCTGTACGGCACGGACCGGCTGATCGAGGCCAAGAAGACCGAGCGGGCCAAGCTCGACGGCTGCGCGTCCGTCGCCGAGATCATCCGGGACCGGGAGGAACTCGCCGAACAGATAACGGCGTTGGGCGAGCTGACCCGGATGGCCGCCACCTACGGCTGCGACGTCTCCCGCCCAGCCGCCACCGCCCGCGAGGCCGTCCAGTGGCTCTACCTCGGCTATCTCGCCGCGGTGAAGGAGCAGAACGGCGCGGCGATGTCGCTGGGCCGCACCTCCACCTTCCTCGACGTCTACCTCCAACGCGACCTGGACGAGGGCGTGTTGGACGAGACCGGCGCCCAGGAACTCATCGACGACTTCGTGATCAAACTGCGCGTCGTACGCTTCCTGCGCACCCCCGAGTACGACGCCCTGTTCTCCGGCGACCCCACCTGGGTGACGGAATCCATCGGCGGCATCGGTGAGGACGGACGCCCGCTCGTCACCCGCACCTCCTTCCGCTTCCTGCAGACCCTCTACAACCTCGGCCCCGCCCCGGAACCCAACCTCACCGTGCTCTGGTCGCCCCGGCTGCCCGCCGGATTCAAGGAGTTCTGCGCCCAGGTCTCGATCGACACCAGCGCCGTCCAGTACGAGTCCGACGACCTGCTGCGCCCGCGCACCGGCGACGACACCGCCATCGCCTGCTGCGTCTCCGCGATGGAGGTCGGCAGGCAGATGCAGTTCTTCGGGGCTCGCGTCAACCTCGCCAAGGCGCTGCTCTACGCGGTCAACGGCGGCAAGGACGAGATGACCGGGGAACAAGTCGCCCCAGAAGCACCGCCGTTGACCGGCGAGTACCTCGACCATGGCGAACTGTCGGCCGCGTACGACCGCGTCCTGGACTGGCTGGCCCGGACCTACGTCAACGCGCTCAACGTCATCCACTACATGCACGACAAGTACGCCTACGAGCGCATCGAGATGGCCCTGCACGACTATCCCGTGCACCGCTTCATGGCCTGCGGCATCGCCGGCCTGTCGGTCGCCGCCGACAGTCTCTCCGCCGTCAAGTACGCCCGGGTGAAGGTGTTCCGGGACGCCACCGGCCTCGCCGTCGACTTCCGCACCGAGGGCGACTTCCCGGCCTACGGCAACAACGACGACCGTGCCGACGACATCGCCGTGGGCCTGGTCGAGTCCTTCATGGGCAAGGTGCGCCAGTACCCCACCTACCGGGAGGCGGAACACACCCAGTCGGTGCTGACCATCACCTCGAACGTCGTCTACGGCAAGCACACCGGCAACACCCCTGACGGGCGCCGCGCGGGACAGCCCTTCGCGCCCGGCGCCAACCCGATGAACGGCCGCGACCGGCACGGGGTCGCCGCCTCCGCGCTCTCGGTCGCCAAGCTGCCCTACGAACAGGCCCGGGACGGGATCTCACTGACGACGACGATCACGCCCGAGGGGCTGGGCCACAACCCGGACGAGCGGGCCGGACACCTGGTGGGCATCCTCGACGCCTACACGGCGTCCGGCGGCTTCCACATGAACGTCAACGTGCTCGACCGCGCCACCCTGGAGGACGCGATGGAGCACCCGGAGAAGTACCCCGACCTGACGATCCGCGTGTCCGGATACGCCGTCAACTTCGTCCGCCTGACCCGCGAGCAGCAACTCGACGTGATCGGCCGCACCTTCCACGGATCGCTGTGACGGCCATGAGCACCGGCCGGATCCACTCCTGGGACCTGTCCACCGGCGTGGACGGTCCCGGGACCCGGTTCGTCCTCTTCCTCAGTGGCTGCCCCCTGCGCTGTCTCTACTGCGCCAATCCCGACACCTGGCACATGCGGGACGGCAAGGAGACGAGCGTCGACGAGGTGATGGCGGAGATCGAGAAGTACCGGTCCTTCGTCACCACGGCCGGCGGGGGAGTGACCCTCACCGGCGGCGAACCGCTGCTCCAGTCCGCCTTCACCGGCGAAGTGCTGCGCCGCTGCCGGGAGGCCGGACTCCACACCGCCCTGGACACCTCCGGCTTCCTCGGCGCACGGGCCACCGACGAGCTCCTCTCCCACACCGACCTGGTCCTGCTGGACATCAAGTCCTTCGACCTCGACACCTACCGGAGACTGACCGGCGGCGACCTCACGCCCACCCTGAACTTCGCCACCCGCCTCAACCGGCTCGGCGTCCCGACGTGGATCCGGTACGTCCTGGTCCCGGGGTGGACCGACGACCCCCGACGCGTCGACGCCCTGGCCCGCTTCGTCGCGGGCCTCGGCACGGTCGAACGCGTCGACGTCCTGCCCTTCCACAGACTCGGCGCCGCGAAGTACGACGCCCTCGGCATCCCCTTCGCCCTGCGGGACACCCCCGGCCCGTCGGCAGAGGTCGTCGAGCGGGTGCGGGAACAGTTCCGAGGACAGGGGATGATGGCCTACTGAGTCGCCGTGGTGATCGGCCTCGGCTCGATGCTCGGGGCCGGGATCTTCGCCGCCCTCGCCCCGCCGGCGGCCGTCGCCGGGTCCGGGCTGCTGACCGGTCTGGCGCTCGCTGCGGTGGTCGCCTACTGCAACGCGACCTCCTCCGCACGGCTGGCCGCCGGTACCCCAGTCCGGCGGCACCTACGTCCACGGCCGGGAGCGGCTCGGCGACTTCTGGGGCTGCCTGGCCGGCTGGGGCTTCGTGGTCGGCAAGACCGCGTCGTGCGCGGCGATGGCCCTGACCGTCGGGTCCTATGTGTGGCCCACCCATACCCATGCGGTCGCGGCCGTGGCGGCGCTGACCGCGGTCGACTACGGCGGGGTGCGCAAGTCCGCGCTGATGACCCGCGCGGTCGTCGTGATCGTCCTGGCCGTGCTCGCCGCCGTGGTCACCGTCTGTCTCACCTCGGACGCCACCGAACCCGCCCGCCCGGACATCGGCACGGACGCCTCTCTCGGTGGCGTGCTCCAGGCGGCGGGCCTGCTGTTCTTCGCCTTCGCCGGATACGCGCGCATCGCGACCCCGGGCGAGGAGGTACGTGATCCGCGGCGGACCATCCCCCGCGCCCTTCCGCTCGCGCTCGGTATCGCCCTGACCGTCTACGCGGCCGTCGCCGTCTCCGCCCTGCTGGTCGCAGGGCCCGGCGGGCTCGCCCGCACCGCCGCCCCGCTGGTGGATGGGGTGCGCGCGGCCGGTGTTCCGGAGCCGGCGCCGGTCGTGCGGACGGGAGCGGCGGTGGCCGCCCTCGGATCGCTCCTCGCGCTCATCCCGGGCGTCTCGCGCACCACCCTGGCGATGGCCCGCGACCGGAACCTTCCGCATGTCCTGGCCGCGACCACGGACGTGCGCGGTGCGATCGGTTTCTCCTCCTTCGGTGTGCTGGCCTACGACGCCATCGCCAACGTCTCCGCCTGGACCCTGCCCCCCGGCGAGGGCCGCCCGCCCCGCCTCGTGCCGATCGTGGGTACGGCGGGCTGCCTGATCCTGGCGTTCGCCCTGCCGGTCACCTCCGTACTGGCCGGCGCCGCCGCCTACGGCCTGCGCACGCTCTTCGCCCGAGCGGCCTACCGGCACATGCGCCGCGCCGGCCCCAACAGCCCTTCGGGATAGGGCCGTTCAGCCCCCTGGCCGCAGACCTTCGGCATCCGGCGACGCCCCGCGTCGCGGACGAAAGTAAGGGATGTCAAGCAACACCCCTACCGCCCCGAAGGGAATCACGACCATGGCCCTGCACGAGCACCCGCACCGGACCTCCGGCTTCCACCTGCCGTCGTTCCGCCGGAGCCGGACCGCCTCCGCCTCCGAGCCGGCGGTGTCGGCGGCCACCGACACGCACACCGCGCGGGCCTACGCCTTCGCGTCCCTGCGTCTGCTCACCGGATTCGTCTTCCTGTGGGCCTTCCTCGACAAGACCTTCGGTTTCGGCTACGCCACTCCCTCCGGCAAGGGCTGGATCGACGGCGGCTCGCCGACGAAGGGCTTCCTCGGCTCCGTCGCCGCCGGACCCATGCAGTCCACGTTCCACTCCTGGGCCGGCGACACCTGGGCGGACTGGCTGTTCATGCTCGGTCTGCTCGGCATCGGTGTGGCCCTGATCGCGGGCGTCGCACTGCGGTTCGCCGCGGTCGCCGGCACCGTGATGATGGCCCTCATGTGGATCGCCGAGTGGCCGCCCGCCAAGCACCTCTCCGACGGCACGGCGAGCATGTCCACCAACCCGTTCGCCGACTACCACGTCATCTACGCCGTCTCCCTGATCGTCCTGGCGGCCGTCGCCGCCGGTGACGCCCTGGGCCTCGGCCGGCTCTGGGCCAAGCTGCCGGTCGTCCGCGACCACAGCTGGCTGCGCTGAGCACCGCGACGCGGTGGGCCCCACCCGAGGCCCACCGCGCTCAGCCGCGCGCGGGGGACGGTCGGACCCGATGAGGGACCAGTGGCCCCTGCACGGCAGACCCCTCGAAGACGACGCTGGAATCAGAGTTCTCGCCCCAGGAGGTGGAGATCATGCCCGGCACCATCACGATCGGCCTGGACGGATCACCGGAGAGCCGGACCGCCGCGGAATGGGCGGCCCGAGAGGCGCGACTGCGCGGCCTGCCGCTGAGGATCGTCCATGTCTGGGAACCGGTCCCCGAGCCGATGGCCCAGGCACCGCTGATCGGCGCCGAGACCCAGCAGCACTGGACGGAGCGGGTCCCGCGCGAGGCCGCCGAAGCCCTCCGCCTGCGGCATCCCGGCGTCGAGGTGACCACCGAGCAGCTGTCCGGGCACCCCGGCGACGTGCTCGCCGACGCGGCGAAGGACGCCGAACTGCTCGTCCTCGGCTCCCGCGGCCTCGGCGGGATCGGCGGCTTCATGGTCGGCTCCGTCGGCCTGAGCGCCGTGGCCCACACCGAGCGGCCCGTGGTCCTGGTCAGGGCCGGGGAACAGGCCGCCGACGAGCACGAGGCGGACCCGGCGGGAAGCCCCTCCACCGCGACACCCTTCCGCCCGGTCGTCCTGGGCCTGGACATCGACCACCCGGACGACACGCTGATCGCGTTCGCGTTCCGCGCCGCCGAACTCCGCGCCACCTCCCTGCACGTCGTGCACGGCTGGTTCCCGCCTCCGTACTACGCCTACGGGACACCCGTGAACCCGCCCCTGCACGAGGCGCTCGCGCTGGGCGACCGGCAGGCACTCGCCGAGGTGCTGCGCCCCTGGCGGCAGAAGTACCCGGACGTCGGGATCATCGAGGAGTCCCGCTACAGCAGCCCCGCCGTCCTCCTCGTCGAGGCCGCGCGGACCGCCTCCCTCGTGGTCGTCGGCCGGCGCATCCGGCGCAGCCCCTTCGGCGCCCACATCGGCCACGTCACGCACGCCGTGCTCCACCACTCCACCGCCCCGGTCGCCGTCGTCCCCCACGGCTGACCCACCCCTCAGGAGAACCGACCATGAAGGCAGCAGTCGTACGAGCATTCGGTGAGCCCCTCGTCATCGAGGACCGTCCCGACCCCGAGCCCGGCCCCGGCCAGGTCCGCGTCCGGGTGGAGGCCTCCGGGCTGTGCCACACCGACATCCACGCGGCGCACGGCGACTGGCCGGTCAGGCCGAACCCGCCGTTCGTCCCCGGGCACGAGGGCGTCGGCCTGGTCGAGGCGCTCGGCGAGGGCGTCACCCACCTCTCCCTCGGACAGCGGGTCGCGGTCCCCTGGCTCGGCAAGGCCTGCGGACGGTGCGAGCACTGCCTGTCCGGCTGGGAGACCCTCTGCGAGCAGCAGATCAACACCGGCTACGGCTGCGACGGCGGCTACGCCGAGAAGATGCTCGCCTGGGCCGACTTCGCGCAACCCGTGCCCCAGGGCGTCAGCGCCCTGGACGCCGCGCCGCTGACCTGCGCGGGGGTGACGACGTACAAGGCACTGAAGGTCGCCGACGTGAAGCCCACCCAGCTCGTCGCGATCTCGGGCGTCGGCGGACTCGGCCACCTGGCCGTGCAGTACGCGAAGATCGCCGGTGCGACGGTGGCCGCGATCGACGTCACCGACGAGAAGCTCGAACTCGCCGCCGAACTGGGCGCCGACCTCGTCATCGACGCCCGCAAGGACGACGTCGGCGAGGTCCTCAAGCGGCACGGCGGAGCGCACGCCGCTATCGCCCTCGCCGTCAACGACGCCGCCTTCGAGGCCGTCAACTCCGGTCTGCGGCGCGGCGGCAAGCTGGTGATGGTCGCCCTGCCGGCGCACGGCACGGTCCGGGTCCCGATCTTCGACACCGTCCTGAACGGCACCAGCGTGATCGGTTCGATCGTCGGTACCCGGCAGGATCTCGCCGAGGTCTTCCAGCTGCACGCGGCGGGCCGCACCCGCGTCGTCTCCGAGACGCGCGCCCTCGACTCCGTCAACGACTCCATCGCCGACGTGCTGCGCGGCGAGGTCAAGGCCCGGATCGTCTTCGACCTGGACGCGGGACGGCGACGACGATGGACCTCCCGATCGTCGTCGGCGTCGACGGCTCCGAACCGAGCATGCGGGCCGTCGACTGGGCGGCCGACGAGGCCGCCCTGCGCGGAGTAGCGCTGCGGCTCGTCTACGCCTCGCTCTGGGAACGCTACGAGGGCGTCTCACTGGCCCAGGACCTGGTCAAGCCGTCCGAGCAGGTCATGGCCGAGGACATCGTCCGGGTCGCCGCGGAACGGGCGCGCCTGCGCCAGGCCGGCGTCAAGGTCTCCACCGACGTACTGCCGGAGGAACCCGAGTACGCGCTGGTCCGCGAGAGCCGTGAGGCCATCGCCATGGTGCTCGGTACCCGGGGCCGCAGCGGCTTCGTCGAGATGCTCCTCGGATCCGTCAGCCTGACCGTGGCTTCCCACGCGGCCTGCCCGGTGATCGTGCTGCGCGGCAGCCACGACAACCAGGTCCGCGCGGGACGGCACGGCCGCGTCCTGCTGGGCGTCGGCGAGCACGGGACGGACTCCGCCGCCCTGCGGTTCGCCGTCCAGGAGGCGAGGCTCCGCGGCGCGACACTGGACGTCGTACGCGCCTGGCGGTGCCCCGCCCACGAGAGCACCGATCATCCGCTGATGGCCGGCGAACCCGCACGGCTGCACGAACAGCACGCCGTCGAGGTCCTGGCGGACGCGCTGAAGGACGTACCGCCGGACCTGGAACCGCGCCGGCGCACGCTGGAGGGCCCGGTCCGCCAGGTACTCCTCGCCGCCGCGCACGAGGCCGACCTGCTGGTCGTCGGAGCCCGGCGGAGCCCGGAGCGCTTCGGACTCCAACTCGGGCGCGTCGCCCACGGGGTGCTGCACCACGCGCCCTGCCCGGTCGCCGTCGTGCCCGAACGCGGCTGAGCACCCACGACCACCCGCACCGCCCCGCGCCCCCACGGCCGTCGAAGACCCCTGACGGCTCTCACGCCCACGACTTCCGGAGACGCACCCATGTCCACGGTCGAACACCAGGACGCCAACCCACTGTCCGACGACGAACTGCGCACACTGAACGCGCACTGGCGCGCCGCCAACTACCTCGCGGCCGGCCAGATCTACCTGATGTCCAACCCGCTGCTCACCGAGCCCCTGAAGCCCGAGCACATCAAGCCCCGGCTGCTCGGCCACTGGGGCACCTCGCCCGGCCTCAACCTCGTGTACACCCACCTCAACCGGGTGATCAAGGCGCGCGGCCTCGACGCACTGTGCGTGTGGGGGCCCGGACACGGCGGCCCGTCCGTGCTCGCCAACTCCTGGCTGGAGGGCAGCTACAGCGAGACCTACCCGGACGTGGCGCGCGACGGACAGGGCATGGCGCGGCTGTTCCGGCAGTTCTCCTTCCCCGGCGGCGTGCCCAGCCACGTGGCCCCGGAGACACCCGGTTCCATCCACGAGGGCGGTGAACTCGGGTACTCCCTGTCCCACGCCTACGGTGCCGCCTTCGACAACCCGGACCTGCTGGTCACCTGCGTGATCGGTGACGGCGAGGCCGAGACCGGACCGCTGGCCGCCTCCTGGCACTCCAACAAGTTCCTCGACCCGGCCCACGACGGCGCGGTGCTGCCGATCCTGCACCTCAACGGCTACAAGATCGCCAACCCGACCGTGCTCTCGCGTCTCCCCGAGTCCGAACTCGACGAACTCCTGCGGGGCTACGGCCACGAGCCGATCCACGTCACCGGCGACGACCCGCTCCAGGTCCACCGGGCGATGGCGGCGGCGATGGACGACGCGCTGGACCGCATCGCCGCGATGCAGCAGAGCGCCCGCGAGGACGGCGTCACCGAACGCGTCCACTGGCCCATGATCGTGCTGCGCACACCCAAGGGCTGGACCGGCCCCGCCGAGGTCGACGGCGTCCCCGTCGAAGGCACCTGGCGCGCCCACCAGGTCCCGCTGGCCGGCGTACGCGAAAACCCGGAACACCTGCGGCAGTTGGAGGCCTGGTTGCGCTCCTACCGGCCCGACGAGCTCTTCGGCCCGGACGGAAGCCCGGTCGCCGACGTGCTCGCCTGCGTGCCCGACGGAGCCAGGCGGCTCGGCTCCTCCCCGTACGCCAACGGCGGCCTCCTCGTCCGCGATCTGCCCGTCCCCTCGCTCGACGACTTCTCGGTGCCCGTCGACAAGCCCGGCACGACCCTCCACGAACCCACCCGCGTGCTCGGCGACCTCCTCGCCCAGGTGATGAAGGACACCGGCCACCGCCGCGACTTCCGGCTGGTCGGACCCGACGAGACCGCCTCCAACCGGCTCCAGGCCGTCTTCGACATCAGCGGCAAGGCCTGGCAGGCACAGCACCTCCCGGTGGACGAACACCTCGAACACCACGGGCGGGTGCTGGAGATCCTCTCCGAACACACCTGCCAGGGCTGGCTGGAGGGGTACCTGCTCACCGGCCGGCACGGACTGTTCTCCTGCTACGAGGCGTTCGTCCACATCGTCGACTCGATGGTCAACCAGCACATCAAGTGGCTCAAGACGTCAAGGGAGTTGCCGTGGCGGGCGCCCATCGCCTCCCTCAACTACCTGCTCACGTCGCACGTGTGGCGCCAGGACCACAACGGGTTCTCCCACCAGGACCCCGGCTTCGTCGACCACGTCCTCAACAAGAGCCCCGAGGTCGTCCGCGTCTACCTGCCGCCGGACGCCAACACGCTGCTCTCGGTGGCGGATCACGCCCTGCGCAGCCGCGACTACGTCAACGTGATCGTGGCCGGCAAGCAGCCCTGCTTCGACTGGCTGTCCATGGAACAGGCCCGCGCCCACTGCGCCCGCGGCGCCGGAATCTGGGAGTGGGCGGGAACCGAGAACGGCGGTGAACCCGACGTCGTGCTGGCCTGCGCCGGTGACGTACCCACCCTGGAGATCCTGGCAGCCGCCCAGTTGCTGCGCCGCCATCTTCCCGACCTGGCCGTCCGCGTGGTCAACGTGGTCGACATGGCCCGGCTGATGCCGCGCGACGAACACCCGCACGGGATGAGCGACTTCGAGTACGACGGTCTGTTCACCCAGGACAAGCCGGTGATCTTCGCCTACCACGGCTACCCCTGGCTGATCCACCGCCTCGCCTACCGCCGCACCGGCCACAAGAACCTGCATGTGCGCGGCTACAAGGAGTCCGGCACCACCACGACACCGTTCGACATGGTCGTGCGCAACGACCTCGACCGCTACCGCCTGGTCATGGACGTCATCGACCGCGTCCCCGGCCTCGCCGTGCGCGCAGCCGCCGTACGCCAGCAGATGGCCGACGCCCGCACCCGCCACCAGGCCTGGATCCGCGAACACGGCACCGACCTCCCCGAGGTCGCCGACTGGACCTGGAACGCCTGAACACCACTGCTTCCGGAAGGAGTTCACCGCCATGACCGTACGCGTCGGCATCAACGGCTTCGGCCGTATCGGCCGCACCTACCTGCGCGCCGCCCTGGACCGCGCCGAAGCGGGCACCCAGGACGTCGAGGTGGTCGCCATCAACGACATCACCTCACCCGCGACCCTGGCCCATCTGCTGGAGTACGACTCGACCTTCGGCCGCATCGGACGCGACGTACAGCACGACGACAGCTCCATCACCGTCGACGGACGGCGTATCGCCGTCAGCGCCGAACGCGACCCGGCCGCCCTGCAGTGGTCGGACTTCGGCGCGAGCATCGTCGTGGAGTCCACCGGCCGCTTCCGCGACCGCGACTCGGCCGCCCTGCATCTGAAGGGCGGCGCCCACACCGTGCTGCTGTCCGCGCCCGGCAAGGGCGTCGACGCCACGATCGTGATGGGCGTCAACGACGCCTCCTACGACCGCCACCGCGACCGGATCGTCTCCGCCGCGTCCTGCACGACCAACTGCGTCGCCCCGATGGTGAAGGTGCTCGACGACGCGTTCGGCATCGAGCGCGGTGTGATGACCACCATCCACGGCTACACCAACGACCAGTCCCTGCTCGACGGCCCCCACAAGGACCTGCGCCGGGCCCGCTCGGCGGCCCTGAGCATCATCCCCACCAGCACCGGGGCCGCCCGTGCCGTGGGAGTGGTGCTGCCGGAGCTGGCCGGCCCCCTGGACGGGATCGCGGTCCGGGTGCCCGTGGAGGACGGCTCGCTCACCGACCTCGCCGTCGTCCTCACCCGGGAGGCGAGCGCGGACGACATCAACGCCGCGTTCGACGCCGCCGCACAGGGCCCGCTGAACGGGATCCTGCGCGTGTCCAAGGCCCCGATCGTCTCCCGCGACGTCATCGGCGACCCCGCCTCCTGCGTCTTCGACCCGGCCCTGACCCAGGCCAACGGCACCCTGGCCAAGGTCTTCGGCTGGTACGACAACGAATGGGGCTACACCAACCGCCTCCTGGACCTGACGGCCCTGGTAGCGGACCACTGACCCGCGCGGCCAGGGCACCGCGCGGTGGGGGGAGGGGCCGGCCGGCCGACGCGTGAGAGCCGGCCGGCCCCGGACCGCCCCCGACCGGTCCCCGCTTCCGGCAACCCGATGTCACCACCGACCGAGCTGAGAGAGGAACGGTCATGAGGAACAAGAAGGTCGGCTCCGTGATGACCACGGACGTCGTCCGCGCCGAGATCGGCACCCCCTTCAAGGAAGTGGCACAACTCCTCGCGACTCACCGCATCAGCGGACTTCCGGTGGTGGACGAGGACGACAAGGTGGTGGGTGTCCTGTCCGAGACGGACCTGATGATGCATCAGGCGACGACGCCCGAGCCGTACGAGGTCAAGCACAACGGCGGACTCGGCGCGCTCACACCGGGCGCCCGGCGGCAGGCCGCGAAAGGCGGGGCCCGCACGGCGGGCACCCTGATGACCACACCGCCCGTCACCGTGCACGCCGACGAGTCCATCGCCAGGGCAGCTCGCGTCATGGCTCAGCGGCACGTCGAACGACTCCCCGTCCTCGACGAGGAGGACCGACTCGTGGGCATCGTCACCCGCCGAGACGTCCTCCAGGTCTTCCTGAGGTCCGACGAGGAGATCCGCGACGAGGTCATCGAGGAAGTCCTCGTGCGCACCCTGTGGCTGGCGCCGGGCAACGTCGACGTCTCCGTGACGGAGGGCGTCGTCACGCTCACCGGCCACTTGGAGCGCAAGAGCGAGACGGAGATCGCCCGAGCCATGACCGGTCGGCTCGACGGAGTGGTGGGCGTCGTCGACGAACTCACCTTCCGGCTCGACGACGCCCGGCTGCGTGCCGAGGAGCAGGCCGTGCACGGCGTGGCCGACGACTGGCTGCGCGGCAGGTGAGGGGAGGCGAACCGTCATGACCGGCATCGTGTTGGTCACCTATGGCACGACCAACGGCTCGACGGCCCGGATCGCCGAGGCCGTCGCCGACAGCCTGCGCAAGGACGGACTGACCGTCGAATCACTCCCCGCTCAGTGCGTGACGACCGTGTCGCCCTACCGCGCGGTGGTGGTCGGCGGCGCTTTGTACGGGGGGCGTTGGCACAAGGAGGCGCGGCGGTTCGTGCGCCGGCACCGGGCCGCGCTGGCGAAGCGCCCTGTCTGGTTCTTCAGCAGCGGCCCGCTCGGAGCCTCCGTCGCCGCGCGGGACCTGCCGCCGGTGCGGGGTGTACGCCGGGCCATGACCCGGCTGCACGTCCGCGAGCACGTCACGTTCGGAGGGTGTCTGGAAGAGGGGGCGGAGGGCCGGCTGGCCGGGATGATTCTCCGCTCCGGCAAGGGCGGCGACTTCCGTGACTTCGACGCGATCGAAGCCTGGGCGGACCGGGTCGCCGCCGCGTTGG
Source organism: Streptomyces sp. NPDC091280 (assembly GCF_044768565.1). Taxonomy (NCBI): domain Bacteria; kingdom Bacillati; phylum Actinomycetota; class Actinomycetes; order Kitasatosporales; family Streptomycetaceae; genus Streptomyces; species Streptomyces sp. NPDC091280. Next base: position 231,605 of record NZ_JBIVUZ010000012.1, read on the forward strand.
CGGACCCGTAGGACGAGGACAGGAGGGTGCGGTGTCGCGGGGGCCCGCGCCGCCTGACGGCGGGCACGGCCCTCGCCTCCTACTCCCACCTCCTACTCCGCAACGCTCTCCGCTGCCGATAGGAAACCCGTGCACGGCACCACCGTCACAGGGCATACGGCCTCGCGGAGCAGGCTCCGGACGACTTCGCCGCAGTCCGAACCGGGCTCGCCGCTCACCACGATCTGCGCGGCACTTCCGCAGTGGTGCACCAGGGCGCGCGCCGGCGGGAGGAGCAGTACGTCCTCGACGACAGGCACGTCCGGGTACTTCTCGCGCCACGGACGCAGCGCGTCGGCCAGGAACTGCACCTCCTGGTCCTCCCAGGTCGCACGATCCGTCTCCGGCACCCCGAAAGGCCACTCGGCGGCGGAGGGCGGGAGCGACCAGGTGTGTACGGCATGCAGCAGGGCCCCGCGCGTCCGTGCGTCGGCGAAGGCGAGGTCGATCGCGGCCCCGGAGGGACGGCGGGCGTCCAGCCCGAGGAGGACCCTGCCCGGACGGGGCACGGACCCGTGTGCGGTGTTCGCCGGCTTGTCGGTCCACGGGTCGGTTGGGGCAGGTGTCGTTCGTTTCATCGAGTTCACCTTTCCGGTATGTGGGTCGGGCGTGGCAGCCACCGGCCTCTGGGCCCAACCGCGTTCAGCCGGTCCGGTGGCTCCGCGGCGCCTCCATCGAGGCCCCATCAGGCCCCATTGCCGGTCCCGACCCCCTGGTCGTCGTGGTGACACATCTGAAGGTGACAGCCGCTCCGTGGCCGTGCCATGGGCCGGCCAGGTGTGGCCGCCGGGCCCCTCGGGACCGACTTCGGCGGCGGACAGGGCCGTTCAGCCCACGTGGAACGGAGATGGGCTCGCCGTGTGTGCCGAGCGCTCCGGCCGGCCCTGCCTTGCGGTCACTGGGATCTCCGAATGTGGTGTCGAACCGGTTCGATGAAGTTAGCACCGCAGGCAACGGGCGGCAATGCTTCCGGTACGGCTCTGTCCGGCCTCGTTGAGCCGACCGTCCGAGTGGTCGCGCTCCGGGAAAGTCCCCAAATATGCAGTTGGTTTCAGTCTCGATCGCCGTTCTGCCCACCTGCCGGCCTCTCGGTCGATGTTTCCGGCCGGTTGCGAGAAGTCTGGTCCGGAGCATTGACAGCCGTTCGGGGTTGTTCCTACCTTCACCTCAAGCGAACCGGTTCGACAGCGGGTTCGCGGCCTGTGGAAGGATCGCGTCGGTTCGAGGAAGGAGCCCCACGTGAACATCGGTGAGATCGCCCGGCGTGCCGGTGTCTCGCGGAGCACCGTCTCCTACGCTCTGAGCGGGAAGCGCTCCGTCTCGGACGACACGCGCCGCAAGATCCAGCAGGTCATCGATGAGCTGGGCTACCGGCCCAACGCCAGTGCCCGCGCTCTGGCCAACGGCCGGACCAACACGATCGGTCTGGTCTTCCCGCCGGCCGGCAACCACTACACCGGGATGCAGCTGGACTTCATCGGCAGTGTGGTGGAGGCCGCGGCGGCCCACGACTACGACGTGCTGCTCTCCCCGAGCGGCGTGGACAGTGACCGCTCCTTCCAGCGGTTGCTGGGGGAGCGGCGGGTCGACGGCGCGATCCTGATGGAGATCAGGCTGGAGGACGACCGGGTCGATCACCTGGCCGCCCTCGGCTTCCCCTGTGTCGCCATCGGCCGCACCGCCCGTCCCGAAGGCACCTGGTGGGTCGGGCTCGACCACACCGCCCTGGTCGAGGCCTGCGTCCATCACCTCGCGGATCTCGGCCACCGCAGGGTCGCCTTCGTCAACCGGCCCGAGCAACTGCTGCGCGCCGGCTACGAGTCGGCGCACCGGGGCCTGGAAGGCTTCACCAAGGCCGCCGCGGAACGCGGTCTGGCCGCGCGGACGTACTGCTGCGGGGACGACGCCGCCTCGGGCCAGGAATGCCTGGAGCGGATCCTGCGGGACGACCCGGCCACCTCCGCCCTGGTCACCCTGAACGAAGCCGCCCTGGGCGGTCTCTACCGAGGCCTCGCCCAGGCGGGCCGCCATGTGCCGCGCGACTTCTCCGTCACCGGAGTCGTGGCCGGCCGCTGGGCGGAGACGGTGACCCCGCAACTCACCGCGGCGGACGTACCGGCGGAGGAGATGGGCCGGCGCGCCGTCGACCTGCTCGTCGAGCGGCTCGCCCGTCCCGACGCGGCTCCCCGGCACCACCTGCTGGCGCCGCCGATCTCACTACGGGCCAGCACCGGGCCCGCCACCCGCACACCCTCCGCCGAGGCCTCCGACCTCGGCAGGGACGCGCACTCCTGACCCCTGAGCACGGCGTACCGCCCGCTTTGTCGTAGCCGGTCGCCGGAACACCCCACCACATCACCCGGCTCGGCCGTACCCGGTCACCGGCCCCCTCACCATGCCCTTCGGCGTGCCACGCCTCCCCGCCGCCACTCCCTTCCACGGCACCCGTATGCCGACAACAAAAGGAACCCTCGCCATGAACAGCTCCTCCAGACAGCGCCGTCTGACCGCCGCGGCTGTGACCGCGCTCGCCGTGGCCGTCACCGCCACCGCCTGTTCCTCCGGTTCGGGCAGCACCGGTACGAAGGGCGCCGGCGGCGGCACGTACACCGTCTGGGACCCGTACCCGCAGTTCGACGGGACCTCGGCCTGGGCGAAGCTGCTGGACCAGTGCGGCACCAAGGCCGGGGTGAAGGTCAAGCGGACCGCCTTCGACACCAGCGACCTGGGCAACAAGACGCTGCTCGCGGCCCAGCAGGGCAACTCGCCGGACGTCCTCATCGTCGACAACCCGGTGGTGAGCACCCTCGCCGAGGCGGGCGTGCTCACCACGACCGACGACAACAAGCTGGACACCTCGAAGGTCGACCCCAACCTGCTCGCGGCGGGCCAGTCGGGCGGCAAGACGTACGGCACCCCGATCGGCGCCAACACCCTGGCTCTCTACTACAACAAGGAGGTCCTGAAGAAGGCCGGCGTGGACATCGCCTCCGTCAAGGACTGGGCCTCGCTGACAGCGGCTCTGGCGAAGGTCAAGAAGGCGGGCAAGAAGGGCATCACCTTCTCCGCGATCGGCACCGAGGAGGGCAGCTTCCAGTTCCTGCCCTGGTTCTGGGGATCGGGAGCCGAGCTGACCGAACTGGACTCCTCCCAGGCCGTGTCGGCGCTGTCGCTGTGGAAGGACTGGCTGAAGCAGGGCTACGCCCCGAACTCGGTGCTCAACAACACCCAGACCACCAGCTGGCAGGAGTTCGCGAGCGGCGACTACGCGTTCAGCGAGAACGGCACCTGGCAGCTCGCGGGCGCCAAGAAGGCCGGCTTCGACTACGGGGTGCTCCCCGTCCCCGCGGCCACGGGCGGCAACGCGGCGGCTCCGACCGGCGGCGAGTTCGTGACGGTCCCGGTCCAGAAGGACACCGGCCGCTACGCCGTCTCCCAGAAGCTGGTGACGTGCCTGACCAGTGGAGACAACCTGTACAACACCGACACCACCCTGTCCTACGTGGCCCCGACCGGCGAGGTCCAGGACAAGCAGGTGGCCGCGAACGCCGACCTCAAGCCGTGGGTCGACGCGGTCAAGGCGGCCAAGGGCCGCACGAGTGACGACCTGGGCACCAAGTACCCGAAGATCTCGGAGCAGTTGTGGAAGGCGGTGCAGTCCGCGCTCAGCGGCTCCACCTCGCCGAAGGACGCGCTGACCACCGCCCAGGCAGCGGTCAAGTGACCGTCATCCAGGTCCTGTTGATGCGCAGGACGACACAGATGAGGCGGTGGCGCCGCCCCGCCTCCCCGCAGTGGGCCGCCTGGGGCTTCCTCGCCCCGGTGGTCGCCTACCTGGCCCTCTTCTACGCCTATCCGCTCTACCGCAACATCGACCTCAGCCTGCGCGACTACACCGTGCGCTCCTTCGTCCAGGGCGACGCGCCCTTCACCGGCCTGGCCAACTACCGGACCGTCCTCGACGATCCGACCTTCGCCCCGGCCCTGCTGCACACCGTGGTCTTCACCGCCGTGTGCCTGGTCCTCCAGTACGCCGTCGGTCTCGCCCTCGCGGTCTTCTTCAACCAGCACTTCCGGCTCTCGGCGACCCTGCGGGCCCTATTCCTGGTGCCGTGGCTGCTGCCGCTGATCGTGTCGGCGTCCACCTGGTCGTGGATGCTCAACAGCGACTCCGGGGTGGTCAACGCCGCCCTGCACGCCCTCGGCGTCGGCCCGGTCAACTGGCTGACCTCGCCGTCCTGGTCGCTGGCCTCGGTGATCATCGCGAACATCTGGATCGGCGTCCCGTTCAACCTGGTGGTGCTGTACAGCGGGCTCCAGTCCATCCCCGCGAGCCTCTACGAGGCCGCCGCACTCGACGGCGCGAACGCCTGGCAGCGCTTCTGGCGCGTCACCTTCCCGCTGCTGCGCCCGGTCTCCGCGATCACCCTCCTCCTCGGACTGGTCTACACGCTCAAGGTCTTCGACATCATCTGGATCATGACCAAGGGCGGCCCGGCCGACTCGTCGACGACCTTCGCCACCTGGTCCTACCGGCTCGGCTTCGGCAACCTGCTCCCGGCGTTCGGCCCCGGCGCGGCCGTCGGCAACCTGCTGGTCGTGGCCGCCCTGGTCTTCGGCCTGGTCTACGTCAGGGTCCAGCGGAAGCAGGCGCTGTCATGAACCGACGCACCGGCCGTACGTGGGGAAAGACAGCCGTCGGTCTGCTGCTGACCGCGGCGATGCTCTTCCCGGTCTACTGGATGCTCAACGTGTCCTTCACCCGCGACCAGGACATGCGCAAGAGCCCCCCGGACCTCCTGCCGGTACACGGCACGCTGGCCGGCTACCGAGCCGTGTTCGACGACCAGTTGCCCTATCTCGGCACCAGTCTCGTCGTCGGCCTTGGCACCGTCGCCCTGACCGTGCTCCTGGCCGCACCGGCCGGCTACGCCCTGGCCAAGCTACGGCCGCGCGGCGGCGGCTTCCTGAGCTTCGTCCTGCTGGCCGCCCAGATGATCCCCGGCATCATCATGGCGATGGGCTTCTACGCCATCTACCTCCAACTCGGGCTGCTCCAGTCCGTTCCCGGCCTGATCGTCGCCGACTCGACCCTCGCCGTCCCGTTCGCGGTCCTGATCTTCACGGCGTTCATGTCCGGCATCCCCGGCGAACTCCTCCAGGCGGCGCAGATCGACGGTGCGAGGGCCCCGCGCACCTTCTGGTCGATCGTCCTGCCGATGAGCCGCAACGCCGTCGTCACCGTGTCGCTGTTCGCCTTCCTGTGGTCGTGGTCCGACTTCGTCTTCGCCAGCACCCTGGTCAACGGCGGTGCCCACGAGCCGATCACCCTCGGCATCTACCACTACATCGGCAACAACAACCAGCAGTGGAACGCCATCATGGCCACCGCCGTCGTGGCCTCGCTGCCCGCCGCGGTCATCCTCGTCCTCGCCCAGCGCTATGTCGCGGCCGGTGTGACCACCGGCGCGGTCAAGGACTGACAGTCGCTGACAGCCATTGAAGAAACGAGTCCTTCCCTCATGACCGCCACCTCGTCCGGCCCGGCCTTCTCCGTCCACGACATCCCGTTCAGCACCAGCGGGTCATGGTTCGGCATCTCGCCCGTGGTGGCGGAGAAGACCTACGCGGAGGACCTGCACCTGGTCTCGCACCAGAACGGCATGCACGCCGTCCTGCGCCTCGTCCCGCTCGACCCCGCCACCGGGGACCGTGCCACCACCGAGCAGCACGCGACACCGGGGCTGCTCAGCTGGACCGGCGACGGAGGCCGCGTCGACCTCGCCTACGCGACGCCGGACACCGTACGCCTGCGCGGCACCGGGCTCGGCCTGCGCATCGGTGCGGCGGCCCGCGCGCTCACCCCGTTCAGCGGCACCTACCTCTACCGTGAACCCGGCACCGAGGCCTACGTGTTCACCTCCTACGAGACCGGACGGCGCTACCGCGTCACCCTGCTGTCGGGGACGCTCACGGAAGTGTCCGGCGAGCAGACGCTCGGCAGCGGCGCGCGCGGTGTCACCATCGGTGCCGAGGCGGGGGCCGCCTGGGAGGTGGCGGTCGAGGAGTACGAGACCGCGCGCCGCCCCTACACCTCCCCGACGGGCTTCGACGACGTCGTGGCAGCCGCACACGCATCTTTCGAGGCCTTCGTCGACGCCGTCGCACCCTGGCGCTCGGCCGAGACACCCGCCGCCGAACTCGCCGCGTACGTGCTGTGGTCCGCGACCGTACGGCCACTCGGCTTCGTTACCCGGCCCGCGGTGCTGATGTCCAAGCACTGGATGGACAAGGTGTGGAGCTGGGACCACTGCTTCAACGCCCTGGCCCTGGCCCCCGGCAGCCCGGCCCTCGCCCTGGACCAGTTCGCCCTGCCCTTCGACCACCAGGACGAGACCGGCGGACTGCCCGACTCGGTGACCCACTCGGAGGTGCTCCACAACTTCGTCAAGCCGCCCATCCACGGCTGGACCCTGCGCCGTCTCCGCTCCGTACTCCAAGAGCCGCTCGGCCGCGCGGAGTTGACGCGGACGTACGACCGGCTGGCCCGCTGGACCGACTTCTGGCTCACCGCCCGCCGCGCACCCGGTGCCGTGCTCCCGTACTACCAGCACGGCAACGACAGCGGCTGGGACAACGCCACCACCTTCGACCCCGAGCGCGTGATCGTCAGCGCCGACCTGGCCGCCTTCCTGGTCCTGCAACTGCGTGAACTAGCCGATCTCGGAGCCGAGTTGGGGCGGTCCGGTGAGGCCGAGCGGTGGGGCCGTACCGCCGACGAGATCCAGGCGGCGCTGCTCGACGAACTCTGGACGGGCGACCGATTCGTGGCCCGCTCGGCACACGGCGGGCCCGGCTGGACCAGCTCCAGCCTGCTCGACCTGATGCCGATCGTGCTCGGCGAGCACCTTCCCGAGAGCGTCGGCGACGCGCTGGCCGAACGCGTCGAAGCGCACCTCACCCCGTACGGACTCGCCACCGAACTGCCCACCTCACCGCACTACTTGGCCGACGGCTACTGGCGCGGCCCGATCTGGGCGCCGTCCACCGTCCTGATCGAGGACGGTCTGCGCCGGGCCGGCCACGACCGCCTCGCGGACGAGATCAGCGCCCGCTTCCGGGCCCTGTGCGAGGCCTCGGGCTTCGCCGAGAACTTCGACGCCCTGACCGGCGCCGGCCTGCGCGACCGCGCCTACACCTGGACCGCCGCCGCCTATCTCCTGCTCGCCCGAGCCCACACGGAGACACCTGTACCCGCACCCCGTCACTCGACAAGGAGCCGCACATGAACCGCACTTCGTCCCGGACACCGCTCAGAGACCGGGCACTTCCCACAGACCGGAGCCGTACCGGACGACGCCGAGCCGTGTCGTCCCTCGCCGCCCTGCTGGCCGTTCTGGCCACCACCCTCCTGCCCACCTCCGCCGCGCATGCCGCCGACACCTCCGTCACCGTCGACTTCGCCACCGCCGGAGGCGCCCCCACCTACCACGCCTCCGGCATGATCTACGGGATGACCCCGGACGGCTCGCTGCCGCAGGACCACTTCTTCACCGACATCAAGTGGCACTTCATGCGGGCCGGCGGTGCCCAGCTCAACAGCGGCGGCTACGCCACCAGCCTCGCCGACTACCAGACCCGCTGGGCCTCCACGCTGGCCCAGTACAAGCGGACCGCCGCGCTCGGCGGCACCTTCGTGCTGCTGCCGCACGACCTGTGGGGCGCCGACGGCACCACCAGCCAGGGCTGGCCCGGCGACAACGGGGACTGGACGCAGTTCGACGCCTTCGTCGCCCAACTCATCGGCGACGTCAAGGCCAATGGCATGACCGTCGAGTGGGACCTGTGGAACGAGCCCGACGGCAGCGGCTTCTGGGGCGCCTCACAGACGCAGTACCTGGCGATGTGGTCGCGCTTCTACAAGGCCGTGCGCGCCGCCTTCCCCGCCCAGCTCATCGTCGGCCCCAGCATCGCCGGCCAGCCCAACTCCTCCAACAGCTGGTGGACGACGTACCTGACGTACGTGAAGGCGAACAGCGTCGCCCCCGACATCTACAGCTGGCACGACGAGCCCGGTGACCCGGTCACCGACGTCGGGCGCGCCAACTCCACGCTCTCCGCGGCCGGGTTGACCAACACCCGGGCGTACCAGATCAACGAGTACGCCACCTTGTCCATGCAGTCGCCGGGCGGCGGGGCCTGGTTCATCGGCCGCCTGGAGCGGGCCGGCGCGGACGGTCTGCGCGGCAACTGGGCCTCGGGCAACGCCGCATGGTGCTCTCCTTCTTCACCACCATCGGCAACTACGACTACGGCTTCTACTGGTACCTGTACCTCGACGGCACCATCGAGTTCGAGGCCAAGGCCACCGGAGTCGTGTTCACCTCCGCCCACCCCGGCGGCGACTACCCCTACGCCGCCGAGATAGCTCCCGGCCTCGGCGCCCCTCACCACCAGCACCTGTTCTGCGCCCGCCTCGACATGGCACTCGACGGTACGGCCAACAGGGTCGACGAAGTCGACGTCGTCCGCGTCTCGATGGGCCCCGGCAACCCGCGCGGCAACGCCTTCACCTACCGGCACACCCCGCTGACCCGCGAGAGCCAGGCACAGCGCACCGCCGACATGACGGTCGACCGGGTCTGGCACATCACCAACCCCGGCTCGCTCAACTCCCTTGGCAAACCGGTCGGTTACGTCCTCCATCCGGAGGGCAAGCCGACCCTGCTCGCCGACCCGGACTCCTCCATCGCCGCCCGCGCCGCCTTCGCCACCAAGCACCTGTGGGTCACCGCCTACGACCCGGCCGAGCGTTACCCGGCCGGCGACTTCGTCAACCAGCACCCCGGGGGTGCCGGACTGCCCGCCTACACGGCGGCCGACCGGGACATCGACGGCCGGTCCCTGGTCGTCTGGCACACCTTCGGCCTCACCCACGCGCCCCGGCCGGAGGACTGGCCGATCATGCCGGTCGACCACACGGGCTTCAAGCTGCGGCCCGTCGGCTTCTTCGACCGCAACCCCACCCTCGACGTAGCCGCGAACTCCACCGCCGCGCACGGCTGTTGCGTCGGCGACAACCATGAGTGAGCTGCCGCTCGGGGCCGGTCTGGCAGGGGCGCTCCTCTGCCTGGCCGGCCGGCTGCCGGGTTCCGTGCACCGCTGGGGACCACAGGCCGTCGCGCTGGTCGGCATGGTCCTGATGACCGACGGCCGACCGCGCTCCGGTGCCTGCGCGGTCGGCGTGGCGTTTCTGTGGAGCGCTGTCCGGGCCTGCTCCCGGCGCCGGGGCTGGACCGGGGCCGTCGACCTCGCCGCGATGACCCTGCTGACGGCGCTCATGACCGGCGGCACGGAGTCCGGCGCCGCTCACGCGCTCACGAACACGATGGCCATGGGAAGTCACCGGCCGATCGGCGCGGTGGCCGCGCTGATCGTCGTCGTCTGGGTGACCGCCCGAGCGGGCGGGGTCATGCTCCGCCGGGTGTCGGCCCCTTCGCCCGCTCCGAAGCCCCAACGGGCCTGGGCTTACCGGGAGTCGGGAGCCGCGCTCATGATCGTCGGTATGGCGGCCATGCTCGTGTGACGTTCACGGGAAGTCACGTCGGCGTCGTGGTCGGCGTCGCCGGTGACGACGCGGACCGAGCGGGCGCCGTCGCGTCCTGGCGCGGCACCGCGTTGGTTCGTTGAGGGCCGGGTGACGGTGTTGTCGGTGCGGGGTGCCAGGCTGGTGGTGTGGTGACGGTTGCCGATTGTGAGCGGGTCCAGGCGAGTTGGTTTCGTGCTCGGGCTGAGGTGCTGGGTGGAGAGGTGTGGTCCGACGGCCCTTTGGAGTGGGTCGACGGTCCTGACGGGCAGACCCTGATGTTCCCTCGGTCACTGCCGGCCGATGCCGTGGCCCGCGGTGTGGAGCGGGCGAAGCGCAGGGGGGCCGGCAGCGTCGGGGTGTGGCTTTCCGCCGATGTCGATGCCGGACCGCTGGCCGAGGCCGGGTTCGAGCGGGGGTGGTCTCCGTGGTGGATGACCGCACCGATCGCCGAGCTGGAGGGCGGTGTCGATCCGCGGATCGAGTTGCAGCTGGATTCCGATGACTACGGCGGGCAGTTCGCGGACTATCGGGCACAGTTGGCGCTGGCTCGCCTGCCGGTGCCACGGGCGTGGTACGCCGCCGCGTACGACGGGGGTTCGCGGCGTTTCGCCGGGCGAGCGTGGTCGTTCCTGGACGGGGAGTCGGCCGGGGTGTTCGACATGGCGGTCTGGGAGCCGTTCCGTCGTCGTGGTCTGGGAAGCGGGTTGCTACGGGTGGTATGCGCCGCCGCAGGCCGGGCCGGGGCCCGGCACGCGGTGTTGAACGCGACGCCTGAGGGGAAGCTGCTGTATTCCAAGTGCGGCTTCACCCAGATCGGCGCGGGCATCACATGGTGGCTGCACCTGCCTTGAGGGGTGCCGGGCCGGTTCGTCGGGGTCCCGACGCCGAAGAGCGCTGGCGGTCCGGATGTCGCTGCTCCGGTCAACGTCGATGGCCTCGCCTCCTTCCGAGAGTGCGGCGCGCGCCGGACGGGCGGGAGGATCAGACAGTGACGGGGCTTTTGCGACAAGGTCCCATGAAGACACGAACGCCCGTCCGGCCCCGTGCGTGGTGACGCCCGGCGACCCGACAGATCCCGGACAGGCCGGTCGAACGCGTCGGTCAGAGGTCGGATCGGGCCCGCCGGCGGCGTCACCACGCGCTTCGTCACTGTCAGAGGTAGATCGACTGAGGCCGCAGATACGACCTCAGGCCTTCGGGGCCGAGTTCGCTGCCCAACCCGCTCGCCTTGGTGCCGCCGAACGGCGCCACCGGGTCGGGCAGGTAGCGGTTGACCCCGATGGTGCCGGTGCGGACGCGGCGGGCCACTGCCGCCCCGCGCTCGGGATCCGCCGTCCACACGGTGCCGCCGAGGCCGTAGTCGGAGTCGTTGGCGATGCGCACGGCGTCGTCCACGTCGTCGTACGGCACGACACACACCACCGGTCCGAAGATCTCCTCCTGCGCGATGACGGAGCCGTTGTCCACATCGGCGAAGACCGTGGGCTGCACGAACCAGCCCTTGTCCAGCCCGGCGGGTCGGCCACCGCCGGTGGTGACGCGGGCTCCCTCGCTGCGGCCCTTGGCGATGTAGCCCTCCACCCGCTCCCGCTGCTGGGCGGTGGTCAGCGGTCCGATCAGGGTCCTTTCGTCCATCGCGTCGCCGACGGGCAGGCCACGGGCGAGGTCGGTGAGCAGGTCGACGACGTCGGTGTAGCGGCTGCGAGGGGCGAGGATACGGCTGCTGAGGTGGCAGGTCTGGCCACTGTGGGTCAGGGTCACGCGGACCAGGCCCTCACCGATCGTCCCGGGGTCCAGATCGGCGTCGTCCAGGACGATGCCCGCGGACTTCCCGCCGAGTTCCAGGGTGACCGGGCGCAGCAGGCGTCCGCAGGTCTCGGCGATGGCCCGGCCGGCCGGAGTGGAGCCGGTGAAGGCGACCTTGTCCACGCCCGGGTGCGCCACGAGGTGGGCGCCCGCCTCCCGGCCGCCCGGCACGATGTTGAGCACCCCGGCCGGAACCCCGGCGGCCTCGGCCGCCTCCGCGACGAGGAACGAGTCGAACACGACCTCCGGAGAGGGCTTGAGGACCACCGTGCAGCCTGCGGCCATGGCCGGTGCGATCTTGAACATGGACAGGACCTGCGGATAGTTCCACGGCACGATCGCCGCGACGACGCCCACCGGAACCCCGCGCACCTCGACCGGGCCGCCCATGAGACCGGCACGGATCTCGGAGAAGCCGGTGGAGCGGGCCAACCCGGCGTAGTAGCGCAGCACTTCGGCCGGGTAACCGACCTCCAGCTGCCGCGAAACGCTGATCGGCATGCCGTTCTGCAGGCTCACGCATTCCGCGATGCGGCCACCGCGCTGGTCCAGCTCGGTGGCGAAGCGCTCCATCACACCGGCCCGGCGGTCGGGCTCCCAACTCGCCCAGCCGCCGACCTCGTCGAAGGTGCGGCGGGCCGCGTCCACCGCGGTGTCGACGTCGGCCTCCAGCGCTTCCGGCACGCTGCCCAGCACCGCCTCGGTGCTCGGGTTCACGGGAGTGATGACACGGCTGGAGGAGGGCCGTACCCACTCTCCGCCGACGTAGAAGTGCTCGTAGCGATAGCTCATCCGTACTCTCCTGGCGATCCGGTGTCCGCCCCGGCTCGGAGTGGGGGACTTTCTCCGACCTTCAGCCGTGGCATCGGAAGCGAGGTGCTCCTGGGTGCACGGACCGCCGCCAGGGAATGCACCGGATCGCCGGATCGTCGTCCTCGGCGGCGACGTTCGGGGAGCCGGCAGGGAAAGCAACTGCCCTGGCGCAGCTGAGGGGTGGCCAGTTCGACGGTCCCTGCCCTGGTGTCCCGCTCGCGCGGGCGGTGTCCGTTCCGGTGTTCACCGGCTCGTCGGTCAAGGGGTGGGCAGGGGCAGGTGTCGTCGGTTCGATCGGAGTTCGCCTGTCCGGTGCGCCGGTCGGCCGGGCCGGTCGGCGGTCTCCGGTCCGAGTCCCCTTCAGCCGGTCCTGTGACTCCATCGCGGGCCCACCAGGTCCCATTGCCGGTCCCACTCCTCGACTCGGCGGCAGTCGAGCCGCCAGCGGGCGGCTGCCTCGGCGCCGAAGACCAGACCGGCGAGGGCGAATCCGGCCACGGTGCCCAGGAAGCCCGACTCGACCGCCGACTCCCCGGCGCCGATCGGAGCGATGGTGAGGTGGCCCTTGGCGTCCTGCCAGAGAGTGATCTCGGTGCCCGCCTTGAGACCGGAGTTCACGAGTGTCCGGCCCGTGCGGGTCGTACCGCTGGGTGCCGTCCAGCGGACCGAGGCAGCCCGCTGTGCGGACGTACCGAGCGCGTCGGTGCTGCGCGGGACGTCGTCCAGCACCACCGCTCGCACGGTGTGCCGTTCCGTCCGCTGCCGTGCGAAGGCCTCGTCGGCGGCGTGGGAGGTGACCAGACCGGCGACGGTGCCGCCCACGGCGACGACCGCCCACGCGGCCAGGATGATCCACGCCTCGACGACGTCGGTGTGACGCCGCAGTGAGTTGTTCCGCCACCGCCAGAACAGTTTCCTCGTGCGCCGGCTCCCGGTCATCGGTCCGCACCTCCTCGTCGTCGTATGACACCTCTGAAGGTGACACCCGTGCCGTGGCCGCGCCTTGGGCCGACCAGGTGTCGCCGAGGGGCCCCTCGGGACCCACTTCGAGATCGGGCAGGGCCGTTCAGCCCAGGCGACGACGGGCTCAAGCGGAGGCAGGGTCGGCGCTCGCCGTACCCGGCAGGTCATCGGGCCATCGGGGATGGATCTCGAAGACGTCGGTCAAGCCCGTGTGGCGCAGGGTGCGCAGGAAGAGGGCGCTCTCGGTGATCAGCCGCACCCGGCCGTGCCGGAGCCGCGCGCGGTTGTGGGCCCGGCACAGTACGCCCAGCCCGGCGCAGTCCATGAAGGACACCGGACGCAGATCGAGCACCAGATCGGGGTGCGGACCGGCGGTCAGCGTGTCCAGGCGGGTCGAGAGCGGCGGTGCCGTCAGGACATCGATCTCGCCCCGCAGGGTCACTACGGTCGTGTCACCGACCACGCGGTGCGTGGCGCGGTACGGCGTGGACCTCGTGTGGTTGTCGGTCATGACGAGAGGAAAGCGGGGACCGGCACGCCACCGGAAGGGCCGTTCGGTCCCTGATCGCCGGGTTGGGCCGGACCCGAACGCCCGCCCCGGCACCAAGGGTCCGTCCGGCGGGCCGCGGGGGCCGGTCGGCCCAAGCCAGGCCGAGGACCGCTGGACAAGCTGGAGGCGTGGGGCAATCTCCGCACTCGATCGGACGAAGGTGAGGAGCGTCATGAAGGGCTATGTCTTCCACGGCCCCGGGCAGTCCAGCTGGGACGAGGTTCCGGACCCCGCCATCAAAGAGCCCACTGACGCCGTCGTACGCGTGACGGCCGTCACGATCTGCGGCACGGACCTGCACATCCTCAAGGGCGATGTGCCCGAGGTACGTCCTGGCACGGTGCTGGGGCACGAGGCCGTCGGTGAGATCGTCGAAGTCGGCAGCGATGTGCGCACCGTGCGTCCGGGCGACCGGGTGCTCGTGTCCTGCATCAGTGCCTGCGGGCGCTGCCGCTACTGCCGTGAGGGCGCCTACGGCCAGTGCCGGGGCGGCGGAGGCTGGATCCTCGGTCACACGATCGACGGCACCCAGGCCGAGTACGTCCGCGTCCCCTACGCCGACCTGTCCGTGCACGCGCTGCCCAGCACCGTGGAGGACAAGGACGCCGTACTGCTGGCCGACATCTTCCCCACCTCGTACGAGGTGGGAGTGCTCAACGGGCGAGTGCGCCCGGGGGACACCGTCGCCGTCGTCGGAGCGGGCCCCATCGGCCTCGCGGCGATCGCCACCGCTCGGCTGTTCGCGCCCGAGCGGATCGTCGCCGTCGACCTGGCCGCGTCCCGGCTGGAGGCGGCACGGCGGTTCGGTGCCGAGGCGGTGGTCGCCGCGGGCGAGGCCCCCGAGCAGCTGGTCGCCGATCTCACCGACGGGCTCGGCGCGGACGTGGTCATCGAGGCCGTCGGGGTGCCGGAGAGCTTCGAACTGTGCACGCGCATGGTGCGGCCCGGCGGCCACGTCGCCAACGTCGGTGTCCACGGCAAGCCCGCCACGCTGCACCTGGAAGACCTGTGGATCAAGAACGTGACCATCACCACGGGTCTGGTGGACACCCACTCGACGCCGACCCTGCTGCGCATGGCGGCGGCCGGTCGACTGCCCACCGGGCAACTGGTCACCCACACCTTCCCGCTGGACCACATGGCGGAGGCGTACGACGTCTTCGCCGGGGCCGCCGACACCGGCGCGCTCAAGGTCGTGCTCGGTGAGAAGCCGCACGACGACGTCGCCGTCCGGACGGCGTGACGAGAGAGGATGACGGGCCATGACCGAACAGACAGAGGCGCGGACGGCGGACGGTTCCCCCGCGGGTGATCTGGGCCGCCGGCTGGCCGCCCGCCGCGTCGAACTCGGGCTGTCCCAGGGGCAGACGGCCGCCCGAGCGTGCATGGCCACCCCCTATCTGCAGTACCTGGAGGAACACGCCGGTTCCGCGCCGAGCCGCGGCGTCCTGCTCAAGCTGGCGGCCGTGCTGGAGACCTCGGTCTCCGCGCTCACCGGTGGCGACGTCGATCTGCCGCCGGGTACCGGACAGGCCGGTCGTGCCCCCGAGTTCACCGAACTCAGCAGGACCGAGTGCGGCGATCTGCTGTCGACACACGGCGTGGGACGGCTCGCGCTGTCCACGGACCGTGGACCGGTCATCGTCCCGGTCAACTACAGCGTGGTCGACGGCACGATCGTCTTCCGTACCGCCCGCGGCTCGACCCCGGCGCTGGCCGCCGGCAGCCGGGTGGCCTTCGAGGTCGACCGCATCGACGACGTGTTCAGCCAGGGCTGGAGCGTACTGGTGCGCGGACACGCACACCTGGTGACGGAACTCGGTGAGCGGCTGCGCATCGCGGACCAGGCCCACAGCACACCGTGGGCCGGGGGCAGGCGCGACCTGTGGATGCGGATCGAGCCTTCCTCCGTCACCGGACGCCGGATCGCGGTCTGAGCGAAGTGCTGTCCCTGCGGCCGAGGCACCACGGTCCTCGGCCGCCCTATCCCGAACCGCCACGCGCTGACACTCGGGAGAGCTTCTTCAGGTGGGTTGAGAGATGAGAAGGCAGATGGATGCCAACGACGGATTCCGCGAACTCGACCGGCAGGAATGCGTACGCCTGCTGACCACGGTGCCGGTGGGGCGGATCGTGTACACGCGGCGGGCGCTGCCGGCCGTCCTGCCGGTCAACTTCGGCCTGGACGTCGACGGCGCGGTGCTGCTGCGGACCTCGGCCTTCTCGGACCTGGCGAACGCCGTGGACGGGGCGGTGGTCGCCTTCGAGGCCGACGAGGTGAACGCCGCCGCCCACTCGGGCTGGAGCGTCGTAGTCACCGGCGCGGCCGGACTGGTGGCCGACCCTGCCGAGCACGCACGGCTGCTGCGCACCGGACCGCCCTCCTGGGTGCCGGCACCGCACGAGGTGTTCGTGCGCATCGAACCGGAGTTGGTCACCGGGCGTGGACTCGTGGGAGGCAGCAGCCTGTACGGCCTGTCCTCACTCCTCTGATTCCGGAGCGACCAGTGGCGCTCTCACCCGGTTGCGGATCCCGCACCCGGGTGGCGTGGCGCTGCCCCACCGCGTTCGGACGGATCGGGAGCCGTCAGACGCAGCCCCGTGACCAGATCGGGGTGGATGCGGACCGCGTGATCCATCCGGTGCTGTCCCCACGGGCGCAACAGGGCCTCGTAGCGGGCCAGTTCGCGCGGGTCGGTGACCAGTCGGGCATAGCCCGTGACGACGACACTCCAACCGAGATGGGTGACGGGGTCGATGTCGTCGGCCTCGTAGGCGACCACGGCGCCCTGCTCCCCGGTCTGCCGGGTGTACTGGGTCAAGGTGGCGTCGCCGTGGGTGCGGATGACGATGTCCCCGTCGACCAGGACATGGTTGACGGGGCGTACGGTCGGCAGCGCGTGCCGGGTGAAGACGACGCGCCCCAGCGAGACACCGCTCAGGAGCCGCAGCGCCTCGGCACAGTCCAGCTCCACGCTTCGCGGCTGGTCCGGGTCGCTCCACGGGCTGTCGTCGCCTGGCATGGCAGATGTCCCCTCGGTCGGGTCGCTCGCTGTTCTCGGTCTTCGCCGGCGTCCGGTGGCCCCGCTCCTGCGGACGACCGCGTGACGACGTGAACGGAGCGACACCGCGGGGGATCGGTGCCGCTCCTGCCTTTACTGTCCCATGGGTGTCTCTGTTCCCACAGGGCCGATGGGCCCGGGCGGTGGGGACCATCGGCCCTCGCGCCGGGGGCCCCGTCAGCGGCGGTGCATGGTCTCCAGGGCGGCGGTCAGCACACGCGGATCGTGGTGGCCCTTGTAGACCTCGGGCGGCTGCCTGTCCAGCCCCAGGAGCTGCGCCACCGCGGTCCAGGCCGTACGCACCGAGTACTCGACGGTGAAGACGACGTCGTCGGGCACTTCCGCGAACTGTCCGATGAAAGCGAGGTTGACCGAACCGTCCGGGACGACCTTCGGCCGGTCCTCGCGACGGCGGGCCAGGAACTGGCTCGTGATGTACGGCATGACACAGGGCACGACAGTGGAGGTCTCCAGGATCCGCGCCGCCGTCCGCTCGTCGAACGGCAGGTGGTGCAGGACCTCTTCGAGGATCTCGCGCCCCGAGCACATCGTCATGGGCTTGGGCGTCCCGTTGCCGGCGCGGTCGGGGAAGAGGCCGTAGCCCCACCAGACTCCGACGTCCTCCGGCTGGTCGCGGTAGACGGGCTGGCGGTTGGCGACGATGGTGAGCAGCCAGTTGGAGGCGGTGAAGGTCATCAGGCCGCCCTTTCCGGAGGGACGGCCGCCGAACTCCTCCAGGGCCCTGAGGAACGCGGGGTCCTTCGAGGTGACCGTGAACGACTCCCAGCGGGACTCCTTGACGTGCTTGTCGAAGACGGCCGGGTCGCCGAAGTCGTCGCGTCCGCGGGCCAGTCGGTGCCACAGCAGCCAGGCGTCCGAGCGCGGCGGAGCCGGCGGCGGGGCGGCGGTGTGGGAGCCGAGGCTGGAGGCGTCGGTCATGGAGCCGTTGGTGACGAGGACGAGGTCCTCGGGCGTGACGCCGATCTTCTCGTCCTGACCGTGCCGGCTCAGGTAGAGGGTGTCGACCGTCTTGCTGTGGATTCCGGGGACGAACCCGAGGTCGGTGACACGGCAGCCGGTCTGCACGGTGACGCCCTGTTCACGCAGCCAGGCCGTCAGCGGCCGGACGATGGAGTCGTACTGGTTGTAGCGGGTCCGGTGGATGCCCGACATGGAGGCGAACTCCGGGAAGAGATGGACGAAGCGCCTCAGGTAGCGGCGGAACTCGATCGCGCTGTGCCAGGGCTGGAAGGCGAACGTGGTGCACCACATGAACCAGAAGTTCGTGGTGAAGAAGTGCTCGCCGAAGCAGTCGGTGATCCGCTTGCCGTCCAGATGTCCTTCGGGGGCGGCGAGGCAGCGGACCAGTTCCAGCCGGTCGCGCTCGGAGAAGCCCATCGAGCTCGTGTCGACGATCCGGCCGTCCCCGTCGACGAGCCGCGCGATGTCGTCCCACGCGAAGTCCACGTGCCCGGCCAGGGTCTCCTCGGTCACGGAGACGGCGGGATCGTCGAGGGTGGGGATGCCGGACAGGAGGTCGTACGTGCAGCGGAACTCGGCCTCGAACATCCGCCCGCCACGCATGGTGTAGCCGGCGTCCGGCGTGCCGCCCGCGTCCAGGCTCCCGCCGACGGTCCGCTGCTCCTCGAAGAGGTGGATGTCGGACCCCTTGAAGCCGCCCTCCCGGATCAGGAACGCGGCGGCGGCCAGCGCCGCGATTCCACTGCCCACCAGATATGCCTTCGCCATCACACAACTCCTCGTTCTCGCCGGTCGATCGGGAACCGCACGGCCCACGGTTTCCTGCCGGCAGGGGTCCCGTCTGTGGGCCATTGGGCACGCCAGGGGGACCGGACGGCCCCGGCGGGGCGACTCGCTGCTCCGCCCGAGGCCCGTGCCCGGCCCGGATTCACGCGGTCCGGTCGTGCTGAGCCGTACTGCCGGGGCCGGCTCCGTGACGGGAGCCGTCGCCTCCGCCACGCCACGGCGGGGCCACCGTCCGGTGGGCTTCGCGCCAGGAGGCGGCGGCCTTGTCGATCCGGCCGCGCAGGCGGTCCTGGAGCCGGTCGACGACCTCCGTGCCCGTGGCCTCCTCGGCCGTGGCGGTCACCTGGTGGCCGCCCATGCGCAGGTCGGCCGTGGCCAGCCAGGGGTGACCCGCGTGATGGGCGTCCGCCCGGACGATGCGTACCTCGCCGGTGACCACGGGCAGCCCGGGCCTGCTCACGACGACGTCCAGCTTCGTACGGGCATAGGCCAGCGTGTCCTCGTCCACGAGGCCGTCGCTGCGCAGCCGCACCGAGGGCGTCGCTTCGTCGTGGTCGGTCGTCATGGGGATTCCTCCATCGCACTGTCGGGGGGTGTCGAGCAGGGGAAGCGTCAGGCCGCGCTGTCGGGGAGCCACAGGTCGGGGCCGAACACCTCGTAGCGGATGCGGCGTGCGGGCACCCCGGCGGCCAGCAGCTTTCCGCGGACCGCTCGCATGAAGGGGAGCGGTCCGCACAGGAACACCGTTGCGTCGGCGGGGAGTTCGACGTCGCCCAGGTCCATCAGGCCGGTCCGGGCGCCGGGTTCCTCCGCACCCGGACGCTCGTACCAGAACTCGGCGCGGGCGGCGGGAAGTTGATCCACCAGCTCGTGTGTCTCGGCGCGCAGGGCGTGGTCCCCGGGGGAGCGGTCGGCGTGCAGGACTAGCACGGGACGCGTCGAGCCGAGGTCCGCCAGGTGCGCCAGGATGCCGGTCATGGGGGTGCAGCCGATGCCGGCCGAGACCAGGACCAGCGGGGTGGCGGTGTCGGCCGGCTCGTCGAGGAACACGTCTCCGAACGGCGCGGACAGCGTCAGTTCGTCCCCTTCGTGGACGCGGTCCTGGAGCAGGGCGGAGACCTCGCCGTCCGGCGCGGCGGCTTCGCCGGTGGCCCGCTTCACGGTGATCCGCCGCAGGTCCCTGCCCGGGGCCGAGGACAGGCTGTACTGGCGCGGTTGGCGGACTCCGTCGGGCATCCGCACCCGGACACTCACGTACTGCCCGGCGCGTGCTCGTGGTGCCGGCGCGCCGTCGGCCGGGCGGAGCACGAAGGAGACGGTGTCGGGGGTCTCGCCACGGCGTTCCACGACCGTCCAGGGCCGCCAGACCTCGCCGGGCCGGACGCCCGCGTCCTGGTAGAGGAGGGCCTCCCGGGCGATCAGGGCGCCCGCCATCAGCCAGTAGACCTCGTCCCAGGCGGCGGCCACTTCCGGGGTGACCGCGTCACCGAGGA
The DNA here is from genome assembly GCF_044768565.1 of Streptomyces sp. NPDC091280. Classification (NCBI taxonomy): domain Bacteria; kingdom Bacillati; phylum Actinomycetota; class Actinomycetes; order Kitasatosporales; family Streptomycetaceae; genus Streptomyces; species Streptomyces sp. NPDC091280. The sequence continues at coordinate 251,687 of NZ_JBIVUZ010000012.1, forward strand.
CTTCGGCTATCGCGGCGAACAGGTACTTGTGCACGATCGTGTACTGGTCGTGGGTGACGCCGACAGCGGCGTGCTTGTGGGCGATCCGGTCCAGCAGCGTGTCCGGGCGGGTGTCCGGTTCGGCGAGCAGCGCGGTGGCGAAGGCGGCGATCGACCCGGCCAGCGCCTGGCGTTGGGCGCCGCTGGCCTGGTTGCCGCGGTTGAACATGCCGTCGAGCAGCTCCGGACGGGCCTCGAACATCGTGCGGTAGAAACGCGTGGTGATCTCGTCGAGCGCTCCGGCCACGGCCGGCAGGGTGGCCCGGACGAGGGCTGCGGATTCCGCGGACAGCATGGAGACCTCCCGAAAGGGGTGGATGAAGTGGAAGGGGGGCCGCGGTGGTCTGGGCGGCGGTCATCTGTCTAGCAGGCGTCGGCACGCGTTTCGGCGCCGTTTCGCGGCAGCGGCCCGAGAGGGGCCGAAGGGCCCAACACCCGGGGAAGACCGGCCCTCACCGTGTCTCTCCGACCGGAGCCGGACGGCTCTGTGGCCCTGGCCCCTCAGCCCCTGTCACGCCGGACGTCCCCAAGGCTCCGACCACGTCGGGCATGGGGACCGGCCGGCGTCACCTGCTGTCGCTCGTCCCCGTTCCGGGCAGCGCGGCCCGCCCCGCTTCCAGCCGGGCGACCGGGACACGGAACGGCGAGCAGGAGACGTAGTCGAGTCCGGCCGTGTGGAAGAAGTGGACCGAGTCCGGATCCCCGCCGTGCTCACCGCAGACGCCGATCTTGAGGTCGGGCCGTGCGGCGCGGCCCTCGTCGACCGCGATCCGCACCAGTCGGCCCACACCCGCGCGGTCGAGGGTCTCGAAGGGCGAGGTGGCGAAGATGCCCTTGTCGAGATAGGCCGAGAAGAACGCGGCCTCGACGTCGTCGCGGGAGAAGCCCCAGGTGGTCTGGGTCAGGTCGTTGGTACCGAAGGAGAAGAACTCGGCCTCCTCGGCGATCCGGCCGGCCGTGAGCGCGGCCCGGGGCAGCTCGATCATGGTGCCGACCGGGCAGTGCACGGGGACACCGGACTCCTTGGAGACCTCGGCGAGGACACGTTCGACCTCCTCGCGTTCGATGCGCAGTTCCTCGACCGCGCCGACCAGCGGCACCATGATCTCCGCCTCGGGAGAGCCCCCGGCCCTGGTCCGGGCCACGACCGCCTCGGCGATGGCCCGCACCTGCATGGCGACCAGTCCCGGCACCACCAGGCCCAGGCGGACCCCGCGCAGGCCGAGCATCGGGTTCTCCTCGTGCATACGGTTCACGGCGTCGAGGAGTTCTGTGTCGTGCGGCTCGGGCGCGTCACCCCGGGCCTCGGCGGTGGCGATGCGCACGGCCAGGTCGGTCCGGTCGGGCAGGAACTCGTGCAGGGGCGGGTCGATGAGCCGGATGGTGACGGGCAGGCCGTCCATCGCCTCCAGGATGCCGATGAAGTCCCGCCGCTGGAGCGGCAACAGCGCGCTGAGCGCGGCCTCCCGCTCGGTCTCGTCGCGGGCCAGGATCATCGCCTCTACCAGCTTGCGGCGCTCGCCGAGGAACATGTGCTCGGTGCGGCACAGTCCGACGCCCTGGGCACCGAACCGCCGGGCACGTGCCGCGTCCTCGGGGGTGTCCGCGTTGGCCCGCACCTCCAGACGTCGTACGCCGTCGGCGTGGTCCATGGCGCGGGCTACGGCGTCGACCAGTCCGGCCGACCGTTCACCCGTCTCGAAGTACCGCATCGCGGCGGAGTCCACCAGCGGGGCCGCACCCAGGTACACGGCGCCCTCGGAACCGTCGACAGAGACGACCGTGCCCTCCTCGACGACGGTGTCACCCACGGTGAAGCGTCGCGCCGCGATGTCCACCGTGATGTCCTCGGCGCCGCACACGCACACCGTGCCCATGCCCCGCGCGACGACGGCCGCGTGACTGGTCTTGCCGCCTCGGCCGGTGAGCACCGCCTGTGCGGCGATCATGCCCGGCAGGTCGTCGGGCGTGGTCTCCTGGCGTACGAGAACGACCTTCTCGCCCCCGGCGGCCCGGCGGACCGCCTCGGCCGAGTCGAACACGGCCGCGCCCACGGCCGCACCCGGCGAGGCCGGGAGACCGTGCGCGAGCGCCTCGCCGACGGCCGAGGTGTCGAACCGGGGGAACATCAGCCGGGCCAGGCCGTCCCCGCCGACCCGGGCGAGGCCCTCGTCCGCGGTGATCAGTCCTTCGTCGACGAGTTCGGCGGCGATGGCGAACGCGGCCTCGGCGGTGCGCTTGCCCACCCGGGTCTGGAGCATCCACAGCCGACCGCGCTCGATGGTGAACTCGATGTCGCACAGGTCGCGGTAGTGGGTCTCCAACGTCCCCAGATGGCCGACCAGTTGGGTGTACGACGTGGGGTCCAGCTCTTCCAGGGCCGTCAACGGCACGGTGTTGCGGATGCCGGCGACGACGTCCTCGCCCTGTGCGTCGGGGAGGTAGTCGCCGTAGAGGCAGGGGCGCCCCGTGGCCGGGTCGCGGGTGAAGGCGACGCCGCTGCCGGAGTCGGCGCCGAGGTTGCCGAACACCATCGTCTGGACGTTGACCGCGGTCCCCAGGTCGTCGGCGATGTGCTCGCGCCGACGGTAGATCCGGGCACGCTCGCCGTTCCAGGACTCGAAGACGGCCAGGACGGCCCGGCGCAACTGCTCGTCCGGGGACTGCGGGAAGTCCTCGCCCGTCTCCCGGTGGACGAGTTCCTTGTAGGTCGCGACGAGCCCGGCCAGGTCCGACGCGGTCAGTCCCAGGTCGTCGGACGCGCCCCGGGTCCTCTTGAGGTCCGCGATGGCGTTCTCGAACAGGGCGCTGTCGACACCCATGACCGTGCTGCCGAACATCTGTATGAGGCGCCGGTAGGAGTCCCAGGCGAAGCGCTCGTTGCCCGAAACCTTCGCCAGGCCGAGGACGGACTCGTCGTTGAGCCCGATGTCGAGGATCGTCTCCATCATGCCGGGCATCGAGAACCGCGCCCCCGAGCGGACGGACAGCAGCAGCGGATCGTCGGACTGGCCCAGCCCGCGTCCCGCGAACCGTTCCAGGGCCGTCAGGCGCCCGGCGATCTCAGGGGCCAGACCGTCGGGCTCGGTCCCGGTGGCGAGGAAGGCCCGGCAGGCCTCGGTGGTGACGGTGAATCCCGGCGGGACGGGCAGCCCCAGCCGGGTCATCTCGGCCAGGTTCGCGCCCTTGCCGCCGAGCAGGTCGGCCTGGTCACGGCCGCCTTCCGCGAAGTCGTACACGTAACGGACCATGACGCCGGTCTCCTCCGTCGCTGTCGGGACTGGGTACAGCTCCAGCGTCCGAGTGCCGGGACCGGGGAGGCAGGTGCTGTCGGTCCCCGTCGTGGGGCCGACCGGCCCTGGTCGCCGACCGGCTGAAGTCGCCGGGATTCGCTACCTTGCCCCGTGGCCGACCACTACCGTGGCAGATGATCGGACCGGTGGGTGTCCGTGCGATCTGGAGGAGCACCGGTGGGAAGCCCCGAGGAGGCCCGAGTGTCCCTGCCTCACCTGCGGCTCGACGAGCTGCTGGAGGAGTTGCAGGCACGGCTGGACGCGGCCCGCGGTACCCGCGACCGCGTCCACAGCCTGCTGGAAGCGGTGCTGTCGGTCGGCCGCGAACTGGACCTGGAGCAGGCCCTGCACAGCATCGTGGAGGCCGCGGCGGCCCTCGTCGACGCGGAGTACGCGGCGCTCGGCGTGATCGGCCCGGACGGCAAACGGCTCTCGGCCTTCCACACGGTGGGAGTCAGCGAGGATCAGATCGCCCGGATCGGCCCGTACCCGGAAGGGCACGGCATTCTCGGTGAGCTGATCCGCCACCCCGAACCGCTGCGGCTGCCGAAGATCGCCGAACACCCCTCCTCGTACGGTTTCCCGCCGCACCACCCGCCGATGAACACCTTCCTCGGTGTCCCCATCCGGGTGCGTGACCAGGTCTTCGGCAACCTGTACCTGACCGAGAAACGCGGCGGCGCGCAGTTCGATGAGGAGGACGTCTCGGTCACCCTCACCCTCGCCGTGGCGGCCGGCGTGGCGATCGACAACGCCCGGCTGTACGAGGAGTCACGGCTGCGCGAGCGCTGGCTCCAGGCGAACGCGGAGATCACCCACCGCCTCATGTCGGACGCCGCGCGCACCGAGGTCCTCGCCCTGATCGCCGAGCGGGCGGGAGAGATCACCGGAGCGGCCCTGACGGCGGTCGCGCTGCCCATGGAGGACACCGGGGCACTCGCCGTGGAGATCGCGGTCGGGATGGACGCCGAGGCGCACCAGGGTCTCGTGCTCTCCATGGACAACAGCCTGATGGGACTCGCCTTCTCCGCCGCGGCTCCGGTCACCAGCGCCGATGTCGGCCACGACGATCGCATCTCCCTCGAACCGCCACGCTTCGGGGGACTCGGCCCCGCGGTGGCCGTGCCCATCGGGACCGGCGACCTGGGTGCGCGCGGCGTGGTCCTGCTGGCACGCGAGACGGGCCGGCCGGTGTTCACGGCCACGGAGACCGAGACCCTTCAGGCCTTCGCCGCACAGGCCGCCGTCGCGATGGAGCTCGCGGAGCGCCGCCAGGCCGCGGAGGAGGTCGCCGTACTCCAGGACCGCGACCGGATCGCCCGTGACCTGCACGACCTGGCGATTCAACGGCTTTTCGCCACCGGCATGACACTGCAGAGCGCCGGCCGCTTCATCGAGCACGACGAGGCCGCGGAGCGCGTGGCGCGCGCGGTCGACGACCTGGACGAGACCATCAAGATCATCAGGTCGACGATCTTCGGCCTGCGGTCCCGTGACGGCGCCGGGGAGGCGGGCCTGCGGGCCCGCACGGTGAGGATCGTGGGCGAGGCCGCGTCGGTGGTGGGCTTCGCGCCCAGCGTGCGGATGGAAGGTCTGCTGGACACCGATGTCCCCCGGGAGATCGCCGACCACCTGGTGGCCGTGCTCTCCGAGTCCCTGACCAACATCGCCCGGCACGCCCACGCGACCCGGGCCGAGGTCGCGCTCGTCACGGACGGGCGGGAAGTGCGCCTGACGGTCACCGACAACGGCGTGGGCATCCCCGCCGACGGCCGCCGCAGCGGACTGAGCAACATGCGTGAGCGGGCCGAACAGCTGGGCGGGCGCTTGGAGTTGGCGGTACCCGAAGGCGGCGGGACAAGGCTGATATGGCGGGTGCCCTTGCGGAAGCGGTAGCCCGGGGGCCGGGAGAAGCAGCGGGAGGCCCCGTCATCGGCCATGGACGAGCCTCTCGGCCCGGGGATCGGGGCCGCCCGGCCCATGCCCCGGAGGGTGCCGCGTAGGACGCTGGAAGCGTGACGCAGGACGGCATCCGAGCACCTGGAGGACGCCATGGCCGGCACGCCCTACCTCGTGAGTGACGTGATGACCCGGACCGTGGTCTCGCTGCACGCGGGCGCGGCCTTCAAGGACATCGCGAGGACCATGAGGCGCTGGAAGGTCAGCGCCCTCCCGGTGCTGGACGACGGACACCACGTCATCGGCGTGGTGTCCGAGGCGGATCTGCTGCCGAAGGAGATCTTCCGCGACGGCGATCCGGACCGCAGCGAGCGAGGACAACGGCGCCGCGACCTGACCAAGGCCGACGCCGTCGTCGCCGGGAACCTGATGACAGCCCCGGCGGTCACCGTGCACGCGGACGACACCGCCCGCCTGGCCGCGCGCCTCCTGCTACGGCACAACCTCAAGCGGTTGCCCGTCGTCGACGCCGACGGCGTGTTGCAGGGCATCGTCAGCCGTACCGATCTGCTCAAGGTGTTCCTGCGGGACGACGCCGACATCGCCGACGAGGTGCGCCGCGACGTTGTCGCGCGCGTCTTCCCGGCCCCGGTCGGGCCGATCGACGTGGAGGTCCACGACGGAGTCGTGACGCTCACCGGCCAGGTGCGGGACACCTCCCTCGTCCCGGTCGTGACCCGTCTGGTGCGGGCTGTCGAGGGAGTCGTGGGCGTGGAATGTGCCCTGTCCGGGCCGATCCGTCGCCCCGATCTCGACCCTGACCTGCCCGACGAGCGGACCGGTTGGGTGGGCGGCACCGGAACCGTGGTCTGACCGGCACGGCTGTCGAGGAGGTGTCGACCCCATGGCACGGGCACAGCGGGCGAAGGCGAAGAGGGTGTGGTTCTGGCGCTGGCGTCACAATTCCCTGCGGCGCCACAGCGACGTCGTCGAAGCCAGGATCGTCCTCGCCACGTGGATGCTCGCCCTGTCGGCGGGAGCCGTCGCGGGCCAGGCGGTCGCGGCGCAGACCGACCATTATTTGACCGAACGACGCGCGGAGGTGCACGCGGTCGCCGCCGTGCTGACCGAGGACGCTTCCGACATCGCGCCGACGACGACCGGCTTCGACGACGGCAGAGTGCCGGTGAAAGTGCGGTGGACGACGGCCGACGGCGTCACCCACACGGCCCGGATGAAGGTCGATCCGCAGACCGCGGCCGGCACCCATGTGACGGCGTGGATCGATCGCAGTGGTCAGGTGGTCTCCAAGCCGCCCACGGCGACGGAGAAGACCCTGGGAGTGGTGGGGAACGGAGTGCTCGTCGGGTCCGGGGTCTGCTCCACGGTGCTCGCTGGCGGATGGCTGGTACGCAGGCGCCTGTTGCGACGGCGCCTGGCCGAATGGGACGCGGAATGGAAGCGCGTCGACCCACAGTGGCGCGACCGCAGCGGGGGCAGGGGATGACGTGGGGCGGGAGCCCGTGTGCGACACCGCGGCTGTCGTCGGTCTCGCTGCCGAGGGCACCGGTCCCGTGACCCGGCCGACGGCTGGAGGGCGGACCTGCGGGCCGACAGCCAGGGCCGTACGGCCCCGACCGCAAGGGGTCCCTGGGCCCCCTGTCCGGCCCCCACGGCTCATGCGCCCCTACCTCCGCCGTAGTTGGCTGGAAGCAAGGAGAAGGACACCGAACCGGGAGGGCGAGGACAGTGGGTACCAGTCTCACACCGGAGTTTTGGGAGAGGTTCGCGGTGCTGCTCGTGCTGGCGACGGGACTGACCTGTGTCCTCGCCGCGTTCTTCGACGATCTTGCGGTCCGGCTGCTGCGCCGGCGTGCCCACCCGGCGCCTCCGCGGCAGACGCCGACGCCACAACCGCCGGTCCGAGGCGGCCACCCTCTGCACACGTCGGTCCATTGACGACGTGCCCCGAGGGCAGGACTTCCAGCGGACCGGGGACTTGTTCCCCGGCCCGCTTCGGCCTGCGTCCAGGGCCACGACCGGGTGCCCGCCGCGGGGCGCGGCCCCGATGGGGGGCCCAACAGCCCCCGTCGTAGGAGTCGTTCGGCCCCTGCGTCCCGCGCCGCGGGCGGGTGAGGCTGGTGCGACCCGTTTCGCCATGGATTTCTCGGGAGGTGCCATGGACGCTCCCAGTGCCGCCTCGGTCTCGGCGCTGCGTGCTGCCCACGAGCGGTTCGTGACCTCGTCCGGGCCCGACCCGCGGGGCATGCGGAGTCTCGTGGTCGACTCGTGGCGGCGCTGCGAGGCGAGCGAGGTACGCCCCGACGGCAGCAGCACACCTCCGCTTCGCTGGGCGTGCGAAGAACTCGACGCCCGGCGCCGCGCCCATCCGCTGGCCGCCGTACTGCCCCTGTTCCGGGACCTGTTGGGTTCCGGCGCGGCGGACGACGGGCATCTGTTCGCGGTCGGCGACGCCGAAGGCGCCCTGCTGTGGGTCGAGGGAGACCCGGCCGCGATGAGGCGCGCGGAGCGGATGAGCTTCACCGAGGGCGCCGTCTGGTCGGAGACACAGGCCGGTACCAACGCCCCGGGCACCGCGCTGGAGTTGGGCCGTCCCGTCCAGATCGTGGGCGGCGAGCACTACAGCGCGGCCGTCCACACCTGGTCCTGCGCGGCGGCGCCGGTACGTGACCCCGTGACCGGGCGGGCGCTCGGTGTGGTCGACCTGTCCGGCGGGCCCACCATCGGCACACCACCGGCGCTGGCCGCCGTGCGGGCCGCCGCGCTGGCCGCGGAGGCACAGCTCGCCCGTCTCCCGTCCGTCCCCCTCCTGGGGCCGGACGGGCACGTCCTCGGCGGCGGGGACGGGGCCGCCGACGGGGTCCGCCTGCGGGCGCTGGGCCGGGACAGCGCTGTTCTGGAGTACGCCGGTCAGGCCCGTCACCTCAGCCCACGGCACAGCGAGATCGTGCTGGCGCTCGCCCTGGCGGGCCGGGGCGTGACCGGGGACCGGCTCGCGGTGGACCTGTCGGAGCGCGAGGTGCCGGCCTCGACGCTGCGCGCCGAGATGACGCGGTTGCGCGCCGTCCTCGGAGCCGACCTGCTGGGGTCCCGCCCGTACGCCCTCCTGCGCCCCGTCCGGTCCGACTACGGTGACGTCTCCCGCCTGCTGGCCGACGGACGGGTGGGGGAGGCGCTCGCCCGCTACCGCGGTCCGCTGCTGCCGCGATCCGAGGCCCCGGTCGTCGTGGAGCACCGCCGTTGCCTGGAGCAGCAGGTGCGCGGTGCCGTCCTCGGCTGCGGCGACGCCGGGCTGTTGCGCCGGTGGGTCGAGACGCAATGGGGCACAGAAGACCTCGGCGCGTGGGTGGCGCTGGCCCGGACCCTGCCCGAGCGCTCGCCGCAGCGCGCCGCCGCCGCTGCGCGGGCCCGCGCACTGGACCCGCGGACGGCGGTGTTCCCGCAGGCCCGCCCCTATGCAGCGGTATTGCAGCGTGCCCGCTCCTAGCGTGCTGAGTGTCACCACGAACAGCGTGACCACCCGAAAGGGGACGACCATGAAGTACCAGCCTCCGGGCGCGCCGGACAGTCCCGTCGACGTCGCGCCCCGCTACGAGAACTTCATCGGCGGCAAGTGGCAGGCACCCACCACCGGCCAGTACTCGACCAACCTGTGCCCCGCCACCGCCAAGCCCATCTGTGAGGTCCCGAAGTCCTCGGCCGAGGACATCGAACTCGCCCTCGACGCGGCGCACGCCGCCAAGGACGCGTGGGGCGAGGCCACCACGGCCCAGCGCGCCGCGGTCCTCAACAAGATGGCCGACGCCATCGACGCCCACCGCGAGGAACTGGCCGTCGCCGAGAGCTGGGAGAACGGCAAGCCGGTCCGCGAGACCCTCGCCGCCGACATCCCCCTGGCCGCCGACCACTTCCGCTACTTCGCGGCGGCGATCCGGGCCGAGGAGAACCGGATCACCGAGATCGACAAGGACACCGTCGCCTACCACTTCCACGAGCCGCTGGGCGTGGTCGGTCAGATCATCCCGTTCAACTTCCCGCTGCTGATGGCCGCGTGGAAGCTGGCCCCGGCGCTGGCGGCCGGCAACGCGACGGTGATCAAGCCCGCCTCGCCGACGCCGTGGTCGATCCTGAAGCTGATGGAGGTCGTCGGCGACATCGTCCCGTCCGGCGTCCTCAACGTCGTCAACGGGCCCGGCGCCGAGATCGGCAAGGCCCTCGCCACCAACAAGCGCATCGCCAAGGTCGCCTTCACGGGCGAGACCACCACGGGCCGTCTGATCATGCAGTACGCGTCCCAGAACATCATCCCGGTCACCCTGGAGCTGGGCGGCAAGTCGCCGAACATCTTCTTCAACGACGTGGCCGCCCACGACGACGACTTCCTGAGCAAGGCCGTCGAAGGACTCGTCCTGTACGCGTTCAACAAGGGCGAGGTCTGCACCTGTCCCTCGCGCGCGCTCGTCCAGGAGGACATCTACGAGGAGTTCATGGGCCGCTGCCTGGAGCGCATCCGCGCCATCAAGCAGGGCGACCCGCTCGACACCGAGACCATGATCGGCCCCCAGGTGTCCAAGCAGCAGATCGAGAAGATCGCGTCGTACGTCGAGATCGGGCTCAAGGAGGGTGCGGAACTGCTCGTCGGCGGTCACCGGCCCACCATGGAAGGAGAGTTCGCCAACGGCTACTTCTACGAGCCGACCGTCCTCAAGGGCCACAACAAGATGCGGGTCTTCCAGGAGGAGATCTTCGGACCCGTCCTCGCCGTCACCACGTTCAAGGACGAGGCCGAGGCGCTGGAGATCGCCAACGACTCGCTGTACGGCCTCGGCGCCGGCGTGTGGACGCGCGACGGCACGCTCGCCTACCGGATGGGCCGCGCCGTCAAGGCCGGCCGGGTCTGGACGAACTGCTACCACCAGTACCCCGCGGGTGCCGCGTTCGGTGGCTACAAGGTCTCCGGCATCGGCCGCGAGAACCACAAGATGATGCTCGACCACTACAGCCAGACCAAGAACCTCCTGGTCAGCTACGGCACCAAGCCGCTCGGGCTGTTCTAGGAAAGGGGTACGGCGACATGTCCGCGAGGGTCGAGAACGGCACCGTCGGGCGCGTCACCGTCACCCGGGCGGCCCGCGGGGCGATCGACGCCCTGCGCGCCGCCCAGGGCGCGCCGGTGATGTTCGTCCAGTCGGGCGGCTGCTGCGACGGCAGCGACCCGATGTGCTTCCCGGACGGTGAATTCGCCCTCGGGGAGGGCGACATGCTCGTCGGCGTGGTGCACGGCTGCACCTTCCACATGGACGCCGACCAGTACGAGGCCCTCGGCCGCCCCTTGTTCGTCCTGGACGTCGAACCGGGCACACCGGGCGGCTTCTCCCTCCCCGCCGGAGACGGGCTGCGCTTCGTCACCCGGGTCAAAGCACCACGACGGCACACCAGTTGAGGAGTCGATCATGAAGGCAGCAGTCGTCACCGAATTCGGCAAGGCCCTGGAGATCCAGGACCTGCCCGTCCCCGAGCCCGGCCCCGGACAGGTACTCGTCCGCATGGAGGCCTCCGGGCTCTGCCACACCGACATCCACGCCGCCCACGGCGACTGGCCGGTCAAGCCGCGGCCACCGTTCATCCCGGGACACGAGGGCATAGGCCCCGTGACCGCCGTCGGCTCCGGAGTCTCCGGGCAGCTCGTCGGCAAGCGGGTCGCCGTTCCGTGGCTCGGCTCGTCCTGCGGCACCTGCCGCCACTGTCTCTCGGGCTGGGAGACCCTGTGCGAGGCGCAGGTCAACTCCGGCTACTCCGTGGACGGTTGCTATGCCGAGTACACCGTCGCGAACGCGGGCGCGGTCGTCCCGGTGCCCGACGCCGTGACGTCCTTCGACGCGGCACCGCTGACCTGCGCCGGCGTCACCACGTACAAGGCGGTGAAGGTTGCCCACGTGACCCCGGCCGAGCGGGTCGCCGTGTTCGGCGTCGGCGGCCTGGGCCACCTGGCGCTCCAGTACGCCCGCCTCGTGGGCGGCCTGGTCACCGCCGTCGACCTCGAACCCGACAAGCTGGGCCTCGCCCACCGGCTGGGCGCCGACCAGACCGTCAACGCCCGCACCCACGACCCGGTCGAGGAGATCAGGAAGGCCGGCGGAGCGGACGTGGCGATCGTGCTCGCCGCCGCGCCCAAGGCCTTCGAGCAGGCGTACCGGTCGCTCAACCGCGGCGGACGTCTCGTCATGGTGGCCCTGCCCGCCGACAACGCGGCGATCAGCGTGCCGATCTTCGAGACCGTCCTCGGCGGCATCTCCGTCCTCGGCTCCATCGTCGGCACCCGCCAGGACCTGACCGAGGTGTTCGCGCTGCACGCGGCCGGACGCACCCAGGTCATCGCCGAACCCCGGCGCCTGGAGGAGGTCAACGACTCCTTCGACGAGGTGCTCGGCGGACGGGCCGAAGCCCGACTCGTCTTCGAGTTCTGAGAGTTCCGGGAACCCAGGGAACTCAGGGAACCCCGATCGTGCCGTGGCCCGGTCACCACCGGGCCACGGGGAAAGGCAGCACACCATGGCCACCGTCACCGTCGGTGCCGTACGGGAGCGGGCCCCCGGCGAACGCCGCGTCGCCCTCGTCCCCGAGGCCGTCCCCCTGCTCGTCCGCGCCGGCATCGACGTCCTGGTGGAGACCGGGGCCGGCTCCGGCGCCTGGTTCGCCGACGCCGAGTACACCGCCGCGGGCGCCACCGTGGTCCCCCCGGACGAGCTGTACGCACGGGCGGACGCCGTCCTGTGCGTGGCGCCGCCCGACCCGGAGACCGCCGGCGCACTGCGCGCCGGACAGACCCTGATCGGGCTGCTCGAACCGCTGCGCCACCCCGAACTGGTCGCGGAACTGACCGGACGCGGAGTACGGACGGTGAGCCTCGACCTGCTGCCGCGCACCCTCAGCCGCGCCCAGTCCATGGACGCGCTGACCTCCCAGGCCACCATCGCCGGCTACAAGGCGGCACTGCTCGCCGCCGACTCCTACGACCGCTTCTTCCCGATGCTGACCACCGCGGCGGGCACCATGCGCCCGGCGCAGGTCCTGGTCCTCGGCGCGGGAGTCGCCGGGCTGCAGACCATCGCCACGGCCCGCCGCCTCGGCGCCGTCGTCTCGGCGTACGACGTACGCCCCGCGTCACGAGGGGAGGTGGAATCCCTGGGTGCCCGGTTCCTCGACGTCCAGAGCCCGCAGAACGAGGAACCGGACACCGAACGGGGAGGCTACGCAAGGGAGTTGACGACCGGGGAGCAGGACGCCCAGCGCGCCGCGCTCGACACGCACATCGCGCGCTCCGACGTCGTCGTCACGACCGCCCAGGTGCCGGGCCGCAAGCCGCCGCTCCTGGTGACCTCGGCCGTCCTGGAGAGGATGCGCCCCGGGTCGGTCGTCCTCGACCTCGCCGCGAGCGACCTCGGCGGCAACGTCGAGAACTCGGAACCCGACAAGACCACCGTCCTCGCGGGCGGCGTCACCGTCATCGGCGCCGGACGCCTGCCGTCCGCGATGGCCACCGCCGCGTCCACGGCCTACGCCCGCAACCTCGTCGCCCTGCTGCGCCACCTGGCGCCCGACGGCGAGCTCGTCCTCGACCCCGACGACGAGATCACGGGCGCCCTCATGGGAGGTGAAACATCATGAACAACCTCGACCTCCTCACCGCGATCACCGTGTTCGTGCTGAGCGTGCTGGTCGGCATCGAGGTCATCAGCAAGGTTCCCGCGACCCTGCACACCCCGCTGATGTCGGGTTCGAACTCGGTGCACGGCATCGTCGTCATCGGCGCCATGCTGATCGCCGCCGGGTCGCACACCTGGCTCGGCTACGCGCTGGCCTTCGTGGCGATGGTGTTCGGCGCGATGAACGTCGTCGGCGGATACGCCGTCACGGACCGGATGCTGGAGATGTTCAAGGCCCGGCCCGACGACACCCAGAAGCAGCGGAAGGCCGAGGTGTGACCGCCATGGACACCTTCTCCGACACCGTCCACTACGTCTTTCTCGCCTCGGCCGTCTGCTTCGTCCTCGGCCTGCACCTGATGAACCACCCGCGTACCGCCCGGCGCGGCAACACCCTCTCCGCCGGAGCGATGGCCGTGGCGATCGCCGCCACGGTGGGTCTGGTGATCCACGAGGCCACCATCACCACGACCGGCTGGCTCGTCCTCGCCTCCGGCGGCCTCATCGGCGCCGCACTCGGCCTGTACGCGGCCCGCGGGGTCAAGATGACCGACATGCCCCAACTGGTCAGTGTCTTCAACGCCGTCGGCGGCGGCGCGGCGGCTCTCATCGCCGTCGACGACCTGCTCCAGGCCGGCCACCCGGCCGCACTGGGCGCCCGGGTCTCCCTGCCCGGCGCGCTGGACATCGTCATCGGCGCGGTCACCTTCGCCGGCTCGCTGATCGCGGCCGGCAAGCTCCAGGGCGTCGTCTCCGGGGCGCCCGTGGTGTTCCCCGGGGCCCGCCTGCTGAACGTGCTGCTGCCGGTGTCCTTCGTGGCGGGCACGGTCTGGCTGGTGCTGGCGCCCGACTCCCGCCCGGCGCTGTACGGACTCGCCGCCGTGGCCCTGCTGTTCGGCGTGACCATGGTGCTGCCCATCGGCGGTGCCGACATGCCGGTCGTGATCGCCCTGCTGAACGCCTTCACCGGATCCGCGGTCGCGATGGCCGGCTTCGTCCTCGACGAGACCGCGCTGATCATCGCGGGCATGCTCGTCAGCGCCTCGGGCGGCATCCTGACCAAGCTGATGGCCGACGCCATGAACCGTTCCGTCACCAACATCGTCATCGGCGGCTTCGGCACGGGCGACAGCACGCCCACGCCCGGTGCGGACGGCGCCCCGGCTCAGGTGCGGTCGCTCTCCGCGGACGACGTGGCCGTCCAACTGGCGTACGCCCGCAAGGTCGTCTTCGTCCCCGGCTACGGCCTCGCCGCCGCCCAGGCGCAGCACGAACTCGGCGCCCTGGCCAAGCTGTTGACCGATCACGGCATCGACGTCAGCTACGCCGTGCACCCCGTCGCCGGCCGGATGCCCGGCCACATGAACGTCCTGCTGGCCGAGGCCGACGTGCCGTACACCCAGCTCAGGGAGATGGACGACATCAACCCCGAGTTCCCGCAGGCGGACGTGGCCCTCGTCATCGGTGCCAACGACGTGACCAACCCCATGGCCAGGCGCCCCGGCAACGCGATCTCCGGGATGCCGATCCTCGACGTCGACAAGGCCAAGAGCGTCGTGGTCATCAAGCGCTCGATGGGACACGGCTACGCGGGCGTCGACAACGAGCTGTACACCGACCCGAAGACCGGCATGTTCTTCACCGACGCGAAGAAGGGACTGAGCGAACTGAAGGCGGCGGTCGGCGAGTTCGTCGGCTGAGCCTCCGAACGCCGGTGGTCCTCCGCGGAGGAACGCGGAGGACCACCGGGTGTGTGACTGTCAGGTGTCACCGCGCTCAGAGGAACCTGAGAGGTTCCTGTGCCACGCTGACGCGCTCCTTGTTTCGCCCCCCCCATGGCCCAACCCGCTGGAGAAGCCCACATGAGTCTGGTCAACGGCCTGCCCGCGCACATCCTGCTCGTGCATTTCGTCGTCGTCCTCGTCCCCCTGACCGCGCTGGCCCTGGTGGTCGCCGCGATCCGGCCGAACGTGGCGCGACGCATGGGCATCGTGCTGCCGCTGACGGCCCTGGTCACCCTCGTGAGCGTGCCGCTCACCACCCAGGCCGGCGAATGGCTGGAGCGACACGTCGGCGACACCGCACTCGTGCGCCGGCACACCGAACTCGGTGACGGCCTGCTGCCCTGGGCGGGGGGCCTGTTCCTCCTCGCCGCCGTCGTCTGGTGGGCGGCCCGCCGTACGGCCGCCTCCGGAACGAGCTCCGAGGCCGGCCCGCGCCGGTCCGCCACCTCCGTGCGAGTGGTCGTCGCGGTGCTGTCGCTCGTGGTCGCCGCGGGAGCCGTGGTGGACGTCTACCGCATCGGCGACTCCGGCGCCAAGGCCGCCTGGGAGAACGGCTACTCCAAGACGGCGACGGGCGGGGACGGCGACGCCGGCTGAGCGTCGGCGGCTCTCGGCCGCGCGTGCGGGAGGCCTGCGTTCCCCCTGTCCCAGAGGGCCGGTCGGGCCCCCGACAGGGACCTCGGGCCCCTCCTGCCACCGGTGTCCGCCGCGGAGACTGACGGTGCATCCTGAAGGAGGTCGCACATGTCAGCCATCACCGTCGGTCTCGACGGCTCACCCGAAAGCCTCGCCGCCGCGGACTGGGCCGCCCGCGAAGCGTTGCAACGCGACGTGCCCCTGAGCCTCGTGCACGCGGGTGACTCACTGCGCCCCCTGTACGCGCCGTTCACCGGGTTCCCGACCTTCGACGTGACCGAGGTGCAGCGCGCCTGGGCGGCCGACCTGCTGCGTGAGACGCAGTCCCGGCTCGCGGCGAGCCACCCCGGGCTCCGGATCACCGGCCGACAGGTCGAGGAGCAGGTCGTCCCGGCCCTGCTGAGCGCCGCAGCGGAAAGCGAACTGCTGGTCCTCGGGTCCCGGCGGCTCGGTTCCGTCGCCGGGTTCCTGGTCGGTTCCGTCGCCCTCGCCCTCGTGGCGCGCGCCGAGCGGCCCGTCGTCCTGGTGCGGGCCGGCGCGCACGCCGAGGACGAACATCTCCCGGATGCCGGGGACGCCGGGTCGGTCACCACCCCGTACCGCGACATCGTGCTGGGACTGGACGCCGAGGACCCGTGCGACGCGGTGATCGAGTTCGCCTTCGAGACGGCCCGCCGTCGAGCGGCCGGTCTGCGGGTGGTCCACGGCTGGAACGAACCGGCCGCCAACGGCTACGACGACGCCCTGGACCTGGGCCCGGCCATTGAGGCGGCTGGCGAGCCGCGCCAGGGACTGGACGACGTCCTGCGCCCCTGGCGTGACAAATACCCCGGCGTGGAGGTCCGCGCGCAGACGGCGATCGGCGGCGCCGACCGGCACCTCGTCCACGCCTCCCGGGACGCGGCCCTGGTCGTCGTGGGAAGGAAGCGGCGCCACGCCCCGCTAGGCGGCCACATCGGGCCGGTCACCCACGCGGTGCTCCAACACGCCTGCGCGCCCGTCGCCGTGGTGCCGCACGACTGACCGGACCGGCCGAACGGTCCGGAGGTGCCGCGACGTCCCGTCCGCCTTCCACTGCGGCCGACCGAAAGGGCCGAACGACCCCGTCGAAGGGCCGAACCGACCCTCGTACGGGCTGCCGACCGGTGCGACGGTGGATACAGGAACCCTGGGTCACCCGACACGGCGTTCCGTTGAAAGGCGGTGGGGACGATGACACTCGCCCTGGTCGTGGGCGTCGACGGATCGGACGCGAGTCTGCTGGCGGTCGACTGGGCCGTGGACGAGGCCGTCCGGCACGGACTCCCGCTGCGGCTGGTGCACGCCTCCCGCTGGGAGCACTACGAGCGGGCCGTGCCGCTCAACGACCTCAGCCGTCCGCCGCTGCGCGTGTTCGCGGAGAACCTCGTCGCCTCGGCGGCCGAACGCGCCGAGCGGCGCGCCCCCGGGGTGAAGGTCACCACCGACATCGTCCCCGCCGAGCCCGCGGACGCGCTCCTGAGCGAGGCGGGCGACGCGTTCGCCCTGGTGACCGGATCCCGCGGGCGCGGTGAGCTGGCCGGCCTGCTCCTTGGTTCGGTCGGCCTGACCGTGGCGGCCCGTGCGCAGAGTCCGGTCATCGTGGTGCGGGGCGACGAGGCGGGCCGTGCCGGCTCCCACGAGCGCATCCTGCTCGGCGCCGGCGACCCGGCGACGGCCGGCACGGAGGCCGTACGCTTCGCGTTCCGTGAGGCCGAGGCGCGCGGCTGCGTCCTGGACGTCGTACGCGCCTGGCGCTGCCCGGTCCACGAGGGTGCCGAAGACCCGGCGCTCTCGTCGCTTCCGGCCCGGCGGCACGAGGAAAAGGCCTCGGCGCTGCTCGACGAACTGGTGCGCGAGGCCGCGGCCGACCATCCGGGAGTCCGGGTGCACCGGGCCACCGTCGAAGGACCGGCGCACCACGTCCTCGTGCACCGCTCGGGCGCCGCCGACCTCGTGATCGTCGGAGCCCGACGCAGGCCGGGACACCTCGGACTCCAGCTCGGCCGGGTGAGCCACACCCTGCTCCAGCACGCGGAGTGCCCGGTGGCGGTCGTGCCGCAGCCGGTGTGAACGTGGTGGCCGCCCGTCCGGAGAGGAAGCCATGAAGGCCGTCGCGTCCCGTTCCGCGCTCGTACCCCGGCTACGGGCCGTCGAGGCGGTCGTGTGCGACACCGACGGGGTCATCACCGACTCGGCCCGCGTGCACGCCGCCGCCTGGAAGACCGCCTTCGACGGCTTCCTCACCGAGCACCCGCCCGACGACCCCGCGCAGCGGCGCCCCTTCGACATCGCCGACGACTACCTGCGCTACGTCGACGGCAGGTCCCGGCGCGACGGTGCCGCCGCCTTCCTCGCAGCACGCGGCGTCGAGCCGACGGCGGCGACCGTGGAGGCCGTCGCCGCGGACAAGGAGTCCCTGTTCGTCGAGCGGATCCGTCGACAGAGTGTCGACGCCTACCCGGGGACGGTGCGCCTGGTGCGTGCCCTGCGGGCGGCGGGCGTACCCGTCGCGGCGGCCTCCGCATCCCGGCACGCCCGTGAACTGCTCGTCGGGGCAGGGGTGTTCGGTCTCTTCGACGTGTTGGTCGACGGCGCCGAGGCGGCCCGTCTCGGGCTCGCGGGCAAACCCCGGCCCGACCTCTTCCTCGAAGCGGTGCGCCGACTCGGCGTACCCCCGACGGGGGCCGCCGTCGTGGAGGACGCCTTGGCGGGCGTGGCGGCGGGCCGTCTGGGCGGCTTCGGTCTGGTCGTGGGCGTGGACCGGGCGCTCGGCCCGGACACACGGGACGGCCTCCTGCGGCACGGCGCCGACATCGTCGTCACCGACCTCGCCGAGCTGCTCGCGGACGCAGCCACCGGAACCGACGGGGTACGGCCGTGACCGACCAGACCTGGGAGTACGAGGGCTACGACCCGGCCGACGAGGGCCTCCGGGAGTCGCTGTGCACGCTGGGCAACGGCTACTTCGCCACCCGCGGGGCACTCCCCGAGTGCGCCGCCGACGACGTTCACTACCCCGGCACATACGTGGCGGGCTGCTACGACCGGCTCACCACCGAAGTCGCGGGACGACGGGTGGAGAACGAGGACATGGTCAACGTCCCGAACTGGCTGTCCCTCCGGTTCCGCCCCCTCGCGGAGCAGTGGCTCAGCCCCGACCGCACGAAGGTCCGCGACCACCGGCAGGTGCTGCACCTGGCGTCGGGACTGCTCGAACGCCGGACGCGCTACGAGCTCGGCGGGGGGCGGGTGCTGGCCGTGCGGCAGCAGAGCCTCGTCCACATGGGCGATCCTCATCTGGCCGCCCTGCGCACCGAGTTCACCGCCGAGGACTTCTCGGGGGACCTCGAAGTGGAGGCCGCCCTGGACGGCGGTGTCACGAACGCCGGCGTGGCACGCTACCGGGACCTCGACGGCCGCCATCTGACCCGGGTGCACACCGGATCCGTCGAGCAGGACACCGTGTGGCTGCGCTGCCGCACCCGCGCCTCCGACATCCGCATCGGCCTGGCCTCGCGGCTGACGGCCGACCCACCGGTCACCGACCTGCACGAGGCGACCAGAGCCTGCCAACAGGTGCGCCTGAGCCTGCTTCCCGGGCGTACGGTGACCGTCGACAAGACGGTCGCCCTGCACACCTCACGCGATCCGGCGATCAGCGATCCGCTCGGCGCGGCGATCGACCGGGTGGGCGCGGCACCGTCCTTCGACGAACTGCTCGACACCCATCTGACGGCCTGGGACCAGCTGTGGCGCCGGGCCGACCTGGACGTTCCCGGGGAAGCGGGCCGTATCCTGCGGCTGCACCTCTTCCACGTCCTGCAGACCCTCTCCCCGCACACGGCGGACCTGGACGTCGGCGTACCGGCCCGGGGCCTGCACGGCGAGGCGTACCGCGGGCACGTCTTCTGGGACGAGCTGTTCGTCCTTCCCTATCTCGGCCTCCATTTCCCCGAAGTGGCCCGCGCCCTCCTTCGCTACCGGCACCGTCGGCTCGACCGGGCCTGTGCCGCCGCCCGCGCGGTGGGCCGACGCGGTGCCCTCTACCCGTGGCAGAGCGGCAGCGACGGGCGCGAGGAGACCCAGGAGCTGCATCTCAACCCCCGCTCCGGGCGCTGGCTCCCGGACCACTCACGGCTCCAGCGGCACGTCGGCTCGGCGGTCGCGTACAACGTGTGGCAGTACTGCGAGGCCAGCGGCGACTCCGAGTTCCTGCACACCAAGGGTGCCGAGATGCTGCTGCAGATCGCCCGTTTCTGGGCGGAGTCGGCGACCTGGGACGAGACGCTCGGCCGGCACCGCATCCGGGGCGTGATGGGCCCGGACGAATATCACGACGCCTATCCGGACGCCCCCGAGCCGGGTCTCGACGACAACGCCTACACGAATGTCACCGCGGCCTGGGTGCTCACCCGTGCGCTGGAGGTGCTGCGGAGTCTGCCGGAACCCCGGCTGCGCGAACTCGCCGAGCGCACCGGACTGGACGACGGCGAGCTCGAACAGTGGGAGGACGTCTCACGCACGCTCCATGTGCCCTTCCACGCCGGTGTCGTCAGCCAGTTCGAGGGCTACGGCGACCTCGCCGAACTCGACTGGGACGACTACCGCGACCGGTACGGCGACATCCGCCGCCTGGACCGGATCCTGGAGGCGGAGGGCGACACGGTCAACCGCTACCAGGCGTCCAAACAGGCCGACGTGCTCATGCTCGGCTACCTCTTCCCACCGGAGGAACTCGCCAGGCTGTTCGCGAGGCTGGGACATCGGCTCGACGACGAGACCTGGCGGCGTACCGTCGACCACTATCTGCGGCGCACCAGCCACGGCTCCACTCTCAGCGGCCTCGTCCACGGCTGGGTCCTGGCCCGCGCCCGGCGGGCCGAGGCGTGGACGTACTGCCAGGAGGCGTTGCGCGGCGATGTCGCCGATCTCCAGGGCGGCACCACGGGTGAGGGCATCCACCTGGGCGCCATGGCCGGCACCCTCGACCTCGTCCAGCGCGGACTGACCGGTCTGGAGACCCGGGCGGGCGGCCTGCGACTGAACCCGGTGCCGCTGCCGGAACTGTCGTCCTACGGCTTCTCCCTGCGCTACCGGGGGCATTGGGGTGTCCGGCTGCGCCTGGAGCACGGACGCCTGGAGGTGACGGTGCCTTCGTCCGACCGCTCGCCGATCGACATCCGGCTCCCGGACCGGGAGTTCCGGGTGCAGCCGGGGGACACGTGCCGACTGCGTCTGCCGGACTGACGGCCGCCGTCACCTGGGCGTCTGCTTCTGGGCGGGGACCTCGCGATGCCGTATCTGCGAAGCACAGCCGGCAGTCCCGTCGAGCACAGTGGCCCCGGACGGGTCAGGACGCGGCCCCCGGCTCGTCACCGCCCTGGTCGAGCCGGAAGGGCGGGTACACGTCGGTGAGCAGTGCCGCGTAGGCGACCACGCGCAGTGCCCACCGGTTGAGGCCGATCACCAGGTCGAACAGACCGCGTGGGTAGCGTCCGGTGGCGGCGAGCGAGACCCCGGCGAACAGGGCCAGCAGCCCCACGAGTCCGCCCGAGGCCAGGGGCAGCTTGATCCCGCCGAGGAGGAAGGCGAGAACGAGGTAGTGCGGCAGCACCAGGAGCCACCACTTCACCAGGACGAGTCCGCGGGACAGCTGTTCCGGGTACGTGACGTCCCAGTGCGTCGGATAGTCGGGCACGTCCGCGAGGGTGAAGGGGGGATAGCGGTCGGTGGCCAGAGCGCCGCACGCGTAGTACGCCACGCGCCAACTCCACCGCAGCACGCCGGTGTTGAAGTCGAACAGCGGGCGGGGATAGCGCCCGGTGAACAGGATCGAGAAGAAGGCCACCGCACTCGCCGCCACGAACGCGACCCACAGGAAGAACAGGACGACGTAGTGGGGGAGGGCGAGCAACCACTTCACCAACCACAGCCAGCGGGACAGGGGTTGACCGAGTTCCGCGGTCAGCCGGGCGGGGTGGACCGGGGAGGTGGCTTCCGTACTCATCGCGAGGGTTCCCTTCGGGGACGGGCGTTGCCAACTCCCTTGCTGCTAACAGCGTTTCGCTCCGCCGGCCGTCGGCCCAGGGACTGAGAGGGCACACAGCCGGGTCGAGTGGCCCCTTCCTCGCGACGGGGTGTTCCGCCCGCGACCGGCCCGCCGGACATCTGGGGCCGGATGGCCCCCGGGCGGGTACCGGAGGTCCCTGCCCTCCGGGTCGTCGAACAACCACGCTGGCACCGAGAACACACCGACCGGCGGGAGGTGCCGATCATGCCTGCGGCGGACGCGGACGTGTTCCGGGCTCCGGACATCCCGACGGGACGCCGGTCGAGTTCGCCTCCGAAGGGGATCGGGTGCGCGGCACGCGGCGTCCACGCCGCCGTTCGACACGGCGACCGTCCGGTCGCCGTGATTCCGTACCTGTGAGGAGTGACAACCGTGATGATGTACTGGAACCAGCACGACATGAGTGGCTGGAACTGGTTCGCGATGTCGATCGGCTCGGTCCTGATGTGGTCCGTGCTCCTGACGGTCGCCGTCCTGCTCATCCGTAGGCTGGGACATACCCCCCAACAGCCGCACCCCCATGGCTCGCCCCCTCCCGAGCAGGTGCTCGCCGACAGGTTCGCCCGAGGGGAGATCGACGAGGAGGAGTACCGCAATCGCCTGGCGGTGCTGCGCACGGACGGTTCCAGGCCTACCGAACACTGAGAACGAGAGGGCCGCGTTCCGCGGGGATGCCGCCGAAACCGGCGCCCGACGGGACGCGGCCAGACGTGCCCCGCTTCGACCGGGAGGGGACGCAGGTCCTCCGGTCACGTGGTCACGTGGTCACGGCGAAGCGGACCGTGCGCAGTCGACGTGGCCCGGCTACCGAGACGAAAAGCCCGCGCGGCTACGCACCCGGGGCATCACGCTCTCACCCTCAGTCGGTCAGCGCCTGCCGCGCCGACCGGCGCGGTGAGGCGGGTCCCTCTGGCCCGTAGCCGAGGCGGACCACCATCTGCGGGTGCGCGCGTCGGCCGTCGGCGAGTTGTTCGCGCAGATCTGGCCACTCCAGGGCCTGGTGCAGCAGCGAAGCCCGGACGCCGTGTCCGGTGGCCACCAGAAGGACGTGCTCAAGAGCCTCTCCGGCGCGCAGCCAGTCGGCCCGGCGGTCGTGGAGTGTGGACAGTACGACGACGGAGGGGCGCTTCTCGAAGGGCCGGGCGGCAAGGCCGGCCGGACGCCGGTGCGCACCGAAGTCCCGCATCGGGATGCGCTCGCGGAAGTCCTGCGGACCGATCGCCTCGGGCGGCATGCCGAGGGAGTTGGGGTTCGGGGCGTGCACCCAACGACGGCTCTCCACGGCCCGGTCCGTGTCGGCGGTGTTCCGCTGCTCCGCCTGCCCGGTGAGCCGCAGCAACCGGTCCACCTCCATGGGCTCCGGGACGTCCAGCACCGCGCCCTCGGCCTGCGCCGCCTCGGCCAGTTCCGCCAGCACGGAAGTCGGCACCTGCCGATCGGAGAACGGGAAGCGGCTGCTGTGACGACGCCACACGGCCTCGTACAACAGGGGCACCGACGTGGACGACCGTGCGGAGCCGCCGAGTCGTACGGTGGCCAGCAGGTCCGGTTCCTCGGGCCGGGGGAGCAACCGTGTCACGGGCTCCCAGCCGTGGTGAGCGATGGCGACCCGCAGGTTGAACAGCGCACAGCCGACCGAGATGTGCAGGGCACGCCCGGAAGGGTCGGTGTGACGGAGCCCGCGATCCGCGACAGCCCTGATCTCCAGCGTCAACGTGGGCGCGTCGAGGCGGAACCGCCATGGCTGGGTGTTGTGGATCGAGGGTGCCGCGACGGATGCCGCGATCAGCGTCTCCAGGGTCGGGGCGTCGAGCACCGTGGTGGGCATGAGGTCTCCTCCCCGCCCTGTGCCGAAGAGGCGACCGGGCTGTTCGGTGTTGTTGCCCAGGGTGGCCGCAGGAGGCGCACCGGGGGAGGGGCCGTTCGGCCTTGGGCCTCGCCGGAGGGTCCCGGTCTGGCTTGTCCGTCGTACGGGTCGTCGGTTCTTGACGGTCTTTCGACCAGGCGTGGCGTCGCACCGGTACGGCGTGGTCCGACCGGTCCTCGTGTCAGTCCCACCGGCCCCCGCGCGGTGGACGTACGGCCCCTCCCGGCCGCCCGCCGCCGCGTGGGAACGTCCTGTCGTTCTCGTATTCACGTCGTCCACGAGGAGGTGTGACCGATGCGGAAGAACAGGCTCGTGAAGGTCCTGGGGTGGCGCTTGCGGCGTAACGAACTGCGTCGGCACAGCGACCTGGTGGAGGCGTGGATCGTGCTCGCCGCATGGTCGTTGGCGACAGCAGGCGGGGTCTTCGCCGGAGTGACCGGCGCCCATTCCATGGATGCCGCGCAGGCCCGGGACCGGGCGGAGCGCCGACCGGTGACCGCGACGCTCGTCGACATCGCACCGGGCGGAGCGCGGGACGTGACCACAGGCGCCGCATACGGACAGGTCAAGGGCGAGGTGCGGTGGAGCGACGCGCACGGCACGGTCCGCACCGGCACCACGGTGGTGAAGGCCGGGACCGGCGTCGGCGGCGAAGTGCGGGTGTGGACGGACGGACACGGCCACCTGACGAGTCCTCCCGCGACGCGTGCCGTGGCTACGGCTCGTGTGGTCATGACCGGGACGGGCGCAGGCCTGGCCGGAGGACTGATCGTCCTCGGGGGCGGACGCCTGGTCCGACTGCGGGTGGAACGCCGGGCCACCGACCGCTGGGACGAGGAGTGGGAGCGAACGGCCGAACGCTGGCGGCGCACGACCGGCTGAGGCCCGTCCGGGCACGGGAGTTCGACAGCGGCGTTTCACAGCCCTGCCCGAAGGCGTCCACCCGTGGTGAAGGCCGGCGTCAACCCGCCCGCGGATCCTGTGCGTCGGTGGGCGAGACGCTTCCGGGAAAAGTGCTTCGGTCAACGGAGGATCGCGCGGCCGGTGCGCCAAGCGCCGCACAGCCGGACCGCCGGCGGATCGATGCTCGGCGGCCTTTCCCGTCACGGCCGCCGTGCTGGCGTGGAGATTTTCGGACCGTCTCCACAGCCCTCGTCCCAACCCCTCATCGCACCGACGGACTCGGCGAGAACGTGCTGTTCGCCGCGGGGGTGAGGACGACCTGCGGCTGGCCCGCGACCGGAGGCGGCGGGGTCACCGCCTGGGCCGGGAGTCCGGATGTGGTGGTCTCCTGGGCGAGGACCTGGTTGAAGTCGACGCGGCCGGTCTGCTCCAGCACCGTGACGCTGTCCAGGATGGTGCCGTTGGCCTGGTTCGCCAGAGAACGGACCAGTGAGTTCCTGGTGGTGGTGCGGATGCTCGCGATCGTGGCGAGGAGACGGCCGTCCGTCGCGCGCAGGATGGTGGCCATGTCTGTGTCGAACTGTCTGCCGGTGTCCGCGTTCAACGTGGCCACGAAACCCTGCTGTTGGGGCGATGCCTGGTTCGGCAGCGTGATGGCCAGCTGCCCGGCGACATTACGGGACGCGGCGTCCAGCGAGGCATGTCCGTCGATCAGGTGCTCCGCGGCCGTCCTGACCGCCTTCGTCGTACCTTTCCGCAGGGCCATCTGACCGACGGGGTACTCCCACAGCCCGGCGGAGCGCACCTCCACCACGAAGTCCCGGTCGGCTTCGGTCAGCGGTCCGGTCGCCGGGGTGGCGATGACTCGTTCGGGCGCGCTGGTGACCTTCTGGAGTCCGATCATGGCCGGGTAGAGAAGGGACCCGAGAGTGGCGGCGAGCGCACCACCCAACACGAGGGTTCCCGCCGCTCTCCGTGAATTGAGCACTGTGTCTCCTGTCCTGTGTGTTTCCCCGAGTGGCAAGGGGCGGGGGTGACTTCGCCGCACCCAGGGCGGACCTGGCCGGCGGAGGCGTCGACCGGGAACACGCCGGTGATCCTGACGACCCCCGGGGTGCGCAGGGCGCAGTGACCGGGACAGGACTCCGCGTCGCTCGCGGTCGGCGAGGTACCACGGGCGAGGACCTGCTTCGGCGTGACGTTCCTGGCCTGTCCGACCGGGACCCGGGTCCGACCGCGGGTGCCGTGGAGCAGTGCCGGGGTCGGTGTTCCACATCAGCGCCGGTCCGTACCGCGCAGCCCGCCTAGTAGAAGTTCCGGGAGCATCGCATGACTTCACCCATTCGGCCGTGGCCCACCACGCCGGGGGCCGACTCTCGACTTCACCCGCCCGCCCCCACGCGCCGGCCGGTTCTGTGCGGGGCGCCGCCGCCGTTCCGGCCGCACGTGCGCACCGTCAATGCCCGCGTCCGGGACAGGGGCGCCACAGTCGTGACACATGCGCGCCTATGGATCACGTTCTCTACCTCCGTGGTGCCTGTCGGCCTGAGTCGTCACAGTCAGGGCGTCCCGCTACGATCCCGTTGCCGCAGGCACAAAAGGAGGGCCGTTCGGCCCTAAGTCGCGGCCGAACGGCCCATATGAATCAAGCGCTGCGGAGTCAGGGACACCGTGGGCAAGACGGCGTCCGTCGGCGGTTTCCACGGCCGCTCGTGACGCGGAGTCTCGGGCCGCATCCTGTGCAGGTGCACCGGCGTGCGCGGCGGCACCGTGTGTGGCTGGGCATCGAACGTCATGCCAGGGCCGCACTGTTGCGGGCCCGTCGGGACGGGAAGGAAGCCGGTCCGCGGTCGGTGACGGGAACGGTGCGGCCCTGGGGTCCGCCCGGACTGTTGATCCGGTTCCGGTACGGCGGCGACATCGGCGGAACACCCCGGCATGTGTGTTGTGCGGAGTTCCTGCCAGGGGGCTGTCCACCCTGAGAACAGGGACCGTTGGCCCATGTCGCCGGGACGTTCCGACGTGAAGAGTGGCCGGAGTCGCCCGGCCGGGGGTCCGCGGTTTTCCGACCGTGGTGACACCGAGCCGCACGAGCGGGAAAGGGGCGGACGGATGGTCCATCCGACAGATCAGGAGAAGCCGGTTCCGGGCGCGCCGCTGCCGGGCCGGGCATGGCTGATGCTGGCCCTGGCCACCATCGGATTCGCCGTCAACTTCTGGGCGTGGGCGCTGCTGAGCCCGCTCGGTCCGCGGTTCAAGGACAGCCTGGAACTCAGCTCCTTCCAGCAGTCGTTGCTGGTGGCGGTGCCGGTCGTGGTCGGTTCCCTCGGGCGTGTCCCCGTCGGTGCCCTGGCCGACCGGTTCGGCGGACGGGTGATGTTCCCGATCGTGTCGACGACCACCATCGCGCCCGTGCTCTACGTGGGCCTGGCCGGGCACTCGTCGCTGACCGCGCTGCTGGTGGGCGGCTTCTTCCTGGGGGTCGGCGGGACAGCCTTCGCCGTCGGGGTGCCGTTCGTGAACGCCTGGTTCCCGCCGGAGCGGCGGGGGTTGGCCATCGGCGTCTTCGGGATGGGCATGGGCGGCACCGCGATCAGCGCCCTGACCACGGTGAAACTGGTGAATGCGCACAGCGTGAAAACCCCCTTCCTGATCACCGCGGCGGTCCTCGCCGTCTACGCGGTCCTCGCGGCCCTGGTGCTGCGGGACGCGCCCGGACGCGTCGCACCGACCGAGTCACTGGCCCACCGGCTGGCGGCCACGTGCAGGCTGGGTGTCACCTGGCAGGCGTCCGCGCTGTACGCGGTGGTGTTCGGCGGCTACGTCGCCTTCTCCGTCTACCTGCCCACCTATCTCAAGACCGGCTACGGCCTCACCCAGGCCGACGCGGCCAACCGGATGGCCGGGTTCGTGCTTCTGGCCGTGGCCATGCGTCCGGTCGGCGGCTGGCTGTCGGACCGGATCGGCCCGGTGCCGGTGCTGACCGGGGCGCTGGCCCTGGTGCTCGCCGGAGCCTTCGCTCAGTCCTTCACGCCCGCTCTGGCGCCGGCCGGCACCATCGCCTTCCTGGCCATGGCCGCGGCCCTGGGCGCGGGCAGCGGCGCGGTGTTCGCCCTTGTCGCCCTGCTGGCCCCGGCGGACAAGGTCGGCTCGGTCACCGGCATCGTCGGCGCGGCCGGCGGCCTCGGCGGATTCGTACCGCCTCTCGTGATGGGCGCGCTGTACGGCGCGTACGGCTCCTACGGCCTGGGCCTGGTCCTGCTCGCGGGGGTGGCCGCCGCCGCGCTCACCTTCACCGGTGTCGGAGTGCGGCACGCGGTCACCCGCCGCGTACCCGCGCCCCAGACGCGCTGAGCGGGAAAGGAGACCAGGCGATGTGCGAGTGCCGCGGTTGCCGGGCGGTCGCCCGAGAGATCGCCGCGGTGCCCGGTCCGCACACCCAGGTCGAGGAGCGCGGCCTGTTCGCGGCCCTGGCCACAGCGGCTCAGCGTGACCCTGGACCTGCCGCGGGAGCACATCCTCAACGAGCGGCACGGCGTGTCCGCGCCCGCCCTCGCCGACCTCATCGCCGAGGAGTGCGAAGCTGTCGAGGCAGCGTTCGTGCAGGCGGGAGGCGCCCTGTGCCGGTCCGCTGCCTGCCCGGCGGTCCGTGGCCGACCGTACGGCCGGACCGTCCCGGCGTGGCACGGGCAACCGTATGACCGAAACAGTTCGAGACCCGATGGGGCCCGCGCGCCCGGGGCGGAGTGACATGGTGGGCGTCGAAACCGGCCGGGCGCAGGCGCGGATGGACAACGACCTGGTGGACGCGCTCGTGCGCTCCCGCCGGTACTTCACCCGGGCGGAGGTCTCCGACGATCTCCGTACGCTGCACCGATCGGGTGGCCGGCAGGCGGACGCCTTCTACCGGGACCGCTGGTCGCACGACAAGGTGGTGCGGTCCACCCACGGGGTGAACTGCACCGGCTCGTGCTCGTGGAAGGTGTACGTCAAGGACGGCATCATCACGTGGGAGGCGCAGCAGACCGACTACCCCTCGGTGGGACCCGACCGGCCCGAGTACGAGCCCCGCGGCTGCCCCCGAGGCGCGGCCTTCTCCTGGTACACCTACTCGCCCACCCGGGTCCGCTACCCCTACGTACGCGGCGTCCTGCTGGAGATGTACCGGGAGGCCAAGGCCCGCCTCGGTGACCCGGTGGCGGCCTGGGCGGACATCGTCTCCGACCCCGAACGCGCCCGCCGCTACAAGCGCGCTCGCGGCAAGGGCGGCCTGGTGCGGGCGAGTTGGGAGGAGGCGGTGGAACTGGCCGCCGCCGCCCACGTGCACACCACCAAGGAGTACGGCCCGGACCGGCTGGCCGGCTTCTCGCCGATCCCGGCGATGTCGATGGTCTCCCACGCGGCCGGGGCGCGCTTCTACTCCCTGCTGGGCGGGGTGATGCTGTCCTTCTACGACTGGTACGCCGATCTGCCGGTCGCCTCGCCGCAGGTGTTCGGCGACCAGACGGACGTACCGGAGTCCGGGGACTGGTGGGACGCCGGCTACCTGATCATGTGGGGCTCCAACCTGCCGGTGACCCGCACACCGGACGCGCACTGGATGGCCGAGGCCCGCTACCGCGGCCAGAAGGTGGTGGCGGTCTCCCCGGACTACGCGGACAACGTCAAGTTCGCCGACGAGTGGCTCGCCGCTCAGCCCGGCACCGACGGGGCGCTGGCGATGGCCATGGGGCACGTGATCCTCAAGGAGTTCTTCGTCGACCGGAGCACCCCGTACTTCACCGACTACGTCAAGAAGTACACGGATCTGCCCTTCCTGGTGGCCCTGGAGGAACGCGAGCCGGGCGTCTGCGCACCGGGCAAGTTCCTGACCGCGGCCGACCTCGGCGGCGAGCACGTCGAGGCCGAGCACGCCGAGTTCCGCACCGTACTCCTCGACGCGGCCACCGGGCGGCCGGTGGTGCCCAACGGGACGTTGGGCGACCGCTACGGCGAGTCGGGCCTCGGGAAATGGAACCTCGAACTGGGCGACATCCGCCCCCTGTTGTCCGCCGAGGGCGGCGACGAGGCGCCGGTCGTCGTGGAGCTGCCCCGCTTCGACGCACCGGACGGCAGCGCGGGGAGCCTGCGCCGCGGCGTACCGGTGCGCCGGATCGCCGGACGCCTGGTGACCACGGTGTACGACCTGCTGCTGGCCCAGTACGGGGTGGCCCGTGACGGGCTGCCAGGGCGCTGGCCCGCCTCCTACGACGACGCGGACGAGCCCTGCACCCCCGCCTGGCAGGAGCGGATCACCGGGGTGGACGCGGAACGGGCGGCACGGATCGCCCGGGAGTTCGCGGCCAACGCCGAGGAGTCCGGCGGCCGTTCGATGATCATCATGGGTGCGGGCACCAACCACTGGTTCCACTCCGACACCATCTACCGGGCCTTTCTGACCCTGACCACGCTGACCGGCTGCCAGGGCGTCAACGGCGGCGGCTGGGCCCACTACGTCGGCCAGGAGAAAGTCCGCCCGATCACCGGCTACTCGGCGATCGCGACGGCCGCGGACTGGAACCGGCCGGCCCGGCTGATGATCCAGACCGCGTACTGGTACCTGCACAGCGACCAGTTCCGCTACGACCCCTTCTCCGCGGACACCCTCGCCGCGGCCGGCGGGGGCAACCCGTTCGCTGGGAAGAGCACGGCGGACGTCGTCGCGCAGTCGGCGCGGATGGGCTGGATGCCCTCGTACCCGACCTTCGACCGCAACCCCCTCGACCTGGCCGACGAGGCCGAGGCCGCCGGGCGCCCGGTGGGCGAGCACGTCGTGGACGAACTCAGGGCGGGGCGCCTGGGGTTCGCGGGTGAGGACCCGGACGCCCCGCAGAACCACCCGCGGGTGCTGACGGTGTGGCGGGCCAACCTGCTCGGCTCCTCCGCCAAGGGCAACGAGTACTTCCTCAAGCACCTCCTGGGCACCGACTCCTCGGTCCGCGCCGCCGAGGCGCCGCCGGACGCCCGGCCCGTGGACGTCGTATGGCGGGAGGAGGCCCCCGAGGGCAAACTCGATCTGCTGCTCACCCTCGACTTCCGGATGACGAGCACGACGGTCTTCTCGGACATCGTGCTGCCGGCCGCGACCTGGTACGAGAAGCACGACCTGTCCAGCACGGACATGCACCCCTTCGTGCACGCGTTCAACCCGGCGATCGCCCCGCCCTGGCAGACCCGCACCGACTTCGACGCCTTCCACACCCTCGCGGCCGAGTTCAGCCGCCAGGCCGCCGACCACCTGGGCGTGCGCACGGACGTGGTCGCCGCGCCCCTCCTCCACGACACCCCGGACGAACTCGCCAACCCGCACGGCCGGGTGCGGGACTGGAAGGCGGGGGAGTGTGAGCCGGTTCCGGGCCGCACGATGCCCAGGCTGATCGCCGTCGAGCGCGACTACGGCGCGATCGCCGACAAGATGGCCGCCCTCGGCCCCCTGCTGGACACCCTCGGTGCCACCACCAAGGGCGTCACCTTCCGCGTGGAGAAGGAACTCGACTACCTGCGCCACAAGAACGGTGTGGTGCGCGGCGGCGCCGGCGACGGCCGCCCGTCGATCGCCCGTGACACACAGGTCTGCGAGGCGATCCTGGCGCTGTCCGGGACGACGAACGGGCAGCTGGCCACCCAGGGTTTCCACACGCTGGAGGCCCGCACCGGTACCCGGCTGGCCGACCTGGCCGCCGAGCACGAGGGCACGCGCATCACCTTCGCCGACACCCAGGCCGCCCCGGTCCCCGTCATGACCAGCCCGGAGTGGTCCGGTTCGGAGACCGGTGGTCGCCGCTACTCCCCGTTCACCGTCAACGTCGAGCGGCTCAAGCCCTGGCACACCCTCACCGGCCGCCAGCACTTCTACCTCGACCACGACTGGATCACCGCCCTCGGCGAGCAACTCCCCGTCTACCGGCCCCCGTTGGACATGCACGCCTTGTTCGGCGAGCCACGCGTCGGCGACACGGGCGAACTGGGCGTCACCGTCCGCTATCTGACCCCGCACAACAAGTGGTCGATCCACTCCGAGTACCAGGACAACCTGTTCATGCTGTCCCTCTCCCGGGGCGGTCCGACGATCTGGATGTCGACCGCGGACGCGGCGAAGATCGGCGTGGCGGACAACGACTGGGTCGAGGCGGTCAACCGCAACGGCGTGGTCGCCGCCCGGGCGGTCGTCTCGCACCGCATGCCCGAGGGCACCGTCTACATGCACCACGCCCAGGACCGGCTCATCGACGTGCCGCGCACCGAGACGACGGGCCGCCGGGGCGGGATCCACAACTCCCTGACCCGGCTGCTGATCAAACCGAGCCATCTGATCGGCGGGTACGCGCAGTTGTCGTACGCCTTCAACTACCTGGGCCCGACCGGCAACCAGCGTGACGAGGTCACCGTCGTCCGCCGTCGCACCGACCAGGAGGTGACCTACTGATGCCCCGTGGCGAAGCCACTGTCGGACGCGTCATGGCACAGATGGCGATGGTCATGAACCTCGACAAGTGCATCGGCTGCCACACCTGTTCGGTCACCTGCAAACAGGCGTGGACCAACCGCACCGGCGTCGAGTACGTGTGGTTCAACAACGTCGAGACCCGCCCCGGCCAGGGCTATCCGCGCCGCTACGAGGACCAGGAGACCTGGCGCGGCGGCTGGGAACTCAACAAGCGGGGCCGGCTGGTGCTGAAGGCGGGCGGCCGGTTCAAGAAGCTGGTCACGATCTTCTCCAACCCGGTGCTGCCGTCCCTGGACGACTACTACCAGCCCTGGACGTACGACTACGAGACCCTGACCAACGCGCCGCTCCAGGACCACACCCCCGTCGCCCGCCCCAAGTCCCTCATCACCGGCAAGGACATGAAGATCGCCTGGTCGGCGAACTGGGACGACGACCTCGCCGGGTCCACGGCCACCGGTGAGAAGGACGTCCTGCTCAACCAGGTCTCGGAGAAGATCAGGCTGGAGTTCGAGCAGACCTTCATGTTCTACCTCCCGCGGATCTGCGAGCACTGCCTCAACCCGTCCTGCGCCGCCTCGTGTCCCTCCGGCGCGATCTACAAGCGGGAGGAGGACGGCATCGTCCTGGTCGACCAGGACCGCTGCCGGGGGTGGCGGATGTGCGTGACCGGATGCCCGTACAAGAAGGTCTACTTCAACCACCGCACCGGCAAGGCCGAGAAGTGCACCTTCTGCTACCCGCGCGTCGAGGTCGGCCTGCCCACCGTCTGCTCCGAGACCTGCGTGGGCCGGCTGCGCTACATCGGCCTCGTCCTCTACGACGCCGACAAGGTGCTGGAGGCCGCGTCCACCCCCGACGACACCGATCTGTACGAGGCCCAGCGTGGTGTCCTGCTCGATCCCGCCGACCCCGACGTCGTACGCGCGGCGGAGCGGGCGGGGATCCCCCGGGACTGGATCGACGCCGCCCGGCGCTCCCCGGTCCACGCCCTGATCAACACCTACAAGGTGGCGCTGCCCCTGCACCCGGAGTACCGCACCCTGCCCATGGTCTGGTACATCCCACCGCTGTCCCCGGTCGTCGACGCCGTCCGCGACACCGGCCGGGACGCCGAGAACCACCGCAACCTGTTCGCCGCCGTCGACGCCCTGCGCATCCCCGTCGACTACCTCGCCCAGCTGTTCACCGCAGGCGACCCCGCCCCGGTGGACGCGGTACTGCGCCGCCTGGCGGCGATGCGGTCCTACATGCGCGACATCAACCTCGGCCGCGAACCCGACGCCGCCATCCCCGAGGCGGTCGGCATGAGCGAGGAGCAGATGTACGACATGTACCGGCTGCTGGCGCTGGCCAAGTACGACGAGCGGTACGTCATCCCGCCCGCCCATGCCGAACAGGCCCACCAGCTGGAGGAGTTGGCCACCGAGTGCAGCCTGGACCGCGAGGGCGGACCCGGCATGGGCGGCTCCGGCCCCTTCGGTGAGACCTCCGGCGCCCCCGTACCCGTCGCCGTGGAGAACTTCCATGTACTACGGGACCGCCAGACCGCCGACACCTCCGCCGCCCCCACCGACAAGGACACCCGGGTGAACCTCCTCAACTGGGACGGCAAGGGCTCCCCGTCCGGCCTGTTCCCCGACAGACCGGCCGGCAGCGGCGGGGAGGGAGAACCGACGTCATGAGAAGAAGCCTCCGGCGCACCGACCGCACCGAGCCCTGGCACTCCTACGCCTGGCAGGCCCAGTCCCTGCTTCTCGCCTACCCCGACGAGCAGTTCGAGCAGCACCTGGCACTGGCCCGCCAGGTCGCCGCCGCCCTGCCCGGTCCGGTGGCCGGCCCCCTGCTCCGTTTCACCGCACACGCCGAGGGGACCGCACCCTCGGACCGGGCCGCCGCCTACGTGGCCACCTTCGACCACCGCAAACGCTGCTGCCTCCATCTGACCTACTACGCCCACGGCGACACCCGGAAACGAGGCCTCGCCCTGCTGCGGCTGAAGCAGGCCTACGCCGCCGCCGGATGGCTTCTGGGCGAGGACGAGCTGCCGGACCACCTGGCTGTCGTCCTGGAGTTCGCCGCCGCCGAACCAGGCGCGGGAGCGGGCCTGCTCACCGATCACCGGGCCGGCCTGGAGCTGCTGCGGCTGGCCCTGACCGAGGACGGTTCGCCCTGGGCGCCGCTGCTGGACTCGGTCTCCGCCACCCTGCCCGCCCTCGCCGGTGACGACCGCGACGCCGTCATGCGGCTCGCCGCCCAGGGCCCACCCGGGGAACAGGTCGGCCTCGACCCGTACGCGTCGCCCGTGTTCCTGCCCGACCCCGTCGTGGGAGGCCCCCGATGACCACGTCCGCGCTGCCCCTCACCGTGGCGGCGGAGCAGGCGGGCACCGGAGGCATCCTGCTCTGGGTCGTCCTGCCCTACCTCGCCCTCGCCCTGTTCGTCCTGGGCCACATCTGGCGTTACCGCTACGACAAGTTCGGGTGGACCACCCGCTCCTCCCAGCTGTACGAACGGCGCCTGCTGCGCCTCGGCAGCCCGCTGTTCCACTTCGGCATCCTCGGCGTCCTCCTCGGACACGTCGCAGGCCTGGTCGTCCCCAAGAGCTGGACCGAGGCGGCCGGGATCAGCGAGCACACCTACCACCTGCTCGCGGTCGTCCTCGGCACGATCGCGGGCGCCGCCACGCTCGGCGGGCTGGCCGTCCTGCTCTACCGGCGCCGCACCGTCGGCCCGGTCTTCTCCGCCACCACCCGCAACGACAAGGCCATGTACGTCTCCCTGACGGTGACGATCATGCTCGGCCTGTCCGCCACGGTCGTCGCCAACCTCATCGGCGGCGGCTACGACTACCGCGAGACCATCTCCCCCTGGTTCCGCGGCATCTTCTTCCTCCGGCCCGACCCCGACCGGATGACCGGCGTCCCGATCCTCTTCAAGCTCCACGCGATCAGCGCCATGCTGCTCTTCGCCGCCTGGCCCTTCACCCGCCTGGTCCACATGCTCACCGCGCCGCTGGGCTACCTCACCCGCCCCTACATCGTCTACCGCAGCCGCGACGACGGAGCCGGCACCCGCCCCCCGCGCCGGGGCTGGGAGCGGGCCGGCTGAGGGTGCTCCAGACTGCCGCGATCAGGGCGTTCGCCAGTGAGCGGAGACGTTTCACGGTGCCGCGGATCGGGCGGCCGTGGTGTCTGCCGCATGCCGCGCGGGTGTGGTCGTGAGGGTCCGCCACCTTTGTCGCGTCACTCCATGAGCCGGTTGTCGGCGAGCGCACGCATCCTCGCCCGGTAGGCGGCGGCATCGATCCGGCCGTGCAACCGCCGACGCGTCAGTCGCCGCTCGGCGGCCTCCAGCACCATGCGGTGCATCCGTGGTCGGGACCGCCACGGCCTTCGGCTCCTGGCCGGTGTCCACAGGCGGGCCGTGTCGTAGACAGCCCCCGTGAGAATCCAGAGAACGAACACTGCGGCGACGGCGGTCATGACACCACCCCTGTGAGAGGCCGGATCACCCGGTACGGGGGTTGCCGACGGCCTGCAGCCGACAGATGGCCCGACACCGGTGCCGAACCACCCGCCACCCGGGCCGGAGCGTCCGTACACCCCGACTCCCCGTCGGCCGGTGAGCGGGCACGGCACCAGGACGTTGTGCGTCCGGTGTCCCGGCGGACGGCCGACCAGGACGGCGGGGCGGGATGGGCGGACCTCGTCGGAGCCCCTTCGCCGGCACCGCGCGACCGTGTCGGCGCACATGGCGTCATGTGTGCCGCCGTGGGCCGAAGAGGGCGGGTACGCGTGCCTCGATGAGGTGGGGCCCGGGTTCCGCGAGAGCCTTGGCGAGCTGTGCGGTGAAGTCCTCGGCAGTGGTGGCGCGGGTCGCGGGTACGCCCATGCCCAGGGCGAGTCGGACGAAGTCCAGGCCGGGCCGGGACAGGTCGAACAGGTCTCGGCGGGCGGGCCCGGGCCCAGGGGCGTCCGGGGCCGACGCGAGGCGGTCGTACTCCATCTCCAGGACGGCGTAGGCGCCATTCGCGAGGACGACGGTGGTGATGTCCAGGCCCTCGCGGGCGTGGGTCCACAGTGCGGAAAGCGTGTAGACGGCGCTGCCGTCGGCCTCAAGGCAGACGACCGGCCGGTCCGGACGGGCCAGGGCGGCGCCGGCGGCGAGCGGCAGGCCCTGACCGATGGCGCCGCCGGTGAGGGTCAGCCAGTCGTGCGGGGGAACCCCGGCGGTCGCCGCGGGCAGCCACAGGCCGGAGGTGTTGGCCTCGTCGACCACGATCGTGTCCTCGGGCAGCAGCGCGCCCACGGCGGCGGCCACCGTCTCGCCGTCGAGTTCGCCCGTGGGCGTAGCGGGCCGGGACTCGGTGACGGTGGCCGCTGCCGAGGGCGGAAGAAGGTCCGCCAGGTGAGCGAGTGCGTCCTCGATGTCGTCGCCCGAGCCGGCCAGTGTGTGCACACGGCAGTCCTCGGGGGCGAGCCTGCCCGGCTGTCCGGGGTAGGCGAAGAAGGAAACGGGTTCGCGGGCTCCGACCACCACCAGGTGGCGCAGACCCCGGAGTTGGGCGCGCGCTCCCTCGGGCAGGTATCCGAGCCGCTCCACGGCAGGCAGGCCCGCGCCGCGTTCCAGGCGGGCGGGAAAGGTCTCGCACAGGAGCCTTGCTCCCGCCGCCGCGGCGACGCGGGCCGCCGTGCGCAGCGAGGGCCCGCGGGTGGCCGGGCCGCCGAGCAGGAGGGCGGCGGGCTCCCCGGAACGCAGGGCGGAGGCGATGGCGGCCACGATGGCGTCGGGCACGTGCGGCGGCGCCGTCGCGGCCGGGGGAGCGCCCGGAACGGCCCCCGCTGACCAGGCGACGTCGCCCGGCAGGACAAGGGTGGCCACCTGGCCGGGTGCGGTCAGGGCGGCGCCCACCGCCGCGGCGGTGTCGGCACCGGCGGCGGCAGGGTCGGTGCACCGGCGCAGCCAGCCGGAAACCGTGCCGGCCAACGCGTCGATGTCCGACTCCAGTGGCGTGTCGAACCGCTTGTGGCCGGTGGCGTGGTCGCCGACGAGGTTGACCACGGGGGTGGCGGCTCGGCGGGCGTTGTGCAGATTGGCCAGGCCGTTGGCCAGCCCGGGACCCAGATGCAGGAGGGTGGCGGCGGGGCGCCCGGCCATCCGGCCGTATCCGTCGGCCGCCCCGGTGGCGACGCCCTCGAACAGACAGGGCACGGCTCGCACCGCGGGTTCCCCGTCCAGCGCGGAGACCAGGTGCATCTCAGTGGTGCCCGGATTGGCGAGGATCACCTCGATTCCGCACGCGCGCAGGGTGGCTACGACTGCTTCCGCACCGTTCACATCAGGTCCTCAGCTGGTGGTGATGGCGATGGAGGGAGAGGGCGTAGGAGCCCCGTGCCGCGGATCCGGTCGGGATCAGTCGAAGAGAACACCGGGATTGAGAACGCCCTGCGGATCGAAGGCGTGCTTGACGGAGCGCATCAGCTCGACCTTGGCGGGCTGCTCGAACTGCCTGAAGTACGCCTTCTTGGCCCGGCCGATCCCGTGCTCGCCGGAGACGGCGCCACCACGCTCCAGGCCCGCCCGGAACAGACGGCGCAGCACCTCGTCCCGCCGGTCGGGGTCGGGCTGGAACACGGACAGATGGACGTTGCCGTCACCCGCGTGCCCACATCCGGTGACCAGGGAGCCGGTGGCATCGGCGACCGCATGGGCCTCCGCCAGCAGACCGGGCAGCTCACCCCGCGGCACGACGACATCCACGATGTCGTCGGCTCCGGCGCTCTTCGCCGTCCAGAAGGCCCGCTCACGGGCATCGACGAGCCGACGACCGGCGCCTGCCGGCAGGACGTACACGTCCGCCGCGCCGAGGTCGAGCAACTGCTCGGCGACCGCCTCCACGTCCTCCTCCAACCGCCGCGCGGAATTGCTCTCCAGGACGACGAGCAGATAGCCGAGTGCGGTCTGCCGTACGGACTCGGGGATGCCCAGAGCCAGCGACTTGTCGTCCGTGATGGCCGCCATCGCCAGCAGATCCACATACTCCAGCGCGGCCGGTTGCAGGCCACCACCGGCCAGCGGCGGTACGGCGCGGAAGACGTCGTCGACCGAGGTGAACGGTGCCAGCACGGATGTCGAGTGCGCGGTCCGCGGCTGAAGTCGCAGCGTCGCCTCGGTGACCAGGGCGAGCGTGCCCTCGGAGCCGGTGAGCAGCTGGGTGAGGTCGTAGCCGGTGGACGTCTTGACGTACTTGCCGCCGTCCCGGACCGTGGCGCCGAACGCCAGAACCGCCTCGACGCCGAGCACATGGTGGCGTGTGACGCCGTACCGCACAGCGTGCATGCCTCCGGCGTTGGTCGCGATCGTGCCTCCGACACTCGCTGTCGGTTCGCCGAGTCGCACCGGATAACACAGCCCGTGGCGCGCGGTCTCGCTGTCGAGGGTGTCCAGGGTGACGCCGGGCTGGACCACGGCGACATGGTTGACCGTGTCCACGTCCAGGACACGGTTCATCCGCTCGAACGAGACCACGATCCCGCCCGGACGAGGTACACAGCCGCCCGACATCCCGGTCCCCGAGCCGCGCGCGGTGACCGGGAGGCGGGCCTCGGCCGCGATCCGCACCACGTCCGCGACCTCACCGGTGGCGCCGGGCCGCACCAGGAAGGCGGGCGCCTGCCGTACGGCGGCCAGCGACTCGTCACCGGCGTATTCGCCGGGGATCTCCCCGCCGGAGAGCACGTGCCGTTCCCCTACTGCGCAGGCCAGTAACGCTTCCGTGTCGGCCATTCCGCACCTCCGTCTCGTCCTTGCCGCCCTTGCGCTCAAGGCGATCCTCACCGCTCGGGCACGCCGGGGGAGGGGGTCGTCCGGCCCTGAACCGGGGCCGGACGGGACCGGCGTACCGGACACCGGCGGTTTCCGTATGGAGGAAGCGAACTCCGGCGGACGCGCCGCCGTTTCCGAGGTCACTGTCGAGCCGGGCGACGACGTCCGCGGTGCGCGGTGCCTCGGCCGGCTCCGGCGGGTGGCTCACGGGGCGCGAACACCGGCGCTCTCTGACGGCGTTCGGCCGCGTCGGGCTTCAACGGGCTCTCGGGCAAGGGAGCTTGGCCACCAAGCGCGCGGTCCGACATCGATCACCAGGGCGGGCACCAGCAGTGAACGGACCAGGAACGTGTCGAGCAGGACGCCGAAGGCCACCATGAACGCGATCTGCACCAGGAAGGCGAGCGGGATCACCATCAGGGCCGCGAAGGTCGCGGCGAGCACCACCCCCGCCGAGGTGATCA
Source organism: Streptomyces sp. NPDC091280 (assembly GCF_044768565.1). Taxonomy (NCBI): domain Bacteria; kingdom Bacillati; phylum Actinomycetota; class Actinomycetes; order Kitasatosporales; family Streptomycetaceae; genus Streptomyces; species Streptomyces sp. NPDC091280. The sequence goes on from NZ_JBIVUZ010000012.1 coordinate 290,704, forward strand.
CGCCGCCGGTCGTGGTCAGTCCGCGCAGCGTGCCCTGCCGTGTGCCGTGGGCGAGAGCCTCCTCGCGTACCCGGGACATCAGGAAGATGTTGTAGTCGACGCCGAGTGCCACCAGGAACACGAACCCGTACAGCGGCACCGAGGCGTCCGTACCGCTGAAACCGAGGAGGTGTTGGAAGACGAGGGCCGAAACTCCCAGCGTGGCAAGGAAGTTGAGCGCGACGGTGGCCACCAGCAGTACGGGGACCAGCAGCGAGCGCAGCAGCAGGGTGAGGATGAGCAGGATGATGCCGAGCACGATCGGCACGATGACGGTGCGGTCGTGGGCGGCGGTCCGCTGGGTGTCGTACCGCTGTGCCGTGTATCCGCCGACCAGCGCGTCCGCCCCGGGGACGGCGTGCAGCTCCGAGCGCAGTCGCGCCACGGTCCGCTCGGCCGCGTCGCTGTCGGGCGCGCTCTCCAGGGTGGCGTCGATCTGGACGCGGCCGTCGACCACGAGCGGTTCACGGCCGCCTGGTTGTCCCGATGCGGAGACCGTGGTGGCCGACGCCACTCCGTCGGTGTTCTTCGTCGTGCTCAGTACCTGAGCGGCGTGGTCGGCGTCGGTGATGATGACGGCGGGGTTGCCGGACCCGCCGGGGAAGTGCTTGCCCAGGGTCGTCTGGGCGCTGACCGAGTCGGCGTGGCCGACGAAGATCTCGTCGAGGGGGACACCCTTGGCGGACAGGGTGGGTGAGAAGGCCGCGAAGACCGCCAGGACGAGCGCGGTCACCACCCAGGTCCGGCGTGGCCGCGAGTCCACCGCGGTCGCGACGCGGCCCCACACGCCGTGTCGTTCAGGCGTTGAAGGGGAGGGCTTCGACGCGTCGGGCCGGGCGGGCCAGTAGGCGGTGGGGCCCAACAGGGCCAGCACGGCGGGCAGGAAGGTGAGCGTGGACAGCACCGCGCACAGGATGCCGATGGCGCCCACCGGACCGAGTGCGCGGTTGTTCGTGAGGTCGCTGGCGAGCAGGGCCAGCAGGCCGAGGGCCACGGTGGCGGCGCTCGCCGTGATCGCACCGAAGGAGCGGCGCACCGCGGCCGTCACGGCCTCGATACGGTCCCCGCGCTCGGTGAGTTCCTCCCGGAACCGGGAGACGAGCAGGATCGCGTAGTCGGTGGCGGCGCCGATCACCAGGATGGAGAGGATGCCCTGCACCTGCCCGTCCACTCTCACCAGGTTCCGCTCGGCCAGCGCGTACACGATGGCGCAGGCCGTCGCGAGGGCGAAGACGGCGCCGAGGATGATCAGGAACGGCAGCAGCACGCTCCGGTAGACGAGCAGCAGGATGAGGAGCACGGCGCCGATCGCGACGCCCAGCAGCAGTCCGTCGATGCCGCCGAAGGCGTGGGACAGATCAGCCTGGCTGGCCGCCGGGCCCGCCGTCTGCGCGGTGGTGCCCGGCACGCTCCCGGCCGCCTCGCGCACCGTGTCCAGGACCGTCGGAAGGCTCTTGCCCAGGTCGGGTTCCAACTGCACGACGGCCTGCATGGCCTGTCCGTCGTCGGAGAGGAGGACGGGGGAGGGGCGGCCCGCGACTCCGGGCTTTCCGGCGAGTGCGGCCAAGGCGCGCGAGGCTTCGCTCCGCCGGGTCTCGTCGATGCGCTTTCCGTCCGCCGTCCAGACCACGACGGCCGGGAGGGTGTCGGACTGGTCGAACGCCTCCCGCGCCTTGAGCACTTGAGTCGACTCGGCGCTCCGCGGCAGGAACGCCGCCTGGTCGTTGGTGGCCACCTCGCCCAGCTTCCCGGCGTACGGACCGAGCGTTCCGCCGACCCCCAGCCACACGAGGAGCAGGACGAGCGGTACGAGCCACCGGGCCCAGCGCGGTGCGGTTCCCATGAACGACCTCAGGCAATCCAGTAATTAAGTCAACTGTGAAGTATCTCAATGATTGAGAGAACATATACTGTGACCATGCCTGCCAACAACTCGTCGTTGCCTTTTCCTGTGGACGGCCCGACGGGGTTGCAGTCCTTCGCCGTGCTGCTGCGCACGATGAACTCCGAGTTCAACCGCATCGCCCACAAGTTCGCCCAGGCGCAGGGCCTGCACCTCACCGACGTACTGGCCCTGATCGCGATCCTGGACGCCGATGTCGATGCCGACGAGGGCCCCATGACACCCGGTCGGCTGCGCGAGCGGCTCAGTCTCACGTCGGGTGCGGTGACCGCCTGCATCGACCGCTTGGAGAAGGCGGGGCACATCCGGCGCACCCGAGCGCTGGACGACCGCCGTGTCGTACACCTCCACTACGCGGCGGCGGCCAGGCGCGTCGCCGGTGACTACTTCCGGCCGCTGGCCCAGAGCACCGCAGCCGCCTGCGACCGGTTCACCGCCGACGAGTTGGCGGTCGTCGTCCGCTTCCTCGCCGAGATGAACCGCGAACTGGCCCTCCTGAGTCGCTGACCGGTTGCCGTCCGTCCTCCCGGACCGGAACCCGACCCCGGTGGCCGCAAGAAGCCCTTCAGCGCAGGTCGAACGCCACGTCCCGGGCCGCCCGTGCTCCCGAGGCGAGGGCGCCCTGCACCGAGCCGGTGGCCCGGTGGTCCCCGCACACGTACCGTCCGGCGGCCAGCCGGGTACGGCGGTTGAGCGGAAGCCCCGGCTCCATGACCGGCAGTGCCTCGCCCACCGTACGGACGGTGAGAAGTTCCCAGCCCGAGGTGTCGGTCCCGTAGCACTCGTCGAGCGCCGTACGCAGAGCCCGCTCCCGTTGCCCGTCGTGGTCGCCCAGCACGGAGGTGGCGATCAGCGCGTAACCGCGCGGCGCGAAGCCGGCATGAACCTCCGTCAGCACGACACTGTTGGCGAAGCGGCGCCGCGCGTCCGTGACGAGAGTCGGCTCCCGCAACGGCGAACGGGACGCGAGGTGGTAGTAGGTGGTGACCGGGCGATACGACGGCACCGCAAGCCCCGGTTCCAGCCGGGCCGCCGTCGCCGCGTCCGTCGCCACGACCAGGGCCCGCGCAGGCACCGTACGACCGTCTCCGACCAGGGCACCGTCCTCGGTCAGTGCCGTCACCGGGGATTCCAGTGAGACCGTCCCCGGCGGCAACGCGGCGGCAAGCACTTCGGGCACCGCTCCCACGCCCGTCGCGGGCAGACAGATCGTGCCGCGCGCCATGCTGCGCCACACCAGGTGGAAGAACCGGCTGGAGGTCGACAGGTCCTCCTCCAGGAACACTCCGGCCAGGAACGGACGGAAGAACCGCTCCACGAAGCGCTCACTGAAGCCGGCCTCCGCCAACGCGCTGCGGGTGGAGATGTCACGTGCCCGACGCACCAGCGCCGCCGGGGCCAGCGCGTCGAAACCGGTCAACGCGGCCAGCCGCGCCAGATCACCAGGTCCGGCCAAGCGCCCGGCGCCGGTCAGCGCCTGCCGGGGCGCGCGCGTCGGGTCGGCGAACCGCAACCGTCGTCCGCCGTCGTGCACCACGAAGCCGGGCGTGAACGGCCGCAACCGCAACTCCCGCAGCGGAAGACGGCGGCGGACCTGCGGATAGGCGGTGTTGAACACCTGGAATCCCCGGTCCACCACACAGCCTTCCACCCGGTCGGTCCGCATCCGTCCGCCGACCCGGTCCCCGGCCTCCAGCACCTGTACCCGCAGTCCCCGTGCGCTGAGATCATGCGCACAGGCCAGCCCCGCCAGTCCGGCGCCCACCACAACCACGTCCCATCGCTGAGCTGTCCGTCCGCCGGCCACTGGAGCCCTCCCGTCCGGCGCGCCTGCCAGGGCAGGGCACCGCAGGTCGTTTTCTGGATGTACAACCCTTTCCGGCCGAGGCCGATCGGCGGATGCACCCGCACGGGTGTCCCGAGCCGTGGCCTTCTCTCGCGGCTGCGTCGATCGATGGCCAGGAAGACCGCCGGGCAACCCGTGGAGTCCGGCCGACGCGCATCAGGCAGGCACCAAGTGACCTCCCACGGGCCAGACTTGGCGCGTCAGGGCCGTACGGCCGTGAGGAGACATGACGAACGCCGGTGCCTGGAGGTTCGACGAGACGGTGGGGGTCTTCGACAGCGATCCGCTGTCCTTCACTTTCCGGCCGGGACGACTGAGCCCCTGGCTAATGGGCAAGGCGCTCGCAGAGCCTGCCTCGCTCGTCCGGTGTTCGGTTTCGGCGGCCTTCCTCGTCGCTCTCGGTGAGGCGGTGAGGAGGACGCGCTGAACAGCGTCCTCCGCCTCGGTGGCGGTGTCGACGAGAGCGTGGCGGGCCGGGTCGGTGCTGGTGTGTGCCGCTGAACGAGGACTGCGACGGCATCCTCGTCGCCTTCCGTGGCCGTGGTGGTCTCCGGCACGCCAGGGTCTGACGGATTCGGCTGAGGCCTTCCCAACTCTCCATCTCTGTAAGGCCGTTCGTGGTTGATTAACGTGTCGAAAAGGGCTGCCAATCAACTTGGCGCCCGGTCGACTCGGTGCTGCGGGGATGCCGTCCCGTGTCCCCGGGACGGGGCACGGGACGTTCGGCCGGCCCGCGGTCCTGCGTGCGATGCCCGAGGGGCGGGACCTTCTGTGCGAACGGGGCCGTCCGGTGGGGACGGGCAGTGGTTTCTCTTCATGGAGGGAGGAGCGGTATGGGACGTCCGGAAGGGTCGCTGGATCCCGAGGCCGGGCCGGTGCAGCGGTTTGCGTACGAGTTGCGTCAACTGCGTCGGGAGGCCGGGGGGATCACGTACCGGGCGATGGCCGGCCGTGTCGGCTTCTCCGCGGCCACGCTCTCGGAGTCGGCAGCCGGTGAGCGGCTCCCGTCCCTTGCCGTCGTTCTGGCCTATGCGGAGGCCTGTGGCGCGGACCCGGGTGAGTGGGAACGGCGTTGGCGGCACGCGGCGGACGAGGAGGCCGGTCTGCCGGCCGGGGGCGAGGAGGAGGGCGCACCGCCGTATCGGGGGCTGGCGCGGTTCGAACCGTCCGACAGCGGACTGTTCTTCGGCCGGGATCAACTGGTCTCCGATCTGGCGGAGTTGGTCCTGGACCACCGGTTCGTGGCCGTCGTCGGCACCTCGGGCAGCGGGAAGTCGTCGCTGCTGCGGGCCGGGCTGGTCCCGGCGTTGCGCGGTGACGCCTGGCCGGGTGCCCGACCGGCGGCTGTGCGCATCCTCACCCCTGGAGAGAGTCCGGCGCGTACGCACGCCCGGTCGCTCGCTCCCGTCGAGGCCTCGGCGGCGGGGGACACATGGGTCGTCGTGGATCAGTTCGAGGAGATCTTCACCCTCTGTCAGGACTCCGCCGAGCGCACCCGTTTCCTCGACGGCCTGTTGCACGCCTCCCGGCCCGAGGGGCGGCTGCGGGTGGTGGTCGCCGTACGCGCCGACCACTACGGCCGGCTCGGTGAGCACCGGGGTCTCGCGGCAGCCCTGCGCGGCGCGAGCCTCCTTGTCGCCCCGATGAGCACCGCCGAACTCCGTGAGGCCGTCGTCAAACCCGCCGCTGCGCACGGCCTGACCGTCGAACGAGCCCTGGCCGACCGGATCGTCGCGGACGCGTCCGACCAGCCAGGCGGCCTCCCGCTGATGTCCCACGCCCTCCTGGAGACCTGGCGCCGCCGCCGTGGCCGCAGACTGACTCTCAAGGGGTACGAGTCAGCCGGCGGCGTCCGGGGCGCGATCACCCGGACCGCCGAGGACCTCTACGAAAGCCTCTCTCCACGGGAGGCCGCACTCGCCCGCCAGGTGATGCTGCGGCTGATCGCCCCGGGCGAGGGCACCGACGACACCAGCCGCCCCGCGCGCCGGGCCGAACTCGGCGCAGGCGGCGCCGGTGACACGAACGTCCTCCTGGACCGGCTGGCCCGCGCCCGGCTGATCACCCTCGACGACGACACCGTCGACCTCGCCCACGAAGCGTTGATCACCGCATGGCCCCGCCTGCGCGCATGGATCGACCGCGACCGCGAGGTGCTGCGGCGGCACCGACTCCTCACCGAAGCCGCCACCGCCTGGGACCAGTTGGACCGCGACCCCGGCGCGCTGTACCGCGGGGCCCGGCTGGCCGCGGCCGAAGAGACTTTCACCGCAACCGCAACCGCAACCGCAACCGCAACCGCAACCGCAACCGACACCGCCGCGCAACTCATGCCACTGGAACGGGCGTTCCTCACCGCGAGCTGCGCGACGCGGGATGCCGAAGTGCGGGCGACGCTCCGCACGACCCGCCGACTACGGTCCCTGATCGCGGCGTTGGCGGTCCTGCTCGTGGTGGCGGTCACCGCCGCCGGTCTCGCGTTCGGCCAGCGGCGGAGCGCCGTCAACGCGCAGCGCGCGGCACTCTCGCGTCAACTCGCCGCCCAGTCGGCCGAGTTGCTGGACACCGACCCCGACCTGGCCTCGCTCCTCGCGGTCCGTTCGTATCGGACGAGCCCCACTGAAGAGGCCACGACCAGCCTGTACGCGGCGGCAGCGCTCCCGCTGCGCCACACCATGGCGGTCGGCGAACAGGTGTGGTCGGTAGCGTTCAGTCCGGACGGGCGGACTCTGGCCACCGCGTGTGCCGACGAGACCGTCCGGCTGTGGGACACCGCCACGGGCAGGCCGCGGGCCACGCTCGCCGGTCGTGGCGGCGCCCAGGCGGCGGTCGGGTTCAGCCCGGACGGCCGGACGCTGGCCGACGGGGGAGAACACGGGCTTCAGCTCTGGAACGTGGCCACCGGCACCGTCCGGGCCCGGCTGACCGGCCACGGCCTGGTGACCGCGGTGGCGTTCAGCCCGGACGGCAAAACCATCGCCGCCGCGCGGAACTCGGAGGTGGAGCTGTGGGACGTCGCGTCAGGGACGGTACGCGCGAGGCTGAAGGGGCACACCAGGATCGTCTGGTCGGTGGCGTTCAGTCCGGACGGCCGCCGGCTGGCCACCGGCAGCGAGGACGGGACCCTACGCCTGTGGGACGCGGCGACCGGACGGCCCCGCACCACCCTTGCCGACCAGTCCGGGGAGGTGTCCTCGGTCGCCTTTAGCCCCGATGGGCACAGCCTCGCCGCCGGCGGCGAGACCGTCAGGCTGTACGACACGTCCAGCGGGGCCGGCCACACCGTACGCACCGGCCACACGGGCCAGGTGACGTCGGTGGCGTTCGGTCCGGACGGCCGGACGCTGGCCACCGTGGGCAGCGACACGTCACTGCGGCTGACGGATCTGGCCACCGCCGCAACCCGGTCCATCACGACCGGGCACACGGACGGACGCATGTCGGTGGCCTTCAGTCCGGACGGCCGCACTCTGGCCACGGGCAGTGGGGACGGCACGGTCCGCCTGTGGCAACCGGACACCGGTCAGGCCCGCGTCACGCTCAACACCCTTTCGGGGCCTGTCCGTTCGGTGGCCCTCAGTCCGGACGGCCGCACCCTCGCCACCGCCGGGGACGACAGGAAGGCCCGCCTGTGGAGCACGGCCACCGGAAAACTGCGGGCCACTCTCACCGGTCACACCGGGCCCGTGCGGTCCCTCGCGTTCAGTCCCGATGGCGCCACTCTGGCCACCGGCGGCTTCGACGCGACCGTAAGACTCTGGAATGTGCGTACGGCCACCGTGCGCAGAGCGCTGTCGGCGCCGACACCCGTCGCGTCGCTCTTCTTCACCCCGGACGGCCGCACTCTGATCACCCGTCACGATGACGGCAGGCTGCGGGAATGGAACGTGAGCACCGGTCGGGCGCGGGTCCTCACCACCCCGCGCACCCCCACCGTGTCGTCCGCCGCCGTCAGCCCCGACGGCCACACCCTCGCCATCGGTGCCCACGACAGGAGGATCCTGCTCCAGGACCTCGCCACCGGCACCACCCGGGCCACGCTCACCGGTCACACCGGCAGCGTCGACGCCCTGGCCTTCGGTGCGGACGGGAAGACCCTCGTCAGCGCCGCTGAGGACCACACCGTACGGCTGTGGGACACCGCCTCCGGGAAGCAGCAGGCCGTCCTGACCGGGCACGGCGACTCGGTGTCGGCGGTGGCCTTCAGCGCCGACGGCCGCACCGTGGCCGGAGGCGGCGACGACGGCACCGTACGCCTGTGGGACACGGCCACCGGACGGCTGCGTGCCACATTGACCGGCCACACCAGTCCCGTACGGTCCGTGGCCTTCAGCCGTGACGGCCGCACCCTCGCCACCGGCAGCACGGACGGCACTGCCCGTCTGTGGGACCTGACGCTGCGCGACGCCGCGCACGCCGTCGACAAGATCTGCGCCGCCGTGCACCGAGACCTCACGCCGCTGGAACGCGCCACCTATCCGGCCAGCCGCAGGGACTCGGCCTGCCCCGCCTGACCAGCCGGTTCCTCTCCAGGTACCGGTCACCAACCACCGATCACCGGTCGGTCTTCCTCAACACAAGGAGAAGAACATGCCCATGTCCGTCTTCAAACGAGTCTTCGCGATGGCGACCGCCGCGGCGGCTGCGGGGGTGTTCCTCGTGACACCCGCCGCGCACGCGGCCACGCCGACCACCAAGGACGCCGCCGCGCTGGCGAAGGACCTCGCCGCCGGCGACCTTTCGGCCCTGTCCGACACGACGTACCGCGTCACGTGGGAGAACACCGCCAGCCAGCAGTGCCTGAACCAGGACTACAGCGGCGGTGTGCCGCACCACGACATCCTCGCCTGGGCGTGCGACGACAGCGCGTCCAACGAGTACTGGGACATCACGTACGACGCCGGCGAGGGCTGGTGGACGTTCAAGAACGTCGCCAGCAAGCAGTGCCTGAACCAGGACTACAGCGGCGGTGTGGCGCATCACGACATGCTCGCGTGGGCGTGCGACGACAGCGCCCTCAACGAGAAGTGGTACCTCGACGACAATGACTTCCCCGGCTACTGGACCATCAAGAACGTCAGAAGCGGTCAGGTCCTGAACCAGGACTTCAGCGGCGGGCAGGCGAATCACGATGTTCTTGCCTGGCCCTACTCCTATGCCGCCGCGAACGCGCTCTGGATCATCGGTAGTTGAGTCGACGGCCGGACCCGGACCGTGCCTGAGGCCGCGCCTTCGTCATCGGACGCGCGGCCTCACCGGCCGAGGGGCGCCGGGGCTTCGACGACCGGCTCCCGGGACCCGGCCGCCCGGTCCGCGGAACGGCTGACGCACGGCTCGAACACCGCACCGCCACGGGGACGGGTCCGCGCTGCTGCGCCGCGTCCCCGACACGATCCGCGAAGCGACCGCGACCTGCACCCATGCAGGTGAGGCACGGCCTCGGCCGGAGCGGCATTTCCGCTGCGGACCGCGATCTCCTTACGGTCGAGGAGCCCTGGCCCCCGCCTCGAAGGACACGCGCCATGCCCCTCGTACGCATCGACCTGATCCGCGGCCGCAGCCCCGAGAACGTCCGGGCCCTCGCTGACGCCGTCCAGCAGTCGCTGATCGACGTCCTGAAGATCCCCGCGCGCGACCGGTTCCAGATCCTCACCCAGCACGAACCGGACGAGATCATCGCCGAGGACGCCGGACTCGGCTTCCGGCGCACCCCAGGCGGCACCGTCATCGTCCACGTCTTCACCCAGCGAGGCCGCTCAACCGAGGACAAGCAGCACCTCTACAAGACGCTCGCCGACCGGCTCGCCGAAGCCGGTGTCGACGGCAAGGACCTGTTCATCAGCTACTTCGAGAACGGCCCCGACGACTGGTCCTTCGCCGACGGCCGCGCCCAGTACGTCGAGGGCGACCTCCCCGTCCCCGGAAGCTGATCCCATGCGAGCCGCCACCCCCTCCATGTACGCGGATGTCCTGACGGAATCGACGCTGCGTGATGTCGTCGACCTCGCCGTACGGCTTGTCGAGTTCGCCGGTGCCCTGATCATCTTCGTGGGTGCGGCCTGGGCGTTCGTCCAGTTCATCGGCTACGGCACGGTCGGGCTGCGCAAGTGGCGGGGGACCCCGGGCGCCGAGTTCGGCTTCAACCGGATCCGGCTGACCCTCGGCCGTTTCCTGGCCCTCGGACTTGAGTTCCAGCTCGCCGGAGACATCCTGCGCACCGCGATCGCCCCCTCCTTCACGGAGATCGGCCAGCTGGCCGCTATCGCCGCGATCCGGACCGTGCTGAACTACATCCTCGGCCGGGAGATCGAGCAGGAGCGCCGGGAGATCGAGCGACTCTCCCCACAGACGAGTGCGGCGACTCCCGGAACCGCACCGTGACCGGGGCAATGACACAGGCCGCCGTTCTGATCACGGCGTTCGGGCTGGTCGGCGCGGTCTGCGCGGGCCGGCGGCTGGGCCGGGTCCAGCCCGGCGTGGCAGTGCTGACGGACTTCCTCCTGGCCGCCGGCCTCGTCTGCCTCGCGGCCCAGCGCTCGTGGGCTTCCCTCGCCACCGCCGCGGCCGTCATCGGCGTACGGGCACTGGTCAACGCCGGCCTGCGAACGGGACCGAAGCGGCAATAGGTGCCGACCGCGCCGTACGGTGTCGGGCCGGAAGCCGACGGCTTCCGGCCCGACGTTCCATCCCTCAGGGGCGCCAGTAGTTGTTGGCAGCCGCGATCGTCTGGAACTCGATGGCCACCACATGCGTGGCGTGCATGAGGCTCTCCGGGGTGGTGGAGTAGTTCGGGCGGCCACCCTTCAGCACGTCCAGATCGGGCTGGATGTTGTGGACGGTGTGACGGGCGAGCGTCAGAGCCAGTGCACGTCCCTCTTCCGGAGAGCTCGTGATCAGGGAGTTGCCGGGGACCAGGACCAGGCCTTCTTCGGGTACTCGGTTCATGACGCCAATGTCGCTTCCGGTGTGAGCCCGGACGGTCCCTGACACGCTCCACGGAGCCGAACGAGTGACCGAACCGAAGCGGCGCGAGAGGCGGCTGTACGCGTACGTCCACCTGTTGGCGTGACCGACCTCAACCCACTCACAACTCCCGGCAGTTGCCCATGGCACCGGCGCCGGTGGCGCTACGCTGCCGTCTCGTGCAAGAGACACGCCTCGACACTGCTCGGATCCGAGCGGCTCGCCGGATGATCGACCCGGTCTTTCTCGACTCCCCGCTGTACCGCTGCGAGGCGCTGGAGCCCGCCCTCGGATGCGCGGTGAGCGTCAAGCTCGAAACGGCGAACCCGGTCCGCAGCTTCAAGGCCCGCGGCACCGAACTGGTCGCGAGCCAATTGGCCGCCGACGCGGAGCGAGCCGCCGTGTGCGCGAGTGCGGGCAATCTCGGCCAGGCCCTCGCGTGGTCCGGTCGCCGCCGGGGCCTCGACGTCACCGTCGTCGCGTCCCGCTTCGCGACTCGGGCCAAGCTTGATCGCATCCGCGGACTGGGCGCCGGACTGGAGCTGGTGGACGGCGACCACGAGATGGCTCGCGAGCGGGCGGCGGCCATCGCGCGGCACGACGGCATCCGGCTGGTCGAAGACAGCCTGGACATCGAGACCTGCGAGGGCGCGGCGACCATCGGCCTGGAACTGCTGGAACCGGAGGACACCGCGCCGTCGTTCGACACCGTCCTGATCGCTCTCGGCGGTGGCGCGCTGGCCACCGGCGTGGGCCATGTGCTGAAGGCTCTGGCACCCGGGGTCGAGGTGATCTGCGTCCAGCCGCTGGGCGCACCGGCGTTGACACTCTCGTGGCGTCGGCGGAGTGTCGTCACCACCGACTCGGCGGACACCATCGCCGACGGCGTCGCCGGACGGTATCCGATCCCGGCCGTCCTGGACGATCTCCTTCTGGTCGCCGACGACGCCGTCCTGGTCCAGGAGGCGTCGATCATCGCCGGGATGCGGATGCTCCTCGACCACGCCGGCCTCGTCGTCGAACCTTCGGCCGCGCTCGGCATCGCGGCGATCCTCGAGGACCGTGACCGCTTCGCCGGCCGACACGTGGTCACCATCGTGTGCGGCAGCAACGTCGACGTGGACGCCTATCGGCGCTGGGTCGGCGCGGCTCCCACCCGCAGGTCCTGACGGTTGCTCGGCTCGGCGGGAAGTCGGCGCCATTCGTTCCCTCCCCGCGGGACCGGTGAGTCGTAGGACTGTCCGGATGGGTGGACGGGGTCGTAGCGCCGTACTGGCCGTGACCGCCGTGCCGTGCCGTGCGCCGGACTGGAGCGATCCGCGGCGACCCGGCCGGAAAGACGCTGAGGCGATCCGGATCGTCTCACCCTCGACGCGTACCGACCGGCGCCCCGCTCGCCGTCGCCCGGATCGCTTGGACGTGCAGATCGACCTGTGCGGCGAAGAGGGCGTCCGGGTCGCTGTCGATGGCCAGGGCCGGCATGCGGGAGGCGCGGGGTTCGGCGCGCGCGATGTTGGCGTAGAGCGCGGAGAGGGCCGCGTCGTCCTTGCGGCGGGCCTCCTCGTTCAGGGACGCGCGCATGGCGTCGACCGTCAGCAGGCCCATCACGGTGTCCGTGAACAACTCGTAGTGGAAGAGCGCCTGTTCCTGGGTCAGCCCGGCGTCCAGGAGGAGCCGGAGGACGGCCAGGGCGACCCCCTGATCGCCGGGGCCGCCCGTGTTGCGGTAGCCCAGCCAGGCGAGGGTGACCGCGTGACGGCGGCCCACCTCCTGGCCCAGCAGGGCGATCTGGTGCAGGTCGGCCGCCCAGTCCCCGGTGGGGGTGAAGCGGTCGGCGATCTCCACGAAGATCTGGTCGGCCAGGGCGAGCATCAACTCGTCCTTGTCGCGGAAGTGCCGGTACAGCGCGGTGGCGACGACGCCGAGACGGGCCCCGAGGGAGCGGAAGGACACACCGGCCGGGCCCTCGGCGGTGCTGATCTCCACGGCCGCCTCGATGATCTGTTCCCGCGTAAGCGTGCTGCCACGGCGTCGCCCCCCGGTCGTTCCGGCCGATCCCATGGGATCCCCTCCCTGTCCAATGTGCCGATGATGCCGGCGACGATCCTAGGGAACCGTCGGGTGATCGGTCCAGACAGCGCCCTAGACAACAGTGTTCACATTACTGTTCAATCAGGGCCACGTCGACGCCACGCACCCTCCCGGCGCCAGCTTCCGGCAGCGCAAGCGACCCTTCCCCGCTCGCCGCCCGTCCGAGGTCGCGGACACTTCCCGTGCCCACCGCGGCCCCACCTCGACTTCCTCCTGGAGACCCGGGATGCCTCTGCCCGTGCACCGCGCCGAACCCGCTCCCGTCCCCGACTCCGCGATCCAGGTCATGGTCGCGATGCGGGACGGGGTGCGCCTGGCCACCGACCTCTACCTGCCGTCCGGTCACGACAGACCGCTTCCGGCCGCACTGGTCCGGCTGCCGTACGACAAGAACAGCCGCTACGTCTTCATGGACCGCATCGCCGCCTACCTCACCGCACGCGGCTACGCGGTCGTCGTCCAGGACGTGCGAGGCAAGTTCCGCTCCGAGGGCGAGACCATGCCCTTCGTCCACGAGGCCGACGACGGCTACGACACGATCGACTGGATCGTGCGCCAGGAGTGGTCGGACGGCCGGGTCGGAATGTTCGGCGACTCCTACTACGGCGCCACCCAGTGGGCCGCCGTCTCCGCCGGTCACCCGGCGCTGAAGGCCATCGCCCCCAGGCTCACCGGCGCGGACGGCATCCGCCCCGACTACTGGGAACGCGACGGCGTCACCCAGCTCTTCGGCGCCCTCTACTACGCCGGCTACTGGACCGACCGGTGGGTGTACGAGTTCGATCCCGACCTGACCCGCCGTCCCCTGATCGAGGCGATGACGGAGATCGCCGAGGGCATCGGCGCCCGGCCGGCCCTCTGGGACTCCTTCGTCCCCGAGGTGAAGCCGGTACCCGCGTTCCCGCACGGCCACCCCTTCGACGGACCGCCGCTGCCGGTGCTGCACCAGGCCGGCTGGTTCGACAACTGCCTCCAGCCCAGCATCAACGACTGGGCCGAGCTCTCCGCCCGCCCGGACTGGGCTCCCCTCCAGTACCTGCACGCCGACTCCATCGACCACGAGAACTACCACCTCGACGACGTCCCCGTACCGCCCGAACTCGACCACGCGCACGTGGACGCGGCGGTGGACCGGCTGCTGCCGCGCCACCTGGGCCCCCTCGTGGAGTTCTTCGACGTCTTCGTGAAGGGCGAGGGGACACCGGAGCGACTGCCCCGGGTGCGCTGGCACCACGGCCACCTCGGCGACCGGACGGCGGACCGTTGGCCGCCCGCCGGGGCGCGCACCCTGAAGCTGTACCTGGACGCGGGCGGCCTGCGGCCGGACGCCCCGTCCCGGGAGGAGAACGTCACCTGGGTGCACGACCCCGCGGACCTGGTCCCCACCCTCGTCCCGGACAGCTTCGCCGCGCTCCTCCACCACGTCGACGAGTCCCCCCTGCACGACCGCCCGGACGTGCTGGTCTTCACCACCGACCCGGTGACCGAACCACTCGACCTGGCCGGACCGGTCCGGGCCACACTCCGCGTCGGCACCGACGGGCCGAGCGCGCAGGTCTTCCTCAAGCTGCTGGACGTGTCGCCCGGCGGGAGCGCCCACGTCCTCGTGCGGGGCCAGCGGCTCATACCCGGCGGCGCGCCCGCACCGGTCGCCTTCGACCTCACCCACACCGGCTACCGACTGCGCCCCGGACACGCCCTGCGGCTGCACATCGCCTCCAGCGACTTCCCCATGTACGTGCCGCACCCGGGTACGGAGGAGAACCCGTGGCTCGCCACCGACGGCAAGACGACGACGCAGACGCTGCGCACCGGCGGGCAGCACGACTCCCACCTCTCCCTGACCGTGGTCGACACGGTGAGTCCGTCGTGACCGCGCTCAGGCGGCTGCTCCTCACGGTGCTCGCTCTCGCCCTGGCGGGCTGCACCGGCCTGCCGCGCGCCGAACTCGGCAGCACGACCCTGCGCAGCACCTCCGACAAGGCGACCGGCCCGCTCGACTCGCTGGTGTGGGACCTGCCCGCCGGCGAGCCGACCACCCTCGACTACCAGCAGGCCGGCGACTCCTCGCCGTACCTCGTCGTGAGCAACCTCTGCGACAGCCTGCTGCGCCTCAACCCGGACTTCAGCACCTCGCCCGCGCTGGCCCGCTCGTGGGACCAGCCCGACACCCGCACCCTCGTGCTGCACCTGCGCGACGACGTACGGTTCTGGGACGGCACCGCGCTCACCTCCGCCGACGTGGTCTACAGCCTGAAACGGCAGCTCGACCCCAACGCCATCGCCAACTCCTTCTTCGTCAACGTGAAGTCGATCCGGGCGACCGGCCCCCACACCGTCACCGTCCGCTTCACCCGCCCCGACGAACTGTTCCTCAAGGAACTCGCCACCACCGCGGGCACCGTCGTCCAGGCCCGCTACGCCCGGCGCGAGGGCAAGAAGTTCGGCACCGCCGCCGGTGGCGTGATGTGCTCCGGCCCCTTCGAACTCGCCGCCTGGAAGACGGGCGCCAGCATCGAGCTGAAGGCCAACTCCCACTACTGGGACGCCCGTTACCGGGCCCACGCCCGCAAGGTCACCCTGCTCTTCGTCACCGACACCACCGCGCTCACCCAGGCCCTGGCCAGCGGCGCCATCGACGGCACCTACGACGTCCCCAACGCCGCGCTGCCCACCCTCAAGGGAAGCGTGGCCGGACAGCTCTCCTACGGCCCCAGCCTCAAGTCCGTACAGGTGGCCCCGCTCCAGAACAAGGGAATCGCCGCCGAACCGGACATCCGCCGCGCGCTGTCCCTCGCCGTCGACCGCAGCCAACTGGCCGACACCGTCTACCGGGGCGCCGCCACCCCCAGCACCACCGTCCTCCCGGTCACCGGCTGGGACCCCGTGGCCAAGGCGGTCTACCAGAAGGCCGCCGCCGCCCTGCCCCTCGCCCACACCACACCCACCGCCGCCGACCTGCGCACCGCCCGCGCCCTGGTCGCCAGACACCCCGGCCTGCGCTCCGGCACCCTCGCCGTGGCGGCCGGAAACCAGGACCAGATCAACGCGGCGGCCGTCATCCAGCAGGCGGCCCGCTCCATCGGCATCACGCTCACGATCCGCCAACTGCCCGCCCTCCAGTTCTCCAGCATGTTCTACGACCCCACCTACCGCCGCGGGCTGGACTTCGTGCTGGCGGAGGCGTTCCTCGACATCCCCGACCCGCTCGACTGGATCCCCAACCTGGTCCTGCCGGACGCCATGTTCAACTGGGCCGGCTTCGACGACCCGGCCGTCACGGCGGCCCTCACCAAGGCGCAGCAGACCCTCGACCCGCACGAACGCGCCGTGCTGATCACCGACGCCCAGCGCCGCTGGGAGGCCAGGACCCTCGCCGTACCGCTGCTCTCCCCGTACGAGGTGACGTACATGAACAAGCGCATCACCGGCGCCACCACCTCCTTCGCCCAGACCTTCGCCCCGTCCCTCGCGCTGATCGGCAGCAGGTGAGTGCGATGAGACCTTCCATGACGAAACCCTTCGCCCGTACGGCGGCCACGGCACTCCTCCGGCTGCTCGGGGTCGCCGGCAGTGTCCTCGTCGCCGCGTTCGCCCTGTTCGCCGCGCTGGCCGCGGCACCCGGAGACCCCGCCACCCGGCTCGCCGGGACGCACGCCTCCGAGCGCACCCTGGAAGCCATCCGTCACCGGCTCGGTCTCGACCAGCCGCTCCCGGTCCGCTTCTGGGACTGGCTGACCGGCCTCTTCCACGGCGACCTCGGCACATCACTGACCTACCGCCAGTCCGTCTCCTCCCTCATCGGCCCGCGTGTCGGCGACACCCTCCTCCTCGTCGCCTACGCGGCCGTCCTGATCCTCGGCCTCGGCCTCGGGCTCGGCATCTGGGCCGCGCTGTCCCGCCGGACCGGCACAGTCATCACCGCGCTCACCGGCGTCGGTCTCGCGGTGCCCTCGTTCGTCGCCGCGTCCGCGCTGGTCGCGCTGCTGGCGGTGAAGGTCCACTGGTTCCCGGCCCTGGGCGGCGGCGGTCCCTCCCTCGGCGACCGGCTCCAGCACCTGACACTGCCCGCCCTCACCCTCGCGCTGTCCTCCGCCGCCTACCTGGCCCAGATGACCAAGGCAGCCGTACGCGAGGAGGCCGACCGCGAGCATGTCGAGACCGCGCGCAGCCGCGCCCTGCCCGGCCGCCGGATCCTGCGCCGGCACATCCTGCGCAACGCCATGATCCCCATCAGCACGGCCGCGGGCCTGACCGTGGGCGGACTGATCGCCGCGGACGTCGTCGTCGAACAGGCCTTCGGGCTCAACGGGCTCGGGGCGACCCTGGTGGCCGCCGTTGCCCAGAAGGACACCCCCGTCGTCCAGGCCGTCGGCCTGCTCATGGTCGTGGTCTTCATCGTCGTCAACGCCGCCACCGACGCCCTCCAGGCGGCCCTCGACCCCAGAATCCGGGCGGTGAGCTCCCGATGACCGACGTGTCCGCCGTACGGCTCGGCACCCGCGGGCTGTCCCTGCGTCTGCCCCTGCGCGGTGCCTCGCCCTCCACCAAGGCACTGACCGCGCTGGCCGCGCTCCTCGTGGCGCTCGCCCTGTTCGCCCCCGTGCTCGCCACCCACCGACCCGACGCCGTGAGCATGGCGGACGCGAGCCGCGACCCCTCCGCCGCTCACTGGCTCGGCACCGACGCCCTCGGCCGCGACCTGTACTCCCGCCTGCTGTACGGCGCCCGGATCAGCCTGCTCGGCCCGGCCCTCGTCATCGTCGGCGCCACCGCGGGCGGTGTCGCCCTCGCCCTGCTGTGCGCCTGGCGGGGCGGCCGACTGGACCGGATCGTCAGCCGGATCAACGACATCCTCTTCGCCTTCCCCGGCCTGCTGCTCGCCGTCCTCGCGGTCGCCGTCCTCGGCCCCGGACTGACCGCGCCCGTACTGGCCCTGGCCATCGCCTACCTGCCGTACATGGCACGCATCGTGCGCGGAGTCGCGGTGCGCGAGCGCCGACTCCCGTACGTCGCCGCCCTGGAGGCCGCCGGGATGTCGGCGTGGCGGATCAACCTGCGGCACCTGCTGCCCAACCTCGCGCCGTTCGTCATCGCCCAGGCCACCGCCGCGTTCGGCTCGGCGCTCATCGACCTCGCCGGAGTGTCCTTCCTCGGGCTCGGCGTCCAACCACCCACCTCGGACTGGGGGTTGATGGTCTCGGAGGGCCAGTCCTCGCTGCTCGCCGGAGCACCGGGACAGAGCCTGATGGCCGGCGGCCTGATCGTCCTCACCGTCGTCGTCTTCAACCTCCTCGGGGACACGATGATCGCCCGCAGCCACCAGGAGACCCTGCGATGACCGCCCCCGCACCCCTGCTGCGGGTCGACCACCTCGGCATCGACCTGCACCGCCGCCGCCAGGAACCCCGCACCCTCGTCCGCGACGCCTCCTTCGACCTCGCACCCGGCGAGGCCCTCGGCCTGGTCGGCGAGTCCGGCTCCGGCAAGTCGCTCACCTCACGGTCGGTCCTCCGGCTGTTGCCGCGGGACGCCCGCACGCACGGCACGATCACCTTCGACGGCCAGGACGTCCACGCGCTGCGGGGGGACCGGCTCACCCGCTACCTCGCCCACGACGCGGCGATGATCTTCCAGAACCCGCGGGCCCACATCAACCCGGTCCGCACCCTCGGCGACTTCCTCACCGAACCACTCGTCTGCCACCACGCCCTGAACCGGACCGAAGCGCAGGAACGGCTCGTCCCGCTCCTCGCCGAGATCGGCATCCCGGACGGCCCGCGCCGCCTCGGCCAATACCCCCACCAGCTCTCCGGCGGCCTGCTCCAGCGCATGATGATCGCCTCCGCCCTCGTCACCGAACCGCGTCTGCTGCTCGCCGACGAGCCCACCACCGCCCTCGACGTCACCACCCAGCAGGACGTCATGGCCATCCTCGACGAGCAACGACACGAACGGCACCTCGCCCTGCTCTTCGTCACCCACGACCTCGAACTGGCCACCGCCGTCTGCGACCGCATCGCCGTCATGTACGCGGGCACCATCGTCGAGCAACGCCCCGCCACCGCCCTGCACACCGGCCGCCGCCACCCCTACACGGCCGGACTGCTCGCCGCCCGGCCCGGCCTGGGCGAACCCGGCGCCCGACTGCCCGTCATCCCCGGCCGCCCGGCAGCGGCGTACGAGACCCCCGACGGCTGCCCGTTCGCCCCGCGCTGCGCCTTCGCCGAGGACCGCTGCCGCGCCGAACGCCCGCCCCTGCGCCCCGACGGCGACGGCGCCGTCGCCTGCCACCGCGCCGACGAACTCGCCGGCGACCTCGACCGGACGAGGGAGGAAGTATGACCGCTCTGCTGGAGGTCAGCGGCCTGACCAAACGCTATGCCCTACGACGCGACCACGTGACGGCCTGCGAGGACGTCACCTTCCAGGTGCGCAGAGGCGAAGCCCTCGCCCTGGTCGGGGAGTCGGGCGCCGGGAAGTCGACGGTCGTCCGACTCATCGCCGGCCTGGAGCAACCGACCACCGGCCACGTCCTGCTGCGCGGCCACCCGACCGACGCCCGCCCCAGAGGACGCACCGAGCGGCTGGCCCGGGCGGCGACGGTCCAGATCGTGCACCAGGACCCCTACTCCTGCCTCGACCCCCGCCAGACCATCGGCGCCGGACTCGCCGAACTGCTGCGCCTGCACGCCCGCCGGCTCGGCAACGGCTCGGCGACGGAGGCGCGCGTCGCCGAACTGCTGGACACGGTCGGCCTGCCCGGCCTCGCCGACACCCGCCCCGCCCGTCTCTCCGGCGGCCAGCGTCAACGCGCCGCCATCGCCCGCGCGTTGGCCGTGGAACCCGACATCCTGCTCCTCGACGAAGCGGTCGCCGCCCTCGACGTCTCCGTCCAGGCCCAGATCCTCAACCTCCTCGCCGACCTGCGCGAACAGAAAGGCACGACGCTGGTCTTCGTGACCCACGACCTGGCCGTCGTCCGCCAGCTCTGCCAGCAGACCGTGGTGATGCGAGGCGGCCGGGTCGTCGAGGAGGGCCCCGTCGCCCGGATCCTCACGGCACCGCGGCATCCGTACACCCAGGCCTTGCTGGACTCCGTCCCACGACCGGGCTGGCACCCGCGCAGGACGCGACGGACGGACCATACGGTGGACGCGATCGGTGACAGGCGGTCGTGAAACCGCCTGGTGTCGCGTAGCCCGGCCATGAGACGCGGCGCGATGATCACCAGCCGGGCAGGCGCTTCACTCCGTGCCGCGCAGGGCGAGCCACGTTTTGTGGTTCACGATGCCGTTGACGACCAGCAGCTTGTCGCTCTGGAAGCTCTCCACCGCCGACTCGGTTCCGTCACCGAAGTCGCCGTCCACGCCCGTGCTCCCGATGTCGTATCCGCGCTTGGCCAGCATGCACTGCACCTGGAGCACACGCTTGCCGGTGTCCCCGGGGACGGTGCGTTTGATGCCGCTGTAGTACGTGCAGTCCGAGATCCAGGCGGGAGTCGCGGGCTCGGTGGCGGGCGGTGTGGTCTGGGGTGAGGAGGGAGTCGGGTCGCCCGAGGCGGTGGAACCGGAACCGGAGCCGGCTCCAGCGCCGGTACCGGCACCGGGAGCGGAGGACGTGCCGTGAGATCCCGTTGTGGTGGACCCGGGGTCGTCGTCGGCGGGTGTGGCGACACCGTCGGAGTTCACGGAGCCGTCCACGCCCTTGCCGGAAGCGGTGTCCGCGTCCGACGCGCCGGGTCTCGGCGAGACGGCGGTGCCGCCGGACACCGTGTGGCCGGTGGTCCGGCCGGCGGCGGAACCGGAGCCGGAGTCGGTACCGGGCGCGGAAGCGGTGGGCGGTGCGTCGTGCCGGTCGGACCACAGGACTCCTGCGGTCACCGCGCAGACGGCGATGCCCGTGGCGATGGCCCAGAGCACCCGCTTCCGTAAGCGGGTGCCGGAACTGCTCTTCCGCGAGCGTGCCGGTGGCGTGGTGGCAGCGGCCTCGGCGGCCACTTCCGGGGCTTCGGGGGCGGACGGCGCGGAAGGAGCGGACGAAGCGTGATGGCCGGCCTGCTCCGCGGGAGTCGACGGCAGCGCCTTCGCCTTCGGCTGGACGTCCCTGGCCCGCAAGCCTGCTCGCGATGCGGCGGGGAGCCGGTGCAGTGTCTCGTACGCCCGCTGCCGGGCCAGCAGTTGTCCGGCCAGCGGCTCCGGCCACACGGTCGGAGCGGTGTGCGCCTCGGCCGTGTCGATCAAGTCCTGCCCTGTGGGCCGCCGTTCGGGCTCCTTGGCCAGGCAGGCTGTCAGCAGGGAGCCCAGCACGGGGTCCACCGCCGAGATCTCGGCGATCAGCTCAGGGTCCGGCTCCTCGAACGCGACCCGGTGCATGACGTCGACGCCGGTACCGTCACCGAACGGAGGGCGGCCCACCGCCGCGTACACGAGCGTCCCGGCGAGCGAGAACACGTCGGACGCGGTGTCTGACTGTCCGGTCCGCAGGTGTTCCGGCGACATGTAGGCCGGGGTTCCCACCCGGATGCCCGTACCGGTGATGTTGCTGGCGTCCACGGCCTTCGAGATGCCGAAGTCGATGAGATGGGCGCCGCCGACCGACATCAGGACGTTCGACGGCTTGAGGTCCCGGTGCACGACCTGCGCGGCGGCGAGGTCGGCCAGGGCCTGTCCCAGCTCCGCGACCAGACGCCAGACCGCGGTCGTGTCCAGGGCGCCGAGTTCGCGTACGGCATGGGCCAGATCGAGCCCCGGCAGGTACTCGGTGGCCATCCACAGCAGCTCGTCCTGGAAGCCCGTGCCGCACAGTTTCGGTGTGTGCGCCGTGCTGACCCGTTCGTGCAGCGAGGCCTCACGCTCGAACCGGCGCCGGAAGCCGGGGTCGTCCGCGTACTCCGGCCTGATCACCTTCACCGCGACCAGACCGGGCCCGCCGTCCGCCGGACAGGCGAGATAGACCCGCCCCATACCGCCGCTGCCGAGCAGGGCGATCGGCATGTACGGGCCGATGCGGTGCGGGTCGGCGGGACGGAGAGGCGACGCACCGGTCTGGCGGAGCGCGGCGGCCTCGCTCATTGCCAAGTCCGATGGCACAGGCCGCTGTTCAGACACGGAACCCCCGAAGTGATCTGCGCCGTACGTCAGTTCGGCCCCATGGAATGACGAGGCTAGCCGAGTGACGGCGTACGTTCAGGGTTTCCTGCACTTCTGTTCCGCCGGGGGGCGGTTCCCGGGCACGGCGCGTCGGCGGTACGGGGCGGTGTCGGGCGGCACTGCGACCGCAACGCGAGGAGAGGTTCCCCCGGGCGGAACCTGTTCGCCGCCCGACGGACGCTTGGGCGCAACCTTCCGGTGTTTTGGCGTGTCCACGTACTGTGCTGACGATACGTAGAACATGGCGAACGGCGGCGGGTGTCGCATGCGCGACCGCTGTGACCGCTGTCATGGCAGTCGCGGCCCCGGCCGCGCACGCCGCCTCGACGACGCTCGTCCTGGACACCCAGGAGAACTACTACCTCCCCACCGGGGGAGAGGGCCCGAACCTGGGCCTGGGCATCACCGCCTCGGGCGGCGACGCCCATGACGTCTCGGTCACGGTCGACGCGTCGTCCCTGGCCGGGAAGGCGACGATGGTGGTCACGGGGGACTGCGTGAACACCGGTACTCTGAAGGTGAGATGCGACGTGGGCCCGCTGTCGGGCAAGGAGTCGATCGACCCGTTCCTCCTGAAGCCCACCGCAGCCGCCAAGGCGGGCGACACCGGTGCCATCACCTACACCGCCACCGCCTCCGACGCGGCCACCGTGACGGGGAAGACGGACGTCCTGGTCGGCGGGCCGAAGCTCGCCGCCCGGCCCTACCCGGCCTTGAAGGGCATCGAGCCCGGCGCCGTCTTCGAACGCAGCCCGGCCTTCGCCAACACCGGCACCGCCCCCGCCGACAAGGGCGTCATGCTGCTGGTGCAGGACTCGGACGGCGTCTCTCTCGCCAGAGACCACTCCAACTGCCACTACTCGGACCTGCCCGACATCGGCGCCTGGTGCCGGTTCGACACCCCGGTCGCGCCCGGCACGGCCTACACGACGGACGTGCCCCTGCGCTACACCGCCTCCAAGGACACGATGTACGGCTACAACACCTACGTCGTGTGGC
This sequence comes from Streptomyces sp. NPDC091280, assembly GCF_044768565.1. Lineage (NCBI taxonomy): Bacteria > Bacillati > Actinomycetota > Actinomycetes > Kitasatosporales > Streptomycetaceae > Streptomyces > Streptomyces sp. NPDC091280. The sequence continues at coordinate 313,697 of NZ_JBIVUZ010000012.1, forward strand.
CGGTCGGCGGCACCGCGCCCGACTCCTACGACCCGTCCGACTTCCCCGACACCGGCACCGGCGCGCCGCTCGGCCTGAAGTCTGTCCCCTCCGGCTCCGGATTCACCGGCTCCGGGTACGGCACCTTCGCCACCACCCAGCACGCCGACTACCAGGCGCTCGGCGACACGGTCGAGGGCAAGGTCGGCGAGACCGTGAGCATCACCGTGGGCGTGCGGAACAACGGGCCGGGCCTGATGAACTTCCGGTGGATGGACACGGAGAACTCCGGCACGTTCGTGGTCACCCCGCCCGCCGGCACTACGATCACCGGCGCCCCCGGCCCCGGCGAGCAGGGCGATCCCGGGCCACTGTGGAACTGCACACCGCGCAAGGCCGGCGCGAAGAGCTACACCTGCGACATCGGCAGCACGGACTTCAAGCCGGGCGACTCGGTGACCCAGGAGTTCACGGTGCGGATCGACCGGGTCGTCCCCGGCGCGCAGGGCAGCGTACGGGCGGTCCAGAACCCCGCGTACCCCAATCGTGACGACGACACGGCGAACGACACCGCCGCGATCACGGTGAAGGCCACCGGCTCGGCGACGTCCAGCCCTTCGCCCACCGCCTCCGCCTCCCCTTCGGCCACGGCCACCGCGAGCCCGTCCGGTTCCGGGGCGGGAAGCGGGACCGGGACGACGACGGGCGGCGGGCTCGCCGCCACGGGCACGGACGGAGTCCTGCTCCGGGTGGGCGCCGCCGTCCTGCTGGTGGCGGGCGGCGCGCTGGTGTTCCTGGTCGCGCGGAGGTCGCGGCCGTTCCGCAGCCGCTGACACCGTCCGGCACGGCATGCGCTCGTGCACGCACGGACGTCCGGTGCCTGTGTTCCGTCGACCGGTGACGGCCCGGCGATACCGCCGGACCTGAGAGGGGAGGGTGTTCCAGAGCGTCGGCCGGCCACGGACGATGACCCGGAACACCCTTCGCCGGCAGGCAGTTGGGGCGGATGATGTTCTGCACCGCGTTCGCGGACCCCGACACTGGCGGCGGGGCGAACCGAGTCCGGCCGCTGTTTCCCGCGAGCCTGGTAACACCTGTTACCATCCGCCTATGGCGAAGACCCAACTCGGCGTTCGCGTCGACTCCGACATCAAGGAACTCGCGCAGGCTCGGGCCAAGGACCTTGGCGAGGATCTGGGCGAGTACATCGCCCGCCTCGTCATCGAGGACACCGACGGCCTGCGCCGACGGGGCCTGGACGCCGCGAGCCGATTCCTGGACGAGCACCAGAGCCTCTTCGACGAGGCCGAGGACCAGGACACCGGCCGCGCCGGGCGGGGAGCCCACGCCGCGTAATGGAATTGCACATCGACGTCCCGTGGATCCTCCAGGTCGCGGAACTGGCGGGTGCCGGAGACCCGGCGCCGGACGACTACGGCGTACCGGTTGCCGCCGTCGCCTGCCACCGGGCCGAACTCCTGGAGCAACCGGTCTACGACGGCCCGTACGCGCGCGCCGCGGCCCTGATCCACATCCTCGGCCGGTGCCGGTGGCTGGAGCGCTCCAACATGGCCGTCGCCGCAGCGACCGGTGTGATGTATCTCGAAGCGTCCGGCATCCAGGTCAAACCCGCCCGTGAGGACGCACTCGGCCTGCGCGACCTGCTGCGCGATCCCACGTGCAACGCTGCGAAGATCGCCGCACTGCTGCGCACCTGGCCCCGCACGACCTGACGGCTGACGGCCTCGGTCCGCGAACCACGGCATGGAGCAGTCACCTGCTGCGAACGGGTTCGCCGCGCAGGGCGTCGACTTGGGCAAGGCTCAGACCCTGCTCTCGCCGGTGGGCGAGGAGCGATGAGTCACACCTTCACCTCGCGGTCCGCTGTTCGTGCGTATGCGGGTCACGGCACCTGGCGGCCGAACTCGGCTTACTGGCGCGCCGCAACTGGGTCCACTCGGCATCGACGAGTTCCTCGACAAGCGTCCCTTCCCCGTCGAGCGCCGGCCCCGCACCGGGAGGCTAGGGGGCGCCGCGACCGGTGAAGTGCGGCGCCCCCGGGCCTTCCTGGAGCGCGGTTATGCTGACGGGATGACCAGCAATCCTGTCGATCCTCCTGAGAAAGACCGGCAGGAGCGCATCCTCGATGCCGTTCTCGACCTTCTCGCGCAGCGCGGCATCTCCGGCGTGAGCATGCGCGCCGTCGCACGCGAGGCCGGTGTCGCCCTCGGGCTGGTCAACTACTACTTCGACGACAAGACGAAGCTCATCTGCGCGGCGCTGCGTCGGATCGAGGAACAGGACGTCGCCCTGGTCGCGTTCGACCCCGACCTGTCGGCGGAGCCGCAGTTGCGCGCGGCGCTGCGGCGCATCGTGGCACCGGAGTTCCTGACCACGCAGTACCTCTCGCTGCGCCTTCAGCTGTGGTCCCTCGCCCAGGCGCACGAGGACTTCGCCGCGATCAACACGACGGCGCAGCAGCGCTACCGGGCAGGACTGGCCGTGCTCATCCAGGCCACCCGGCCGGATCTGGACCGTGAGGAGTGCGACCGGCGGGCGTCCGACGTCGACGTCGTGCAGAACGGCATGTGGCTCACCGCCCTGCTCGGACTGGACCGGGCTTCACTGCGGCGTGCGGTGACCCGGTGCGAGGAGATCGCGCTGGCGCCGTAGCGGCACAAGTGGGGAGCGTCCGCCCCAGGTGTGACGGGCCGAGGTATTGAACGGTCGTACAAATTCCGCCTATGCTCCGTGGGGTCACATTGGCGACCGGCGGTGGTGGGTGGCGCTCCGTGGATCAGTTGTCGAACGCTCGGCTCGTCCGGAGAACACGGTTGAGCGATGAGATTTCCGCTTTCACCTTCGCCGCGCTCGACGGAGCCTTCGTCGGCTGCGAGGCCGGGGCGCACGTGGCCGTGCACCTCCCGGGCGGACTGATCCGCACCTACTCCCTCACCGAGTGGGAGCCCGACGGGTCCACGGCGAGTGTCGCGGTCAAGATCGAGCCGGGCGGCCGTGGCGGCTCGGTCGCCATGCACGGACTCGACGTCGGCGACACCGTACGGATCGCCGCCCCGCGGAACAACTTCCCCCTGGTGACCGGCGACCAGCCGATCGTGCTGATCGGCGGCGGGATCGGCATCACCCCCGTCTACGCCATGGCACGCACCCTGAGCGGCGACGGCCGGCCGTTCGACCTGCACCACCTGGTGAGGACGCGGACCGCCGCCGCCTTCGAGGCCCCGCTGCGGGCGCTCGGGCCGGACGGCGGATACCACCTGCACTGTGACGACGTGGACGGGCTTCCCGACTTCGCCGGACTGCTGAACGGCTATCCGCCGGACACGCACTTCTATGTGTGCGGGCCCGAGGTCATGCTCGCGGCCGTGCTAGCCGCGCGGGACGCGTCGGACCGAGGCACGGTCTTCTTCGAGCGTTTCGCGGCGGCGCCCGGCGATGACGACCAGGCCCGCGACTCGTTCAGCGTCGTCCTCAAGTCGACCGGGGAGGAGTTCGAGGTCCCGGCGGACACGTCGATTCTGCACGTGCTCCGGGCGGCGGGCCGCGAGGTCGACTACGCCTGTTCCGAAGGCGCGTGCGGCACCTGCATCACCGATGTGCTGGAGGGTGAGATCGACCATCGCGACTCGATCCTGGCGGAGGAGGAGCGGCTGGCCGGCGACTGCATGTGCATCTGTGTGTCCCGGGCACGATCGGCGCGGCTCCTGCTCGACCTGTGACGACGACGGCTCCCGCGCTTCCCGGATCCGACTGAACGCGACCGTGGACGCGGTCGTCGCCGGGGCGGATGTCCATTGGGCGTCCGCCCCGCCGCGCCGCCCTCGCGACCGTCGTCGAATCACGGAATAAGCCCGCGACCGAGGGTTGAACGATCGTCCAGTCGTGAGTAGTCTGCGTTCATGATTCCCGTCACTGTCGATGATGTTCGAAACATCTCCGCGGGTATTCACAAAGACCCCGCGCTCTCCAAGTCCCTTCGCTCCGAAGCGTATGTGGAGCCCAAATGGTTCGACGCCGAAATCAACGGCGTCTTCGCTCGTACCTGGCAGTGGGTCTGTCACATCGAGAAACTCAGGAAACCAGGCAGCTATGTGTCCGCGACCGTCGCCGGAATGCCGATCGCGGTGGTCCGGGACCGTGCCGGAGTGCTGCGCGCCTTCTACAACGTGTGCAAGCACCGCGCGCACGAACTCCTCTCGGGGTCCGGTACCGCCCGCAACATCATCTGCCCGTACCACGCCTGGACCTACGCCCTCAGTGGCGAGCTGAAGGCGGCGCGCCGCGCCGACGACATGGAGACCTTCGACAAGTCGGAGATCTGTCTGGACCAGGTCCAGGTCGAGGAGTTCGGCGGCTTCGTCTACGTCAACCTCGACCCGGCCGCCAGGCCCCTCGTGGACCAGGCCCCGGACCTGGCGGCCGAGATCGCCCGCTGGGCGCCCGACGTAGCGGAACTGACCCACGCCAAGCGCCTGACGTACGAACTGAAGAGCAACTGGAAGAACGTCGTCGACAACTTCCTGGAGTGCTACCACTGCCATGTCGCGCACAAGGAGTTCGTCGACCTGATCGACATGGACACCTACGACGTCAGGACACACGGCATCTGGTCCAGCCACTTCGCCGAGGCCGGCAAACAGAAGAACTCCGCCTACGACCTCTCCGGCGCGACGATCAGTCAGCACGCGGTGTGGTGGCTGTGGCCGAACACCTGCCTGCTGCGCTACCCCGGACGCGGCAACTTCATGGTGTTGCAGATCCTCCCGGACGGGCCCGAACGGACCCTGGAAACCTGGGACTTCTACTTCGAGACCCCCGAACTCAGCGCCGCCGAGGTCCAGTCGGTGAAGTACATCGACGACGTCCTGCAACAGCAGGACATCAGGCTCGTGGAGAGCGTGCAGCGCGGTATGCGGACCCCCGCCTTCGACCAGGGGCGCATCGTCTTCGACCCCTCCGGGACCGGGCTGTCCGAGCATGGGGTGCACCACTTCCACAGCCTTCTGGTCGGCGCCTACCGCACCCTGGTCGGCATGGACGACGAGGGCGCCGAAGGTCCGGACCGCCTCGCGACGACCAACGTCTGAGGGACACCATGCCCAAGCCAGTCATCGTGACCTGCGCCCCCACGGGCGGCATCCACACCCCGACGATGTCACCGCACCTTCCGGTGACTCCCGACGAGATCGCCTCGGCCGCCATCGAGGCGGCCGAGGCCGGTGCGGCGATCATCCACCTGCACGCCCGAAATCCAGAGACCGGGAAGCCCGACCCGCGTCCGGAACTCTTTCAGCAATTCATGCCGAGGATCGCGAACGCGTGCGACGCGGTCCTCAACGTCTCCACCGGCGGAGGGCTGGGCATGTCGCGCGAGGAACGCCTCCGGGCCGCCGTGGCGACCTCTCCCGAAATGGCTTCGCTCAATGTGGGCTCGCTGAATTTCGGCATCTTCCCGATGCTCGGGAAGTACTCCCAGTGGCAGCACGATTGGGAGCCGGAATTCCTGGAGATGACGCGTGACTTCGTCTTCAAGAACACCTTCTCCGATCTTGAGTACATCGTGAAGGAACTGGGCCAGGGCCACGGCACGAAGTTCGAGTTCGAGTGCTACGACCTCGGGCATCTGTACAACCTGGCCTGGCTGATCGACCAGGGTTGGATCGAGCCGCCGTTCTTCGTGCAGATGGTCTTCGGAGTCCTAGGCGGAGTCGGCGCGGACCTCGACAACCTCATGCACATGCACACCATCGCGGACAAGCTCTTCGGCGACTCCTACGAGTGGTCGGTGCTGGCCGCCGGCCGTCACCAGATGTCGTTCGCGACGCAGGCGGCCATGCTCGGCGGCAATCTGCGCGTCGGCCTGGAGGACAGCCTCTTCATCGGCCGTGGCGAACTCGCGCCGTCCAACGCCGCCCAGGTGCGAAAGATCCGGGGCGTCGTCGAATCTCTCGGATACGAACTCGCCACGCCGAGCCAGGCCCGGGAACGCCTCGGACTGAAGGGAGGCGACCATGTCGCTCTCTGAGCCGGACAACCACGCGCCCGCAGCCACCGGAGGACGCGTGGCGACCCTGGGCGGCGGACTGATCGGCCGCAGCTGGACGGTGCTCTTCCTCGCGGCCGGCAAGTCCGTCGCCGTCCACGACCCGGACCCCGCCACCGAGGCCCGGGTCAAGGAGACGGTCGAAGAGGCATGGCCGGTGCTCACCGCTCTGGGCCTGGCGAAGACGGACGAACCCCAGGGCGACCTGATCGTCTGCGACGACCCGCGCGCCGCCGTGGAGGGCGCGGAGTTCGTCCAGGAGAGCATCCCGGAACGGATCGCCCTCAAGCACGAGCTGTACCGCACCATCGAGCCGGCCCTCGGAGCGGACACGGTGGTGGCTTCGTCCGCCTCGGGCCTCACCCTCGGCGAACTGCAAGGAGGATGGCGGCGGCCGGCACGCTTCGTGCTCGGCCATCCGTTCAACCCACCGCACCTGATCCCTCTCGTAGAGGTGATGGGCAACGAGCTCACCGACCCGGGCGTGGTCGAACGGACCCGCCGCTACTACGAGTCGGTGGGCAAGGTGACCATCGAAGTCAGGCGCGAGGTACCGGGCCATGTCGCCAACCGGCTGCAAGCCGCGCTGTGGCGCGAGGCCATCCATCTCGTCAACGAGGGGGTCGCGACCGTCGACGACATCGACACCGCCGTCTCGTCCGGTCCGGGCCTGCGATGGGCCGTCATGGGTCCCACCCGACTGTTCCACCTGGGCGGTGACGACGGTGGCCTCGCCGCCTTCTGCGAGCGCTACGGCGACAGTTTCAACCGCTGGTGGGACGACCTCGGCACACCCCGCCTGGACGACGCGACCGCGGCGAGCCTGGTCGAGGGCCTGTCCGCGGCCACGAACCCGGAGGGCATCAGGGCGCTGGCCGCCCAGCGGGACGCGCTGCTGACCGCGGTCGTCGCCGCCACGCACGGCACCGGCACGCACACCTCCGCCCCGGCGGTCCGTCGGACGGACCTGGGAACACCAGAGGAGGGCAGTGCGTGATGTCCGACTTCGACATCGACCACACCTCCTTCGCCGTGCACGACGCCCTGGGCTGGGCCAGACGGCTGCGCAGGGACCTCGGAGCGGTCCCCATCACCGGAGAGGTCCTCGCGGAGTTCCGCTACCTGCTCCTCCATGTCGGCACCGCCGACACCGGTGGCCGCCTGGAGCTGCTGGAACCGGTCGGCACGGACGGATTCCTCTCGCGTTTCCTGGCGTCCCGAGGGGAGGGGCCGCATCACCTCACGTTCACCGTGCCCGACCTTCATGAGGCGGTGCGCCGGGTCCGTGCCCTCGGGATGACCGTGGTCGGCGAGGACCACGAACACCCGTCATGGCGCGAGGCGTTCATCATGCCGGACCCCGTCCACCGCACGGTCATCCAGCTCGCACAGTCCGACAAGTCCTACCCGAAGCCCGGCGAACTCATCGGCAGCACCGACCGGGACCCCTCCGCCTCGCCGAGCGTGGCCGGGGCGACGGACCCGCTGTGGTGGACACCGCTGTGGGACACCCCGGCCGAGGGCCACGGGCGGCTCGGGGCCACACATCTGGTGTCCCAGGACCGGGATGTCTCGCTGCGCCTGTTCGAGGGCGTCCTCGACGCGGGCGTCAGCGAGCGGGACGGTTCCCTGGAACTCACCTGGCCCAGCGGGTCGATCCACCTGCACAGCGGCGACACCCCGGGCATCACCGGGGCAGACCTGCACGGCGGATCCGTCGAAGCCGTCGACATCGGATCCTCCCGGCTACAGCGACACGTGTGACGTCCGCCTTGCCGTACCCCGGGCCGGGATGCGACCCAGCCCGGAGATGGCGACACGATCACAGACTGCACGCCCCTGCTGGGCGCACACGTCTCAGCGCAGGCTGTACGCGCGGATCACCGTGTAGTCGACCGTGCCCCCGTCGGCCCGGACCGCACTGGCACGGAAGGAGACGGAACCCTTCGCGGGGTGGTGCAGCGCCGCGAGCCAGGTGTCGGTTCCGGTTCGGTGGAGGGCGACCCGATGCCAGGTGGCGCCCTCGTCGTAGGAGACGTCCACGCTGATCCGGCGAGTGGCGGACGGAACCGAACCCGGCTGGGGCTTCAGGCTGAGCGGAACCAGGTACGGCCTGCCGCCGGGGGCGCTGTTGGCGAGGTCGACCCTCGGGGTGAACGAGAAGGACGACAGCGGCAGATACGTCCACTTGTCGGTGCCGACCTCACCGGACTTGAAGGTCCACGAGCCGCTGATCCGCGTCGACGTGTCGAAACCCGTCGTGCGGTCGACGGCGTACTCCAGTCGGTACGACGACTCGGCCGCGGGGACCGGTCCGCTCGCGTCGTAGAAGTACTTCGGGATCTCGGCCAGTTGCGTGCCGTCCCGGTAGAAACCGACGCGCCCGCTGTCCAGCAGGGAGTAGCCGGTGTGGCCCGAATCGTCGCCGAACGGCGGCACGTTGAGGAGAACGGTGTTGCCGACACGGGCGACGTAGGTGCGGGCGTTGAACTTCGGTCCCGCCGGGCCGCGTTGCCAGTCCACCGTGTAGCGCCTGCCGGGCCGCCAGGTCGTGTCGTCGTACCAGAACTGGGTCTGGCTCGCGCCGATGATGTCCCAACGGTTGTTCCAGGTCACGCCGTTCGCGCTGTAGTAGATGGTCCGTGTGCCGGGCACGTCGTACTGGATCGCCGCCGATATGGCGCTGCCGCCCTCGGCGGGGAAGCCCCAGTTGTGCATGTAGCCCTTCTGCCCGGTCGGCCACACGCTGTGGTTGCGGGTGGTCACGGTGGCCAGTTCACCGCGCCGGACGGTGTGCCGGTAGTCGGTGAGGAACCGGCCGCGGACGAAGTCGACGATGTCGTACTCGTACGGCGAGTTGAAGAACGTGCCGTCCGAAGTCGGCTCCGCCCAGCGGCTGGTGACGTCGGAGACCATCGTGCCCTCGTCCGCGGTCACCTTGTCGCCGAGGTCGGCCGTGTACAGCGTGCCGAAGTCGGCGCCGATGATCCGGGTGTCGACCGAGTAGCCGCGCGGCAGCACGCGGGTCAGTCCGACCGCGGCCAGCTTGGTTCGCGCGGAGGACCTGGGCACGGTGACCGACACCGGGGTGCCCGCCCGGGCGTCCAGGGCGAGCGCGCCGGTGTCGTCGTGGCCGACGGTGAACGACGGCTGGACCAGCAGGGTTGAGCTGCCGTCGGGGCTGACCACCTGCGCCTGGATGTGGTACCGGCCCGGCCGGAGCTTCACGGACACGGTCCCCGAGGCGTCGTACGGGAACTGGATGACGTCGAGGTCCAGTCCGACCGCCCAGAGCGAGTAGTCGCCCGCCGGTGCGCCGGTGCGGTCGGTGACCTTGAACGTGACGGTGCGGGTCTCGTGGCCCTTGGTGATGGTCAGGGGTGTCCGGACCGAGACGCCGTCCGCGCCGGACGCCTGGAGGACTCCGGTGAAGGTACCGGTCGCCGACCGCACGGAGGTGTCCGCGGTCAGTACGGCGTCCGCGGTCGACCCGGCCGGGACGAGCAGCCGCGCCGGGCTGACCGTGAACAGGCCGTCCGGACCGGCCGTTCCGTCCGGGGCCACGGCGGTGGTCGACAGGTCGAGGGTGACCGGCGTGGAGCCGTCGTTGCGGTAGGTGACGGTTCTGGTGACGGGAGTGTCGTCGTCGGCCGGCCAGGCCTGGGTGCCCAGGGCCAGGCTGGACACCCCGGGCACGATGCTCTGCCGCACCGCACGGGCGACGTCGACACGTCCGGCGCCCTGCTGGAACACGGTGAGCGCCGGATTCGGCTTCGCGGCCGACATCAGCGCGGCCTTCAGGTCGGCGCCCGACCAGGTGGGGTGCTGCTGTTTGAGCAGGGCCGCCGCACCGGCCACGTGCGGGGTGGCCATCGACGTCCCGCTGAGCTGGGTGTAGCCGGGGGAGTACTGCGGATAGTCCGAGTTCTTGGAGAGCGCCGCGACGATGCCGACGCCCGGTGCGGTGATGTCCGGCTTGATCGCGCCGTCGACGCGCGGGCCGCGGTTGGAGAAGTCGGCCAGGTTGTCCTGCTTGTCGACCGCCCCGACCGCGAGGGCCGCGTCGGCTGTGGCGGGGGAGGAGACGGCGCCGTCCTGGCCGTTGTTGCCGGCGGCGATGACGAACAGGGCGCCGGTCTGGGCGGTCAGTCGGTTCACGGCCTCTTCGAGGACGTCGACCCCTGGGGAGTCGGTGCCGCCCAGGCTCATGTTGATCACGTCGGCCTTCGGCGCGGCCCACTCCATGCCGGCCAGGATGGCGGACTCGGCGCAGGTCCGGGTGGAACAGACCTTCCCGATCAGCAGCTTCGCCCCGGGCGCGACGCCCTTGTACTTCCCGTCCGACGCCGCTCCGCTGCCCACGATGGTGGAGGCGACGTGCGTGCCGTGCCCGACCTCGTCCGTGGTGTCGGCCGCGTCGCTGAAGTTCTGCTCCTCAAGGATCCGGTCGGCGACGTCCGGGTGGGTGTCGTCGATCCCGGTGTCCAGGACGGCCACCTTCACGCCCTTCCCGTCGTACCCGGCCGCCCAGGCGGCGGGGGCGCCGATCTGCGGGACGCTCTCGTCGAGTTGGACCTCACGCCTGCCGTCGAGCCAGACGTGCCGGACGCCGTCGGCCGCCTTGATCTCCTTCCAGAAGGCGCCCGCTTCGGCCTTGCGGACCTCGACGGCCGCCGCGCGCAGAGCGGGCAGCGCGCGGGTGACCCGGGCGGAGCGGATCCTCGGCGCGGCCTTCGCCGAGCCGTACGAGACGATCGTGGGAAGCTCGGTGGCGTGCGAGTCGTCGTACCTGTCCCGCACCAGCTCGGTGACGTCGAACAGCCGCGGGTCGATCCGCTTGCCGGAGACCAGGCGCAGTGCGTCGTTGGGGATGACGTACTGGTGGCCGTCGTGCGTGCTCTGACTGAAGCCGACGCGCTCGCGGCCGGGCGCCGGGTCGAGCGAGACGCGGGAGCCGTCGACGTAGACCCGGTCGCCGGTCAGCAGGGTGACCCAGCTGCCCTTCGACGACGTGGCGGACATGGCGGAGGTCGGCACGGCCGCCGACCCGCCGACGGTCCAGTCGGCAGGGCCGGGGCCGGGCGCGGGGCCCGCTGTCGCGGTGGAGGTCAGGCCACCGGTCAGGCCGCCGGCCAGCAAGGTGACGGTGAGCGCCGGACCGGTCAGCCGCCGAAGTCTGGACATGAATCTCCCCTCGCAGATGCGTCAGCGAAAGTCTGTGATCCCAACAGCCGTACAGGTACTCCGAGTTGGCCATAGCATCGCGTTATGGATCTGGAGATCCGCCACCTCCGTGTCGTCTCGGCGATCGCCGAGACGGGAAGCATCAGCCGCGCCTCGGTGCTCCTCGGCCACAGCCAGCCGGCCGTCACCGGGCAGTTGCAACGGATCGAGCGCCTGCTCGGCGGTCCGCTCTTCACCCGCGGCGGAAGCGGGGCGACACCGACCGCGCTCGGCGCGATCGTGCTGTCCCACGCGCAAATGATCACCGGCCTCCATGACGACCTGATGCGCGACGTACGACGCCGGGACGCCGACGAGACCGGACTGACCACGCTCCGCCTCGGTGCCACCGCCGGTCCGATGGCCGCGGCGCTCATGACGGTCAGCAAGCAGCTGCTGCCGGATACCGAGGTGTCCCTGCACCTCAGCGACTCGGACGAGGCACTGCTCGAACTTCTGGCCGAGTCGCGGCTGGAGATCGGGCTGAGCGCCGACTACCCCGGCTACGAGCTGCCCGCGCCGGACGGGCTGACCGAGGCCGTGCTGGTGGTCGAGCCCGTGTTCGTCCTGCTCGCCAAGGACCACCCGCTGGCGGACCGGCCCGAGATCCCGCTGGCCGCGCTGGCGGGCGAGCAGTGGCTGCCCGGGGACGGCAAGGACATACGGATGCGGGCGATGTTCCGCGACGCCTGCCGCCGGGCGGGGTTCACACCCAGGCGGATCCAGCAGACCCACGCCAGCGTGGTCTTCTCACTGATCAGCCAGGGGTACGGGGTCTCGCTCTGCCGCGCGATCACGGTGGAACGCGAGAACGCCGTGGTCCGCCCGCTCGCCGGAGACCCGATGTGGGTCCGCGAACGCCTGCTCTGGCCCGACACCGACCCGGTGGCCCAGCGCGCCCCACGCATCCGCGACGCCCTCCTCGCCGCGTACCGGACCCAGGCCGACGCCGTACCCGCCTACCGCGCGTGGCGCGACCGGCGCGATCGGCCATGAGCCTCGTCGTGGCGGAACTCCGGCCCTCACTGTCCGCGATTCCGTCACCGGCGCCATGTGGTCCGCGCAAGCCACCGGCGAGTCCACATCCGCGAGTTGCGCCCACCCTCGTCGAACGCGCCGGAATGCCGCCGACCACGGCTGCCGGGCTGTACGACGGTGCGGCGCTTTGCGAGGAGTGCGGTTGGAAGGGGGTTTGTGCGGGCGGGCGTAGGGCGGGGGCCGGGGCTCGGCAGGCCGCTCAGCGGTCCGCCCGCGAAGCGTCGAGGCGGGTGGCCAGCTCCTTTATCTCGGCGGGCCCGACCCGGCAACAACCGCCGACGAGCGCCGCGCCGGCGGCCAGCCAGGAGGGTGCCAGATCCGCGATCTCGTCCCGGGCGCCCAGCCAGCCGCGGGCCTCGGCGTCCCAGACGCCACCGCCGTTCGGGTAGACGACGCCGGGCAGGCCGTTCAGCAGGGCCAGCGCGGGGGCCGTGTCCGCGGCCGGGGCGCAGTTGACGCCCGTGGCGACGACGGCGTCGCTGCTCCGGGCCAGCGCGAAGGCCTCGGCCAACGGCTGACCCGCGCTGGTGGTCGTCCCCCGGATGCTGTACGACAGCCAGGCCGGGACGCCCAGGCCCTCCAGGGCGATCAGCACCGCCTCCGCCTCGCGCATGTCCGGAATGGTCTCGACGGCGAAGACGTCGGGGCCCGCCTCGGCCAGCGCCTCAAGCCGGGGACGGTGGAAGCGGGTCAGCTCGGCCACGGTGAGGCCGTAGTCGCCCCGGTATTCCGAACCGTCGGCCAGCATCGCGCCGTACGGACCGATGGACGCCGCGATCCAGCCCGTCCCGGCGGCGACCTCGGCGGCTTCACGAGCCAGCGACACGCTGCGTCGCAGCAGTGTGGTGGTCTCGGCGCGAGTGATGCCCAGCCGGGCGAAGCCGTCGTAAGTGGCCTGATAACTGGCCGTGATGGCGACCTGCGCGCCCGCCGCGAAGTAGGCACGGTGGACTTCGGTGATCGCGTCGGGGGCGTCGCGGAGCAGGCGGGCGGACCACAGGGTGCCGCTCAGGTCGTGGCCCTGGGCCTCCAGTTCGTTGGACATGCCGCCGTCCAGGACCAGGGGGCCGGCGGCCAGGGCGTCGCGGAAGGTGGTCACAGCCGTCACAGCACTTTCGTCACGAAGTCGCGGGTCCGGGGGTGGTCGGGGGAGGTCAGGACGCGGGTGGGCGGGCCGGACTCCAGGATCCGGCCGTCGTCGAAGAAGACGACCTCGTCGGCGACCTCGCGCGCGAAGCCCAGTTCGTGGGTGACGACGAGCATCGTCATCCCGTCGGCGGCGAGGCCCCGCATGACGTCCAGCACCTCGCCGACCAGCTCCGGGTCGAGTGCCGAGGTCGGCTCGTCGAAGAGCATGAGCTTGGGCCGCATGGCCAACGCGCGGGCGATGGCGACCCGTTGCTGCTGGCCGCCGGAGAGCTGGGCGGGGTAGGCGTCGCGCCGGTCGGCCAGACCGACCCGGTCGAGGAGCGTCAACGCCTCCTCGGTCGCCTCGGCGCGGGGGCGGCCCGCGCCGACCGGTCCCTCGGTGACGTTGGCGAGGGCCGTCAGGTGCGGGAAGAGATGGAAGCGCTGGAAGACCATGCCGATGTCACGGCGCTGCCGGGCCAGGTCACGGCGGCGCAGCGCGCGCAGCCCGTCCCGGTACGGCTCGTAGCCGATCGGTGCGCCGTCCACCAGGATCCGGCCGCCGTCGGGCCGCTCCAGATGATTCACGCACCGCAGGAACGTGGACTTCCCCGACCCGGAGGGTCCGATCACACAGGTGACCGTCCCGCGCGGCACGGACAGGTCGATCCCGCGCAGCACCTCCTGTCCGGCGAAGGACTTGCGGACACCGGTGGCCTCGATCATCATCGGCTGCCGCCCTTCGCGAAGTGACGTTCCAGGTAGTGCTGGCCGACGTTGAGCAGAGTCGTGACGGCCAGGTACCAGACGCTGGCGACGATCAGCAGCGGGATCGTCTGGTAGGTACGGGCGTACACGATCTGCACGGAGTACAGGAGTTCGGCGTAGGCCAGCACGCTCACCAGGGAGGTCGTCTTGAGCATCGAGATGGTCTCGTTGCCGACCGGCGGGATGATCACCCGCATCGCCTGCGGCAGGACGATCCGGCGCAGCGTCCGGGCCCGGGACAGGCCCAGCGCGTCCGCCGCCTCCGTCTGCCCGCCGTCGACCGAGACGATCCCGGCCCGGATGATCTCGGCGAGGTAGGCGGCCTCGTTGAGACCGAGTCCGAGCAGGGCTGCGGCGAAGGTCGTGATGACCGTGTTGGCGGGGACGCTGCCGATCGCCGGCAGCAGCGGCAGGTGCAGTGACAGCGTCGGGTACAGCGCGGAGATGAAGCCCCAGAACAGCAACTGGACGAGCAGCGGGGTGCCCCGGAACAGCCAGATGTACGCCCAACTGACGCTCCGCGCCACGGGGTTGTCCGACAGCCGCATGAGCGCCAGCGCGATACCGAGCACGAGCCCGATCGCCATGGCGGCGGCGGTGAGTTCGAGCGTGGTGAGCAGGCCGGTCATCACGGTCCGGCTGAACAGCCAGGCGCCGACCGTGCCCCAGCCGAAGCGCGCGTTGGTGATCAACGACTGGACCAGGCTCGCGGCCAGGACCACGACGACGAGGGTCAGCACCCACCGGCCCGGCCTGCGGCGGCGGTAGACCGGCAACTCCGCGCTCATGAAGCCGCGTTGATCTCGAACGTGTCCAGGGCGCCGGACTCCAGGCCCCACTTGGCGAGGATCTGCTCGTAACCGCCGCTCGCCTTCAGGTCTTCCAGCGCCGACTTGAGCAGCCCGGTCAGCTCGCTGTTCTTCGGTACGGCGATGCCGAACGGCGCGTTGCCGTAGGAGTCGCCGGTGACCTCCAGCTTGCCGCCGGACCGCTTGGCGGCGTAGGCGGCGACCGGCGAGTCGGCCAGGGCGGCGTCGGCACGGCCGCTGGTGACGGCGAGGTTCACCCCGGTGCCGTCCGGGAAGGTGCTGACCTTGATCGGCGTCTTGCAGGTCTTGGCGCGGGCCGGCAGGTCCACGAGGGCCTGCGTGGACCCCTTGGCGACGGCGACGGTACGACCGCACAGCGACTCGCCCCCGGGCTTGAGCGCCTTCGGATTTCCGGCCGGGACGATCAGGGACGTACCCGCGTCGAAGTAGGTGACGAAGTCGACGACCTTCTCCCGCTCGGCGGTGTCCGTGAAGGAGGAGACGCCGAGCTGGTACTTGCCCGACTGAAGACCCGGCAGGATCGAGTCGAAGGGCACGTTCACGATGGTGACCTTGACGCCGAGGACCGTGCCGAGAGCCTTGTCGAGGTCGGCCTCGGCACCCACGACCGTCTTGTTGTCGGAGGCGAAGAAGTCCATCGGCGGGTAGCTGACGTCACTGGCCACCGTGATCCCGCTCGCCTTCAACGCGGCCGGGACCTTCGCGGCGAGCGCGGCGTTCTTCGCGATCGGGGCCGCGGCGGAAGAGGAGGCGGACGACGTGCCGGTGGTGGCGCCGCCGGGCTCGGAGGGGTCGGCGCAGCCCGCCAGAAGCAGCGTCGCGGAACCGAGGAGTACTAGCGGGCGCAGAGCGGACAAGACGAACTCCTGATGAGCCTGACGAAGATGAGCCTGATGAGCGAGGGATGACGGGAGACTATCCACGGATGCGAAATAGGCAAGTCAAGTTGCTCATGATGCACGCACCTTGCAATGAATCTGCAATACGCGCGCAATGATGACCGCCGGGCGCAGCCTCCGCCCGGCGCTATGCTCGGCCCGCGATGACCATCGACAGCAGCCTGAAACGCGGCCTGGCCGTGCTACGACTCTTCGCCCAGCACCCCTCGCAGGATCCGCGCGGCCACACCGCCGCCGAGGTCGCCGCGCTCCTGGGCCGCGAACGGAGCCAGGTCTCCCGCATCCTGCGGAGCCTGGAGACGGCCCGGTTCCTGCGCCGCGACCCCGCGTCGCTGCGCTACTCCGTGGCCTGGGAGCTGTACGCGCGCGCCCAGCAGATCACCGAGGCACGGCTGCGCCGGGACGGCCGTACCGCGCTGGAGGGTGTCGCCGCCGACACGGGGGAGTGCGCCTATCTGGGAGTCCTGCGAGGCGCCAGCTCGGTGACGATCCTTGAGTCGATGCCGCCGGCGCTGTCCTCGTTCGTGTCCTGGGTGGGCCGCGCCTACCCCGCCTATTGCAGCGACGCCGGACAGGCCCTGCTCTTCGACGCCGACGACACCGAGGTCGCCGCCGTCCTCGCCCGCACCGCCTTCGTCCGGCACGGCCCCAACACCCCGGCCGACCTCGACGACTTCCTCGCCCGGCTGCACGCGGCCCGCGAGCGCGGCTACTCGATCGTCGACCAGGAGGCCGAGCCCGGCCTGTACTCGCTCGCCGCTCCGGTGAGGGACTTCCGCGGGGAGATCGTCGCCGCCGTCCAGGTCGTCGGCCCGCGCCGCCGACTGGAGCCGGCGACGGCGGCCTGCGCGGACTCGGTGGTCCGCTGGAGCGACTGGCTGACCGCCGCCCTGCGCTCGACGGACCAGGAGATGGATCAGGAGCCGGACCCGGAGGCGAACGGGGGGACGGACCGGTAGGCGGACGGGGAGACGCGCCAGGGCTGAGCGCCCGTGGTTCAGCCGATGATTCAGCCGAGGCCGAGCAGCGGTTCAGTCGAGGCCGAGCAGCGGTTCAGCCGAGGACGAGCAGTGGCTCAGCCGACAACGGAGGCCAGCCGCGCCGCCGCGTCACCGATCGCGGCGACGATCTCGTCCCGGTCGTCCCTGGCCGCCGCGTGCGGGACGACCGCGCTGACCGCCGCCACCACGTCCCCGCGCGGATCCCGAACCGGCGCGGCGACCTCCAACACGTCCTCGTCGTACTCGCTCTCGCACACCGCGATCCCGCGCCCCGCGTCCGCGGCGACCCGCGCCAGCAGATCGTCCACGGTCCTCGGCGCGTACGGGCCGCCCGCCCCGATGAAGTCCTCGCCGCCGAGCAGCCGGGCGACCTCCTCGCGCGAGTGGTCGAAGAGCAACGCCCGGCCCGCTCCCGTGCACCAGAC
Source organism: Streptomyces sp. NPDC091280 (assembly GCF_044768565.1). NCBI lineage: Bacteria > Bacillati > Actinomycetota > Actinomycetes > Kitasatosporales > Streptomycetaceae > Streptomyces > Streptomyces sp. NPDC091280. The sequence continues at coordinate 331,052 of NZ_JBIVUZ010000012.1, forward strand.
CGGTGTCAGCCGTCCCGCCCGCGCCCAGGAGAACTCGGCCCAGGCCGCGAGTTCGGCCCGCACCGAGAGCACCATCGCTCCGCAGAGCACGTCCACGTACGCACACGCCCCGAACCGGACCACCAGCTCCCGCAGCAGCGCCCGGCTCTCCACGCCCCACGGCCCGGCCCCCGCCGCGACACTCAGCAAATCAGACCCGGCACGGAATTCATGCCCGTCCCGGGCGAGCGTCCCGGTGCCGACCAGATCCCGCAGCAGCCGCGAGGCCTGCCCCTTGTCCAGCCCGCTCTCCTCCGCGAGTCGGACCACCCCGGGTCCCCCTCGGCTGTCCAGCTCTCCCCGGACCACCCGCTCCACCAGCCCCAGCCCGCGAGGCAGTGCACCCGTCGCCACGTCCATGCGCCGGATGCTACAGATCGCGGGGAAGGCCGTCGGTAGCAGCATCGGGGCGATCTCCTGACGAGCCCGACCGTGCGAAGGGCGAGTCGCCGTAGGAGGCCGGACCCGCGAGCTGATCGTCCGCCGGTGCCACAGTGGACGGACGCAGTCGGCGCTTCACGCAACTGTCACGCGGATGCGGGTCATTCCGGGCCGGGACGTCTTGACGCCGACAGACGTGAATGATCATATTCAGCCAATGCGTTCATCCCGGCCCACGAGCCGGCGGCACTCTCAGGAGGACAGTGTGGCTACCGCCCTCGTGCTGTGCTCCCGACTGCATGTAGATCTGCTGCGTGTCTCCAGCTGCCTCTGTCACAGCTGACTGACCCCGACTCCCGTTCAGTCCCCAGCAGTTCACCTTTCACGCGAGCGCGCTCCCTGTTTGTCTCCGGAGACCTCCGCGCCACTTCGCGTGCCCGTTCATGGGAAAGCAGCGATCAGCCATGACTCAGCACAGCAACGCAAGACCGTTTCATCCCGGACTGGGCGCCTTGTCCCTCGGGACGGCGTTCCTGGTGGCCCTCACCGGCTGCACCAGCAGCAAGGACGGCGGTGACGCGGCCTCCACGAAGGCGCTCACCATCGGTACGACCGACCAGGTGACCAGCCTCGACCCGGCGGGAGCCTGGGACGCGGGCTCCGGCACCATCGAGAGCGAGGTCTACGCGACCCTGCTCAGCGTGAAGAACGGCTCCACGGAAGCCTCCCCTGACCTCGCCACCGCCATCAAACTGACCGGGCCCAAGGAGTACACGGTCACGCTGAAGAAGGGCCTGAAGTTCGCCAACGGTCACCAACTGACCTCCTCCGACGTCAAGTTCAGCTTCGACCGCACTTTGAAGATCGCCGACGAGAACGGCCCGTCCTCGCTGCTCTACAACCTCGCCTCGGTCGCCGCCCCGGACCCGACCACCGTCGTCTTCACCCTCAAGTCGGCCAACGACACACTCTTCCCCCAGGTGCTGTCCACCGCGGCCGGCTACATAGTCGACGAGCAGGTCTTCCCGGCCGACAAGATCCTCGACGACAAGTCGATCGTCGCCGACAAGCCCTGGAACGGCCCGTACGGCGTGCGGAGTTACGACAAGAACTCCCTGGTCTCCTTCGCCGCCAACAGCGCCTACCAGGGCGAGCTGGGCACCCCGAAGACCAAGAACGTCCAGCTCAAGTACTACACGGACGCCGGCAACCTGAAGCTCGACGTCCAGCAGGGCAGCATCGACGCCGTCTACCGCACCCTCACCACCGCCGACCTCGACGACCTGGCCAAGAAGAAGGACATCAAGGTCCACACCGGCTCCGGCAACGGCATCCGTTACATCGTCTTCGACTTCCAGAGCCAGCCCTACGGCACCGGGACGAAGAACGCCGACAAGGCGAAGGCGCTGGCCGTACGGCAGGCGGTCGCCGACTCCGTCGACCGCGCCCAACTCGCCCAGCAGGTCTACAAGAACAGCTACCAGCCGCTCTACAGCTCCGTCCCCGACGGCCTCACCGGCGCCACCCCGTCCTTCAAGTCCCTGTACGGCGACAAGGACGGCGGCCCCGACAAGGCGGCGGCAGCGGCGAAGCTCAAGGCGGCGAAGGTCACCACCCCGGTCACCCTCAACCTCCAGTACAACGCCGACCACTACGGTTCGTCCTCGGCGGACGAGTACGCGCTGATCAAGACGCAGCTGGAGGCCACCGGCCTGTTCAAGGTGAACCTCCAGTCCACCGAGTGGACCCAGTACGGCAAGGACCGCGTCAAGCACCTCTACCCGCTCTACCAACTCGGCTGGTACGCCGACTACTTGGACGCCGACAACTACCTCTCGCCCTTCTACTCGGCCAACAGCTGGGTCGCCAACGGCTACGACGACTCCGCCGTCCGCGACCTGATCAAGAAGGAGGAGACGGAGACCGACGCGGCCAAGCGCGCCGAACTGCTGAAGCAGGTCCAGGACAAGGCCGCCGCGCAGGTGCCGCTGGTGCCCCTGCTCCAGGGCTCCACCGCGATCGTCACCCGGACCGACGTCAGCGGTGTGCCGGACGAGCTGAACAGCGCGTACACCTTCCGCTGGGCCGGGCTCTCGAAGAAGTGAGCGCCCTGACCCAGGACACGACCCCCGGCGCCGTCACCACCCCGGGCGACGGCGCCGCCGGGCATGGACTCGCCCGCTACCTGCTGGTCCGCTTCCTCCTCATCCTCCCCACCGTGCTGGTCCTGGTCAGCCTGGTCTTCTTCCTGATGCGCGCCACCGGCGACCCGATCAGCGCCGCCTTCGGCGACCGCCTCACCCCGGACCAGCTACAGGCCAAGCTCCATCAGGCGGGCTACGACCGGCCGTTGCTCACCCAGTACCTGGACTACCTCAAGTCCCTGGCCACGGGCGACTTCGGCCGCACCGTCACCGACAACCAGCCGGTGACCCACGTGCTCACCACCTACGGCGCCGCCACCGTCGAACTCGCCTGCTACGCCCTGCTGGTGGCATTGCTCGTCGGCGTCCCGCTCGGCATGGTCGCGGCCTCCTACCGCGACCGCGCGCCCGACGCGGCACTGCGCCTGTTCGCCGTCCTCACCTACGCCACACCGGTGTTCTTCGTGGGCCTGCTGCTCAAGCTGGTCTTCGCGATCCAGCTCGGCTGGCTCCCCGCGTCCGGCCGGGCGAGCACCGACGTCCAGCTCTTCCTCCAGAACCAGACCAGCACGACCGGCTTCTACCTCGTCGACGCGCTGCGCAGCGGCGACGCGGACGCCGTCGGCGACGTACTGCGACACGCCGTACTCCCGGGCGCGGCACTGGGGTTGCTGGTCGCGGGCATCCTGCTCCGCCTGGTCCGCACGAACCTCATCGGCACGCTCGGCGCCGACTACGTCGAAGCCGCCCGCTCCCGAGGCGTCGCGCCCTTCCGCCTCGTCACCAGACACGCCACCCGGCCCGCCCTGATCCCCGTCGTCACCGTCCTGGGCCTCCAGGTCGCCGGCCTGCTCGGCGGGGCGGTCCTGACAGAGACCACCTTCGAGTGGAAGGGCCTCGGCTACGAGCTCGCCCACTACCTGACGGTCCGTGACTTCCCGGCGGTGCAGGGCATCGTGGCCCTCTTCGCCGTCGTCGTCGCGGTGACGAACTTCCTCGTCGACGTCGTCGCCGCGCTCATCGACCCACGAGTGAGGTACTGAGCCATGGCCCAGGTTCTCCTACGGCGCCTGCCGCTCCCGATACGGGCCGGTGCCGGCCTGCAACGGGCCATGCTGCTCACCGGGTTGACCCTGACCACCCTGTTCCTGCTCACGGCCCTGCTCGGCCCGCTGCTCGCGCCCTACGGCTACGCCCAACTCCGGGACGCGGCAGGCCTGTTCGGATCCCAGCAGCCCCCGAGCGGCGCCCACCCCCTCGGTACCACCATCACCGGGTACGACGTGCTGTCCCGCACGGTGTGGGGCGCCCGCACCGCCCTGGAGATCATCCTCGGCGCCCTGCTGCTCTCCGTGATCCCCGGAACCGTCCTCGGCCTGGCCTCCGGCTACCTCGGAGGCAGACTGGACCGCCTCCTGGTCGGACTCGCCGACGCGCTCTACGCCTTCCCGCCGCTGCTGCTCGCCATCGTCATGTCGATCGTGATCAGCGGCGGACAGTCGAGCCTCGTCGGCGGCCTCGGGGCGGCGGCCTGCTCGGTCGCGGTCGCCTTCGTACCGCAGTACTTCCGTGTCGTACGGGCCGAGGTGATCTGGGTGAAGGCCGAACCCTTCGTGGACGCGGCCCGGGTGATCGGCACCGGCACCTGGCGGATCATGTTCCGGCACGTGCTGCGCAACTCCGTCCGCACCCTCCCGCTGATCTTCACCATCAACGCCTCCGAGGCCATCCTCACCCTGGCCGGACTCGGCTTTTTGGGCTTCGGCATCGAGCCCAACTCGGCCGCCGAATGGGGCTACGACCTCAACAGGTCGGTGGCGGACGTCACTTCGGGCCTGTGGTGGACGGCCGTACCGCCCGGCCTCGCCATCGTGCTCACCGTCCTCGGCACCACCCTGCTCGGCGAGAGCCTCACCGACCTGGCCGACCCCCGGCTGCGGCGGCGCGCCACGCCGAACACCGACCGGACGAAGGGAGACGCGCACGATGACTGACCTGCTGCGCATTGAGGACCTGTACGTCTCCTTCGCGACCGACGCCGGCACGGCCCCCGCCGTGAAAGGGGTGAGCCTGTCCGTGGCCCCCGGGGAGGTACTGGCCCTGGTCGGCGAGAGCGGCAGCGGCAAGACCGTGACCGCCAAGTCGGTGCTCGGCCTGCTGCCGGACACCGCGACCGCCGGCGGCCGTGTCCTGCTCGGCGACGGCACCGCCGACCCGACCGAGGACGTCCTCACCGCGTCCCCCGCCCGGCTCCGCGCGCTGCGCGGCACCCACGCCGCGATGGTGTTCCAGGAGCCGTCCACCGCCCTCAACCCGGTCTTCAGCATCGGCTGGCAGCTCACCGAGGGCCTGCGCGCCCACGGCCACGGCGGCGGCAAGGCCGAACGCCGGGCCCTGGCCGTCGAATGGCTGGACAAAGTCGGCATCCCCGACCCCGCCACCCGCGTCGACCACTACCCGCACCAGTTCTCCGGCGGCCAGAAGCAGCGCGCCGTCATCGCCATGGCGCTGGCCCTGGGCACCAAGCTGATCGTTGCCGACGAACCCACCACCGCCCTCGACGTCACCGTCCAGGCGGAGATCCTCGAACTCCTGCACCGCTGCCGCACCGACTTCGGCACCGCCGTCCTCCTGATCACCCACAACATGGGCGTGGTCGCGGATCTCGCCGACCGGGTGGCGGTGATGAGCGACGGCGAGATCGTGGAACAGGCCCCGGTGCATGAGCTGTTCGCGAGGCCCGGTCACCCGTACACCCGCCAACTCCTGGCCGCCGTACCGGTCTTCGGCGACCAGAACCGGCCGCAGCCGCCATCGCCGCAGGAGCAGCAGCCGGTCGTACGCGCCTCCGACTTGGTGGTGGACTACTCCGGCCGGCTGGGCAGGAAAGGCTTCAGAGCCGTGGACGGCGTCAGCTTCGAGATCGCGCCGGGGGAGGTGCTCGGAATGGTCGGGGAGAGCGGCAGCGGCAAGACCACCATCGGCCGGACCGTCGCCGGTCTCACGGCCGTGTCCGGCGGCCAACTGGAGGTGTTCGGACAGGAGTTGACGACCCGCCGCCGCACACGCGGTCGGTCCGGCCACATCGGCTACGTCTTCCAGGACCCCGCCGCCAGCTTCAACCCCCTGCTGACCATCGCCGAGAGCATCGCGGAGCCGTTGATCGTGCACCGCCGCGAACTGGGCGCGAAGGCCGTCCGCGCCGAGGCCGAGACACTGCTGGAGTCCGTGCAACTGCCCCGCGCCTACGCCGACCGCTACCCGCACGAACTCAGCGGCGGCCAGCGCCAGCGCGCCGCCCTGGCCCGAGCGCTCGCCCTGCGGCCCCCACTGCTGATCGCGGACGAACCGACCTCGGCCCTGGACGTCTCCGTCCAGGCGAAGGTCCTCGACCTGTTCACCGAACTACAAAGGGAGTTGGGCTTCGCCGCCCTGTTCATCAGTCACGACCTCGCGGTGGTCGAGCAGGTCGCCGACCGGGTCGTGGTCCTGCACCGAGGCCGCATCGCCGCCCAGGGCGCCACCGCCGAGGTGCTGGGCAACCCGCGGGACGACTACACCAGGCGCCTGGTCGCCGCGCTGCCCGTCCCCGACCCGGTCCGCCAGTCCCGCCGCCGGAACCGGTCCGGCGACCCGTTCGACGCCCCCGACGCCCTTGACGCCTTCGACGAAGGAGTGACACGTCCATGAGCGACACCACCGCCGACCTGATCGCCCAAGTCCTCGCCACCACGCCGATCTTCGACGGCCACAACGACCTCCCCATAGCGCTGCGCGTCCGCTCCGGCTACAGCGTGGAAGGGCTCGCCGACGGCCGCCCCGACCTGCACACCGACCTGCCCCGGCTGCGGGCCGGCGGGGTCGGCGCACAGTTCTGGTCCGTGTACGTCGCCTCGACCCTGCCCGAGCCGGAAGCCGTCGTGTCCACACTGGAACAGATCGACGCCGTCTACCGGCTCGTCGCCCGCTATCCCGACGCCCTGCGCATCGCCTACACCGCCGCCGACGTCGAACGCTCCTTCACGGACGGCCGGATCGCCTCCCTGCTGGGCGTCGAGGGCGGCCACAGTCTCGCCGAATCGCTGGGCGTGCTGCGGTCGTTCGCCCGGCTCGGGGTCCGCTACGTGACCCTCACCCACAACGACAACACCTCCTGGGCCGACTCGGCCACCGACGAACCCGGCGTCGGCGGCCTGAACGACACCGGACGCGCGATCGTCGCCGAACTCAACCGCACCGGCGTCCTCGTGGACCTCTCCCACGTCGCCGAGTCCACCCAGCGGGCAGCTCTCGCGGCCAGCACCTCCCCGGTACTGTTCAGCCACTCCTCCGCCCGCGCCCTCAACGACCACCCCCGCAACGTCACCGACGAAGTCCTGCGACTGCTGCCGGACAACGGCGGTGTCATCCAACTCACCTTCGTGCCGTACTTCATCTCCACCGAAGTCGCCGACTGGGCACAGGAGTTGGAGGCGGAACAAGGGCGACTCGGACTGCCGGCGCGAACCTGGCCCTGGCCGCGCGCCCCGAGGCCGGGAGAGGACCCGGCCAAGGTCGCCTCGGAACACTCCGCGCTCCTCACCGCTCCCGTCGACGACCGGCTCCGGCGCTGGACCGAGGCCCACCCGCGCCCGGAGGTGACGATCGCTCAGGTCGCCGACCACGTCGAGCACGCCCGTGAGGTCGCGGGCCGCGACCACATCGGCCTCGGCGGCGACTACGACGGCGTCGACCACCAGCCCACCGGCCTCGCCGACGTCTCCGGCTACCCGGCCCTGCTCCGTGAGCTCGCCGACCGCGGCTGGTCCCGCGCCGACCTGGAGGCCCTGACCGGCCGCAACGTCCTGCGCGTCCTGCGCGAGGCGGAGGAACGAGCGACCGAGCCGCTGTGGCCCACGACCCCGCTGCGATGAAGCGCGGGGGCCGGTGGGGCGAGGTCTTCGCCCAATGAGCGGTGCGCATCGTGAAGTCGCAGGTCACGGGGCTGGCGTGAAGGGTGACTCGGGTACTCCTGCCGGTCGGCGGCCGATGACCGTGGTGTGGATCATCGGGCAGGTCCCGCTCCGGCCTCGACGGCAGTGAGCCCTGCGCCGACCCGCCGGTGATCACCGGCCGCAAGGCCGCCCGCAACCGGCCCCTGACCCGGGGGCAGAAGGCACAACACCCCCGTGAACAGCGGCTTCAGCATGCACTTCGTCAATCATTGATCCACGGGTGGGGAATGATGCGGACGTCGCGGCACCGGCCCGAAGAACCTTTTCCGGTCAGGCTTCCTGAGAGCGGCAGGCGTCCAGAAGGGGAGCCAGGGCTCGCGCGGAAGCGGTCGGGCGGACGGCGAGGTAGGTCTGCAGGGCGGGTGCGGGCGGGGCGAACGGACGGAAGGCGGTGCGGGCGGTGGGCAGGATCGCGGCTTTGGAGGAATAGAAGACGGTCCAGGTGGGCTTTGAGCTGCCGATGGCCGCGAGGGTGTCCTGGTCGGTGGCGAAGGCAGGACCCATGACGGGCTCGAAGCCCGCGGCCCGGCAGGCGCTGGTGATCAGGTCGACCAGGTGCGGGTTGGCGTGGTGAGGCGCGATGCGGAGCGGCATGGCGGCCAGGTCGGCGATCTCGACGCGTTCGCGTGCGGCCAGCGGATGCGACGCGGGCAGCGCCACGACCAGTTCGTCCCGCCACACCGGAATCAGGTCGAGTCCCGGACTCTGGCCGACCCCGCGGACGAAGGCGGCGTCCAGCGCGCCGTCTCGTACCTGTTGCAGCCGAGCCGCGGGTGGGGCGCTGTGCAGTTCCACGGTGATCTCCGGCGCGTGGTGTTCGATGTCCGCCAACAGCCGCTCCAGCCGTGTGCCGAGACCGGTGCTGGTGCCTACGCGCAACGTCGCGAGACGGTCGGCGCGGAGCGAGACCATCGTCTCCAGTGCCGCTTCCTCGGCCGCCACGATGGCCCTGGCCCGTGGCAGGAAAGCGTGCCCTGCGGCGGTCAGTGTCACGTTGCGGGTGGTCCTGTCGAACAGTTCCAGGCCAAGTTCGCGTTCCAGTCGGCGGACTTGCTGGCTGACAGTGGGCTGGACGACGCGCAGCCGACCGGCGGCGCGTCCGAAGTGCAGTTCCTCGGCGACCGCCAGGAAGTACCTCACCTGCCGCAGCTCCATGTCCCGCCCCCTTCACTCATCACGAACCGTTATGAGTGTATGAGTCAGGTGCGCCTTGATCGCCACAGCCCGGGGCAGTGAACTGGACCTGTGCCACGGCACACGCCGTACGGCAGCAAGAGAAGAGCAGGAGAGAGCCATGCCCGCAGTGACCATCCAGCAGGGCCCCCGCGACGTCGAGCTCAAGCGGAAGCTGATCGAGAAGGTAACCGACGCCTTCGTAGAGATCTACCGGATCCCGGCCGAGACAGTGATGGTCTTCATCGAGGAGACCCCCACCGACAGCTTCGGCGTCGGCGGCAAGCTCGCCGCCGACAAGTGACAACACGCGCGACTGAGAGCGGTCGCGTCACGTGATTCCCTACCTTGGCTGAGGCCGGTGATGAGCCGCCCGACGTGGAGTTGCTTGGCCAGCTCCTCGGCGGGGCGTCCAGTTCGCTCCGACGGGCGGTGATCCACTGCCGCTCCTGCATCCCTCGCGTCATCACGGAGTGTCGAGCTGCGGCGCGTGCGGCAGTTGGAGGAGGCCGGGATCATCCGTGGTTACCGGGCGCTGATCGATCCGGCGGCGGTCGGGCGCAGTCTGCGGGTGTTCGCCGGGGTACGGCTGATGCGGCACACCCGCGCGGATGTGATCGCGTTCGAGCGCGGGATCACTGGGCTGTCCGAGGTGGTCGCCTGCCACCACATCACCGGCAACTTCGACTACCTGCTCCAGGTCGAGGTCGCCGACCTGCCCGCCTACGAGGACTTCCACGCCAACCAGCTGGCCGCCCTGCCCGCTGTGGCCACGGTGACCAGCTACGTCACCATGAAGACGCTCTCCGCCGGCCCCAGTTGACGGTCGTGGCCTGGCCGGTCACAGGGTGATGGTGCCGCGGACACGGATGACGGCGGCGCCGCTGACCCAGACCGTGCCGTCCGCATCGGCGCCGACCTCGATCCTCGCGGCCCGTCCCACCCGCGCGCCCTGGGAGACCCGGTAGTGGGCAGGTGCGGCGCCGGTGGAGGTGAGCCACTGCCCCACGGAGGCGTTCATGCTGCCGCACGCGGGATCCTCGGGCACGCCGGCGCCCGGGGCGAACGTACGCAGCTCGAAGGCGTACTCGGATCCCTGGGGCCGGGCGCCGATCGCGCCGACCATCGCGTCCGGGATCAGGGCCAGGTCGGGTTCGAGGGCGAGGACCTCCTCGGCGGTGGCCAGCTGGAGCACGGCCCAGCCGGGACCGTTGTCGACCCACTGATGAGCCACGACCCGCTCCCGCGTGATGCCGAACGCGGCCACGATCCGCTTGAGGTAGTCCTCGTCGAGTGCGCCGGTACGGATGCGGGGCGGGGCGGCGAAGGACAAGGCGTCCTCGCCGCGGCGCACGGTGACCAGGCCGGCCGCGCACTCCTGCACGAGGTGCCCGGCATGCCGCGGGGTACCGCCGCCGTCCAGCCAGGCGCGGGCGGAGCCGAGGGTGGGGTGCCCGGCGAACGGCAACTCGCCGCCGGGCGTGAAGATCCGCAGCCGGTAGTCCGCCTCGGGGACCGTCGGGGGCAGGACGAACGTGGTCTCGGACAGATTCGTCCAGCGCGCCAGCTGCCGCATCTGCTCATCGCTGAGGTCCGTCCCGTCCAGGACGACCGCGACCGGGTTGCCGGAGTAGGGGGTCGTGGAGAACACGTCGACCTGCATGAACTCCCGGGTGCGCGACATGGTCATGAACACCTTTCAGCAGAGGCCGTCACTGGGGCCATCTCAACGGCTGCCCACGTCACCGTGACAGAGCCAGTCACGGCCGAGTGGACTGATTACCGCGGTGTCTCCGATGCCCGTCCAGCTTCATCTCGTGCGTCCGCGAAGGGCGGGAGGGCCAGGAGGACGAACTCGCCGCCGCTCAGCTTGGTCCTCAACGCCGTGGTCCTGTGGAACACCCGCTACCTGGATGCCGCCGTCCTCCAACTGCGCGCCGAAAACCTTCAGCCTGAGCCCGCCCGTCCGGTGGACTCCAGTACCGACGTCAGAAAGCGGCGCACCGTCTCCAGCTCGCCCGTCTCGAAACCTTCCGCGGCCACCGCCACCTCGTCGATCACCGGTCCGAAGAAGGCCCACCCGAGTTCCATGGCCTTCTCCTCCACCGCCAGCAGCACGCGTCGCCGGTCTGCCGTGTCCCTGTTGCGCCGGACCAGTCCGAGCCGCTCCAGCCGATCCACCAGGGCAGTGGTTCCGGCAGAGTTCAGTCGCAGTTGCTCGCCGAGCCATCCGGGCGTGGCCCGCTGACCGGCGCGTGCCGCGTCCAGCAGGTGGATCAACGCGCGCACATCGGTGGGATGCAGCCCGTTGCGCGCGGCGAACTCGGCGCCGAGGAGGTCGAACTCCACGGTGACCGCGCGCAGCAGGTGAACCAGTCCCATCACCGGGTTCTCATCGTCCATGCACGCTCCTCGAAGTCCCGTAACATCTCGTTGAACGAGATTATCGCCTGGCGAGAGGAATGCTCATGTCCTTGCCCGCCTTCGACCTCGCCTACGACGAGCTTCGCGCCCGCTGGCCCGAGTCCACGCAGGAGCGCGATGTCGCCACGCCGTACGGGCGCACCCGGGTCCATGTGTACGGCCCGGCCGAGGGCAGCCCACTGGTGCTGCTGCCGGGCGGCTCTGCCACCGGCCTCGTCTGGTTCGCCAACGCGCCGGCCTTAGGTGAGCGATACCGGGTCCATGCGGTGGATCTGCTGGGTGACGCGGGCCGCACCGAACGCCGGGGTACACCGTTGAAGAACTCCAACGATCTGACGGCCTGGCTGGACGCCGTGCTGGACGGCCTTGGGCTCACCCGCACGCACCTGTGCGGCCACTCGTACGGCGCCTGGCTGGCCGCCCGGTACGCACTGCACGCACCACAGAGGGTGGACCGCCTCGCCCTCGTGGACCCCACCCAGGTGTTCGCCGGATTCCGCCTCGGCTACCTGCTGCACGCGCTCCCCACCCTGATCCGTCCGAGCGAGGCCCGCGCTCGCGCGTTCCTGGCCTGGGAGACGGCAGGCACACACCCGGACGAGACCTGGCAACGCCTCTACGCGCTGGCCACCACCGTTCCCGGCCGGAAACTGGTCACCGGCCTTCGCCCTCGGACCGCTGACCTCCGCATGCCGGTCCTGGTCCTGCTCGCGGAACACGGCCGCGCCCACAACGCCGTCAAGGTCGCCGCGCGAGCCCGCCGAATGCTCTCGCAGGGCGAGGCGACGTTGCTCCCCGCAGCCACCCATCACTCTCTGCCGTTCACCGAGCCGAAGCAGCTGAACGACCGACTGATGACGTTCCTGGACTGACAGGGCCAGACGCCGGCGATCTCCAAGCCCCCCGAGTCGCCAGGCTCACGAGACTGACCATCCAGCCATACCCGGCACGGCGACCAAAGGCCGAACGGGAAGCCGAGCACCTCACCGCCCCCGCAGATCGAGTTCGAACAAGTTCTCCACCTTGGCCACCGCCCGCGATGCGTCCCACTCCCATGGCTCCGTGACGACCTGTAACTCCGTGACGTCGACGAGCCGGCGCTCCTCCTGGTTGTCCGGCACAGCACATAACAACCTGTTTCAGGGCGAGTCAGGCTGATCAGCGGTATCACCAGTCGCATCGTCACTGTCAGGCCAACGCCCGAGAGGCGTCGGCCATTCTGTTCGTGTCCGACCGTGGTGATTGTGATTGTGATTGTGATCCGGGGTCACGAGATCGCGCGGAGCCCTTCACGCGGCGGACGGCGGAGCTCGTCGACTGCTCGAACAGTCTGATCGTCCGCAGGCAGAAGTACCACCAACTGCTGTGCGTCTCCAGGAAGTTCGAGTGTCTCGCGGAGCAACCGCAGTTCACCCACGGACGGATGGTCGATGCGCAGTGTCCCTCTCCGCGGAACCGCTCGGTGGTTGAGTCGGTTGGTGAACTCGGGCTCTCCGACGAGAGCCAGTTCCGCGCCGACCCACTCGGCATGCTCACCGGACGGAGCCAGCCAGAGGTCGAAGGTCTGCTGGTCCGCGAGGTCGTCCCAGTCCATGAAGAAGGTACGGGCGCGAGGGTCGGTGAACAGATGGCGGGTGAGGTTCGGGCGCTCCGGGTCGAGCAGTCCGGACGCGCTCATCACGGCGTCGTAGCCGCTGGTGCGGGCGAGGATGTCGCCAAGCCGGTTGGTCACCATGGCGACGCCCGGTTCGAGCAGGCGGAGCGTCTCCAGGACCGAGGGCCGGACCTCACGGCGTGGAGGCACGAGCCGCGAGTCGGCGACACACTCGCCACCTGTGATCTTCGTGAGGTGGCGCAGGTGGTTGCGCTCCGCCGGATCGAGGCTGAGCGCGTCGGCCAGCGCGTTCACCACGGCCACGGACGGATTGCGGTCACGACCCTGTTCCAGGCGGGTCAGGTATTCCACGCTGATGCCGGCACGTGTGGCGAGATCCTGGCGCCGCAGTCCCGGTGAGCGGCGTCGGCCATGACTGGGCAGTCCCAAGGCCTCCGGCTGGATGCTGTCACGCTTGGCCCGGACGAAGTCTCCCAACGGCGTACCCATGCGGCGAGCTTAAGTTGCCGCTCGCCTTCGGTAGGCGTCTGAGACTGGCCCTGTGAGGGCCAGTCTCAGCACGGTCTGAATGACGTCCCGGCGCCGCCGGATGGTGACGGTCATGGAGAAGAACACGCACAAGCTGGTGATCGTCGTCGGAAGCGTCCGGGACGGCCGGTTCGGACCGGTGGTGGCCGAGTGGGTGGCCCAACAGGCCACCACCCACGGTGGTTTCGAGGTTGAGGTGGTCGATCTGGCCGGGATCGACATCCCGTTGGCCCTGCCCGCCGTGTCCCCGAAGCACGCCGGTGACGACTACCCCCGTCCGGCCGGGATGGCCGCGCTCACGTCGGCCCTGGCGGGTGCCGACGCGTTCGTCCTAGTGACGCCGGAGTACAACCACAGCTACCCGGCGTCCCTGAAAGCAGCGATCGACTGGCACTTCACTCAGTGGACGGCCAAGCCTGTCGCCTTCGTCAGCTACGGCGGCACGGCAGGCGGCCGGCACGCGGTGCTGCACTTGGAGAACGTGCTGACCGAACTGCACGCGGTGACGATTCGTGACGGTCTCGCCTTCCCGAACTGCTTCACGGCGTGGCAGGACGGCTGCCCTCTCGATCACGCGGCCGTCGGCTACGCCAAGACGCTCCTCGACCAGCTGTCCTGGTGGGCAGGCGCACTCCGTACGGCACGCGATACCGTCCCGTACCCGGCATGATTGGGGCGAGACCTACCGAGGCCAGCGCCGAAGACAGAGGCCGCTCGGTCCGTTGACCGTGCCGGCGGGCGACCAATTCGCTGTTGTCTGGAGTGCCCAGTTCGTATGGTTCCGGCATGGCGGATGATGAGCGTGAGCATGCCGTGCAGGCGGCCATCGACGGGGAGATGCGGCTTCTCGATCCCGAGGTGCGAGCCGTACCGGCCCTGGTTCTGGAGCTTCTGGACCCGGAGTTCATCGAGTTCGGGGCTTCTGGACGCCGATGGGATGTGGAGTCGATCCTCACGGTGACGAGTGGCGGCTCGGTGTCTGAGGCGTCTCCGGTCGAGGTCAGCGACATGTCTGGAGTCGTCCTTGCTCCGGGTGTCGTTCATCTGACGTACTTCGCCGACAATCAGGGCCGTCGGGCGTGGCGCAGTTCTTTGTGGCGGCTGTCGGAGACGGGGTGGCGGATGTACTTCCACCAGGGCACTTTGACTGGTTGAGAGGGCGTCCGCCGCTCGCATGGGACGGCAAGCGCCGTCTGAACGAGGGGGCTTCAGCTGACTTGCACGGCTGCTTGACGCGGAGTGCCGAAGGAGAGGATCCGGCTGATGATGAACGAGGACCTGGCTGCCGAACTCCACCACCGCGCCGGATTGGATCAAGCCGTGCGGCGTCGCACGATCAAGACCCGTGACGGAAGCGCGATGTGTCGGATCGATGCCGACAACACCGCCTGGCTGGAGCAGGTCTTCGATGAACTGGGCTGGCCAGGAATTGAGTTGGTGGGCGAGCAGGGAGCCGATGACGCGTGGCTTCTCGCCCAGCATGCGGATCTTGCTCCCGCTGTCCAGCGCCGGGCCCTCGAACTCCTGAGGGCTGCGGTGGCGGCCGGAGACGCCCCTCCTCGCCACCTCGCCTACCTCACCGACCGGGTCTTGGTCGCTGCCCGCGAGCCCCAGGTCTACGGGACGCAGTACATCGACGACGGAGGGGGCTCGAACCTGCGCCTTCAGCCCGTTGTCGACCCTGACCGGCTCGATGAGCGCCGTTCCGCGATGGGTTTGGAGTCGGCGGCGGAGTACGACCGGCGCATGCGCGGCCACTGACCTCCGGACGGTCTCAAGGAGGCAGGATCGTGAGACGCGATGTCGCAGACGTTGATGGGGCTCAACAACGTGACCTCGCTCGCGCCGACCCGTTGCCGGGCGAGGATGTCTAGCGGATGCCGTACTGGGAAGCTTTCGCCCGGAGGATACGTAGGGCCTTTTCCCAGAAGTCGGCATTGTTGTCTCGTGGAAGGTACCGGTCTCCGATCCACGCGTCCGCTATTTCGATCCTGCCGTCCGGGGTGACGAAGTACTCGTAGGTGATGGTGCGTTCGAAGGTGCCGACACGCTCAGTCCTTCCGGTGCCGATGACCCACCCGCTGGGGCGCCGGGAGAAGCGAGAAGCGCGTGGTGGCCTCTTCCAGTAGCGGATTCCCGGGGATCCCGCGGAACTCAACCGGCGTGCAAGGTCCTGTACTTCGCGACGGGCGATCGTGGCGCGTCGTGCCGCGTCCTCGACGGCTGCCTTTGCGGCATTCTCCCGCTCAAGCACTTGCTGCTGCGCAAGGGCTGCGGCTTTCGCTGCCTTGCGTTCGGCCTCCCGCTGGTGATCGGCCGCGCAGCCGGCGCAGAGCAGCCGGTTGCCCACGCGGGCCGAGCAGCTCAGTTCACCGCAGACCGGTGTTCCGTGATGCGCGCAGAAACCGATGGCGAAGGCACCACAGGCACACACTGCCTGTGAGACGGTCGACCCTTCGGCGTAGCGGTGGGCGCACGCCTGCCGCACTTCGATGACGGGTGGACCTGGCTGACCGTACGAACCGGGACCACCCTGTAGTGTCAGGACGGTTCCCATGCACTCCCACCAGCCTGGGGAGAGAGCGCGCCGATCTGAAGAGCCGCACTGCGGACACGCCATGATCCCCCCCAACCGGTCATCGGGAAGCTCAGGTTAGTGGGCCTACGGCGCTACGGCGCCAGGGAGTCGGGGCGAGCCGCGAATGTGCCGAGCCGAAGCCGATCATCACCTACAGCTTCTTCCGCATCCCTACTGGACGGGGTGATGCATCACTGGCACGGCAGGTTGCCGCCGCAGCCACTCCCGGTGTCACCCGCCGTCGGGCCACACCCGCAGCTGCTGATCGAGTGGGCGCCGGACGCCTGCCGTACATGTGCGGGGAACATCGGCCTCCTGCGCTCCGTCAGCAGACGAACGACCGGCTCAATGGGTCCGAACGCAGGTGGCGGCCTTGGGAGTTCGGGTCGGTGAGGCGGCCCGTCGTCACCACCGGTCGGCCTCCTACGACGACGGTCTCGGGCCAGCCGGTGACGGTCAGGCCCTCGTACGGTGTGTAGTCCGTGGCCATGTGCAGGGCGCTGCTGTCGACGACCCGGGTGAGGGTCGGGTCCCAGAGGACCAGGTCCGCGTCCGAGCCGGGGGCGATGACTCCCTTGCGGGGGTAGAGGCCGTTGAGCTTGGCGGGGTTCGCGCACATGACCTCGACGAAGCGACCAGCCGGCAGGCCGCCCTTGACGACCAGTTCACTGAAGATCACCGGCATACGGGTCTCCACTCCCGGCAGGCCGTTGGGCATGGCCCGTACGTCGTGGCGGACCGACTCCTTCTGGGCGGTGTCGTAGCAGCAGTGGTCGCTGCCGATCGTGGCGACTTGGCCCATCAGGACCCGTGAGCGCAGCCCGGCGACGGTGTCGGCGTCCCGCAGCGGGGGGCAGCAGACGAAGCGCTCGGGGTGCGGGCCCGCGTAGGCGCTGTCGTCCAGGACGAGATGGTGGGCGACCGTCTCCGTGAAGGCGCGTACGCCCCGGCCGCGGGCACGGGCCACCAGGTCGACGGCCTCCGGCGTGGACTGGTGGACGAAGTACACGGGCGCCGCGACGGACTCGGCGATGGCGAGGATCTCGGCCACCGAGGCGCTCTCGGCCAACTCCGGCCGTGTATCGGCGTGATGGCAGGCGCTGATCGTGCCCGCTGCCGCACCGCGCTCCTGCGTGTCGGTGATGATGTGGTCGGCCTCGCAGTGGATGACCACCATGCCGCCGAGGTCCCGCAGCGTCGTCATCACGTTGAGGACGGTCTTCTCGTCGGCCATGGTCTCGCCGCGATAGGTGGTGAACATCTTGACCGTGACGATGCCGTCGCCTGCCAGCGCCCGCAACTGCTCCGGCACGGTGTCGTCCCACTCGACCACGCACGCGTGCAGCGCGCTGTCGCAGAGTCCGTGGTCCGCCTTGGCGCGCTGGGCGGCGGCGACGTCGGCCGGGTTCTCGCCGGGGCGGGGGATGGCGAAGTCGACGATCGTGGTCGTCCCGCCGAAGACGGCCGCCGTGGTGGCCTGCCGGTAGTCGTCCAGGGAGGTGAAGTCCCCCGAGGTGAAGCCGACATGGCAGTGCGGGTCCACCCCGCCGGGCAGGACGAGGCGCCCGGTGGCGTCGATCTCGGTGGTGCCGGGTGCCTGCGCCGCACGGTACGCGCCTGGTTCCACCACCCCGAGCACCTTGCCGCCGTCGACCAGGACGTCCGCCGCGCCCTGCCAGTCGGCGTTGACCACGGTGCCGCCGCGGACGACGAGGTCGACGGGCTCGGTGCGGGCGATCGTAGCGGGATGGGACATGGCTGCCTCCAACAGGAAGATGGGAGAGGGGAGTTGCGGGGTCAGCGGGTGGCGAGGTAGGCGTGCCAGCCGCCGTGCGCGGTGATGTCGACGACGCCGGGGGCGGTCAGTGCCGAGGCGCGCATCCGCATCGAGAGGGACCCCGAGCCGTCCTCCAGGGCGATGACGCCGAGTTCGAGTTCTTCGGGCTCCTCGGGCAGCAGGCGTTCGCGCAGGATCTCGTAGCCGACCTCGTACACCTCGCCGACGATCGCCGCGCCGCCCTCCGCGACCGGGTGCAGACCGGGGAACTCGTCGCGTACCGAGAAGAAGCGGTAGTCGGGTGCGGTGCGGACGGGACCGAGCAGGCGGGCGTCGCGCAGGGCGTGGTGGAGGCTGCCGCCGGACATGGCCTGGCCGTTGACGAACATCTTCAGCGTCATGAGGGGTGCCTTTCAGGGCGATACGGGAGTGGTGGTGTCCAGCGACAGGCGGCCGGGGCCCAGGTCGTCCACCGGGTCGGCGGGGGACTCCCCGGCGATCAGTCGGGCCAGGGTGTCGCCCCACACCGGTGCGAGGGTGAAGGCGTAGGTGCCGCCCGCGACGAAGAACCCGGGGTGGCCCGGGACTTCGCCGATCACCGGCATCTCGTCCGGGGTCGCGGCCAGCGGCCCGGCCCACATGCGCAGCAGCCGCAGTCCGCCGAGGAACGGCAGGATCCGGCCGGCCTGGGCGAGGTTGCCGGTCATGCTGCGCACGCTGACGGTGCTGCGGCCCGCCATGTCCAGCTCGGCCGCGGGCCAGCCGCCGCCGATCAGCAGATTGCCGGCGCTGACCTGCTTGACCGACATGCCCTCGCCGATGTGCTGGACCAGGTGGTGCAGCACCGGCGGCACCCGCACGGTCACGTGCATCTGGATCGCCACCGGGGACATGTGGACCGGGATTCCGGCCATGGCGGAGATCTCGGTGATCCACGGCCCGGCGGCGTTCACGACGATTGGCGCGGTCCAACTCCGGTCCCCGGAAAGCACCTTGTACTCCGCGCCGACCTGCTCGACGGCGGTCACCGGGGTGAAGGGGTGCAGTTCGGCGCCGTGGCGGCGGGCGGCGGCCAGATAGGCGGGGGTGATCAGCAACGGGTTGGCGTAGCCGTCGAGCGGGCACCAACTCGCGGCGCGTACACGGTCCGACAGCAGCGGGAGTTCCTTGCGGGCCTCGTCGCCGGTGAGCACCTCGGTGGGTATGCCCGCCTCGCGTTCCCAGTCGTGCTTCTCCCGCAGTTCCGCTTCCTGGGCGGCGGTCTCGGCGACCATGAAGCCGCCGCTGCGCCGCAGTTCGACATCGGTGCCGAGCCGCTCCTCGATCCGCGACCAGTGTTCGGACGCCCGCCGTTGCAGCGGGAGTAGCCGTGCGCTGTCGACCGGGACGTCCTGGCCGGGGCGCCGGGTGTGGATGGCCTGGATGTGCAGATTGCCCGCGGTGGTGCCGGAGCCCTCGCGATTGGGCGCGCCGCGCTCCAGGACCACGACGCGATGGCCGCGTTCGGCGAGATGGAAGGCGGCACTGGCACCGAGGATGCCCGCGCCGATGACGATGACGTCGGGCCGGGTCACCGGATCTCCCGCCCTTCCGTCGCCTTCGCCCCGTCGACCGCGGCGGCCATCGGCAGGGGCCGCAGCGGCATCCGGGCCGCGAAGCACTCCGCCGTACCGCGCCCGGCCAGCGCCGCGACGACGTGGCCGCACTCGCGTCCCTGGCAGGGGCCCATGCCGGCGCGGGTGGCGGCCTTGGTGCCCGAGAGGTCGTTCCAGCCGGTGGCCCGGGCCTGCCGGATCTCGCCGGCGGTGACGCCCTCGCAGCGGCACACCTGCGTGGTGTCGGCGATGTCGGCCATGTCCGGTGCCGGGTAGAGACGGTCGGCCAGCGCGGCGAACCGGTCCAGGGAACGGGCCCGGCGGCGCACCGCCGCGAGCTGCCGGGCGCTCGGCCCGGCGCGTTCCGGAGCCAGTCGGCGCAGGATCGCGTACGCGGCCAACTGCCCCCGTACGCCTGCCGCGTGGACGCCCGCGATGCCCGCGCAGTCCCCGGCGACGTACAGTCCGTCGAGCGAGGTCGCGCCGTCCGCGTCGGTGACGGGGAGCTGTTCCGTGCCGGTCGGGTCGGGTGTGGTGCGACAGCCGAGGAGCCGGGGGAGTTCGGTGCTCGGGCGGAAGCCGTACCCCACACACAGGGCGTCGGCCTCGACCCGTCGTACGGTGCCGTCCGCACCGGCGATGTCCACGGCCGTGACCTGGGTGTCGCCGTGCGCGGCCAGCACGCGCGCCCCCTGCTCGACGCGCACGCCATGGCGGGCGAGGGTCAGCAGATAGCGTGCCGCCTCCGCGAGCCGGGCGGGCTGGCGCAGTGCGTCGCCGATCATGCCCGGCCGGGGGCGGTAGGGGGTGTTCAGCTCGACCACCGCTTCGATCCCGGCGCCCACCTCCAGCAGGGCGCAGGCCACCTGGAGCAGGAACGGGCCGGTCCCGGCGAGCACCACCCGCTTGCCCACCGGCACCCGGTCCATGGTGGCCAGATGCAGGGCGAACCCGGGGGTGACCACGCCCGGCAGGGTCCAGCCCGGGAAGGGCAGGGCACGTTCGTACGCGCCCGTCGCGGCCAGGGTGACCCGGGCGCGCACGCGGCCGAGGGCGCCGGTTTCCACATCGGAGGTGAAGAGGGTGCGCCCCGCGTCCTCGGCGCCCCAGACCAGGGTGCCGGTACGGCAGTCGACGCCCGCGTCCCGTACCGCGTCGATCAGTTGAGTACCGCGCGGGCGGAAGTCCCCGAAGGCGGCGGCGAGTTGTGCGGGCCGGCGCTTGAAGTACTGGCCGCCGAGCGTGCCGGACTCGTCCAGCAGGACGACGTCCAGGCCGCCTCGGGCCATGGCCAGCGCCGCGTGCAGTCCGGCGGGACCGCCGCCCACCACCGCCACATCCGTTTCCAGGTCGGCGGGTTGGGCCGATTCGGTGCGGTCAGCCATGTGCGGCCGTCCGGATGTCCATGCCGTCCGTGACGTGCGCCGTGCAACTGCGGGCGTTCTGGCGGCCGTTGATGGTCACCTCGCACTCCAGGCAGACGCCCATCCCGCAGAACGGGCCGCGCGGCTCGCCGTTGACCTGGTTGCGGCGCACCGGCCAGACACCGGCCGTCACCAGGGCGGCGGTCACGGACTGACCGGCCCAGGCCCGGCTCGGGGTGCCGTCGATGGTGACGGTGACGTGCTCCGGCAGAGGACGTGTACTCATGGCAGCGCTCACAGAGGTCGTAGGGGGTGTCACAGGATGCGGTCGAGGAACTGGCGGGTGCGTTCGTGCTCCGGCGCCGAGAAGAAGAGGTCCGGGGACTTGTCCTCCACCACCGTGCCGTCGCTGATGAACACCACGCGGTCGGCCGCCGCCCGGGCGAAGCCCATCTCGTGGCTGACGACGATCATGGTCATGCCCTCGGCGCGCAGCCGGACCATGACGTCGAGCACCTCACCGACCATCTCCGGGTCGAGCGCCGAGGTCGGCTCGTCGAAGAGCAGCAGCTGCGGTCGCATCGCCAGGGCACGGGCGATGGCCACCCGCTGCTGCTGGCCGCCGGAGAGCTGGGCGGGGTAGGAGCCGACCTTGTCGGCCAGCCCCACCATGGCCAGCAACTCCCGCGCCGCCGCCCGTGCTTCGGCCTTGGACACCCGGTTCACATGCACCGGACCGGCCGCCACGTTGTCGAGCGCGGTCATGTTCGGGAACAGGTTGAACTGCTGGAACACCATGCCGGTACGTCTGCGCTGGACGGCGATCCGGCGCTCGCGCAGGGCGCCCTTCTCGCCGTAGCCGATCCGCTCGCCGCAGATGGTGACGGTGCCGGAGTCGGGGGTCTCCAGGTGGTTGAGGGTGCGCAGGAACGTGCTTTTGCCGCCGCCCGACGGGCCCAGGACGAGGACGACCTCGCCCTTGCGGACCGTCAGGTCGATGCCCTTGAGCACCTCGACGTCGCCGTACGACTTGCGGACCTGGTGTGCTGCGACGACGGTCTCGATGGTCATCGGGTCTCCAGTTCGAGTGCCACGCTCTTCGTCCGGCGGCCACCGCTCGGCGAGGTCTGGTGTCCGCGGCCGACACGGGCCTCCAGCCAGCGCTGGACCAGGCCCCACAGGGTGGTCATCGCCAGGTAGTACAGGGCCGCCGCCGTCAGGCCCTCCAGGACGCGGAAGTTGGTCTGGACGGCGAACTGCGTGCGCCGCAGCAGCTCTTCGACGGAGATCACCGAGACCAGCGTGGTGGTCTTGAGCAGGCCGTTGAAGCTGTTGCCGAGCGGCGGGACCATGACCCGCAGCGCCTGCGGCATGACCACCACCCGGAACACCCGCCAGGGCGGCATGCCCAGCGCGCGGGCGGCCTCGGACTGGCCGCGCGGGACCGACAGCACTCCGGCGCGGACGATCTCCGAGAGATACGCCGCCTCGTTGAGCACCAGACCGGTCAGCGCCGAGCTGATCACGCCGAGGCGCAGCCCCAGCTGGGGCAACCCGGTGTAGATGATGACCAGTTGGACCAGCAGCGGGGTCCCGCGCATCAGCCACACGTAGAAGCCGGCGAGCAGCCGGACCGGTGCGAGGTGCGACGCCCTGCCGAGCGCCACGAGCACGGCGAGCGGAAGGGCGAGGGCCATGCTGACCGCGGTCAGCCAGACCGTCGTCCAGGCTCCCTGGATCATGAGGGGGTTGTGGAGGAAGGAGAAGAAGGCTTCCCAGGACCACATGGCTCTCGCCCTTTCCGTCGTGGGAGGTGTGGCTACTTGGCGCCGACCGCGCCGGTGGTCACCTTGAGCGCGCCGGAGTACGCGGTGACGCCGTACTTCTTGAACAGGGCGGCCAGATAGCCGTTCGCGCGCAGGGTGTTCAGCGCCTGGGCGACCGCCTCGGCGGGCTTGTCCTTGCCGAAGCCCAGGGCGAGCGGCGCCGGGTTGATGCCCTTGACGGCCGTCTCGAAGGCGCCGTCCTTCTGGTAGTAGCTGGTGACCGCCTCGACGATGGCCACCCCCTCGACCTGGCCCGCGGCCAGTGCCTGGTAGGCGTCGGCGGTGGTGGTGAAGGAACGGATGGTGACCTGCTTCTTCCCGGCCGCCTTGAGTTCCTTGTTGAGCGCGGTGAGGGTGTCGAACTCGTATCCCGGGGCCTCCACGGCGATGGCCCGGCCCGACAGGTCGTCCTCGGAGGTGATCTTCTTCGGGTTGCCCTTGGCGACGGAGACGGCGACGCCCTGGATCTCGTACGGGACGAGCTTGATGGTCTGGGCGCGCTCCGGTGTGTAGAACATGCCGGTGTCGATCATGTCCCAGCGGCCCGACTGGACACCGGGGATCTGTGCGTCGAAGGGGATGTTGACGAACTTCGGGGTGAGGCAGAGCAGCTTGGCGATCTCGTCGCCGAGGTCGATCCGCATGCCGATGATCTTGTTGGAGGAGTCCAGGTACTGCATGGGCGGCAGGGTGGCGTTGGTCGATATCGTCAGCGTGCCCGCCTTGACCAGGTCGGCCTTGCCCACCTTGGGTGTGCAGCCGGTCGGGGACGCGGCGGCGGACGTGGAGGAGGAGTCCTCGCTGCCGCAGGCCGCCACGGTCAGGAGCAGGGCGGCGGAGGCCGCGATGAGGAGTCTGCGCACGGTCGGTTCACCTTTTTCCGGTGCTGGTGGAACAGGGGTGCAGCCCGGCCTCGTCGAGCGCCTCCGACAGACGGAGCAGCGCGGACGGGTCCTCCAGGGGGAGCAGCGGGGGACGTACATGGCCCCCGGGCTGCCCCAGCAGCCGCATGGCGGCTTTGAGCTGCGAGGTGGGTGAGGCGAACCTGGAGCTGTAGTCGTCGTTGACGAGCAGGTTCACAAGCCGTTCGTAGCGTGCGGACCAGTTCCGGGCCCGGTCGAGATCACCGGCCCAGTAGGCCTCGTAGAAGGGGACGGCGAAGGGAGCGCCCAGGGCGCCGCCGTCGATGTTCCCGGCGCCGCCGAACTCGGCCATGACGGCCATGCCCCGGCGGTGGATGAAGCGCCCGAAGACCCGCACCTCGCCGGCCAGGGCCGCGCAGGTGTCGGCGACCTTCAGTTCGTCGCCGGAGCTGTCCTTGACGGCCACGACCGTGTCCAGCGCGGCCAGCCGGACCAGCGTGTCGACGGTGATGTCGACGGCGGTGCCGCGCGGCCAGTTGTAGACCATGAGCGGCAGGTCCACCGCGTCCGAGAGCGTGCGGTAGAAGGCGTGGATCTCGTCCTGGGACGGGTGGACGTACGGCGGCGGGGTGGTGAGGATGCCGTCGGCGCCGATGGCGCGGGCGTGCTCGCCGTACCGTACGCACTCGGCCGCGGTGAACGCGCCGCAGCCGATCACCACCGGTATCTGGCCGGAGAGTTCGGCGACCGCGATCTCCGCGAGCCGGCGGCGCTCCTCCGGGGTCTGGGAGAACCACTCGCCGGTGGTGCCGTTCACGAGCACCCCGTGGACGCCCTGCTCGGCGTAGAGCCGCAGCAGTGCGCGCCAGGCGTCCTCGTCGAGCGAGCCGTCGGCCGCGAACGGCGTGGGCGCGGCCGGCCAGTAGCCGCGCCAGGAGACGGCACCCGGGGTGTCCATGTGAGCTCCAATCGAGTGCCTGCCGACACTGTGTGGGATCGACTTTGTGGGATCGATTGCACAGCACCGTCGCAGTCGCTCATGGCCGTGGTCAACCTCGATCTGGCCGGAAAGTGGCGCTGAAACGCACTGTTTACGCCACGGAATTCACCGTCTCTGGCATGATGGCGATCACGGCCCGATGGATGACCAGGGCTGCATGGCATCGATTTCATGATCGGGGTGGGACCGGTGGCAGTCACGCTGGACGAGGTTGCCGAGGCGGCGGGGGTCTCCAAGAGCACGGCCTCGCGGGTGCTGAGCGGTTCCACCCGGGTCAGTGACCGGACCAGACGAGCGGTGCAGTCGGCGGCGGAACGCCTCGGCTACCGCCCGAACCGCATCGCCAGCGGGCTGCGCACCCGGCGCAGCAACCTCATAGGGCTGGTGATCACCAACCTGGTCAACGCCTCGTTCCACACCATCACCGGCGTGCTCCAGCAGCGGCTGGACGAGTGCGGCTACCAGGTCCTGCTGTGCGTCACCGACTCCGACCCGGAGCGTGAACGCCGTTACCTGGACATGCTGTTGGACCACCGGGTCGACGGCCTGGTCATCGTGGGCACCGGCGCCAACACGGCGACGGTCCGCGAAGTGGCCGCGGCCGGTATCCCCGTCGTCAACCTCATGCGTACGCCCGACAACGCCCCCGGCGACTCCGTGATGGCCGCCGACCGGGAAGGCGCCGAACTCGCGGGACGGCACCTGCTCGACCTCGGACACCGCAGGATCGCCTTCATCGGCGGACCGCCGGACGTCGACTCCGGGCGCGACCGGTACGCCGGATTCGCCGCGGCACTGACCGCCGCCGGACTCGAACCCGACCCCGCCCTGTGCGAACGCGGCCCGTATACCGTGCCGTTCGGCGCGGAGGCGGCCCTGCGGCTGATGTCCGCGGAGCGTCCGCCCACCGCGCTGTACAGCGCCAACCACGAGGCGACGTTCGGGGTACTCGGCTCCCTGGTCCAGCTCGGCGTCCGGGTACCGGACCAGCTCTCCCTCGTCTGCCACGAGGAGGCACCCTGGTTCCCGCACTGGCACCCGCCGATCACCGTCGTCGACAACGGCGCCCGGGACCTGGGCGAACTCGCCGCCGAGCAGTTGCTGCGCCGCATCGGCAACCGGCCCGAGAGCGGCACGGACTCCGACGGTTCCCCGGCGGAGGCCGTCGGTCGGCTCATCCGTGTCGGCTCGCGACTGGTCCTGCGCGACTCGACGGCGGCGCCGACACGTTCGGCATGAACATCACCTCTTGCCCACCCGCAGGCGCGGTGAGCATGGACGGTCGGCGGCGGGGACGTCCGCCGAGGTCTTGATGCCCTGTGCGTCGATCACCATGGCGGTCGGCTGGGGCCGGGGACGACCAGGCCGGTCTCGTAGGCGAGGACGACGGCCTGGGCGCGGCTGGACAGGGCGAGTTTGGTCATCGTCCGGTTGAGGTGTGTCTTGACGGTCGCCGTGCTCAGGACCAGCCGCTCGGCGATCTCGGTGTTGGACAGGCCGGTGCCGACCAGACGCAGCACCTCGCACTCGCGGGGCGTGAGCGACTCCGTCGCCGCCCCGGTGGCGACGACCGGCCCGGGGCTCGGGACGTAAGCCTCGATCAGCCGCCGGGTGACGCTGGGCGCGAAGAGCATGTCGCCCGAGGCGACGGTGCCGACGGCGGCGAGCAGCCGCTCCGGCGGGGTGTCCTTGAGGAGGAAGCCGCAGGCACCGACACGCAGCGCCGCGTAGACGTACTCGTCGAGATCGAAGGTGGTCAGGACTATGACGCGAGGAGGCGGATCGTCCGCCTCGGCCAGGATGCGTTCGATCGCGGTGATCCCGTCGGTGCCCGGCATGCGGATGTCCATCAGGATCACCTCGGGCCTGCCGGTCGCGGCCAGCCGGACGGCCGCCTCGCCGTCGGCGGCCTCACCGATGACGTCGATGCCCGGCGCCGCGCGCAACAGTGCCGCCAGACCGGCCCGGATGAGCACCTGGTCGTCGACGACCAGTACCGTTGGCATCCCCGATTTCCCTTCCCCGCACGGCTACCGGGACCCGGACCCGCTGCCGCGGGGGTCCTCGGCCGCCGTCGGAACGGGCAGAGTGAGCTCGACCGCGAATCCGCCCTGCGGCCGTGGCCCGGCGACGACCGTTCCACCGAGAATCCTGGCCCGCTCCCGCATGCCGATCAACCCGTGGCCGCCCGATCCCGTGCGGATGGCCTGAACTGGCTCGTGCCCGTCGTCCTGGACACGGATCACCAGCACGTCACCGCCGTACACCACCTGCACGGTCGCCGTGCACGGGCGGGCGTACTTGAGCACGTTGGTCAGGGCTTCCTGGACGACCCGGTAGGCGCACAGGCCCACCCCGGCCGGCAGTCGCCGTACCGTCCCCTCGGTCAGCAGTCGGACCGGTACACCCGCGGCGCTGACCCGCTCGGCCAGCTCACCGAGCCCGCCGAGGTCGGGCGTAGGGGCGTAAGAACGGCCGTCACCAGCATCACTGGTATCACCGGCACTGTTCTCCGGGTCCGTGGAGTCGACCCGCAGCAGCGTCAGCATGCGCCGCAGTTCCTCCAGCGCCTCCCGGCTGGTGGCCGCGATCGTGTCCAGCGCGCCGTGTGCTGTCGCCGGATCGGCGGTGAAGACGTAACCGGCCAGACCGGCCTGCACCGAGATCACGGACAGGTGGTGGGCGACCACGTCGTGCAACTCGCGTGCGATACGGACCCGTTCCTCGGTGATCGCCTGCTGAGCCAACTTCTCCTGCTCGCGCCGGAGTTGCGCGGTCACGGCCACCAACTGCCGGTTGCGGTCGTCCAGTCGGCGGGTGCCGTTCCCGACCAACCAGACAACGGCCGGTACCCCTAAGGCCTGTACGGCGGAGAGCGGAACGCCGACCGACCCGTCGGCCAGGCCGCTGTAGAAAATCACGGCGGCGGTCAGCGCCGCCCCCGCCAGAGCCGTACGAGGAGGCCGATGGGCTGCGACGCTGTACAGCGCGATCGCGGGGGCCCAGAAGTTCAGCGACGGCTGGTATCCGGCAGCCAGGTACCCGACAAAGGCCACACAGCAGGCCGTCAGCACCTGGACGGGAGCACGTCGGCGCAGCGCGAGCGGAAGGTTGACCAGCACGCACAGCGTGTACGCGAGAGCGTCGAACCGGGGCCATGGCTCAGGGTGGTACTGACTGCCTGCGACGGCCGCGGCGGCGGCCAGCCCCACGGCCAGCACCGCATCGGGAAGCAGCGGATTCGTTCCGCTGAGCCGGGCGCTCAGCGACGCCCTGGTGACCATCGCGTCAGGGTACGGCGTCCCCGCGCGATCGGTCATCAACCTCGCGGTCGACCCCCGCCGTCGCGGAAGTCGCGGGCACGCAGACCGCCTCCGGCGGTCGGACGGTTTCCCACCGTCCGGCCGCCGGAGGCTCAACTTCCCGAGGCGCTACTCCCAGAGGCTTTGCGGGTACTTCGGGCCGCCGAGCTTGACCTGGGTGTCGTATCCGCCGCCCGTCAGGTTCAGATAGATGGAGCTGCTGGCGACCGGGAGGATGAACAGACCGTCGGTGCCCGGGAATCGGTGATCGGTCGTGTAGGTGGTGAAGCGCTGGTTCTTACGGCCGTTGCAGGTCCAGATCACCAGGCCGACACCGCTCTTGTACTTGGCGCCAGGCACATCCATGCACAGGCTCGTGTTGAACGACGGGTGGAAGTAGACGCCGCCCTCCTTCGCCTTCTCGATGCACCACACCTCGTTCGACTGCGCGCGCCCCGAGGTCTGCGAGGTGATCACCCAGGCACCCTTGCCGCCGTAGCCCGCGTCGTTCATGTACTTGAGACCGCTGAAGTTCTGGAAGGTGTCCTTGTGCAGGCACTTGTTCGCCGCGACGGAGACGGCGGGTGCGGCCTGCGCCGAGCCGCTCATGCCGGTGGTCGTCGCGCAGAACGCTCCGACCGCGACCGCCATGGCGAGCAGCCCGCGCCGCACCTTCTTCTCCGAACCCGAACCGCTCCTCGCGTTTCCCCCATGCATGAGCATCTCTTCCTCCCGTTGTCCGAACGCTTTCCGACCTCAGGGAGTGTGGCGCCGGAGCCACAGGCAGGACGACAGACGTGGAGTTGATGTCGGGGGTAAACCCCTGCGGTAGCCGGTCTGCACCGGGGGTTGCATGCTGTCAGCGCGGCTGCGCGGCTGCGCGCGCGGGCCAGGCGGGGGATTCCGTCGTTCGTACGTGCCGAGGTCGTGGGCCGGGGCGATCCGCATGAGGCGGTCTTTGATCCCGTGGCCGGGGCCGTTGATGGAGATCGCCGCCTGCTGCCCTCGCGGCGAGAGCACCGCGCCCCGCCGGCATCGCCACGCCAGTCCAGACGAGGCCCGTCTGCGTCCGGACACATTCGTCGCCTGTGCTGTGATTACGGATTCCTCATGTCCTGGTGTCGGTGGGGTGACCTGGGCATGATGGGCGCATGACGCTGGCCGCGCACGCCTTCACCCAGCTCGCCGGGTGGCCGGACCTTGCCGAGGTCACCCCGAGCTGCGGCACGGGCCGGGCTCTCGGCACGGCCCACAGCGAGATCATCCACTTCCACTCCGACCGCGCCGTCGACCTCCACCTCACCGTGCGGGCCATCCGGCGGTTCGAAGACCATCTGGACGCCGCGCGCGCCGTTCAAGTGGTGCCAGGCTCCGCCTGGGTGACGGTCCACCTGGACACCCCCGCCGACGTCCATCTGCTGACGACCCTGGTCACCCTCGCTCTCCAGGCTCATCAGCGATGGCCAAATCCCGGCGATGCCTCGCAAAGCCCCTGCAATGATCATCACAGCGAGGTACGACCACGCGAGAATCTCGGCGGAAGCTGAGCGGCTTCCGATCCACGCGTCCGTCGCCGAGATCCACGCGCCTTTCACGGCCGGGATGGTGCACGAGTTCGGTCCCGCCCACGTCGAAGCCCGAACACGCTCCCTCCTCAGCTTGTGATGTGTCCGGTGCGGCGTGGTCCGGTGCCGACCTCGTGGCAGGCTGGTGCGCGGTCGGGCTCGCCGGTGGCCAGGAGCAGGCCCATGTCGTAGCGGTTCGCAGGCCGTCGTTTTTCGAGCCTGGTGGGCGTACGGGGCCGGGAGGGTTTCGGCACTGCGGCGGGCGCCGGCGTCTTCACGTGCAGGTGCGCGGCTGGCGGCAATGGTGGTTTGCCGCCGCCGTCAGTGGCGCGGGGCCCACGGGTTGCCGTACCCCACGGAGTCGGAGGATCTAGTGGATGGTGCGGGCAACGTCAGCCTGCAGGTGTTCCTTCGGCCAGCGCGAAGCCACCCACCGGTAGTCCCGGACCGTCGAATACGCCAGGCCGACGTCCGTGTCGAACATCCAGATCGCCTCCCTGAGGTGAACAATTCCTCGCTCCCGACCGGTTGGTGCCTCCCTAGGAGCGCATCGACTCGATCTCCATGGCCGCGTCTCCGAGCCGCCACTGGACGCTACTCATGGTCTCGACCCAGTCCCGTCCCAGCTCGACCAGCCAGTCGTAGCGCTGCCGGGTCAGACTGCCGGTCATCCGGACACCACCTGCACAGCCCCGGGGACAACACCCTTGCGTGCCGAACTCGCCCTGGAGGCCTGTCGCTTCGCACCATCCGACCACCTAGTCCGGCAGAGATGGGCGTATGGCGCCGGTGCCCGAAGCGGCCCCGCATCCGGCGCACGCGAAGGCTCACGCTTCGCCGGACCACGCGCGCCGCGCATGCCAGGCCCGTTTGAGGCAGGCGGGAGGAGAGCAGAACACCGCCGAGACCGGACGGCCCACCCCGACCGTCCACGCCCACCCCGCACTGCGGACACGAAGCTGTCACGCGGGCGTTCACCGCCTCGACCCGAGCCCTCGTTCGGCGCATCCGCCGCCAGTGCCTCGAACAGCAGCCCGCCTCACGGAACACCGCCGTCGACTTCGCCGACGACCAGACACAGCCGGGGCACTCCGTCCCTGGCCACATACCCACCGTACGGCGGGCGGTGCCTGCGGCCCATTCGTCGCTTGGGATGGTGCCGCCCGATGCGGCGAGCCCCTGAACTGCATCAACAGATTCTTCGACGTGTCAGGCAAGGATCTGACACAGGCCCTGCTAGTCGGCCTGCAGGACGAAGAACAGGAAGCACAGGAAGCGCGGCTCGGCCGCGATGGCCTCGGGGAACATCTCGCGGGCGGCGGGATCAGGCTCCGGCTCGCTGATGACGGTGATCCGGAAACCGGCCTCGGTGAAAGCCTTGATCATCTCGTGCAGTGGCCTGTGCCATCTGCTCACCAGGGCGGTGTGGTCGCCTATGGTCCACTCGACGGTCCATTTGGTGGTGTCGAAGTAGTTGCACTCGGCCTCGCGGCCGGCCTCACGGTGTATGAGGTTGATGGCGAAGGGATGGTCGACGGAAGCGATCAGCCGACCGCCGGGCTTGAGTACGCGGCGCAGCTCGGCCAGGGCCGGCCCCCAGTCCTCCAGGTAGTGCAGCACCAAGGACGCGACTGCATCGTCGAACGTGTCATCAGGGTATGGAAG
Organism: Streptomyces sp. NPDC091280; assembly: GCF_044768565.1. Classification (NCBI taxonomy): domain Bacteria; kingdom Bacillati; phylum Actinomycetota; class Actinomycetes; order Kitasatosporales; family Streptomycetaceae; genus Streptomyces; species Streptomyces sp. NPDC091280. The sequence continues at coordinate 361,885 of NZ_JBIVUZ010000012.1, forward strand.
CGGGCTGCCCAATTCCGTCACCCGCAGGTCCGCACCGTCGCCGAGCCGCTGGCGGGCCAGCTGAACCATCCCGGCGCTCGCGTCGAAGCCACTCACCAGGGCGCCGCGGTCGCGCAGCGCGGCAGACAGGGACCCCGAGCCGCAGCCGGCGTCGAGGATCCGCCGGCCGGTCACGTCTCCGGCGAGGGTCAGCATCGCGGGCCGCTCGTAGTAGGCATTGACCAGGTTGGAGTCGTTTGCGGCCGCGTACGCCTCGGCGAAGCCGTTGTAGTCGTTGGCCTTCGACGGATCCGCACCCACCGCGGACGGCGAGACCAACCTGCTGGAAATCGCGTGCTCTTGGCGCTCGCTTGAGATCATGGTGCGGGAGACGTGTGCCGCACCAGATCGGTTCCTGACCCTCCCGGTTGCCCTCACAGTCCTGAAGATCCAGCGAGCCGTTCGTTCAAGCGTCACGACCACCGTCATGTCGTGTCGGCCTCAGCAAGAGGCGCAGACGGCGTTCCCAAGTGAGTAGTTCTTGGGTCCGGCCCTTGTCGGTGACGGTCTAGGGCGCCGAGTCGGCGGGGCGGAGTTGGCGGATCGTGCGACCGCGATGCCGGGTGGTTGTCGGGTTCGATATGAAGAACAACGGCTCGGTGATGCAGGCGGCGACTGTCATCGCGGCCGACGGCTGGGACGGCGTCTCGCCGCTTTGGACGGACGCAGCCGAGTGCGGCCCCTGTCACCCCGGCAACGACTCGTACTGGCCGAAGGGCACGTCGGGCCCCGGCGGCAGTCGGCCCGAGCCCGACGCGCCCGCCGCCGGCCTCGCGGGTCGGCGGATCCCGGCGTTCCGGGGCCCGCCGTTCCGTCATCCGCCGGTCAGCAGATGGACGACCAGCGGTGCGAGCGGAGCTTGTAGTTGAGGTTCGACCAGGTGCCGCCGTGCTGCGCGATGAAGTAGCAGGTGTTACCGCCGTAGTTCGCACCGTCGTAGAGAACGACCCAGTCGTACGAGGACGACGTGCCGTTGTTCTTGGCCGACCCGACGACCTGGTTGTCGGCCCAGGAACACACGACGGGAGCGCTGTACCAGTCCGTGTCGGCGTTCGTCCACGTGCACCGGCTGCCCGTGCCGGCGGTACCGGTCCAGATGCACAGATCGCCGCTCGGACAGTCCCACGCCGCCTGCGCCGAGGCACTCGCCGAACTCGGTGCGATCAGGCCCAGGGCCGCCAGGGCGAAGGTGATCGCCGTGGCGAAGAAGGCTCTGCGGCCCCGCCGGGGTGTGCGGCCGGACTTCCGGTCGTGCTCCTTCGCGTACGAGGACATCCCGTGGCCTTTCTCGTGGAGGGTGCCAACTGGCCAGCCGCTGGCGGGAATTCATGTTCCTGGGCTGGTTATGTCCCTGTCATCCTCATGCGAATGCGATGACACTTCGCAGGTCGACAACGGGGGCCGACGGGGAAACGGATGCTCCGCTTTCATTTCACGCAGGAGGACCTCACCAAGGTCAGAGTGGCGACCGAGCCGCACGCGCTCTGGGAGATCGCGGTCAGTCTGCACCGTCTCCAGACCCGTGAAGGCCGTTGGGCCTACGCGCCCTGGTTCCGCACCGCGCGCGACTCGTTGCGGCAGGCCGGGCTCGAACGGACGGTGAAGTCCTTCCTGTTGCCGCTCTTCCCGCGCGCCAGCTACTTCCCCGACTTCCTCACGCCACCGGAGGGAACCCACGGGCTGGACGCCGGCCTTGAGGCCGTTCTGGCGACACCGTACGAGCGGGTCGCGAGCGAGGTCGGCATGCTCACCCGGACCGTCGGTGCCCCGGCCTGGGCGGGCCGGCTCACCGAGCGGGACCTACGCGAACAGCTCGTTGACGCCCTGCGCGCCTACCACCGCGCCGTGATCGCCCCTCACGAGGAGGCCATCCAGGAACGTCTGCACGCCGAGCGGTCCCGGCACGCCCACACCCTGTTCCGCGCCGGGACCGAAGGCATGCTCAACGGACTGAGCCCCACGATCCGCTGGCGGCCGCCCGTCCTGGAGATCGATCCGTATCCGGACCACCGCGACGTCCACCTCGACGGGCAGGGGCTCCTCCTGATCCCCTCCCACTTCTGCTGGCACACTCCCGTCGCCCTGGCCGACCCCGGGCTCCCGCCCGTTCTGCTCTACCCCCTCCATCACCGGCCGGAGACGGAATCGCACACCGCCTCCCCGCCCCTGAGCGTGCTCCTCGGTCCCACCCGCGCCGCGATCCTGAGAGCCAGCGCGACCGGCTCCACCACCACCGAGGCCGCCCGCCTGGCCGGTGTGACACCCACGACGGCCAGCCATCACACGGCCGTCCTGCGCGACGCGGGCCTGATCACAAGCCACCGCCACGCCAACAAGGTCCTGCACACCCTGACCCCGCTCGGCGCCGCCCTGCTGCGCACGGGGCGGGGCGGCCACTGACGCCGCCGGCTCCCGACACTCTTGCCGGCAGCGGGAATTCTCCCTCGCGGGAGTGAGGGGACGAACTGTTCGAGCTGGTGGACGCGTTGCTGTGTGCGGACGGTCGGGTGACTTCGCCTGTGGACCTGACGCTGGTGGCCGAGCACCGGCATGGGCACGGCGCGATGGACGAGGCGCTGAACTGCGGGAGTGTGGAGGTGCCCCGGCTGCGGCAGGTGCCGACCGGGCTGCCGATGCCACTGGCCGCCGAAGGGCGCCTGGTCCTGGCGGTCGATGTCAGCAACTGGCCCCGTCCCAACGCGCCGACCAGCGCGGACTGCCTGTTCTGCCACGCCTACGGCCGCAGCGGACGCTCCTCGGACCAATTCGTCCCCGGCTGGCCGTACTCCTTCGTCGCCGCCCGCGAATCAGGCTGGACGTCCTGGTACCAGCTCCTGGACGCCGTCCGTCTCGGCCCCGAGGACGATCCTCATCGTCTTCGGGGCCGGCTACGACGGCCGACACCCACGCTCAAGGAGTACGACCCTGGCCCATCCCCAGGACGGGCGACCGCCGAAGCACGGCAAGGAGTTCCGCTTCGCCAAGGCCGGGACCTGGGCGAGCCGGACGCGGCAACCGTGCAGATCACCGACCGGTACGGCACCGCCCGCGCGATGTCCTGGGACCGCCTCCACCTGCGGCTGACCACCCGCTCAGCCTGGACCAACCACGCCGGTGAACTCCCCATCATCGAGGGCATGCTGCGCAGGTCACCTTGCTTTACCGAGAAGACTGCGCCGGTGCGCCGCTGGTCAGAAATCCAGGTACCGCTCCAGTCGGATGGGCTCGGTGTCGCCCTTGACGTAGACCTCGGCGGTCAGGCTGAAATTCCCCCACGCCGCCGTGGTCAACGCGAAACCGGTCGAGCGATTCGTGACGGTGCGGTTGGGATCCCGGAACGTCGGGTGCAGGTGGTAGACGACCCTGGCGACACGGTCGAGATCGGAGTCCCTGTCGTCCTCAAGGGCGATGCGAATCCGGAAGTACCGGTGGCCGTCTTTGTCGAGCCCGCTGTCGCGGTGCGCCGTGTGGACCAGATGAACTCGGGGAGCGGCGCCGTTCGAGCCTTCGGTCAGTTCGCCAGCGGTGGCGGTACTTCAAGGACGGGCTGCGCGCCCGGCTGTGGCTCGACCCCGGTCGGAGTCCGCGGGGCCGAGTTTTATCCCTGACGCCCCTGCCTCGAAGGGGTCGCCGCGCTCGACTCGGCGGTTGATCGCATCGATGAGCCGCCCCAGCCCACCGCGGAACGTGAGGACGAGCGTCAGCACGACGCTTGGCCAGATCAATGCCTGTAGAAAGGGAATCCAGTCCTTCATCGTTCTCTCTCCCCCCCCCCCCGCACCCGCGGCCAGATCCGTGCCAACAGGCGAAGCGTTGAACCCCCGTCCCCCTGTGCGGATCTGTGCGGTGTCCGGCACCTCTTCGTCGACCTGGCCCGCGACGACGCCATCAGCCGTGGGTGACCATCTGACTTGGCATCGGTTCGGAGTGGCGGGGCCGGACCGGATCAACCGGGCTCACCTCCGCGTCCGGTCACTGCGGGGCACAGACTTGATCCGTCGTCAGGTCGTTTGAGACGGGGCATCTGCTGTGCGAACCTGATCAACTCCCGTACGGGGCAAGGTAGTTGCGGTCGCGTGAACCTGCTGACGTAGGTCGGGGTCCGCCGAGGCGCCGCAGCTCCTGGCAGCCGTTGCGGGAGGCGCTGCGGTGTTGACCGCCGTCCTCCCGGTCGACAGGTCGGCAGGACATCCGTCCGCGAGGCTGTCGTCTCGGACGCCGATGGCATCCACCGTCTGCTGAGCGGGTCAGTGACGAGCGACCGGCCCGACCGAGCGGTCTTCCACGACACCGCGTTCCTCCGGATCATCGAGGCCGCCAGGGCCGGCAGTGCCGAGTTCCTGGTCACCGAGCAGGGCTCGCGCGTGTTCGGTTGCCTACAGGCGAAGCTCGGGAGGTGGAGGACGTCGAGGTGACGGTGTCGACCCGCAGAGCGGCAATTCGCCCGCCGCCGTCGTCAACGTGCTGTCCATCGCGAGCTGGTTCACCAACCCCGCGACGGGTTCCTACCGCGCCTCCAAGGCCGCCGCCTGGGCCCTGAACAACGGATTCCGCAGTGAACTCCACGACACTGGCGTACAAGTCGTCGGCGTGCACTGCCGATGCATCGAGACGGACATGGCCGCCCATGTCACCGGCCCGGCCCCAAGAACACTCCGGACGTCGTTGCCGAGCAGACTTCGCCGTCGTCGAGGCAGGCAGGACGCAGGTCCTCGCCCACGAACGCATCCGACAGGCCGAGGCAGCTCTGGGGCTCACCCCGGCAGTACGGCTTCCCCACGGCACCGTTCGGCGCTCCCGGAGGCCATGGTGACGGGCTCTTTCGGGCACCGACGTCCCGTCCCTTCCCCTGGGTGCCGTCGAGAACGGACACGGCCCCGGTGCCTCGCAGCGAGGTGCCGGGGCCGCCACAGGTCCGTGTCAGACCACGTAGTCGAACCACTTGCATGTGTCGTCGTTGAGCGTGGTGACGGTGTAGACGGCAGCGCCAGAGCCGGAGAAGCTGAGGTACGAGTGGTTCTGGTTCTGCAGGTACTTGCCGTCGGCCGTCCAGAACTGTCCGCTGCGGCCGTTCCCGCACGGCGCCGCGTAGACGTCGTTCGACGCGGATCCGGAGTCGGTGGTGAGGCAGCCACCGTTGGCGTTGCTCACCAGTCGCTTCATGGTGTGCCCGTCCCACTGGTTCGACTCCGTGCCCCAGTGCCAGAGGGGGCCCGCGCCGGAGCCGCACTCCTCCACCCAGACCCTGTCGCTCGCGGTCGACCCGTGGAGGCACTTCAGGTTGTCGGCACCGCTGTAGAAGACCCAATCGGCTCCCGCCGCGGACGCGGGGGTCAGAGCGCCGGCGACGCTCAGCGTGAAGGCGGCGATTCCCATGGGCAGAGCGAGCCTCTTCGAGGCTTTGCGAGAAGTCATGATCGCCAGAGTCCATGGATCCCATGAACTACCTATGAATCAAGCATGAATTGAGTAAATGGACGCGTTCCCGGGGTCGTCCCCGGCCTCCTTCGGGATCGGCAGTCGCTCGGTAGTCGCTCGGTGCGAGAATCCGGTTTCCGGATATGGAAACAGATGTTGACTGTTTCGAGAATGTGACTACCTTTCATGCGGCCAGGTATCACCACCCCCACGAAAGGCTGGTCCATGAAGACGAAACGTCGCAGATCGGTGCGGATTTCCTTAACGCGGCTGGTCGCGTCCGCCGCGGCCTTCCTGTTCGCAGCCGCGGGCGTCTCCTACGCGGCCGGTGAGCCGGCCGTGGCCTCCTCGGCCGCGAGCCCCGTCGTCACAGGACCCGTCACGGGCGGCGCGGGCGCCGTCCAGATGTACGGCACGGCCTTCGACCCCGCCCAGGTCGGCTACGAGCAGTCGGAGTACTTCGTCTCCGGCACCGCCAGCAGCTACACGGCCGTCAACTCCCTCACCGCGGACGGCAGATGGTCCGTGGCGCCAGCGAGTACCGCCGCCTACACCACGCGCCTCGTGGTCGACCGCCCGAAGGACCCCAGACGTTTCAACGGCACCGTGGTCGTCGAGTGGCTCAATGTCACCGGCGGACTGGATGTCGCCACGGCCTGGATCCAGGCCCACAACGAACTCGTCCGTGAGGGCTACGCCTGGGTGGGAGTCTCCGCCCAGGCGGTCGGTGTCAACGCGGCGAAGACCGCCGACCCGACCCGATACGCCGCCCTCTCGCACCCCGGCGACAGCTACTCGTACGACATCTTCTCCCAGGCCGGGCAGGCGGTCCGGGACTCCGCGGCCACCGTCCTCGGCGGACTGCACCTACGCTCTCTCATGGCCATCGGCGAATCGCAGTCGGCGTTCCGGCTCACCACCTACGCCGACGCCGTCCAGCCCCTCGCCCACGCCTACGACGGCATACTCCTGGAGAGCCGGGGCGGTGTCGCACCCGTCACGGCACCGCTCTCGCAGGCTCCGCAGGCCGACGTACCGGTTCCGGACGGTCTGCTCATCCGCACCGACCTCCAGGTGCCCGTCCTGACCTTCGAGACCGAGACGGATCTGCTGGACCTCGGCTACCTGGCCGCACGCCAGCCCGACTCGGCCCGCTTCCGTCTCTGGGAGGTGGCCGGAACGGCGCACGCCGACACCTACATCACTCCGGTCGGCCCCACGGACACCGGTGACGGACAGGGGGACGTCGCCGCGTTCAACACCCTGATCGATCCGCCGGCGACCCCCGACCCGACGCACCCTCAGGTCAGTTGCCCCACACCGATCAACGCGGGCCAGGCCCACTACGTCCTGGAGGGCGCGGTCCACGCGTTGAACACATGGATGACCACCGGGGTGGCACCCACGCCGGCGCCCCGGCTGGAGATCACCACCACCAGCGGGACCCCCGCGTTCGTCCTCGACGCGAACGGCAACGTCAAGGGCGGCATCCGCACCCCCTCCGTGGACACCCCTGTGGCGACCCTCTCCGGCCTCGGCCAGGAGGGCTCGTTCTACTGCACCCTGTTCGGTACGACGGTGCCCTTCAGCGCGGCGAAACTCGCCGAGCTGTATCCCTCGCACGCTCAGTTCGTCGCCAACTGGGCCGCCAGCACGACCCGTGCCGCGCTGGCCGGATACATCCGGCCCGCCGACGCCGCAGCACTCGTCAAAGCCGCGGCCACCTCCACTGTCGGCGACTGACCACCCGACACCACGCCTGCCCGGCCGCATACGTTCCCCACGGCCGGGCAGGCCTGCGACCGCCGTGGGTTCAGGCACGTACGAGACAACAGCCAGGGCCGGATCCCGACCTGACCGGGCGGAGCCCCCGGCGCCGGCCGACTGCTTCGTCACGCAGGCCGGTCCGCCGCCTCCACCGGCAGGATCAATGCCGACGGGTGTTCGGGGTCATGCCTGACCTCCTGGTCCGCGACCCTCAACTCCACTGCGGTGGCGAGCGGTTCACCTGTTCCGGGGTTGCGCGCGTAGCGGGGGAAGGCACCGCTGGAGACCTGGACGCGGATGCGGTGGCCGCGCTCGAAGCGGTGGGCGGTGGGCCACAACCGGACGCTCGCGAGGGTGACTTCGTCGGCTCGGGTGAGGCTGGTCAGGCCGTCGCAGACGTTGGTCGAGCGACCCTTGGAGTCGACGTCGCACAGTCGCACGAAGACATCGGCGTGCCGGAGGCTGGAGCGGAAGTGGATCTCCGCGTGCACTTCGCCGATCACCTCGACGTCGGCCTCCAACACCGGTGTGGTGTACGTCAGTACGTCGGCGCGGGCCTCCAGCCCGGTGTTGTCCACGCGTCCGGCGCCCGGCGGCATGGCGACGCCGCCGACCGCCGGTGTCGGGTCGCCGGGGTCGTAGCGGTAGGTGTCCGGCGCGGACGGCTCGGGCGTCGCCGTGGCGAGCGCGCCGCCGGGCTGTAGGTGGAAGCGACGTGGCTCGTAGCCCTTCGGCGGCCAGGACTCGAAGTCCCGCCAGCGTTCCTCCCCGGTGACGAACAGCCGTACCGGAGCGCGTTCGGGCGGTTCCTCGCCGCGCGCGTGGGCGAGGCCGAAGCCGAGAGCCTCGGTGAACACGGTGTTGTCGGGCGAGGTGTGGGTCCAGGGGCCGACGGTGAGCCGGGCCGGCAGACCCGCTTCCTGAAGCGCGCGGAAGTCGCGGAGCTGGCCGGGCAGGAAGATGTCGTACCAGCCGCCGACGGAGCTGACCGGCACGGTGGTGGCGGTGACCCGGTCGCGGTGGTCGGCGGCTGCCCAGTAGGGGTCGTCGGCGTCGTGGCTGAGGATGGCCTGGAGGTAGTCCGAGCGGTGGCCGAGGGCGGCGACGTCGGCGTCGGCGAGGGGCAGTGTGTCGAGGGCGCTGCGGAGCTTCTTCAGCTCCAGGGGCTGGCGGACCATGGCGAACGGGCGTTCCTGCTTGGCGACCATGTAGCCCCAGCCGAACGGTGTCTGGAGCGACATGCCGTCCTTGCGCAGGAACTCCAGGGTCAGCGCGGACTCCGTCATGTGCGGGATCATCGCCTTGACCTGCGGCGGCAGGCTGTCGGCTACCGCCCACTGCACGTATCCCAGGTAGCTGGTGCCGAACAGGACGACCGACTCGCCGCACCAGGGCTGTGCGACCAGCCAGTCCAGGGTGGCCAGGCCGTCCGCGCGCTCTTGGCGCATGGGGTCGAAGGTGCCGCCGGAGCCGAAGCCGCCCCGGACGGACTGGACGAGCACCTGGTAGCCGCGTTCCGCGAGAGGCCTCACCGAGCCCAGCGCGAGCACTCCGCGTCTGCCGTACGGCGAGCGCATCAGCGCGGTCGGCAGGCCCTTGCCTCCGGTCCGGGGCGCCCAGCGGTCGGCGAGCAGGACCGTTCCGTCCGGCATGGGGACCTTGAGATCCCGTTCGACGACGAGGTCCCGGGTGATGGGCGGTGGCAACCGCAGGACGCGTTCCACGAGGCGGCTGGCGAGGCTCATCGGGAAGGCACCTCCGGAGGAGCAGCGGGCACGGCGGTGAATCGGAAGACGGCCGCCAGTCGTCGCAGACGTGCGGCGAGGTCTTCAGGATCGAGGGGATCGTCGGTGCCGAGCAGCCAGGCGTTGACGATGGCGCCGGTTCCGCCGGCGACGAAGGCCGCGACGTCGTCGACGGTCGCCTCGTCGAGCACGCCGAAGCGCTCCCGCACGAGGCTGCGGTTGAGCACGCCGAACAGGTCGTTCAGGGTCCGGGTCATGGCGAAGGCGCACGATCCGGTCAGCATCGCGCGGTAGAAGTCCCGGTGCTCCGCGAAGTGCCGGGTCAGTGCCAGAGCGCCGGAGACGGGATCGGAGCCGGTCTCGGTGTGCGGGGCGAGTTCCCGCCGGACCAGGTCGGCAGCCGCCGCCACCAGCAGGGCGTCCCGGTCCCCGAACTGCAGATAGACCAGCTGCCGACTGACCTGCGCGGCCTCCGCGAGATCGGTGACCGCAACCGCGGTCGTACCGCGCTCGGATACGACGCGGACGGCGGCGGCCATCAGCGCCGCGCGAGACCGGCGGACGCGTCGGTCCGTCGACGGCGTGTCGGTGTGCATGACACAGATGCTAGACACCTGTAAATAAACGGACAAGTGTCAAACAAGGCGTGAGCCCAGCGGAGTTGGAAGCAGGTGAGTGGCTGGCTCCGGCTCAATTTCGAGGGGGCGCGTCCGTGTTCATGAGGGCCGTCGCCGTTCCTCGGGCGGTCGGATGCCGGTACAGCTCGCGCAGCCGGAGGGAGGGCAGACCACGGGCGCGGAGGGCGGCGCCGATGCGGATGGCGAACAGGGAGTTGCCGCCGAGTTCGAAGAAGTCGTCGTCCGGGGCCACGGGGATGCCCAGCACGTCGCTCCATACGGCGGTCAGAGTCGCCGTCAGGTCGTCCTCGGCCGGGACCGCCGAGGCGGTGTCCGCGCGGAGCGAGCGCGGGACGGCCGGGGCGGGCAGGTTCGCCGCGTCGAGCTTGCCGTTGGGCGTCAACGGAAGGGTGTCCAGCGTGGTGACGGTGGCGGGCAGCATGTACTCCGGCAGGATGCCCGCGGCCCGCTGCCGGATTCCGGCGGGATCGCCCCCTGGCGACAGGACCACGTAGGCGTCGATCCTGGCAGTGGCTGCGTCGGCCGGGTCGTCGCGCCGGACCACGACCGCCGCGGCACGTACCCCGGGCGCCTCCAGGAGTACGGAGCGGATCTCGTCGAGCTCGATGCGGAAACCGCGGATCTTGACCTGGCTGTCGATCCGCCCGAGGTGATCGAGCCGTCCGTCCGGGCGCAGGCGTCCTAGGTCGCCGCTGCGGTACATCGTGCCGCCGGTGAACGGGTCCGGCACGAACCGCCGTGCGGTCAGCTCCTGTTGGCCCAGATAGCCGAGCGCCACACCGGCACCGCCGACACATATCTCGCCCGCCACCCCCAGCGGCAGCAGCCGTCCGGCCGGGTCCACCACGTACAGGTGCCAGCCGGGCAGGGCGCGCCCGACGGACCGGGTGTCCGCGAGCGCCAGTCGGCGGGTGAGGGTCTGCTCGGTGACGTGGACGGTGGTCTCCGTGATGCCGAACATGTTGACCAGGCGGCAGGACGGCTCGGGGTGCCGGTCGAACCAGGGCAACAGCATCCGGGTGTCCAGCGGTTCGCCGCCGAACACGACGAGCCGGACCGACACGTCACGGTGGTCGACGCCAAGAAGCTGGGCGAAGGCCGACGGGGTCTGGCTGAGCACGGTGACCCGCTCGGCGACGAGCAGGTCGCGGAAGCGGTCCGGTTCCCGCGAGACGAAGTACGGCACCACGACCAGCCGCCCGCCGGTCAGCAGACAGCCCCAGATCTCCCACACCGAGAAGTCGAAGGCGCTGGAGTGGAACCACGTCCACACGTCGGACGTGCCGAGCCCGTATTCGTCACGGGTCGCGTCGACCAGCGCGAGCACGTTCCGGTGCGGTACGACGACACCCTTGGGCCGACCGGTGGAGCCGGAGGTGTAGATGACGTAGGCGGCGTCGTCGGGTGCCAGGAGCGGAGCGCTCGCCGTATGTTCCAACGAAGGCCGTTCGCCCGGCAGTTCGCCCATCAGGTCGTCCGGCGTCACCCGCACGCGGTCCACCAGGTCCGGGAAGTCGGGGAGCCGGGTGATCACCACGCCCAGACCCGCGTCCTGTGCCGTGTGGGCGATCCGGTCCGCGGGGTTGGCGGGATCGATCGGCACGTAGACCGCGCCGGCCTTCAGCACGGCGAGCAGAGCGACGACCAGTTCGGCGGAGCGCTCCAGGCACACGCCCACCCGGTCTCCGGAACCGACCCCGCGGGCTCTGAGGCCGGCCGCCGACCGGGCGGCCCGCTCGTCGAGTTCGCGGTAGGACAGGCCGGTGTCGCCGTCGGTCACGGCGATACGGTCCGGTGCCGCCGCCGTGACGCGGGCGAGCGCCCCCGGCACGCTCATCGGCTCGCCAGCCACGGAGCGGAGGGAACGGCCGAGCGACGCGATGCGCGCGCGGTCCGTCGCGTCAAGGAGTTCGACGTCGTCCGGCGCGGTCTCCGGACGGTCCAGGACCTGCCGATGCACATGCACGAGGTGCCGTACGAACTGGGCCGCCAGCTCTTGGGAGAAGTGGCTGTTCAGGTGCTGGCAGCGCAGCCGCAGGCCGCCCGAGTCCCGCAGGACGGAAACGGTGAGCGGGAACGGGGGCGCCAGGCAGGGCACGTACTCGGTCTCCTGGGCGGGCGGAAGTGCGCTGCCGTCCGTGCCGTCTTCGAGGTCCGAAGTCTTGTCGGTGTCGGCGGTGTCGGCCGTATCGTCGAACAGGAGACCCACGAGTGCGGGGCCTGTCGTGCGGGAGGGCTTCGACTCGCCGAGCGTGGCGGCCGGGTCGACGGTGAACACACCGTGGTCGGTGCCGATCGTCGGCGGGGTGCCCGGGTCGTAGCGGCGCAGGGTGACGGCGAGTGCCGTGAGCCAGCCGGCCTCGTCGCCGGCGCGGTCTAGGGGCATGGCATGAGGAGTGCTGGGGCCGTCCTCGCCGAGCCCCCAGCCGGGCGCGGGCGCGAGCGGGAAGACTTCGGGGTCCGGCCGGGTGTTGTCCGCCGACCCGGGCTTTCCGGCCGCGATCCGGTCGAGGGCCGTACGGTTCCAGCGTCCGCGCGGGGCGACGACGACGAGGTCGGCCGGGCCGTCGGCGTAGCGCAGGAGCACGGTACGGGGACCGCGGCTCGGGCGCGCGAGTTCGACGGCGCGGCGGCGCTCGGCGAGCGGGTGCGTCGTCGGCACGGGGACGTCCTCGATCCACATGCCCGGTCGCCCGGCGAGGTCGGCGGGGTGGCCCGACCGGACGCGCAGCGCGTGGCAGTGGGACGCGTGGGGGAGGGGCTGGGGCAGCGGCGCGGACACGGGCTGTACTCCTTGTCTGTGCGGAGTCTTGTGGGGACGGGCGGCTCAGCGGGCGCTGAACCCCCCGTCCACGGTCAGGACCGACCCGGTGATCTGCCGGGACTCGTCCGAGGCCAGGAAGACGATCGCGGCTGCGACGTCCTCGGGTTCGATCAGCGCGTTCATGGGCTGTGCCTCGACGAAGGTCTTCTCGTGCTCGTGGACGGGCACCTCCAGCGCCCTGGCGATCTCGGCGAGCATCCTGCCCTCGGCCCAGGCGTCGTCGCGCACGGAACCCGGGCACACCGCGTTGACCCGTACCTTCGTCGGCGCGAAGTCGAGCGCGGCGGCCTTGGTGAGACCGACCACGGCGTGCTTGGCGGCGACGTAACCGGCGAAGTGCCGGTAGCCGACGAGCCCGGCGGTGGAGGCGACGTTGACGATGCTGCCGGCGCGCCGGGCGCTCATCGCCCCGCCGACCTCGCGGATCAGCCGCCAGGCCCCGGAGAGGTCCACGTCGATCATCAGGGACCACTCGTCCTCTTCGATCTCGTGCACCGGCCGTCCCGAGGGCGCGGCGATGCCCGCGTTGTTGACGGCGACGTCGATCCGGCCGAACCGGTCCTCGGCCCGGGCCACCGCCTCCCGTAGGCCACGCGTGTCCCGGATGTCGGCCACCGTGGTGAGAACGGCCGCGCCGGCGTCCCGGCACAGTGCGGCGGTGTGCTCCAACTGGCCCGGTGTGCCCAGCGGATAGGGCACACCGGGAAGGTCGGCGCAGATGTCCAGCAGGGTGAGGTCGGCACCCTCGGTCGCGCAGGCGACCGCGGCGGCCCGGCCGAGCCCGCGGGCCGCGCCGGTGATGAGGACCGACTTGCCGTGCAGACGCATCGGATACTCCTGTACTCCTGGAGAGTCGTGGGACGGGGTGGGGGCTGGCCCCTGGTGTCGAAATCCCGCAGGACCTAGGCCAGCTTCGAGACGATCAGGTCGACCAGGGCGGCAGTGGACTCGGTCAGGTACATGTGGCCGCCGGGTACCTCGACGTGCTCGAAGTCGCGGCCGGTCGCCTTGCTCCAGGACGCGGCGTCGTCCCGGCCGACCAGCGTGTCGTCCGTGCCCCTGATGACCGTCAGGGGCACGTCCAGCGGCAGGAGGACGCTCGGGGCGTAGGCCTCGTGCATGTCGACGTCCGCGCGCAGGGTGGGCAGCAGGAGTTCGCGCATCTCCGGGTCGTCGAACGCCGGGTGGTGGTAGCCCGCGAACTCGCCCACGCGGGCGAGGAATTCGTCGTCGGACAGACCGGTGGCCCGGCGCTCCCGGCCTCGGCTCGGATGCGGCGACCCGCTGACGAACAGGTGGACGACGTCGACACCGGGCTCGGCGACCAGACGGTGCGCCAACTCGTAGGCGAGCACGGCTCCGAGGCTGTGCCCGAAGAGGGCCACCCTGTGCTCGCCCTCGCCGAGCCGGTCCCGCAGTTGGGGCAGGAGTCCGTCGACCGCCTCGTGCACATCACGATGGGGCGGCTCGTCGATCAGCCTTTCACGGCCGGGCAGTTGAAGCGGCACGACCTCCACCGAGGCCCCGGCCAGAGCGGTCCAGGGACGGTAGAACGAGGCACCGGCTCCGGCATACGGAAGGCACACCAGCTTCGTCGTGCGGGTGGGGGGATCCGTGGGCATGGCTGCTGCTCTCTCCTTGCGAAGGGGGTGTTCGGGGCCGGTGTTCAACGGGCCGTCGGATCCTCGCCCATGGCGCTGATCAGGCTCTTGGGGCGCATGTCGGTCCAGTGCTCGTCGACGTGGTCCACGCAGGACTGTCGGCTCGCGGGGCCATGGACCACGGTCCAGCCGGCCGGGACCTCGGCGAAGACGGGCCACAGGGAGTGCTGGCCCTCTTCGTTCACCAGGACCAGGTGCTCAAGGGTGTCGTCGTCGAAGGGGTTGGTGCTCATGGCGTCTCTCCTGTCGCGGATGGGCGGATGGCGCATAGGTGGATGGATGGATGGTTGCGGGGCGGGTCACTTGCGGAGGCGGTGGTCCAACAGCGGCCCGATGCGATCCAGCGACGCCGGCCGGGTCATCTCTCCGTGTGTGCAGGCGATGTCGTGGTTGTCGACGCGCCCCTCGACGTACGGCTGCCAGGAGCGGTGTCGGCCGGGAAGCGCGTCCGGGTCCTGTGCGGCGGTGAAGACCAACAGGTCCCCGTGGTACGGCCCGGGCTTGAACTCACCCATCAAACGGCGGTTGTTGGCCGTCACGTCGACCAGGGCGGCCAGTTCGGCGTCGTCGAGACTGCCGGGCATGTCGGGAACGCGGCGGACCAGTTCCGCGAACCTGCCCTCGGTCGACGGCTCCGTGTCGTCCGCGGGCAGCGGCCGGCCGAGGATGGTGAGCAGGCTGCGCAGCAGCGCCGGCCGGTCCGACTCGGCGGGGCCCTGTCGGATCCAGGCGCCGGGGAAGGAGTCGAGCAGCGCGAGGAGAGCGACCTGCTCGCCCGCCTTCTGGAGACCGACGGCGACTTCGTACGCGACCAGGCCGCCCATCGAGTAACCGAGCAGGTGGTACGGGCCGTGCGGCTGCGTCTCCCGGATCAGCGCGGTGTGTTCGGCGACCGCATCGGCCAGGCGGGCGGCCGGGTCCTGACCCGGGATCAGACCGCGGGACTGGAGGCCGTACAACGGGCGATCGGGGTCGATGTGGCGGGCCAGCCCGGCGAAGCCCCACGCGAGGCCCGAGGCCGGGGGGAGGCAGAAGAGCGGCTGCGGGCCTCCTCGGGTGCGCAGCGGGAGGAGGGGGCCCAGCGGTGCCGTACCCGCCTCCCGCTCCTGCGCGGGGCGGTCCCCTTCGGCCCGATGCCGGGCCAGCGCCGCGACGCTCGGATTCTGGAAGAGGGCGCGCAACGGTACCTCGACGCCCAACTCGGCCTTGATGCGCGCGGTCAAGCGGGGCGCCAGCAGCGAGTGGCCGCCCAGATCGAGGAAGCCGTCGTCCACGCCGACCCGCTCCGGCGGAAGGCCGAGCACCTCGGCGAAGATCGCGCGCAGGGTCTCCTCGCGCCCGTTGCGCGGGGCCGTCTTCGCGGCGAGCGGCGCGTCGGGTGCGGGCAGCGCCCTGCGGTCGAGCTTGCCGCTGGCGGTGTGCGGCAGCGCTTCGAGGGTGACGAACGCCGAGGGGACCATGTGGGCGGGGAGGGCGCGGGCGATGTGGTCGCGCAGGTCGTCGGCGCTCGCGGCCCGTCCCTCCCCGGACACGACATAGGCGACCAGCCGCTTCTCACCGCCCTGCTCCTCCGACACCTTGGCCGCCGCCTCGGCGACGACCGGGTGCGTGGCGAGCACGGCCTCGATCTCGCCCAGTTCGACGCGGAAGCCGCGCAGCTTGACCTGTTGGTCGGCCCGGCCCAGGAACCGCAGGTGCCCGTCGGAGCCGCGCATCGCGAGGTCGCCCGTGCGGTACATGCGCTGCCCCGGTCCGCCGAAGGGGTCGGCGACGAACCGGCCGGCCGTCAGACCGGGCCTCCCCAGGTACCCGCGGGCCGGACCGCCGCCCGCCACGTACACCTCGCCCACGGCCCCGTCCGGCACCGGATGCAGCGCGTGGTCGAGGAGGTGGACGACGTTGCGGGCGAGGGGCAGGCCGATGGGCGGGCCCGCCTTGTCCTGGGGCCCGGTGTCGGACATCCAGGCGGTCGCGTAGATGGTCGCCTCGGTGGGCCCGTAGAAGTTGACGAGCCGCGCCTCGGGGAAAGCCGCCTCGATACGGGCGCGGAGCTGCTCGGAGACGGGTTCGCCGCCGAGGGCCACCGTGTGCGGTGAGACGGCCGGCCGCTCGGCGAGCACGGTGGCCATGACGGTGGGCACACCGCTGATCAGCCCTACGTCCCGGGCGACGCCTTCGGTGAGGGAGAGGAGGTTCTCCACCAACTCGATACGGCCGCCGCACAACAGCGGCGAGAAGATCTCCAGCACGGACACGTCGAAGTTGAGCGAGGTGGAGAACAGCACCTTGGCCAGCCGTTCGGGGCCGAACTCGGTGTGGGTCCACTCGACGAACTCGACGGCGTTGCGGTGCGTGGCCAGAACACCCTTGGGGCGGCCGGTGGAGCCGGAGGTGTAGGTGATGTAGGCGAGGCTGTCCGGCAGCAAAGAGCTGGCCACACCTGGGACTTGATGCTCCGTCACCTCACTGCCGGGGTCGAGGAACGGGGTACCTTCCGGCAGCACCTCCGCCGTCTGCGCGGTAGCGAGGACGACGACCGGTCGGGCGTCGGCGACGATGTACGCCAACCGGTCGGCCGGATAGGCGGGGTCGAGCGGCAGATAGGCGGCACCGGACTTCAGTACGGCGAGAACGGCGACGACCAGCTCGGCCGTCCGGGGCAGGGCGATGCCGACGATCCGTTCGGGGCCCGCCCCGAGAGCGGTGAGACGAGCGGCCAACAGCGCGGCACGGGCGTCGAGTTCGCGGTAGGTGAGGCGGATGCCGCCGTCCACTACGGTGCCGCCGTCCACCACGGCCTCGGCGTCCGGGGTGGCCGTCACCTGGGCCGACCAGAGGTCGGTGAGGGTGCGGGTCGCGGGCGGTGCGAGCGGGGGCCGTTCCGGAAGTTCCCCGGCTGCCATGAGCCCCAGGCGACCCTGCGGCAGTTCCGGATCGGCCGCCATGGCTTCGAGGACGCGCACCAGGCGGGCGAGCGTGGCGTCGGCCCAGTCGGCGTCGAACAGGCCCGGGTGGTAGCCCAGTCGGAAACGGGGCCGGGCGGCCGGGACGGCCACCAGGGTCACGGGATAGTGGGTGGCGTCCCGGCCGCTCGATCCCGTGACGCGCACCCGGTCGTGGTCGTCGTCGCCGTCGCGCCCCTCCCCGGTGGCCTCCGGATCCACCGGGTAGTTCTCGAAGACGACGAGACTGTCGAACAACTCCGGTACACCCACGGCCCGTTGGATGTCGGCCAGCCCGAGATGGTGGTGATCGAGGAGACGGACGTAGCTCTCCTGGATCTGGCGGAGCAGGGTGCCCAGGCTGTCGCCGGGCCGCAGCCGGACCCGGGTCGGGACGGTGTTGATGAACAGCCCGACCATCGTCTCGACACCGGGCAGCTCGGGCGGGCGGCCGGAGACGGTGGCACCGAAGACGACGTCGTCGCGACCGGTCAGACGGCCGAGCAGGAGCGCCCAGGCGCCCTGGACGAGGGTGTTCATGGTCACGCCCAGGCTGCGGGCGCGTGCCGTCAGGGCTGCTCCGAGTTCCGGCGACAACTCGGCCCGCGCCTGCGCCGGTTCGGTGGCACCGGGAGGTCCCACCGGTGCCAACCGGGTCGCTTCCGTCACCTCGGCCAAGGCGTCCCGCCAGGCGGCCTCGGCGGCGCTACGGTCCGCGCGGGCCAGCCAGGTGAGGAAGGAGCGGTACGGCGGCGCGGGTGGGAGTACGGCCGGGTCCCCGTGGGCGCCGTACAGGGCGAGCAGTTGCCGCAGGAGTACGGACACGGACCAGCCGTCGAGCAGGATGTGGTGGTGGGTGACGAGCAGCCGGTGGCGGCGCTCGCCGATGCGGGCCAGTGTGCAGCGCAGCAGGGGAGGGGTGGCCGGATCGAACCCGAGGGCCCGGTCCCGGTCGACCAGTTCGGTCCACGCCTTCTCGGGGTCGACGGCCTCCTCGGTCAGATCGGCCTCCGCCCACGGCAGCGTCGCCCGGCTCGGGATCACCTGCACCGGCTGACCCCCGCGGCGCCGCCGGAAGGCCGCCCGCAGGTTCGGGTGGCGGTCCAGCAGCGCCTGCGCGGCGGCACGGAGGCGGTCGCCGTCCACCGGGCCTTCGAGTTCGAAGACCAGCTGCACGACATACATGTCGGAGGCGTCCCGTTCGCGCTCGTACAGCGCGTGGAAGAGCAGACCCTCCTGGAGCGGGGTGAGGGGCAGTACGTCGACCGGCCCGGGCTGCGTCATGGCGTCTCGTCTCGCTGAGTTCTGGCTCGGCAGGTGCTGCTCGGTGTTCTAAGGGGGAGGAGGGGAGGCGGAGTTGGGGCGGGGCTATTCCAGGCCCACGGTCAGTTCGTCGAGTTCGTCCCGGGACAGGTCCGTGACCGACGCACCGGCACCGGCACTGGCGTCGGTGCCGTCGTCCACCCGGGACACGAGTGCGGTGAGCGCGGCGAACCAGGACTCGGCCAGCGCCCGCACCTCCGGTTCGGTCAGCACGTCTTCGGGCCAGGCCCAGTCCGCCACGAGCCGTGGTCCGGTGATCGTGTCGTGGACGACCGCGTTGACTTCGAGGACATGGGCCGTGGCGAGACCGGGATCGCGCCCGGAGCCGAGCGCCTCCGACTCGGGCGCGAAGGCCCACGGTTCGGTGGCGGTGGCAGTGGAGCCGGGGGCGTCGAAGCGGCCGAGGTAGTTGAAGCCGATCGCCGGTGTGGGCGCCTTGGCCAACTCGGTTGCCGTGTCCGGGTTGAGGTGGCGCAGGAGGCCGTGTCCCGCGCCGTGGTCGGGCAGTTCCCGCAGGCACTTGGCGACCCGTGCGGCGGCGAGGTCGGCGGCGGGCCCGGCGGCCAGCGCGTCGCCCACGTCCACTCCCTCCAGGTCGAGGTGGACGGGGTAGAGCGAGGTGAACCAGCCGACCGTCCGGGAGAGTTCGAGCCCGGTTGCCAGTTCCTCGCGGCCGTGGCCCTCGACGTCGAGCACGACATGCGGGGAGCCCTGCCGGTCGGCCACGGCCAACGCGAGGCCCGTGAGCAGGACTTCCTGGACACCGAGATCAAGGGCGGCCGGTACTCCGGTGAGCAGCGGTGCCGTGGCCGCGGGCGGCAGGCTGAGCCGCAGCGAACGCGTGGTGGCGGCGGTGTCGCGCTCGGCGTCGAGCGGACGCCGGCCCAGCCGGGCGCGCGGAGCGTCGCCGATACGGCGCCACAACTCGGCCTCGGCGACCCGCGCAGGCGTCCGCGCCTCCCGGCCCAGCGCGGTGGACCAGCTTCGGAACGACGTTCCGACAGGCGGCAGTTGAGGGCTACCGCCCGAAGCGACGGCCTCCCAGGCGGCCTTCAGATCGGGGACGAGGACCCGCCAGGACACGCCGTCGACGGCCAGGTGATGGACGACCAGCAGCAGCCGTCCGTCCCGATCCGCCCCGGCGTCGAACCACACGGCCCGGACCATCGCGCCGGCCGCCGGATCGAGCAGGCCTACGACCCGGTCGAACTCGGCGGTCACGCACGCGTGGAGGTCGTCCGGGCCGAACAGGCCGAGGATGTCACGGCGGTCCAGCAGATCGGCGGCGCGGACGGCGCCGACCGGTGCGACATCGAGTTCAAGGGCAGGGGTGAGCCGGGCACGCAGCATGTCGTGGTGGTCCAGGACCGCCTGGAGGGCTTGGGCCGGCCGGGACTGACCGGCGTCCGCCGGGACCGTGAGCAGGACGGACTGGCTGAACCGCCCGATCGGGCCACCGCGTTCGAGCAGCCACCACATCACGGGAGTGAGCGGGACCGTGCCCACTCCGTCGGCGTCGTGGGCGAGCGCGGACGCATCGCCCGCGCCGTCGCCGCGGCCACCGAGCGGACCACGGGCCACCGCCGCCAGTTCCCGTACCGTCTGGTGCTTGAAGACGTCCCGGGCAGTGATCACGACCCCGGCCTCGCCCGCCCGGCTCACCAGCCGGATCGAGGAGATGCTGTCACCGCCGAGCGCGAAGAAGTCCTCGTCAAGAGGGACTTGGGGCAGCTTGAGCAGTTCGCGGAAGAGTCCGGCGAGGATGTGCTCGGCGGGAGTTGTCGGCTCCTGCCCGCCGGTCTGGTCGTCGGCCTCGGGCTCCTGCGTGGGGACGGTGTCCGGTGACGGCCCGCGATCCTGCGGACCGGCGGGCGGTAGCGGACGACCTTCGTCCTCCGGCAGATCCACGTCCTCGATCCGCAGGTCGGGGTCGGCGGCGACGGCGCTCAGGAACCGGACCAGCCGCCGGGTGAGCCACTCGGCCGTCGCCGGGTCGAACAGGTCCGTGCTGTACTCCGTGATGCCGTCGACACCCGCCGGGGTGCCGTCGTCGTGGCGGCGCTCGCTCAGGTAGAGGCAGAGGTCGAAGCGGGCCGCGCCCGTCTCGACGGGCTCGCGCACCACTCCCAGGCCGGGCAGGGACAGGGGGACATCGGCGGTGTGACCGGTGAAGGCCAGCACCACCTGGAACAGCGGATGGCGGGCGAGGCTGCGCCGGGGACTCAGGGCGTCCACGAGGAGATCGAACGGCACGTCCTGGTGCGCGTAGGCGGCCAGGTCGAAATCCCTTACCCGGTCCAGGAGTTCACGGAAGGTCGGGTTGCCGGAGGTGTCCGTGCGCAGAGTGAGGCTGTTGACGAAGAAGCCGACCAGGTCGTCCAGCCTGCCGTCGCCACGTCCGGCGATCGGTGTCCCGATGGTGATGTCGACGCCCGAACCGACCCTGGTCAGCGTCGCCGCCAACCCGGCCTGGAGCACCATGAACAGGGTGCTGCGGGAGGCGGTGGCGAGGCCCGCGAGCGCGGTGTGCAGGTCCGCGTCGAGAGTGAGTGCGGTGCGGGCGCCGGTTCCGGTGGGTTCGGCGGGCCGTGGCCGGTCGGTGGGCAGCGGCAGCTCCTCCGGGGCGCCGGCCAGCGCCTCCCGCCAGAATGCCGTCTGGCGTTCCCGCACGCCTTGGGTCTCTTCCGCATCCAGCAGTTGTCGCTGCCAGTGCGCGAAGTCGGCGTACTGCACGGGCAGTTGCCGCCATTCCGGGGCACGTTCGGTGAGGCGGGCCGCGTACGCCGTCTCCAGGTCGCGCATCAGCGGTGCCATGGACCAGCCGTCGACGGCGATGTGATGGGCGAGCAGCAGCAGGACGTGCGTGTCGTCGGTGAGCGTGAACAGGGTGGCGCGCAGCGGTGTTTCGGTGGACAGGGCGAAGCGGTGTCCGGCGGCGGCCGTGAGCAGCGCGGGGAGTTCGGCCTCGGTGGCGGGAACGACGGTGAGCTTCGGACGCCCCGCCTCGGGGTCCAGGATGCGCTGGTACGGAGCGCCCTGGAAGTCGGGGTGGAGGGTGCGCAGCGGCTCGTGACGGGTCACGACGTCGGCGAGCGCGGCCTCCAGCGCCGGACGGTCCAGGAGGCCGGTGAGCCGCAGAGCCCAGGGCACGGTGTAGGTGTTGGCGGCGTCGAGCCGGTTCAGGAACCACAGCCGCTGCTGGGAGTACGACAGCGGAATCGGTTCGTGCCCGCGCTCCCGTACCGTCAACTCCGCTCGCCGCAAGCCGTGTTCACCCTCGGTGACGCGCGCGGCCAGGCCGGCGGGCGTCGTCGCCTCGAACACCGCCCGTACGGGCAACGCGGCGCCCAGCGCGGTCCTGACGCGGTCGGTGAGGCGCATGGCGAGCAGGGAGTCGCCGCCGAGGTCGAAGAAGCCGTCGTCCGCGCCGACCCGATGGGCCTCCAGGCCGAGCACGTCGGCGAAGAGCCCGCACAGGATCTCCTCCTGCGGGGTGCGCGGGGCACGTCCCCCGCTCTCCACGGTCGGCGCGGGCAGCGCGGCGCGGTCCAGCTTGCCGTTGCCGGTCAGGGGCAGCCGGTCGAGGACGACCACGGCGGAGGGGACCATGTGGTCGGGCAGCGTGCGTCCCGCGTGGCGCCGCAGCGCGTCCGCGTCCACGCCCCGCCCGACGACGTAGCCGACCAGCCGCTCGTCCCGTACGACGGCGACCGCCTGAGCCACGTCGGGGTGACCGGCCAACGCCGCCTCCACCTCGCCGAGTTCGATGCGGAAACCCCGGATCTTCACCTGGTCGTCGGCACGGCCCAGATACTCCAACTCGCCGTCGGCGGACCGTCGTACGAGATCGCCGGTCCGGTACATGCGGGCACCGGGCCCGGTGGTGAACGGGTCCGCGACGAAGCGCCCGGCCGTCAGCCCGGGGCGGCCCAGGTAGCCGCGTGCCAGACCCGCGCCCGCCACGTACAGCTCGCCGGTCGTGCCCGGCGGCACCGGGCGGAGACCCGCGTCCAAGACGTGGGCGCGCAGGTCGGGGAGAGCGTCTCCGATGCCACCGGCCCGGGTCACGCCGGTCAGCGGCAGGGCCGTGACATGGACCGTGGTCTCGGTGATGCCGTACATGTTGACCAGCACGGGCGCGTCCTGCGGGTGCCGGGTGTACCACTCGGCGACCCGCGCGAAGTCGAGCGCCTCACCGCCGAAGACCACGTACCGCAGGGCCAGTTGGCGCCCGACGTCCGGCAAGGAGGCGTCCGCGCGCAGGAGTTCACCGAAGGCCGAAGGGGTCTGGTTGAGCACGCTGACGCGCTCGCGGGCCAGCAACCGCAGGAACTCCTCGGGGTCGCGGCTCACTTCGTGCGGGACGACCACGAGAGTGCCGCCGTGCAGCAGCGCGCCCCACAGCTCCCACACCGAGAAGTCGAACGCGTAGGAGTGGAACAGCGTCCACACGTCGTCCGGTCCGAAGTCGAACCACCGCCGGGTCGCCGAGAAGAGCCGCACGACGTTGCGGTGCGGGACCGCGACGCCCTTGGGACGGCCCGTGGAGCCCGAGGTGTAGATGACGTAGGCGAGGTGGTCGCCGCTCGGCGACGGCGTCTCGGGTGCCGTGGCCGGACAGGTACGCGACTCGTCCGGGGTGACGATCGGGATCTCGCCGGCGGGCAGACGCGATGCCGTCTCGGCCGTGGTGACCAGCAGTACCGGATCGGCGTCGGTGAGCATGAACGCCAGCCGGTCCGCCGGGTATTCGGGGTCCATCGGCACATACGCGGCACCCGTCTTCAGCACCGCCAGCACGGCCACCACCAGCTCCGGCGAACGCGGCAGCGCGAGCGCCACCAGCCGCTCCGGGCCCGCGCCGCGAGCCGCCAGCAGGTGCGCGAGACGGTTGGCCCGCTCCTCCAACTCGGCGTATGTGAGCCGGTCGCCCTCATACACTACGGCCGTGGCGTCCGGGGTGCGGGCGGCCTGGGCGGCGAACAACTCGGGGAGCGTAGCCGAGGACGGTACGGCCGTGTCGTCGGCCTCGCCCATCAGCCGCTCCCGTTCGCCGGGCAGCAGGACGTCGATCTCCCGCACGCGGCGCGTCGGACGCGTCGCGAAGGCCTCCAGGACGGTGGCGAACCGGTCCAGGAGCCGCCGTGCGGCCGAGTCGTCGTACAGATCGGGCCGGTAGGACAGGCGCAGGGCGAGGCGGTGGCCGGGCAGGACGGCGAGGGTGAGGGGGTAGTGGGTGGCGTCGCGGCCGGTGAGCTGGGTGACCGGCGATGCCTCGGCCCCCTCGGCCTCGTCGGCGCCCGGGTGGTTCTCGAAGGCCAGCAGGGTGTCGAAGAGTTCACCGCGGCTGCCGGATGCCCGCCTGATGTCGGCGAGACCCAGGTGCTGGTGCGGCAGCAGGGCCGCCTGTCGCCGGTGCAGCGTGACGAGCAGGTCGGTGACCGTGCCGTCCTCGTCCCAACGGACGCGCGTGGGAACGGTGTTGATACAGAAACCGATCATCGAGGCGATGTCCGCGAGCTCCGGCGGACGCACGGTCACCGTCTGGCCGTAGACCACGTCGGTGCGGCCGGTCAGCCGGCCCAGCAGCACGCCCCAGGCGCCCTGCACCAGGGAGTTGAGGGTGACCCCGAGCGACCGGGCGGTGGTCTCCGCGTCCCTGGTGAGTTGCTCGGGCAGTTCGACGACGAGTTCACGGGGCAGGACGGTGGTCACGTCGGTCGGGCCGGAGGAGAGCGGTGTGGGCTCGCCCAACTCCGCGAGTGCGTCGTGCCAGGCGGTCTCGGCGGCGGCCCGGTCCTGTCGCCCGAGCCAGCCCAGGTAGTCGCGGTAGGCGGGCGTCGGCGGCAGCGCGGCCGGGTGCTCGCCCGTGTACAGGGCGGTGAACTCGCGTACCAGGAGCTGCTTCGACCAGCCGTCCAGCAGGATGTGATGGTTCGTCACGAGCAGGCGGTAGCTGTCCTGGTCCCAGCGGGTCAGCAGATACCGCAGCAGCGGCGGCCTCGCCAGATCGAAACGGCGGGCCCGCTCCTCGTCCAGCAACTGCTGCCACCGCCCGGCGCGCTCCTCCTCGGCCAATATCGACAAGTCGGCTTCGGCCCAAGGGAGTACGACGTCCGTGGGGACGATCTGGAGCGTCTGTCCGGCATCCCGCCGACGGAAGCAGGCGCGCAGGTTGGGGTGCCGGTCGAGCAGGGCCTGGCCAGCGGCGCGTACGGCGGCGGGGTCGACGGGGCCCCTCAGCTCCAGAACCTGCTGGGTGGTGTAGAGGTCGGGGGAGCGCTCGTCGTCGTACAGGGCGTGGAAGAGCAGGCCTTCCTGCAAGGGCGACAGGGGCAGGATGTCGGCGATGGGGGAACCGGACCGGGTCACCGTGGACTACCTCCACTCATTGCCGAACTCGGCTTCGAGTTCGTCGATCTCTGCTTGGGACAGGGACACCAAAGGCAGATCGGACGGGGTGTGCCCGCCCGTCGTGCCGGGGCCGCCGTCGGCCTGTGCGGCCAGTTCCGCGCACCAGTCGTCCGCGAGTGCGCTCACCTCGTCCTCGGACCAGATGCCGGGCACCCAGGACCAGGTGGCGTCGAGCCGGCCGTCCCCGGTGACCACGGCGGTGATCTCCAGACCGTGGGCCACGGGCATGGCGGGATCGTGCACGGCACCCAGATCGCGCAGCGCCTCCGGTGCGGGCGACCAGTCGCCGCCGTCCGAACGGGCGCTCCGCCCCAGGTAGTTGAAGCCCACCTCGGCAGCCGGAAGGGAGGCGAGGAGCGGGCCGCTGTCCGGGTCGAGGTGGCGCACCAGGCCGTACCCGATGCCTCGGTCGGGAACGGACCGCAGCTGTTCCTTGACGGTCTTGAGGACTTGCGCCGAGTCCCCGGTGTCGACACCGGAGAGGTCGAGCCGCGCGGGGACGACGCTGGTGAACCAGCCGACAGTTCGGGACAGGTCGATGCCCTCGGCGATCTCCTCGCGACCGTGCCGCTCGATGTCCAGCACCAGTGCCGGGTCGCGCCGTCGACGGGCGAAGGTCGCCGCCAGCGCGGCGATCAGGACGTCCTCGGGACCCGCGTGGAAGGCCGCGGGGACCGTGGTGAGCAGGGCCGTGGTGGCCTCGGCCGGGAGGGCCCGGGTCAGATGGCGCATCACTCCGACGACGTCCCGGAGGGGATCGAGCTGCCGGATGCCCAGCCCCGGACCCGCTACGTCCAACACCCCTCGCCAGGCGTCCAGTTCGGACTTCCTGCCCGGTGTTCCGGCCTCCCGCTCCAGCAGCCGAGCCCAGTGCCGGTAGGAGGTCCCCCGCTCGGGCAGTTCCTCCTGGCGCCAGGCCGCGGCCAGATCGGAGCGCAGGATGTGCCAGGACACGCCGTCCACGGCCAGATGATGAACCGTCAGCAGGAGTCGGCCGGTCTCGTGGGGACCCGCGTCGAACCACACCGCGCGTACCAACTCACCCTTCTCCGGAGAGAGTTGCGAAGCGGACCGAAACGGCAGATCAGTGAGGTCCAGCGGTCCGTCGGCGCGCTCCAGCAGACTGGCCGCGTCGAGGGCCCCGGGCGGCGGAATCTCCGCCGTCGATCCGTCTGCCGTCAGGCGCAGCCGGAGTACGTCGTGATGGTCGAGGACCGTCTGAAGTGCGGCCGTCAGCCGCCGTTCGTCCGCGTCGGCCGGTGCGACGAGCAGCACGGACTGGCTGAACGCGCCGATCGGGCCGCCTCGTTCGAGCAGCCGGAGCATGGCCGGGGTCAGGGGCAGCGTGCCGGTCGGCGCGTCATGCTCCCCGACCGAGCCGGTGGCGGGACGGTCCGCCGCCGTGGCGGCGAGAGCAGCGATCGTACGTTGCTCGAACACGTCACGCGGGGTCAGCCGCAGCCCCGCCGCGAGCGCGCGGCTCACCAAGTGGATGGAGGTGATGCTGTCGCCGCCCAGGTCGAAGAAGCCGTCGTCGACGCCGATGTCGTCGGCGAGGACCCCGAGCACCTCGGCGAACACCGCCCGCAGTTCCCGCTCCCCGGCGGTGCGCGGAGCACGGCCGGTGCGCTCCGCGTGAGCGGCGGGCGCGGGCAGCGCGGCCCGGTCCAGCTTGCCGTTGGGTGTCATCGGGAGGGTGTCGAGCACGACGAGCGCCTCGGGCACCATGTGGGCGGGCAGGTGCCGGGCGGCGTGCGCGAGCACGGCCGGACGGTCGGCCTCGGCGGGCCCGACGACGTATCCCGCCAGCCGCCGTACGCCCGCCGGGTCCTCGGCCACGACCACCGCGGCCTGTGCGACCAGGGGATGGGAGGTGAGCACGCCCTCGACTTCGCCGGGCTCGATCCGCAGGCCCCGGATCTTGAGCTGGCCGTCGGCCCGCCCCCGCAGCTCCAGGGTGCCGTCGGCCCGCCACACGGCCAGGTCGCCCGTGCGGTACACGCGCCCGCCGGACGGATCGAAGGGGTCGGCGACGAACCGCTCGGCGGTCAGACCGGGCCGCCGCCAGTAGCCGCGGGCCACATGGTCCCCGGCGACGTACAACTCGCCCTCGACACCGACCGGTACAGGCTCCAGACGGGTGTCGAGCACATACGCCCGTGTGTTCCACATGGGGCGGCCCACGGGCACGGGGCCGGTCGGCAGGTCGTCGCCGGGTTCGATGCGGTGGTCGGTGCAGCCGACGGTGAGTTCGGTCGGGCCGTAGTGGTTGATCAGGCGTACGGCGGGGTGGTCCCGGCGCCAGTCGCGCAGGGCTTCGCCGACCAGGGCCTCGCCGCCGAGCATGAACTCCTCGGCCGGGGACAGGTCGTGGGGGAGCGCGGGCAGCAGGGGGAGGTGGCTGGGGGTCGCCTTGAGGAAGGAGTAGCCGCCGGTCACCGGTGCCGCGCCCGCATCGTGGAAACCGGCGATGTGCACCCGGCCCCCGGCGCAGAGCGCCCCGTGCAGGGTCGTGACCGTGGCGTCGAACGACATCGTGGCGTGCAGCAGCGAGGTGCCGCCCAGGCTGGGATAGGTCTCGGCGCAACGCGCCAGGTAGGTGGTGAGGTTGCGGTGCTCGACTACGACACCCTTGGGCCGGCCGGTGGTGCCGGAGGTGTAGATCAGATAGGCGGGATCGGCGGGCCGGGCTTCGGGGAGGGGCGCGGACGGGGTGTCCGGGGCCGCGTCCGGATCGACCACGGGACAGCCCGCCGGCAGACCGGTCCGGTCCCTGGCGATCACGCACACGGGATCCGCGTCCGCGAGCAGGGAGGCGGTGCGCTCGGCCGGGTGCTCCGGGTCCAGCGGCAGATACGCGCCGCCGGCCTTGTGCACGGCGAGCACCGCGACGGCGAGATCGACCGACCGGGGCAGCGAGAACGCGACGATCCGCCCCGGAACGACACCCCGCGAGACCAGCACGCGGGCCAACCGGTCGGCCTGTAGATCGAGTTGACGGTACGTCAGCGCGGTCGCGGAGTCCTCGACCGCGACGGCGTCCGGCGTCTGGGCCGCACGCTTCTCGAAGAGCCGGGGGAAGGTGGTGTCCGGGACGTCGCGTGCCGTGTCGTTGAACTCGACGAGCAGGCGGCGGAGTTCGCGGTCGGTGAGGATGCCGAGGGAGCCGATGGGCTGCTCGGTAGCGTCGACGGCCGCCCGCAGCAGGCGTTCCAGTCGGGCGGCGAGTTCCTCGGCGGTGGTCCGGTCGAAGAGGTCGGCGCTGTACTGGAGGGTGCCCTCGATGCCGTCCGGCGAGCCGTCCGCCGTGTGCTGCTCGGCCAGGTTGAAGGTCAGGTCGATCTTGGTGGCGCCGGTCTCCACGGGCAGCGTGCGGGCCTCAAGTCCAGGGAGGTCGAGGCGGGGTTCGGCGGTGGGGCGGAACGCGAGCATCACCTGGAAGAGCGGGTGCCTGGCGAGCGAGCGGGGCGGGTTCAGCGCCTCCACCAGGTGCTCGAACGGCAGCTCCTGGTGGGCGTAGGCCGCCAGATCCGTCTCCCGGACCCGGCCGAGCAGTTCCCGGAAGCCCGGATTCCCCGACGTGTCGGTGCGCAGGACCACCGTGTTGACGAAGCAGCCGACCAGATCGTCGAGGATCTCGTCGGCGCGACCGGCGACGGGGGTGCCGAGCGGGATGTCGGTGCCCGCGCCCAGCCGGGTGAGCAGCGCGGCGAGACCCGCCTGCACGGTCATGAACACCGTCGTGCCGGTCTCGGCGGCCAGCGTGCGCAGCCGCCCGTGCAGGTCCGCGCCGAACCGGACCGGGATGTCGCCGCCCCGGTGAGTGGCGCGGGCGGGCCGTGGACGGTCGGCGGGAAGCGGGAGTTCGTCGGGCAGGCCCGAGAGCGCCGTACGCCAGTGTTCGAGCTGACGGTCCCGCTCCGCGTCGAGCACCTCGTGCTGCCACACGCCGTAGTCGGCGTACTGGACGGGCAGCGGTGCCCAGTTGGGCTCACGTCCCTGGAGACGGGCGCGATAGGCGAGCGACAGGTCGCGGAGCAGCGGGTCCAGGGACCAGCCGTCGCAGGCGATGTGGTGCAGGACGAGGAGCAGTACGTGTTCCTCGGGGCCGAGGACGAGGAGGTGCGCGCGCAAGGGCGCTTCCACGTCGATCCGCAGCCCTTCCCCGGAGAGCGTCCCCAGTCGCTGCGGCAGGTCGGTCGCGGACACGGCGTCGAGGACGTCCAGGTGTGGCGCGAAGGGGTCCAGCAGCCGTTGGAGCGGCAGTCCGTCGGCGTCCGGGTAGACGGTGCGCAGGATCTCGTGCCGGGCGACCAGGTCGGCGAGGGCCGCGCGCAGGGTGTCGACGTCGAGGGGCGCGCCGGTCAGTCGTACGGCAAGAGGGATGCTGTAGGCCGCGCTCGGGCCCTCCAGCCGGTGCAGGAACCACAGCCGCCGTTGGGCCGACGACATCGGCGTGATGTTTGTGCGCTCGCGGGGAGTGGGGCGGGAGGCGGGCAGCGGGGCCTTGTCGGTGTCGGCGAGGAGCGGGGCGAGTCCGGTCGGGGTGGGCGCCTGGAAGACGTCCCGCAGGGTCAGTTCGACGCCGAGGGCGGTACGAATCCGGCCCACCAGACGCAGGGCGAGCAGCGAGTGGCCGCCGAGGGCGAAGAAGTCGTCGCGCGGGCCGACGTCCGGCAGTCCGAGCACGTCGGCGAAGAGCGTGCACAGGATCTGTTCGTCGGGGGTACGAGGGGTGGTGTCCGGTTGTGCCGCCGTACCGAGTGCGGGCGCGGCGGGCAGCGCGGCCCGGTCGAGCTTGCCGTTGGTGGTCAGCGGGAGCCGGTCCAGGACCACGACGGCGGAGGGGACCATGAAGTCGGGCAGTTGGGCGGCGAGTTGGGCCCGCAGGACGTCCGGGGAGGGATCGCCGCCGTCCGCGCGTACCGCGTAGGCGACCAGCCGCCGGTCGCCGGGGCGGTCCTCCCGGACGACGGCCACCGCGTGACCGACCTCCGGGTGGGCGGCGAGCACCGCTTCGATCTCGCCGGTCTCGACGCGGAAACCGCGCAGCTTGATCTGGCCGTCCACGCGGCCGTGGAACTCCAGCTCGCCGTCGGCACTCACACGGGCCCGGTCGCCGGTGCGGTACATACGGCCACCGGGCGGACCGTACGGGTCGGCGACGAAGCGTCCCGCGCTCGCGCCCGGCAGCCCCAGATAGCCGCGGGCCACGCCCCGTCCGGCGACGTACAACTCCCCGACCGTGCCGGGCGGAACCGGCCGGAGCGCGGAGTCGAGCACGTAGGCGCGTGTGCCGTCCAGCGGGCGGCCGATCGGCAGCGGGTCGGGCACAGGTGTGCCAGGCCCGCAGGGGCGACAGGTGGCGAACGTGGTCGTCTCGGTCGGGCCGTAGCCGTCGGTGACCGTCAGACCGGGGCAGGCCGCCAGGACCCGGCGCACGGTGTCGGCGGGGACGGCCTCGCCGCCGGTCCACACCTGGCGCAGCCCCGCGAAGCAGCCCGCGTCCTGCTCCGCCGCGAGCCGGAACAGCCCCGCCGTGAGCCACAGCGCCGTCAGCCCGTGCCGCCCGGTCAGCCGGGCCACGGCGGCGGCGTCCACGTCCTCGTCCGGGCCGGCGACCACGGCGGTGCCACCGTTCAGCAGCGGTACCCACATCTCGTACGTGGAGGCGTCGAACGCGGTCGGCGAGTGCACCAGCACCCGGGTGTGCGCACCGGAACCGAACGCGGAGTCCGTCGCCAGGGCGGTCACGTCGGCATGGGTGACGGCGACGCCCTTGGGCACGCCGGTGGAGCCCGAGGTGTGGCTGACGTAGGCGAGTTGGTCCGGACGCACGGACACCGCCGGGTCCGTGTCGGGCTGGTCGGCGAGCGCCGGGTCGTCTGCTGTGACCACGACCAGCCCGTCGTACGGCCCGAGTTGTGTGGTGTCGGTCAGCAGGACGGTCGCGCCGGTCCCGTCCAGGATCTGCCGGGTGCGGGCGGCCGGTGCGCGCGGGTCCAGGCCGACGTACGCGCCGCCCGCCTTGAGTACGGCCAACAGTGCGGTGAGAAGGCTGTCGGAGCGGTTCATCCGGACCGCCACCCGGTCCTCGGGGCGGATGCCGAGGGTGATCAGCCGGTGTGCGAGCCGGTTGGCCCGCGTGTTCAACTGCCTGTAGGCGAAGGCGCGTTCGCCTTGTACGACGGCGGTGGCGTCCGGTGCGGCCGTCACCTGGGCCGCGAAGAGCGCGGGTACGGTCGCGCCGGGGCCGATCGCGGAGGGGCCGGTCAGCAGCGCGTGCCGCTGTTCCTGAGGGAGCGTCACCTCGATCCGGCCGACCGGGTCTCCGGCGCCGACCGCTGCGGCGAACCGTGCGACGAAGCGGGCGAAACGCCGGTGGTGCGCGCTGAGTTCGGGCTCCGTGTAGTGGGTGGGCGCGGCGTCGAGGTCGATGCGGATGCCGTGGTCGTCGGACCGGTCGTACACGTTGAGGGCCAGATCTTCGACGGGCCCCGTGGACAGGTTGTGGCGGGTGGTCGCGTGCCCGGCGAACCGCAACTCGGGCCCGAACGCCATGATGTTGACGACGGGGCCGAAGAACCGCCGTGTTCCGTCCGGCCAGTTCAGCTCCCGGCGCAGGTCCTCGCCGCGGTGACGCTGGTGGGCCAGCAACTCCCTGGTGGCGCGGGCGGCTTGGCCTACGAGATCATGGGCGGGGGTGTCGGGCCGTACCGTCAGCCGCAGCGGAAGTACGTTGGACGCCATGCCCGGAGTCGCGAGTTCGACGGCGCTCTCGCGGGCGGTGACGGCGAGGCCGAGGACGATGTCCTGGGCTCCGGTGAGCCGGTGCAGATAGGCGGCGGTCGCCGCGAGCAGGACGCGGGACCAGCGGGTGCCCGCTTGTTCGGCGGCCGAGTGCACCAAGTCCCCGGCGGCGGGCGGGAGATGGCCGCTGCGGCGCAGGAAGCGGCCGGTGACCTCCGGCGGCGCGGTGGACAGGCTCACCGGTTCTGGGCGGTCGGCGAGCGCGTCCGCCCAGAACTCCCGGTCCGCCTGGTGTTGTTCACCGGCGCGGTAGGCGGAGTCAGCCGCGACCAGGGGCGCGAGGGGCGCGGGCGGCACGGAGTGGTCGGTGCCGGAGACGAGGGCGCTGTAGGCGTCGGCTACCCGGCCGGCTATCAGGGAACAGCTGTACCCGTCGACGGCTATGTGGTGGTAGCGCTGGTACCAGATCCAGTGGGCGTCCGAGAGTTTCAGCAGCGCGTACCGGAACAGTGGGGCCGACTCCAGGTCGAACGGCGCGGCGAAGTCGGTCGCCAGCCAGGTGTCGGCCGCCGAGCGGGGGTCGCTCTCGTCGGTGAGGTCGACGACCGGCAGTTCCCAGGCCGGGTCGGCGTGCACCGTCTGGCGCACGGTGTCGGCGTCCGCCGTGAAACCGACCCGCAGGGTCTCGGTGGCCGCCACCACCCGCGCGAGGGCGGCCCGGAAGCGGACGGGATCGACAGGGCCGTGGATCTCGGTGTACTCGCCCACGTTGTAGGCCGGGCCCGCTGGATCGAGCCGTTGCCCGAACCACATGGAGCGCTGGGCGGCGGAGACGTCCAGAACCTGGGAGACCGTCATCGGGCGGCCTCCGAGGCGGTCGCGAGGCCGGCCGAGCGCTCGGCCACGAGTTCGGCGACGGCCCGGGGACCCGTATCCCGGCCGGGCCAGGGAACCCGCAGCCACGGCTGGGCGGGTATCAGCGCCAGGTCGCGGGCCTGCCGGGCCCGGCCGCCTCCGGTGACGTTGAGGAGGACGAGTTCGTCGCGCCGGACCCGGCCGTCGCGGGCGGCCTGGGCGAGGGCGGCCAGCGCCACTCCGGCGCCCGGTTCGATGTCGATGCCCTCGACCTCCTCGAAGAGGGCCATCGCGTCGAGCGCGGCGAGGTTGTCGGTGCACAGGACGTCCCCGTGGCTCTCGGTGAGCACGTCGCGCACCCCGCCGCGCACGGTGAACGGGGGCCGCCGGTTGGTCAGTTCACGGGCCAGCGGTTCGTGTTCGCGCTCGGCGGGGGCCGGACCGGCGGACCGCCAGGCTTCGTGCAGGGGCGCGAACGGGGCGTTCTGGCACATCAGAAGCCGGGGCAGGGCATTGCCGTCGGAGCGCAGTCGGCGGGCGGCCTCGTGGCAGCCGATCGCTCCGGTGCCGCTGCCGACGGCCTGCACGTAGGTCTCGGGCAGGCCGCCGAGGGCGTCGGCGGCGGCCAGCATGACGGTGCCCAGGCCGTCCCGGCGGCCGACGTTGCGGGCACCGCCCTCGGCGTGGTGGCCGGGCAGAGCGGAGATCAGGTCGGCGGCGGCGATGGCGTCGCTGTACGTGGCGGTGCCGTCGAGGACGACGATACGGACGTGGGGGGCGAGGGGAGCGGGGAAGCGCATCCGCTCCATGGCCGGGGCGGGCACGACCAGCAGACAGGGGACCTGGTGGCAGGTGGCGGCCCAGGCGAAGGCCGCGGCGGTGTTGCCCGCCGAGGGGATCACCAGGACGGGCGGGTCCGCGGGCAGCCGGCCGAGCACGGTGTAGGCCTCAAGATCCTTGAACGTACAGGTCGGCAACTGCGCACCGCGCTCCGGCCAGTAGCCGTTGAAGGCGATCCACAACCGGTCGAGGCCGATGCGTCGCCCGAGCCGTTCGGCAGGGTGAACGACGGGACCGGGAGTCTCCGGAAAGACGCGCACCACCGGGAGCAGCGATGCATGCCGAAACAGGCCGTGACTTTCCCCGGAACGGGTTCCGCTTCCGTCGTACTCGGTGCGCAGGAACGCCGGTTCATGCCGACGCGAACAGTCCAGGAGGAGGCCGTCGTCTTCGTACCGAGTTTCGCATGAGGAACAGACAACGGTGTAGTGACGCGTTCCCGGGCGTACTCCGGACATGTTTGGTCGCCTTCCGCAGTGCCGCGATTCACTGATCAATTGGAACCAGCACTTCGGGAAGCACAGGCGTACTGCAAATTGCCTTTGTCCAACGCATAGTTGACGGGATGGAAGCGGTTTCTGTGTTGCTTTTGTGAAGAAGCGTCAGGTGGTGGACTGTTCAGGTCCGCTTCATCTGCCCGTATCTGCGCGGCGATTGAGTAAGCGCTCACTGCGGAGAGCATCCAAAGCGCCTGAGCCGTGACGAAAGGATGGCCGAAACATGGTCCCTATGCCGGAGCATGCGACTGCTGAGAAACGGGTAGAACCCTCGATCTGGCTTCCCTCTCCTGTTCCGGTTTCCCTTCTGCCGTCGAATGTCGACGAAGAGGAATTCGCCGATGCCCGAGGCGTGGAGAAGCGGACGTACGCCGAGCCGTCGTCCGGATCGCTGTTGACGGCCTATCGCAAGATGGTGCTCGGACGCCGTTTCGACGAGCAGGCGACGGCCCTCGCCCGGCAGGGCAGACTCGCGGTCCACCCCTCCAGCCTCGGCCAGGAGGCCTGCCAGGTGGCGCCCGCACTCGCACTGAGACCGACCGACTGGCTGTTCCCCACCTACCGCGACTGCGTCGCACTCGTCAGCCGCGGCATCGACCCGGTCGAGGCCCTGACACTGCTGCGCGGCGACGCCCACTGCGGCTACGACCCGGTACGGCACCGCACGGCACCGCAGTGCACCCCGCTCGCGACCCACGCCGCACACGCCGTGGGCCTGGCACACGGCGAGCGGCTCAAGGGCACGGACACGGTCGCCCTGGCCCTCGTCGGCGACGGCGCCACCAGCGAGGGCGACTTCCACGAAGCCCTCAATCTGGCGGGCGTGCTGCGCGCTCCCGTCGTCTTCCTGGTGCAGAACAACGGCTACGCGATCTCCGTCCCGATCGCCGAGCAGTGCGCCGCACCGTCCTTGGCGTACAAGGGAGTTGGCTACGGCATCCGCTCCGAGCAGGTCGACGGCAACGACGCCGCGGCCGTACTCGCCGTACTGACCACGGCGGTCGAGGACGCGCGCGCGGGCGGCGGACCCTGGCTGGTGGAGGCGCGCACCTACCGCATGGCCCCGCACACCAGCGCCGATGACCCGGCCCGCTACCGGTCGCCCGCCGAGGCCGACCGGTGGGGCCGACGCGACCCGGTGGCCAGGCTGGAGTCGGCCCTGCGCGAGCGCGGCCTGCTGACCGACGAGGACGTCAAGACGGTGGCCGCCGAAGCGGCGGCCTACGCGGAGGACGTACGCGAACGCCTGTCCCTGGACCCGGAGTTGGACACGAAGACCCTCTTCGACCACGTCTTCGCCGCACCGCCCGCGCACCGGCCGGCCCAACAGCCCGTGCGCTACGCCGAGTCGGAAGGCCGCTGACATGAGCGCACACGGCATGACGATGTCCCAGGCCCTCAACTCCGCCCTGCGGGACGCGCTGAGCGGGGACGAACGGGTCGTCGTCCTCGGCGAGGACGTCGGACGCCTCGGCGGCGTCTTCCGGGTGACCGACGGCCTTCGCGACGCCCACGGCGAGCGGCGCTGCTTCGACACCCCCGTGAGCGAGGCCGGCATCGCGGGCCTCGCGATCGGCCTCGCGATGGCCGGATGGCGGCCCGTGGTCGAGATGCAGTTCGACGCGTTCGCCTACCCGGCGTTCGAACAGATCGCCTCCCACATGGCCAAGATGCGCAACCGCACCCGGGGCGCCCTCCCGCTGCCCCTGGTCGTACGCATCCCCTACGGCGGTGGCATCGGCGGCGTGGAACACCACAGCGACTCCAGTGAGGCGTACTACGCCCATACGGCGGGCCTGAAGGTCGTCACCCCGGCGACGGCGGCGGACGCGTACTCCCTGCTCCGCGAGGCGATCGACGACCCCGACCCGGTGATCTTCCTGGAGCCCAAGAGCCGCTACTGGAGCAAGGAACCCCTCCAACTCCCGCTCCGCACCGAGCCGTTCGGAACCGCCGCGGTCCGCCGCCCGGGCCGCGACGCCACGCTCGTCGCCTACGGCCCGTCGGTCGCGGTGGCCCTGGACGCCGCTCGCCACGCGGCGGACGAGGGCCTGGACGTCGAGGTACTGGACCTGCGCACCCTCGTCCCGCTCGACGACCAAGCCCTCACCGCCTCGGTACGACGCACCGGACGCTGCCTGGTCGTGCACGAGGCGCAGGGCTTCGCCGGGGTGGGCGCCGAGATCGCGGCCCGCGTGCAGGAACGCTGCTTCGACGACCTGCGGGCACCGGTGCTGCGCGTCACGGGCCTCGACATCCCCTATCCGCCGCCGCTGCTGGAGCACGCTCATCTGCCGGGCGTCGACAGGGTGTTGGAGGGACTGCGCCGACTGGTGTGCGATGACGGACCGAGCCGGATCGCGCGTCGGGAGCCGGTCGTCACTGAGGTCGGCATCGGTGCGGCGACCGAGGCCGGGACCGAGCAGGGGGCGCGTGTCCTCGACGGGGCCTTCCGACTGCCGGATCTGGGGGAGGGGTTGACGGAGGCAGAGGTGCTGGAGTGGCTGGTCGCCGTGGGGGACGAGGTGGCGTACGACCAGGTCGTCGTCGAGGTCGAGACCGCCAAGTCGGTGGTGACTCTGCCAAGTCCCCACGCCGGTACGGTGACCGCCCTGCACTGCGGCGCGGGGGAGATCGTGAAGGTCGGAGCGCCGCTGCTGTCGGTGTCGAGGGCACTGTCGGAGAACTGCTCAGGAGAGGAGGAGAGCGAGCGCTCGGGGGCGGTGCTCACGGGATACGGGACGAGGGGAAGGGCCGGTCTCGTACGGTCCACGGCACCGGCCTCGGAGTCGCGATCGGGCCAACCGGGCACCCGCATCCCCCTGGACGCGGCATCCGAGAAGTTCGTCCGCGCGCACCGCGACACACCCGCCGTCACCATATGGGCGGACGTCGACGCCACCGGACTGCTCGCGACCCGGGCGGCCCAAGGCACGGGAGTTCTGGCGCTGTTGGCCCGGGCATGCTTGGACGGCCTCGCCGCCTTCCCCGCGTTGAACGCCCGGGTGGACACCGACCGCGCCGAGATCGTCCGCATGCCGCGGGTCCACCTCGGCTTCGCCGCACAGACGGACCACGGGCTGATCGTCCCCGTGCTGCGTGACGCGGACCGGCTGCCGCCGGACGACCTTGCGTCCGGACTGGAGCGGCTGACCGGTCTCGCCCGGCAGGGCGCGCTCCCCACGGAACATCTGACCGGCGGCACGTTCACCCTCAACAACTACGGTGTCCTCGGCGTCGACGGCGCGACCCCCATCCTCAACCACCCCCAGACGGCGATGCTTGGAGTCGGCCGCCTCATCGATCGGCCCTGGGCGGTGGACGGTCGCGTGGAGGTGCGGAAGACGGTTCACCTCTCACTGACCTTCGACCACCGTGTGTGCGACGGAGCCACGGCGGCGGGATTCCTCCGCCATGTCGGCGCATCCGTTACGTGCGGGCGTCGCGATGGTGGAACCGCAGACCGTGAGGACTCCCGTATGGGCTGAAGGACCGGTGGAAGAGGCTCCGTGGGCGAGGCACAAGGCGACCTGGTCGGAGGTTGGCTGTGTGGTTCGGCGTTGGCTGGTCAGGGCTTCGTGGATGGTGTGCCCGCCGACGACCCGGACTCGAGACTCAGATCAGCTTGGTGAGTTCGTTCTTGAAGGGGTGCTGGAGCGCGCTCGTACGGAAGACCAACGCCTTGCCCGAGCGTGCGTCGTTCGCCGGGATCCCTTGCTTCGGTCCGTAGGTGCTGCGCTCGGAGGCGTCCCAGTCCACGCCGTCGTCGTCGGCAGCCCCGGGAGTCGGCTCTTCGCCCGTCCCTTCCCTTTCATGCAAGTCCCCCCAATCATCCGGCAATTCAAAAGTCGCCGACGTGTCCGTGCTCAATGACAAACCGCCATTGACGTACAGCCGGTCGGGGTCGCCGTAGTTGCCTGCTGTGTAGGCAGGCGAGTGCTCGCTGATCAGTTGCTGAATCTGCTTGAGGACCAAGGGGTTGCTGGCGCGGCCGTCCTCCAGTTCGCAGCAGATGCCGCACTGGATGGACCCGGATCCGGCGGAACCCAGCTTCGCGTCACGCAGTCGGGCCACCAGGGTGCCCTGCGCCCGGTCGAAGACAGCGGCTCTGACGAGTTCACCGGGCTGGAACGTGAGGGTCTTCTCCTGGACCTGCTTCCTCGATCGGTTCGAGAGATCGGGGTAGTCCTCCAAGGCCACGGTGACGCTGCACGCGAAGTCCGTCTTGCCTCCGGCGGGCTCCGCGGCCGTCCATGCCGGACTCTGGGACTGGTACTGCTTGTACCCGGTCCGGTCGCCGCCCCCTGTCTCCCAGACCGGGTCCGAGGTCGTCTTGAAGCCGGGGTGCCTGTTGCGCTTCATGCCCTCGCGGGACACGATCACCACCGACTTGCCGGCGGGGGTCGTCCGGAGGCTGCGCACGCTCAGCACGGTGACGTTGTCGCTCTGGACCGGTCCGAGCGATTCGGTCTGCACCATGGCGTTCCACCCTTCCTGGAAGGCACCGTCCAGGTGTCTGGCCGACTGCCTCGGCTGTGACGGCCCTCGCCGTCGCGGTCCCCGTGACCGAAGCTAGCGGGGCGGCGAGATCCGCGCCGGGCGACGAGCGCGCGCAGACCGGGCCGAGTGGGCCGAGAACGCGGGCGCCGAGGCGTGTATCTCGGGGGTTGCCTGGCATCCGCTGTTCGGGTGGCGGGCGGTGTTCTGGATGGCGATCCGCATCGTGGCCTTTCAGTCCCGCGGTGCGACGCGGATCTGGTTCCCGTCCGGATCGGCGGCGAGGAAGGTCAGCCCGAAGCCCGCATCATGTGGCTCCTTCAGGATCGTGATGCCCTTGGACTGCCACTTCTCGAAGATCGCGTCGACCTCGTCGGACCCGCCGCCGACGGCCAGGCACACCTCGCTGGTACGCGGGACGTCCGGTGACAGGCCCTCGAACCGATCGGACCACAGAGCGAGGTCGGCGCCCGGCCCGAGGTCGAAGGTGATGTATCCCGGGGTCTCGAACGAGGGGCTCAGGCCGAGGAGTTCGCCGTAGAAGCGGGCTGCGGCGGGAGCGTCGTTCACGTAGACGATGGACACGACGGATGTGGTCATGGTTGTTCCTTCTCGCAGGTTTCGCAGGTTTCGCAGGTTTCGCAGGTCGTGGGCATGCATCCGCCAGCCTGACCGGGATATGCGCCGTATCCTGTCGCAATTCCTGAAAAACTCGGTGGGTGACGCCAGACCGCTTCTTCTCCCTGATGCTGCTCCTCGCATCGCGGGATGCCGTGACCACACAGGAACTCGCCTCGGCGCTCGGGGTGTCCCTTCGGACCGTCACCCGGGACCTGAACTGGCTCCGCGAAGCCGGTCTGCCGGTGACCGCGCAACGAGGCCGCCTCGGAGGTGTGAGCATGCTGCCCGGGTCCGGGGCCGACGTCACGCGACTCACACCGGACGAGCGGGATCATCTGTCGCTCGCCGGGCTGGACGAGAAGCAACGTGCGGAGCTGGACACATCGGCCGAGAGCCGTCGTGCGCTCTCCAAGATCGCCGCTGCCCGGTCACGTCGAGTCGATGAGTTCCTGCCGCTCACCGACGTGGTGCACGTGGACAGCCGCCCCTGGCTCCAGGCCCGTACTTCCGACACGACTCCGGCCGCGCTGATCGGCGCGGTGCGGCGCGGTCGCCGACTACGGATCGCGTACGACAGCCTCCACGAGGCCCGCCTGCGCGACCTGGTCGTGGACCCCTACGGGTTGTTCGCCAAGGCCGGCACCTGGTACCTCGTCGCCGACTGTGCCCGAGTGCCACGGATGTACCGACTCGAACGGATCACGGCCTGGACGGCAGTCGACCAGCCACGACGGATCCGCGAGCACCAGACCCTGGCCACCGTCGCCGCCGCACTCGTCGACGAGTGGGAACACCACCACGCGATAGAGGTCAGCGCCACCATCGACCCGACCCAGATCGACCGAGCGCAACGGATCTTCGGCCTACGACTCGTCCGGCACGGCCATGAAGGATCCGTCACCGGCCACAGGGTGACGATCCGCTTCCTGCACCTGGAGGACGTGCGAGCACTACTGCCGTTCGGGAGCGCCATCACCGTGCACGGCCCCGCCGAAGCCAAGGCCCACCTCAGTGACCTCGCCACCGACCTTGCCCACCACTATGGGCCGTCACCGACGTCGTGACCGTGCAAGCTTCCCGATGGCCTCGCGGACAGTGGCGTCGTCCCCGTTCGTCAGGGCTTCCTTGAGTCCGTCGACCGCATCCTGAATCTCGGCCCTGATGTCGCCCGGCACCGTGTCGTCGTGGTCCCGAAGGAACTTCTCGTTGGTGTAGACGAGTTGATCGGCGTGGTCGCGCAGTTCGGTGGATTCCCGGCGTTGGGACTCCCGCTCCGCGTACCGATCGGCCTCACGCGTCATGCGCTCAAGTTCGGTGTCTGGCAGTGCGGTTCCGCCGGTGACCTTCACGCGTTGCTCCTTGCCGGTGCTCAGGTCCTTGGCGGAGACGTGCATGATTCCGTTGGCGTCGATGTCGAAGGCGACTTCGATCGCCGGCTCGCCCGCCTTCGCCGGAGGCAGACCGGTCAACTCCAGCTTGGCGATGTGCTTGTTGTACGCCGTCAGCTCGTGCTCACCCTCGTAGACCTTGATCTCCAGGACCGCCTGGTCGTCGTGTGCCGTGCTGAAGATCTCGGAACGCTTGGTCGGGATCGTGGTGTTGCGCTCGATGCACTTGCTCATGATGCTGCCCTTGGACTCGACGCCGAGAGACAGCGGAGCGACGTCGAGCAGTAGGAGGTCCCTGACCTCGCCCTTGAGGATGCCGGCTTGAAGGGCTGCGCCGATGGCGACCGGGTCGTCCGAGCGGACGTGCTGATGTTCCTTGCCGCCGGTCAGTTCGTCGACCAACTCGATGAGCGCGGGCATGCGTGTCGAGCCCCCGACGAGGACGACGTGGCTGATGTCAGCGAGGTCTATGTCGGCATCATGGACTGCGTTGTGGAACGGTGCCTTGCAGCGCTCCAGTAGTCCGGCGGTGAGCTGCTGGAACCCGTCCCGGGTGAGCGTCTCGTCCATGTGCAGCGGGCCCTCGGCGGAGACTGCGATGTAGGGCAGGGAGATCGTGGTCTCGGTGGTCGAGGAGAGCTCGCTCTTCGCCCTCTCCGCGGCCTCGCGCAGGCGACGAAGCGCTGTGCCGTCCCCTGCGAGATCGACACCGTGGTCGTCGGCGAAGCGCTTGATCAGATGGCCGACGACGCACTGGTCCCAGTCGTCACCGCCGAGTTCGTTGTCACCGCTGGTGGCCTTCACCTCCACCACACCGTCGCTGATCTCCAGCAGCGACACGTCGAAGGTGCCGCCGCCGAAGTGGATGACCACGGCGGTCTCGTCGTCCCGGGCGATGCCGTAGGCGAGGGCGGCGGCCGTCGGCTCGCTGATGATGCGCAGGACGTTCAGCCCGGCGATCTGGCCGGCCTCCTTGGTGGCCTGCCGCTGGGACTGGTTGAAGTACGCCGGGACGGTGATCACCGCATCGGTGACCCGCTCGCCGAGGTACGACTCGGCGTCCCGCTTCAGCTTCTGCAAGATGAACGCGCTGATCTGCTGCGGTGTGAAGTCCGTGCCGTCGATGCGTACCTTCCAGCCGGTGCCCATGTGCCGCTTGACCGAACAGATGGTGCGGTGGGCGTTCGTCACCGCCTGCTGTCTGGCCGCCTCACCGACCAGCACCTCGCCGTTCTGCCTGAAGGCGACGACGGACGGCGTGGACCTGGCGCCCTCCGCGTTGACGATGACAGTCGGTTCGCCGCCTTCCAGAACACTCACCACAGAATGCGACGTACCAAGATCGATCCCGACAGCACGAGCCACTGTGCGCTCCCCCCGACCGTCGCGGCGACAGCCGCGCGTGAACTTCCCCGCAATCGAGTGTTCCTGACGGTCGGTACGTAGACGGCTCTTCGACGGAAGGCAGGCTTTCCTTGGAGGGGTGTGTCAATTTGGCTGCTGGTCTTGGTTGTTGATGGTCTGTTGTTGCTCGGGGGTAGGTGGACGGCCCAAGAACTCAAGGACCCCTGCGGAATTTCCGCGGGGCGGGATACGTACGGGTCAGTCGGTGGCTCTGGCCATGGTCAGGAGTTGCTGGTGGATGTCGGGTCTGGCGAACAGGGCAGCGCCCGTGTCGGTTCGCCGTTGGCCGGAGAGGTCGCTGAAGGTGCCGCCGGCCTCCTCGACGATGGGGATCACTGCGGCGATGTCCCAGGGACCGGCACCCAGCAGGAGGAAGGCATCGAGTATGCCTGTCGCGACCAGGAGGGCTCCGTGGCAAGTGCCTGATCCGGTGGACGGTTTACTCGGGGGCGGTGTGGGGTGGTCTGCCGTCGACCAGTCGAGTGCAGGGAGCACCGTCGCGGTGCCTGCCGCCAGCCGTGCGGCGGCGTCACGGTCGGTCGCGCTGAGTCGGGAGGGCGGAGGCCAGATGCCGATGGCGGCATCCTGGGCGTTTCCTCGGGGCGTGAGCGTCAGTCGGCTCGGAGGGGCTGACGGATCAGAAGGGCAGGGTCCCGTCCAGGCCCCATTGCCCGGGGTTGCCCACCAGCGGCGCCCGAGTGCGGGGGCGGAGACCATACCGAGCCTCACGTCGCCGTGATCTTCAAGGGCGATGAGGGTGCTCCATTCCGGATCGCCCATGACGAAGCTCGCCGTGCCGTCAATGGCATCGATGATCCATCGGCGGCGACTGTGCCCCTGGGCGCCGAACTCTTCACCGACGAACGCGTCGCCGGGATGTTCGGCGCGGATGGATGCGCGCAGAACGCGCTCGATCTCCCGATCGGCCTCGGTGACCGGACTGCCGTCGCCCTTGCGCTCGGCGGCCAGGTCGGGTGCACGGAAGTGGCGCCGGGCGATCTCGTCCGCCTGATCGGCCAGGCGGAGCGCCAGCGCGAGGTCTGCCGAGTCTGTCATGCCGTCCACTTTTGCTGCCCCCACCTTGACCATCAAGTCCCGGTCCACGCCCGCCACCGCAGTGAGACGATCACGGCAGGGCTCGTGTGATCACGGCGCCTGAGCCGCCCTGGATATCCCCGTTCACAGGCGCGCATCCCCGTCAGTCCCGCAGGACAGTGACTGCACTGCGCCGTGTGGGCGGCCGGTGGGGCCTCGGCTTGCGCGAGGCCCCACGACGGGATCAGACGGTGAGGACCAGCTTGCCCTGGAGGTGACCGTCGTCGAGCAGCCGGTGCGCGTCGGCGACGCGCTCGAACGGGAATGTTTCCTGCACGTGGACCCGGAGTCGGCCCTGTTCGACGAGTGCGACAAGACCCCGCAGGGCGATCGGATCGGGGTCCACCGCGATACCGCTGAAGCGCATGCCGGCCGCCTCGTACCTGGCGATGAGCTCCGAGTCCTCCTCGGCGACCGCCGTCACCAAGTGACCGCCCGGGCGGAGCACTTGGAGCGACCGCTCGACGGTGTCGCCGCCGATCGTGTCGAGCACGACGTCGATGTCGCGGACCGCCTCGGCGAAGTCGACCGCCGTGTAGTCGATCACCTCGTCGGCGCCGAACCCCTCGACGAACTTCCGCTTGCTTCCGCTGGCGGTGGTGATCACGTGTGCGCCGAGCGCTTTCGCGATCTGGATCGCGACGTGGCCGACCCCGCCACCGCCGCCGTGGACCAGGACGCGGTCGCCCTTGGTCACGCCGCCGAGGTCGACGAGACCCTGCCACGCCGTCAGCCCTACGATCGGCAGCGCCGCCGCCTCGACGTGCGAGAGCGACGCCGGCTTGCGTGCCAAGTGCAACGCCGGCGCCGACACGACCTCGGCATACGCGTTCGCCGCCTGAGGGAACAGCGGCATCCCGAACACCTCGTCACCGGGCCTGAACCGCCACGTCCGCGGCGCCTCCTCGACCACGCCGCTGATGTCCCAGCCGAGGATGAACGGTGGCTGGCCGATCAGCGGGAACTCGCCGGCGCGCAGGCGCGCCTCCAACGGGTTCAGCCCGATGGCCTTGACGCGGACGAGAACCTCGGTCGGAAGGGGCTGGGGCTCGGGCGCGTCCACGATGGTGAGTACCTCGGGACCGCCGAGCGTCTGCTGGGTGATGACTCGCATGACTCTCCTGGCTTTG
This sequence comes from Streptomyces sp. NPDC091280, assembly GCF_044768565.1. Lineage (NCBI taxonomy): Bacteria > Bacillati > Actinomycetota > Actinomycetes > Kitasatosporales > Streptomycetaceae > Streptomyces > Streptomyces sp. NPDC091280. The sequence continues at coordinate 405,733 of NZ_JBIVUZ010000012.1, forward strand.
CGCTTTGGAAGGGGAGATGACCCAGGCTATGAATGCGATAGGAACCAGCAGGTACCTACGGCGCGGGTACCTTTGGCGCCATGAGCGGTTTCGGTTCCGGGGATTCCTTTCTCGCCGACTGTCCGGCGCGTCTCGCGGTCGAGCTGATCGCCGACAAATGGACGGTGGTCGTGCTCTACGGCCTCAGCAAGGGCCCGGTGCGCCATGGGCAGTTGATCGAGCTGATCGGCGGCATCTCCCGCAAGATGCTCACCCAGACGCTACGACGGCTCGAAGCGCACGGACTCATCCGCCGTCACGTCTACGCCGAGGCGCCGCCCCGCGTCGAGTACGAGCTCACCCCGCTCGGCGAGACACTGATCGATCCGATCCACATGCTGACCGAGTGGGCGAGGGACAACGGCGACGCGGTGCTCGATGCGCTCGACGCCGACGCCGCCCCCGAACCGGTCGCCCATAGCGACTGAGGTCCCCGCTAGGGACAGTCCCTCCAGAATCCGTCCCAACCGGCAGAGCCATCCATTGAGCGCGACAGGACAGCACGGGCGGAATGTCGGGCTGCACCCGCACCGAGGTGGTCAACTGGCTGCGGCCAGCGGCTTGGTGAGGCGCTCGGCTGGGGTTGCCCAACTGAGGTCAGACCTGCCCGGCTGACGCGAACTCGTCCGGAATGCGGGTACGGCGCCTGGAACCTCCGCGGAAAGCTAAAAACTTGCTAATGAGGTACGGACAGGATGCGGTTCCGGATCCCCTGTCGCCGCGTCCGATTGCGGAGTGAATCGGGGCAACTCGGTTGCGGCGTGCACCCAATTGGGCGGGTTCGTCATGGGTGAGGGGTGCGAACGAGCTCTCATCGATTTGGTGGGGATTGGACACGTAGAGTCCCTCATCAAGGGAGTGTCAGCCGTGGCGGGGGGCCGGGGAGGGCGAATGGCGGTGCTGCCGGGCAACGAGGTCGCCGGGGCTCGGCGGGTCGTGGGGCGTGAGGCTGAAGTCGCCGCCCTGGCAAGGGCGTTGGACGGTCTGACGTCAGGGGTGGGGCGGGCGATCGCGCTCGTCGGAGAGCCAGGGATCGGGAAGAGCGTGCTGCTGCGCGCCGCCGTCGCGCGGGCCCGCGCGGGCGGGGTGCGCGTGCTTGACGCGCGGGGGCCGGGAACACTGCCGGAGACCGACGCCTGGGTGCGGCACGACGTCTCGGCACACAGCACGCGAAGACCACCACTGGTCGTCGCGGTCGACGACCTGCACCATCTCGACGCCGATCGGATTCCTGATGTGGAGAGGCTGATCGACGCGGCTGCCGGTCCTCTGCTGTGCCTTCTGGCTTACCGGCAGCGTCAGTTGTCGCCCGCGTTGGCGGCGGTGCTCTCGCGTGCGGCGTCGGCGGACCTGCTGGAGGTCTGGAACGTCGGCCCGCTCTCCCTGGAACAGGCGCGGGAGTTACTGGGGGACCTGTCCAACGCCGATGGAATCCACCGGGAAGCCCTGGGCAACCCGCAGTACCTCAAGGTGCTCGCCGCTCACGGAAAGGGCAGCGGATCCGCGACCGGCGAGGACGATGATGTGGCGGGGACCGACGCCGGGATGGCGATCCTCGGTGAACTGGCCGGTCTCGACTCCCTCTCGCTGGACGTCGTCCAGACGGCGGCGGTGCTCGGCGAGTCGTTCCACCCGGAGTTACTGGCGGAGATCGCGGACCTTGAGGCGACGCAGGTGATGCGGGCGCTGGACACGCTGACCCGCCTCGACCTGGTCCGGCCGGTCGGCTCCGCGGCTCAACTGGCCCTGCGCCACCGGGCGGTGGCAGAGATCGTCTACCAGCGGCTCGAACCCAGTCGGCGGACAGCCCTGCACCGGAGCACCGAGGCCGCGCTGACCAAGCGGGCCGCCCCGATAGTACGGCGGGCCCACCACGCGGCACGGGCCGCCGATCCGGGCCGGCCCGAACACGCCACGACGCTGATCGCCGCCGCACACGAGGCGCAGTACACCGATCCCGCGGTCGCGGCCGACCATCTGCGGGTCGCGCTGTCGCTGCTCCAGGACGGCGATCCGCTCCGATACCAGGCTCAAGTCCTGCTGGCCCGGACGCAGTTGCTCAGCGGTGAGGCGAGCGAGAGCCGCGCGCTGCTCGACGCGCTGCGGTCGGCCATACCCGGTCGGTCCGTCCCGGATCCCAGCACGCTCGCCGACGCGAGCCGCATCGAACGGCGCCTGGGCCGGGTCACGGAGGCGGGCGCGATCGCCCGCGCCGCACTCGCCGATCTGACCGACACCGCGACCGCCGCCGCCCTGCACACCGAACTCGCCGACTACGCCTACGACATGCAGGAATACGACATCTCTCGGCACCACGCCCAGACGGCCGCCGCGATAGCGCACAGGAACGGCGATGCTGTAGGCGAGGCGAAGGCACTTGCGCAGGCGGCACTTGCACATCTGTACTCCGCGGACCAGGCCACCGCGCTGACCACGGCGGCCAGAGCGGCCGAACTCATCGACGCCGCCTCGGACGCGGTTTTGCTGACGAACCTGGCGGCGGCCCACCAACTGGGCATGACCGAAGGGATACTGGGCCGCTTCGCCGATGCCGAGCGGCATCTCGCGCGCGGCGCGGAGCTGTCGCGGCGCACCGGCCAGACGTACATGCAGCGGGACGTCCTGACATCACTGGCCAACGCGCAGTTGCGGTCGGGACATCTGATCGGCGCCCTGGCCACCCTCGACGAAACCGCCCACCACATGGAGAGCCTCGGTGGTCCGGTCACGCGGGCGGTCATCGCGATGCTTCGGGCCGAGATCCTGTACTGGCTCGGCCGTCCCGGCGACCGGGAGGGGGCAGTCGAGTCCGCCGAGCGTGCCGTCGCGGTCGCCGACGGATCACCGCACGGCTGGGCGCTCACGGTCCGCTGCTTCCACGCCGAGTTCGAGCTGCTCAACGGCGAGGCGGCGCGCGCGACTTGGCTGCTGCTGGACGCCACGGGCGGCACCGAACTGCCGAAACTCACGATCTGGCGCAAGCCTCGCTGCTGCGACACCCTGGCGCAGGCGGCGCTCACCACGGGCGACCGCGCCTCGGTCGGGCACTGGGCCCGGCTCGCCGAGAGCTGTGTCGAACAGCTGCCCTCCAGCGGGCGGTTGGGGTACGCGCGGCGGGCCCGGATGCGGGCCCACGCGGCGGCGGGCGACATCGAGCGGGCGGTGGACAGCGCCCGGGAGGCGTTCGCGCACTTCTCCTCCGGCGGCGAGCGCATCGAGGCGGGCCGAACCCTGTTCCAGGCTGCCTCGCTCTGTCTGGACGCGGGGTGGACCGAGGGCGTGGACGGCTGGCTGGAGCGGGCCGCCGGTCTCGCCCAGCAGTGCGGTTCGGTCCGACTGGCGCAAGAGGTGGCTCTCCAGCGGGGACGGCTCGCGGCTCCGGGTGAAGCGCCTGGGGCCCTGACCGTCCTCACCGCGCGGGAACGGCAGATCGCCGAACTCGCCAGTACCGGAATCACCAGCGGCGAGATCGCCGAAGCACTCGTCCTGAGCGTCCGGACCGTCGAGAGCCATCTGGGCCGCATCTACCGAAAACTCGACGTACCCAACCGCGCCAGCCTCACCCGCGCCGTACTGAGCAACGGCTCACCCGCGCCCGGAGTCCAACGCCCAGCCTCCGGCTAGGGCGTGTATCGGCAGGGGCATGAGGTGCTGCTGGATTGTTACTCCTGACGAGGGGAGGCGAGCCAACGGTCGTCCTGGAACTCGGCAGGGACCTCGTCTTCCCTTGGATCGATCCCGTGGCGCTCTAGCTCGTCAAACCACCGGTCCCGCTGTGACTTGGGGAGACGTAGTCCGCACCAGGGACAGAACTCGATGGTGATGCTTGACCTGCCGCCGTCATGAACAATCAGCCCGTACTCCTGGAACTTGGCGCTGAAGTCGACCAGCGCGTCCGGGCAGGTGAAGGGGTCGTCGTGCTGGTCGCAGCGCACGTTCACACGGTCGGTCATCGCCTCGCAGCAATGATGGGTGTGATGGGTCATGACTTCGGCTTCTCGTTGATCGGCACCATGGCGAGAAGTAGATCACGGTCTGTAATGATCACCGGGTGGCACGTGGCGAGCTGACGGATGCGCAGCGGGCGGTATTGGAAGCGCTGTTCCCGAAAGGCAGGAGGCCCGGCCGACCACCACTACGGACCCGGCGGCAGCTGATCGACGGCATACGCCGGGTCCGCACCGGCATCCCTTGGCGGGATATGCATGCCAAGTACGGTCCTTGGGGCAGGGCGTAGAACTTGTTCCGCCGCTGGCAGCGGGACGGCACCTGGCATCAGATCTTCACCGCCCTGCAGGCACGGGCTGACACGAAAAACCTGATCACCTGGGCCCTCAACCTCGACTCCACCGTCTGGCGAGCGCACCAGCACGGCGCCGGGACGCGGGAAATGAAGGATCTGCCGAACGAGCCACCTGGTGGCGTCACAACAGAGCCGGACGACCACGGGCTTGGACGTTCGCGCGGTAGCCTGAGAACCAAGTTGCAGCTGGCCGTCGAGCAGGGGCAGAAGCCGATGCCGATCGTGATCGCGGGGGAGCAACGCGGCGACTCCCCGGAGTTCGAGGCCATCCCGAGCCGCGTTGGGGTGCCGCGGCTCGGGCCGGGGCGGGCCCCGCATCCGGCCCGACCGCGCGCGCTGACAAGGCATACGCCCACAGGCAAGAACCCCGCCGGTCTGCGGGAGCGCGGCATCCGCTGTACCATCCCAGGCAAGGCCGACCGAGTTCGGAACCGCAAAGACAGCTCGCTCGGCGGTCGGTCGGCGAAGTCCGGCCCGGAGGACTACAAGGCTCGGCACGCGGTCGAGCGAGGCATTAAGCGCCTCAATAGGTACCGCGCCGTGGCAACCAGGTACGACAAGCTCGCCGTCCGCTACGAGGTGACCGGTTTTGTCACAGTCGGCAACGAGTGGCTGTGACCCTCGGCCGTCACGCGGTGGGATCCACATTCCACGTCTGCGGCAGATCGCTGCCGCAGAAGACGCAGACGAAGTCGTCCTCGCGCACGATGTTGTGCTCCTGGCAGCCAGGGCACCGTCGGAACGTCACCTCATGGGTGAAGCCGGACGGGCGCCCGAGCCCTACATCATCCAAAGCGCGAGCGACTTCCGACCAGGAGGCGCCATCCGGGCAGTAGCCGGTGGACTGGTTACTGACCTCGCTCACAGCCCACCGGCCCGCTACACGCACGAAGCTGATCTCACCGGCGCTCAGTACCATGGCTCCGTCGGCACAGGTCACGTGCTCGCTTCGCCGCGGTGCCAGCCGAAGCGCACCGTCCGTGCCCACTACGAAAGTGAACGGTTCGGCCAGCTCCGCCGCCGAACGCTCAGTGATCCAGGCGCCGAAGTCAGCCGCCGAACTGATCCTGCGCCCGCCGCGGCCAGGCCTGACCGCAGCCTTCAGCTCGACCGGTCCGACATATCGGTAACTCTGCCTCCGAGCACTCACGTCAGCCAACCTAGAGCACTTCCGACACATGCCCTTGTTCCTTAACATCGCCGGTTGAGTTTGGTGACGGTCGCGGGGCGGTCCGCGGTCGGGTAGGCCGTCCCCGCCGCAAACCGGATTCGCTGTTCGCCGACCGGGGCTACGACCACGACATCTACCGCGACCAGGTCCGCGCCCGCGGCATCGTGCCCGCAATCGCCCGACGGGGCACCCTGCACGGCACAGGACTGGGCATCTACCGGTGGGTCGTGGAGAGGAGTTTCGCCTGGCTGCATGGCTTCCGCCGCCTGCGGATCCGGTGGGAACGGCGGGCCGACATGCACGAAGCGTTCCTCAAACTAGCCTGCTGCCTCATCACCCACCGACAACTTGGCTCATTGTGTTAGCCGTTGTTAGGGCTTGCCGGGAATCAACACGTCGGTTTGATCTTGGTTTTGTCGGGGTCGAGAAACCTGGCGACGTCTTCCCGTGTGCGGAAACGGGCGGTTG
>NZ_JBIVUZ010000013.1:0-350390 GCF_044768565.1 Streptomyces sp. NPDC091280
CCTTACAGCGCCGATGGTACTGCAGGGGGGACCCTGTGGGAGAGTAGGACGCCGCCGAACAAATATTGCGAAAGCCCCTGTACCGTTTATTCGGTGCAGGGGCTTTTCTGCGTTTAGGCTCGGCTGTATGCGCTATGACCTCGTGATCTTCGACAACGACGGTGTCCTCGTCGACAGCGAGCCCATCTCCAACCGGCTCCTGGCCGGCTATCTCACGGAACTCGGGCATCCGACCTCGTACGAGGAGTCCCTGCGCGACTACATGGGTGCCGCGATGCACCGCGTGCATGATCTTGTCGAGGAGCGGACCGGGCAGCGGTTGCCGGAGGACTTCGACGATGTCTTCCACGCTCGCGTGTTCGCCGCGTTCGAGCGGGAGTTGAAGCCGGTGGGCGGGACCGTGGACGTCTTGGAGCGGCTGGCGGCGGACGGGGTGCCGTACTGCGTGGCCTCGTCCGGGAGCCATGAGCGGATCCGGGTGGGGCATCGGACGACCGGGCTCGACCGGTGGTTCGACGAGGGGCGGGTCTTCTCCTCGCAGGACGTGGGGCGAGGGAAGCCGGCGCCGGACCTGTTCCTGTACGCGGCGGAGCGGATGGGGGTCGTACCGGAGAGGTGTGTGGTGGTGGAGGACAGTCCGCTGGGGGTGCGGGCGGCTGTCGCGGCCGGGATGGACGTGTACGGGTTCACCGCGATGACGCCTGCCGAGCGGCTGGTGGGGGCCACGCAACTCTTCGGGGAGATGCGGGAGTTGCCCGACCTGCTCGCCTGATACGTGCCATGTCGGTGGTGTCTGGGTAGGCCGGGCGGCGGTGCTCGGCAAAGGTGAGCCGAATTCATCTTTGGCTGGATCTACCCACGGGTACGCCGTGACCCTTACGCTCGCCGCCATGACAGATGTGCTGCGGCGCGGTAGGGCCTCGTTGGCGTTCAGCTTCTTCGCTCAGGGCGCCACCTTCGCGCTGCTCGTGACCCGTATCCCCGCGATCCAGGACCGGTACGGGGTCTCGGACGGGCTGCTGCCCGTCTTCCTGGCCGCTGTGCCGATCCTCGCCGGTGTCGGGAGCGTGACCACCGAGCAGCTGGTGAAGCGAATACGGCCCAGTGTGCTGCTGCGCTGGTCCCAGCCCGTCGTGCTCCTGGCGCTGCTCGGGGTCGGCGCGGGCGACAGCATGGCCGAACTGGCCGTCTCGCTCGGTGCGTTCGGGCTCGGGGTGGGTGCGCTGGACGCCTCGATGAACATGCTCGGGGTGAGTCTCCAGCGGACGTACGGGCGGAGCATCATGCTCAGCTTCCATGCGGCGTACAGCCTGGGCGGGATCGTGGGGGCCTCGCTGGCGTGGGCGGGGGCGCACTGGCATCTCGCGCTGTGGGCGTCGTATCTGCCCGTGGTGGCGGTGTTGCTGCCGGCGGCCTTCGTGGGGAGCCGGTGGTACGTCGACGGGAGCGGGCCGGAGGCGGCGGGCGAGGGGGCCGAGGCCGGGCCGCTGGTCTTCAAGTTGCTGCTGCCGCTGTGTCTGGTGATGACCTTCGCGTACATCGGGGACTCGACGGTCTCCAACTGGAGTGCCAAGTACCTGAAGGACGTGCTGGGGAGTTCGGAGCAGGTGGCGACGGTCCCGTACAACGTCTACATGGTGATGTGCCTGGTCGGGCGTGGGATCGGGGACCTCGGGGTGCGGAAGTTCGGGGCCGTGGCCGTCGTACGGCTGGGGGCGGTGGTGGCCGCGCTGGGGTTCGCGGTGGTGGCCGTGGCGCCCGGGGCCTGGGTCGGGATGCTCGGGTTCACGCTGCTGGGGCTCGGGCTGTGTGTGCTGGTGCCGCAGACCTTCGCGGCGGCCGGGCGGTTGTTCCCGGGGGCCTCGGACACAGCCATCGCGCGGCTCAATGTCTTCAACTACGTGGGGTTCCTGATCGGTTCGCCCTTGGTGGGGGCGCTGGGCGACGCGTGGAGTTATCGCGGGGCGATGCTGGTGCCGATGGTGTTGGTGCTGGTGACGTTGGTGTACGCCCGCTCGTTCGCGCCGCAGGAGGGCCGGTACGGTGACGGGCATGAGCGGGCGAGCACAGCTGATGTGGGACGAGGCAGTAACGGGCTATGACTTCGGCCGGGACCATCCGATGGACCCGGTCCGGCTCGCCCTGACCCGGAGCCTTGTCGACGCCTTCGGGCTCGACAAGGACGTCGACGTGGTGGCGGCCAAGCCCGCGGGGGAGTCGACCTTGCGGCTCGTCCACCGGGAGGACTACGTCGAGGCGGTGAAGGCGGCCTCGGCCGATCCGGAGTCCGCGGACGGGGCGTACGGGCTGGGGACCATGGACGACCCGGCCTTCGCCGGGATGCACGAGGTGTCGGCTCTCATCGCCGGGCAGTCGGTGGGGGCGGCCGAGGCGGTGTGGGGCGGGGACGCGCTGCACGCCGTGAATTTCGCCGGTGGGCTGCACCACGCGATGCCGGGGGCCGCTTCCGGGTTCTGCATCTACAACGACGCCTCGCTCGCCATCGCCCGGCTGCTGGAGCTGGGGGCCGAGCGGGTCGCGTACGTCGATGTCGACGTGCACCACGGGGACGGGGTCCAGGCGGCGTTCTGGGAGGACCCGCGGGTGCTGACGATCTCGTTGCACGAGCATCCCCGGACCTTGTTCCCGCAGACCGGGTGGCCGGAGGAGACCGGGGCGGGGCGGGGGGAGGGCGCCGCGGTCAATGTGGCGCTGCCGGCCGGGACCGGGGACGCGGGGTGGTTGCGGGCCTTCCACGCCGTCGTACCGGAGTTGATCGCGGACTTCCGGCCGCAGGTGCTGGTGACTCAGCACGGGGCCGATACGCACTTCGAGGATCCGCTCGCCCATCTCGCCGTGTCGTTGGACGCGCAGCGGGCGGTGCAGGTGGCCTGCCACGAGCTGGCGCACGCCTACGCGGACGGGAAGTGGGTCGCGCTGGGCGGGGGTGGCTATGCCGTGGTGGAGGTGGTGCCGCGGTCGTGGACGCATCTCGTGGCGATCGCCGCCGGGCGGGAGATCGCGCCCGAGACGGTGATTCCCGAGGGGTGGCGGCAGGAAGTGTTCGCTCGGACACGGGAGTTGGGGCCGCAGCGGATGACGGACGGGCGGTGGCCGGTGGCCTACGCGGACTGGGAGTCGGGGTACGACCCCGCCGACCGCCTTGACCAGGCGGTGGTGGCGGCTCGGCGGGCGGTGTTTCCGCTGCGGGGGTTGTTGGCGTAGGGGGGAGGGCGGCGGGGGCCCGAGTCGCGGCCCTTGGCGGTGCCGATCACGCCGTACCAGACGGCGCAGTAGCCGCGGGCCGGTATGTAGACGGGGCCGGCGTAGGACGTGTACCGGCCGGAGTCGACGACCGGGTTGTGTTCGTGGTCGACGCTGATGTTCAGTTCGACGGCCATGAAGATCTTCGCGCCGGGGGCGGCGGAGGTTCTCGCCCCCGCCGCCCCCGTCCGTCCCGTCCCTGGGGGCTGCCGCTCCCAGGCCCCCGCTTCGGCCTGGACGGGCTCGGCCTCGAACGCCGGACGGGCTGGTGGGTGCCGGGTGAGCTGGATCTGCCGGGTCGGCCACTGTCACCGGTGTTACGCCAACGGTGCGGTGTTCCGGGCGTTCCCGCCGTGGGTGGGGGTGTCGTCCGTCAGCATCGCTTGCGTGTTGAGCACCGGCGCGCTCCGCGCGCATCTGCTGGCCGCCCGGCTGGCCGGACCCGTGGCCACCTCGCGCGAGGAGAGCCTGCGCAGCTATCGGGCCTTCGCCGCTCGTGACCCCCGGGTACTGATCGGACTCGATCCCGAATGGACATGGGGACAGCGGGACTTGATCGGTCTCATGGCGGACAAGTGTGGGGTTTCGGCCGACCCGAGGCATGTTTCCGGGCATGATGTGATCGACCCGGAGCGGACCCTGAGCGCTCTGGACGCCTTCGCGGACAGGCTGGGCGCGGTGGCGGAGCGCAACGGACCCGTGCTCCTCGGCACCGGGCACCCGCACCGGCTGCTCGGGTTCTACGCCGCGTTGGCGGACGCGCTGTCGGCGGCGGGATGTGCTGTTCTCACCCCCGCGCATGGTCGCTGTGTCGACATAACGACCCGGTTCGGTCTACGCACGTACAACCTTGCCTACGTACGAGGTGTCGCCCTCGTCCGTGATCCGGGACCCGAACGCCCCGGTTGTGAGCCCGGCGCACACACGCACTCACCGCTCCCGGTTCGTACCGTGCTGGGTGCGGCGGCGGAGGCCGGCGGGGTGCTTCCGGAGCTGGTGATCGGAGACCACGGATGGGTCTGCGGAGCAGGTCAGCTGGGGTTCGAGGCCATTGGGCTGGCGGATACCGACGACCCCGCGCTGTTCGTGGGGGAGGCCGAGGGGTCGGTGTCCGTGGCCGTTCCACTTGATGACGCCGTGCGGTCCGATTACTACCGCCCGCTTACCCGCTACGTACTCAATCGAGCGTGTCTGTCACAGTAGGCCGCCGATGGGTGCACCTCTTCCCCACTCGCATCACCCGCCCCTACATTGGGGAGTGAGCACGCAACGACGAAGAGTCACCGGAAGGGGAAGCCGGTGACCGTCGAGTGCGGAAGGTTCAGGTGTGTCATGGCTGCAGCAGGCGAGAGGCCTCTGAACGAGGTTCAGTTCCTTACCGTGGCGGAGGTCGCCTCGGTGATGCGAGTGTCGAAGATGACCGTGTACCGGTTGGTGCACAGCGGTCATCTGCCCGCCATCCGGGTGGGGCGGTCCTTCCGCGTCCCCGAACAAGCGGTACACGAGTACCTTCGCGAGAGCTACGTGGGGGTGGAGACAGCCTGAGGTGAACCCTCGATTACGACCTCAGCGCTCGGGCGGGTAGGCTGGCCCCTTGTAGGTCGTATGGGCCCATGATGCCCAGCACCGAGTGATGAGAAGTGAGCGAGGGTAGTCGTGGGCTCTGTTATCAAGAAGCGGCGCAAGCGGATGGCTAAGAAGAAGCACCGCAAGCTGCTGAAGCGCACGCGCGTGCAGCGTCGTAACAAGAAGTAAGGCGACGCGGCGCCGCGAGAGCGTCTCCTGTGGCCCCCCACCGGTTTCCGGTGGGGGGCCACAGTTATGTTCCCGGCATGTGCCCGTTTGCGTGTACTCGTGACTTCGTGCGTCGGGCGGTCATCACAGCGCAACACCGAACCGCTAGGTTGGCCGTACACGGGTAACTCGGAAGGAAGGCGCTGATCTTGGGGAAGGTCGTGCTCGTGACCGGAGTGGCCCGCCAGCTGGGGGGCCGGTTCGTACGACGCATTCAGCGTGACCCGGAGGTGGACCGGGTGATCGCCGTGGACGCGGTCCCGCCCGGACATCATCTGGGGGGCGCGGAGTTCATCCAGGCCGACATCCGGCAGCCCACGATCGCGCGGGTGCTCGCCGAGTCGGGCGCCGACACGGTCGTCCACATGGACGTGACGGGCACCGCGCTGGGCAGCGGCAGCCGGACCACGGTCAAGGAGACCAACGTCATCGGCACCATGCAGCTGCTGGGCGCCTGCCAGAAGTCGCCGGTCGTGAAGCGGCTGGTGGTGAAGTCCAGTACCAATGTCTACGGGTCCGCGCCGCGCGATCCCGCCGTCTTCACCGAGACGACCCCGCCGAAGTCGCTGCCGAGCGGCGGCTTCGCCAAGGACACCGTCGAGGTCGAGGGGTATGTGCGCGGCTTCGCCCGGCGGCGGCCCGATGTCGCCGTGTGCGTGCTGCGGTTCGCCAACATCCTTGGTCCTACGGCGGATTCGCCGCTCGCCGCGTACTTCTCGCTGCCGGTCCTGCCGACCGTGTTCGGCTACGACCCGCGGCTCCAGTTCGTCCACGAGGACGATGTGATCGAGGTGCTGCGGATCGCCTCGCACGACCCGGAGCGCGGCACGCTCAACAGCGGCACCTTCAACATCGCCGGGGACGGCGTCCTGCTGCTCTCCCAGTGCTCCCGGCGCCTGGGCCGCCCGACCGTGCCGCTGCTGCTGCCCGCGGTCACCTGGGCCGGTTCCCTGGTGCGGACGCTGGGGATGACGGACTTCTCCCCGGAGCAGATCCGGCTGCTGACCCACGGCCGGGTCGTCTCGACGGTGCAGATGCGCGAGACATTGGGGTACCAGCCCAAGTACACGACCGCCGAGACCTTCGCGGACTTCGCACGCGGCCAGGGCCCGGGGCTGCTGCCGCCGGAGGCCGTCGCGGGGGCCGTCGACCGGATCGCCGCGCTGTCCCGGCCGGACAGTGGCCACCCCCCGACGCCGAGCGCCAACTGAGGAGCGCATCAACGATGGCGGATGCCAAGGTCATTCCGTTCGACGACGACCGGTCCCGCGCGGGTGCCGTGCAGCGACCGCAGCGGCGCCGTGGCGCGGGCAGCCGGCGCAAGAACGGCGAACCCGCGCTGGTCCGTGAGGTCCAGCCCCTGCCGGGCCGGGACTTCGCGCAGGATGATGTTCCTGTGACACGTGAGCAGCAGGAGCCGGAGCGGACACCGGGCGACGAGGCGGACCAGAGCGGCCAGGGCGGCCCGGGGGGCCTGGAGCGCCGTATCGCCCACGGCCTGTCCTTCCTGCGCCGCCGGCTGACCGGGGACTACGAGGTCGACGACTTCGGCTACGACGAGGAGCTCACCGACGAGGTCCTGATGCCGGCGCTGCGCCCGCTGTACGAGAAGTACTTCCGGGTCGAGGTGAAGGGCATCGAGAACATCCCGGCGGACGGCGGCGCGCTGATCGTCGCCAACCACTCCGGGACGATCCCGCTGGACGGCGTGATGATGCAGATCGCCGTCCACGACAACCATCCCGCGAACCGGCATCTCCGACTCCTCGCGGCCGACCTGGTGTTCATGCTGCCGGTCGCCAACGAGCTGGCCCGCAAGGCCGGTCACACGCTCGCGTGCGCGGAGGACGCCGAACGGCTGCTGGGGCGCGGTGAGTTGGTCGGGGTGATGCCGGAGGGATTCAAGGGCATCGGCAAGCCGTTCAGTGAGCGCTACAAGCTCCAGCGCTTCGGCCGCGGCGGGTTCGTGTCGACCGCGCTGCGCAAGGGCGTGCCGATCGTCCCGTGCTCGATCGTCGGGGCCGAGGAGATCTACCCGATGATCGGCAACTCCAAGACCCTGGCCCGGATCCTGGGCTTCCCGTACTTCCCGATCACCCCGACGTTCCCCTGGCTGGGTCCCCTCGGCGCGATCCCGCTGCCCACGAAGTGGACCATCCAGTTCGGCGAGCCGATCCCCACGGACGGCTATCCGCCGGAGGCGGCCGAGGACCCGATGCTGATGTTCAACCTCACCGACCAGGTACGGGAACAGATCCAGCACACGCTGTACAAGCTGCTGGTGCAGCGGAGGTCGGTGTTCTTCTGAGGGGCGCCGATTCTTCGGCGGCTGTGTCTGAGAAAGCTGACACGCGCCTGTGGGCTACGGGAGAAGTCCCGTAGCCCACAGGCGTTGACCGCCTAGTTCGCGTCCTGGCTGTCGATGCCCAGGCCGGGCAGCAGGCCCGGCAGGAGCGGTGGCAGTGTGACGTCCGGTTCGGTGATCGAGGGCTTGCTCGTGGACGGGGAAGCCGTGCCAGAGGACTTCGGGGGGTCCAGGAGGCCGCCGGTGCTGCCGCCGAGGAGGCCGTCGCCCTCGGTGGCGGACTCGCTGGGGGCGGTGGAGCGGCTGCTCCTGCTCGCCGGGGAGTCCGCCGTGTCGCTCGGTGCGGTCGAGCGGTGCGAGCCCGTGGAGCCGGTGGACTCCGTGTCGGGAGCGCGGTGCCTGCCGGTGCCGCCGCCGGTCTTCGCCGGGGGCTGGGGCAGCAGGGACTGGAGCGGGGCGACCTCTTCGTCTATGGCGTCGAAGACCGAGGAGACCTGGTCGCTGACGTCCCCGAGCTGGACCGGCAGGCGGTCGCGCAGGGCGCCCCAGGCCTCGCGGTGCGAGCGGGAGAACGCGGAGAGCGCCTGGATGGGGCCCAGCGAGTTCGGGTCCTGCTCGTACGCCTCGTGCAGCAGCCGGTGGCCCTCGGACGCGTCGTGCGTCATCCCGGCCAGCGTGCGGCGGATCTCGCCGAGCTGCTCGTGGTCGAGGTGGCCGCCGCGGTCCCGCTCCATCAGCCGGCGTGCCTCGCTCAGGCGGTTGGACGCCTGGTCGAGGTAGGCCACTCCGCGCTGGTCGTCGCCGTCGGACAGGTAGTTGAGCTTGAAGTCCTCGATGCCGCGCTTCAGGCCGTACAGCCCGTCGCCGGGGAGGGCGTCCGAGCTGGCGGCGGCGACTCCGCCGAAGGCCCCGGCGGCGACTCCGACGCTGAGGCCGCCGGCCGCGAGGCCCTTGCTGAGCCGGGACCGGGGTCGCAGCTTGCCCAGTCCGGTGGCCCGGTGGGTGCCCCGGGACCGGTGGGACCGCTGCTCCGGTACCGAAGGTTGTGGTGCCTCGCCTCCTTGCAGCATGGCCTCGAACGCGGCGACCAGCTGAGCCCGCTGAACGACCTTGACCTCGGGGTCCAGTACGGGTTTGGGCAGCTCGCCGAGACCGGTGGCGAAGGCCAGCATGCGGCCCTGCTCGGTCTGTTCCGCAGCAGCCGGGGCCGGTGCCGGTCCTTCGGGCTGCTCGGCCGCCGTGCCCCGGTCGGACTGCTCCTCTTCCAGGGCCTGGGCGAAGGCGTTCGCCCGCCGGTGCGCCGATACGTTCGCGATCACTGGCGGCACCTCCTCTCGTCATGACGGTCGACTCCCCAGGGGGTCCTGAGGGTTGCACCTCCTGACCGCATCCACACGATCGAGTGATCGGAGAGGGTCAGGGTGTGACCACAGGGAGCCTGTATCCCGCACAACGAGTGGCGCGGCACTTGGGTTACGGACGACGGATGATCCGACCGCGAACTCAACGGACTTTCACTGAGCGCGAGTTGGGAGTCACCGAGCGTGTTCCGTCAGCGGGCGTCGTCCGGCAGGAGCCGGGCGAGGGTGCGCACCGCGCGGTACTGGAGGGTCTTGATCGCGCCCTCGTTCTTGCCCATCACGCGGGCGGTCTCCGCGACGGAGAGGCCCTGGAGGAAGCGGAGCGTGACGCACTCCTGCTGCTGGGGGTTGAGCCGTCGTACGGCGTCGAGGAGAGCGGCGTTCGAGAGGGACTCCAGGACGGAGTCCTCGGGGGAGCGCGCGACCTCGTTGGCGTCGAGCATCTCGCCGGTGGTCACTTCCAGCCGGAAGCGGCTCGACTTGAAGTGGTCGGCGACGAGGTTGCGGGCGATGGTCACCAGCCAGGCGCCGAAGTCGCGGCCCTGCCAGGTGAAGGTGCCGATGCGGCGCAGGGCGCGCAGAAAGGTCTCGCTGGTGAGGTCCTCGGCGGTGGCCTTGCCTCCCACTCGGTAGTAGATGTACCGGTACACGGTGTCGCTGTACTGGTCGTAGAGGCGGCCGAAGGCGTCGGCCTCGCCGGCCTGGGCGCGCTCCACGAGGTCCATCATCCGGGCGCTGTCGCTGTCGGCGGCCGGGCGGCGTGCGGTGGTGGTGCCGGCCGACCGCCCTCGTCTGCCGACGGCCCGCCCGTCACCCGACCCCCGCCCCTCGACGACAGCGCTCCGCGCTGGCACCTGCTCGATGCCGTCGGCCAGTGCGTAGCACGGACCGACGGGTGCGGTGGTGGCGAAGGCGGCGGGGACGGCGTACGCGGTGGGGACGAAGCCGCGCAACAGGTCTTGGACCGTTGCGCGCAGCGTAGCCAGGCCCGAGGCGTCAACCCCGACGTGTGGGTACACGGGACTCCCAGAGGCAGAGCTTCCATCACGTGCAGTACCGGTACGTTCACCCGTCGTAGCGACAGAGAGGTGCCGGATTGCGTCTGAGGAGAATAACGCTTCGTACAGGCGCTGCTACACCCAGTTGCTCAAATCATCGATTACGTCGCTTCTGTAACCGATTGGCGCTCGATCAAGTACCGCAGAGTGAACGGTTGTTGATCAGAACGGTCCGAATTCAGTCAGGGAGCAGGGCGTGTTGTGGCCGTGTGCAGCCAACGTGACTGGACAGGGGGTTACGCGGGTACGACCCGTGGATTGGCTGTGTTCGCCGTGTCACCGGCGCCGGCGGTGCAATGCGATCGCCGCGGCCGTGCCGCCCGCCACCGCGCCGACGCCGGCCGCCGCCGGGATGCCGACCTTGGCCGCCTTGCGGGCCGTTCGGTAGTCGCGCAGCCGCCAGTCCAGCTCCCGCGCGTGCTTGCGCAGCTTGGCGTCCGGGTTGATGGCGTAGGGGTGCCCGACCAGCGAGAGCATCGGGATGTCGTTGTGGGAGTCGCTGTACGCGGCGCAGCGCGACAGGTCCAGGCCCTCGGCCGCGGCCAACGCCCGTACCGCCTCCGCCTTCGCGGGGCCGTGCAGCGGTTCGCCGACCAACTTGCCGGTGTAGACGCCGTCGACGGACTCGGCGACCGTGCCGAGCGCGCCGGTCAGGCCGAGGCGGCGGGCGATCACATTGGCGATCTCCACCGGGGCCGCCGTGACGAGCCACACCTTCTGGCCGGCCGCGAGGTGGGCCTCGGCGAGGGCGCGGGTGCCCGGCCAGATGCGCTCGGCCATGTACTCGTCGTAGATCTCCTCGCCGATCGACTGGAGTTCGGCGACGCGGTGGCCCTTGACGATGGACAGCGCGGAGTCGCGCGCGTCCTGCATGTGCTCGGGGTCCTCGGAGCCGGCCAGCCTGAACCAGGCCTGCTGCCAGGCGAACCGGGCGAGGTCGCGGGTCTCGAAGAACTTCCGCTTGTACAGGCCGCGGCCGAAGTGGAAGATCGACGCGCCCTGCATGACGGTGTTGTCGAGGTCGAAGAAGGCGGCTGCTCTGTCGTCGCCGAGGACCGGGAACTCCGGTTCCGCGGCGGTCTCTTCCGCGCGGGCGTCCTGTATGTCGGAAACGTCCTGCGACGACTTGCGCGCTGCCTCCGCAGAGGCCTCGCCTGCCAACACGCTCCGCGCCGTGGCGGAGCGCCTACGGGGAGTGAGCCATCCGAGAGCGGCCATGTCGTGAGCATAGCCAGTTTGTTCGGTGGTTCCGGAGCCGAGAGGTTCGGAGGCTGTGAACTCTCCGCGACCGGGCCGTTAAAGAAGGGGCCGGAGGGCGTGAGAATGGGGTGCATGAGTCATGTCGTCACCCTCATCGGGAAGCCCGGCTGTCATCTGTGCGAGGACGCGCAGCGCGTGGTGGAGAAGGTCTGCGCCGATCTCGGTGTCCCCTGGGAAGAGAAGGACATCACCGTGGACCGGCAGCTCCACGACGCGTACTGGGAGCAGATCCCGGTCGTGCTGGTGGATGGGAAACAGCACACTTTCTGGCGGGTGGACGAGGGCCGCCTGCGCCGGGAACTGACCAAGTAGTTCAACGCGCACCCGAACGTCGCTTAGGATCGACGGCGGTTTGGTCTCGGGGGCGGGAATTACGAGGAGTGTGGCGGTTTTGCCCCCTGGAATGCGACGGGAACGCGTGTGCGTGACCCCGGTCACGTTGGGTGGGCAAAACGGACACCATCTTTGTGCACGCGTTCACAAAGACATAGCCTGCTTCCGACGGGGCGGTCTGGGTTCGTGTGACCGCCCACAGCCCCGCTCTACCCGCAGGAGCACCGTGGCAACTGGCCGAACTCACCGACCGGCGACCCGTAGCCGAGGGATTCCCGAGGCCACCGTCGCCCGTCTCCCGCTGTACCTCCGCGCGCTGACCGGACTCTCGGAGCGCTCGGTGCCCACGGTCTCCTCCGAGGAGCTGGCCGCCGCCGCGGGCGTCAACTCCGCGAAGCTGCGCAAGGACTTCTCCTACCTCGGCTCCTACGGCACCCGCGGTGTCGGCTACGACGTCGAGTACCTCGTCTACCAGATCTCCCGCGAGCTGGGCCTCACCCAGGACTGGCCGGTCGTCATCGTCGGTATCGGCAACCTCGGCGCCGCCCTCGCCAACTACGGCGGGTTCGCCTCGCGCGGCTTCCGGGTCGCCGCCCTCATCGACGCCGACCCGGCGATGGCCGGCAAGCCCGTCGCGGGCATCCCGGTCCAGCACTCGGACGAGCTGGAGAAGATCATCAGCGAGAACGGCGTCTCCATCGGCGTCATCGCGACCCCGGCCGGAGCCGCCCAGCCCGTCTGCGACCGGCTCGTCGCCGCCGGAGTCACCTCCATCCTGAACTTCGCGCCGACCGTGCTGACCGTTCCCGACGGCGTCGACGTCCGCAAGGTCGACCTCTCCATCGAGCTCCAGATCCTCGCCTTCCACGAGCAGCGCAAGGCCGGTGAGGAAGCCGCCGCAGAGTCCGCGCACCCGGCCGCCGCGCACCGCGGCGACTCCACCGAGCAGGGCCCTGACGGGGACGTCCCCGCCGTGATGCCGGCATGAGTCTCCTCGTCGTCGGGCTGAGCCACCGCAGCGCCCCGGTCAGCGTCCTGGAGCGGGCTACGCTGAACGCGGACGACCGGATCAAGCTGCTCCAGGACACGGTCGCCGCCGAACCGGCCACCGAGGCGGCCGTGCTCGCCACCTGCAACCGCATCGAGCTCTACGCCGACGTGGACAAGTTCCACGCGGGCGTCGCCGAACTGTCCACGCTGCTCGCCCAGCACAGCGGGGTCGGCCTGGACGAGCTCACTCCTTATCTCTACGTGCACTACGAGGACCGGGCCGTCCACCACCTCTTCTCGGTGGCCTGCGGCCTCGACTCGATGGTGGTCGGCGAGGGCCAGATCCTCGGCCAGATCAAGGACGCGCTCGCCAGGGCACAGGAACTGCACTCCGCCGGGCGGCTGTTGAACGACCTGTTCCAGCAGGCCCTCCGGGTCGGCAAGCGCGCCCACTCCGAGACCGGCATCGACCGCGCGGGCCAGTCCCTGGTCACCTTCGGCCTTCAGCAGCTCTCCTCCGGTACGCCGGTGGAGGCCTGGGCGAAGGGGAAACGCGCCCTGGTCATCGGCGCCGGCTCCATGTCGTCGCTGGCCGCCGCGACCCTCGCCCGCGCCGGGGTCGCCGAGATCGTCGTCGCCAACCGCACCGCCGACCGCGCCGAGCGGCTCGCCCAGATCATCACCGAGAGCCCCGAAACGGACGTGTCGGCCCGCGCGGTACCGATGGATTCGGTGCCGTTCGAGCTGACACGTGCCGATGTCACCGTGTCCTGCACGGGAGCGACGGGCCTGGTCCTGACGGCGGACGCGGTGGCCGAGGCGGTGTCGGGCCGGGTGCCCGCGCAGGGCGCAGCGACCGTACCGGCCGCCGAGCGCACGGGCCGTACGGCCGAACCGGGCGCCGGGCGGGGCGAGTTGCCGCCCACCAGCATCGGTGCCGACGACGGCTGTCCGCTCGACGTGTCGGCGGTGCAGGCCACCGCCGGGTTCTCCGTGCAGGGCGAGGCCGCCGTCGCCGGGATGGCCGCGGCCGACCTGGAGCAGCACGCGGCCTGGGTGGACAACGGCACGGTACGCACCACCGCGCGGCCCGGCACCGTGCTCGACCCGGCCGCCGACGCCGACGCCATCGCCGCACTGGCCGCCGCCTCGGCGACCGTGGGCCGCATCCCCGAGCGGCGCAGGCCCGAACCCGTCGCCCAGATCCCGCGCCCCGCACCGGTGCTGTCGGTCCTCGACCTCGCGATGCCGCGTGACGTGGACGCGGCCGTGCACCGGCTGGCCGGGGTACGGCTCGTCGACATCGAGTCGCTCGCCGAGGCCTCGGCGGACGCTCCGATGGCGGCCGATGTGGACGCGGTCCGGCGTATCGTCTCCGACGAGGTCGCGGCCTTCGGGGCAGCCCTGCGGGCCGCGCACATCACGCCGACCGTGGTCGCCCTGCGCGCCATGGCCGCCGAGGTCGTGGCGGGCGAGATCGCCCGGCTCGACGGACGGCTGCCCGGCCTCGACGACAAGCACCGCGCCGAGATCACCCAGACCGTGCGGCGCGTGGTGGACAAGCTGCTGCACGCGCCGACCGTCCGGGTCAAGCAGCTCGCGGCCGAGCCCGGCGGCGCCGGGTACGCGGACGCGCTGCGCACCCTGTTCGACCTCGACCAGGAGACGGTGGCCTCCGTCTCGCGGGCCGAAGAAGACTCTGTGAAGAACAGCAAGAACCGAGGGCTCGCATGAGTAGCAGGACACTGAGACTGGGGACCAGGCGAAGCAGACTCGCCCTGGCCCAGTCCGGGTTGGTGGCGCAGGCCGTGAGCCAGGTGACCGGACGGCCCGTCGAGCTCGTCGAGATCACCACCTACGGCGACACCTCCCGCGAACACCTCGCCCAGATCGGCGGCACCGGCGTCTTCGTGACCGCGCTGCGGGACGCGCTGCTCGGCGGTGAGGTCGACTTCGCGGTTCATTCGCTGAAGGACCTGCCGACCGCGCAGCCCGAAGGGCTCGTGCTCGCCGCCGTACCCGAGCGCGAGGACCCGCGGGACGTGCTGGTCGCGCGGGACGCCCGGAAGTTCACCGACCTGCCCCGAGGGGCCCGCATCGGTACGGGCTCCCCGCGGCGCACGGCCCAGCTGAACGCGTACGCGCGCGGCCACGGCCTCGACATCGAGACGGTCCCCATCCGGGGCAACGTCGACACCCGGATCGGCTTCGTGCGGGACGGTGAGCTGGACGCCGTCGTCCTGGCCGCCGCCGGACTGAGCCGGATCGGCCGGCTCGACGAAGTGACCGACTTCCTGTCGGTCGACACGGTTCTGCCCGCCCCCGGCCAGGGGGCCCTGGCGATCGAGTGCAGGGCGGGGCACACCGCCCAAGACGCTGCGCTGATCGCGGCACTCGGCGAACTCGACGACCCGTTCACCCGGGTCGCGGTGACCGCCGAAAGGTCCCTGCTCGCCGCCCTGGAGGCCGGCTGCTCCGCCCCTGTGGGCGCGCTGGCCGACCTTCTGGCCGACGGGCAGATTGTCAAGGAAATGCGCCTGCGCGGAATAGTCGGCACGACCGACGGTTCGCGTACGGTGCAGCTGTCCACCACCGGTCCCGTGCCCGAGACGCATGACCAAGCACTGACGCTCGGTCGCGAACTCGCCGCCGAGATGCTCGCCCAGGGCGCGGCCGGTCTGATGGGGGAGCAAGCCAAGTGAGCCCCACCACTCTTCCCGCCGCCGGTCCGGAACACGGGCACGTCACCTTCCTGGGTGCCGGACCCGGAGATCCGGGACTGCTCACACTGCGCGCCGTGGAGGCGCTGGCGAACGCGGACGTACTCGTCGCCGAGCACGAGGTGCTCGACGTCGTACGCGCGCACGCCCGATCGGGCGTCGCCGTCGTGCATCCGGAAACGGGTCCTTCCGCGGACTCGCTCCCGGGCACGGGCACGCCTCAACTAACGGTCGTTGACGGTGTGTCAACAACCGTTGGCCTACCCGCTGTGCGGGATGCGGCACATCTTGTCATGGAGGCCGCGCGGGGCGGCAGGCGGGTCGTACGTGCGGTGTCCGGGGACCCCGGACTGGATACGTACGCCGCCGAGGAAATGCTCGCCTGCGTCGCCGCGGGTGTGCCTTTCGAGGTCGTCCCCGGTGTCGCCGCGGCCGTCGGGGTGCCCGCGTACGCCGGTGTCCCGCTGCGGGACGCGCAGGGCGCGGACGTCCGCTTCGTGGACGCCCGTACCGCCTCGGACCGCTGCTGGACCGAGGTCGGCGCGTCGGACGGCACGGTGGTCGTCTCCACGTCGCTGGACTCGGTGGCCTCCGCCGCCGGCGAACTGGTGGCGGCGGGCCGCAAGCCCGACACCCCCCTGACGGTCACGGTGGCCGGTACGACCACGCGCCAGCGCACCTGGACCGCGACGCTCGGCACCATCGCGCAGACGCTGAAGCAGGCGAAGGTGCTGCCCTCGCCGGACGGCGGCCGGCCGGTGATAGCCGTGGTCGGTGAGCGTTCCGCCGCCGCCCAGCGCGACCAGCTGTCGTGGTTCGAGTCCAAGCCGCTGTTCGGCTGGAAGGTCCTCGTCCCGCGCACGAAGGAGCAGGCGGCCTCGCTCTCCGACCAACTCCGGTCCTACGGCGCCGTCCCGCACGAGGTGCCGACGATCGCCGTCGAACCGCCGCGCACGCCCCAGCAGATGGAGCGCGCGGTCAAGGGACTGGTGACGGGCCGCTACGAGTGGATCGCCTTCACGTCGGTCAACGCGGTGAAGGCGGTGAGCGAGAAGTTCGAGGAGTACGGGCTCGACGCGCGGGCCTTCGCGGGCATCAAGGTCGCCGCGGTGGGCGAGCAGACCGCGAAGGCGCTGATCGCGTTCGGTGTGAAGCCGGACCTGGTGCCCAGCGGTGAGCAGTCGGCCGCGGGCCTGTTGGAGGACTGGCCGCCGTACGACCCCGTCTTCGACCCGATCGACCGGGTGTTCCTGCCGCGGGCCGACATCGCCACGGAGACGCTGGTCGCCGGGCTGATCGAGCTCGGGTGGGAGGTCGACGACGTCACCGCCTACCGGACCGTACGGGCCTCGCCGCCGCCCGCCGACACCCGCGAGGCGATCAAGGGGGGCGGTTTCGACGCCGTTCTCTTCACCTCCTCCTCGACGGTACGGAACCTGGTGGGCATCGCCGGCAAGCCGCACAACGTGACGGTGATCGCCTGTATCGGCCCCGCGACGGCGAAGACCGCCGAGGAGCACGGCCTGCGGGTGGACGTCATGGCACCGGAGCCGTCCGTGCACAAGCTGGCGGAGGCCCTGGCGAACTTCGGCCTGCGCAGGCGCGCGGCGGCGGAGGAGGCCGGTGACCCGGTGACCCGCCCGAGCGAGCGCCGACCGGGCGCCAGGCGGCGCCGCACGACCTGAGGCCGGGGAGCCGGTTGCGACGGGTGAGAGCGAGTGGCGACGGGTGGTGGGGGCGGGCGTCCGCGGGGCGCTGCGCCCCCGCACCCCCGCATCGGCCCTGAAGGGACCTCGTCCTCAAACGCCGGACGGGCTGGATTTCACGGAGCTGAGTCGAGAAGGGGCCGGGCGGGAACGGTCGGCCGGATGATGCCGGGGCCGGGCGAAGGGATGCCGGGCGCACCGGTGTCGTAGGCGCTGATCACCGACTCGTCGTCGGCAAGTGCCCTTCAGCCCCAGGCGTAGCGTAGGTGGCATGACGACGTACGGATCCTTTCCCGGCTCGCGGCCCCGGCGGTTGCGGACCAGCCCCGTCATGCGGCGGATGGTCGCCGAGACCCGGTTGCACCCGGCCGACTTCATTCTTCCGGCGTTCGTGCGGGAGGGGATCGGGGAACCGGTGCCGATCGAGGCGATGCCCGGGGTCGTGCAGCACACGCGGGACAGTCTGAAGAAGGCCGCTGCCGAGGCGGTGGCCGCCGGGATCTCCGGGATCATGCTGTTCGGGGTGCCGGAGGAGAGCAAGAAGGACGCGTTCGGGACCCCGGGGACGGATCCGGACGGCATTCTCCAGGTCGCGTTGCGGGACGTGCGGGCCGAGGTGGGGGACGAACTCCTCGTCATGTCCGACCTGTGTCTGGACGAGACCACCGATCACGGGCACTGCGGTGTGCTCGACGAGCAGGGGCGGGTCGACAACGACGCCACCCTTGAGCGGTACGCCGAGATGGCCCAGGTGCAGGCCGACGCCGGCGCTCATGTCGTCGGGCCCAGCGGGATGATGGACGGGCAGATCGGGGTCGTCCGGGACGCGCTCGACCAGATCGGGCGGGAGGACGTGGCGATCCTCGCGTACACCGCGAAGTACTCGTCCGCGTTCTACGGCCCCTTCCGCGAGGCCGTCGGGTCCTCGCTCAAGGGGGACCGCAAGACGTATCAGCAGGACCCGGCCAACGCCCGTGAGTCGCTGCGGGAGTTGGCGCTCGACCTCGAAGAGGGCGCCGACATGGTGATGGTGAAGCCGGCGGGCCCCTATCTGGACATCCTCGCGAAGGTCGCCGACGCCGTGGACGTTCCCGTCGCCGCGTATCAGATCTCCGGCGAGTACTCGATGGTCGAGGCCGCCGCCGAGAAGGGCTGGCTGGACCGGGACCGCGCGATCTTCGAGACGCTGACCGGGATCAAGCGGGCCGGGGCGCGGAACATCCTCACCTACTGGGCGGTCGAGGCGGCCCTCAAGCTGCGCGACTGAGCGGGAGAGCGGTGCACGACTGACCGTCCGCCGACCGTCCGCACAGCCCTCAACGCGAGGGCTGTGACGGCTGTGCGGACGGCGTGGGGGTCGTGCCTGAGGGGCCCTCGTCGCGTACGCCCATGCCGTCCTTGCAGCCCGTGAGCAGCAGCGCGGCGAGCACGGCCGCCGTCGCGCCGGCCAGGACGCGGGCGCGGGCACGTGCACGGCCACGGACTCGGGCGCGGGCGCGGGTGGTGCGGTCGGGCATGGGTCCCCCTGTCGGAGCTGTCGGAGCTGTCGGAGCTGTCGGAGCTGTCGGAAGCTGTGCGAGTTGTCGGAGTGAAGCGTCGTCCGGTGCAGCTTGGGCGGTCCCGTCCCGCCTCCGCTACGGCCCGCGCCGGATTCGGGACGCCCGGACCGTCCCGCCGCGCTGACCTGCGGGGACGCCGTCCCGTTCGGGCCCGGCACGGGACGGTTTGAGTGCGCCGGGCCCCCTTCCTGCGACTTGGGCACCATCAAGTCCCGCAGGGAGTTAGGTTGTTGACCACTGGACCCACTCTCCTGGGAGACCTGCATGCCCGGTGACGCCCTCAGCCAAGATCCCGCCGAGCTGAGAAGGAGGATCGACAGCAGCAAGGCGCACCCGGCCCGCGTCTACGACGTCTTCCTCGGCGGAAAGGACAACTACCCCGTCGACCGCCAGGCCGCCGCCGCCGCGCTCGCCGCCAACCCGCGCGGTTATCTCGACGTCCGGCACAACCGCGACTTCATGCGCCGCGCGGTGACCCGGCTGTCGCAGGAGCACGGTGTGCGCCAGTTCCTCGACATCGGCACCGGGCTGCCCACCGCGGAGAACGTGCACCAGATCGCCCAGGGCATCGCCCCCGAGTCGCGGATCGTGTACGTCGACAACGACCCGGTGGTCCTGGCGCACGCCCGCGCGCTGCTCACCAGCACGGACGAGGGCCGTACCGACTACATCGACGCCGATCTGCGCAGCCCGGCCGACATCCTCGAACAGGCCGCCAAGACCCTCGACTTCAACGAGCCGATCGCGCTGCTGCTGGTGGCGATCCTGCACTTCGTGGAGGACGAGGAGGCGTATCCGCTGGTGCGCGAACTGGTGGATGTGCTGCCGTCCGGGAGCCATGTCGTGCTCAGCCATCTCACCGACGAGATGCATCCGATCCCGAGCCGTGCGGTCCAACGGACCTATACGGAGCGGGGGTTCACCTTCGTGTTCCGTTCGAAGACCGAGGTCGAGCGGTTCTTCACCGAGGCCGCCGGGGTCACCCTGGACGAGCCGGGTGTCGTGCCCGTCCACCAGTGGCACCCCGGTCCGGCACCGGCGCCTCCGGCGGTGGAGCAGGCGTACTTCGACAGCCTCGACGACATCGAGAAGATCACCTACCGGGACATCAACGACGTGACGGACGACGACATCAACGTCTACGGCGCGACCGGCACCAAGGCCTGATCCACGCAAGGGCGACCGTCCGGATCGCGGAAACCTGTTTGTAGACGGCAGGTACTTTCCTACGCTGCGGAGATGACCCTCACCGAGCCAGTCCGCGCCTCCCGCGCCCCGCTTCCGCCGCTCGCCGCCCGGGCCCGCGTGATCGGCGGTTCGCCGGTCCGGGACATCCTCGCCGTCACCGCCCGCCCCGAAGTGATCAACTTCGCGGGCGGGCTCCCGGCTCCCGAACTCTTCGACGCCGCCGGTATCGCCGCCGCGTACCAGGCGGTCCTCGCCGAGACGCCCGCGCGGGCGCTCCAGTACGCGACGACCGAGGGCGAACCGGTGCTGCGCGCCGCGCTCGCCGCGCGTACCGCCGCGCGCGGGCTGCCCACCGAGGCCGACGACCTCCTGGTGACCACCGGTTCGCAGCAGGCGCTCTCGCTGCTCGCGACCGCGCTGCTGGAGCCCGGGGACGTCGTGCTGGTCGAGAACCCCTGTTATCTGGCGGCACTTCAGGTGTTCGCGTTCGCCGGAGCGCGGGTCGTCGCCGTGCCCGGGGACGAGAACGGCCTCGATCCCGAGGCGCTGGAGGAACTCGTCGTCCGCGAGCGGCCCAAGCTGCTCTACACCGTGCCCACCTTCCAGAACCCGACCGGCCGTACCCTGCCCGCCGACCGCCGGGCCGCGGTCGCCGCCGTCGCCGCGCGGCGCGGCCTGTGGATCGTGGAGGACGATCCCTACGGCGAACTCCGCTTCGAGGGCGAGCGGTTGCCGTGGATCGCCGCTCACGAGGGCGCGGCGGACCGTACGGTGCTGCTCGGTTCGTTCTCCAAGGTGATGGCGCCGGGGCTGCGGCTGGGGTGGCTGCGGGCGCCGACATCCCTGCTGCGGGCCTGTGTTGTCGCCAAGCAGGCCGCCGACCTGCACACCCCGACCGTCAACCAGCTCGCCGCCGCACGGTACTTGGCGGACAACGACCTCGACGCGCATGTCGCCCGGGTGGCCGCCGTGTACCGGGAGCGCCGGGACGCCATGCTCGCGGGGCTCGCCGACTCCCTTCCCGAGGGGTCGAGTTGGGAGCGTCCCGAGGGCGGCATGTTCCTGTGGGCGCGGCTCCCGGAGTCCTACGACACGACGGCACTGCTGCCGGGCGTGGTGCGCCACGACGTGGCCTATGTGCCGGGTGCGCCCTTCCACGCGGGGGAGCCCGACCGCTCGACGATGCGGCTGTGCTTCGTGACGCAGACTCCGGCGGAGATCGGGGAGGGGCTGCGACGGCTGCATCGTGCTTTCATGGTTGGGTAGGTCCGGTGGACCGGTGAACGACCTTGTCAGCGCGATGAGTTGAGCAGGCTGCTCGGCTCCGGAAGGAAGTGTCATGGCACCGGTGCTGGTCGGGCGTGAGGGTCCGCTCGCGGGAGAGCGCATCCCGATTGTCGACACCCGCGTCACCTTTGGGCGCAACGCGGGGAACACGGTCGTCATCGCCAGCCCGAGCGTCTCGCGCTTTCATGCGGAGATCGTCTTCGACCAGGACCAGGGCTATGTCCTGAGCGACTGCGGCAGCAGTAACGGTACGCAGGTCAACGGTGCGGAGATCGAGTCGCGGCTGCTTCAGGCGGGGGACGAGATCACCATCGGGGACCAGGAGTTCCGCTTTGAGGTCGCGGACGCCATGCAGACCCTGATGGCGCTCAACCTTCCCCGCTCGGTGACCCACCCGGAGGAGAGCGACGGCTCGGTGCTGCGGGTGACCGTCGTCGGCGGTGGTCCGGTGGGGCTGTCGATGGCGCTGCTGCTGGAGCACTTCCTCGGGGCGCAGGTCAAGGTCACGGTCTACGAGGGCCGTTGGCGTCGGCAGGGCCGTACCGTCGTCTGGAAGGGCGCCGACGAGGGGAATGTGCGGCGCCAGCAGGTGGTGACCGTGCAGAGCCGGCAGTACCTGGCCTGGCCGCAGTACGTCCAGGACCGGCTGTTCGACCCGGAGAACTACACCGAGATGTGGCCGTCCGGCCCGGACTCGATCGGCGACCACCATCCGCGCAACATGCGGATCGCCTACATCGAGGACCGGCTGCTGGAGCTGGCCAACGAGAAGCGCGAGCGAATACGGCTGATCCCCGCCAAGTTCGACGCGGCGGAGCAGCGGGACGAACTCGCCTCGCAGCATGTGCTGGCCATCTGCGACGGCGGGCGGTCGCGCACCCGGGAGCACTTCGCGGGCCGGTTCGGCAAGGCCGACGAGTCGATCTACTCCCTCGACGGCGTCCACCTGCGGGACGTCGTCCTCGGCCTGCGGGTCAAGTCGGAACTGCCGGACCCGATGGCGATCCTGCTGACGGTCGCCCAGAACCGTTTCCTGCTCAACTCCCTGCGCGGTGAGGGCTTCCTCAACATGCGGCTCACCGACGCCGAGTTGGCGGAGGTCATCGGCATCGACCCGGTGCGCCGGGTCTTCGAGGAGTGCATCGCCTCCCGCCCCTGCCTGATGAACCGCGACGAGCACGGCGACTTCCAGTGCGCCACCCACGGCACGCTGTTCCTCCCCGCCCTCATCAAGGGCTCGCCCCTGTGGAAGCGGGTGCACGAGGGGCTGCGGCTCTTCGACGTCAAGTCCCAGGACCTGTCCGCGGTCACCAGCTTCCGTCTAGACATGGTGCAACGGCCGCGTTTCTCCGCCGAGTTGCTGCCGCCGACCGTCAACACCCCCGGCACCTACGGCTTCCTCCTCGGCGACGCGGCCAACTCCATCCACTTCTGGCCCGGCCGGGGCCTCAACAGCGGTCTGGCGTCCGCGATCTCGCTGTCCCGCTCGCTCAACAGCGCCTGGAACGGACGCCCCTTCCGGGACGCCGACTTCCTGCGGCACGAGGCCGCCATGTCGATGCTCCAGTACCGGCACAAGAGCCGCGCGTGGAAGGCCATGGTCACCACCGACGACCAGGGCGTCACCTGGGCGATCAAGGACATCATCGACCACGGCATCGACGGCATCACCGAGGAACCCGACCGCGAGGCCGACACGGCGACCCTGCTGGCGCGCATGGGCGCCATCCGCGACCGCCTCGCCCCCCGCCTGTCCGGCATGCCGGACGACGAGGCGATCCTCGAACGCCTCGGCACCCTGGAGGACCGCACCCTGCGCATGCTGGTCCTCAGCGGCGCGTGGGACACCCTGACCATGGGCGGCGAGGAGGTCGACATCGACATCTTCTACGGCCCCGACTCCTCGGCCGCCGCGGCGGCGGTGGAGGCACTGGAACCGGCCACCCAACAGTGAGTCCCGCAGCAGTGAGTCACCCAACAGTGGCCACACAGCGGTGAGTTGTGGTCACTGGGGCAGCAGCAACTGCCCGCCGTCGATGTCGTAGGCCGCGCCCGTCAGCGCCTCGTTGCGCATGACGTGCACGGCCAGGGCGGCGACGTCCGCCGCGCCGACGACCCGGCCGATGGGGAGCGAGGCGCGGAGCTGTTCCCGGCGCGCGTCGAGCCGGTCGCCCAGGAGCGCGGCCGACATCGGGGTGTCGACGAATCCGGGGGCGATGACGTTGACCCGGACCGGGGCCAGTTCGAGGGCCAGGTTCGCGGTGAGGGCGGGCAGGGCGGCGGTCATCGCGGCGATGACGGACAGGCCGACGCCGGGGCGGCGACCGCCCGTGCCGCCGATGAACAGCAGCGTGCCCCCGGCCCGGACCCGGCTCCCGCCGTGCTGCGCGATCCCCAGCACCATGGCGAGGCGTTCCCCGAAGTACCGGCCGGCCTCCGCCGGGTCCAGATCGGCCAGCGGCCCGTACAGGGGGCCGCCGACCGTCGACAGGACGTGGTCGACCGGGTGGGGCAGCTCGGCGAAGAACTCCCGGACCCGGTCCGTGTCGAAGGCGTCGAGGATCGCCGTGCTCAGCGGCCCGACCTCCGCAGCCGCGCGCTCCAGCCGCCGCGGGTCCCGCGCCGCCATGACCACCTGGCCCCCGGCGGCCCGGACCTGGCGCGCGGTTTCGAGCCCGATGCCCGAGCTGGCCCCGATCACGACGACGGTCTGACCGGCCAGCTCCAGCGGCCGGTCGGGCACGCTCGCACTCATCAAAGCCTCCGCTGGGCGACACGACACACGACACACGACACAGTGGACGGGGGGACGGGGGGACGGGGGGACGGGGGACAGGCCTCCCGAACGTATCCCGGGTCACCGGCCCCCACCACCGGACACCGACACCGGAGTGCCGTGCCGCCTCGGCGCCTCAGGGCCGGGTCAGTCCCACCAGAAGTGCCAGGTGGGCCGGTCGATCAGCTCCCGGGCGTACGCCTGCGGGTCGCCGATGTCGTCCGGGCAGAAGGCGAAGTGCTCGGCGGCCACCTCCTCGGCCTCCTCCAGGTCGGCGGGCGGCGCCGCCACGGACAGGGTCAGCCAGTCGAAACCGAGGGCCACGACCCGTATGCCGAAGCGGTCCTCCCAGGAACGCAGGACCGCGCACAGGCGGGCCGTGTCGTTCTCCTGGTTGACGGGGCCCCTCCAGCCGATCGCCGCGGGGACGTCCGCGCTGCGGCGGGCCGGTACCAGGGCGACATGCGGTGCCTCGAACCCCGGGCGACCACCCGTCAGGGAGTCGGCGACCTCGGCCGCCCGCTCGTCGGGATCGGCGACCAGGGCGAGCGGTTCGGCGAGGCCGGGCCACTCGTCGCCCTCGGCCGTGTACTCCGCCCAGAACTCTTCCAGCACCTCGTCGGCGTCGTGGTCCCCGGGATACGACATCTCGTCCGGGCGCAACTCCCATCGCTCCGGGCCGCCTTGGTCGCCGTTCACGTCGATGAGCAGCGGGAGGAGCCCGGCGGCGCGCGCGGACCGCAGCGTGTCGTAGTCACCGGGCTCCGCCGGTCCGGCCGCGCACCACAACAGCGGTTCGTCCGCGGTGCCTTCGGCCGTCGCGTCGATCAGTCTCCCGACAGGGAGCTCAAGCCCGAGCGAGCCACCGCTCGGGTCGGCCGCCAGCTTCGGCAGCGGATTGGGAAGAGTCGCCATGCCCGAGACTGTAGAGCCGCCCACT
The DNA here is from genome assembly GCF_044768565.1 of Streptomyces sp. NPDC091280. Lineage (NCBI taxonomy): Bacteria > Bacillati > Actinomycetota > Actinomycetes > Kitasatosporales > Streptomycetaceae > Streptomyces > Streptomyces sp. NPDC091280. Next base: position 24,542 of record NZ_JBIVUZ010000013.1, read on the forward strand.
GACAGCCGGGCCCTAACGGGTGGCGGTGAACGCCGCCCAGGCGGAGGGGGCGAGTTGGAGCGTGGGGCCGCTGTCGTCCGGGTTCTTGGAGTCGCGGATGTGGATGGTGTGGGGGCAGGTGGCGACTTCGACGCATTGGCCGCCTTCGTCGCCGCTGTAGCTGGACTTGCGCCAGGTGTAGGCGACTTCGAGGCACTCGCCGCCTTCGCTGCCGCTGTAGCTCGACTTGAACCACTTGAGTGCGGTGCTCATTGATCTCCTAGCAGACGGTCCAGCAGGCCGAGGGACTCTTGCTTGGAGAGGGCCTGCGTCCGCAGCATCGCATACTTGCGCGCAAGGAAGGACACCTCGTCTGCGTCCGAGACCCATTGGCTGCCTCGCTGTCCTTCGACGTAGGCGAGGTGCTGGTGAAGTGGGGTCTCCAGGAGGACGAAAGGGCCGTCGAGCCCTGCGTGCGAGGGGCTGTCCAGAGGCAGGATTTGCAGTGTGAGACCTGGGAGTTCGGCGATCTCTCGCAGGTGGAGCAGTTGCTCCCGGCGCACCTGCGGACCGCCGACGCGAATGTGCAGCACTGGCTCCCACACCACGAAGCTGAGGGTTGGCGGATACTTGCGCTCAAGGATCTCCTGGCGTTTGACTCGGCCTGCTGTCTTGGTCTCGATCTCGTCCTCGTCATATGCCGGAACACGCTCGCGCAGAACGGCTCGTGCGTATGCCTCGGTCTGAAGGAGTCCAGGCAGGACGTTGCTGGCGTAGAAGGACAGCGATACCGCCTCACCCTCTTGTTGCATGTACTGCTCGGCATACAGAGGAAACTGGTCGATTTCCGGCAGATTCTCGACCCCTGCCTCCAACGTGCCCTTGGTGTCGAGGATCCGGTCCAGCGTGCTGGCAAGGTCCGGCATCAACCGGCGCCGCCCCTGCTCGACCGACGCGATCGTCTCCTCGTCGACCAACGCCAGCTCGGATAGCTGGCGTTGGGTGTAACCGGCCGCCCTGCGGGCCGCTTGGAGTTGTTTGCCCAGCATCCGCATCGTCGAGCGGTTCTTCTTGGAGTTCATGCTGTGGTGCTCCCCATGTCCACCCGTTCCGGACCCCACACGGACCCGTACTCCGCCCGTACAAAAACGGATACGGCCCTCACGCCCTGTCAACAGTAGTGACGCTCCGCAACTCTTGTCCCGTGAACCCGAGTGAGAAGTTCTTCCGGCGCGAACGCCGGTCCGTGCCCGCCGCCAGGCGCTTCGCGCACGCGTTCCTCGCCGAGTGGGGACTCGCCGAAGCCGAGCGCGGCGGCGATGTACTGCTGTGCGTCAGCGAGTTGGCGACCAACGCGCTGGTGCACGGGGTGCCGCCGGGGCGTCAGTTCCGGGTGTTCCTGTGCTACGACGGCCGGGTGCTGCGGGTCGAGGTGCACGACAGCGGGGGCGGTGTCCCGCACGTGGGCCGGGCCGAGGACGGCGACGAGGGCGGGCGCGGGCTGCTGCTCGTCGCCGCGCTCGCCGACAAGTGGGGTGTGGGGGAACGGGACTTGGGCAAACTCGTGTGGGCCGAGTTCGAGTGCGCCGAGGCACCTGCCGAGGCGGCGACCGCGTTCTAAGCTGGATGTACGGCGAAGGAGCGGTCTCGGGGGCGATGTCGTGCTGCACATGCCGCTACACCGGCAGTTCCGGTACATCCATGAGCCGCTTCCGGCCGGTGACGCGGCCATTCCGGCGCTCGGGCACGAGGCGTTGGTCGAGGCGCTGAAGGAGCGGCTGACCTATTCGCACGGCGGCGCCTTTCTGGTGAGCGGCTTCCGCGGGGTCGGCAAGTCCACCCTGGTGCTGCGTGCGCTGGCGGAGACCATGGGCGCGTGGGGCGGCGGTGACGAACTGCTCGTGGTGCACCTGAACGTGGCGCGCGCCATGACGACCGACCAGTTGCTGTTCGCCGTCGTCCGGCGCATCTTCGAGTCCCTGGACGACCGGGATCTGCTGGCCCGGCTGCCGCGCGAGGTGCAGCGTTCGCTGCTGCTGGCGTACTCGCGGACCTCGCTGTCGTTCACCCAGACCCAGTCGGAGAGTTCGGAGCGGGCCACCTCGCTCGGGCTCTCCCCGCAGCACCGGCTGGCGCCCACGATGAGCTTCAGCGGCCGTAGGACCAGGTCGCAGGCGACGGAGGCGGCGTTCCTCGCCTACTCCGAGACGGACGTCGAGCACGACCTGGTCCGGATCGTGCATCTGCTCAACGGCATCGAGGGCCGGCCCTACCATCAACATCGGCGCGGCCGACGGCTGTTGAGACGTCGTGGACGGGAGACGGCGCGGCTGCGGGTGCATCCGGTCGTCGTCCTCGACGAGGTCGACAAGCTCACCGACAACAGACCCGAACCGATCGCCCTCTTCGAAGCGCTGCTGGGCCGCATCAAGAACGTACTCACCGCACGCGGCGCCCACTTCATCGTGGTGGCCGGCCCCGATCTGCACGACCGCGCCCTCCAGGACTCCGACCGCGGCAACGGCGTCTACGAGAGCGTCTTCGGATGGCGGATGTACGTCCCCTGCCTCTGGGACGCGCCCGACCGGCTCGTACGCGGACTGGTGCAGGCGGGGCAGAACGGCTCAACACCCCGGCCGGACCAGGGTGGTTGGGGCCCACCGGCGCTCGCTCCCGCCCCTGTTCCCCTCCCCTACGGCCCCGACGTCACGTACGCCCTCTCGCGGGCGGACCTGGACGAGACCCGGCTCGCCCGCTTCATCAGCTACCTCAGCTTCAAGGCCCGTGGCGTCCCGCGCCGGCTGCTCCAGGAGTTCAACTCCGTGGTGGCGTGGGAGGACGGCTCACCCGTGCTGAGCGTGGCGGAGGAGGAGTGGGCGCGGATCGACTTCTACGCCCGGCTGGAGGCGGTCGTGTCGCAGACGATCACCGCCGTCGGGTCCAACGGCTCGGCCGCGCCCGTCGCGATCGACGGCGACCGCAGACGGCTCGGCGGGTACCACGTCGTGGACTGGGCGCTGCGCAGCGAGGGCAGACCGTTCACCTCGACCGACGTCACGGGCCCGGAGGGGATCGATCCGCTGCTGCACATGACCCCGCCCGCGGTGGAGCGGCTGCTGCGCCATCTGGTGCGGGCGGGCATGCTCGACGTGGTGAGCGAGCCGGGCCGGCCCAACGCCACGCGGTACGGCGGGGCCGAGTCGGCGTTGGCGTACTACAAGCTCTCGGACACCTACAAGCGCCAACTGGCGCGCTTCGTCCACAGCAGCGAGAGCGAACGCGCGGATCTGGGGATCGTCTCCCCGCCGCCGGGCCCGGGGCCCTACGACCCGACCGCGGCCGGCACCGGCGCCCCGTGGCCCTTCGTCCCGCCCGGTGCGGACGCGCGCCGGGCCGGTGCGGACCCGGCACCGATCGGCCCGCCGACCACCGCCCCGCCGGGCACCGGGCCACTGGGCGCCGCCCCGCCGACCACCATGTCGCCGGGCACCGGCCGGATGGGCGCCGCCCCACCGGACGCCGCTCCGCCGGACACCCCCGACCCCACCACGCCCGCCGTCGGGGTGCTCGCCGAGCGCTACGAGATGTCCAGCCTCCTGGGCCAGGGCGGGATGGGCGCCGTCTACCGGGGCCTGGACCTGCTCACCGGCCGGGCCGTCGCCATCAAGGTGATGCACCGCTCCGCGCGCAACGACGAACGCATGGTGGCGCGGTTCCAGCGGGAGGCCGAGGTGAGCCGGCAGCTGAACCACCCGCAGATCGTCCGCACCCTCGACGTCCTGGAGTCCGCCGGCACGGAGCCCGCCCTCATCATGGAACTGGTCGAAGGGCCCTCGCTGCACGACGTGTTGAGCGAGCGCGGCGCGCTCCCGGTGGGAGCGGTCGCGCGGATCGGCCGCCAACTGGGCGAGGCGCTCGCCTTCATCGACAGCATGGGCATCTCCCGCATCGACCTCAAGCCGAGCAACGTCCTGCTCCATCCCGAGCGGGGCGCCGTGATCATCGACCTCGGCATCGCCCGGCCGCAGATCGACGACCGGGACGTCACCCTCGTCGGAATGGTGATCGGGACACCCGGCTACATGGCACCGGAACAGGCGCTCGGCAACCCCGCCGACATCAGGACGGACATCTACACCCTGGGCATCCTGCTGTACCAGTGCCTGTCGGGCGCCCAGCCGTGGAACGCGTCCTCGGCGCACGAGGTGATCTACGAGATCGTGCACACCGACGTGTCCGTGGACGCCCTGCTCGTCTCGGACGAACTCCGCTCGCTGCTCGGCCGGATGCTGTCCCGCTCCCCGGCGGCCCGCCCGCAGAACCCCGAACGCTTCCTGGAACAGCTCGCCGCGACACCGGAGGCCCAACAGGAGACAGACCTCGAAGCGCCGGTCGGAGCCCGACGACCCTGACCGCCCTAACGCCCCAACTTCCCGCGCACCCGCCGCACTTGACGGCTGTCCACCACCGCGTCGAGGAAGCGGCGTCCGCCGCCCGCCTCGTAGGCCGGGCCCTCCACGCGCAGCACCGTCCCGTCCCGGACGACGGCGTAGGCCAGCGGCTTGGCCGTCTTGGGGAGGTTGACCGGGTGGCGGCCGGAGGGGAGTTTGAGGCGGGCGGGGAGGCGGAGGTAGGCGGTCGTGCCCTCGGGGGTGGGCAGGAGGTCGGCCTGGACCGAGAGGGTCGCCACTGTGACCTTCACGCGGGCGGGGGCGGCGGTCGGTGTCGTCACGATGTACGGCAACGGGATGGAGCGTTTGCCGCGTGCGGTGTTCTGCGCGGCGGCCGGTGCCGTGTCCGGGCCGAGTCTGCGCAGCCGCTGGTCGACATCGAGGGCGAGTTGGCCCTTGACCGTCCAGTACGGAAGGGCGAGCCGGCCGCCGGTCAGCGCCGGGTCCGCGGCCGGGCTGCCGGTGCCGCTGTCACGGGTGGTGACCCGCACCATTCGGTCCACGCCCAAAAGTTGGACGTACGCCCACACGTCGTGCACGCCGCGCTCCAACGGCCGCCCGCCCGCGAGCCGTTCGGGGTCCAGACGCAGACGGCCGGAGGCGATCACCTGCGAACGCCCGTCCCCGAGGGACTTCAGTCGTACGTTCAGGTCGCCCTCCGGGTACCACCAGTCCTCGCGGTCCCGGTCCTTGACGATCAGTTCCGCGTACGCCCGCCGGAATGGGTCCGGTACCTCCCAGCCGTCCTCGGTCCCCGGCACTCCGGCGATCAACTCCGGATCCAGCCAATGTTTTCCCGCCCGCTCGACGAGTACCAGGGGTTCGCCGTCCTCGCGCAGCAGATCCAGCGTGACGTCAGCAACCAAGAGGCCGTCTTCCCAGCTGAGTTCGCCGACCTCGCTGCGGACCTTCACCTCGCGGACACGCTCCGCGAGGGCGACGGCACCGTCGAAGTCGCCGCGTTCCAGCAATTCCGCGCGCAGTCGTGACACGGCGGGGAGACCATCGCGTACGGCTGCCGGGAACTCCTCGACCGCCACCTCCCGCGCCGCCGCGAACCGTTGCCGCTGCTCCTCCGGATCCTCACGGAGGATCTCCGGCTCGCGGGTGCGAGAGAGGATCTCCACGTGATAGAGACGGTGGAGGAGCCGGTTCTGCAGCGCGTCGATGTCGTCGGACGCGGACGTGCCGTCCTTGATCTGACGCACGATGGTGCGGGTGTTCGGCCAGAAACCGTGGCGTGGGTTGAAGCGGTGCTGGGTGTTGTTGCCGCCGTCATCCCTTTTCATCCAGTAATAGACCGGATAGTCGGCAAGGATAGAAATGCGTTCCGCTTTGAGATAAGCGGCGCTGACGAAGGCCAGATCCTCAAGAATCCATGGTCCTTCCGGAAAGCGCAGCCCGTGCTCCTCGACGAACGCCCGCCGGAACATCTTGTGCGGCGACATGCTCTGCGTCAGCTCGTCGTTCTCGATCGTGCAGGAGTCCACCGTGTGCCGGAACAGCCGCCTCGGCCGCACCATCGTGCTGGACATCTTGCCCAGGACCACATCGGCGTCGTTCCGCTTCGCGTGCTCGTACAGTCGCTCAAGGGCCTCGGACCCGAGCGTGTCGTCGTGGTCGACGAACTGGATGTACTCGCCCCGGGCGTGCCGCATGCCTAGGTTGCGAGGGGCGCCGGGCCAGCCCGAGTTGGGCTGTGTGTGCACCTGGACGTTGGGGTGCCCGGCCGCGATCTTCTCCAGGCGGCTCAGGGTGTCGTCCGTCGAGCCGTCGTCGACGTAGATGACCTCGTACTCGTCGGCGGGCAGGCTCTGCCCTAGCAGCGACGGTGCGCACTCGTCGACGTACTTCCCGGTGTTGTAGACGGGGACGATCACGCTGACTTTGACTCTCGGCATTCCACGGACCTTACCCGGCGGTGAAACCATGGTGAACTGAAGCTTGCCGACTTGCCTTGAGATGTGAGGGGTGCGGCTTTCGCCCTGGAGGCGGGGTTGGTCACACTCTGTGTGATTGCTATGTACAGTCGGTTCCTGAAATGGTCTTGACGGTCTTTATTTAACTCGTATTTAGTCTCCTCTTACGTCATTCACGGGGTCGTCTTACCTTGGCGCCCTTGTAAGGCCAACGAGGGGTGGGGTGTGCGTACGCGTACGCATGTAGCCGGGGGGCTGGCCGGTCTGGCCGGTCTGTTCCTGGCCGCGATGGGGGTCGTGACACTGGCATCGCCACCGGCGGTGGCGGCCACGTGCACGGCGGGGACGGCGAACGACTTCAACGGCGACGGCGTGACCGACACGGTGCTTGCGGACCCGGATGCCACGGTGAACGGAGCCAAGCAGGCAGGACTCGTCCGAGTGGTCCTCGGGGGCGGCAAGGGGGTGTCCGAGATATCCCAGGCCACGCCAGGGATGTCCGCGACGCCAGAGGCAGGTGACGGCTTCGGAGCCGCCTACGACACCTACGATGCCGACGGCGACGGCTGCACCGACCTGGTGGTGGGAACACCGACCGAGGACGTCGTGAAGGACGGCGTCAACCTCGTCGACGCCGGGGCGGTCTACGTCATCCACGGCATGCCCACCGGCATCGGTGCGGGCTCCACGATCGAGGGATACACCCAGACCGCCTTCAACTCCAAGAGCACCACCGAGGCGTACGACTGGTTCGGCTACGCCCTGGAGGCGGGCACGAACGCGAGCGGTACGCCGTATCTGGTCGTCGGGGTCCCCGGTGAGAACGTCCCCGTGGGCAGTACCACTTACGCGGACGCGGGCTCCATCGAGTACCGGCAGGGCACCACCACGATCGGCATCACCGAGAAGGACCCGGGAGTGCCCGGCGATGTCGAGACGAACGACAGGTTCGGCTACTCGCTGGCCGGGACCAACCGCTACTTCGCGGTCGGCAGCCCGGGAGAGGCCATCGGTGACGAGGAGTTCGCCGGCGGGGTGGCGGTCTTCAGCCACACTCTCTCGGATGGCATGCCCACGCCACTTCTGGGGTTGGATCAGAACAGCGCCGGGATCTCCGGCGTGGCGGAAGCCGGTGACGGCTTCGGAACCTCGGTCTCCGTCACCGGCTACCGGCCCAGCGACCAGACGTACAACTCCGATGTGCTGCTCGCCGTCGGAGTGCCGGGCGAGGACATCGGGACATTGGCGGACGCCGGCGGTGTCACGGTCGTACGGGTCCAGCCATCCGGCGCGTACACCCAGGTTGCAGCGGTCGACGGCAACGCGACGGACGCCGAGGGCGACGCGGCCGCCGGTGACTTCATGGGCCAGCGGGTGGCGATCGCCAATACCGACACCAGCGTCGTGACCGTCTCGGCGAACGTGCGCCTGGCCGTCGGTGAGCCGGGCAAGGACACGGCCACGGTCAAGGACGCGGGCGATGTCCACATCTACCGGCCACTCGACGCGAACATCGGCGCGGCCGACAAGGTGCTGACCCGGGGCTCGGGGCTGCCCGGCTCAGCGACGGCCCGGGACTACACCGGTATCGCGCTCGGGGCAGGCAACACCAACCTCTACGTCGGCGTGCCGTACAGCAAGGCCTCGGACACGTCCAAGGGCGTCCTCTACGTCACGCGTTGGACGGACGTCGACGGCACCACGAGCGTCGGCACCACCACCTACCAGCCGGGCACGGGCGGTCTGCCGGACACCGGCGCGGCGCTCGGGGCGATCCAATGAGAAGGCGCACCACGATGAACACCCGTACCCGGTCCGGTCACCGCCGCCTGGCGGTAGCCCTCGCCGTCGCGGCCCTGCTGACCCCCGGCCTGTCGGCCGTCCCCGCCCCCGCGGCCGAGCGCACGGCGCCGGTCGGCGCGAGCGGCACCGACGGGAGCGGCGGCTCGTCCCTCTCCTCGAACGCCGCTCAGACCAGGGCGATGAAGTCCGGCAAGTCCGTCGAGATCACGAGTCTGCGGGACGAACACAGCACCACAGTGGCCAATCCCGACGGGACCTTCACCACCACCGAGTACGTCCAGGCCGTCCGCACCCGCGTCGACGGCAGGTGGACGGACATCGACACGACACTGGTCCGGCAGCGGAACGGCACCCTCGCCCCGAAGGCCGCGCTCACCGCGATGTCCTTCTCCGGCGGCGGTGGCACGACGTTCGCCACCATCGAGAAGGACGGCCACGCGCTCTCCCTCGACTGGCCGACGAGACTGCCCGCGCCGAAGATCGACGGCTCGACCGCCACGTACCCGAACGTCCTGGACGGCGTCGACCTCAAGGTCACCGCCAGTGCCGAGGGGTTTTCGCACGTGCTGGTGGTCAAGACCGCGAAGGCGGCGGCCGACCCGGCGCTGACCGAGCTCCAACTCCCCTTCGACACCGACTCGGTGACCCTCGCCGAGGACTGGCACGGCGGGCTCACCGCCACCGACCCCGGCGCCGGCGGCGCGGTCTTCGAGGCACCGCAGCCCGTGATGTGGGACTCCAGCCACGGCACGGAACAGGCGCCCGCTGCGGCGGAGAGCACCCAGACACCTCCCGAGGGGGCCCAGATCGCCGACGTCGGTGTGGACGTCTCCTCGGACACGATGACGCTCACCCCGAACGCGGATCTGCTCACTGACGCGGACACCGTCTACCCGGTCTACATCGACCCCGTGGTCAAGACGGCCAGCCGCAGCGCCTGGACCATGGTGTCCTCGCACTACTCCACCTCCGAGTTCTGGAAGTTCGACGACGACGAGGGCGTGGGCCTGTGCCCCTCCGACGTGTCCGCCCGCTGCTCCAGTTCCTCCGACGTCAAGCGGCAGTTCTTCGCCATCCCGACCGGCACCTTCGAGGGCAAGGACATCGTCAGCGCCGAGTTCGCGGTGACGCAGGTCTTCACCTACAGCTCCTCCGCCCGTGACGTGCAACTGGCCCGGGTCAACAGCACGGGTGCGAGCGCGATCAGCTCGGCCACGAACTGGTCGAACCAGCCCTCCTCCAAGGAGACGATCGACACCCAGTCGACCACGCAGACTGCGGGCTCCTGCACTTCGACCAACCAGAACGTTCGCTTCGATGTGAAGGGCACCGTCCAGAAGGCGGCCGACGCCAGCTGGGACACCACCACGTTCCGCCTCAAAGCGGGCAGCGAGTCCGACACTTCGTACTGGCGCCGCTTCTGCGGCAACGCGCACCTCGAAGTCACCTACAACCGACCGCCGTTGGAGCCGGTCCAGGGCGACCTCCAGATGAAACCGGGCGGAACCTGCGAGTACGGCAGTGCCACCGAGCACTACGTCACCGCAGCGCCGCGTGTCTCCGTTGTGATCAGGGACTACGACCACGGCGACACCGGCTCCAACTCCGAGACCTTGCAGGCACAGTTCAAGGTCTGGTGGACCGACGGCTCCGGCAACACGGTCACGCACTACGCGATGACGGCCAAGAAGTCGACGGTCGACTCCAGTTGGAGTGAACAGACGGGCGTGGCCACGTTCTTCTACACCGTCGGCAGCGATGTCTCGGGTGACGGCGAGGCGGGCTTCACCGTCCCGTCGAACACCACCGTCGCCTGGGCGGTACGCGGCTACGACCAGCAGGCGTACGGTGCCTGGTCCACCGACGGGGATCAGACCCGCTGCGAGTTCATCTACGACACCTCCAAGCCCACGTCGGCCACGATCACTTCGACCGAGTACCCGGACGACGAGGCCTGGCACACGGGAGTCGGCGACTACGGGAACTTCACCATGGACTCCCCGTCCACCGACGTGACGGCGTACTCCTACTACTTCACCGGCCCGCAGGCCGACAACACGAAGAAGACGGTGGCCGCCGAGTCCACCGGTGGCCCGGCGACCGTCCGCTGGATGCCGCCGAGCGAGGGCACGTACGCCCTGCACGTGACCGCGGTCGACGGCGCGGGCAACGCACAGAAGACACCGACCGTCCACATCTTCCTGGTCAGCGACGGCCGCGCCCCCGTCGCCGGATGGACCCTCGGAGATGCCAAGGGTTCGACGAAGGCGGCCGGCAGCAGCGGCACACCTGACGCGAGCGCCGGTTCGGGGGTCGCCTTCGGCGCCGAGGGGCCCCTCGGCGCCACCGACACCGCCGCCTCCTTCGACGGCACGGAGAACGCCTACCTCGACGCCGGCACGGCCGGCGTCGACACCGGCAAGACCTTCTCGGTGAGCGCCTGGGTCATGCTGCCGACGCTGCCCACCGAGAACGTCACCGTCGTCAGCCAGGACGGCACCGCGCAGCCCGGCTTCGAACTCGGCTACGACGTCGACACAGCGTCGTGGACCTTCCGCATCCCCGTCAGCGACATGGAGTCGCTCGGCACCTGGAAGGTCTCCGGCGCGGCGGCCGTCGCGGGGAGCTGGACCCACCTCATCGGGGTCCACGACGCCGAACTCGGCAAGATGATGCTCTACGTCAACGGCGTCCTCGTCGCAGACGACGTGCAGGCCCGCCACACCACGTGGAGCGCGACCGGCGGTGTGCAGATCGGCCGCAAGCTCGCTCTCGACGGCTACACGAACAACCTCAAGGGGAGCGTCGCCGACGTCAAGCTGCACGACCGGGTCGTCCCTGCCGCCGAGGGCCAGGAACTCGGCGGCATCCAGCCGCACCAACTCGCTTACTGGCAGCTCGATTCCGCTTCGGGCGGCGTCTCTCCGGAGACGAGTGGCGGTACCGGGCTGACTCTGGGGGGCGGCGCCTCCGTCTACGTACCCGACGACTCCTGCGACCCGGAAGCCGACCCTGACTGTCTGCCTCCCGCCGAACCCCTCTGGGGCGACGGGCACTTGGTACTGAACGGCACCGACGCCTACGCCACCCGCGCGGCCACCGGACCGCTCACCGCCCAGGACAGCTTCACCCTCACCGCCCGCGCCCGGCTCGCCTCCGCGAACCCGGCCGCGGACGAGACGGTGCTGTCGCTCACCGGCGCCAACGGGAGTGCAATCAGGGTCAAATACCTTGCGGCCAGCTCCCGTTGGCAGCTCGTGGTGACCTCCGCCGACTCGGCGACCCCGGTGACGACCTCGCTCCTCGACAGCGCCGATCCGCCGAGCTCGCAGGGCGACGGGGACCACCTCTCGCTGGTCTACAACGCGGTCTTCGGAGACGTGCTCCTCTACGTCAACGGCACCGCGGTGGCCGACGCCTCCTGGGACAACACCTGGGACTTCAGCACGACGAGCCTCCAGGTCGGCCGCACGCTGACCGGTACGACGGCGAGCGAGTACTTCTCCGGCGCCGTGGACGAAGTCCGCCTTTACCAAGGGCCGTTGGACGCCTCACTGGTCGCGCTCGTCGCGGTGTTGCCAGGCGGCGACAGCATCGACGAGACCTCGGCCTGACCGGCCGTTCCCCTTATCAACTAGGAGAGTTGATGTCCCAGTCTCCCTGGTACCGGTCCACGAGACCGGTCTGGCGGAGCGGTCGCAGACGGGCGGCGCTGGTCCTCGGGCTGGCGCTGTCCATCGGTCTGCTCCCGCAGTACGCGCCCGATGCCACGGCCGACACGGGTCTGACCAAGCCGAAGACCCAGACAAACCTCGACGACCCGGTCCGGGGCAAGAACGCCACGGCCAAGACCTTCAAGAAGACCGACCAGGCCAAGAAGGCGGCCGTCAAGAAGGCCGATACGACGCACTGGCCGGCGGCGGGCAGCGCCGACGTCACCCTCTCCGCGAAGGCGGCCAAGGCCGAGGGGCTGCCGCTCACCGCGAAGGCGGCCGACGGCACGAAGGCGGCCGACTCCGTCCGCGTCCAGGTTCTCGACCGTAAGGCGACCCAGGCGGCGGGCGTGGACGGCGTCCTGTTCACCGTGGCCCGCACCGACGGCAGCGCAGCCGAGGGCGCGGCCCAAGTCAGCCTGGACTACTCGGACTTCGCGGACGCCTACGGCGGCGGCTACGGCTCACGCCTCCACCTCGTCCAGTACCCCGAGTGTGTTCTGACGACGCCGGAGAAGAAGACCTGCTCGACCCCGACGCACCTGAAGAGCAGCAACAACGCGGCGAAGCAGACACTCTCGGCGACGGTCCAGGCCGCGGGCGACACCTCGGGACCCTCCGCCCAACTCCTGGAAGCGGACACGAGTTCGTCCTCGGCCACCGTCCTCGCGGCCACCGCGAGCAGCGGCGGTGAAGGCGGCGACTACAAGGCGACGAGCCTGTCCGCGTCCTCCCAGTGGGGGGTGGATACCTCGTCAGGGGCGTTCACCTGGAGCTACCCGATAACGACCCCACCGGTTCCCGGCGGCCTCCAGCCGACCGTGGGTCTGAGCTACAACTCCCAGTCGATAGACGGCCAGACGGCCACCACCAACAACCAGGGCTCGTGGATCGGCCAGGGTTTCTCCTACGACCCCGGCTATATCGAACGCAGCTACAAGGCGTGCGCCGACGACGGTCACGACGACACCAACGGCGACCAGTGCTGGGCGTACGACAACGCCACGATCTCCCTCTCCGGCGGCACCTCGGGCCAGCTGATCAAGGACGACACGACCGGCGAGTGGCGGATCAGTTCCGACGACAACTCCAAGGTCGAGCACCTGACCGGCGCCACCAACGGCGACAACAACGGCGAGTACTGGAGGGTCACGACCGGCGACGGCACCCAGTACTACTTCGGCCTCAACCAACTGCCCGGCTATGCCAGCGGCAACGAGCAGACGGCTTCTACGTGGACAGCTCCGGTCTACGGCGACGACTCGGGCGAGCCCTGCTACAACGCGACGTTCGCGGACGCCTACTGCACCCAGGCCTGGCGCTGGAACCTCGACTACGTCGTCGACTCGCACGGTGACGTCATGTCGTACTACTACGGCACTGAGACGAACTACTACACGCAGGGCCTCAAGACCACAGAGAACGGCAAGGCCTACATCCGCGGCGGCTACCTCAAGCGCATCGACTACGGTCAGCGCGCGGGCGCGGTCTACTCCACCAAGCCGGCCGCGCAGGTCGTCTTCACCACCGCCGAGCGCTGCATCGGCTCCCTGACGGACTGCTCCGCCGGAGCGCTCACGGACTCCACGGCCGCCGACTGGCCGGACGTCCCCTGGGACCAGAACTGCAAGGTGGACACGAAGTGCCCCGGTCAGAACTCACCGACGTTCTGGACCCGCAAGGAACTGACGAAGGTCACCACGCAGATCCGCACCGGTGACGCGACCTACACCCCGGTCGACGAGTGGAGTCTCACCCACGTCTTCACCGACAACGGCGACGGCTCCAAGTCCCTGTGGCTGAGCAAGATCGACCACACGGGCAAGGTCGGCACCGACGTGTCCGTGCCCTCCGTCGAGCTCTACGGAACCCAGCTGGCCAACCGTGTGGACACCACCGGCGACAACCTCCAGCCCTTCTACCGTTTCCGCCTCTCCGGCGTGAAGAACGAGACGGGCGGCGCGCTCAGCGTCAACTACGCCGACACGCAGTGCACACCTAGCACCGTCCCGGCCGAAGACTCCTCCACCAAGCGCTGCTTTCCGGTGAAGTGGATTCCGCCGGGTGCCACGGACACGATCGTCGACTGGTTCCACAAGTACGCGGTCGCCTCGGTCGTCCAGACCGACCTCACCGGCGACACCGCCGACCAGGTCACGTCGTACACGTACTCGGGTGACGCGGGCTGGCGAAAGAACCCCGCAGACGGCATCACCAAGGACGAGGACCGCACCTGGAGCGACTGGCGCGGCTACGGCAAGGTCACCGTCGTCACCTCCGACGGCACCAACTCCGCGGCCAACACCAAGACCGAGCACGTCTTCTTCCGCGGTCTCGACGGTGATGTCGACAAGGACGGCGACTCCCGCTCCGCGACGGTCACCGATTCCAACGGTGTCTCCTACGAGGACACCGACTGGAAGGCCGGCCAGGAGCTGGAGACGGTCACCTACAACGGCTCGGCCATCACCGAGAAGTCGGTGACGGTGCCGTGGACGAACGTGACTGGGACCCAGACGGAGAGCTGGGGTACTCGCAAGTCCCGCTATATGGCGACGGGTTCGACGGACACGTACACCGCGCTCGCGGCGGGCGGCTGGCGCCACACCAAGTCGACGACGACATACGACGGTTCGACCGGCCGCGCGACCCAGGTCGACGACGACGGTGAGCTGGGTGTCGCCGACAACCAGTGCACCCGCACCGAATACGCGGACAGCGCGAGCCTGCACCTGTACTCGTACGTCTCTCGGGTGGAGAAGGTCGGCGTCGACTGCGCTTCGACCCCCGACCGCACCAAGGACGTCATCTCCGACGACCTGACGTACTACGACGGTTCGACGACGCTGGGCGCGGCCCCCACCAAGGGCGACGTGACCACGACGAAGCGGCTCTCGGCGTACAGCGGCACGACGGCGACTTACCAGACGACCGCCGTGACGACGTACGACGTCTACGGCCGTCCGCTGGTGGCGAAGGACGCGACGACGGCGTCCTCGTCGACGCAGTACACGTCCTCCACCACCTACACGGACACCTACGGCCTGGCCACCAAGTCGACGGTCACCAACATCGACGGCTGGACCACGTCGACCGAGTACGCGCCGCAGTGGGGCCTGGCGAGTGCCAAGGTCGACATGAACGGCAAGCGCACGGACCTCGCCTACGACGGTCTCGGCCGCCTGGTGTCGGTCTGGCTCCCGGACCGCCCCAAGGCGTCGAGCTTCACGGCCTCGCTCAAGTACGAGTACCTGGTGCGCGGGAGCGACGGCCCGACCGCCGTCCACACGCAGAAGATCCAGGCCGACGGGGCGACGTACGGCAGTGAATGGTCGCTGTACGACGGCTATCTGAGGCCACGTCAGGATCAGACGCAGGGCGCGGGCGGTGGCCGTATGGTCGCCGACACGCTCTACGACGGCTCCGGCCGCGTGGTGCGGGTGAACGACACCTACTACGCCGCGGGTGCCCCGTCCTCGACACTGTTCGACCCGGTCGACGCCGACCTGGACGCGACGACGGTCACGGAGTACGACGGAGCGGGCCGCGCCACGGCCTCGGTCTTCAAGGTCCAGGGCACGGAGAAGTACCGCACGACATACGCGTACGGCGGCGACCGCGTCACGACGACCCCGCCGGCCGGCGGCACGAAGACGACGGTGGTCACCAACGGCCGGGACCTGACCACGGCCCAGGTCGCGTACCCGACGGACGGCCCCGCGATCGCCACGTCGTACGACTACAACCCGGCCGGTCAGCTGACGGAGGTCACGGACGACCAGGGCAACAACTGGTCCTACACATACGACCAGTTGGGCCGCCAGAAGACGGCGGTCGACCCCGACACGGGTTCCTCGTCCTATACGTACGACGACCTGGACCGCCCGACGTCGGTCACGGTCAACGGCAACAAGACCTCGACTCTCTACGACGAGTTGGGGCGCGCGGTCTCGACCTGGCAGGGCGAGGCGACCACCGGCACCAAGCTCTCGGTGACCAAGTACGACACGGTCGCCAAGGGCGAGTTGTACGGCGTCTACACGTACAAGGACGGCGCGGTCTACTCGTCGGTGACCTATCCGGTCCTCGACGAGACCAATGACTTCAAGCCGACCTCGACGAAGTACTACCTGTCGAAGACGGCCGAGCCGCAACTCGGCGGCACCTACGAGTACACCACTCAGTACAACCGCGACGGCCTGGTCCAGGGCGAGGGGTTGCCCGCGGCGGGCGACCTGTCCGGCGAGGCGCTCGCGTACGTCTACGACGACCTCCAGCGTCCGGTGGGTCTCAACTCATCGCTCGGAGGCTTGAGTTACGTAACCGACGCGTCGTACTCGCCGACGTCGAACCTGGAGCAGATGGAGCTCTACACAGGTGAGTCCACGGCGAAGAAGACGTGGATCACCAACTCCTACGAGGCGGGCACCGACCGGCTGACCAACTCGCGTGTGGACGTCGAGGGAGCATCGAGCGTCGCCTACGACGCCGACTACACGTACGACGCCTCCGGCAACGTCCTCTCGATCGCGGACACGCCGACCGGCGGCACGAGCGACGTGCAGTGCTTCGCGTACGACGGTCTTCAGCGACTGACCGACGCATGGACGTCCTCGGTGACACCGAACGGGGCGAACGGCACGGGCAGTACGCAGTCGGCCTGCTCCTCGGGCGCGTCCTCCTCGACGGTCGGCGGTATCTCGCCGTTCTGGACGGAGTACGGCTACGACTCGCTGGGCAATCGGCAGAGCGAGACCCGGCACGGCCTGAACGGCACGGCCACATCGACCCGTTCGTACGCCTACAGTGACGGCTCCGGCCCGAACGGTACGGACTCGGGCCCGCACACGGTGTCGTCGGTGACGACGAAGACCGACGCCACGGCCACGACGCCGCAGGTCACCTCACAGGACACCTACACCTACGACGCGTCGGGCAACACGGCGACGCGGGTGCTGTCCGGTGACGCCCAGTCCCTGGCCTGGGACAAGCAGGGTGAGTTGACGACGGTCACGAACGCGGACGGGACGGTGACGTCGTACAAGTACGACGCGGACGGTGAGCGGGTCCTCCAGGACACTCCGACGGAGAAGACGTTCTACCTGCCCGGTATGGAGCTGCACCTGGAGAAGTCCACGTCCAAGGTGACGGCCACCCGGTACTACTCCTTCGGTGGCGCGACGGTCGCGATGCGGGAGGCGGACGGAGTCCACTTCCTCGCCTCGGACCACCAGGGCACGGCCGAGCTGGCGGTCGACGCGAAGACGGGCACGACGACGCGCCGTCGTACGGACCCGTTCGGCAACGCGCGGGACTCGTCGTCGTCCTCCTCGACGGGCTGGGTCAACGACAAGGGGTTCGTGGGCGGCACGATCCAGGCGTCCACGGGTCTGACGACACTGGGCGCGCGGGAGTACGACTCCGACACGGGCCGCTTCATCTCGGCCGACCCGATCGTCGACTACTCCGACCCACAGCAGATCAACGGGTACGCGTACGCCAACAACAACCCCGTCACCCTGAGCGATCCCAGCGGCTTGTGCCCGAAGGACATCTGTGACGGCTACGGCCAGAACACCGGGGACACGTCGTACACGAATTCGGGATCCTCCAGCAACGGGTCCACCAAGACCCAGAGCGGCACCGGTTCCACGGACACGTCCACACCGGCCAGGGCGAAGGCGGACCAGGCCCGCGAGAAGGAGGACGCGGCCAAGGCGAAGGCGATCGCGATCGCCAAGGAACTCGGCAAGATCATCGCCGACGAACTGGGGATCACGGACGCACTGGACTGCTTCACGACGGGGAGCCTCGGGTCTTGCGGTGCGACCGCGGCGAACGTCGTCACGTCGCTCATCGGCGGCGGACCGCTGGCCAGGCTCGTCTCGAAGTACGTCTTCCGAGCGGACAAGGCGTTTGCGCTGGCGAAGCGGATCGCCGGGCTCGGGATGAAGCTGAAGGACAGCTTCCAGGACTGGAAGAGGAGCAAGAAGGCGGTTAAAGCGGCCGAGGACGCCGCGAGCTGCGCGGTGAAGAACAGCTTCACACCGGAAACAAGGGTGTTGCTGGCCGACGGCACCACGAAGAAGATCGAAGACGTCGACATCGGCGACAAGGTCCTGGCGACGGACGCCGAGACCGGTGAGACGAAGGCCGAGACAGTCACCGCGGAGATCAAGGGCGCGGGGCTGAAGCACCTGGTCAAGGTCACCGTGGACACCGATGGCGAGAAGGGTTCCAAGACCTCTTCAGTCACGGCCACGGACGGACATCCCTTCTGGGTGCCCGAACTGGGTCAGTGGATCGACGCCACGGATCTGAAGGCAGGCGAGTGGCTTCGGACCAGTGCCGGCACGCGGGTCCAGATCACCGCGATCAAGCGGTGGACGGTTCCCTCGGCGACTGTTCACAACCTCACTGTCGGTGAATTCCACACGTACTATGTGCTGGCGGGCGAGACGCCTGTACTGGTTCACAATTGCAGTAAGAACCAGGGTGTGTACGTCTTCAACGACCTGACCAAGCCAGGCAGCGTATACGTCGGGAAGACGGGGAATTTCGATACGCGCCTGGATCAGCACATACGTCTTGGGCGCCTCAACGACAAGAGCGATGCAATATGTGTTCATGTCTGTGGTGATGACACTGCGCTCAGAATTCGGGAACACATATTCAAGGATCAGTTTCAGAAGATGGGCATCAAACTCAGTAGCGGCATCGAGGGGTACGGAAGGAATCTCTACAATGATCGAACATTCCTCAACACTCAAATGGAACTCCCATTCGATCGATGAGGTTCCCTTGCGTTCGCCGGTGGGAGCAGGGAACGGGATTAGGTAGATGGGTAAGTGGGGCTACAAGCCGTTCGAGAATGACACGGCTGCTGATTTTTCTGGCGATCTCGACGAGGCGCACGAGTCGGAGCGCCTCGGGCTGCTGTGGGCTGCTTTGTCTGCTGTGGCTGCGAGTGATGGACATGTAGACGCCGGTCGTGCGGAAGTCGCTATCGCGGCCGCTGCGGTCGTTGCTCGCGGTTTTCCTGACGGGGAACAGTTTCAATCCGCGGTGTGTGGTCCAATGCAGAGCATTCCCCCTGTGTCATCAGATTTTGTGACACTGGCAGTTAGAGCCGTCAATCGCCTGCTCGATGGCGATAATGACTTGAGCGATGACTGGAGTGGTGAGCCGGAGGGGGAGCACTGGAACGGCAATTTGCGGCGACTCGGTAGAATCCTTTCCGGCGAGCAGGAGGATTCACCGGAAGGGCTCTGGTAATG
Source organism: Streptomyces sp. NPDC091280 (assembly GCF_044768565.1). NCBI lineage: Bacteria > Bacillati > Actinomycetota > Actinomycetes > Kitasatosporales > Streptomycetaceae > Streptomyces > Streptomyces sp. NPDC091280. The sequence goes on from NZ_JBIVUZ010000013.1 coordinate 43,684, forward strand.
CTGCATTCTAGTGCCGTGATCTCGCCGTAATTCAGTTAAGAGATCGCGTTTTCAAGAGTGAGAATGAAGCCCCGCCTGGCGCGTTCTGGCGGGGCTTCTGCGCGGGGTGACGGCAGTAGCGACGCCAGCAGCCCCCTGCAACCACGGACTCCCGCGCGCGTCGATCGGACCAGTAAACAGTGCCTGACCAGTGAAAAGGCAGGTAGAGGAAGCCGCGTCAAATGCGTGCTATGTGCTGGCCGGTAGCGTGCTGGCGCTTGTTCATAATGCAGAGCTAGGGCAAAAATATGACCTGACATTGACATCGGGGACAGGTCCGAGCAGAAAGGAGGGAGTGGCGCTGGTGGGTGGCGATATCGATGCGCCAGGTGTTCGGGACATGGTGAATGAGTCTTGCGGTGCTCATGACTGCCATGCCTGTATCGCAATCGCCTCCGGGACTCCCTCCGAAAACTGTGGTTCCTAGGGGCCTCCTGCGTCGCCGAAGTCGGTCTGACTGCGGGCGGTATGCCTGCGCTCTGCTATGGCCGTACAATCTGTGTGGCGACGCAGGGTCTCCCCGCCCTGTGCTGCACGCGAGCTCGGAAGGCGATGCCGGCATTATCGCGACCGACTTGCGTGAGGCACTCGTGCTGGTCGTTGGCTTTCCTTGCTGGAGGGACTCCCCGAAATATTCTGCGGGTGGGTACCTGGGCTTCATGGAATCGGCGACGGATTTTCTCTGTCGCGACATGATGTTAGATCGTCCGGCGCTGGCCGCTGAGCAAGCACGGGTTGCCGAGTCGCTTGGTCTGTCCCTCGAAGCTCCGACGGTATTGGTGGCCCGCCTTCATACGGCCGTGAAGAACCTGAGCCCAGATTTCGCTTTCATTGATGACATCGGTGAGTATGGCGGCCTGTTCGGCCCGTTTCCGACCAGTCGTAATCAGCGCTGGCAGTAGGACCTGGAGACTCTGGACAGCGACTTCACGCGCCCGTCGAAGCATTCCTGCCTGCCGCCCGTCACAGGGCGGAAGCAGGAGCGGATCACGGTGCCGGGGGCGGGTCATGGTCATCACCGTGCAGATGTACGTGTTCGCCTCCTTCGAGGTGCGGACCCGCGCACTGCGGACCGTGTCCGCCCGGCCGCTCACATCCATCTCGATGCGGTCGCCGATCCACCCGCCCCACATCCGCGCCCAGCTCGTCCAGCACTCGCCGCTGTGCCGTAGCTGCACATAGGCCCCGGTGGCCGTCTGGTACGTGCGCAGGGTGTCCGGCTGGGCGCCGCAGTGCATGGTCACCGGGCTCCTGCCCTCGCAGGTCGCGTCGCGACAGCGCGGTCCGGTGACGTTGCCGGTGGCTGGCTCGGATGGCGCCGGTTGATGCCCAAGCGGCGCACCGGCGACGAAGAGGCTCGTCCGGCGGCGAAGTCATTCGGGCCTCGTGCGATCCAGGCTCACCCGACGAGACCCCTTTCCTGTTCCAGGAGTTCGTCTCGCACCCGGAGTGAGAACAGCCTCGACAGTGCCGAGGACTCCCGTCTGCGTCTGCGTCTGCGTCTGCGTCTGCGGCTGAGGCGCGATGGCCGACTGCTCGGGCGATCTGCCTGACGCCGATAACTGACGCCTGCCGTATGTGCACTTGGACGATGGCCTCGGGCTCAAGCCACACGCCCCTCGAAGCACTCCCTCTTCTCGCCCCCCACGGGCTGGAAACAGGCCCGCACCACGGTCCCCGGCACGGTCACCGCCATCATCGTGTACGAGTACGTGTCCGCCTCCACCGCGTTGCCCACCTCGGCCGCGTGCCCGGAACCCGCCCGGCCCGGCACCACCAGCTCGATCCGGTCGCCGATCCGGCCGCCCCACATCCGGGCCCACGACGTCCCGCACACCTTGCTGTGCCGCAGCTCCACCCACGCCCCGGAGGCCGTCTCGTGCCGGGCGACGGTGTCCGGCCGAGCCGCACACCGCATCGCCAGCGGACTCCGCCCCTCGCACCCCGCGCCCCGGCACCCCGGCCCGGACGCCGCCGTGGCCGTGCTCCGCACGGCGGTCGGCGACAGCGGAGTGGACCCGGAGGACCCCGGAAGCAGCAGCAGCGCGAGCACCACGGCACTCACGGCCACCGCGCACACAGAGGCGAGCACGGCCAGCGCGACGACACCCCGCTGCTCGGGGACGGAGGGGTCGGAAGGGGCAGGCGGAACGGATGGGGTGGATGGGGTGGAAAGGGTGGACGGGGCGGGTGAGGCAGCGGCGGCCTTGGGCGCCACCGGTACTGGTACCGGTACCGCCCGTCCGCTCGCCTCCGACTCCGCGAGTTCCCACAGGGCCAGGCAGCGGCCCGCCGGTTCGCCGGCCAGTCGGCACAGTTCCTCCACCGCCTCGCGGGGCGGCAGCGTACGGCCGTTGAGATATCTCTCCCACGACGACTTGCTGTACGGCGTCTTCGCCGCGAGCGCCGCCATGCTCAGCCCGGTCGTGGTCCGCAACTCCCGCAGCGCGGCAGCCAGTTGGTTCATGCCCGCAGCGCCTTCCAGGTGTGCGGCCCGACCATGCCGTCCGCGTCCAGCCCGGCCCGCTCCTGGAACTGCTTCACCGCGTGCTCCGTCAACGGCCCGAACATCCCGTCGATACCGCCCGGCGAGATCCCCGCCCGCCGCAGCAGACACTGCGCCTCGGCCACGTCCGGGCCGTTGCTGCCCACGGCCAGATTCTCCTGCTGGGTACGGCTGTTGCCCGCGTACCAGTGCCCGCCGACCCGCTCCACCCGGCAGGAGTACGGCGACGGCGAGGCCGACGCGGGCGTGGCGAGCGGCGCCGTCGACGACCGTCCCGTACCGGCGTCGCGGCCGTCCATCAGCCGTACGGTCACCAGCACCGCCGACACCACCACCAGCACCAGCGTCACCGAACCGGCCACCAGCGCGATGCGCAGCACCCGCCGTTCCGGAGAGAGCGGGGGCCGCTTCGACAGCACGATGTCGGGCTCGGTGTCCGGCTCCGGCTCCTGCTCCGGGTTCGCGTCCGCGTCCGGGCCTGTGTCCGGGTCCGCGTCCGGTACGGCCGTCGGCCAGGCCTCCGCGGCCACCTCGCGCAGCGCCAGCAGCCGGGTCGGGTCCTCGCCGCAGACCCTGGCCAGCGCGGCCACGGCCGGTACGGGCGGCAGCGCGCGGGCGCCGAAATAGCGCTCCCAGGACTTCGGGCTGTACTCGGTGCGGGCCGCCAACTGCCGCACGTTCAGGCCACTGTGGTCCTTCAGTCGACGCAGCCGCACCACCAACTGCCGGACCCGCGGGTCCAGTTCCGCAGGCAACGGCTTCCAGCGCGACATGCGCCCCCCACTTCGCGATCGGGGACCGGGGTCAGCGGTCCGGCCGCGTCGCATTCTGCATCACCGACCACTGATCGCACGCCTATTCGGTTCTGCTGTGCGGACGGAATCGGCCAAGGTCCACAACGGCCCGCCGAGCGTCCCGTCCCACCGTCCCCGCCGTCGACGTACCCGCAGGTCAGCGGTGGTGTCGTCCCGCGTGGACGTCACTTCGGCGCGGTCCGTGGCGGACGGTCGGGCGCGGCCCGCAATCTCGTTCCAGCACGACGAACGACGAACGACGACCGACAACCCGAAAGAGGAACCCATGCGACCGAATGTCGTGGCCAGGACGCTCGTCAGCCTCACCGCCGTCGCCGGTATCGCGGCGGGAGGTGTCGCGTTCGCCGCCCCCAGCTTCGCCGCGCCGGCCGCCTCCGTACAGGCCTCCTCCGTCTCGATCCAGGCGGTGGAGAACTTCGGCCTCAGCACCGCCGAGGCGAAGAAGGTGCAGACCTGGCTGAAGACATACTGGGGCTACACCGACACCATCGACGGCCAGCTCGGCCCGAACAGCTGGAAGGCCTTCCAGCGCAACCTGTCGACCTACTGGGGCTACACCGGCGCGATCGACGGCGACCCGGGCGTCAACACCATCAAGGCCCTTCAGCGGCTGCTCCAGGGCTGGGGCTACACCGGCGCCATCGACGGCGACGCGGGCAGCGGCACGCGCGCCGCGTTCAAGACCTTCGCCAACGGCATCTGAGATCAACGGCGGCCGAGGCGACGGCTGCTGAGATCAACGGCGGCTGAAAAACGCCGTGTTGACAACCGTGGCCCGTCCTCTCGGGGGAGAGGACGGGCCACGGTCCCGTGTGCGCGGGACGGCTACAGCTTCTCGGGCGTCCTGATGCCCAGCAGCGCCATGCCCCGGTGCAGGGTCCGGGCCGTGAGGTCCACCAGGAGCAGGCGGTTCTCCTTCTGCTCCGGGGTGTCCGCCTTCAGGACCGGGCACTGGTCGTAGAACGTCGTGAGCAGCGACGCCAGTTGGTACAGGTACGCCGTCAGCTTGTGCGGGGCGTACTCCTTCGCCGCGTCCGCCACCACCTCGCTGAACTGGTCCAGGTGCAGGCCCAACGCCCGCTCCGCCCCGGTCAGTTCGAGCTCCGGGTGGGCCAGCGGGCGGGCGCCGTCCGACTTGCGCAGGATCGACTGGATACGGGCGTACGCGTACTGGAGGTACACCGAGGTGTCACCGCTCAGCGACACCATCTGGTCCAGGTCGAACTTGTAGTCCCGCACCGCCGACGTCGACAGGTCGGCGTACTTCACCGCGCCGATCCCGACGTACCGCCCGTTCTCGACGATCTCCTCCTCGGTCAGGCCCACCTTCTCGGCCTTCTCCCGGACGACCGCGGTCGCCCGCTGCACCGCCTCGTCGAGCAGGTCCTCCAGCTTCACCGAGACACCCGCACGCGTCTTGAACGGCTTGCCGTCCTTGCCGAGGATCGTGCCGAAGGCCAGCTGGAACGCCGACACGTCGTCGTTCAGCCAGCCGGCCCGGCGCGCGGTCTCGAAGACCATCTTGAAGTGCAGGGCCTGGCGGACGTCGACCACGTACAGCAGGCTCGTCGCCTTGAGGTTGAAGACACGGTCCCGGATCGCCGACAGGTCGGTGGCCGCGTAGCCGTAACCGCCGTCCGACTTGCGGACGATCAGCGGGGTCCGGTTGCCGTCCGGGCCCTTGATGTCGTCGAAGAACACGCACAGCGCGCCGTCCGACACCTCCGCGACCCCGGACTCCTCAAGCAGCCGGCACGTCTCGTCCAGCATGTCGTTGTAGCCCGACTCGCCGACGATGTCCGGGTCCCGGATCTCCATGTCCAGCTTCTCGAAGACGGAGAAGAAGTAGATCTTCGACTCGTCCACGAACTTCTGCCACGCGGCCAGCGTCTTCGGCTCGCCCGCCTGGAGATCGACCACCCGGCGCCGCGCCCGCGTCTTGAACTCCTCGTCGGAGTCGAAGAGTTGACGGGCCGCCTTGTAGAGCCGGTCGAGGTTCGACATCGCCTCCTCGCCGGTGACCTGGGCACCGCCGTGGTCCAACTCGCCCGGGTGCTCGTCCAGATACTGGATCAGCATGCCGAACTGCGTTCCCCAGTCGCCGATGTGGTGCCGCCGGACCACCGACTCGCCGGTGAACTCCAGGAGTTGGACCAGGGCGTCGCCGATCACCGCGGAACGGAGGTGGCCGACGTGCATCTCCTTCGCGACGTTGGGCTGCGCGTAGTCGATGACGGTCGTGCCGGGGTGCGGGGCCAGGGGCACGCCGAGGCGGGCCGGGTCGGCGTAGCGCGCGGCCAGGTTCTCGGTGATCGCCCGGTCGCCGACGGTGATGTTCAGGAAGCCGGGGCCGGAGACCTCGACGTCCTTGATCACGTCACCCGTGGTGATGCGCGAGACGACCTGCGTCGCCAGGTCACGGGGGTTGGCCTTGGCCTTCTTGGCGAGGGCGAGGATGCCGTTCGCCTGGAAGTCGGCGCGGTCGCTTCGGCGCAGCAACGGGTCGACTCCGTCGGCTTCCGGGAGGGCGGAAGCGAGGGCGTCCGAGAGGCGCTGATGGACGAGATCCGTGAGCGACGTGACCGAGGTCATGGGGTGGGAGCCGTTCTCCTTGTGGGTTTGGTAGACACGGTCAGTATCCCACGGGGGGTGAAGCGGTTTTTTTGCCCGCAGGCCGGTGGGGGCTGGGCGCGCTCCGCGGCGGAGCCGGATGTGGATACTGCCCGCGCCCCTGAGAGGCGGCTGCGCCGCCGTCCGGGGCTCGGGGTTCGTCGGCTGCGGGCCGGTGGGGGCTGGTCGCGCAGTTCCCCGCGCCCCTTGAAGGCGGCTGCGCCGCCATTCCGGGCTCAGGTCCCGTGTTTCTGATTCTCAGGGTCATGGCCTTGGAAAAGCCGTTTTCGTGGATGTGGGCTTGGCTGGGACAATGGTGGGGTCAGTCGTGCGACCGTACCGGCTGCCCCGTGTCTGAAAGAAGGACGTGCCGATCGTGGCTCAGAGCACCGAGACCACCGACTGGGTCTCCCGTTTCGCGGATGAGGTCATCGAGGAGTCGGAGCGTCGGGCCCCGGGCAAACCGGTTGTCGTCGCGTCCGGGCTGTCCCCGTCGGGGCCCATCCACCTGGGCAATCTGCGCGAGGTGATGACCCCGCATCTCGTCGCCGACGAGATCCGCCGGCGCGGGCACGAGGTCCGGCACCTCATCTCCTGGGACGACTACGACCGCTACCGCAAGGTGCCCAACGGCGTGGAGGGGATCGACAGCAGCTGGGCCGAGCACATCGGCAAGCCGCTGACCTCCGTACCGGCGCCCGCCGGGTCGGCGCACCCCAACTGGGCCGAGCACTTCAAGGCCGCGATGGTCGCCTCGCTCGCCGAGCTCGGCGTGGAGTTCGACGGGATCAGCCAGACCGCCCAGTACACCTCCGGCGTGTACCGCGAGCAGATCCTGCACGCCATGAAGCACCGCGGTGACATCGACGCGATCCTTGAGCAGTACCGCACCAAGAAGGCCCCGCCGAAGAAGCAGCAGCAGAAGGCCGTCGACGCCGCCGAGCTGGAGGCCGAGGCCGGCTCCGGCGCGGCGGAGGAGGACGACGGCAGCTCCGGCTCCGCCGGGTACTTCCCGTACAAGCCCTTCTGCGGCAGCTGCGGCAAGGACCTCACCACCGTCACCGCCTACGACGACGACACCACCGAGCTGACCTACGTCTGCACCGAGGACGCCTTCACCGAGACCGTCCTGCTCAGCGAGTTCAACCGCGGCAAGCTGGTCTGGAAGGTCGACTGGCCCATGCGGTGGGCCTACGAGGGCGTCATCTTCGAGCCCAGCGGTGTCGACCACTCGTCCCCGGGGTCCTCGTTCCAGGTCGGCGGCCAGATCGTCGGGATCTTCGGAGGCGAGCGGCCCATCGGCCCCATGTACGCCTTCGTCGGCATCAGCGGCATGGCCAAGATGTCCAGCAGCAAGGGCGGGGTCCCCACCCCGGCCGACGCGCTCCAGATCATGGAACCGCAGCTCCTGCGCTGGCTCTACGCCCGCCGCCGCCCCAACCAGTCCTTCAAGATCGCCTTCGACCAGGAGATCCAGCGCCTCTACGACGAGTGGGACAAGCTCGACGCCAAGGTCGAGGACGGCTCCGCGCTGCCCGCCGACCTCGCCGCGCACTCCCGCGCCGTCCGCACCGCCGCCGGTGAACTCCCGCGCACGCCCCGCCCGTTGCCGTACCGGACCCTCGCGTCCGTCGCCGACATCACCGCCGGGGCCGAGGACCAGACCCTGCGCATCCTCGGCGAACTCGACCCCGCCGACCCCCTGTCCACCCTCGACGAGGTCCGCCCCCGGCTCGACAAGGCCGAGGCCTGGATCAACACGCACGTCCCCGCCGACCAGCGGACCATCGTGCGCGACGAACCCGACATCGACCTCCTCAAGTCCCTCGACGAGCCCGCCCGGCAGTCCCTGCGCCTGCTCACCGACGGACTCGCCGACCACTGGTCCCTGGACGGCCTGAGCCACCTCGTCTACGGCGTCCCGAAGGTCCAGGCCGGCTTCTCCGCCGACGCGACCGCGAAGGAACTCCCGCCGGAGATCAAGACCGCCCAGCGGACCTTCTTCGCCCTCCTCTACCACCTGCTCGTCAGCCGCGACACCGGCCCGCGCCTGCCCACGCTGCTGCTGGCGGTGGGGCAGGAGCGGGTGCGGAGCCTGCTCGGCGAGTAAGCCGTTCCACGACGATGGGGGCGCCCGGTGAACACCGGGCGCCCCCATCGTCGTAGAGGATCGACTCAGGCGCTGTGGTACTCCTGGAGTTCCTCCGTGTGACGGTTCGTGAAGCTGTTGACCAGCCGGTCGGCCTCGCGCTGCGGGAGCTTGATGCCGTACGTGTCCTCGACGTTGCCCCGGAACTGGCCCGACGTCGGGTAACTGCCGTCTATCGACTTCTTGAAGACCTGGTAGTAGTCCTCCTCGGTCGGCTCCGTGCCGCCGCCCGCGCCCAGCTCACGGGTACGGCCCGGACCCGCCGGGATCGGGAAGGTACCGGTGTCCTCCGGAGAGGGCTCGGGCTCCGGCTGTTGCTGCTGCTGTTGCGCGAACTGCTGCTGTTCTTCCTCGTACTGCTGGAACTGCTCCGCCTGCTGCTGCTCCGCGTACCACTCCTGGTAGGCGGCGTCCGGGTCGTACGTCGGGTCGTAGCCGCCCTGGTACTCGACGGACTGCGGGTCGCGCGCCTGGAGCCACTGGCTCTGCAACTCGGCGTACTCCTGCTGCTGCTGTGCCCACTGAGCCTGTGCCTGCGCCTGTGTCTGCTGTTGCGGCTGGGGCCCGGGGCGCTCGTCGGCCACCGGAGGCAACTGCTCGCGGACCGGTGCCTGCTGTGGCTCCGGCTCCCGGGCCGGCTCCAACTGCGGGGCCGGGGGCAGGAGTACGGGCTCGATGCCCGCCGCCGCCAGGCCCGAGGGGGCCGTCTCCGCGAGCGGGACGCCGTAGCGCGCCAGGCGCAGTGGCATCAGGGACTCCACCGGGGCCTTGCGGCGCCAGGCGCGGCCGAAGCGGGAGTGGAGGCGCGCCTGGTAGACGAGACGATCCTGCTCCAGCTTGATGACCTGCTCGTAGGAGCGCAGCTCCCACAGCTTCATCCGGCGCCAGAGCAGGAACGTCGGCACGGGCGAGAGCAGCCAGCGGGTCAGGCGCACGCCCTCCATGTGCTTGTCGGCCGTGATGTCGGCGATCCGGCCGATCGCGTGCCGGGCCGCCTCCACCGAGACCACGAACAGGATCGGGATCACCGCGTGCATACCGACACCGAGCGGGTCGGGCCAGGCCGCCGCGCCGTTGAACGCGATCGTCGCGACGGTGAGCAGCCACGCCGTCTGGCGCAGCAGCGGGAAGGGGATCCTGATCCAGGTCAGGAGCAGGTCCAGGGCGAGCAGCACGCAGATGCCCGCGTCGATACCGATCGGGAAGACGTAGGCGAAGTTACCGAAGCCCTTCTTCAGGGCGAGTTCGCGTACGGCGGCGTACGAACCGGCGAAGCCGATACCGGCGATGACCATCGCACCGGAGACGACCACGCCGATGAGCACCCGGTGCATACGTGTGAGCTGAATGGGCGCGGACACCCGTACTCCCCTCCCCTTGCATGGTGTTGCGCGGAACAGGGTGGCACATGTGTGCGGCGTCCCGGGCGCCGGTCTGCCGGGAGCCCGGTGCCGAGGAGGCGCCGGGCTCCGTCAAAGGGCTTGGCTGACCTGCGAGTTGAAGCCGAAAAACGTCCTGGATGTGACGGTCAGCTCTTCTTGTCGGCGGAGGCCGAAGGGGAGGCCTTCGCCGCCGACTTGGACGGTGAGGCGGACGGGGACGCGGACTTGGAAGGGGACTTCGAGGCGGACTTCGACGCGGACGCGGAGGGCGTGCCGGCGTCGCCGCCGCCCCCGCCACTGCCGTTGGCCGACGAGACCGCCGCCACCGCCTCCCGCACGGCCTTCTCCGCCGCCTTCGTCAACGTGTCCGCGTCCGGCGTCTTGTCGCCCGCCAGACCCGCGCCGTTGTAGTCGATCGTGACGACCACGTTCTCGACCCGCGCCACCACCGTCTGCTGCTTGAAGGCGCCTTCCTTCTTCTTCAGGTCGTAGCGCACCGCTGTGGCCTGGTCGCCCGCCCCCGAGACCGGCGCCGACTTGGTGTTCTTCGCGCCGGTGACCGACTGCGCCTCCTGCACCTGCTTCGTGTAGTACGCCTCCGCCAGCTTGTCGCCCTCGCCCTGCGTCTGCGAGGAGTCGAACCGCAGCAACGACACGTTCAGCCAGCGGAACTGCGAACCCTTGACCCCGTTGTTGTCCAGGCTGGTCCAGGAGCAACTGCCCCGCGACGCGGTGTCCGTGGACGAACCCTCCTTGCCCGACTTGGCCCCCTCCGGGACCAGATCGGTCAACGTCTTCTTCGACAGCACCGCGCACGGCTCCGGCAACTTCTTGTACGCCGCCGCCTGCACCGTCGGAGCGGCCGTCGCGTCGGCGGAAGTCGTCGCGCCGACGCCCGTGGTGTCCTTGCCCGCGCTGCCGCCGGAGCCGGAGTCCGAGGAGCAGCCGGCCGCGATCACCATCACCGGGACCGCCGCCGCGCAGACAAGGACGCGGTGGAGACGCTTCGCTCGCTGGTGGTCCTGCCGGTCACGCTGTGCTGGTTGATGCATGGTTCCTTCACTCATGACGCTCGTGGTTCCTGCCGTCGGATCGGGTCCGAGGGGCCACGGTACGCGGTGAGTCAGCTGTGCGGTCTCCGTTCACAGGCTTTGCGCGGACCCTCGCGGGCGGCCCCCCGAGCCCCTAACCGTTGAGCGAGTCGGCCAGCTGCGCGGCCAGTTTCCGCGCCCTGTCCTGCATCTTCTGGCTGTCCGGGACCACCCCGACCGTCGCCGGCTGCTCCTCGTACTCGACGGTCACAATGACGTTGGACGTGCGAAACACCACAGTCACCGTCCGCTGCTTGGCCGTCGAACCGGAGCTGCTCAACGCGTCGTCGAGGAACGCCTCGTCACCGAGATCGGAGAGGGTGCGGGGCTGGAGGGCGGACGGGGTGGTGGAGTCGGAGGGGGAGGCCGAGGTCGAGGTCGATGCCGAGGAGGACGCCGAGGCCGAGGACGACGAGGACGCCGACGAGGTGGCGGAGGCCGAGGCCGAGGGAGTCGTCGAGTCCGACGCGGTCGTCGTGCTCGCGGCCGGCTCCGGCAGGTCCGCCGCCGTCTCCTTCGTCGCGAAGAGCGTCTTCGCCTGGCTGTCGTCGCTCACGGCGTTGTCGTAGGACACCACCCGCTCGAAGTCGACCAGCAGATGGTCGGTCGCGTCCGTGGACTCCACCTTCCAACGGCAGCCCACCTTGCGGTCCGTGTCGTACGTCAGCGTCGCCTCGCCCGCGTAGGCGGCCTCGCGCTGCTCCGCGTCCGTGATCTGCTTGATGCCGGGCAGCAGCGAGTCCAACGTGCTCTGGCTGACGGCTCCGCAGGGCTCCGGGAGCGTGCGGTACTTGCCCGGCTGGGCCGCCGCCGTCGCCGTACCGGCGTCGCCCGGGTTCGCGTCGTCCGTCGTGCCGCCGTTGCCCGAGCCGCTCGTGCAACCGGCCAGCAGCGCCACGAGGAGCGCGGCGGCGCCGGGTACGTATGCCTTCCGCTGCACGGTAGGGCTCCTCTCGACGACGATCAGGGGTGCTGCGCGATGATCAAGGGTCCTGCCAGTGTCCCCGCTGGTTAATCGCTTGCCGCACCGGGGGACCCCCTGGAGACAATGTGTATCGCACGCACAGCCGTGAACGCCGGTCCGGTGTCCCATTCGTTGACCTTGGCGCCGGTTTTGCGATTTTAGACTTCTGCTTGATTTCGGGGGAATGAGGACGAAATGTCGTACGTGGAGATACCCGGGGCGAAGGTCCCGATCCGTATGTGGGCCGACCCGGCGTCGGTCGAGGAGGGCGCACTCCAGCAACTGCGCAACGTGGCCGGCCTCCCCTGGATCAAGGGCCTCGCCGTCATGCCGGACGTCCACTACGGCAAGGGCGCGACGGTCGGCTCGGTCATCGCGATGCGGGGCGCGGTCTGCCCGGCCGCGGTCGGTGTCGACATCGGCTGCGGAATGTCCGCGGTCAAGACCTCCCTCACCGCCAACGACCTCCCCGGCGACCTGTCCCGCCTGCGCTCGAAGATCGAGCAGGCGATCCCGGTGGGACGGGGCATGCACGACAGCCCGGTCGAGCCCGGGCGGCTGCACGGGTTCGCGACGGCGGGATGGGACGACTTCTGGGGGCGGTTCGCGGGGGTCGCGGACGCGGTGAGGTTCCGGGAGGACCGGGCGGCTAAGCAGATGGGGACGCTCGGCGGGGGCAACCACTTCACCGAGGTCTGCGTGGACGAGCAGGGCGCCGTGTGGCTCATGCTGCACTCCGGATCCCGCAACATCGGCAAGGAACTGGCCGAGCACCACATCGGCACGGCGCAGAAACTCCCGCACAACCAGGGCCTGGTCGACCGCGACCTCGCCGTCTTCATCGCGGACACCCCGCAGATGGCGGCCTACCGCAACGACCTGTTCTGGGCGCAGGAGTACGCGAAGTACAACCGCACCATCATGATGGCGCTCCTGAAGGACGTGGTCCGCAAGGAGTTCAAGAAGGCGAAGCCGACCTTCGAGCCGGAGATCAGTTGCCACCACAACTACGTCGCCGAAGAGCGCTATGAGGGCATGGACCTGCTCGTCACCCGCAAGGGCGCGATCCGGGCCGGCTCCGGCGAGTACGGGATCATCCCGGGTTCCATGGGCACGGGTTCGTACATCGTGAAGGGCCTCGGCAACGAGAAGGCCTTCAACTCGGCCTCGCACGGCGCGGGTCGGCGCATGAGCCGCAACGCGGCGAAGCGGCACTTCACCGTGCGGGATCTGGAGGAGCAGACGCGGGGCGTGGAGTGCCGCAAGGACTCCGGTGTCGTGGACGAGATCCCGGGCGCCTACAAGCCGATCGAGCAGGTCATCGATCAGCAGCGGGACCTCGTGGCGGTCGTGGCGAAGCTGAAGCAGGTCGTCTGCGTGAAGGGCTGACGGCCGAGGCCCCGGCCGACCGGGGCCTCGGCCGTCCTGAACGAGTTGGTCGACCACACCGACTCGGGGTGAGGAGTCGGCGCTACTTGTTCGGTGCGTGCGTCACCGCGTAGATCATCACGAACGCGACGATGTGGATGCCGAAGAGGAAGTAGCCGAGGAAATACCAGACTTTGCGTTCGTTTCTGGTCTCCTCGGCCAACCTGCGCTTGTCCAGGGCCTCTTGGGAGTTGTCGGGGGCGCCCTCTCGGTCGGGCATCAGACCTCCCGGTGGACCTTCGTGTTCGAGGCCTGGGCGCGCGGGCGGACGACGAGCAGGTCGATGTTGACGTGGCTGGGACGGGTGACCGCCCACGAGATCGTGTCGGCCACGTCGTCCGCCGTGAGCGGCTCCGCGACGCCCTCGTAGACCTTCGCCGCCTTCTCCGCGTCCCCGCCGAACCGGGTCAGCGCGAACTCGTCCGTCTTCACCATGCCGGGCGCGACCTCGATCACCCGCACCGGAGTGCCGACGATCTCCAGCCGCAGCGTCTCGGCGAGTACATGGGCGCCGTGCTTGGCGGCGACATAGCCCGCGCCGCCCTCGTACGTGCCGTGGCCCGCCGTCGAGGAGACGACCACGACCGTGCCGTCGCCGCTCGCGGTGAGGGCGGGCAGCAGGGCCTGCGTGACGTTCAGCGTGCCGAGGACGTTCGTCTCGTACATCGTGCGCCAGTCGGCGGGGTCACCCGTCGCGACCGGGTCCGCGCCGAGCGCCCCGCCCGCGTTGTTGACCAGCACGCCGATCGTCCTGAAGGCGGTCGCGAACTCGTCGACCGCGCTCCGGTCGGTGACGTCGAGCGCGTACGCCGTCGCCTTGTGGCCCGCCTTGTTGATCTCCTCGGCCAGCGCCTCGATGCGGTCCTTGCGGCGCGCGGTGAGCACGACCCGGTACCCGGCCTCGGCGAGCCGGCGGGCCGTGGCGGCGCCGATGCCGCCGCTCGCCCCGGTGACGACCGCGATACGGGAGGCGGCGGACGGTGCGGCGGTGGCCATGGGCTGCTCCTCGGGAGGGACCTGCTGGTTCGTGCGTACGACTCCGTCCAGGATAGGCGGGCCCGGCGGGCGCTCAGTTGCCGCGTGGCGCCCACATGATCACGGCCATCCCCGCCAGGCAGATCAGCGCGCCGGCGAGGTCCCAGCGGTCGGGCCGGTACCCGTCCGCGACCGCGCCCCAGGCCAGTGACCCGGCGACGAAGATCCCGCCGTACGCGGCGAGGATGCGGCCGAAGTGCGCGTCCGGCTGGAAGGTGGCGACGAAGCCGTACGCCCCGAGGGCCATGACCCCGCCGACCACCCACAGCCAGCCGCGGTGTTCACGCACCCCCTGCCAGACCAGCCAGGCGCCACCGATCTCGAAGACGGCGGCGACGACGAAGAGGGCCGCGGAACGAAGTACGAGCATGACCGCCACCCCATCACACGGGCGCCACCCGCCCACGCGGGTGTCACCTGATGGACGGCGCCTGTCCGGGGCCGCGCGTGGGATACATCCGTACGACCCGGCCGGCGGCGCACGGGCGCGCAGAGCACAGATGGACAGATGGACAGATGGACAGATGGACAGAGGAGTGGATGGCATGCGGGCAGTCGTACGGGTACTGCGGGTACTGCGGGTACTAACGGTTCCGCGGGTACTGCGGGGCGGTGTCGTCGCGGGTGCCGCGTTCGCGGTGATGGGCGCGGCCCCAGGTGTGCCCGCTCCGGAGGCCGACCTCTCCTACCACGGCTCGGTCGCGATGACCGCCGGCCGGGTCGACGTGCGGTTCACCCCGCGCAACCACGGCCCCTCCGCCGTCCCCGACGCGACCGTACGACTGCGCTGGTCGAAGCCGCTCGCGGACCGGCAGACGCTGCCGGAGGGGTGTGCCCGGTCGGGGGAGCGGGCGGTGGTGTGCCGGACGGGAGCGCTGGCGGCGGACGGGGTGGGCGAGGGAATCGAACTGCGGGTACGGCTGCGGGACGCGTCCTCCGAGGTGCTGCTGGAACTGGACACGGTCTGGGGCGGCGGCGCGGTGGACGGCAACCGGGCCAACGACCAGCAAAGGGTGCTCGTCCTCGACACCGGCGACACCTACTACTTCTGACCACTGGCGGAGGAACGGCTGAGGGGGGACGGCTGAGGGGGCGCGCCCCCTAGGAGGGCCTTCCGTGGTCCCTGTCGTCCCCGTCGTAGCGCCCGCGCGCCTCGTGGACCTCCTCGATGTGGGTCTCCGCCCAGTCCTTCACGGCGAGCAGCAGCATGCTGAGGCTGGCGCCGAGCGGGGTGAGTTCGTAGTCGACGCGGACCGGTACGGACGGGGTGACCGTGCGGGAGAGGATGCCGTCGCGTTCCAGTGAACGGAGCGTCTGCGTCAGCATCTTGGGGCTGACACCGGCGATCTTGCGGGCGAGGTCGCTGTAGCGCATCGGGCCGGCGGCCAGGGCGGCGACGACCAGGCTGACCCACTTGTCGCTGATGCGGTCCAGCAGCTGGTTGGTGGGGCAGCTGCGGATGAAGGCGTCGTACTCGATGCGTGCCTGTTCGCGCCGCTGGGCCGCTGTCATGGTCGCCATGGGCCGTGGCCTCCGCTCGTTTCCTGGTACTCCGGGGGTAGATACGCACCTACAGGTAACTACTTCCCGATGGATAGTAGCTCTTCCTAGGGTTGTCGGCGCCGGGGGAACCCCGGCGAGAACCCTGTGACGAGGAGTTGTCTGCCATGCGTGCTGTATCTGCCATGCGTGCTGTAGTGGTGACGACGTTCGGCGGGCCCGAGGCGGTTCGGGTCGTGGAGACGGAAATTCCCGAGCCGGGCGCACAGCAGGTGCGGATCAAGGTCGCGGCGGCCTCGCTCAATCCGGTCGACGCCGGAGTGCGCGCGGGCGCCTTCGGGGGCGCGGGCAAGCAGCTCGGACTCGGCTGGGACGTGGCCGGGACGGTGGACGCGGTCGGTGCCACCGGCGCGTGGCGGGTGGGCGACGAGGTGATCGCCCTGCACCACGGGATGGGCCGGCCGCTGGGCACCCACGCCGAGTACGTCGTGGTGGACGCCGACGCGGTCGCGAAGGCCCCGGCGGGCGTCGACGCGGCACACGCGGCCACCCTGCCGCTGAACGCGCTGACCGCCGTACAGGCCCTGGACCTACTGGAGTTGACGCCGGGTCAGGCCCTGCTGGTGACGGGCGCGGCGGGGGCGGTGGGCGGCTTCGCCGTCCAACTCGCCGCGCAGCGGGGGATATCGGTGACCGCCCTCGCCCGTCCCGCCGACGAGGAGTTCGTACGGGCCCTGGGCGCGGCCGAGTTCACGAGCGAGGGGGTGGCGGCGGCGAGTGTCGACGCGGTCCTGGACGCGGCGGTCCTCGGCGCGCGGGCACTGACGTGGGTGCGGGACGGAGGCGCGTTCACCGGTGTGATCCCGCAGGCCGCGCCGGCCCCGGAACGCGGGGTGCGGACCGGGGCGGTCGAGGTGACCGCGGACGGTACCCGGCTCACCGAACTGGTCGCCCTGGTGGAGAAGGACGTACTGACCCTGCGGGTGGCCGGCACGTACCCCTTGGCGGACGCGGCGACGGCACACGCACGACTCGCGGAGGGCGGGGTACGGGGGCGGTTGGTGCTGGTGCCGTAGGGGATTCGGTCGGTCGCTTGGGCATCCGGTGGCGTCGGCGCCCCCTACGGTCCCGCCCCTGAGTCGCCCGTAGGGGAAAGCTCCACCCTGGGTCTCCACCCGGAAATCCACCCGTGGGTCCGGGAGGTTTTTCGGCTTCGGCGGGAGAGTCGATCTCACGAGGACGTGGGGCGGGACGACCGCCGGAGACCGAGGAGTGGGACGGCATGACGGACATGGAGCAGGCGCTGGCGATCAGCGGGGGCATCTTCGCGGTGATGATGCTGACGCAGTACGGGCGCCGGAAGTACGACCTGCACAAGGTGCTGCTGCCGATCGGCACGGTGTCCGCGGTCGGCTACGCGTATCTGAAGGGCATGCCCAGCCAGCACGTCGACATCGTGGTCTATCTCGTGGGCGCCGCGATCGGGCTCGCCTGCGGCGCCGTCGCCACCCTCGCCACCGGCGTGGAGCGCGACCCGGCCTCGGGCAAGGTCCACACCCGGTGCGGCGCGGGCTTCGTGGCGATCTGGACCGCGGTGGTCGCCCTGCGCGTCGCCTTCATCTGTCTCGCCGAGCACAACACCTGGTTCCGCGACCACCTCGGCACGTTCATGGTGGAGCACCACATAGCCGAGGACGCGGTCGCGCCGTTCTTCGTGATCATGGCGCTGGCCATGGTCCTCACCCGGGTGTTCCTGCTGCTGGCCCGCGTACGCCTCCTGGCGCCGGCCGCCGCCGCCCAGGTCCAGCCCCTCACCCGGGAGTCTTCACCAGTCCGTGGATGAACGCGTACTTCACGGCATGCGCCCGGTCCCGCAGATGAGCCTTGGAGAAGAGGTTGTTGATATGGGTCTTCACGGTGGCCTCGCTCACCACCAGCCGCTCGGCGATGCCCCGGTTGGTGAGCCCCTCGCCGATCAGCGTGAGGACCTCCACCTCCCGGGGGGTGAGGTCCGGGGCGAGTCCGCTGCCCGGCCGCTCGACGGGGACCCCGCCCCGCGCGGCGGCGGCGACGAGCCGGTCCCGTACGGCGGGGTCGAGCACCGACTGCCCGGCCGCCGCCGCCCGCACCGCGCGGGTGATGTCCTCCCGGCCCGACTCCTTGGTCAGGTAGCCGCGGGCACCGGCACCGAGCGCGGCGAGGATGTACTCCTCGTCGGCGAAGGTCGTGAGCACCACCACGGCGACCCCGGGGAGGCGTTCGCCGATCAGCCGGGTGGCCTCCACCCCGTCCACCCGGGGCATGTTGAGGTCCATCAGGACCACGTCGGGCGTGTGCTCCTCGGCCGCGCGCACGGCCTCCCCGCCGTCCTTGGCCGTCGCCACGACCTCCACACCGGACTGGAGATCCAGTACGGTCGCCAGCGCCTCGCGCACCGCGGTCTGGTCGTCGGCCACGACCACCCTGACCACAGGCGGGTGTTCGCCCTGCCGCTGCTCGCTCATCCCGGGATCACCACGCGCACCTGCCAGCCTCCAGCGTCGTCACCGTCCACGATCGGCCCGGCCGTGACCGTGCCGCCCACCAGGTCGAGCCGCTCGCGCATCCCGACCAGCCCCATCCCGCCTCCCGCACCGGCCAAGGGCCGTGAGCCGGCGGGCGGCGCGGAGTTCACCACCTCGAAGACGACCGTCCCGGCCTGCGGTCCGGCACCCGCCGCACTCTCCGAACTCGCCGCGCCCGCCGCCCTCTCCGCAATCCCCGCAGGCCCCGCAGGCCCCGCATTCTCCGCGGGCTCCGAAGTCCCCCCGCTCCCCGCGCTCCCCCCGCTCTCCGGGTACTCCAGCCGCATACGTACCGAGGCGCCGGGCGCGTACTTGTGCGCGTTGGTCAGCGCCTCCTGGGCGCAGCGCACGATCACCTGGGCCAGGCGGACGGGCAGTTCGCGCGGCGGCCCGTCGACGGTCAGCGTACCGGCGTCGGACGTGGACGCGAGCAGCGACCGCAGCGTCTCCACCAGCGGCAGCGCGTCCTCACGCAGGTCCCTGACCGTGCGTTGCACCTCGGTCAGCCCCGAGCGGACCAGGCTCTGCGCCCGCTGGGCCGCCTGCCGGGCCCGGTCGATGTCGCCGGACTCCAACAGGGCGTCGGTGACCTCCAGTTGCATGTTCACCCCGGCCAGCGAGTGGGCCAGTACGTCGTGCACGTCCCGGGCGATCCGGGCCCGCTCGGCCAGCGCCTCCGCCCGCGCCACGGCCTGCGCGGCCCGCTCGGCCTGCTCGGCGGCGGCCCGCGCGGCGCGCAAGGCGTCGGTGTGGGCGCGGTTGGAGATACCGACCAGCACGCTGACACCGCTGAAGGCGCCCACGATCCACGAGGTGTGGTGGCCGCCCCACGGCGCGAGCAGCGCACCCGCGCTCAGGGCGCTGGTGGCCGCCGCGAAGGGCAGCGCGCGGCGGGAGTCGAGACGGTAACCGGCGTGGCCGGTCGCGAAATAGGCGAACAGCGCCGACGCCCCCGAGGTCTCCAGGCTCAACAGCGCCGCCGCCCCGACCGCCCAGACGCACAGCACCGCGAACTGCACACGGGGCGGGAACCGGCCCTCGGGAATGAGCCGCGTGCACAGCAGCAGCGACTCCAGGACGAGCAGACACAGCACCGCGAGCCCGGTACCGGACCCGCCCACCGGCCGTACGACCAAAGCGCCCACGGTGACGGCGACGACGGTGCCGAAGACCTGGACAGGGTTGTTGTCCGCCGTGAACCACCGGTTCAGGGCCTGAGTTCGGGTCACTGCGGCTCTCTTCCCATCACCGTTCGGCCGGAGCGAAAGCTACCAGCGCGCGGGGGCGTCGGTCGGGGCGGTCAGCGACCGTCACCGGGCCCGACCGGCGCGGGAGAGGTGGTACGAGAGTCCAACCGCCGTTCCCCGTAACGGGGTTGGCGACCGGCGCGGTGCCCTGCCGGTCGACCGGACAAGAGGAGGCGAGGTCAGTGCACGCCCTGCGCATAAGCAGTCGGTGACACCCCGACCGTCGTCGTGAAGTCGCGGACCAGGTGGGCCTGGTCGGCGTAGCCCAGGTCGGCGGCGAGGCCCGCCCAGTCCACGGGGGTCCCGGTGCCCGCGCGTTCCAGGGCCTCGTGGATGCGGTAGCGCAGGATGACCCACTTGGGGCCGACGCCGACGTACGCGGCGAAGAGGCGTTGCAGCAGTCGTACGGACAGGCCCTCGGTGCGGGCGAAGTCGGTGACGCGGCGGATCGTGCGGTCGGTGCGGATGCGGTCGACGAGGGCCGTCGCCAGTTCGGCCTGCGGGTCCGGGCGCGGGTCGAGAGCGAGCAGGAAGGTGTCGAGGGCGGCGACACGGGCACGGTCGTCGGCCGGGTCGAGGACGGTGGCGGGGTCGGTGTCCGGGAACACCTCGGGCTGCCGTACCCGCGCGCCCGTCCACTGCGACACGGGCCGCTCGGGGACGACGGTCCGGAAGGCACCGGGCCGGAACTTGATCCCGCAGACCCGCCCGCGCCCCTCCAGTTTCTGGGCGAAGAGGCCGTGCGGGATGCCCGCGATCTCGACGAAGGCGTCCTCGCCGGCCAGTCGCTGGAAGACGATGTGCACGGCTGGGTGCGGGACGACGTGGGAGACGTAGGGCTCGGTGAGGTCCCAGTCGATCAGCCAGTAGTGCTCGACGTAGGGGCGCAGGGGCGGGGCCGGTTCGGGGCGGCGGAAGCGGACGCGGGTGAGGAGTTCGGCGGGGTCGACGATTCCCCGGGTGTCGTCCGCCCGCGTGCCGTCCACCTGCGTGTCTTCGTCCCGTGTCTCGTCCTCCCGTGCCTCGTCCTCCCGTGTCCGGTCCTCTCGTGTCCCGTCGGGTTCTCCGGTGGCGCTGTGGCGTGGGGCGGCCATGAGGGGATCGTAGGGCGAGGCACTGACAGTGGTCGGAATATGTGGGCGGGGGTGGCCGTTGGAGGGTATAGTTGAATAATCAACAACATGGAGGGTGAACGACCATGCAGTTCGGGATCTTCAGCGTCGGTGACGTCACACCGGACCCGACCACCGGACGGACACCGACCGAGCGTGAGCGCATCAAGGCCATGGTCGCCATCGCGCTGAAGGCCGAGGAGGTCGGACTCGACGTCTTCGCGACCGGCGAGCACCACAACCCGCCCTTCGTGCCCTCGTCCCCGACGACGATGCTCGGCTACATCGCCGCGCGGACCGAGAAGCTGATCCTCTCCACCTCCACCACCCTCATCACCACCAACGACCCGGTGAAGATCGCCGAGGACTTCGCGATGCTCCAGCACCTGGCCGACGGCCGGGTCGACCTGATGATGGGCCGCGGCAACACCGGCCCGGTCTACCCCTGGTTCGGGCAGGACATCCGCCAGGGCATCAACCTCGCCATCGAGAACTACGCCCTGCTGCGCCGCCTGTGGCGCGAGGACGTCGTGAACTGGGAGGGCAAGTTCCGCTCCCCGCTCCAGGGCTTCACCGCCACACCCCGACCGCTGGACGACGTACCGCCGTTCGTCTGGCACGGCTCGATCCGCAGCCCCGAGATCGCCGAACAGGCGGCCTTCTACGGCGACGGCTTCTTCCACAACAACATCTTCTGGCCGGCCGACCACACCAAGCGCATGGTCGAGCTGTACCGGGAGCGGTACGCGCACTACGGCCACGGCACCGCGGAACAGGCCATCGTCGGCCTCGGCGGGCAGGTCTTCATGCGCCGCAACTCCCAGGACGCGGTGCGCGAGTTCCGCCCGTACTTCGACAACGCCCCGGTCTACGGCCACGGGCCCTCCCTGGAGGACTTCACCGACCAGACACCGCTGACCGTCGGCTCCCCGCAGGAGGTCATCGAGAAGACCCTCGCGTTCAGGGAGTACGCCGGCGACTACCAGCGCCAGCTGTTCCTGCTGGACCACGCGGGCCTGCCGCTGAAGACCGTCCTGGAGCAGCTCGACCTGCTCGGCGAGGAGGTCGTACCGGTGCTGCGCAAGGAGTTCGCGGTGAACCGTCCGGCGGACGTGCCGGACGCGCCGACCCATCAGTCGCTGCTCGCCGCCGCATCGGAGAAGGTGACCGTCGCATGAGGCTCGTGGTCGTCTCGGCGGGGCTGAGTGTCCCCTCCTCCACCAGGCTGCTGGCCGACCGGCTGGCGGCGGCGGTGGACCGCGGGACCCCCGCCGACATCGAGGTCGTGGAGCTGCGCGAGCTCGCGGTGGAGATAGCGCACAACTTCACCAACGGCTTTCCCGGGCGGGCCCTCGCCGCCGCGCTGGAATCGGTGACGGAGGCGGACGGCCTGATCGTCGTCACCCCCGTGTTCTCGGCGTCGTACAGCGGGCTGTTCAAGTCCTTCTTCGACGTCCTGGACAAGGACGCGCTGGCCGGGAAGCCGGTGCTGATCGCCGCGACGGGCGGCAGCGCCCGCCACTCGCTCGTCCTCGAACACGCGCTGCGCCCGCTCTTCGCCCACCTGCGCGCCGTCGTCGTCCCGACCGGGGTCTACGCGGCCTCGGAGGACTGGGGCGCGGAGGGTCTGCCGGAGCGGATCGAACGGGCGGCGGGGGAGCTGGGGGCGCTGATGACGGGCCTGTCCACGGCCCGCCCGGAGAGGAAGCCGGCGCTCGTGCCGTTCGCGCAGCAGCTCGCCGCGCTGTCGGTCGCCGGGGCCGACGCGGGGGTCCCGGGAGGGCGGGGCAGCCGACCGTGAGAAGACGGTAGGAGGTCGGCCCGGGTTGCGTCCACCACGGTGAGAGCCAGGTAAAAAGGGTGATCGTAGGCCTGCCCCCACCGCCCTACCGCCGGAGGCCTTGGCACACTGGGGGACGTGCCCCAGACTGTGCTGCTCGCCGAAGACGACCGTGCCATCCGTCATGCCCTGGAGCGGGCCCTGACCCTGGAGGGCTACCAGGTGACCGCGGTCGCCGACGGCGTCGAGGCGCTCGCACAGGCCCACCGCACCCCACCGGACGTGCTGCTCCTCGACGTGATGATGCCCGGCATCGACGGCCTCCAGGTCTGCCGGGTGCTGCGCGCCGAGGGCGACCGCACCCCGATCCTCATGCTCACCGCCCTCGTGGAGACCGCCGACCGCATCGCGGGCCTGGACGCGGGCGCCGACGACTACGTGGTGAAGCCCTTCGACGTGGAGGAGGTCTTCGCCCGGCTGCGCGCCCTGCTCCGCCGCACCACCCCGGTCCCGGCGAACGGCGTCCCGGGACCGCCCGGGACCTCCGGCACCTCCGCCGACGCGGTCAAGGGGGACCCGCATGCGTCGTCGTCGTTCGCCGCCTCCGACAAGCAGATCTCGGCGGCCGGGCTGCGCATGGACCTCCAGGCCCGTCGCGTCTGGCGCGGGACGCGTGAACTGGAGCTGACCCGCACCGAGTTCGAACTCCTCGAACTCCTGGTCCGCAACGCGGGCATCGTCCTCGACCACTCCACCATCTACGACCGCATCTGGGGCTACGACTTCGGCCCCGGCTCCAAGAACCTCGCCGTCTACGTCGGCTATCTGCGCCGCAAGCTCGACGAGCCCGGCGCACCGCAGCTGATCCACACGGTGCGTGGCGTGGGTTACGTGCTGCGGGAGGACTGAGTGGGCCGCCTGCGGCGGCTGGTGGCCGCCCGGCGGCCGAGACTCGTCTCGCTCCGTACGACCTTCGTGCTGTCCTTCGCGGCGGTGACCGCCGCCGTCACCCTCCTCGTCGGCGTGCTCTCCTACGGCGCCGCGGCCCGGCTGGTCCGGGTCGACCAGGAGTCCGTGTTCGACCAGGTCGTCCAGGATCTCCAGGACGAGGTGCGCACGCACCAGATGACCCCCGACGACTTCTCCTCCTCGGCGCCCGGCCACGACATCGTGCGGCCGGCCCGTACGGACGTGCAGGTGCTCGGACCGGCCGGCGGCGTCCTCGACAGCGGCAGCCCCGCGCTGCCCGTCACCGGTGACGACCGGGCCGTGGCGGGCGAGAAGGTGGCCGGCAAGACGGTCGAGCACAAGGACGTCGCCGTCGCCGAGGACGTGTACCGCATCGCGACCGTCTCGCTGGGGCGCGGGCAGGGGGCGGTGCAGGTCGCGCAGGAGTTCAGCGACACCGAGGACCTGCTGCGGGCCTTGCAGCAGCGGACGTTCGTGCTGATGGCGGCGGTCGTGGTGCTGGCCGGGCTGTGCGGCTGGTGGCTGGCCCGGCGCATCACCCGGCGCCTGATCATCCTCACGGCGGCGGCCGAGGACGTGGCCCGCACCCGCCGCCTCGGCGTTCAGGTCCCCGTCACCGGCTACGACGAGGTGGGCCGCCTGGGTCGCGCCTTCGACCGGATGCTCGGCCGCCTCGCGCAGTCGGAGGAGGACCAGCGCCGACTGGTCCAGGACGCGGGCCACGAACTCCGCACCCCCCTGACCTCCCTGCGTACGAACATCTCCCTGCTCCGCCGCATGGACGAACTGCCGCCCGGCACCCGTGAGGAACTGGTCGCCGACCTCTCGCAGGAGGCCCGCGAACTCACCGACCTGGTCAACGAGTTGGTGGACCTGGCGGCGGGCCAGTCCGACACCGAGCCGCCTCAGCAGGTGGACCTCGCCGACATCGCGGAGGACGTGGCGGTGCTGGCCCGCCGCCGTACCGGCCGCGACATCACGGTCCGCGCGAGCGGCGACACCACGACCGACGGCCGCCCCGGCATGCTCCAGCGCGCGATCTCCAACCTGGTCGAGAACGCGGCCAAGTTCGACCGCGCGGGCCAGACCCCGATCGAGATCGCGGTCTCCGGCCCCGCCCGGCCCGGCACCGTCCGCGTCGAGGTCCTCGACCGGGGCCCCGGAGTCTCCGAGACCGACCTCTTCCGCATCTTCGACCGCTTCTACCGCGCCGCCGACGCCCGCTCCCTCCCCGGCTCGGGCCTCGGCCTCTCCATCGTCCGCGAGGTGGCCCTCGCCCACGGCGGCTCCCCCTTCGCACTACGACGTGAGGGCGGCGGCGCGGTGATCGGCTTCACGGTGGGCGGAGTGGTCGAACCGCGCACGGGGCTGGGGGCGCGGGGGCGGGGCTGACGGGCTGTACGCCGAGGGGGCCGGCGGATGGAGACGGCGGAGTCGCCGTGTGCTGTGCCGGAGGGGGGCGCGATGGCTCGACGCGGTGGCCCTGCCCGGCCGGTGGCGGCTCCAGGGCCGGGGCATGACGTGGCCGGAGGCGCGGAGGCGCGGAGGCGCGGAGGCGCGGGGGCGTGCGGGCCGGGCGCGGCCGTGTCGCGGGTCGTCGTCGACGCGTAGCCGCGGGAGTGCCCTCGGACCGCGCTGATCGTGGACGCCGGCAGCCCGGCCGCGATCGCCGCGTACCGGCGGGCCGGGACCCGGCGCCGGGAGTCCGCGACGGCGGCCCGCGCCTGGGGGAGCGCGGGGCCGTGGCCCGTGCAGGCTGACACCGACGCCGGTCCCGGTGCTGCTGGCTGGTGCCGGTGTCGCTCAGCTGTTCGAGGGTGTGCGGCCGAAGCAGCGCTCCAGTTCGTTCAGGTCGTAGAACTTGCTGCCCTTCGAGACGGGGCGGCAGCCGGTCTTGAAGGCGGTCTCCTTCTCGTTGTAGAGCATGCGGACGAGGTAGGTGCCGCCCTTGCGGTAGACGTCCCACTGGATGTTCGAGCCCAGCGGGGCGACGGCCGCACCGCGCCAGGAGTTGGTGGCGTAGGTGTACGGTCGCTCGACGGTCACGCCCTGCGTGCTGCCCGGCAGGCCCATCAGTGCGGCCAGCGGGATGATCTCCTCGGCGTGCGTGAACCGGAGTTCCGCGCCCAGGTCGCTCGTGCCGTCGCGCTTGGCCTCGACCTTCTTGAAGAAGTCGTCGAGCAGGACACCGGCCATCTTGTACGTGATGTCGCTGTCCGCGAAGCCGGGCCCCTTCTCGTAGAAGTCCTCGGCGTCGGAGAGGTACCCGAACCAGTCGGCGTCGCGCGCCGAGATGTACCGGTCCATGCCCCAGCCCTTGCCGTCCGGGCTCTCCTCGCTCATCGCCGGGGCGATGGCGTACAGGTTGTAGACGGCCGTTGCGGCCTCGACGTCCGTGCCGATCGACGCGAACTCGCCCGCCGTGATCCGGTCCACGAACGCCGGCTTGAACAGCTTCCTCAGTACGTCACGGGCGGCCCGGTGGGTCTTCGGCTGGTCCGTGACGGAGGCCAGGGTGGTGGCCAGGCGCTGGTCGTTGGCGATGTAGTCGCGGTAGGCGGCACCGCCCGCGGCCTTGTGGAAGTAGAGGAGATCCTTGTCGGTGCGGGTCGCGCCGATGAGGGAGGTCAGGTCGGGGTCGGTCTTGGCGAGGGCCGCGCCGTAGAGGTTGGCGCTGTCGACGGCCCGTCCCTGGCCCGAACTGACGACGTCGATGGGCTCCTTGTTCTTCGCGATCGACGCGAAGAGGGTCGGCAGCCGCTTCTCCATACGGGTCGCGGTGGCCTGGATCTCGGCCTTGCCGCGGGCGCTGAGGTTGCCGTACCCGATGGTGCTCATGGCGGCTTCGAGGGCCTGCACCTTCGGGCCGAACTCGCGCCCCTTCGCGGTGAGTTGGCCCTCCGCCTCGGCCTTGTCCCACAGCGCGAGGATCAGGTCGCCGTCCGAACCGTCGGTCGCGGAGCGCGAACCGTGCCGGGACACGTTCTCGGTGAACACGGGGGTGAAACCGGCCGGGGCCGACTGGTACGACCGGGAGCTCTGCTCCGGCGTGTACACGGCCTTCGTACCGTAACTGTCGGTCTGGGCGTCGCCGCCGGGGGCGGCCTGCGCGGCGAACGGAGTGGCCATCAGCGCGGCCACGCCGAGGATCACGGCGGGGGTGACACGTCGTCTCATGAGCCGCATGGTTCGCGGGGCACATGAACGAGGGGTGCACTGGGGGTGACTCCGGGGGCTCGGCTTACCGGCTGGGCAGCGGAGGCGGAACGGACGGGGAGCGGGCGGGGGCGTACTCCTGTCCTCAGCAGACCCGTTCGTCCACCGGGGCGAACAGCTGGGCCATCGCCTGCCACAGGGGCATCACGCGGGGCGTGGAGCGAGGAGCCCGCCGGGGAACGTCGGCGGACGGCCGGGCGGCGGTACGGGTGTTCTTCGCGAGGGAGACGGCGGCGGCGGTGTGAGGCATGGCGATGTCCTTCCGGCGAGCAGCTGACGTTGACCGAGGCCTTGGCCTTGGCCTTCTGAGATCAACGATCCCGTCCGGGGGCCGCCGGGACGAGGGGGTGGGCTGCCCGGTCGGGGGTGTAGCCGGCTCCACCGTCGTGTCGGCGGGCGGGGAGGAGGGCTTGCACCTCACCCGGCGTCAGGGCGCATCGTTGGCGTATGGGCATCGACCAGACATGGAAGGTCGGAGCGCTCGCCGAGGCGAGTGGGCTGACTGTTCGCACCCTGCACCACTGGGACCGGATCGGGCTGCTCAGCCCGTCCAGACGTACGGCGGCCGGGCATCGCGAGTACACCGAGGAGGATGCGATCCGCCTCTACCAGGTGCTGGCGCTACGGCGGCTCGGGCTGGGCCTGGAGACCATCGGCACGTGCCTGGACGTCGGGGTCGACCCCGTCCGACTGGTGGGCGAGCACCTGGCCGCTGTCGAGGCCGCCCTGGCCTTCCTGACCGCCCTGAGGCAACAACTCACGGGCATACAGGCCGAGTTGGCCGCCAGCCGGACACCGGAGATCTCCACGCTGATCGGCGCCTTGGGGGCGATGGGCGGCGCGGACCCCGAGCGCGCGCAGGCCCTGCGCCACCACCTCGACGCCGACCGACTACGGACCCTGCACGACCGTACGGCGGCCCTCGGCCCCGCAGCCCACTACCTGCTGGAGGTCGAGTGGCCGGAGCTGTACCGCCGGGCCGAGGCGCTGCGCACCGCAGGGGTGGAGCCCGCCGACCCCCGGGTACGGAGGCTGGCGGCCCGCATGGACGAGCTGAGCTCGCTGTTCAACGGAGGCGACGGCGAGATCTCGGCCGGGGTGCGCGCGGCCTGGCGGGACGAGCCGGCCGCGATGTCCGGCGACCCCACGGCCGCGCCCGACGCCTGGCACGACCTGACGGACTACCTGGACCGAGCCCGCGCCCGCACCGAGGCATGACGCCGACCACGTCCTGCCCTTCGCCTTGCCCCGCGTCCTAACCCTCCTTCCGGGCCACCCCGCCGTAGATGCCGATGGGCGGGGCGTCGGGGGTCGGGGGCGTCTCCGGGCGCCAGTGTGTGACGCGGACCAGGCCCGGTTCCACGAGGGTGAAGTCGCCGAAGAAGTCCAGGACTTGGGCGTGGGTGCGGAGGTTGAGGGTGGCGGTGGCCCGGTTGTAGACGGACGCCGCCTCCTCGCGGTGGTCCTCGTGGACGTCACCGGTGGCGTGCGAGAGGACGAGATAGGAACCGGCCGGCAGCGCGTCGCGCAGGGTGGCGACGATGCCGTGCGCGTCCGTGTCGTCGGCGAGGAAGTGCACGACGGCCACCAGCAGCACGGCCACCGGCCGGCCGAAGTCGATGGCCTTGCGGACCTCGGGGTGGTCGAGGATCGCGCGGGGGTCGCGCAGGTCGGCCAGGATGACGGAGGTGTCGGTGCCCTCCATGAGGGCCATCGAGTGGGTGCTGACGATCGGGTCGTTGTCGACGTAGACGATCCGGGTGTCGGGGGCGATGGCGTGCGCGATCTGATGGACGTTCGGTTCGGTCGGCAGCCCGGTCCCGATGTCGAGGATCTGCCGCACCCCGCCCTTTTCGACGACATGCCGGACGGCCCGGTGCATGAAGCGCCGGTTGGCCCGGACCCCCTCCCGCACCTCGGGCGCGGCCTTGATGAACTGCTCGGCGGCGTCCCGGTCGACCGGGTAGTTGTCCTTGCCCCCGAGGAAGTAGTCGTACATCCGCGCCGGGTGGGGCTTGCTGGTGTCGATGATCAGTGGCTGGGCGCCACTGCCGTCCCCGCTGGGAGAGGTCATGAGGCCAGGCTCCGTCTTGGTGAGTGGCGGTCAGATCATCATCCTGGCATGCCGACGACGAGACTCAGGGCCACACCAGGCAATACGGCTGATGGCCCGCCTCGTGGAGGCGGTGGCTGAAGTCCCGGCACTCGTGCAGCGAATGGGAGTGGCGGGGTGGTGACCTGGGGTTTCTTGGTGAGATGTGTGCCGACCAGGGGAAACTCCTCTCCGTAGTTCTCACTGGTCGACGCCTTTTCCCAGGCTCATGTGCCCTGGATGTGCCCTCGAATAGTGGGACGGTGGGCCAGCCATCTTCGATACAGGTGGAAATGGTCAGGGGTGTGGAAGCCGCCACAGATGCGTCGCTGCCCGAGCTCGGTCCGCAGGAGTCTCGCGGACGAGGTGGTACAGGTTCTCGAAGTACTCCTGCCAGCGGTTCGGATCTGGCATGGCGTTCTGCGCGCGCTTCGCACGCTCCGCCTGCACCAGCGGTTGCATACCCTCCCAGGCGGAGATCACGGAACCTCCGAGGTATCCGGAGACGGGTTCGATGTCCACCACCCCATGAGCGACGAGAGCCCCGAGATTGTCGTAGAACCAGGCCAGTTCACGGACCAGATCCCGGTCATCGTCCGGTAACCCGGCCAGTCCGGCTGACAGGTCACAGGCCGGCAGCCGTTCGTGCACGACCTGCCGTGCCTGCGCCAACCGCACGCTTCGATGCTCGCGGAAGAGATCCACAAGAACCGGCAGCGTGTTGGCATGCTCGGTCAGCCGCAATTGTCGAAGCGAGGCGACTCCGCTTACCGCCAGTGCAACCAGCGATACCACCAGTGCCGCGATCTCCAACTTTGCCTCCGCTAGCAGCTGTTGATGCAGCGCGGTAGCGGCTGCTGACGCTATTAATCAGGCCGGGCCGCGACGCCGCCGAGCGCGTGGGCCGGGGTGCGCAGGTGAATGGGACTTGGGTGGCGCGGTACCCGCGGGGTCGTTCGGGAGTGACAGGGGGTCGACGGGGCCTGGCGGTTGGCCATCGACCGTCTCCATGCCGGGCAGAAAGGCATAGTCCGGGCCGGTGTGAGCGTGCTGGGCGCGCTCGGGTACTGGGAGGATCCGGCGGCGGGTGAGTTCAGCGACGTCGATCAAGGGGGCGTTGACGATGCGGTTGAGGAGCTCTGTCTGCTGAGGTTCCAGGGCGGCGAGATGCCTGAGCACGGCAAGGATTTCGACGAGTTCCCGGCTCCAATCGGGTTCCCAGCGCTCGGGGCGCTCACGGTCGAGTTCACTGGTTACTTTGCCGGCGGTGCGGTCGCTGCGGTAGGCGAGCCAGCTGTCGAGTACGTTGCGGCCGCCGGTGGTGTAGTCGCGCATGCGTGGGGTCACACCGGTGAAGATGCCTCCCTCGATGACAAGTTGCTCGCTTTCGCTGTCGTAGCTGACGATCGAAGGGAGCGTTTCGGGCGCGACTTCTCGGGCGTACATGATCTCGGGGTGTAGGCGTCGCCACCAATTCGATGTGCCTGCTGGGCGGCCGTCGTCGGGATTGACGCAGCGTGCGCCAAACGTCGAGGCCCACAACACGTGGTGTCCCAGGCTGATGGCCTCGTGCCAGAAGCTGCGATCGGCGGTCAGGGGGATGCGTACGCCGAGGGAGTTGAGGTCGTCCGCGTAGCGTTCGGTGAAGGCGGGGTGGGCGGTGACCCCGGCAATGTAGGCGAGTAGGTCCTCGGGGAGGACTTCCTTGAGGCCATAGGAGTTGGCGAGGTGGTGTAACAGTCCTGGGGTGATGTTGGGAGTTTGATCTGCGTGTAGGAGCGGCAGGACACGGCCGCCATTTCCCTTGAAATAGTCATTGTCAGGAACGAGGGCAGTGAAGAGCAGCGCTGGGCCGGTCTGCAGACGCTGGGTGTGCTGTTCAACGACGAAGACCTGACCGTCGATGACGGCTTGCCACAGCTCGGGTCGGGGACGGTCGATGACGCGGCCGTCGGGTATGAGCCATTGGCGGTCCAGGGCTCGGCGGGCGATACGTTCCGGAGCAGGGCAGGAGCCTTGTTCGACGCGGAGAAGAGTTGGTGGGTGGGGGTGACCGGGGATCTGGAGTGCTTCCTTGTCCAGGCTACGGTCGCCGGTCTCTTTGAATAGGGCCTGCTTTATGACCGGGTCGCGTTCTTGGACGAGACGGTTCCAGCGTCGGCGCAGGATGGTCTTTGAGGGGCTGACGACCCAGTTCCTGTTGGGTTTGATGCCGGGTTTATGCCAGGGCATGAGGTCGGTGAGGGCGGGGAAGGCGTCCCACCCACTTTGAGAGGCGGGGGTGAAAGGGACGCGCTCGACAGGCCGTGAAGTGCGCCAGCCGGGACTGTTGATGCGCAGGTTGTGCAGTTGCTCTTCTTTGCTCTGGCGTGTGCCGTGAACGGCCATGTAGTGGACGGGGGCTGGTTCGTCTTGTCGCTCTCCTTGCCGACGGACGAAGATGGCAATGGCTAACTCCTGCTGGACTCCAGGGAAGAAGCGGCTATTGACCGGGGGCCTTTTGGTCTCAGGTGTGAGGTCGATGACCCAGCCCTCGGTGCAGGTGCGTCGTAGGTAGGAGCGCATGCCCTGGAAGCCTGCGCCGCGGATGAATCCGCCGGTGCTGATGAAGCAGACGACGCCGTGACGGTGGTCGTCATGTTGGTCGAAAACCTTGTGAGTGGCCCAGCGCCAGAAGTAGGTGCACAGGTTTTTCAGTTTGTTCTCGTACACGCCTGCCGCACCGCGCAGCCGGAACGCGTCCAAGGGTGGGGCGCCGCGGCCCGGTGAGCCCTTTTCGATCCATCCACCCTGGCCTTCTGCTTGTTCGCGGTGGGGAGGATTGCCGATGACGACGGTGATGCGTTCGTTGCGCTGGATGGTGCTGGCGGCTTCGGCGTCATCACGCAAGGGGCCCCACAGGGCACCGTAGCGATCGAAGAGTTCACTGGGTCGCCAGGGGTCGGCGAGGGTGTCGGCCAGGTGCAGGCGCATATCGCGCAGTTGGACCCGGGCATTGAGGTGGCGCAGCATCTGCCCGACGCGCATCTGAGCCACGGCGAAGGCGCCCATCTGCTTTTCGAAGCCGATCAGTCGGCCGGCGAGTTCCTGAACGGATTCGGCACGGAAGCCTTCGTTGCCGCCCTCGGACTGCTTGCGGGCGACGAGGTCGATGATGCCGGTGAGGAAGGTGCCGGTTCCCATTGCCGGGTCGATGATGGACACACCGGGGTCGGCGAAGCCGTCTGGGCAATCCAGTGTGGTTGCCAGCACTTCGTCGACGAGGCGGATCATCTCCGTTACCAGTGGGGCTGGGGTGTAGTAGGTGCCGGAGTCCTTGCGCAGGTCGGCGTCGTACTCCTGCAGGAAGTGCTCGTAGAGATGGATGTGGAAGCCGGGGTCGCCGGCCAGGGAACTCCTCCAGTCGATGGTGTCAATGACGCGGACCAGCATGTCCAGACTGTCGCGGAATTCTCCCTCGACCTGATCGGTGAGGATCTGCAAGGCGCGGCCCATGACGGAGTGCTCAGCCCCAAGGCGCCGGCCTACCTCGTGCAGGCTCATACCGACCAACGCGTTGCCGTTGGCGGTGTTGGAACCGGCGAGCAGGAGAGCGAAAGTGACGGACTGGGCGTAGCGGTCAGCGAAGGTCGCCCGCTGGTCCCGGTCGTCCGTGGTTGGGAAGAGATCAACCTCAAGCGTGGAGGCCAGGTCGGTGAAAGGGCGCTGGTTACGGGGGAGAACCGCTTCAGCATCGAGGCGGTCGTGAACAGCATCACGCAGAAGAGTGCACAACGGGGCGACCTGGGCAACCACTTCCCGCATTGACGTCAGTGGTTGGGGCTGCCAGCCGAAGAACGAGGCAAGCATCGCCTCGAAGGCGGCCTCGCTGGCTAAGGGAAGCCGTAGGCGAGAGCCGGCGCTGTGTAGATCACCCTCGAAGTGGATGGTGTCGCCGTACTGCCGACCCGAGCGGTACATGATCCATGTCTGACCGTTCGTGTAGATCAGGTTGGGCAGTTTTGCCATGCCTTCCCACTGGCGGCGGTCGCGTTGGTTCAGACCGCCAGGATGGATCACGCTCTTGTCGGGGCTTTTCAGCTCGACATAGCCGACGATGTTGCGCGGTAACTTTCCGATCCGCACTGCCAGGTCGGGGCGTATCCGGTGCGCTGTGATGGCCACCTCGGCGTGCAGGACCGCCTGTAATCCCAGTACCCGTGCCGCGTCGACGAGAAGGGTTTCCACCGCTCGGCGGATCGCGGCTTCCTTCTGCCCGTGCAGCAACGCCTGTTTACACGTCGCACCGAAGTCGCTGACGATGCCCCGAAACCGGTCCTTGCGCTGCATCCCGCCCCCCCGAGGCCAGCACATCCCCGCATGTTCCTCAACTCACAGTAAACACAACATCACTCCTCGTCGAGAGTGCCGTCCAAGGTGCCGAATACGGGTGTCCGTTCAGTAGCAGCCGCACCGACGGTGAGCGTCTGCTGTGTGGGTGGTGGTGCTGGGCGGAAGGAGCGGGACCGTGGCTCACGAAGGGACTGGTCGCAGTGCGTTAGCTGATGAGTTCTATCCGGATAGCAAGGGCACCGAGAGCCTCCTTCTCGGGCGGGTAGATGGCCCGGATGTTGGCGAGTTGCTCGTCGCGGCTGGCGGTGGGGTTGACGTTGGAGGGTCCCTCGCCGTCGAGCAGGGCTCCGAAGCCTGCGTATTCGATCACGCGCTTGACCTCGACCTCGCAGGTCTCGTCTGCGCCCTTGATGCAGAACCGGATGACGTCACCGGCCGCGAGGTCGGCGAGGTGTGGGTATTTGACCCGTACCTCGATGGTCTTGGTGCCGGCGGCGACGAGGTCGAAGTACTGGCGGTAGAGGTTGAGTTCGCGGACGCGTGGGGTGGTGTTGCTCATGGGGCGGGAATGCTCCTGGTCGCTGGTGCGGTGATCAGGCGGCCGATCTCGGATGCGGAGTACGAGCGGAAGAAGTGCCGGGGGTCGGACAGCAGGGTCTCGGCCGTGGCCAGCAGTTGGTCGGCGTACTCGGTGACAGTGCCGGGCCATTGTCGAGTGTCGAGCATCCAGGCGGCGGCGCCTTCGGGCAAGGGGGCGTGGCCTTCGCGGATGAGGGACTTGGAGAGTTTCGCGCCGGTGTCGGTGACGACTTGTGGGCAGAACAGGCGGGCGGGGAGCTGAGCGCGAGTGAGGCCGACGGCTTGGAGGGCTTCGTCGACGAGGAGGGAGCCGAAGACCCAGTCGCCGCCCTTGACCATGACGTGCAGAGTTCCACCTGCCCCCGTGCTGGTAAGGGCGAGTTCCTTGACGAGGTTGCGGTACAGGGTGGCCAAGTCGATGTAGGCGCCGGTGGTAGGCGTGATGGTGACCTGGTAAGGGCCGTGGTGGAGGCAGACGGCGTCGACGCTGGCACCTTCTCGGTCGGTGAGGTGCACGCGCGTGCGTTCGGCGTGCTTCTCGGACCAGCCGCAGCCGGGGTGCGGACAGGGGATGCGCACGTGTGGGGTGCCGGTGGAGGGGGCGAGCCACCAGCGGGCGGCGTCGAGTCGAGGCAGCAGCCGCAGCCAGGTGCGCCGGAAGTGTTCGCCGGCTTGCTGCTCGGTGTAGGTCTCCACGCGGTGCGGGATGCCCAGCCGCCGGGACAGCGCTGTGAACAGGGGTTGGTACAGGGCGGCGACGAGGTCGGTGAGGGCATGGTTGCCGAGGGCCTGTGCGTAGGGGCGTTGGTAGCGGTGGCCGCTGGCCGGGTCTGTGGACAGTTCGTACGGGGCGTTGTCGAGGGCGCTGAACAGGACCTCGGTGGGGATGCCGAAGCGGTCGCGCAGTCGGGCCGCCATGGCGAAGGCGAGTGACTGGACGAGCGAGGTGCCGATATGCGGGGCGCCGTTGATCTGGGTGCCGACGACCAGCACGATCCGCTCGGGCGGAGCGGCCAGGATGCGTGGCGTCAGGACGTCCTCGGCGCGGAGAAGAGCGTTGGCGAGGACGGTGTTCGGTGAGACGAGATGGGCCGTCATGGATGTCCCCTTGCGGTCAGGCCGGACTGAAGTAGGTGTTGCCGGGTTTGGCGGGATGTGCCCGGCACTAGAGACCAGCGTCAGAGCGCGCTTCTTCCTGGGTACCCGCGACGTACGGGTGTTGGAGCGCGGTGCGGAGGGCGTCCGTGTCGGTGAGGGTGTCGTCGTCCGGTAGCTCGCACCAGCCGCCCAACCAGTCGTCGAGCCGCTCCACGCCGGGTGCGACGAGCCAGGAGTTGGTGGAGAGGTGCCGTACCGGCAGGTCGTCCCAGCGGTCGGCGGTGCCGGTCGCGATGGCGTAATAGAGGCGCTCGTTGGGCCCGTCGTAGAGCACCGGGCCGATCGACGCACCGGTGCCGCGAAGGTGGGCCAGGGCCAGGAGGCCGGTCTCGGCAGAGGTGCGCACGAGATCCCAGCCGTTGCCGACCTTCAGCAGACGCAGTCCGGGAACGTCGCTGACCATGGGCGCGCTGCGCAGCGCGTCGCGCACGGACATCATGTGTCCCCCTGCGGCTGGAGGTTGGGGCTCGTGCTGCGGGAAGGTGCGGACCCCGTGATCGGCTTGAGGGAGCGGACCACGATCAGTCGGGTGCCCGTTGCTGTTATCTGTCGCTTCCGTTCGTTGCCGATGCTCCTGGGGCCGAGGTGGCTGAGGGCGGGGACCACGGCGCCGTAGGTGTCGGGTAGTTCGAGGGTGTCGACCAGCCCGATGAAGGCGGGGGAGCGGATGGCCACCGTGGCGTCGCGGTCGGTGAAGACGCCGCAGAGGGCCAGTTCGTGTCGGCGGCAGTAGTCGGTGAGGCAGTCGACGAGCGCCGCATGGCGGACCAGGCCGCCGGTGACGTGTCGTAGGTAGCCGAAGACCTGCGGGAAGGCGACGCGTCGGCGTTCCGTGATGAGTTCGTCGTCCATGTCCACAGCGTCGGTCGACGTGAACGGCCGTGAAATGACCCGCTGTTGTACTTCCGTTGCACTTCACGCCCCACGTCGTCACCGAGAGTGCTTCCATACGTGACGGAGGGAGGTAATCCGTGGTCAGCGTGCGGCAGTGGACGGGCCGGGAAGCGAGCGTTCTGCGCGCTGCTCTGCGAATGAGCATGCGTGCGTTCGCCGAGCACCTGGGTGTCGCGCTGCGTACGGTGGCCAAGTGGGAGAGCCTGGGAGCCGAAACCCAGCCCCGGCCTGATACCCAGGCGATCCTCGACACCGCGCTCGCTCGTGCCGACGCTGCTGCCCATGCCTGGTTCGAGGCGGTGCTGTTCCCGGAGCGGAAGAGCGTGCGGCCGGCGGACTACGAGACCTGGACCGAGGACATCGAGCGCGCCGTAGTCTGCGTCCGCCGCCAGGACTTCCCCTTCGCTGCGACCTTGTTGAACCGCTGGCTGGCGAGTCGTGACGCGCACGGCCTGGATGACAAGGGCCTTTATCTGTACGGGCGTTCACTTGTCCTGCTCGGTGATGTGCAACGAGACCAGGGCGCGATCCTCGGCCCGCTGTCCGCCCGGCAGTCCTACCTGACCGCGCGCGACATGTTCTCTGAGCTCGCCATTCCGCGCCGGGTCGCCCAGATCGAGTTGTCCCTCGCCGTCGTGCAGGAGATGTCAGGTCAGCTGGATGCCTCCGCCCGATGGTACGAGCAACTCGCCGCCGACCAGCGGCTCAGCCGACGGGACCGAGCCCGGGCCCGGTTGTGGATCGGCACGGCTCTGAGCAAAGAGGGCAACAACGAGTACGCCACCAACGTCATGGCTGCTGCCACCCGCGAGTTCGAGGAACTCGGTGAGCCGGAGGACTGGTCCGTGGCACACCAGAAGCTCGCCCTGGCCCACCGCGGCGCCGGCGACCTGAAACAGGCCCTGCACTACATCGACATCGCGCGCACCACCGGCACGGTTGACTCCCCGATGCAGCGAGTGCGGTTGGACACCGCGTACGGGCACATCCTTCTGTCGGATGCGGCGACCCGGAATGATGGGCTGTCCGTCCTCGACCAGGCGGCACAGGTGGCCCGGCAGTTCGGACTGAGCCACCAGTTGCGCAGCATCGAGGGCATCCGAAAGGGCCAGCAGGGATGAGTCAGGGAGTGCCAGTGCCGGAGCACCAGCAGCGTCAGATCACCGACGAGCAGTTCCACGATGCGACGTTGATCTGGAACTACCACCAAATGGGACATGAGGAGCGCCCCTGCTCGGTGGCGATCGGCCTGGGCAGCCACGACCTGGGCGTGGCCACCACAGCCGCCGACCTCTACCGTGCCGGCGTCTTCCCCGTCGTCGTGTTCAGCGGCGGAAACAGCCCCACCACCCGCGCCCGCTTCCCGCGCGGCGAGGCCGTCCACTACCGCGAGCACGCGCTGAGCCTGGGCGTGCCGGACGAGGCGATCCTGGTCGAGTCGAAGGCGGCGAACACCGGCCAGAACATCACTTTCTCCCGGGAGTTGCTGGCGGAGGCGGGCGTGGAGGTGGAGTCGTTGCTGCTGATCTCCAAGCCGTACATGGAACGCCGCTCGTACGCGACCTGCCGCAAGCTATGGCCCGAGGCCGAGGTGGTCTGCGCCTCCGAGCCGCTGGAGTTGGACGACTACATCAAGTCCATCGGCGACGAAAAGCTCGTCGTCGACATGCTCGTCGGGGACCTGCAACGGGTGATCGAGTACCCGAAGCTCGGCTTCGCCGTCGAGCAGAACGTACCGGGGGATGTGCATGACGCTTACGAGCGCCTCCTGGGCGCCGGCTTCGACAGCCGACTCATCAACAGCTGACACACGTCGACTCGGGGCGAGCGGCGGGGTGTGCGCGATCCACCAGCCGAACCTGTTTCCTCGGCTGTCCACGTTGGCCAAGCTGTTCGCCGCCGACCGGTGGATCGTCCTCGACGATGTTCAGTTCGCTCGCCGGGACTACCAGCAGCGCACGCGGCTCGCGGCTCTCGACGACCCGAGCAGGCAGCAGTGGCTCACGCTCCCCACGCGCCTGCCCAACGGACGCCCGACGCTCGTCAACCAGACGTTGCTCGTCGAGCCGCGCCGGTCTCGCCGAACGGTCAGCCTGCTCATTCGCCAGTACTACGGTCGTAGCCGCTACTGGCCTGCGGTGAGTGAGGTCCTGGACGTGGTCCTCGATCGGTTCGAGAACACGGACTGTGTGGCGGACCTCGCGAGGACATCGACCCTCGCCCTGCTCGCCGCTCTCGGCTGGAATGGTGAAGTGCTGGAAAGCAGCGCCATCCCGACCCGCCAAGGCCGGTCCGAGCGACTGGCCGACCTCGCCGTGGCCACCGGCAGCAACTACTACCTGTGTGGCACCGGCGGCCTGCGCTACCTCGACTACCAGCCGTTCGCCCTCCATGGCATCACCGTTGTGCCTTTCCACACCCCTGTGGATGCAGGCGACCGGCTCTGGAAGTGGGCCCGACGGGTCAGCAGCCTCTGGGCGTTGAGTGCGACCGGCCCGAGTGAACTGGCGACCAGACTGACTGCCGAACGAGAAGTTCGCCTCAATGGAGACCACGCGTGAGTGATCAGCTCGACAAGCCGTTCCTCCAGATCGTGGTCTGCGCCGCCGGGGTCGCCGCTGACGTCAGCAAGCTGATCACCGCAGCACACGAGCGGCACTGGGACGTCGGCGTCGTCGCCACCCCGCAAGGGCTCGGACGTGCGGTCGTCGCCGGACTCCCGAAGCGCTTCCAGGCCGGTGGCAATCCCGCTTTCGGCTGCGGCCTGCGCTAGGGCGAGGTGTTCGGCTTCGCAGCCGACGACATCGACTTCAAGGGCGGCTGGATCCACGTCAACCGCCAGGTGCGGCTGGTCGGTACGAAGCCCGTCTTCGCCCTGCCCAAGGGCAACAAGATCCGGTCAGTGCCCCTGCCGGCCCAACTTGCCGCCACCCTCAAGGCCCACATGAAGGAGTTCCCACCCGTCGACGTCACGCTGCCCTGGGCCAAGCCGGACGGCGGAACCGAAGACCTTCCGGCTCCTTTTCGTGGACGAGAAGAGCCGGGCGTGCAACCGCAGCGTCTTCAACATGGGTGCCTGGAAGCTCGCCCTGGCTGCCGCCGGCGTGATCCCTCCGCGCGAGCGCGGCGCGCGCTACCTCCAAGCGGCCCCGGAAGACGGCATGCACGCCCTCCGGCACGCCTACGCCTCCGTACTCCTGGACGCGGGGGAGAGCATCAAGGCGCTCTCCGAATACCTCGGTCACTCGGACCCGGGCTTCACGCTGCGGACGTACACGCACCTGCTGCCGTCCAGCGAGACCCGCACCCGCAAGGCGATCGACGACGCCCTCACGGAAGCCGAGGCGGAAGACGACACCGATCCGCCCGCCGCACAGGGCACTTCAGTGCCCCCAGCGAAACCAATGTGCCCTGGCTGCCTGACGGCCCCTCTCCGGCACTGAAAAGGGCGAGGTCCGAAGACCCCGCCCGCTACCAATGAAACCCCAGGTCACGGCCAAACAAGGCAATAAGGCTGATGCCCCGCCTCATGCAACCGATGGCTGAAGTCCTGCCACTCGTGCAGCAGTTGGTACACATTGAACGCGTCCCGGGGGCCGCCCCGGTCCGGGACCGTGGACCAGATGAACGCTGCCGCGCCCACCGCCTCCTCGCCGATTCCGCGGAGGGGGTCGACGACCGTCATCGGGAGTTTGACCACGGCGTAGTCGGGGTGGAGGACGACCAGTTCCAGCGGGGGCACCTTGTTGAGCGGGACGCCCTCGATGCCGGTGAGGACCATCGCGGCCATCGTCTCCGGCTTGATCTTGGTGAACATGCCGTTCATCCCGAGCTCGTCGCCGCCGAGTTCCTCGGGGCGCATCGAGATCGGGACGCGGGCCGCGGTCGCGCCGTCGGGCGCGCCGAAGTATTTGTACGTCACCCCCACCCGACCACCATTCCTGCTCCCCGCCCGCAACTGATCGATCCGACGTTCGATACGTCGCTCATCGCGATCCGACTCACCTGAACCCGAACCCGGGCTCGAAGTCAAACCTGAAGCTGACGTCACACCCGGGCCCGCGCCCGAACCCGGGCCTGTTCCACCCGTTCCGCTGCCACCCGTGCCGGACCCGGACCCCGTACCGCCCTGCCGTGCCTCGGCCTCCTCCGCGTCGCGTCGGTGCTTCCCCCGCCGGGCACGCCGAGGACCCAGATCGTCAGTCCCCTCGCCCAGTCCGCCACCGCGATGCATATCTCCACCCGACTGCTTTTCTAGGACGCGTGGCCCCAGCCGCGCAACCCGATCATCGTGTCAGTGACCTCCCCCACGGCCGCCCGCCGAAACGTGCGCTGAAACACCTGTCCGCAGGATCTGCGCAAGCCCTGAACACCGACGCCCGCACGAGCTGTGTGTATCCGTGTGTATCCGTGTGTATCACCTCCCAGTCTCGCAGATGGGTGGGGGGCCGTGCCCGCGCTCCCGCCGCCTACCCTGTGGAGGTAACTGAGGTCCCGGAGTCCGAGAAGTCGGAGAAGTCGCAGGTCATGAGCCAAACGCCAAGCGAGACGCCACGCGAGACGCCCAGCGAACCGGCAGGTGTACTGCCCGGCGCACCGCCCTATCCCTACGAAGCACCCGTCTCGCAGGCTCTTTTCGACCGTGCGTCGGTCGTCACGCCGGGCGGTGTGAACTCCCCGGTGCGCGCCTTCCGTGCCGTGGGCGGCACGCCCCGGTTCATGGTGTCGGGCAAGGGGCCGTATCTGACGGACGCGGACGGGCGCGAGTACGTCGACCTCGTGTGCTCCTGGGGTCCGATGATCCTCGGGCACTCGCACCCCGAGGTGATCGCCGCCGTGCAGGAGGCCGTCTCGCGCGGGACCTCCTTCGGGACCCCCGGTGAGGGCGAGGTCGCGCTCGCCGAGGAGATCGTCGCCCGGGTGGAGCCCGTGCAGCAGGTGCGGCTGGTCAGCAGCGGCACCGAGGCGACCATGTCCGCGATCCGGCTCGCCCGCGGGTTCACCGGGCGGCCCAAGGTCATCAAGTTCGCCGGGTGTTACCACGGTCACGTCGACGCGCTGCTGGCCGCCGCCGGTTCCGGTGTCGCCACCTTCGCGCTGCCCGACACCCCCGGCGTCACCGGCGCCCAGGCCGGCGACACGATCGTGCTGCCGTACAACGATCTCGAAGCCGTGAACGAGGCCTTCCATCGGCATCCCGGTGAGATCGCGTGCGTCATCACCGAGGCTTCGCCCGGGAACATGGGTGTGGTGCCGCCCGTCGCCGGGTTCAACCAGGGGCTCAAGGACGCCTGCCGCAAGAACGGCGCGCTCTTCATCTCCGACGAGGTGATGACCGGGTTCCGGACCAGCCGTGCCGGGTGGTTCGGGATCGACGGGGTCGTCCCGGACCTGATGACCTTCGGGAAGGTGATGGGCGGCGGTTTCCCCGCCGCCGCGTTCGGCGGGCGGGCCGACATCATGGCGCACCTCGCCCCGGCCGGGCCGGTGTACCAGGCGGGCACCCTCTCCGGGAACCCCGTCGCCACCGCCGCCGGTCTCGCCCAGCTGCGGCTCCTCGACGACGCGGCCTACGCGACCGTGGACGCCGTGTCGGCGCAGGTCCGGGCGCTGGTCACCGAGGCGCTCGGCAAGGAGGGGGTCGCGCACCGGATCCAGAACGCGTCCAACATGTTCTCCGTGTTCTTCACCGATCGGAGCGTGCGCGACTACGAGGACGCCAAGGCGCAGGAGTCGTACCGCTTCACCGCCTTCTTCCACTCGATGCTGGCGCAGGGTGTCTATCTGCCGCCCTCGTCCTTCGAGTCCTGGTTCGTGTCCACGGCCCACGACGAACGGGCCATCCAGCGGATCGCCGACGCCCTCCCGGCGGCGGCCCGAGCGGCGGCGGAGGCCACCCGATGAGCAGCGGCACCAACAGTGACATCACCGTCGTGCATGTGATGCGGCACGGCGAAGTCGCCAATCCCGAAGGGGTGTTGTACGGGCGGCTGCCCGGCTACCACCTTTCCGAACTCGGCCGGCGGATGGCCGACCGGGTCGCCGAGCACCTCTCCTCCCGCGATGTCACGCACGTCGTGGCCTCCCCGCTGGAGCGGGCGCAGGAGACCGCGACGCCGATCGCCAAGGCGCACGGGCTCGACCTCGCGACCGACGGGCGGCTCATCGAGGCCGACAACGTCTTCCAGGGCAAGACCTTCGGCGTCGGCGACGGCGCGCTGAAGAAGCCGGACAACTGGAAGTACCTGGTCAATCCGTTCAAGCCGTCCTGGGGCGAGCCGTACGTCGACCAGGTGGTGCGGATGATGGGGGCGCTGGACGCGGCCAAGGACGCGGCGCGCGGGCACGAAGCCGTGCTGGTCAGCCATCAGCTGCCGATCTGGATCGTGCGGTCCTACGTCGAGCGGCGCCGGCTGTGGCACGACCCGCGCAAGCGGCAGTGCACGCTCGCCTCCCTGACGACCTTCACCTACCGTGGCGACAAGATCGTGTCCGTCGGCTACACCGAGCCGGCCCGGGATCTGGTCCCGGCGCATCTCCTCGCGGGCGCGAAGCCGGTGAAGGGTAAGGACAAGGCGTTCGGCGCCTGACGTCACCGTCCCGTTGTGCGTCAAGGCCCGTCGCCGGGACGAGCCTGTGACATTTGTTTCGGAACCCACACCGTTCCCGGCGAACTTTCCTGTCCGTCGCGTCCTCTCACAGGTAGACCACAGAGGATGCGACGGATGGGGAAGCAATGCGGAGTCTCACGCGACGGGGAGTGCTCGGAGCCGGTGCGGGTGCCGCGGCGGCCGTAGGACTCGCGGGCTGCGGCACACTCGGTTCGAAGGGATCCGACAGCCCCTCCGCCGGCTCGGGCAAGGGCCGTTCCGGCAGCCCCACCAAGTCCATGGAACCGCGGGCCAAGCCCATCGGTGACGGCTCCACGTCCTTCACCGGCACCCAGCCGAAGCAGCCCGCGAAGCCCGTGCCGCTGGAGGCCGGGCAGACCCCGCCGCAGTTCGTGATCTTCTCCTGGGACGGCGCGGGCGAGGTCGGCAACGGTCTGTTCCCCCGCTTCCTCGACCTCGCCAAGCAGCACGGCGCGAGCATGACCTTCTTCCTCTCCGGTCTCTATCTGCTGCCCGAGTCGAAGAAGCGCCAGTACAACCCGCCGAACAACCCGCGCGGCGCCTCCGACATCGGCTACCTCACCGACGAACACGTCAAGGCCACGCTCACCAACGTGCGGCGCGCCTGGCTTGAGGGCCACGAGATAGGCACCCACTTCAACGGCCACTTCTGCTCCGGCTACGGCACGGTCGCCAACTGGACGCCCCAGCAGTGGCGCAGCGAGATCGACCAGGCCAAGTCCTTCGTCAAGGAGTGGCGCACCAACACCGGCTGGCACGACCTGCCGTCCCTGCCCTTCGACTACGACAAGGAGCTCGTCGGCGGCCGTACGCCCTGTCTCCTGGGCCAGAACCAGCTGCTGCCCACCGCCCGTTCGCTCGGCTGGCGCTACGACGCCTCCTCGCCCGGCGGCCGGCAGGTCTGGCCGGAGAAGAAGAACGGCGTGTGGGACTACCCCCTCCAGGCCGTCCCGTTCCCCGGGCACACCTTCGAGGTCC
The DNA here is from genome assembly GCF_044768565.1 of Streptomyces sp. NPDC091280. Classification (NCBI taxonomy): domain Bacteria; kingdom Bacillati; phylum Actinomycetota; class Actinomycetes; order Kitasatosporales; family Streptomycetaceae; genus Streptomyces; species Streptomyces sp. NPDC091280. Next base: position 86,756 of record NZ_JBIVUZ010000013.1, read on the forward strand.
TCTCGATGGACTACAACATGCTGGCCAACCAGTCGGTCAACTCCACCAACGCGCCCGCCTACAACTACCCGGGCTGGCGTACGCAGGCCGCGCAGGCCTACATCTCCGGCTTCCAGCGCGCGTACGAGACGAACCGCGCACCCTTCTTCATCGGCAACCACTTCGAGCACTGGAACGGCGGCATCTACATGGACGCCGTGGAGCAGGCCTTCAAGCACATCGCGGCGGAGAAGGAGAAGGGCGCCGATGTCCGCATGGTCTCCTTCAAGCAGTTCACCGACTGGATCGATGTGCAGAAGCCCGAGGTGCTGGCCAAGCTGCGCGGCCTCGACGTCGGCCAGGCACCGGCCGGCGGCTGGAAGTCCTACCTGGCGGCGAGCCCGACCGCTTCCTCCACGGCGACCGGCGGCGCTGCCTGAAACATCGTCTGAAATGCGGGTTTCCGCCCGTCGGACGCCCTTGAGGGGGGCGCGCAAGATCCCCAGAACGGGCATGCGAAACTTTTCACATGAGTGCCGCCAGCCGCGTTCGTACCCGCGCCCGTAGCCGCGCCGTCCTGTCGACCGCCGGTGTCGCGGTCGCCGCGTTGGTGCTTTCCGCGTGCAGCTCCGGAGGAACCTCCGGAGGCTCCGGCAACACCAACTTCATCACCGGCTCCGACGGCATCGCGACCGTCAAGAAGGGCGACCGCCAGGCCGCCCCCGACCTGTCCGGCAAGACCATCGACGGCAGGACGCTCGACACCGCCGACTACAAGGGCAAGGTCCTCGTCGTCAACGTGTGGGGCTCCTGGTGCTCCCCGTGCCGGGCCGAGGCGGACAACCTGGTCCAGGTCGCCAAGGCCACCGCGGACAAGGACGTCCAGTTCGTCGGCCTCAACACCCGCGACACCAGCACCGAACCGGCCGTGGCCTTCGAGAAGAAGTACGCCGTGCCCTACCCCAGCCTGTACGACCCGACGGGCAAGCTGATGCTCCGGTTCAAGAAGGGCACCCTCAACCCACAGGCGATCCCCTCCACGATCGTCATCGACCGGGACGGCAAGATCGCGGCGCGCGCCCTCCAGGCACTCAGCGAGGAGAAGCTGCGCGAGATGCTCGACCCGGTCATCGCGGAGAAGTGAGCTGACGTGCTGCTCGCCGCCGCCGCCCTGCCGGGCCAGAACGAGACGGTCTACAGCGGGGCCCTGCTGCTCGCCCTGCCGATCGCCGTGCTCGGCGGACTCGTCTCCTTCTTCTCCCCGTGCGTCCTGCCCCTGGTCCCCGGCTACCTCTCCTACGTCACCGGCGTCAGCGGCACCGACCTGGGCGACGCCCGGCGCGGCCGGATGGTCGCGGGCGCCTCCCTGTTCGTCCTCGGCTTCACCGTGGTGTTCGTGTCCGGCGGGGCCCTGTTCGGCTACTTCGGGCAGACGCTCCAGGAGAACAAGGACGTCCTGTCGAAGACGCTCGGGGTGCTCATGATCGTCATGGGCGTGTTCTTCATGGGGCTGATGCCCTGGCTGACCCAGCGTGAGTTCCGCTTCCACAAGCGGCCGACGACCGGCCTGATAGGAGCACCGCTGCTGGGCGCCCTGTTCGGCATCGGCTGGACCCCGTGCATCGGACCGACCCTCGCCTCCGTGCAGGCGCTGTCGATGAACCAGGCCAGTGCCGGTCGCGGCGCCGTACTGACCGTCGCGTACTGTCTCGGCCTGGGTGTCCCCTTCGTCCTCACCGCGGTCGCCTTCCGCAAGGCCCTCGGTGCCTTCGGCTGGGTCAAGCGCCACTACGTCTGGGTGATGCGCGTCGGCGGCACCATGATGATCGTGACCGGCGTGCTGCTGCTCACCGGCGCGTGGGACGCGCTGGTGCAGGACATGCAGAGCTGGTCCGACGGCTTCACTGTAGGGATCTGATCGATGAGCAAGACGTCCACGGAAGCGCCCGGGAACCCGGCGGGCGAGGAGCAGGACCTCGGCGCGGCCGGTTCGCAGCTCTCCACGGCCCCCGTCGAGACCGCGATGCCCGGTTCCTTCGGCGGCAACCGGAAGCCCGGCCTGACCGGCTGGCTCGCCTGGACCGGCCGTGAAGTGCTCGGCTGGGCGCGCTGGACGTGGCGGCAGCTGACCTCGATGCGGGTCGCGCTGATGCTGCTGTTCCTGCTGTCGCTGGGCGCGGTCCCCGGTTCGCTGATCCCGCAGACCGGCACCGACGCGCTGAAGGTGTCCGAGTTCCAGGCCGCGCACAAGACGCTGGGCCCGATCTACGAGAAGCTCGGCCTCTTCCACGTCTACGGCTCCGCCTGGTTCGGCGCGATCTACGTCCTGCTGTTCGTCTCCCTGATCGGCTGCATCGTCCCGCGCACCTGGCAGTTCGTCGGCCAGCTCCGCGGCCGTCCGCCGGGCGCCCCCAGACGTCTGGACCGCCTTCCCGCCTACGCGACCTGGCGTACCGCGGCCGAGCCGGAGCAGGTCCGCGAGGTCGCCCTCGCGGTGCTGAAGAAGCGCCGCTTCCGCGCCCACGTCGAGGGTGACGCCGTGGCCGCCGAGAAGGGCTATCTGCGCGAGACCGGCAACCTGCTCTTCCACCTCGCGCTGATCGTGATGCTGATCGCCTTCGCGTGGGGCCAGCTCTTCAAGTCCGAGGGCGACAAGCTGATCGTCGAGGGCGACGGCTTCTCCAACACCCTCACCCAGTACGACGACTTCAAGTCCGGCAACCTCTTCAGCGACGACGACCTCGTCCCGTTCAGCTTCAACCTGAAGAACTTCGTCGGCACCTACGAGCGCACCGGCCCCAACCGCGGCACCCCGCGCACCTTCCAGGCCGACATCACCTACAGCGTCGGCGCCTACGGCAAGGCCAAGAAGCACACCATCAAGGTCAACGAGCCGCTGGAGATCGGCGATTCGAAGGTCTATCTGGTCAGCCACGGCTACGCCCCCGTCGTCACCGTCCGGGACGGCAAGGGCAACGTGGTCTTCCACCAGGCCGTGCCGATGCTGCCGCTCGACTCGAACGTCACCTCGCAGGGCGCGATCAAGGTCCTCGACGGCTACAAGAACGCCCAGGGCGTCTCCGAACAGCTCGGCTTCGCGGCCGTGTTCGTGCCGACGTACGCCAAGAGCAGCGGGACGATGTTCTCCCAGTACCCGGGGCTGGACTACCCGGTGCTCAATGTCACCGGCTACCACGGCGACCTGGGCGTCAACTCGGGCATCCCGCAGAACGTGTACCAGCTGGTGACCAAGAACCTGAAGCAGTTCAAGGACTCCAAGGGCAACATCCTCAAGCAGCAGCTGCTGCCCGGCGAGACGATGACCCTGCCGAACGGCGCCGGGTCGATCACCTTCGACAAGCAGATCAAGGAGTGGGCGGGCTTCCAGGTCGTCCAGCAGCCCGGCACCGACTGGGCGCTGACCGGCGCGCTCACCGCGATCTTCGGTCTGGCCGCCTCCCTGTTCATCCAGCGCCGCCGGGTCTGGGTGCGCGCCACCACCGGCGACGACGGCAGCACCGTCGTCGAGATGGCCGGGCTCGGCCGCAGCGAGTCCGCGAAACTCCCCGAGGAACTCGGCGACCTGGCGGCACTCGTGCACGACCGGGCCCCGACGAAGACCGACGAAGACCTCCCCGTACCCGCCGAAGGGGCTGAGCAGCAGTGATGAATCTCGCCGCCGCCACCAACGAACATCTCGCCAATGTCAGCAACACGCTGATCTACTCCTCGATGGCCGTCTACACCCTGGCCTTCCTGGCGTACATCGCCGAATGGACCTTCGGCAGCCGCAGCAAGATCGGCCGTACGGCCGCCGCGCTGACCGGTGCCGCCGCGAAGAAGGCGGGCGCGCCCGCCGTGACCGTGCAGAGTGCGGGCGGCACCGCCGTCCTGGAGCGGCCGAAGGTCGTGGTCCGGGCCGCGTCCGGCGCCCGTGACGTGCCGGACGGTCCCGGCGCGCACGGCGGGGACGAGCAGGGCGACCTCTACGGCCGGATCGCCGTGTCCCTCACGGTGCTCGCGTTCCTCGTCGAGCTGAGCGGTGTCCTCGCCCGCGCGGCCTCGGTGGAGCGGGCGCCCTGGGGCAACATGTACGAGTTCAACATCACCTTCTCCACGGTCGCCGTCGGTGTGTACCTCACGCTGCTGCTGCTCCGGAAGAACGTGCGCTGGCTCGGCCTGTTCCTGGTCACCACGGTCCTCCTCGACCTCGGTATCGCGGTCACCGTCCTGTACACCGCGAGCGACCAGCTGGTGCCCGCCCTCCACTCGTACTGGCTGTACATCCACGTCTCGACCGCGATCATCTGCGGCGCGGTCTTCTACGTGGGCGCGGTCGGCACGCTGCTCTATCTCTTCAAGGACAGCTACGAGAACAAGCTGGCAGGCGGCGGCAAGCCGGGCGCCTTCGCCACCTCCGTGATGGAGCGGCTGCCCGCCTCCGCGAACCTCGACAAGTTCTCCTACCGCGTCAACGCGGCCGTCTTCCCGCTGTGGACGTTCACGATCATCGCGGGCGCCATCTGGGCCGAGTCCGCGTGGGGCCGCTACTGGGGCTGGGACCCGAAGGAGACCTGGGCGTTCATCACCTGGGTCGCCTACGCCTGCTACCTGCACGCCCGCGCCACGGCCGGCTGGAAGGGCCGCAAGGCCGCCTACCTGGCCCTGATCGCCTTCGGCTGCTGGCTGTTCAACTACTACGGCGTCAACATCTTCGTCGGCGGCAAGCACTCCTACGCCGGCGTCTGAGACGCTCCTCCCTTACGCCGCCTAGGCCGGAGGCAGGCACTCCTTCGACGGGGGCCTGCCCTCCGGCCAGGCGAGTTTCACGAAGCGCGCGGTGCCCTTCGGGGTGAGTTCCACGATCGGTACGGCCTTGTCGTACGGGTTGCCGTGGACGTCCAGGCAGATCCAGCCGCTCGCCCCGCTCACCCGCAACGAGCCCTTGACCTGCGGCCATTGGAGGCCGACGTCGGACAGCGGCGGGATCTTCCGCTGGGCGGGGGTGGCCTCGCGGACGCCGTGGACGGCGAGTTGCATCGCGTCGTAGGCGATGATCGACTGCCCGTCGTCGAGGGCGACCGGGCCGATCGGGCCCACCGGAGCGGCCTTGGCGGCGGCCAGCAGCCTGTCGAGTTCCGCCGAGTCCCGGGCCGAACCCCCGGTCGCCGGGGCGTTCTTGAGCCAGGCGTCGGGGTGGGCGAGCGCGGTGTAGCGCACGGAGACCCCGTGCTGGAGGGCGCTGGTGTCGAGGCGGCTGTCGCCGGTCAGGTACGAGCCCTCGTCGCCGCTGAGCACCGTGAACTTCCGTGACTGGCAGCCGCGGCGGCCCAACGCGTTGATGAACTGGCGCAGTTGGGTGTGCCGCCCGGCGAAGAACACGGTGTCCAGCTTCGCGTCCGTGTCGCACACGAGGTCGGTGATCTGCCGGAACGTGTTGGGCGTACTGCCCTCCTGGCTGCGGTCCGCGGGCGGGGTGAACGGCCAGGAGCCGTACGGCGATCCCTTCAGCAGTGCGGTGAAGGCCTGTTGCAGTGTCTTGGTGTACGGGTCGCCCGGCTTGTCGTAGACCAGCAGCGCCCGGTCGGCCGCCACCTTGGCGAACGAGGTCAGCGCACGCGCCTCGTCCGTGTTGGTGGGGGAGACCCGGGCCAGACCGGGGTAAGGGTCCTTGCCGTGCTGCCCGTTGGCGAGGTCGTCGGCGGTGATGGAGGAGCCGACCACCGGCACGCCGAGCCGGGTCAGCTTCGCCACGGCCTTCTTGTTGTTGTCGGTGCTGGTCCCTATCCCGGTGACCGCCCGCAACCGGTCCGACGAGGTCGTCATCGCCACGATCCGGTCCACCGCCCGCTCCCAATGGGAGCCCGTGGCACCGGGGTTGGCGAGCACCAGCCGGATGTACGGCGTCTCGCCGTTGTCGTCGTGGTTGGCCGCGTACTGCGCGAGATAGGCGCCCTGCAACTCGTGCTGGACATCGTTCAGCGTGTCGGTGTCGGTCGCGGTGAACGGCTCGTAGAGCGCGACCGAGACATAGGTGCCCGCCTTCAGCCTGGCGTTCTCGCGCGCCACCGCCCGGACCGTGTCGGCGAGCCGGCGCTGCCCGAAGTCGAAGCCGGACGTCGACACCCCCACGCACTCGTCGCTGCCCTCGGGCCGGGCCACCCCGGCCGCGCAGGAACGGTCCTCGCGCAGGGCCGTGCGGACCAGCACGACCAGTCCGGCGACCAGGACGGCCGCCAGCACCAGGGCCGTGTACCGGTACACCGGGATGGTCCGGATCTCCTCGAACAGCTCGCGCAGCCGTCGCCTCACCGCGGCCCCCCGCTTCCGTCGTCGCCGCCGTCCGTGTCCGCCGGGACCCGCAGCGGGCGGCCCGCCAGCGCGTGCTCCGGCCACTGCCGCGCCGCCCGCCACAGCAGTTCGCTGCCCGCCGGCCAGACCGTGGAGAGCTGCTCCAGGTCGAAGTGCATCCGGTCCGCGACCTCCGCGTCCGGCAGCACCAGCGGATCGGTCACCTGCCACACCGCGTGCAGCAGCCGCCGTACCGTCAGATGCAGGACCGGGTCCACGCCCTCCGGCGGCTGCTCCTGGGCGTCCGTGCGGGCCAGCGCGACGGCCTTGCGGTGGTCGCCGGCCGCGCCGATGTCCCGGCCGTGCGGATCGTGCGCGTGGTAGTAGGGCGCGGCCGTCACGAACAGCAGTGTCTCCAGCCACGCGCGCGGCGCGACGAGACGGAAGTTGTCCCGCAGGTACTCCACCGCGTCCGCCGTGTCGCCGAGGGCGAGTTCGTGGTGCAGCCGGTAGCGGGCCCGGCCCGGGGCGTCCGGGCTGCCGGGCAGCCCCTCGTAGTACGAGAGCAGCGAACGGTGCACGGCCCGCCACCGCCCGTGGTCCGCGTCGTCCAGATGCAGCCGCAGCAGGAGCAGCGTGCGCAGGAACGAATCGCCCACGAAGTAGCCCGCCGCCGGCGGCAGCCCCTCCGAAGTCAGCTGGGTACGCAGCCGGTTGACCCCGGACGCGCCGAAACTGTCCCGCAGCCGCCGCCCCTGGGCCAGCGCCCGCGCCGAGTCACCGTCGTGCGCGGTGGCCAGCACGGCCAGCTCCTCCGCGATCCCCGGAGCCACCAGCCGGTCCAGCAACTCCCGGTACACCGGCCGCGGATCACCCGCCGCGTCCCCCTCCGGCTTCAGCCCCGCCGTCAGCAACTCCCCGGGACTCACGGCCCCCACGGGCCGGGTCTGCCGTACCGCCTCGCCGAGCAGCGCCGCCCCCAGCGGACTGCCGGCCGTCAACCGGTGGATGGCGTACGGCAGTTGGGGCGGCACCTCGACCCGGGTCTGCTCCGTCGCGCACACGTCCGCGACGACCCGCCGGGTCTCCTCCGGAGTCAGCGGCGGCAGCGTCACCAGCAGGGCCCGCGAGGACGCCGAGGCCCCCGGCACCCAGCCGCTCGCCCGCGCCACCTCCGGCAGCGGATGACGTACCGCGTCCGGCAGATCGGGATGCCGGTCCCCGCGCAGCGCGGCGAAGAACGCCACCTGGTCGCCGACCCCGTCGGAACGCTCCTTCAGCACGGCCTTCATCAGGCCCGGCCCCGGCCCCGACTGCACGTTGTCGATCAGCACGACCGGCCGCCCGACCCGGCGCAGCCGCTCCCAGCGCCGCCGGTAGGTGTCGCCCAGATCGGCCAACAGGGCGCGCAGCAGCCAGCGTTCGGCGTCCGTACGGGAGGTGCCGTCGGCACGGAAGTCCCGGGCGATCTCGATCAGCCCGCGCTTGGGGTCGCCGCTCGCGCCCGGATAGTCGCGGTACCAGTCGGCACCCGCCTTCAGCAGCCCGTTCGGCGTCCACACCACGTCGAACAGGGTGTCGAGGGTGGCCTCGATGAAGGCCTGGCCGACCGGACCGGTACCGGACACATTGGCGATCAGCCGGGAGGCGACCTTGGCCGCCCACCCCTGCGCGATCACCGACCAGCGCCGGGCCGGATCGCTCAGCAGCAGGATGCGCCGGGCCTCCGCACGGGCGCTGTCCTCGTCCCGGGCGTCCCAGCCGGTCGCGCAGACCGCCAGCAGCCCGGCCTCCAGACGGGGGAAATCGATGGCGCCGGCGCCGTGCACCACCGGCTCCCGCAGCTGCTCCGCGACCGTGGTCAGCGCCTGCCACACCGGCGACCAGGTCGCCGCGGGCCGCCCGTCCGGCAGCCGTACGAGCCGGTCGGCCTCGCAGTCGATCAGGGCGACCGGCGTGTGCCCGCGGTAGGCGGCGCGCAGCTCCGCCAGCACCGTGCTCTTGCCGAGCCCGCGCGCGCCCGCGAGCACCACGAAGGGCGGCTCCGGGTGTTCGTACGGCGAGGTGAGCAGCTGGTAGGGGCGCAGCCCGGTCAGGCGCGAGGCGAGACCGGGCGGTTGTGCCTCGAACAGCGCCCCGCGGCCGTGCAGCCCTCTACTCACCGCGTCTCCCCCTGAGCGGTTGCCCTGCACACCCGAACCTGTCTATCAACACCAGGGTAAATAGGGGGAGTTGGTTCGGACTAGGTCGGGTGGTGTCCGTTGAGTTACGAAAATGTCGGAACGGCGGCCGGGTGGATGATCTATTCGACGGTGATCGAGTCCAGCTTCTCCCGCAGATACACATGCGAGTCGACAGCCTCGTACGCCACCCGCCCGACCGGCGCGGGCACCGACTCCACCAGCGTGCCCGGGGTGCACTCGCCGAAGTACACCAGCGACATCAGCTCCTCGGCGGGCGCGTCGGCGGGCGGCGGCAGCACGCGGTGGCGCCCCGACCGCCACCGGTCGCCGGTCCAACGGGCCATCAGATCACCGATGTTGATGGTGAACGCGGCCGGATCGAACGGCGCGTCCTCCCAGCCGCCCTCGTCGGTGAAGACCTGAAGGCCCCCCTTCCCGGCCTGCCGGTCGAGGATGGTGACCGTCCCGAAGTCGGTGTGCGGCCCGATCCGGAACTGCCCCGGCTCCGGCTCCCCGACGACCTCCGCTCCCGGGTACCAGTTGATGTTGAACCCGTACGTCGGATGGTCCATGTGCCGTGAGAAGAAGTCGGGTTCGAGCCCCAGCGCCTCCCCGAGCAGCGACAGCAGCTGCTTCTCCAGCTCGCCCATCCGGTCGAGGTACTCCTCGCACAGCTCCTGGAGTCCCGGGATCTCCGTCGGCCACACGTTGGGCGCGTACCACTCCGCGTTGACCACCGGGTCCTCGAACGGCCGGTGCGTGGCGAACGTCAGCGACTCCTTCAGATCCGGCGGGGTCTCGGTCCCCTCCGAGTACCCGTTGGCCTCGGCACCGGGCCCGAGCCACCCGCGCCCGCCGACCTTCGCGGAGTACGGCTCCTTGACCCCGACGGGCAGTGCGAAGAAGGCCCGCGCGGCCTCCCGGATCCGGGACCGCAGCACCGGATCGACCCCGTGCCCGGTGACGAGCAGGAACCCGGCGGTCTGGAGCGCGTCGTCGACGGTACGCGCGATGTCCTTGCGGGCCTCCTCGTCACCGGTGAGCCATGGGCGCAGGTCGATCGTGGGAATGCGGGGCTCAGTCACCGATGTCCTCGTTCCAGAGTGCCGGGTGGTCCTTGATGAAGTCGCGCATCAGGCCGGTGCACTCGGCGTCGTCGAGCAGGATGATCTCCACGCCGTGCTCGGCCAGCCAGTCGTGTCCGCCGTGGAAGGTCGTGGCCTCGCCGACCACGACCCGTGAGATGCCGAACTGGCGCACCAGGCCGGAGCAGTACCAGCAGGGGGAGAGGGTCGTCACCATCGTCGTGCCCCGGTACGACCGCTGCCGTCCCGCCGCCCGGAAGGCGGCGGTCTCCGCGTGCATGGAGGGGTCGTCGTCCTGGACGCGCCGGTTGTGGCCGCGCCCCAGCAGGGTGCCGTCGGCGCCGTAGAGCGCGGCGCCGATCGGGATGCCGCCCTCGCCGAGTCCGGCGCGGGCCTCCTCGACGGCGGTGGCGAGCCAGCCGCTTGCTTGTGCCTGATCCAAAGGCTTCATGTGTTCACTCTCCAGTGGCCGAAACACGAGGGCAACGTGCGGAAAGTACTCTCCCCGGAACCCGTACCCGGACGAACTGTCCGCGCCTCTGGAGGTTCCCGTGCCCGCACTCACCCTCCGCGAGGTCCTGTCCCTCGACCCGGTCCGGGCCAGCGAGCCCGAACTCCTCGCCGGGGAGAGCGCCCTGGACCGTCCCGTGCGCTGGGTCCACTCCAGCGAGGTCTACGAGGGCGCGAACTTCCTCGACGGCGGTGAACTCCTCCTCACCAACGGCTTCGGCCTCACCGACACGGACGCCGAGATCCGCCGCCGCTACGTCCGCGAGCTGGCGGCCCGGGGCGCGTCCGGTCTGGCCGTGGAGGTCGGCCGTTCGCTGCCGACGATGCCGCCGGAGGTCACCGACGAGGCCCGCCGCCTGGGCCTTCCGCTGCTGGCCCTGCACCGGGTCGTCCCCTTCGTGCGGATCACCGAGGCCGCCAACCGGGCGATCGTGGCCCGCGGCCTGTCCGGCCGTTCCGTCGTACGGCCCTGGGGCGACGACCACACCGCCGCCCTGCTGGCCGACCTCGCCGACCGGGCCGCCCTCAACCAGCCGGAGGTCGAGGCGCGGTCCGCCCTCGCCGGCTTCCACCCCGGACCGGGCGCCCGGCTGATCGGGGTCTCGGTGCACGGCGCGCGCGAGGTGGCCTCCGTCGACCGGGCGGTGCGGCTGCTGGGCGGCGCGAGTGTTCTGCGGGCCGCGTTCCCCGGGGACGTCCTGGCCCTGCTCGCCCTGCCCGCCGCCGTCTCCGGCGACCCGGTCCGCGCCGTGCAGGAGGCCTTCCGTACGGCCGCCGACCCGGGCCTGACGGTCGCGGTCGGGCACGCGGTCGAGGCGGGCGGCGGCTGGCTGCGCTGGAGCGACACCCTGCGGGCGGCCCGTACGACGCTGGAGCTGGCGCTGACCGTCCCGGCGGCCGAACCCGCCCTGCCGGAGGGCCCGTTGGTGACCTCGGCTCGGGCCCTGGCACTGGAGCGCGAGCTGACGCGTGGCGGCGTCGACGCGAACCGGGACCGGCTGGCCCGGCTGGTGCAGCACACGCTGGGCCCGCTGCTGGCCTGGGAGGCGGCCCATCCCAGCGACCTGGTGCGGACGTTGGAGGTCCATCTGCGCCACGGCTGCTCGCCCACCCGCACCGCGTCCCTCCTGCACATCGGCCGCCAGTCGCTCTACCAACGCCTCGAACGCATCGAGTCGTTGCTCGGCCTGGAGATCGACGACCCCGATCTGCTGGGGGAGTTGCTGGCCGCGGTGTGCGCGCACCGGGTGGTGCGGGGGATGGGGGCGGTGCGGTCCCGGGGCCTGCGGACGGTGGCCTAGGAGTCGCCTACGTCGGGTCCGCGGCGACCGAGCGCCAGATCCGCTCCGGCAGCAGCCGGGCCGCCTCCTCCAGGTCGACGTCGTCGACGCCGGACAGCCAGCGCCGGGCCACGCCGATCACCGGGCCGAGGACTAGTACCTCGATCAACGCCGGGGGCAGCGGGGCGAGTTCACCGGCGTCCACATATCCCTGCACCCACTGCGCGAGCGGCGAGAGCCGGGCCTCCTGCGCGTCCCGCAGCCCCTTGCCGTCGGCCATGCCCCGGCGGTCCGCGTCGGCGGAGTGCAGCAGCAGGGCGGCGTCGTGGTGCTCCCGCACGAAGCCCAGGTAGGCGGTGACGACGGCCTGGATGCCGGTCCGGGCCGAGCGCGTGCCCACAAGGGCGGCGGCCGTGGTCTCCAGCAGCCGGCCGAGCCAGCGCGTGATCAGCACGTTCAACAGGCCGTCGATGCTGCCGAAGTGGTGGTAGAGACTGCCCAGGCTCACCCCGCTCGCCTTGGTGACGGCGCCGACGGTCAGCCCCTGGTCGCCGGACTCCACGTACACGCGCAAGGCGACGTCCAGCAGTTGCTCGTAGGTGGCCTCACCCCGCTGCTGTTTGCGTCTCACGGCTCCATAGTGTCACCCCCGACTCCGTGAATTTCTAGAACTGTTTTCTAGAAGATAGTTTCGATAGTGCCGTTCGTCGTCCAGAATGCCCGTATGCCAGAAGCCTTGCGCGCGGACGCCCGGATCGGCCCGTACGACCTGCTGCGCCGCCTGGGCGGGGGTGGCATGGGCGATGTGTATCTGGCCAGGTCGCGGGGCGGGCGGCTGGTCGCGGTGAAGGTCGTACGGCCGCATCTCGCCCAGGACCCCGGCTTCCGGCGCCGCTTCCGTGCCGAGGTCGAGGCGGCCCGCAAGGTCGGCGGCTTCTACACCGCACCCGTGGTGGACGCCGACCCCGAGGCCGGGACGCCCTGGCTGGCCACGGCCTACATACCCGGGCCCTCGCTCCAGGAGGCGGTGGCCGCGTTCGGCCCGCTGCCGGTGGGGAACGTGACCGCGCTCGGCGCCGGGCTCGCCGAGGGGCTGGCCGCCATCCACGCCTGCGGACTCGTGCACCGGGACCTCAAACCGGGCAACGTGATCCTGGCCGAGGACGGCCCCCGGATCATCGACTTCGGCATCGCCCGCGCCCTCGACGCGTCGCCCCGGCTGACCACCCACGGAGTGATCGGCACCCCTGCCTTCATGTCCCCGGAACAGGTGCGGGACGGCCAAGTCGGCCCCAGATCGGATGTGTTCAGCCTCGCGAGCCTGCTCGCCCACGCGGTCACCGGGCGGACCCCGTTCGGCGACGGCACGACCTTCGCCGTACTGCACCGCGTCGTCTACGAGGACCCCGACCTGACCGGCGTGCCCCCGGCGCTCGCCGCGCTGCTCCTGCCCTGCCTGGAGAAGGACCCGGCGCACCGGCCGACCGCGCCGGAACTCCTGGACCGCTTCGCGGCGGCCACGCAGGCCTACGACCCGGCCGCGCGCCGGAATCCCGACGAGGTCGCCACGATGATCGTGCGGCGGGGCGCGCTGATGGCGACCCTGCTCATGCCGCAGGAGGGTACGGACGCGTCGGACACGGTGGTGCGCAAGGCGCTGCTGGGGGACCTCGCGGACGCGATGGGCGCGCTGTTCCTGCGGAGGGCGGACGCGGACGGGGTCGTACCGGTGCGACTGCCGCCGCTGGCAGGGGAGTTGGCCGGGGCGGGACGGGTGACGCTGACGCGCTGGCACCGGCGGCCGGGGGACACGGTCGGCAAGGGCGAGGCCCTGTGCTCGGTGACCGACGGACGGACGCGCGCCTCGGTCGTCGCGCCGGTGGACGGTCAACTCCGGCAGGTGGGGCCGGAGTTGGGCAGGACGGTGGTGGTCGGGGATGTCCTCGGCCTGATCCAGCCGACGCCGACACCGACGCCGATACCGGTGTCGACGCCGGCGTCGGGGAAGTCGTCCGGCCTCGGTCTGCTGAAGTTCCTCGGGGGCGTGCTGGCCGTCGCCTTCATCTTCTACAACCATGTCGACTCGCGGGACATCTTCGGTGCCAAGGCCGGTGACTGCATCCGTGTCGAGGACGGAGGCAAGGGTTCTGGATATGTCCAGTCGTGCCAGTTCCCCGTGCCGTGGGACCAGGACTACAAGGTCGTCTCGGTCAACTCGACGACATGCCTGAGCGCTTCCGACAGGGTTCTCGTCTACGCGAGCACCAAGCCGAGGAAGTCGATCTCGATCTGTGCGCGACGGATCAGCGTGTGGGACTGAAGGGGGGAGGGGGCTCGTTTCTAGAGTGAATTTCTAGAGTAGGTTTCGAGAACCTGCTTCCGGTCCGACAACGCGCCGATTCACACTGGGCTGTGGCCGGGTCCCGCGTCCGTCCGTTCCGGGGGATACGGACGGCTGCGGACCCGGCCGACCGCCACTGCGGGGGCCTCAGGCCGGGGTCCCTGCCTCCAGCACCGCGTAGTCGGCGAAGCTGCGGCGGTAGCGGGTGTGGCGGGTCTCCTGGGTGTGACGGCGCTGCCACTCCTCGACGTCCGCCGGGTCGGCCCGGGGCCCCGAACCGGCTCCGCAGTCGGCCTCGTCCCCCGAGACGCAACGCGCCTCGTACTCCGGTTCCGCCGCCGGGTCCTGCGTGATCGCGTACGGCACGAACCGGAAGATCCGCCGGTGCCGGATGTCGTGGTCCCGGTGCTGGTGCCGGCGCAGCAGCACGTTCGCGTCGGTCTCGGCGGTTCCGTCGCCACGGGTACGGGCCTCGTGCCGGAGTGCGGCCAGCTCGGCGCAGGCGGCACAGTCGGGGACGGGCGCGGGTGGCGTCCCGATGTCGTACGGCACGGAATTCCCTTCGCCGGAGCGGGAGTTGGCCGCCTTCACGCTGGCGCTCAGCCGTTCCTCCCGGGTCGCCGGGCGGATCGACCCGGGGTCGGTCTCCCACTCCCGGCCGCCGCCGACCGGGCGCAGCATCGCGTAGGGGCCCGCCTTGCCCCGGTACTCACCTACTTTGTTCGTACGGGAGTCGTGCACGAGCGTTCCTTGTTCGATCTGCTTCGGGTTTGGCTCAACCATGTTCGCTCCGGGGCCACTTGATCACTCTGGGTGTATAGAGAGTCGCGTGCGGGAACGGTGCGTATCAATGCTTGACGCGTGCCACTGGGCCATTGCCACGGAGGGGAGGCGGGTTCTGTGACCCAGCGAAATGCGGAGGCCACGGGCGGAGTCAGTAACGCGGTGCTGTTCGGCGACTTACTCCGCTTCTATCGCGAAGCCGAGTTGCTCACCCAGGAGGCGTTGGCCAGACAGATCCCTTGCGACCGTTCCCATGTGGCGAAGGTCGAGGCGGGGACGCGGGTCCCGCAGGAGTCGTTCGCGAAGAAGTGCGACGAAATCCTGGGTACGGGTGGGGCGTTGCTGCGGATGTGGCGCCAGATCGACTGGTATCCCGAGGTACAGCATCCGGACTGGTTCGAGCGCCGGGCGGAGATGGATGGGCGGGCCGTTGCGCTGCGGGAGTATCAAGACCAGGTCATCCCAGGCCTGTTGCAGACTCGGGGCTATGCGTATGCCCTGTTCGGCCGTAACCGCACGGACGTTGACGAGATCGAGTCGCGTGTCCGGGCTCGGTTGAGTCGTCAACCGCGCTTCCTGGCCGACGAGGGCCCGTTGTACGTCGCCGTTCTGGACGAGAGTTGTCTGCGCAACGCGGTGGGCAGTCCGGAGGTCATGCGGGACCAGTGCGCCCATCTACTGAGTGTCGGTCTGCGTCCCAACATCCGTATTCAGGTGGCTCCGGCAGGTCTCTTCGGACTCATCCGTCCCCGCAACTCGATGTCGTTGATCGAGTTGCCGGAGGGGCGGTGGGTGTACTCGGAGTCCCTGGACCGTGGGCACTTCAACAACGATCCGACCACCTTCGCGCGCCACAGCCAGACCTATGATGTGCTCAGGGCAGACATCCCGTCAGCCCGCGAATCCGCCGCTCTGATCAGCGACGTGATGGAGGGGTACGAGCACCATGGACAGGCACGACCTCAACGCGGCGACCTGGATCAAGAGCAGCTACAGCGGCGACAACGGCGGCAACTGCGTGGAAATCGCCCCCGGTTCCCCCGTCGTCGTGCCGGTGCGTGACAGCAAGGTCTCCGAAGGACCCGTGCTGCTCGTGACCCGCTCCGCCTGGTCCGCGTTCATGGACGCGCTGCGCTGACGTCCCCGCCGGACGTGTGTCACCCGTCGGCGAGGCGTTGGATGGTGGTGCTCAACCAGGCCTGGAGTTCGGCGGGTTCGCCGAGTTCGGCGCGGAGGATTCGGCGGCGGGTCGAGACGCCGAGCACGAACGCGTCGATCGCCGCCGCCCGGCTGCGGGCGTCCGCGTCGTCCAGGCCGCTGTCGCGCAGATAGCGGTGCAGCGGCTCCAGTGAGTTCGTGTCGAGGAAGGCGGCCAACGCCTCGGCCGCTTCAGGGCGTTCGCCGGACGCGCGTTGCAGGACCAGCAGCGGATCCTCCCCGGGCGCGCCGAACCAGCGCTGGACGATGCTCGCCGCGAGCCGCGACCCCAACGAGGAACGGTCGCCGTCGAAGGAGGCGGAGACCGGGATCTTCACCTGGGTCGCCGCCAGGAAAAGGCCGTCCTTGCCGCCGAAGTAGCGCGTGATGAGGTTCGGCGACACCTCGGCCGCGTCGGCCACACCTTTGACCGTGATGGCCGTAAACCCGTACTGGGCGAACTGTCGTTGTGCGTGCTCCAGGATGCGCTGCCTCGTGGCGGCGGCGTTGCGCGATGTCATGTGTACAAGCATACACATCATGTGTACGGTGATACACATGATGAGCGACATACGGGAACGGCTCGGGCGGACGCGGCGGGTCACGACCCCGTGGAGTGACGACGGGACGCGCGGCATCCGCGGCACCCGCCTCGACGAACTGCTCGAACACTGGGCGAACGGCTACGACTGGAGCGCGCACGAGCGCCGTATCGAGGCCCTGCCCTGGGTGACGGTGCGGGCCGGTGGCACCGACCTGCGGGTGATCCACCAGCGGTCGGCGGACCCGGGCGCCCCGGTTGTCGTGCTGCTGCACGGCTGGCCGGACTCGGTGCTGCGGTTCGAGCGCGTCCTGCCGCTGCTCACGGACGCCCACGTGGTGGTTCCCGCGCTGCCGGGCTTCCCGTTCGCGGCCCCGCTCACCGCCCCCGGCATGTCGGCCGACCGGATCGCCGGGATCGTCGCGGACGCGCTCGACGAACTCGGTCACTCGCGCTACACGGTGTCCGGCGGCGACGTGGGCGGCACCGTCGCGGAACTCCTGGCGGCCCGACACCCCGACCGGGTGGCCGCCCTGCACCTCACGAACATCGCCCCGCAGCACGCGTTCACGGCGGACCCGGCGACGCTCGCGCCCGACGCGGCGGCCTATCTCGGCCGGGCGGCGCAGTGGTTCCGGGCCGAGGGCGGGTACATCGCCGAACAGTCGACGCGGCCCAACACGCTCGCCGTCGCCCTCGGCGACTCACCGGCCGGCCTCGCGGCATGGATCGTGGAGAAACTGGAGTCCTGGTCCGACGAGTCGGCCTTCACCCCGGACGAACTCCTCACCTGGGTCACCGCCTACTGGGTCACCGGCACGATCGGCACCTCTTTCGCCACCTACACCGAACCCGTCTCCCTCCCCGGACGGATCGACACACCGACCGTGCTCTCCGTGTTCCCGCACGACACCAAGCCGGAACCGCGCAGCTACGCCGAGGTGTTCCTGAACGTCCGCGACTACGTGGAACACCGCGCCGGCGGCCACTTCGCGGCCTGGGAACAGCCCGAGGCCTACGTCCGCGACGTACGCCGGGCGATCCGGCTCGGCGGCGGCTGAGACGGAGAGCCGCCGCTCGCGTCGCCGGTCCTACGCCTGCTGCTCCTGAGGCCCCTTCGGCCGCAGCGCCGCCCGCAGCACCACGTACAGCACCGCGCTCAGCACGAACCCGACGATCGGCGTGCTGTCGCCGAACGACGGCCAGTGCTTCGGGACGTAGCCGACGTAGTCCTCCTGGTTGGAGAAGAGCGGGACCGAGACCGCGATGCCGATCAACAGGGCCGCCAGGCCTGGCCAGTTGGTGAACTTGGGGTCGGTCAGGCGGGGGGACAGCTCGTCGGTGGGGATGCGGGACTGGTACCAGCGCTCCACCAGGACCACGCCCAGCCAGGGCGCCACCCAGTACGCGATGACCAGCAGGAACGCCTCGTACGCCGAGCCCGCGTCGGACAGGGACGCCCAGGCCGCCGCCGTACCGGCCACGCCCGAGACCACCACCAGGACGCTGCGGTTGAGCCACGCCGGGAGTTTCAGGCCGAGGGCGGTGAGGGAGATCGCGCCGGAGTAGACGTTGAGCGCGTTCGCGGAGATCGCGCCGAGGATGATCGCGATCAGCACCAAGTCGCCCAGCCAGGACGGGAGATGACCGGTGAAGGCGGCGGTCGGGGTCGCGTCCTTGGGGGCCAGCAGCGTCGCCGAGGCCGCGCCCATCACCGCCACGAACGTCACCGACACGAACAGGCCGAGCGCGGGGTACAGAACCGTCTTGAACTTGTCCGCCGTACGCGGGAGATAGCGCGCGTAGTCCGAGGCGTACGGGTTCCAGCCGGCCGCGTAGCCCCAGGCCGCGCTGAAGGCGAGCAGGAAGCCGCCCACGCCGCCGCCCGTGCCGCCCCCGCCGAGGTGCGCGTCCTTGAAGGTCCACACCCCGGCCAGCAGGAAGATCACCGCGAGTGCCGGGAACGCGTACTTCTCGAAGGTGTGCACGAAGTTGTGGCCGATGAACCCGATGAGGATCTCGGCGACGACCACCAGGAGGAGGGATGGGAGGGGACGTAGGCCCGTCAGGGTGTTCAGTGCGAAGGCCGCGCTCACGCTGTTCACCGCGAACCAACCGACGCCCGCCACCAGGCCGTTGGCCGCCGACGGAATGATGTTGCCGCGGAAGCCGAAGGAGAAGCGGCCGATCACCATCTGCGGGACGCCGAAGCGCGGGCCGTCCAGCGACAGGAAGCCCTGGGTGATCGCGCCGAGGCCGGTGCCCAGGACGATCGCCGCGGTCGCCTGCCAGAAGCTCAGGCCGAAGAAGAGGACCGAGATCACGCCGATGTAGACGGTCGCGAACTCGATGTTCGGGGACGCCCAGGTCCAGAGCAACTGGAGCGGGCTGCCGTGCCGTTCGGCGTCGGGGATGGGCTCGGCGCCCGCCGTCTCGACGGCGATGACCTTGTCACCGTAGGCGGGGGCGAGGGTGCCGGTGGAGTCGGCGGGAGCAGTCGTCATGCGAGGTAAGTGTCCGGTTCCGGCCGGTCCGGGCCCAGAGGCGCGATGTCCGTACCGGGCCGCCCACCTGCGTACAACCTGCACGTACCGCTCGCTGCTCGCCGCTCGCTACTCGGTCTTGGGGTCCGGCTTGGGGTCGTCCTTGTTCAGCGACTTCAGGAACTCGGGGTTGTCGTCCGGCGCGACCCACCGGCCCGGCGCGGCCGTCGCCCCGGCCGGGTCGCGCCGCGGCCTGCCCGCGATCAGCCAGGCGACCGGGCCCACCAGGACCTCACCGAAGAGCAGGATCACGAACACCCACGCCAGCTTCGGCATGCCCCGCACATCCTCCTCGGGCGTGTTCAGGCAGTCCACGAAGGCGTAGATCCACAGAGCCAGGACCAGCAGGAACGGCAGATACCTGAGCATGGCGGCGAGATTCTCCAGAGAGGTGAGACGGCCCCGGTGACGGGGTCAGGTTAGCGGGTGGCCGATACTTGGACACATGGCTTACGACGATCTTCGCTCCCTGCTCAGGGCACTGGAACGCGAGGGAGACCTCAAGCGCATCAAGGCCGAGGTGGACCCGTACCTGGAGGTCGGGGAGATCGTCGACCGGGTCCAGAAGGCCGGCGGGCCCGCGCTTCTCTTCGAGAACGTGAAGGGGTCCTCGATGCCCCTCGCCATGAACGTCTTCGGGACCGACCGGCGACTGCTGAAGGCGCTCGGGCTGAAGTCGTACGGCGACATCTCCGACAAGATCGGCGGACTGCTGCGGCCCGAGCTGCCGCAGGGGTTCGTGGGGGTGCGGGACGCCTTCGGGAAGCTCGGGTCGATGACCCACGTACCGCCGAAGAAGGTCAAGGACGCGCCGGTGCAGGAGGTCGTGCTGCACGGCGACGACGTCGATCTCGACGCGCTGCCCGCGCTGTTCACCTGGCCGCAGGACGGCGGGTCCTTCTTCAACCTCGGGCTCACGCACACCAAGGACCCGGAGAGCGGCATCCGCAACCTCGGGCTCTACCGGCTCCAGCGGCACGACAAGCGCACCATCGGCATGCACTGGCAGATCCACAAGGACAGCCGCAACCACTACCAGGTCGCCGCCCGGCGCGGGGAGCGGCTGCCGGTCGCCATCGCCTTCGGCTGCCCGCCCGCCGTGACCTACGCCTCGACGGCCCCCCTCCCCGGTGACATCGACGAGTACCTGTTCGCCGGGTTCATCGCGGGCAGGCGGATCGAGATGGTCGACTGCAAGACCGTGCCGTTGCAGGTGCCCGCGCAGGCCGAGGTCGTCATCGAGGGGTGGCTGGAGCCCGGCGAGATGCTGCCGGAAGGGCCGTTCGGCGACCACACCGGGTTCTACACCCCGCAGGAACCCTTCCCCGCCCTCACCATCGACTGCGTCACGATGCGGAAGCGGCCGTTGCTCCAGTCGATCGTCGTGGGCCGGCCCCCGACGGAGGACGGACCGCTGGGGCGGGCCACCGAGCGCTTCTTCCTCCCCCTCCTGAAGATCATCGTGCCGGACATCGTGGACTACCACCTGCCCGAGGCGGGCGGATTCCACAACTGCGCGATCGTGTCGATCGACAAGAAGTACCCGAAGCACGCGCAGAAGGTGATGCACGCGGTCTGGGGTGCGCACATGATGTCCCTGACCAAGCTGATCGTGGTCGTCGACTCCGACTGCGACGTCCACGATCTGCACGAGGTCGCGTGGCGGGCTCTCGGCAACACGGACTACGCCCGCGACCTCTCGGTCGTGGAAGGACCCGTCGACCATCTCGACCACGCCTCCTACCAGCAGTTCTGGGGCGGCAAGGCGGGTATCGACGCGACGAGGAAGTGGCCCGAGGAGGGCTACACACGGGACGGCGGCTGGCCCGAGATGGTGCTGTCGGACCCGGAGACGGCGGCGAAGGTCGACCGCCGGTGGAAGGAGTACGGACTTTCGTGAGCAGCGCATCAGCCGCGATCCCGCAGCCGGGGCGCACCAAGGCGTTCCTACGTCTCGTCATGATCGAGCACTCCGTCTTCGCCCTGCCCTTCGCCTACATCGCGGCGCTGACCGCGATGTTCGAGCTGGACAAGAACATCCACTGGGGGCGGCTGCTCCTGGTGACGATCTGCATGGTCGGTCTGCGGACCTTCGCGATGGCCGTCAACCGGATCATCGACCGCGAGATCGACGCCCGTAACCCGCGCACCGCGCACCGCGAGCTGGTGACCGGCGCGATGACGGTCAAGCACGCGTGGACCGGCGCGCTCGTCGCCCTCGTCGTGTTCCTGGGCTCGGCGGCCCTGCTGAACCCGCTCTGCCTGGCGCTCGCCCCCATCGCGGTGATCCCGATGGTGGTCTACCCCTACGGCAAGCGGTTCACGAACTTCCCGCAGGCCATCCTCGGTCTCGCCCAGGCCATGGGCCCGGTCGGCGGCTGGCTGGCGATCACCGGCGAGTGGTCCTGGGACGCGGTGATCCTCGGTCTCGCCGTCGGCATCTGGATCGGCGGCTTCGACCTGATCTACGCCTGCCAGGACATCGAGACCGACCGCGAGACCGGCGTCATGTCGGTCCCGGCCCGCTTCGGCGTCCCGGCGTCCATCTGGGGCGCCCGCGTCTGCCACACGATCACCACGGCCCTCCTCGCCTGGTACGGCGCGACGACCGGCGCGGGCGCGTTCTACTGGTTCGGCCTCCTGATCGTCGCGGGCGCGTTCGTGTACGAGCACTCGATCGTCCGCCCGCACGATCTGTCCCGCCTGAACAGGGCATTCTTCAGCGTCAACGGGTTCATCGGGATCGCCCTGTTCGTGTGCGCGCTGCTGGATCTGCTGGTTCGGGGGCTGACCGTGTGAGTAGCGTGCGGCTTACCATCGAGAGCAGGACCCCCAGGGAGGCCAGTGTGACCGTCTCGGGCATCGACCGCCTGCACTCGCAGCTCAGCAAGCTGGAGGGCATGTTCCCCGGCTATCTGACGGAGATTGTCGAGGGCAGCATCGTGATGAATCCGGTCAGGGCGTTCCACGGACGGACCATTCAGCGTCTGTGGGCGGTCGTTGAGGACCAACTGCCGCCGGGCTGGGCCGTGGTGAGCGATGTGGCGTTTCCCTTCGACGACGCCAACGAGTTCTGTCCCGACCTCGCTGTCATTCCCGCCGAGGCGGAGGCCGAGAACCTGAGTGCTTACCCGTTCGACCTGATCGAGTTCGTCGCCGAGGTCGTGTCCCCGGAAAGCATTCGCCGCGACTACGAAATCAAGGCCCAGTGGTACGCCTCCAGAGGCATCGCCAACTACCTGGTCCTCGACCCTCTCCAGGGCCACGCCGTCACGATGTGGAACCCCGGCCCGGACGGCTACCGGGGCCGCGACACCGTCCCCTACGGTCCCGAGGTCACCGTCGATTCCCCGCTGGGCAGGCTGAAGATCCCCACCGCGCACCTTCCGGTCGACCCGAAGGCCCGTCCTCAGGCCTGAAGCGTCGGCCGGCGTTGTGCGGGGCGCCGGAACACGAACGCCGCCCCCACCCCCGCCACCAGCCCCACCAGATGCCCCTGCCAGCTGACCCCCGACTGGGTGGGGGCCAGGCCGAGCAGGATCGACGTGCCCCAGATCGCGCCGATCAGCAGGCCGACCGCTATGCCCAGTGGGCGGCGCTCGACGAAGCCGGTCAGCAGGAGGAAGCCGAAGAGGCCGAAGATCAGGCCGGAGGCGCCCGCGGTGTTGGTGTGGGCCGGGGATATCAGCCAGACGCCGAGCCCGTCCGCGACGATGATCAGCGCGCACACCGCGGCGAACCGCCGGATCCCGCCCAGCGCGGCGAGGAAACCGAACACCAGCAGCGGCACACTGTTCGCCGCCACATGGGCGAAGCCGAAGTGGATGAACGCGGCCGGCACGATGTCGATCAGCTGGGACGGCTCGCGCGGCACGATCCCGAGGCTGTCGAGCGCGTGGCCGGACACCACGTCCACCACTTCGAGCAGCCACAACAGCGCGATCCAGCCCACCATCAGCTTGGCCGCGGCCTTCGCGCGGTCGCCCTGCGACCACTCCGAGCCCGTACCGGACATGGCACCCCCCACGGTCCACTCGTCCCCACAGAAGAACGCCCCGGCCCCCTTGACCGGTTCCCGTTCCGGGACGCCAGCTAGGCTCGGTCCCGTGAACCCAGTCAAGCCAGGAGAGACGCCGCGTACGCCTTGGATCGTAGGGGTGTCCGGCGCTTCCGGCACCCCATACGCGGCTGCGGTGCTCCGCGGGCTCCTCGACGCGGGCGAGAGTGTCGACCTCGTCGTGTCCCGGGCGTCCCGGCTCACCCTGCTGGACGAGACGGGGATCTCGTTCAGGGACGCGCACTGGCAGGACGACCTGCGCGAATGGCTGGCCCGCGGCGCCGACGGCAAGCCCGGCACCTTCGAGCCCGCCATCGACACCGACGCCGTACGGCACTGGAGCGCGGGCGACCTCGCGGCGGGGCCGTCCTCGGGGTCGTATCCCGCGAAGGGCATGCTGATCGTGCCCGCGTCGACCGCCTGTGTCGCCGGGGTCGCCCTCGGGCTGAGCAAGGACCTGCTCCAGCGCGCGGCGAGCGTGACCCTCAAGGAGCGCCGCAGGCTGGTGGTGTCCGTACGCGAGACCCCGTTGAACGGGCAGACGCTGCGCCACCTCGTGACCCTGGACGACCTGGGCGCGGCCGTGGTGCCGGCCTCGCCCGGTTTCTACGCCGGCGCCACCCACATCCAGGACCTGGTGGACTTCGTCGCCGGGCGGGTCCTGGACGCGGCGGGCGTCGAGCACGATCTGTACCGCCGGTGGAAGGGCGACCTCGGGGGTTCCCGCCCCACCGGCGACTGACGTAGGGCACCCGCGAATTCGTCGTCGTCTCATCACTCGGCATCACTCGTCATCACTTGGCACTACTCGTCATCACTCGTCATCACCGGAAGGCAATCGATCGCATGGACGCGGTGGACAGGCAGCTCATCCAGGCCCTGAGAGAGAACGGCCGGGCCTCCTACGCGGAGCTGGGGCGCCTCGTCGGCCTGTCGGGACCCAGCGTCACCGACCGCATCAACCGGCTGGAGGCGGCCGGTGTCATCACCGGCTACCGCGCGACCGTCGACTCGGCCTCCCTCGGCCTCGGCGTGATCGCCCTGATCGGCATCTCCCTGTCGGACGCCGCCGACCACGAGGACGTGGCGGCCCGGCTGAAGGACCTCAGCGAGATCGAGGACTGCTGGTTCATCGCGGGCGAGGACTCGTTCATGCTCAAGGTGCGGGCACCGGACGTGGACGGGCTGGAGAAGACCATCCGGCGGCTGTCCGGGACCAAGGGCGTCTCCCGTACCCGTACGACGATCGTGCTCTCCACGAAGTGGGAGAACCGGGTCGGGGAGCTGCCGGAAGAGGCGTAGGGGGTTGGGCGTACCGTTGACGGAGTCTGTCGTAGGAAGAGGTAAGGGCATGGATGTCGGGCTCAAGCGCGAGCTGGAGCAGAAGGTCCGCTCCGGTGAGCGGCTGTCCCGCGAGGACGGCGTCGCGCTGTACGAGTCGGACGACCTGGCCTGGCTGGGCGGGCTGGCGCACGAGGTGCGGACGCGGAAGAACGGCGATGTCGTCCACTTCAACGTCAACCGCCACCTGAACATGACGAACGTGTGCACCGCGTCCTGCGCCTACTGCTCGTTCCAGCGCAAGCCGGGCGAGAAGGACGCGTACACGATGCGCATCGAGGAGGCCGTCCGCCTCGCCAAGGCGATGGAGGGCGAGAACCTCACCGAGCTGCACATCGTCAACGGCCTGCACCCGAACCTCCCCTGGCGCTACTACCCGCGGTCGCTGAGCGAGCTGAAGAAGGCGCTGCCGGACGTCTCGCTGAAGGCGTTCACGGCCACGGAGATCCACCACTTCGAGACGATCTCGGGGCTGAGCGCGAGCGACATCCTCGACGAGCTGATCGAGGCCGGGCTCGAATCGCTCACCGGCGGTGGCGCGGAGATCTTCGACTGGGAGGTCCGGCAGCACATCGTGGACCACCGCACGCACTGGGAGGACTGGTCGCGCATCCACCGGCTGGCGCACGAGAAGGGTCTGAAGACCCCGTGCACCATGCTGTACGGCCACATCGAGGAGCCGCGCCACCGCGTGGACCACGTGCTGCGACTGCGTGAACTCCAGGACGAGACCGGCGGGTTCCAGGTCTTCATCCCGCTGCGCTACCAGCACGACTTCGTGGACATGAAGGACGGCAAGGTCCGCAACCGCCTCCAGGCGCGCACGCAGATGGCCACCGGCGCGGAGGCCCTCAAGACCTTCGCGGTCTCGCGGCTGCTCTTCGACAACGTCCCGCACGTCAAGGTCTTCTGGGTCATGCACGGCGTCCAGACCGCCCAACTCGCCCTCCAGCACGGCGCGGACGACATGGACGGCTCGGTCGTCGAGTACAAGATCACGCACGACGCCGACAACTACGGGACCCCGAACAAGCTCACCCGCGACGACCTCCTCGACCTGATCCGGGACGCCGGTTTCCGGCCGGTCGAGCGGAACACGCGCTACGAGATCATCCGCGAGTACGACGGCCCGGACCCGGCGCGGCGCGAGTCCCCGCAGCCGATGCGAGTGTGAGAACGGAACGATGGCGCTCACTTTCGAACTCGATCCCGCGACGACCCCTGCCCTGCGCGAGGAGATCCTCGCCCTGTGGGCGGACGTGTCGAACGCGGGCGGCTCGGTCGGCTTCGTCGCGCCGGTCACGGCGGACGAGATACGGCCCGAGCTGATCAAGCACTTCGTCGCGATGGCGGAGGGCCGCACCCGGCTGCTGGTCGGCCGGGACGAGACGGGCACGGTCGCCGCGACCGTGTTCCTCGCCTTCAACACCCACCGGCTGATGCGGCACTGGCTGTGGCTCTACACGGTGATGGTCCACCCCCGCCACCAGGGCCAGGGCTACGGACGGGACCTGCTGGCCGCCGCCGAACAGGCGGCCCGCGGTATCGACGGTATCGAGGCGATCCGCCTCACCTGCCGGGGCGGCCACGGCCTGGAACGGTTCTACGGCTCCTGCGGCTACAAGGAGGTCGGCCGGGTGCCCGGCGCGATCCGGGTCGCGCCGGGGGACGACCGGGACGACATCTTCATGCTGCTGCCCCTGCTGTGACCCCCTTGCAAGATCCGTGCGGCACCGTGCTTCACTGATGGATGCCCTTGTCCCGAATCGGAAGAGTGGATTGAGATGTTCCGCTACACCCTGTGGCGCCTCGGAGTCTTCGCGGGCTGCCTCGGCGTCGTCTGGGGCCTCGTCTATCTCGGCGTCTTCCCGCGCGGCTTCGGTGAGTCCAACGGCATGTGGATCGTCCTGCTGGCGCTGGTGATCTCGGCGCCGATCAGCTTCGTGGTGCTGCGCGGGGTGCGCGACCAGGCCTCGGTGCAGATCGTCGAGCGGGTCGACCGGATGAAGGCCAACCTGGACGCCAACCGCAGCCAGGAGGACGAGACCGTCGACGCCGCCCAGCCCACGCCCCACCCGCAGGGCCAGACTTCCTGACACCTGGGGTCGAACTACCCTTGCCCCCATGGGTGCCGTGAAGACCAAACGGATGCCGCGCGCGGTCCGTGAGCAGCAGATGCTCGACGCCGCCGTGCGGACCTTCGGACAGCGCGGCTACATGGCCGCGTCGATGGACGAGATAGCCGAACTGGCGGGCGTGTCCAAGCCGTTGGTGTATCTCTACCTGAACTCGAAGGAAGACCTGTTCACCGCGTGCATCCGGCGCGAGGGGCACGCGCTCACCGAGGCGGTGCGGGCCGGGGTCGACACCCGTTCGCCCGCCGACCGCCAACTCTGGGACGGACTGCGGGCGTTCTTCACCCACACCGCCCAGCACCCGGACGGCTGGTCCGTCCTGCATCTCCAGGCCCGCACCCACGGTGAGCCCTTCGCGGCCGAGGTGGCCGCGCTGCGCGCCGAACTCGTCGCGTTCGTCACCGAGTTGATCGCCATCACGGCCCGCGAGGCGCACCGCGACCGCGACCCCGACCTCGCCGAGCGCGAGGTGGCCGGTCTCGCGGAGGCGCTGGTCGGTGCCGCCGAGTCGCTCGCCGCCTGGTCCAACGCGACCGAGGGCGTCACCGCCCGGCAGACGGCGGCGACCCTGATGAACTTCGCCTGGGCGGGCCTGGGCAACCTGGTGGAGGGGCGCCCCTGGTCCCCGCCGGCCGGCCCCGAGGACCGGCCGTAGGCCCGTTCCCGGCCCGCCTCAGACGGCTCCCCACTTGCGCAGTGTCGGTGCGACCCGCTGGTAGCCCACCCGGTACACCGCCTTGGCGCCGCGCCGGGCCACTCCCCGTACGGCTCGCTTGACCCGGCCCGAACCGCCCGCGCCCAGCGGGGTGTCGAGCGGGCGGCCCTTCTCGTCGAAGCCGTTGCGGGTCAGCAGGCCGCTCAGGTAGATGCCGGCGCGTTCGGGGGTGTAGTAGGGGCGCAGCGTCGGCAGCGGTCCCGCGGCGCGCAGCGCGGCCACCCGGGTGCGGGCGGCGGCGTAGGGGTCGCTCTTGCCGATGCCCTGCGCGTCGGCCCAGGCGGGGTCGGGCAACGGCAGGGCGCCCGCGTCGAGTTCGTCCCAGGAGGCCAGGCAGCCGGAGTGGATGAAGTAGTGGTTGCCGTGCGCCTCGCGGACGCCGAAGTCGGTGAGGATCGCGGTGGGGATGCCCCGCTGCATCGACTCCAGCGCGGCGGTGGAGCTGACGGTGACCAGGAGGTCGGTGCGGTCGAGGACCTCGCCCATGTTGCCGTAGACCAACTGGAGGTTGGCGGGGGCGGGTTCGGCGAGGCTCTGGACGAGGAGCTGGTAGGGGTCGGCCTCGACGTGGGTGGTGTGTTCGCCGGGGAGGCTGCGCAGCTTCATCAGGACCTGGCGGTCGGGGTGGCGCCGGGCGTGCGCGGCGGCCCGCTCCAGGAGCCGCAGCCGGTCCTGCTTGCTCTTGGGGACGGAGGGCTGGACGGCGAAGGTGAGGGTGAACGGCCGCTCGGTGGACGGCCGGTAGGGCTCGCCGCCGAGGAAGGGCAGCGCGCACTCCACGACCGAGTCCGGGTCGACGCCGACGCTCGCGAACGCGGCGCCGAACCGGTGCGCGTCGTAGGTGGAGTTGGCGAGGACGATGTCGCTGCCGCCGCGGGTGAGCAGGCCGTCGACCATCTTCTCGTAGACGACGCCGACGTAGCCGGTGACGGTGATCGGCCGGTGCTCGCGGCCGGCCCAGGCGAGGCCGAGGCTGTGGGTGAGGGCGAGGACCGTGCCGCCGGAGACGGCCATGACGACGATGTCGGCGTCGGCCAGTTCCGCGTCGTCGACCAGTTCGGCGGCGGGGAGTTCGCGCCGGCTGTCGGGCTCGATGCCGATCTCGGCGAGCTGCCGCTCGGTCGGGGTCGACCGGCCGCGCAGGAAGTACGCGTCGAGGGCGTGCCCGGGGGCGATCTGCTGTGCCACGGATGCGCCCCACTTCCAGCGGGTGTCCGAGTCGGCGAGTACGGCGATGCGTCTGGGCGGCATGGCTCAGGGGCCCTTCCTGGCGGGTCCGGCGAAGTGAGGCGAGGGTAAGAAGGAACCCTGAGGAACGTATGAGCGATGTCTTGAAAGTGCCTTGGGTGAGCTGGGGTTTTCCTGTGCGGAATCCTCAAGGGCCCTTTGTTCGCCTGGGATTTCGCGAGAGACCGCAAAGAACTGGACGTTTTTTGTTCGCCCAGTGTTCATTCGGGTTCAGGCAACGGCCGGACGCGCGAACCCCTCCACGTGGATCCGGCCGGTCGCGTCCCGCAGGGCGAAGCGGTCGTCGAGCGCCGCGTACTCGACGGTGCCCGGCAACAGTACGGGTGCCCTGAACTCGGCCCGGACCAGCGCGCGTTCGGGGGTCCCGTGGGCGGCCAGGCAGCGGGCCGCCGTCCACATGCCGTGCGCGATGGCGCGCGGGAAGCCGAACAGGCGGGCGGTGAGCGGGTAGAGGTGGATGGGGTTGCGGTCGCCGGACGCGGCGCCGTAGCGCCGGCCCACGTCCTCGCCGAGCCGCCACTCGGCGACGGTGGGCAGCGGGCTCGGCTCCTCGGTGGGCCTGGGTGTGCGGTCCTCGGTGCGGTGCCGGGCGAGATAGGTGCTCCGTGACTCCCAGACGAGGGCGTCCCCGGTCCGCATCTCGGTGCTGACCGTCGCCTGCGTGCCGCGCCGGTGCGGTGCCAACTCGTCGACGTAGACCGTGAGTTCGTACTCCCCGGTGGCGGGTGTCGCCGTGTGCCGGGTGATCTCGACCGAGGTGTGGACCAGGCCGAGCAGCGGCAGCGGGAAGGCCCGGCGGCTCATCAGGCGCATGGCCAGCGGGAAGCCGAGGACGTGCGGATAGGTGACGGGCAGGGCGTCGTCGCCGGTCGGGAAGCCGCAGACCCGCTCGTAGGCGGCCAGCCGGCCCAGGTCCACGCGGACACCGGGCAGCACGAGCCGGGTGCGGGGGAACTCGGCGTCGGCGCGGGGCCGCTTGAAGGGGGAGAGGAGGGCACCGCGGAGCAGGAGCGGGGTGAGCGCGGGGGTCTCGGTGAGCGGCGGATAGGGGTCGGCCATGTCCCACTCCCGGGTCGTGTCCTGGGCGGCTCTTTTCGGCTTACTTCGGAGTAAGGTTACCGCAGGTAAGTCCAAGTGGGGCGAGCCGGACGACCCATGGCGGATGCATGGGCGACGCACCGGCCGCACCTGGCGGGCGCATGGCCGACAAAGCCCTGCGAACCCGCCGAGGTTGCACAGGCCCGGCTCCGTACCACCCCCGAACCCGCACAAAGTCCCCACGAGGGGCCCGTACGATCTTCGACCTGACCCGAGGTAACACCCGGCCGTGGGTCTGGATGAACACCTCGGTACGCGCCATGCGTACCTAATGCAGCAGAGCGGTACAAGCTGCGCGCCTCAGGAGCTGCCATGTCCCTCGCGTACCCGTCCGGCTACGACTACGACGGCGTGCCCGTACTCGTCGAGCCCGAGATACGACGGCTGGACGGCGTCGTGCGCGAGGTCTCCGTACCGCCGCTGGTGCCGCCGGCCACCCACGGCTCGCTCGCCGACGTGCCGTTCGAGAACGCGGCGGCGGCCCCCGACCACCTGGTCCTCAGCAGGCAGGCGGAGGACGGGAGTTGGGTGGACGTCACGGCCGCCGAGTTCGCCGAGCAGGTGCAGGCCGTCGCCAAGGGACTGATCGCCGAGGGCCTCGCGCCGGGCGACCGGATCGCGGTCATGGCGCGCACCTCGTACGAGTGGACCCTCCTCGACTTCGCCGCGTGGGCGGCCGGTCTGGTCACCGTCCCCATCTACCCGACCTCCTCCCTCTTCCAGATCCGCTGGATCCTCCAGGACACCGGCGCGGTGGCGATGGCCGCCGAGACCGTCGCACAGGCCTCCTCGCTCGGCCCGGAGACACCCCGGCTGCCCGACCTGCGCCACATGTGGGTCTTCGAGAAGGGCCACCTGGACCGGCTGGCCGAACTGGGCCGGACCGTCCCGGACCAGGAAGTCGCCGTACGCCGCGGGGTGTTGCTGCCCGACACGCTCGCCACCGTCATCTACACCTCGGGCACCACCGGCCGCCCCCGGGGCTGCGCGATCACCCACGGCAACTTCCTCGCCGAGGTCGACAACGCGATCGAACTCCTCTACGGAGTCTTCAAGAACAAGCAGAACGAGGAACCCTCCACCCTCCTCTTCCTGCCCTACTCCCATGTCTTCGGCCGGATGGTCGCGGTCGCCTGCATCCGCGCCCGGGTCCGCCTCGGCCACGCCGCGAGCCTCAAGTCCGAGGACCTGCTCGCGGACCTGGCGAGCTTCCAGCCCACCTTCCTCCTCGCCATCCCGTACATGCTGGAGAAGGTCTTCAACAACGCCCGCGCCAAGGCCGAGAGGGGCGGCCGGAGCAAGGTCTTCGACCGCGCCACCAACGTGGCCTGCCGCTACGGCGAGGCACTGGAGGCCCGCCAGTCCGGCAAGGGCTCGGGCCCCAGCGGCCCGCTGAAGACGGCCCGCGCCTTCTACGACCCGCTCGTCTACCGCAAGATCCGCAACGCCCTGGGCGGCAAGCTCCGTTACGTCATCTGCGGCGGCTCCCCGCTGGGCCGCCGTCTCGCCGCGTTCTACGCCGGCGCGGGCATCGAGATCTTCGAGGGCTACGGCCTCACCGAGACCACCGCGGCGGCCACCTGCACGCCACCCCTCAAACCCCGGCTGGGGACGGTGGGTTGGCCGATGCCCGGCACCAAGGTCCGGATCGCCTCAGACGGCGAGATCCTGCTCGCCGGCGCCCAGGTCTTCCGGGGCTACTGGGACCCGCACGGCGAAGGGGTCGCCCCCGCCTCCCAGGACGGCTGGCTCGCCACCGGCGACATCGGCCACCTCGACGACGACGGCTATCTGACCATCACCGGCCGCAAGAAGGAGATCCTGATCACCGCCGGCGGCAAGAACGTCGCCCCGGCCCCGCTGGAGAACTGGCTGCGCTCCCACCCGCTGATCGCCCAGTGCATCGTCGTCGGCGACCGCCGCCCCTATGTCGCCGCCCTCATCACCCTCGACCTCGAAGGCATCACCCACTGGCGCCAGATGAACGGCAAACACCCGGTCCCCGCCGAACTCCTGGTCCAGGACGAGGAGTTGAGATCGGTCCTGCAACGCGCCGTCGACGACGCCAACAAGCTCGTCTCCCGCCCCGAGTCCATCCGCCGCTTCAGCGTCCTCCCGGTGGACTTCACCGAGGCGGCCGGCCATCTGACACCCTCGATGAAGCTGCGGCGCGAGGTCGTGATGCGGGACTTCGCGAAGGATGTCGAGGCGCTGTACGCGAACTAAGCGCCGTTCGGGGCGATTTGGCGTATTGGTGCAGGCCTGGTTATTGACTTCACAAGACCCCCGCGCGACATTCCCAGCCCCTTTCCCCGTCGGGCTGGAGCGGCCATGACCCCGAACACCGACGCACATGCGGAACTCCCGCGCAGAAGAAGCGTGTTGGCCGGTGGTGCGGTCGCCGCGCTCGCCGTCGCCGGAGTCCCCTCCTCGGCCCGCGCGGCCGACCTTCCCCTCCTCGGCACCTACGACGTCGTGGTGATCGGGTCGGGAGCCGCCGGGATGACCGCCGCGCTGACCGCCGCCCAGCAGGGCCTCAGCTGTGTCGTGGTCGAGAAGGCGCCGACCTTCGGAGGCTCGGCCGCCCGCTCGGGGGCCGGGATCTGGATCCCCAACAACCCGGTGATCCTCGCCGCCGGAGTCCCCGACACCCCCGCCAAAGCGGCCACCTACCTCGCCGCGGTCGTCGGCACCGACGTCTCCGCCGACCGCCAGCAGTCCTTCCTCGCCCACGGCCCCGCCATGATCTCCTTCGTCATGGCCAACAGCCCGCTGCGCTTCCGCTGGATGGAGGGCTACAGCGACTACTACCCGGAGCTGCCGGGCGGTCTCCCGGGCGGCCGTTCCATCGAACCCGACCAGCTCGACGGCAACATCCTCGGCGCCGAACTCGCCCACCTCAACCCGCCGTACCTCGCCGTCCCGGCCGGCATGGTCGTCTTCAGCGCCGACTACAAATGGCTCGACCTGGCCGCCGTGAACGCCAAGGGCGCCGCCGTGGCGACCGCGTGCCTGGCCCGCGGCACACAGGCGGCCCTGCTCGGACAGAAGCCGCTCACCATGGGACAGTCCCTCGCCGCCGGACTGCGCGCCGGACTCCAGTCCGCGCAGGTGCCCGTATGGCTCAACACCCCTTTGACGGACCTGTACACGGAGGGCGGCGCGGTCACCGGAGCCGTCGTCACCCGCGACGGAACCGCCGGACTGGTCCGGGCCCGGCGCGGGGTCGTGGTCGGCTCCGGCGGCTTCGAGCACAACGCGGCCATGCGCGCCCAGTACCAGCGCGGGCCCATCGGCACGGACTGGACGGTCGGCGCGAAGGAGAACACCGGCGACGGCATCCTGGCCGGCCAGCGGGCGGGCGCCGCGCTCGCGCTGATGGACGACGCCTGGTGGGGACCGGCCATCCCGCTCCCCGCCGACCCGTACTTCTGCCTCGCCGAACGCACCCTCCCCGGCGGCCTGTTGATCAACCAGGCCGGTGCCCGCTTCGTCAACGAGGCCGCCCCCTACAGCGACGTCGTCCACACGATGTACGACCGCGATCCCACCGCCCCCGACATCCCGGCCTGGCTGATCGTCGACCAGAACTACCGCAACCGCTACCTCTTCCGGGACATCCTGCCGACGCTCCCCTTCCCCGACGCCTGGTACAGCTCGGGCGCGGCGTACAAGGCGTGGACCTGGGACGCCCTGGCCTCCTCGATCGGCGTCCCGGCGGCAGCCCTCCGCGCCACCGTCACCCGCTTCAACTCCCTTGCGGCGAGCGGCAAGGACACCGACTTCGGACGCGGCGACAGCGCCTACGACCACTACTACACGGACCCCGCGATCCTCCCCAACTCCTGCCTCGCCCCGCTCTGGCTGCCCCCGTACTACGCCCTCCGCATCGTCCCCGGCGACCTCGGCACCAAGGGCGGCATGCGCACGGACGCACGGGCGCGGGTGCTGCGGGCGGACGGTTCGGTGATCCCCGGCCTGTACGCGGCGGGCAACGCGAGCGCGGCGGTGATGGGCCACAGCTACGCGGGCGCGGGCTCGACGATCGGCCCCGCGATGACGTTCGGGTATGTGGCGGCGCTGGATCTGGCGGGGGCGCTGTAGGGGGCGCGGCGCCACGGGCACGGCCAGGTCATCAACCGGTCAAGGGATGACCAGGCCGTGCCCAAGCGGCCGTATGCATTGCGCATGCAACGGGCCCACAGGGCGGACATAGCCGGATTTGCCTCCTCGGCCGGTCGCTACTGTGATGGCGCGAACACGCATCACAGCGCATCACAGCGCATCACGGGGAAGAGGAGACGGCGGTGGGGGAGCCGAACCGTTCACGCCTTCTTGAGTACGCGCAGGACCCGACGACACCGGCCGCGCCCGAGCCACGCCGTTCCAGCCTGCTCGACTACGCGGAGGCGACCCCGCCCCCGGACCCGACGACAGCGGGGCGGCCGGGACCGCGACCGGGGGTTCCGCCGTACGAGACACCCGTCTTCGTGCCGGCCCATCCTCGGTACGTCGACACGACGTACGACGACGGGCGGCCGGTCCGCGTGCCGTTCATCGCGTACGAACTCTTCGCGCACCCCACCGACGCGAACGGGACCGCGGCCTTCGCCTTCACCACCCTGGAGAAGCTGGTCGGCGCGCTCGGCGAGGCCCAGCCGTGGGTCGCCACCTCCCTCGGCCCGCTGGCCGAAGGCGTCGCCGAACAGGGAGTCACCGTGCTGCTCGACCCCCGGGTGACCCCCGGGCAACCCAACTGGCGACCGGCCGATCTGGCCGCCTACGCGCGGGAGGTGCGCTGATGTCGGCCGACTTCAAAGCGGTCATGAGCGACCTGACCTCGATGGCCACGACGTTCCACGACCAGGCCACGGACTACCGGAAGCTGCGCGACCAGGTGTCCCCGCCCGTGGTGAGCGGCGGGGACTCCGGCCTCGACCACGCCATCAAGGAGGTCGCCGACCTCATCGTCGCCCTCCACATCGGCTTCGCCGACCGGCTGGACGACCGGGGCGACAAGGTCGCGTACGCCCGCGACTCCTTCCACCGGCACGACGTCGACGTCCACGGCGTGTTCGAAGACCTGATGGCGGGATGAGGAGCCGATGACCGACAGCTGGGTGGGCGGCGACATCGGCGGGCTCCGCACGATGGCCACGACGTACAAGAACGCCAAGGACAAGCTCGACGACGTCATCACCCCGCTCACCCGGGCGGTGGACGCCCTCGTCGACGACGCGGGCTGGAAGGGCGAGTCGGCCGAGTCCTTCCGCGCCACGTACACCGAGGACGCGGTGACGGCCGGTGCCTTCGCCGGACTGGTGCACTCGGCCGGAGAGATCCTGGACACCCTCGCCGACGCGCTGTCCGCGTGCGAGACGGCCCTCCAGAACGCCGAACACGTCGCCACGGGCAAGGGCGTGCCCATGGGGGACAAGGGCGTGCCGCTGTCCATGGTCACGGCGAACCCGCCCAGTGCCGCGGAACAGAAGGCGATCTCCGCGATGACCGAGTACGACACGGTCCGCACGGAGGTTCTGCACACCGCCCAGCAGGCCCGGCTGGTGGCCGCCGACCGACTCGCCGGACTGTACGAGGAGGTGACCGCCGCCGTGTCGCCCGGTGACAAGGTCACCGTCGCGGACTATCTGCGGGGCCTGTACGCGTTCGACGCCGAGGACACCCGGGTCGACGGCGCCAAGGCCCGCACGAAGATCGACGACGCGAGGTCCCAGGCGCAGGCCGCGAAGAAGGAACTCCGCGCGGAACGCAAGGCGTTCCAGAAGGCGGGCCGCGCCCTGCCGAAGGATCTTCCGGCCAAGGGTGCCTACGCCGACGCGGTCGCCAAGGTGCGGTCCCTGGAGGACGACATCGCCGCCGCGGACAACGGCAGTACGAAGCTCCCGTACGACCGTGTCCTCAACGTCAAGCTGGCCGACGCCGCGGACGCGCTGCGCGCGGGCGAGAGCCTGGAGAAACTGCCGGACTTCCTCAAGGAGATCCCGGTCCTGGACGTCGCCGCCGCCGGTGCCTGCGGGTTGCTGGAGGCATCCGACGACCACGACAAGGGCTGGTCCTGGCAGCACTCCGTCGCCGTGGACGGAGGTGCGAACGTGGCCGGGCTGGTGGTCGGCGCGGCGGCCACCGCCGCCGTGGTGGCCGCCCTGCCCGTCGAGGTCCCCGCGCTCGCCGTCGCCGCGGGCGGCGGCCTCGTGGTGATCGGAGCGACCGGCCTCATCGACCACTCCCTGCACGAGCACTGGAGCGAGGACATCCACGACCACGGTGTGGTCGGCGGAGTGCTGCACGGCACCGGCAACGTCCTGTCCGAGACGGGCCAGGACTTCGAACGACTGGGAAAGGACGTGTGGCATGGGGTCACAAGCCTCTTCTGACGCGGCCTCCCGGACGCCCGCCAGGATCCCGGCCCTGCCGGGGCTCGGCACGACCTGGTACGAGCGCGGGACGCGCTACTGGCTGCGGCGGGTGCGCACCGCCGTACTCCTGCTGCTCGTCATGGCCTTCCTCTGCTTTGCCGCGATCAGCCTCTACCGGGGCTTCCGGACGGTGCTGCCGCCGGGCGTGCGCACGGTGTGGGACTGGGCGCAGGTGATCGCCTCCTGCGGCGCGCCCGTCTGGGGCTGGGTCGTGCAGCGCCGGAGCCATCACCGGGACCTCCAGGACCCGCCCGCCCCCGACGAGTTCCGCAGCCGCAAGCGCGCCGAGGCCCGCCGTACGACGGGCCTGGCCCTCGTGGGCCGCTTCGCGGTGGTCCTCGCCGCCCCCGTCCTGCCGGCGCTCGCCGCGTGGGCCGTCGGCTGGTGTGCCGCCATGCTCACCGTCCGCGAGTACCCCAGCGAGGTCGGCGCCCGCCGCTGGCTCCAGGAGCACCCCTCCGGAACATGATCCCGCCCGACATCCCGAAGCTCCCCGGACTCGGCAGGACCTGGTACCGGCGCGGCGCGGGCTACTGGCTGCGCCGTGCCTCCGGCGCGCTCCTCTGGCTCGTGCTGACGGCCATGATGTGCGCCGTCGTCGTCGAGCTCTACCGGTCCTTCCGCGTCCACCTGCCCCCTGCCCCGCGCGTGGTGTGGGACTGGACGCAGGTGGCCGCGTCGTGCGGATTCGCGGCCCGGGGCTGGATGCGGCAGCGCCGCGCCATCCGCGAGAAGCTGCTGAACCCGCCGACCCCCGCCCAGGCCTGGACGGACAGGCGCTACGACTCCCGGCGCGGGCAGAACCTCGGCCGCGCCGCGCTCATCCCCGCACTGCTCGTGATCCCGGTCGTGCCGTCACTCTTCGCCTGGAGCCTCGGCACACTGGCCGCCGCCTTCACCGTCCGCGAATACCCCAGCGAGGTCGGCGCCCGCCGGGCTCTGGCGAACCGGGACCGGCTTGTGGGCGGTCAGAAACGCCTGCGGTGACGACTCGCCTAGCTCCGGGTTCGCCTCCCGTACGGTCCGCGACCGCAGCGTGAATCCCGCCGCCTCCAGCAGCCCGGCCATCGCCTCCGGCCGCCGCCGTTCGAAGTCCAGCCGGACCGGGTGGCCGAAGGGCCGGTCGAGGGTGAGGGGCCGGTCGCCGGCCTGGAAGGCGAGCAGCAGATGACCGCCGGGTGCCAGGACCCGGTGGAACTCCGCGAAGAGTGACGGGAGCCGGTCCACCGGGGTGTGGATGGACGAGTACCAGGAGACCACCCCCGCGAGCGCCCCGTCCGGGACGTCCAGCTCCAGCATCGAACCCTGCCGGAAGCACAGGCCCGGGTTCTCGCGCCGGGCGATGGCGAGCATCGCCCCGGACAGGTCGACCCCGAGGACGTCCAGCCCGAGCGAGGCGAGATACGCGGTCGTCCGCCCCGGCCCACAACCGAGGTCAGCGACCAGCCCACCCCTGCCAACACCGTCGCCTGCGCCTACCTCTCCACCTTCGCCTACGCCTACCTCTCCACCCACGCCTTCGCCTACTTCTACGCCTCCGCCCGCACCGACCAGCTCGGCGAAGCTGCCGCACCGACACTCTCCGCCCGACCGCCGGAGGCAAAGGCAGGAGCCCCGTTGCCTGACGGCACGGGGCTCCTTGGGTACTGCTATCTGTTCCGGATCAAAGCACCAGGCTCCGAGACCGAATAACTACGATCGTGTGACTCAGACGGGGGTGACGTTCTCCGCCTGCGGGCCCTTCGGACCCTGGGTCACGTCGAAGGAGACCTGCTGGTTCTCCTCCAGCGAACGGAAGCCGCTCGCGTTGATCGCGGAGTAGTGAACGAAGACGTCGGGGCCGCCGCCTTCTTGGGCGATGAAGCCAAAGCCCTTTTCGGCGTTGAACCACTTCACGGTTCCGGTAGCCATAAGCCCTCCTTGGGCCCAAAGGGTTGCCCTGCTCCAGAACCCTGCAAGTGTGAAAACAAGTCCCGCACTACTGCATACGTCTGAAAACGACTAGAGCCTGCGGTTACATGCTCCGCAGGCTCTGTACTGCAAGGGAAACCAAACTGCAACTTGCGGCGAGCCTAGCACGCGGGCAGCCGAAAGCAATAGAGGCCAAGATCACATCACCCGGACGTTTGAAGATCGCCAGAGGCTTGACTGTGGGGCCGAAGTATGGAGCGTACCTCATGAGGTCTAGCCTCACGTTGTGGACAATTCTCGCACCCGGCCGCGCGTCGGCCACATCCAGTTCCTGAACTGCCTGCCCCTGTACTGGGGGCTCGCGAGAACGGGCACGCTCCTCGACTTCGAGCTCACCAAGGACACCCCGGAGAAGCTCAGCGAGCAGTTGGTGCAGGGGGACCTCGACATCGGGCCCATCACGCTCGTCGAGTTCCTCCGCAACGCGGACGACCTGGTCGCCTTCCCCGACATCGCCGTCGGCTGCGACGGCCCGGTGATGTCCTGCGTGATCGTCTCGCAGGTCCCGCTGGACCAGCTCGACGGCCGCCGGGTCGCCCTCGGCTCCACCTCGCGCACCTCGGTGCGCCTGGCCCAGCTGCTGCTGGCCGAGCGCTACGGCGTCCGCCCCGACTACTACACCTGCCCGCCCGACCTGAGCCTGATGATGCAGGAGGCCGAGGCCGCCGTACTCATCGGAGACGCGGCGCTGCGCGCCAACCTGCTCGACGGGCCGCGCTTCGGGCTCGAAGTGCACGACCTCGGCACGCTCTGGAAGGAGTGGACCGGGCTGCCGTTCGTCTTCGCCGTCTGGGCCGCCCGCCGCGACTACCTGGAGCGCGAACCGGTCATCACCCGCAAGGTGCACGAGGCCTTCCTCGCCTCCCGCAACCTCTCCCTCGAAGAGGTCGGCAAGGTCGCCGAACAGGCCGCCCGCTGGGAGGACTTCGACGAGGAGGTCCTGGAGCGCTACTTCACCACCCTCGACTTCCGCTTCGGCGCGCCCCAGCTCGCCGCGGTCACCGAGTTCGCCCGCCGGGTGGGCGCGACGACCGGCTTCCCGGCCGACGTGACGGTGGATCTGCTCCAGCCGTAATCACGGCGGCGCACCGCGCACTACCCTGCTGGAAGTCGTACGGGGGAGGGGTGGACGGCATGCAACCGCTCGGCAGCGACGAACCCACGGTCGTGGGGCCCTACCGGCTGCTCGGACGGCTCGGCTCCGGCGGGATGGGCCGGGTCTATCTCGGGCGCAGCGCGGGCGGCCGTACGGTCGCGGTCAAGATCGTGCATCCGCACTTCGCGCTCGACGAGGAGTTCCGCGCCCGCTTCCGCCGCGAGGTCGACGCCGCGCGCCGGGTCGGCGGCGCCTGGACCGCGCCCGTCCTGGACGCCGATCCGGAGGCCGCGGTGCCGTGGGTCGCCACCGCCTACGCGGCCGGTCCGTCGCTCGCCGCCGCCGTCGCGGACGGCGGCCCCCTGCCCACGGCCACCGTACGGGCGCTGGGCGCGGGGCTCGCCGAGGCGCTGACCGCCGTCCACGAACTGGGGCTCGTGCACCGGGACGTGAAGCCGTCCAACGTCCTCCTCACGCTCGACGGCCCCCTCCTCATCGACTTCGGGATCGCCCGCGCCACGGACGGCACGGCCTCCCTCACCTCCACCGGTGTCTCCGTCGGCTCGCCCGGCTACATGGCCCCCGAGCAGATCCTCGGGAAGGGGGCGACCGGCGCGTCGGACGTCTTCTCCCTGGGGGCGGTGCTGGTGTACGCGGCCACGGGGGAGTCCCCATTCCCCGGCGACTCCTCGGCCGCGCTGCTCTACAAGGTCGTCCACGAGGAGCCCGAACTGGGCCGGACGGACGGCGAGTTGCGGGAGCTGGCGGTGGCCTGTCTCGCCAAGACCCCTGCCTCGCGGCCGACTCCGGGCGAGGTGTCCCGGCGGCTCGCCCCGGAGGGCGCCGCCCGGCTGGTCGCCGGTGGCTGGCTGCCGGGCGCGCTGGTCGAGCAGGTCAGCCGAAGTGCCGTACAGCTGCTGAATCTTGAAGCGGCGGGGGTGGCCGAGGGGCTGCCGTCCGGGCCGGTGGGGTTCAGCAGCCCCTCGGTGGGGGCGGGGGTCGGCGCGACCGGAGGTACAGGGGCGGGGGTGTTCGGGCCGGCGCCGGTGATGCCGGTCCCGCCCACGGTCACGCCCGGTCTCGTGCCCGAACCCCGTGACGCGCGCCCGCACGACACCCTTCCCCCGGCGCCCGACCGCGCCCCGGGGAAGGTCTCCGTCTCCCTCGCCGCCACGGCCGCTCCGGGGGCCGACGGCCGTGGGCGCAGGGTCAGTTGCACCCTCGCGCTCGCCGTCGCCGGGGCGCTCGCGGCGGTGACCGTGGGCTCCGTCTTCCTGTACCGGATGCTGCCGGGCGACAAGGGCACGGACACCTCCGCGGGCTCGGCCCCCAGCGCGACCTCGACCGGCGGGCCGGGCAGCACGTCCGGCGCCGAACCCAGCACGGAGCCCAGCACCGGAACCAGTACCGGAACCAGCGCCGAGCCGACCCGTGCGCCGAGTTCGCCGGGCGCCACCTCGGCGCAGTCCGTCCCCGCCGCCTACCTCGGCACCTGGGAGGGCGAGGGCACCGCGCTCGGCGGCACCCTCCCGGACGGCACCTTCCGGCTCACCGTCTCCAGGGCGAGCGTCGGGCAGCAGCTCGGTGTCCTGCGGCAGACCGACCAGCTCGGCGGCGTCTGCGACGACGTACTGACCCTGAAGCAGGTGACCAGTACCCGGCTCGTCGCGAGCGCGGCGGGCGCGAAGACCAACCGCGACGTGTGCAACCAGGCCGCCCACACGGTCACCCTCACCCCCACCGGCGACGACCTCACCTACGCGTCGGACAGCTCCGCCGAGGGCTCCCCGACCGCCCGCCTCTCCAAGGTCGGGTAGCCGCCGCGTGGACTACGACCATGTGCTCATCGCCCTCGCGGGAGTGTGGGGCGCCGGTGCGGGCGCGGTGGTCGCGCGGGCCGGGCGGCGCGGCGCCGGGACCGCGCTCCTCGTGGTCCTGGTGTGCGTGGCCCTCGCCGTCGCCACCGGGATCAGACCCGAACTGGCGGTCTGGCTGCTGCTCGCGCCGATCGCGCTCCTGCCCGCCGCCACCGACCTGGCGCTCCCGGCCACGGGCGTCGCCCTCGCCCTCCTCGGCATCGTGCGTCTCCTGCCCGAACACGCCGGACACTGGACGACCGCGCTGCTCGGGGCGCTCGCGCTCGGCGCCGGGTACTACGGGCTGTCCCGCCTCGACCCCGGCGGGGGCGGTCTGGGCCCGGGAGAGGTGAGACTCGCGGTCGGCGCGGGCGTGGCCCTCGGGTGGTACGGCTGGCCGACGCTGATGCTGGGCGCGTTCGCGGGGTTCGTGCTCAGGGGGTGCTACGGGTTCTATGCGCGCTACGGGTTCCATGGGCGCTACGGGGGTGTCCTCGGCCGGAGACGGCGGGCCGATGTCCGTTTCGGGCCGTTTCTGCTCGCGGGCGCCCTCCTCGGTCTGCTGGTCGGCGCGTACACGGCCTGAGGTCAGGGCGGGCACGGCCTGAGGTCGGGGTGGGAAATCCGCTGGCGTAGGCTGGCGAGGTCCGTCCACAACCCTTGACGAAAGGGACCTCCCGGTGACCGAGAAGGCCGAGCTTCAGTCCGTCCTCGACCGTGCCGCCGAGGGCGGGCGCATCACCCCCGAAGAGGCGCTCGACCTCTACCGCGACGCCCCGCTGCACGCGCTCGGCGCCGCCGCCGACGCCGTACGCAAGCGGCGGTACGCGGGTACGGAGCACATCGCGACGTACATCATCGAGCGGAACATCAACTACACGAACGTGTGCGTCACGGCGTGCAAGTTCTGCGCCTTCTACGCCGCTCCGAAGGACACCGCCAAGGGCTGGACGCGTGACCTCGACGACATCCTGCGCCGCTGCGCGGAGACCGTCGAACTGGGCGGCACGCAGATCATGTTCCAGGGCGGACACCACCCGGACTACGGCGTCGAGTACTACGAGAAGCACTTCGCCGCGATCAAGGCCGCGTACCCCCAGCTGGTCATCCACTCCCTCGGCGCGTCCGAGGTCGAGCACATGGCCCGCATCTCGAAGGTCTCCGTCGAGGAGGCGATCTCGCGCATCCACACGGCCGGTCTCGACTCCTTCGCCGGTGCCGGAGCGGAACTCCTCCCCGCGCGCCCCCGCAAGGCCATCGCGCCCCTCAAGGAGTCCGGCGAGCGCTGGCTGGAGATCATGGAGATCGCGCACGGGCTGGGCGTCGAGTCCACGTCCACCATGCTCATGGGCACCGGCGAGACCAACGCCGAGCGCATCGAGCACCTGCGGATGATCCGTGACGTGCAGGACCGGACGGGCGGCTTCCGGGCCTTCATCCCGTACACCTACCAGCCCGAGAACAACCACCTGAAGGGCCGCACGCAGGCCACGCTCTTCGAGTACCTGCGGATGATCGCCATCGCGCGCCTGTTCATGGACAACATCGCCCACATCCAGGGCAGTTGGCTCACCACCGGCAAGGAGGTCGGCCAACTCTCCCTGCACTACGGCGCGGACGACCTCGGCTCGATCATGCTGGAGGAGAACGTGGTCTCCTCGGCCGGTGCCAAGCACCGCTCCAACCGCCTGGAGATCATCGACCTGATCCGCAAGGCGGGCCGCGTCCCGGCCCAACGCACCACCACCTACGAGCACATCGTCGTCCACGACGACCCGGCGGACGACCCCGTCGACGAGCGGGTCATGTCGCACATCTCGTCCACGGCGATCGAAGGCGGCACGGCGCACCCCGAGTTGAAGCTCCTGTCGGCCAACTGACCCGGCCGTGCTGACCATTCACACGGCGGAACGGGGCGGGGCCGTCGCCGTCGAGGGCACCCGGATCGCGGGCGTCGGCACACTGGCGGAGATCCAGGAGCGCTTCCCGCGCGCGCGGGTGCGGAGTTGGCCGGGCACCCTGGGTCCCGCCCGCGTGCACGAGGGCCCGCTCCCGGACGCCCCGAGCCCGCGCGAGCGCGTCCACGCCGTCCTCAAGTCGGGCGCCACGGCCGTCCTGGAGCGGTACGTCGACTCGGCCGAACTCCGGTCGGCGGCGAAGCGCAACGACGTCCTGATCCTCACCCACCCGACCGCCACCGACCCCGGCCGGGCCGACCTCGCCGTGTTCGACGAGGCCGGCGAGTGCGTCGCGACGGTGTGCGCGGGCCGGCTGGTGCACAGACGCCGCTAGGCGCGGATTTCTCCCGTCATCCCGCGAACGCCTCCCCGAACGCCCCGGACGTCTGCTTCACCCCACTGCAATCGGTGGCCGCGTCGTCGTCCGACGTTCCGCTCTCGCACTGCTGATCCCGGAACGTCGACCACATCGACACCCACGCGATGCTCTTCTCCTCGGCGAATTTCCGCACCTGCGCCGCGTCCGAGAGCGAGAACGTCTCCCCGGAAACGTCGTTGACGCCGATCATCGAAGTGAGCGCCATTCCCTGCCAGGCCCCCGCGTCCGAGAGCCCGAAGACCTTCTTCAACTGGGTGTGCGCGGCCGTGGCGGACGTGATCGCGTAGTCACCCATGTCCTTGGTGTACGACTCGCCGTAGTTCATCGTCATGATGTTGACCGTGGAGACCTGGACCGCGTGGTCGTTCGCGGACTCCAGCAGCGCCAGGCTGTCGGAGTCGAGACCGGACGGCATCACGGGCAGGGTGAAGGAGACCTTGAGGCCGGTGCGTTCC
The DNA here is from genome assembly GCF_044768565.1 of Streptomyces sp. NPDC091280. Taxonomy (NCBI): domain Bacteria; kingdom Bacillati; phylum Actinomycetota; class Actinomycetes; order Kitasatosporales; family Streptomycetaceae; genus Streptomyces; species Streptomyces sp. NPDC091280. The sequence goes on from NZ_JBIVUZ010000013.1 coordinate 130,235, forward strand.
TTCTGGAGCAGCGCTATCGCCTTGGAGCGCAGGGCGACCGAGGTCGAGTCGGTGAGCGCGTCGCCCTCGATGTCGAAGTCGGCCTGCGTCGAACCGGCCGCGTCCAGCGCCGCGCCGTAGGCCTTCGCGAGGGCGGTCGCGCTGGTACAGGTCTCGGCCAGTTCCTTGCCGGACGCCCCGCCGAAGGAGACCCGGACGCTCGCGCCGGACGTCTTGAGCGCCGCGATCCGGGACTTCACGGCCGCGTCGCCGATCGCGGTCGTACCGTTCCACTTCGGGGTGCAGCTGCTGCCGGAGGCGATGGCGAAGGCGAGGTTGTACGTCGTCGGGGAGCCCGCGCTGTCGGTGTCGGCGGCGGTGCTGACGCTGACGTACGGTGCGTAGGCGGTGCCCGACGCCGTGCCCGACGCGGCGGCCGAGGACGTCGAAGAGGCGCTTTCGGAGGGCGTGGTGTCGGCCTTCTCCGTGGCTCTGGGTGCCGCGTCCGACGAGCTGTCGGAGCTGGAGGAGCAGCCGGTGACCGTCAGGGCAAACAAGCAGGTGAGCCCGGCCGCCGGTTTCAGGAAACTCCTCATATGAGCATGCACCCTTTTCGTCTCGGGACGGTGATTTCTGTCTCAGAATGGAAACAGAGTCGGTTTCCGAAGCTTAAATGAAGCACATGGGGCTGTGTCTTACGAAGACAGATAAAACATAGGAAACCCACGGGTATCGTCGCTCGAATCGGTCAAGTCGGGCGACGAAGCGGAAGATTGAGGACACTACTGACACCGGTCGTTCATAAGGCATTTCCTGGGTTCTCTAAGTGAAGGCACAGGTTGCGGCGTTTCTCTTGGCGGGCTCACAAGAGAACCAGAGTTTCTGTCACATAAAGGCGACCTAATGTCTGGGGAATGCAATCCGAGTCCGCCATCGATAACCACAGCTCTGCGCGCGGTCGCCGTCGCAAAGCCGGCAACGGGTCCGCGGAAGGCCCCGTGTTCGTCGACAACTCCGGCCGCCGGTCAAAGGTGCTGCGCCGGATCGGCCTCCTCATGGGCGTCGTCTGCCTCGGGTACGCGTTCGTACTCGGCATGGCGTTCATGGGCTGGGGCACCTCGCTCAACCCCTCCTCGCTGCTGCCCTTCGGCGGCGGCCAGGCCGGTTCGGCTCCCGGCGGCGGCTACGGCCCCGACGGTGGCAGAGGCGGCGTAGCGCCCTCCGGTGTTCCGAGCGGCGCCCCGACCGACCTCCCCTCGGGCACCCCCACGGGTGCGGCCCCGTCCTCCTCAGCCACCGCACACTGACCGGAGCGCCACCGCAGCCATGACTACGACGACTCCCTCGCGCGGGCGCCGACGCGCCCCCACCCGGATGGAGCGCGCGGCCGGCAAGGCCGCCGCGCTGCAACGCCCCCGGGTGATCCTCGCCCTGCTGCTTCTCCTCGGCCTCACCTGCGTGATGCTGCTCGACGGCTACCTGCGCGCGGAAGTCGGCGGCGACCAGCGCGTCCGGGACGGCGCGAGCGCCAGCAAGGTCCCCGACAAGGTGCTCAACGGCGGCCCGATCCTGACCTTCCGGGACGGCAAGCCGGTCACCCAGAGCATCCCGAAGAAGACCATCGTCCTCACGTTCGACGACGGACCGAACCCCACCTACACGCCCACGGTCCTGAAGATCCTCCAGAAGTACGACGTGCCGGGCACGTTCTTCCTGGTGGGCTCGATGGTCTCGCGCTATCCGGACATCGTGAAGCAGATGGTCGCGCAGGGCAACGAGGTCGGCATCCACACCTTCACCCACGTCGACCTCTCCTACCAGAGCGACGCCCGCGTCAAGCGGGAAATGGAGCAGACCCAGCTCGCGCTCGCGGGCGCGGCCGGCATCACGACGACGCTGTTCCGCGCGCCGTACTCCTCGGAGACGGACGCCATCGACAACTACAGCTACCCCGTCTACAAGAAGCTCGGCGCCTCCGGCTACACCAGCGTCTTCGTCGACACCGACAGCGACGACTGGAAGCAGCCCGGTGTCGCGAAGATCATCAAGTGGGCGACGCCGTCCGGGACTTCGGGCTCCTCGGTGCTCTTCCACGACGCCGGCGGGGTGCGCTCGCAGACCATGAAGGCGCTGCCGAAGTACATCGAGAAGATGAAGGCGAAGGGCTACACGTTCACCACGGTGAGCGGCGCCATCGCCAAGAACGCCTCCGCCCAGCGGGCCGCCAACGGCACGGGCGCGGGCACCGGCGCGGGTGCCGCCGCCGGTTCGGGCACCGGCACCGTGGAGGCCGGGGCGCAGCCCTCCGCCGCGCCCTCCGCCGCGCCGTCCGTCAACGCCGACGGCAGCGCGCCCGGCAGCAGCACGTCCGGCGGAGGCACGTCCGGCGGCCAGACGGTCGGCTCGGCCGTCGGCGGCACGGGCGGCACCCGCAGCGGCACCCGCGGGATCTCGGTCCAGCAGGGCGCCCACCGCGAGGCCACCGGCATGACCCTCTACGAGGGCAAGGCGCTCATCTACGCCGTCACGGTCGCCGAATGGGTGGTGCCGGGACTCGCGGCCGGCCTCACGGTCGTCGGCGTGGCCGTCATGGGCCGGTTCGGGATGATGCTGGTCCTCGCCCGGCGCCACTACAGACAGCGCAACAAACGCCGGTTCAGCTGGGGTCCGACCGTCACCCGCCCGGTGACGGTGATCGTCCCGGCGTACAACGAGAAGGAGTGCATCGCCAACACCCTTGAGTCGCTGGCGAAGAGCACCCACCCGATCGAGATCATCGTCGTCGACGACGGCTCCTCGGACGGCACCTCCGAGATCGCCCGCGAGGCGGCCCGCTCCTTCGGCATGACGAACGTCCGGGTCATCCGCCAGGAGAACGCGGGCAAGCCCGCCGCCCTCAACAACGGCGTCCGCAGCGCCAGTTACGACATCGTCGTGATGATGGACGGCGACACCGTCTTCGAACCCGACACCGTACGGCAGCTCGTGCAGCCCTTCGCCGACCCCGAGGTCGGCGCGGTCGCGGGCAACGCCAAGGTCGGCAACCGCAACACGGTCATCGGCGCCTGGCAGCACATCGAGTACGTGATGGGCTTCAACCTCGACCGCCGCATGTACGACCTGCTGCGCTGCATGCCCACCATCCCGGGCGCGATCGGCGCGTTCCGCCGTGACGCGGTGCTCCAGGTCGGCGGCATGAGCGAGGACACCCTCGCCGAGGACACGGACATCACCATCGCCATGCACCGCCAGGGCTGGCGGGTCGTCTACCAGGAGCACGCCAGGGCCTGGACCGAGGCCCCGGCCTCCCTCAAGCAGCTCTGGTCGCAGCGCTACCGCTGGTCCTACGGCACCATGCAGGCCCTGTGGAAGCACCGCAAGTCCCTCACGGACAAGGGTCCTTCGGGCCGCTTCGGCCGGGTCGGCATGCCCCTGGTGGTGATCTTCCAGATCATCACGCCGGTCTTCGCCCCGCTGATCGACGTCTTCACCGTCTACTCGATGATCTTCGTCGACTTCTGGGCGTCCCTCGCGATGTGGTTCGCGGTCCTCGCCATCCAACTCCTGTGCGCGGCCTACGCGTTCAGGCTGGACCGGGAGAAGTACCGCTACCTGCTGATGATGCCGCTCCAGCAACTGGCCTACCGCCAGATGATGTACCTGGTCCTCATCCACTCCAGCATCACCGCCCTGACCGGCGGCCGGCTGCGCTGGCAGAAACTCAAGCGCACCGGCGAGGTCGGCACACCGGCGGGGGCGAGCTCATGACCTGGGAACAGCAGCAGCATGGGTACGGCGGCTACGGACAGCCCCAGCAACCTCAGTACCCCCAGCAACCGCAGTACCCCCAACAGCCCTACGGCTACGACGGATACGGCCAGCCGCAGCAGCCGTACCCGTATCCACAACAGCAGCAACAGCCTCCGCAGTACGTCGACTACGGGCAGCCGGTGTACGCCACGGCGCCGCTTCCCGTCGTAGAACCGGAGTCGGAACCAGAGTCGGAACCGGCGGTCGAGCCGCAGTCCGGGCCGGAGGCCGAGGCGGTTGCCGAGGAGGTCGTCGAGGCGGCTGTGGAGGAGCCGGCGCCCGCGCCCAAACCGGCCGGTCGGGACCGGTACTTCGACACCCTGCGGGCCGTCGCGCTGATCCGGGTCGTGACGTACCACACCTTCGGGTGGGCCTGGTGCGGGATGGTGTTCCCCTCGATGGGGATCATGTTCGGGCTGGCCGGGACGCTGATGGCGAAGTCGCTGGAGCGGCCCGCCTTCAAGGTGGTCAAGAGCCGGATGCGGAGGCTGCTGCCGCCGTTCTGGTTCTGGGGCTTCTTCGTGGTCCTGGCGATGCTCATCCACGACTGGATGCCGGGCTGGCAGATCGTCTTCTGGGTGGTGCCGGTCGGGGATCCGCCGGGCAACTCCTGGGGGCTCCAGGCCTGGGAGATCCTCTGGTACCTGCGGACGTATCTGTGGTTCGTGCTGCTCTCCCCTGCGCTGCTGTGGATCTTCCGCAAGGCGCCGATCCCGGTGCTGCTGCTGACGCTGGTGCCGATCGTCGTCCTGAAGTACGTGTGGTCGGGGCCGGACAACCGCTTCGGCAACGCCCTGTGGGACCTGTCGACGTACCTCTTCTGCTGGATCCTCGGCTTCGCCCACCGCGACGGGGTGCTCCAGAGGCTGAAGCCCTTCCTGGTGGTGACGCTGTCGGTCGCCGCGATCGTGTTCGGCGGCTGGTACGCCTTCACGCACCAGGCCGAGGCCGGGACCTACGACCTGGACGAGAACCCGCTCGCCCAGACCTACTGGTCCGCCGGTTACGTCATGCTGCTGATGTGGGCCAAGGCCTACTTCAACATCGACTTCGCCTGGCTGACCCGCTTCAAGCGCCTCGACCGGGTCGTCACGATCTTCAACTCCCGGGCCGTGACGATCTATCTCTGGCACGAGATCGCGCTGGTGCTCGCGGTGCCGCTGACCGACCAGTTCTGGAAGGTGCCCGCCTTCGAGAAGTGGCTGCCGCTGGAGAGCCAGTGGTTCATGTTCGGCATCGGCTGGATCCTCATCGCCGTCTTCATCCTGCTCTGCGGCTGGGTGGAGGACGTGGCGGCGAAGAAGAAACCTCAGCTGCTGCCGGGGTGAGTCTCCACTTCGGCGCGGGTGCTCGGACAGGCCCTATGGGCCGGGTGCCTTCGGGGTGCCCGGCCCTTACTGCCACAATGGGCCCGTGACCCGCGCATCCCTGGACAAGCAGCCGCACGAAGTCGCCTCGATGTTCGACGACGTGGCGGAACGGTACGACCTCACCAACGACGTGCTCTCGCTCGGCCAGGACCGCCGCTGGCGCAAGGAGGTCACGAAGGCGGTCGACGCCCGCCCCGCGCAGAAGATCCTGGACCTGGCCGCCGGTACGGCCACCTCCTCGCTGCCCTTCGCCCAGAGCGGCGCCTATGTCGTCCCCTGCGACTTCTCGCTCGGCATGCTCCAGGTGGGCAAGAAGCGCCACCCCTGGCTGCCGCTCACGGCCGGCGATGCCACGAGGCTGCCGTTCAAGGACGACACGTTCGACGCCGTGACGATCTCCTTCGGGCTGCGCAACGTGCAGGACACGGACACCGCGCTGCGCGAGCTGTACCGGGTGACCAAGCCCGGCGGCCGGGTCGTCATCTGCGAGTTCTCGCACCCGACCTGGGCGCCCTTCCGCACGGTCTACACCGAGTACCTGATGCGCGCGCTGCCGCCGGTGGCCCGCGCGGTCTCCTCGAACCCGGACGCCTACGTCTATCTCGCCGAGTCCATCCGCGCCTGGCCCGACCAGCGCGCGCTGGCCGGGCGACTGCGCGAGGCCGGCTGGTCGAAGGTCGCCCATCGCGACCTCAGCGGCGGGATCGTGGCCCTGCACCGCGGTTTCAAGGGTTCCGTCGACCCGGTCAGCTGATCACCGTCGCGAAGAACGTGTCGCCCGGCGGCTCGTCCAGCTCGCGCTGCATCCCGCCGCTCGGCGGCCTCGGAATCCGCGGCTCGCGCATACCGCCCCCGCCGTCCCCCTCACCGAAGTCGAACCACACGTAGACCATGGAGTCCCGCGGCACCTCGGCATCGGGCTGCGGGTACTGCCGTACGACGTAGTCGACGACGGCGAGATGGAAGTCGGGCCGGTCCGGCGCGTTGATGAACAGGCCGCGGGCCTGGGCCGTCTCGCGCGCGTCCACGGCCATCAGGCCGACGAGCCGCGGCACGCGCACTTCAGGTGTTTTGGGCGTTAAGCGCACAGATGTCACCCCCAGCGGTACCGGAAGGGTAACCCCGGTCCGGTCCCGACCGGAAGCGCCAAGTGTCGTTCTGTAGCTGTTAGTTACTCTCAGTTACAGTACGAGCCGGTAGCAGTGCCCCTCCTCCGCGCGTGAGGGCGTGGTGAACACCTCGTCGAGGCTCATCCCCAGCCGCCGGGTCACCGCGATCGACCGGGCGTTGCGGGCCAGCACCATCGCCACCACGCTCGGCACGCCCGCCGCGCGCACCCGCTCCAGGGTCATCTCCGCCGCCGCCGTGGCATACCCCTGGCCCCAGAACTCCCGCCCCAGCCGCCAGCCGATCTCGATCTCGCCCTTCGGGCCCCAGTCCTGCGGCCACGGCTGGGCGCCGGTGAAGCCGATCACCCGGTCGGTGTCGTCGAGCATCGTCCACAGGCAGAAACCGCGTTCCGCGTCGTGCCGGCGCTGGCGGGCGGTGAGCTCCTCGTAGACGGACAGTTCCGCGGGCCTGCCGCCGTGGAACTCCATGACGTCCGGGTGGTCGAAGACCCGGTGCCAGGCGACGGCGTCCTCGTCGGTGGGGACACGCAGCCGTACTGCGGGGAGAGCTCGGTTCACGGGGCAGCCCTTCAGCCGGGTGATCAGTGGCGCTGAATAGACTGCCCATGTCCAGTGCCCGTCGGCACGCAGATTCCGAACTTGGGGAGATCCCGCCGTGACCGAGCCCCTCTCCGAAAACACCGCCGATGTGATCGTCGTCGGCGCGGGGCCAGCCGGCTCCGCCACCGCCTACCACCTCGCCAAGTCCGGGCTCGACGTCCTCCTGCTGGAGAAGACCGAGTTCCCGCGCGAGAAGGTCTGCGGCGACGGCCTCACCCCGCGCGCCACCAAACAGCTCGTGGCCATGGGCATCGACATCTCCGAGGAGGCCGGCTGGCTGCGCAACAAGGGCCTGCGCATCATCGGCGGAGGGGTACGCCTCCAGCTGGACTGGCCGGAACTCGCCTCCTTCCCGGACTACGGCCTCGTCCGTAAGCGCGACGACTTCGACGAACAACTCGCCCGCAACGCCCAGAAGGCGGGCGCCCGCCTCTACGAGCGCTGCAACGTCGGCGCCCCGATCATCGACGAGCGCACCGGCCACATCACCGGTGTGCACGCCAAGTTGGGCGAGGAGAAGCGCGAAGTCACCTTCCACGCGCCCCTGGTGGTCGCCGCCGACGGCAACTCCACCCGCCTCTCCCTCGCGATGGGCCTGCACCGCCGCGAGGACCGCCCCATGGGCGTGGCGGTGCGGACCTACTTCGAGAGCCCCCGCCACAAGGACGACTACCTGGAGTCCTGGCTGGAACTGTGGGACCGCCGCGGCGCCCAGGACCGCCTGCTGCCCGGCTACGGCTGGATCTTCGGCATGGGCGACGGCACCTCGAACGTCGGCCTCGGTGTCCTCAACACCTCCGACTCCTTCAAGGAGTTGGACTGGCGCGAGGTGCTGAAGGCGTGGTGCGCGTCCATGCCCGAGGACTGGGGCTACACCCCCGAAAACATGACCGGCCCGATCCGCGGCGCCGCCCTCCCCATGGCCTTCAACCGCCAGCCCCACTACACGAAGGGGTTGTTGTTGGTCGGTGACGCCGGCGGCCTGGTGAACCCCTTCAACGGCGAGGGCATCGCCTACGCCATGGAGTCCGGCCAGATCGCTGCCGACGTCATCGTCCAGGCCCACGCCCGCCCCACCCCCGCGAGCCGCGAACTGGCCCTGCGCCGCTACCCGCAGGTCCTCAAGGACACCTACGGCGGCTACTACACGCTGGGCCGCGCCTTCGTGAAGCTCATCGGCAACCCGAAGGTCATGAAGATCGCGGCCCAGCGCGGCCTGACGCACCCCCTGCTGATGAAGTTCACCCTGAAGATGCTGGCCAACCTCACCGACCCCACGGGCGGCGACGCGATGGACCGGATCATCAACGGGCTGAGCAAGGTGGCGCCGAAGGCGTGATCAGCCGCTGAGCGCCGCCGCCTTGGCGGCCCGGCGGGCGAACACCTCGTCCCGCCGGTCCGCTACCTGCCGCAGCGCCTCCTTGCGGTCCCGCTTGGAGAGCCGGTCCAGGTAGACCCGGCCGTTGACGTGGTCGGTCTCGTGGGCGAGGCAGCGCGCGAAGTACCCCGTGCCCTCGATCACGAGCGCGTTGCCCTCTTTGTCGAGCCCGCGCACCACGGCCCGGTCGGGGCGCGGTACGTCCATCACCGCGCCCGGCACCGAGAGGCACCCCTCGCCCTCGTCGAGCAGCCGGCGCCCGGCCGGTTCGAGCGGGTCGAGGACCGGGTTGACGATGTGCCCGACATGTCGGACACCGTCGTCGTCGGGGCAGTCGTACACGAACAGGCGCAGATCCACGCCCACTTGATTGGCCGCGAGGCCGGCTCCGTCGGCGACGTACATGGTGAGGAACATGTCGTCGATGAGCGCGGCGAGGTCGGGTCCGAACTCGGTGACGTCCCGGCTCGGCCGGTGCAGGACCTCCTCGCCGACCTCGGTGACGCGGCGCACCCGGCCGCGCCCGGCCTCGGGCGCGGGGCGGGGGTGGGAGCCGACGGGACGTCCCTGGACGAAGACACGTGGCATGAGTTGCTCTCCTCGGGTTTGGTGTCCGGCTGAGTGGTCAGCCGAACCTGAGAACCTTGAGAGAAGAGCCTTTCAGCAGAGCGGTGAACTCCGGTAGGGGCAGGCCGAGTAGCGGGTACGCCGAGGGGACCGCTGCCCCCGAGGCAACGGTCCCAAGCTCACGGCGTCGTACGCGGGCTCAGAGCACCCGCACCGCGCCGGTCGGCGGGTCGTAGGACAGCGGTCGCTCCACGATGCCCGTGGAGGGGTTCTGCGCGCCGACGAACATGCCGTCGCCGACGTACACCGCCACGTGGTACGCGCTGCCCGCGCTGCCCCAGTACAGGATGTCGCCGACCTGAAGGTTGCTCAGGGACACCTGAGTTCCGGCGGTCGACTGGTCCTGGGAGACGCGCGGCAGGCTGATGCCGACCTGGTTGAAGGCGGCACGGACGAGGCCCGAGCAGTCGTAGGCGCTGGGGCCGGTGGCGCCCAGGACGTAGGACTTGCCGATCTGTGCCTTGACGAAGGCGACGACGGCCGCGGCCGAACCGGTGGCCGTGGACGAGCTCGTGGACGTGCTGGTGCCCGTGGAAGCGGACAGGGTGGTCCGCTCGGTGCTGCGGGACGTGGCGCGCTCCGCAGCGGCCTTACGGGCGTCCTCCTGGGCCTTCTTCTTCGCCTCCGCCTTCTTCTTGGCGTCCGCGAGGTCCGCCTTGGCCTGCTTCGCGGCGTTTGCGGCAGCCGCGTCGCGCTCGGCGCGCAGCTGGTAGTTCGCCGCGGCCTGCTGGGTGGCTTCGGCGGACTGCGCGACCTGGGTCGACAGATCGGCCGTCAGGGTGGGCAGTTGCAGGGTCTGCGTCGTCTCGGCCGCGTTGGCCGAGGCCGCGCCCGCCGCCGCCATGCTGAGAACGCCACCGGCAACTCCGGCACGCACGGCGATGTTCGTCGTCGCGCTGCGGCGGGGTTTCCGGTGGCTGCGTATGTGAGCGGTGTGGGACATGAGACCAACCGGTATCAGGGGCTCCTCCATACCTTCAAGAAACGTGTGCTGCGCCACAATTGTTCAACGGGCACCGCGAACTTCGGGTCCGCCGTTCCTTATTGACGCCGTAACGGACATTGCGGACCTGCCCGATCAGGCCGGTGATCACGGTCTTTCGTCGTTACGCCCGAATTGCCCGCCGCCTACCACTGGTTGGGACAGGTGGCCAAGCCCGGTTCTCATCGGCCTCTCATGGGTGTGGTGCAGGTCACGGAACGGTTACCGGAATGCTCGCGTCTCGCGTGGGTACCCCGGGCGGTCGACTTCGTGAACGCGTGCACGCGTCCACACCGTGCCGACCGACTCCTTCCGACGTGTGAACGGGCTCCCACTATCAAGCGGTCGCGTCCAACTCCAATTTGCATGCAAGAGAAGTCTCTTGATATTGAGACGCCGCTTTCCGCCTGCGGTGACGAGCGCAAATGTGACGTCTGGTGATCGCTCGGGCGCTTCGCGTGCGAAGATCGCCGCCCGCCCGACGCGGTGATCCTTCGCCGGGTGGTGGAGATCACAAAGCTTGTGCAATACCCCGTGTCGCAGATCACAGAGCGACGGGCATAAGATGCGGAGCGGTTGGGCTTGTGACCTGCTTCACATGTTCGCGATCTTCGCCGGGACGGGCGGGAGTTGCCGAGGGTGTGAGGTGGGTGTGAGTCCGACGCCATCGCCAGCAGTCAGTGCCGACTGAGAGGAGCGAGGAGCGGTGAACGCGTATGCGCCCATCCTCGTACTGGGAGCCCTCGGGGCAGGCTTTGCGATCTTCTCCGTGGTCATGGCCACGCTGATCGGTCCGAAGCGTTACAACCGGGCCAAGCTCGAAGCGTACGAGTGCGGCATCGAGCCGACCCCCACGCCGGCCGGCGGCGGGCGCTTCCCCATCAAGTACTACCTGACGGCGATGCTCTTCATCGTCTTCGACATCGAGATCGTCTTCCTCTACCCCTGGGCCGTCACCTTCGACGCCCTGGGTGTTTTCGGGCTCGTGGAGATGCTGCTCTTCGTGCTCACCGTCTTCGTCGCGTACGCGTACGTATGGCGGCGCGGCGGCCTGGAATGGGACTGAGGGGCCTTTAACTCATGGGACTCGAAGAAAAGCTGCCGAGCGGCTTTCTGCTCACCACCGTCGAGCAGGCCGCGGGCTGGGTGCGCAAGGCGTCCGTCTTCCCGGCCACGTTCGGACTCGCCTGCTGCGCCATCGAGATGATGACGACCGGCGCCGGACGCTACGACCTGGCGCGCTTCGGCATGGAGGTCTTCCGCGGCTCTCCGCGCCAGGCCGACCTGATGATCGTCGCGGGCCGGGTCAGCCAGAAGATGGCGCCGGTGCTGCGGCAGGTCTACGACCAGATGCCGAACCCCAAGTGGGTGATCTCCATGGGGGTCTGCGCCTCGTCGGGCGGCATGTTCAACAACTACGCGATCGTCCAGGGCGTCGACCACATCGTCCCGGTCGACATCTACCTCCCGGGCTGCCCGCCACGGCCCGAGATGCTGATGGACGCGATCCTCAAGCTCCACCAGAAGATCCAGTCCTCCAAGCTCGGCGTGAACGCCGAGGAGGCGGCCCGCGAGGCGGAGGAGGCGGCGCTCAAGGCACTGCCCACCATCGAGATGAAGGGCCTGCTGCGGTGAGCGACGCGAACGGCACCAACGGAGCCGCCCCGGACCAGGATCCGGGCGCCTCCAACCTTCCCGGCCAGCGCGGCGAGGGTGAGGAGATCCGCGTCCAGCGCGGCATGTTCGGCGCCAACAACGGCGGTGACACCTCCGGTTACGGCGGCCTGGTCCGCTCGGTCCGCCTGCCCGGAGCCGCCAGCCGGCCCTACGGCGGTTGGTTCGACGAGGTCGCCGACGAACTGGAAGGCGCCCTGGAGGAACAGGGACTGCTGCCCGACAACGCGATCGAGAAGACGATCGTGGACCGCGGTGAGGTCACCTTCCACATCGAGCGCGAGCACCTGCTGCGCGTCGCCCGCACCCTGCGCGACGACCCGGCCCTGCGCTTCGAACTCTGCACGGGTGTCAGCGCGGTGCACTACCCGCACGACAAGGGCCGCGAGCTGCACGCCGTCTACCACCTGCGCTCGATCACCCACAACCGGCTGATCCGCCTCGAAGTCAGTGCCCCGGACAGCGATCCGCACATCCCGTCACTGGTCCCGGTCTATCCGACCAACGACTGGCACGAGCGCGAGACCTACGACTTCTTCGGCATCGTCTTCGACGGCCACCCGGCGCTGACGCGGATCATGATGCCGGACGACTGGCCGGGCCACCCGCAGCGCAAGGACTACCCCCTCGGCGGCATCGCCGTCGAGTACAAGGGCGCCCAGATCCCGGCTCCGGACCAGCGGAGGTCGTACTCGTGAGCACGCAGTCAGCATCCGCTTCGGCCGCTTCCGCCGCTTCGGCGCGCGAGACCACCGAGGGCACCGTATATACGGTCACCGGTGGCGACTGGGACGAGGTCGTCCAGTCCGCGGCCCGGGCCGACGACGAGCGCATCGTCGTCAACATGGGGCCCCAGCACCCCTCCACGCACGGTGTGCTCCGGCTCATCCTGGAGATCGACGGCGAGACGGTCACCGAGGCCCGCTGCGGCATCGGCTACCTGCACACCGGTATCGAGAAGAACCTCGAATACCGAACGTGGACGCAGGGCACCACGTTCGTGACGCGCATGGACTACCTGACGTCCTTCTTCAACGAGACCGCCTACTGTCTCGCCGTCGAGAAACTCCTCGGTGTCGAGGACCAGATCACCGAGCGGGCGAAGATCATCCGGGTGCTCCTGATGGAGCTGAACCGGATGTCCTCCCACCTGGTGTGCATCGCCACCGGCGGGATGGAACTCGGCGCCACCACGATCATGATCTACGGATTCCGCGATCGTGAAATGATTCTCGACATCTACGAGCTCATCACGGGCCTGCGGATGAACCACGCGTACATCCGCCCCGGCGGACTCGCCCAGGACCTGCCGCCCGGCGCGGTGGACCAGATCCGCGAGTTCGTGAAGAAGATGAAGAAGAACCTCCCCGAGTACGACAAGCTCGCCACCGGGAACCCCATCTTCAAGGCCCGTATGCAGGACGTCGGTTACCTCGACCTGGCCGGCTGCATGGCCCTCGGCGCCACCGGCCCGATCCTGCGCTCCACCGGTCTGCCGCACGACCTGCGCAAGGCGCAGCCGTACTGCGGCTACGAGACCTACGACTTCGACGTCCCGACCGCCGACACCTGCGACTCCTACGGCCGCTTCCTCATCCGCCTTGAGGAGATGCGCCAGTCGCTGCGGATCGTCGAACAGTGCCTGGACCGGCTCCAGCCGGGCCCGGTCATGGTCGCCGACAAGAAGATCGCCTGGCCCGCCCAACTCGCCCTCGGGCCGGACGGATTGGGCAACTCGCTCGACCACATCAAGAAGATCATGGGCACCTCCATGGAGGCCCTGATCCACCACTTCAAGCTGGTGACCGAGGGCTTCCGCGTACCGCCGGGACAGGCGTACGCGGCGGTCGAGTCGCCCAAGGGCGAACTCGGGGTGCACGCCGTGTCCGACGGAGGCACCCGCCCCTACCGGGTCCACTTCAGGGACCCGTCCTTCACCAACCTTCAGGCCATGGCGGCGATGTGCGAGGGCGGCCAGGTCGCCGACGTCATCGTCGCCGTCGCGTCCATCGACCCCGTGATGGGAGGCGTCGACCGGTGACCACCAGTTCTTCGGAGCAGGGCGTCAGCCTGGGCATGCCCCAACTGCCCGCGCCCGCTTACCCGGACGACGTCCGGGCCCGGCTGGAGGCCGACGGGCGGGAGATCATCGCCCGCTACCCGGACTCCCGCTCGGCCCTCCTGCCGTTGCTGCATCTCGTGCAGGCGGAGGAAGGCCATGTCACGCGCACAGGACAGCAGTTCTGCGCCGACTTGCTGGAGCTGACCACGGCCGAGGTCGCCGCCGTCGCGACCTTCTACTCGATGTACCGGCGCCGGCCGAGCGGCGACTACCAGGTCGGGGTCTGCACCAACACGCTGTGCGCGGTGATGGGCGGCGACGCCATCTTCGAGTCCCTCCAGGAGCACCTGGGCGTCGGCAACGGCGAGACCACCGGCGACGGCAAGGTCACCCTGGAGCACATCGAGTGCAACGCCGCCTGCGACTTCGCGCCGGTGGTGATGGTCAACTGGGAGTTCTTCGACAACCAGACCCCCGCCAGCGCCCGGCGCCTCGTCGACGACCTGCGCGCGGGCGCCCCCGTGGAACCCACGCGCGGGGCGCCGATCTGCACCTTCAAGGAGACCGCGCGGATCCTCGCCGGCTTCCCCGACGAGCGGCCAGGGGCCGTCGAGGCAAGTGGCGGTGCGGGACCCGCGTCGCTGGTGGGCCTCCGCCTGGCCAGGGGAGAGACCGCACCCGCGCGCGTGGTCCATCCGCGCGGCTCCGCGGCGCCCCAGGACCAGTCGCCGACGTCCTCGGCGTCCTTGAACTCGCCGACCGAGCACCTCAGTTCGCACGATGCGCCGCAGGACACGTCGGCCTCCGACCCCGCCCACCCGGCGGGGCCTGTCGCCGAGGAGGGGGAGTGATGACCTTGGCACCCGAACTGAAAGACCACAGCCCCGAGAAGCTGCTCGCACCCGTGCTGTCGGCCTTCTGGGACGAGGACGAGTCCTGGACTCTGGACACGTACCGAAGGCACGAGGGATACGAGGGGCTCCGCAAGGCGCTCGCCATGTCGCCGGACGACCTCATCGCCTATGTGAAGGACTCCGGTCTGCGCGGTCGCGGTGGCGCAGGCTTCCCCACCGGAATGAAATGGCAATTCATTCCCCAAGGGGATGGAAAACCACACTATCTAGTTGTCAACGCCGACGAGTCGGAGCCCGGAACCTGTAAGGACATCCCGCTCCTCTTCGCGAACCCGCACAGCCTCATCGAGGGCATTGTCATCGCGTGTTATGCCATCAGGTCTTCGCATGCGTTCATCTATCTGCGTGGTGAAGTCGTCCCCGTTCTGCGACGGTTGCACGAGGCCGTACGTGAGGCCTACGCGGCGGGCTACCTCGGCGAGAACATCCTCGGCAGTGGCCTTGACCTGCAACTCACCGTGCACGCGGGCGCCGGCGCGTACATCTGCGGTGAAGAGACCGCACTGCTCGACTCGCTCGAAGGCCGCCGTGGTCAACCGCGGCTTCGTCCCCCTTTCCCTGCCGTCGCGGGCCTCTATGCGTGCCCGACTGTTGTGAATAACGTCGAGTCGATCGCGTCAGTTCCCGCGATTCTGCAAAAAGGCAAGGAATGGTTCAGGTCGATGGGCAGCGAGAAGTCTCCGGGCTTCACGCTCTACTCGCTCAGCGGCCATGTCACCAGTCCCGGCCAGTACGAGGCGCCGCTCGGCATCACACTCCGCCAACTGCTCGACATGAGCGGCGGGATGCGCGCCGGGCACCGCCTCAAGTTCTGGACGCCGGGCGGCTCTTCCACGCCGATGTTCACCGACGAGCACCTCGACGTCCCTCTTGATTACGAAGGAGTGGGTGCCGCGGGTTCCATGCTCGGCACAAAAGCACTCCAGTGTTTCGACGAGACGACCTGCGTCGTGCGTGCCGTCACCCGCTGGACCGAGTTCTACGCCCACGAGTCCTGCGGCAAGTGCACACCGTGCCGCGAAGGGACGTACTGGCTCGTGCAGTTGCTGCGCGACATCGAGGCCGGCAAGGGCGCGATGTCCGACCTCGACAAGCTGAACGACATCGCCGACAACATCAACGGCAAGTCCTTCTGCGCCCTCGGTGACGGCGCCGCCTCGCCGATCTTCTCCTCGCTCAAGTACTTCCGCGAGGAGTACGAGCAGCACATCACGGGCCGGGGCTGCCCCTTCGACCCGGCCAAGTCCACGGCCTGGGCCGACCGCACGGAGGTGAACGCATGACGGTGACCACGAGCGCTCCCGCGGGTGGGGGAGAGGCGGCGGTCCCGCCGGAAGATCTCGTCTCGCTGACCATCGACGGCGCCGAGATCAGTGTGCCCAAGGGCACCCTGGTCATCCGCGCCGCCGAGCAACTCGGCATCGAGATCCCCCGGTTCTGCGACCACCCTCTCCTCGACCCGGCCGGCGCCTGCCGTCAGTGCATCGTCGAGGTCGAGGGCCAGCGCAAACCGATGGCGTCCTGCACGATCACGTGCACGGACGGCATGGTCGTCAAGACCCAGCTCAGTTCGCCGGTGGCCGAGAAGGCCCAGCACGGTGTGATGGAACTGCTCCTCATCAACCACCCGTTGGACTGCCCGGTCTGCGACAAGGGCGGCGAGTGCCCCCTGCAGAACCAGGCGATGTCCCACGGCCAGGCGGACTCCCGCTTCGAGGGCCGCAAGCGGACCTACGAGAAGCCCGTCCCGATCTCCACCCAGGTGCTGCTGGACCGCGAGCGGTGCGTGCTGTGCGCGCGCTGCACCCGCTTCTCCAACCAGATCGCGGGCGACCCGATGATCGAGCTGCTGGAGCGTGGCGCGCTCCAGCAGGTCGGCACCGGTGAGGGCGACCCCTTCGAGTCGTACTTCTCCGGGAACACCATCCAGATCTGCCCGGTGGGCGCGCTGACCTCGGCGGCGTACCGATTCCGCTCCCGCCCCTTCGACCTGGTCTCCACGCCCTCGGTGTGCGAGCACTGCTCCGGGGGCTGCGCGACCCGCACCGACCACCGGCGCGGCAAGGTCATGCGGCGCCTGGCGGCCGTGGACCCCGAGGTCAACGAGGAGTGGATCTGCGACAAGGGGCGCTTCGGCTTCCGGTACGCGCAGCAGCGCGACCGGCTTCAGACGCCGCTGATCCGCAACCCCGAGGGCGAACTCGTCCCGGCCTCCTGGCCGGAGGCGCTCCAGATCGCCGCGCAGGGACTGCTCGCCTCGCGGGGCCGTACCGGTGTCCTGACCGGCGGCCGGCTCACCATCGAGGACGCCTACGCGTACAGCAAGTTCGCGCGCGTGGCGCTCGACACGAACGACATCGACTTCCGCGCGCGCGTGCACAGCAGTGAGGAGGCCGACTTCCTGGCCGCCCGGGTCGCGGGCCGCGGCCGGGACCTCGACGGCAGCGGCGTCACGTACACCTCCCTGGAGAAGGCGCCCGCCGTCCTGCTGGTCGGGTTCGAGTCCGAGGAGGAGGCGCCCGGCGTCTTCCTGAGGCTGCGCAAGGCCTCGCGCACGCACGGGCAGCGGGTGTTCTCGCTGGCCACCTTCGCCACGCGCGGGCTGGAGAAGGCGGGCGGCACACTGCTGCCGGCCGCTCCCGGCACCGAGACCGAGTGGCTGGACGCGCTCGCCAGCGGGGTCGGCCTTGAGGATGACGGAGCGCGCGCCTCCGAGGCGTTGCGTTCCGAGGGCGCGGTGATCGTCGTGGGCGAGCGGCTGGCCGCCGTCGCCGGGGGTCTCACCGCCGCCGTACGGGCCGCGTCCGCGACCGGTGCGCGGCTGGTGTGGATTCCGCGCCGGGCCGGGGAGCGCGGTTCCATCGAGGCGGGGGCGCTGCCGTCGCTGCTGCCGGGCGGGCGTCCGGCGACCGACCCGCGCGCGCGGGAGGAGGTCGCCGCCGCCTGGGGTGTCGCCGAACTCCCGCACCGCTACGGCCGCGACGCCGGCCAGATCGTCGAGGCCGCCGCCGGTGGTGAACTCCGGGCGCTGCTGGTCGCCGGAGTGGAGCCGGGCGACCTGCCCGATCCGGCACGCGCGCGTGCCGCACTCGACGAAGTGGGCTTCCTGGTGTCGCTCGAACTGCGGCCCAGCGAGATCACCGAGCACGCGGACGTGGTTCTCCCGGTCGCGGCGGTCGCCGAGAAGGCGGGCGCCTTCCTCAACTGGGAGGGCAGGGTGCGCTTCTTCGAGGCCGCGCTCAAGCCCGACCAGATGACCCGGACCCTCGCTCCCACCGACGCGCGCGTCCTGCACATGCTGGCCGACGCCATGGACGTACACCTGGGGCTGCCCGATCTGCGCACCGCGCGCGCGGAGTTGGACCGGCTGGGCGCCTGGGACGGTGTGCGGGCCACCGAACCGCTGGAGAGCGCGGGCGTGCTGCCCCGGCCGGCCGCCGGGGAGGCCGTGCTCGCCGGGCACCGGCTGCTGCTCGATCAGGGCGCCCTCCAGGAGGGCGACGAAGCGCTCGCCGGGACCCGGCACGCCGCCCACGCGCGCGTGTCGGCCGCCACCGCCGCCGAGGCGGGCGTCAAGGACGGCGACAGCCTCGCCGTGACGGGCGCCTCCGGGACCGTCGAACTCCCGCTGCGGATCACGGAGATGCCCGACCGCGTGGTCTGGCTCCCGCTGAACTCCACCGGCGGGGGCGTCGCCTCCGACACCGGGGCGCTGCCCGGCGCACTCGTCCGCATCGGCCCGGCCACGCTCGCGGGCGAAGCCCCCAAGGAGGTGGAGGCATGAGCGATCTGTACTTCGCCGCGGAAGACCTCTCGATGTTCGGCCGCGACCCCTGGTGGCTGGTCGTCGTCAAGGCGGTGTTCTGCTTCGCCTTCCTGATGGTCACCGTGCTGTTCTCGATCGTCTGGGAACGCAAGGTCGTCGCCTGGATGCAGCTGCGCATCGGCCCCAACCGGCACGGCCCCTGGGGCATGCTCCAGTCGCTCGCCGACGGCGTGAAGCTGATGCTCAAGGAAGACCTGATCGTCAAGCGCGCCGACAAGGTGGTGTACATCCTCGCGCCGGTCGTCGCGGCCATCCCGGCCTTCATGGCGATCGCGGTCATCCCCTTCGGGCCGGCCGACAACGAGGTGTCGATCTTCGGCCACCGCACCACGATGCAGCTCACCGACCTCCCGATCGCGATGCTCTACATCCTCGCGGTCGCCTCGGTCGGCATCTACGGCATCGTCCTGGCGGGCTGGAGCTCCGGCTCCACCTACCCGCTCCTGGGCGGCCTGCGCTCCTGCGCCCAGATGATCTCCTACGAGATCGCGATGGGCGCCGCGTTCGCCTCGGTGTTCCTCTACTCCGGGTCGATGTCGACGTCGACGATCGTTGAACAACAGCACGACCGCTGGTACATCATCCTGCTGCCGGTCTCCTTCATCATCTACGTCGTCACGATGGTCGGCGAGACCAACCGCGCCCCCTTCGACATGCCGGAGTCCGAGGGCGACCTGGTCGGCGGCTTCAACACCGAGTACTCGTCCATCAAGTTCGCGCTCTTCATGCTCGCCGAGTACGTGAACATGGTGACGGTCTCCGCGGTGTCGACCACGCTCTTCCTGGGCGGCTGGCGGGCCCCGTGGCCGATCAGCTCCTTCTGGGAGGGCGCGAACCACGGCTGGTGGCCGATGCTCTGGTTCGTCGTCAAGGTCCAGCTGCTGCTGTTCTTCTTCATCTGGCTCCGCGGCACCCTCCCGCGCGTGCGCTACGACCAGTTGATGAAGCTCGGCTGGAAGGTCCTCATCCCGGTCTCCGTGGTCTGGCTGATGCTGGTCGCGACCGTGCGGACCCTCAGGAACCAGAACTACGACTTCGCCGACATCGCCCTCTACATCGGCGGCGGTGTGCTCGCCCTGCTGTTGCTGTCCTTCATCGCGGACATGTTCCGCCAGAAGGCCAAGGACGACGCGCGAGTGGCCGAGGAACCCGCCGGGTTCGACGCGATGGCGGGCGGATTCCCCGTACCGCCGCTGCCTGGACAGGAGTTGCCACCGGTGCCGCGGCGCCCCTCGCGACGCGAGCGGGAGCTGATTGTCAGTGGTGGCTCGGATACTGGCAGTGACGGATCTCTGGATGGAAAGGAGGCGTCCGATGGCTGAGGAGCCCAAGGAGACCACACCCGGTTTCCAGAACCCCGTGGCCGGCTTCGGCGTGACCTTCAAGGCCATGTTCAAGAAGCGGCTGACCGAGCAGTACCCGGAGCAGCAGAAGACCACAGCCCCCCGGTTCCACGGACGGCACCAGCTCAACCGCCATCCGGACGGCCTGGAGAAGTGCGTCGGCTGCGAGCTGTGCGCCTGGGCCTGCCCCGCCGACGCCATCTATGTGGAGGGCGCCGACAACACCGACGAGGAGCGCTACTCGCCGGGCGAGCGGTACGGCCGCGTCTACCAGATCAACTACGCCCGCTGCATCCTGTGCGGCCTGTGCATCGAGGCGTGCCCCACGCGCGCGTTGACGATGACCAACGAGTTCGAACTGGCCGACTCCAGCCGCGCCAACCTCATCTACACCAAGGAACAGCTGCTGGCCGGCCTCGACGACACGATGGTCGACAGCCCGCACGCCATCTACCCGGGGATGGACGAACAGGACTACTACCGGGGCCTGGTCACGGAGGCCGCGCCCGGCACGGTGCGCCAGGTCGCCGTCACCAAGGGCGAGAAGCCTGCCGGAGAGGAGGTGGAGGCATGAGCCCGCAGTTCGCCGCCGCTGCCTACTCCACCTCGACCGGCGAGGCCTTCCAGTTCTGGGTCCTCGGCACGGTCGCGGTGATCGGTGCCCTGTCCACCATCCTCATGAAGAGGGCCGTGCACAGCGCCCTCTCCCTCGCCGGGACCATGATCATCCTGGCGGTCTTCTACCTCGCCAACGGCGCCTACTTCCTGGGCGTCGTCCAGATCGTCGTCTACACCGGCGCGATCATGATGCTGTTCCTCTTCGTGGTGATGCTGGTCGGCGTCACGGCCGCCGACTCCCTGACGGAGACCATCAAGGGCCAGCGCTGGCTGGCCCTTCTCTGCGGGCTCGGCTTCGGCATCCTGCTGGTCGCGGGCATCGGGAACGCCTCGCTCAACCAGTTCGACGGCCTGAGCACGGCCAACGCGAACGGCAATGTGCAGGGCCTGGCCGCCCTCATCTTCACCAAGTACGTCTTCGCCTTCGAGATCACCGGCGCCCTGCTGATCACGGCCGCGGTCGGCGCCATGGTGCTCACGCACCGCGAGCGCACCGAGCGGGCCAAGACCCAGCGCGAGCTGTCCGAGCAGCGCGTCCGCGAGGGCAAGCACGTCCCGCCGCTCCCCGCCCCCGGCGTCTACGCCCGGCACAACGCGGTGGACGTCCAGGGCCTGTTGCCCGACGGCACCCCGTCCGAGCTGACGGTCAGCAAGACGCTCCGCGACCGCGGCCAGATCCGTGACGTGTCCGACGAGGCGCTCAACGACCTGCGGGCCCTGGAGCAGCGCGCCGAGGAGCGCCTGGAGCGGACCGCGATCGAGCCGGCGAACCTCAAGCGGACCGAGGAGGCGTCGAAGTGAACCCCGTCAACTACCTCTATCTCTCCGCCCTGTTGTTCACGATCGGTGCCACCGGCGTCCTGATCAGGCGGAACGCGATCGTCGTGTTCATGTGCGTCGAGCTGATGCTCAACGCCTGCAACCTCGCGTTCGTCACCTTCTCCCGGATGCACGGCAACCTCGACGGTCAGGTCATCGCCTTCTTCACGATGGTCGTCGCCGCCGCGGAGGTCGTGGTCGGGCTCGCGATCATCGTGTCGCTGTTCCGTTCCCGCCACTCGGCCTCGGTCGACGACGCCAGCCTGATGAAGCTCTGAGGGGTCGCTGAATCGTGGAGAACCTGATTGCGCTGCTGGTAGCGGCGCCTCTGCTCGGAGCGGTCGTACTGCTGTGCGGCGGCCGGCGGCTCGATGCCGTCGGCCACTGGATCGGCACGCTCCTGTCGTCCGCCTCCTTCGTGATCGGTGTCGTCCTCTTCACCGACCTGCTGGGGAAGAACGCCGAGCACCGGACGCTCTTGCAGCACCTGTGGACCTGGGTCCCCGTCGAGGGCTTCCAGGCGGACGTCGCCTTCCGCCTCGACCAGCTGTCGATGACCTTCGTCCTGCTGATCACCGGTGTCGGCTCGCTCATCCACCTGTACTCGGTCGGGTACATGGAGCACGACGAGCGCCGCCGCCGCTTCTTCGGCTATCTGAACCTGTTCCTCGCGGCGATGCTGATCCTCGTCCTCGCCGACAACTACCTTCTGCTGTACGTCGGTTGGGAGGGCGTCGGTCTCGCCTCCTACCTGCTGATCGGTTTCTGGCAGCACAAGCCCAGCGCGGCCACCGCCGCGAAGAAGGCCTTCCTGGTCAACCGGGTCGGCGACATGGGCCTGTCGATCGCCATCATGCTGATGTTCACGACGTTCGGGACCTTCGCCTTCGGCCCGGTCCTCAGCCACGTCGGTGACGCCTCCGAGGGCAAGCTCACCGGCATCGCCCTGATGCTGCTGCTCGCCGCCTGCGGCAAGTCCGCCCAGGTGCCGCTCCAGTCCTGGCTCGGCGACGCGATGGAGGGCCCGACCCCGGTCTCGGCCCTCATCCACGCGGCGACCATGGTGACCGCGGGCGTGTACCTGATCGTCCGTTCCGGAGCGATCTTCAACGCGGCCCCGGACGCGCAGCTCGTCGTCACCGTCGTCGGCGCCGTCACGCTCCTGTTCGGTGCGATCGTCGGTTGCGCGAAGGACGACATCAAGAAGGCCCTCGCCGGCTCGACGATGTCGCAGATCGGCTACATGGTGCTCGCCGCCGGACTCGGCCCCATCGGCTACGTCTTCGCGATCATGCACCTGGTGACGCACGGCTTCTTCAAGGCCGGGCTCTTCCTCGGCGCCGGCTCCGTCATGCACGGCATGAACGACGAGGTCGACATGAGGAAGTACGGCGGCCTCAGGAAGTACATGCCGGTCACCTTCATCACCTTCGGCCTCGGCTACCTCGCCATCATCGGCTTCCCGGGCCTGTCCGGCTTCTTCTCCAAGGACAAGATCATCGAGGCGGCCTTCGCCAAGGGCGGCACCGAGGGCTGGATCCTCGGCGGCGCGGCCCTGCTGGGCGCGGCCATCACGGCGTACTACATGACGCGCGTGATGCTGATGACCTTCTTCGGCGAGAAGCGCTGGCAGCCCGACGAGAACGGCAACGAGCCGCACCCGCACGAGTCCCCGAGGACCATGACGATCCCGATGATCGTGCTGGCCTTCGGATCGGTCTTCGCCGGCGGCATCTTCGGCATCGGCGACCGCTTCCTGCACTGGCTGGAGCCCATCACGGGCCACGAGGAGGGCCACTCCCCGGTCAGCGCCCTGACGGTCACCCTGGCCACCATGGTCGTGCTGGTCGTCGGTGTCGCCATCGCCTGGGCGCAGTACGGGCGCCGTCCCGTCCCGGCCGTCGCACCGCGCGGTTCGCTGCTCACCCGGGCCGCCCGCCGCGACCTCCTCCAGGACGACTTCAACCACGTCGTCCTGGTGCGCGGCGGCGAGCACCTCACCCGCTCCCTGGTCTACGTCGACCACACCCTGGTCGACGGCGTCGTCAACGGCACGGCGGCCTCCATGGGCGGCCTTTCCGGAAGGCTGCGCAAGCTCCAGAACGGCTACGCGCGGTCGTACGCGGTCTCGATGTTCGGCGGTGCGGCCATCCTCGTCGCCGCGACCCTGCTGATGAGGGCGGTCTGATACCGATGTCCTTTCCCCTCCTGACAGCGACGGCGGCGCTCCCGGCCCTCGGGGCGGTCGCCACGGCCGCCGTCCCGGCCGCCCGGCGCACCGCCGCGAAATGGCTGGCGCTGCTCGTCTCGCTGGCGACGCTCGCGCTGGGCATCGTCGTCCTGGTGCGCTTCGACCCCGGCGGCGACCGCTACCAACTCACCGAGTCCCACGCCTGGATCGCCGACTTCGGGGTCCGCTACGAGCTGGGTGTGGACGGCATCGCGGTCGCGCTCATCGCGCTCACAGCCCTGCTGATCCCGTTCGTGATCCTGGCCGGCTGGCACGACGCCGACCCCCTGGAGACCGGCAGCAGGCGCTGGCGGCCCACCCAGGGCTTCTTCGCCCTCATCCTCGCGGTGGAGGCGATGGTGATCATCTCCTTCGAGGCCACCGACGTCTTCCTGTTCTACATCTTCTTCGAAGCCATGCTGATCCCGATGTACTTCCTCATCGGCGGCTTCGGGGACCGGGCCCACGAGCACGGCGACGAGGCGGCGGCCACCCAACGCTCGTACGCGGCCGTCAAGTTCCTGCTCTACAACCTGGTCGGCGGACTCATCATGCTGGCCGCCGTGATCGGCCTCTACGTAGTGGCCGGGAACTTCTCCCTCCAGGAGATCGCCCAGGCGCGGGCCAACGGCACGCTGCACATGGCGACCAACACCGAACGCTGGCTGTTCCTCGGCTTCTTCTTCGCCTTCGCGGTGAAGGCGCCGCTGTGGCCGCTGCACACCTGGCTGCCCAACGCCATGCAGGAGTCCACCGCCCCGGTCGCCGTACTGATCACGGCGGTCGTGGACAAGGTGGGCACCTTCGCGATGCTCCGCTTCTGCCTCCAGCTCTTCCCCGAGGCCAGCAAATGGGCGACGCCCGTCATCCTCGTCCTCGCCCTGATCAGCATCATCTACGGGGCGCTGCTCGCGGTCGGACAGCGGGACATCAAGCGGCTGGTGGCGTACGCGTCGATCTCGCACTTCGGGTTCATCATCCTGGGCATCTTCGCGATGACCAGCCAGGGCCAGTCCGGCGCGACGCTCTACATGGTCAACCACGGTATTTCCACGGCCGCGTTGATGCTGGTCGCCGGCTTCCTGATCTCGCGGCGCGGCTCGCGTCTGATCGCCGACTACGGAGGGGTGCAGAAAGTGGCCCCCGTGCTCGCCGGCACCTTCCTGATCGGCGGTCTGGCCACCCTGTCGCTGCCGGGCCTGGCGCCCTTCGTGAGCGAGTTCCTGGTCCTGGTCGGCACGTTCTCGCGCTACCCGGCGATCGGGATCATCGCGACCTTCGGCATCGTCCTGGCCGCGCTGTACACCCTCGTCCTCTACCAGCGGACGATGACCGGCCCGGTGAAGCCCGAGGTCGCCACGATGCCGGACCTGCGACCTCGTGAACTCCTGGTCGTCGCCCCGCTGATCGTGCTGCTGATCTTCCTCGGCGTCTACCCGAAGCCGATCACGGACATCGTGAACCCGTCGGTCAAGCAGACCCTGTCCGACGTACACAAGAAGGATCCCAAGCCCTCGGTGGAGGCGGCCAAGTGAGCGCAACAGCCGTCCACAGCCTGTGGACAACGGCGGCGACCGTGGACCCGATCTCGAAGATCCCCGCCCCGAAGATCGAGTACGGGCAGTTGTCGCCCACCTTGATCATCCTCGGCGCGGCGCTCATCGGGGTACTGGTCGAGGCGTTCGTGCCGCGCAAGTCCCGTTACTACGCCCAGGTGTTCGTGTCCGTCGTGGCGCTCTGCGCCGCCTTCGCGGCGGTCGTGGCGCTGGCCGCGGACGGATACGGCACCACCAAGGCGCACATCGCGGCCATGGGCGCCATCGCGGTCGACGGACCGTCCCTGTTCCTCCAGGGCGTGATCCTGCTCTCCGGCCTCCTCGGCCTGTTCACCTTCGCCGAACGGCGCCTCGACCCCGAGGCGCACGGCAACCGGGTCGACTCCTTCGCCGCACAGGGCGCGTCCGTGCCCGGCAGCGACAGCGAGAAGGCCGCCGTCAAGGCCGGGTTCACCACCACCGAGGTGTTCCCGCTCCTGCTCTTCGCGGTCTCCGGAATGCTCGTCTTCCCGTCCGCCAACGACCTGTTGACCCTGTTCGTCGCCCTGGAGGTCTTCTCCCTCCCGCTCTACCTCCTGTGCGCCCTGGCCCGCCGCAAGCGGCTCCTGTCGCAGGAGGCCGCGGTCAAGTACTTCCTCCTCGGCGCCTTCGCCTCCGCGTTCACCCTGTTCGGCATCGCGCTGCTCTACGGCTACGCGGGCTCGATGTCGTACGCCACGATCGCGCAGGTCGTCGACGGCTCCATCACCAACATCAACCCCGCCCTCGCGGACACCATGGGCAACGACGCGCTGCTGCTCATCGGCGGCGCGATGATCGTCATGGGGCTGCTGTTCAAGGTGGGCGCGGTGCCGTTCCACATGTGGACGCCCGACGTCTACCAGGGCGCCCCGACCCCGGTCACCGGCTTCATGGCCGCCGCGACCAAGGTGGCCGCCTTCGGCGCGCTGCTCCGGCTCCTCTACGTCGTGCTGCCGGGTCTGCGCTGGGACTGGCGGCCCGTGATGTGGGCCGTGGCGATCATCACGATGCTGGGCGGCGCGATCGTCGCGATCACCCAGACCGACATCAAGCGGCTCCTGGCGTACTCGTCGATCGCGCACGCGGGCTTCATCCTCGCGGGCGTCATCGCGACCACCCGGGACGGCGTCTCGTCCGTGCTCTTCTACCTGGGCGCGTACTCGTTCGTGACGATCGGCGCCTTCGCGGTCGTCACCCTTGTACGGGACGCGGGCGGCGAGGCGACCCACCTGTCCAAGTGGGCCGGGCTCGGCCGGAGGTCACCACTGGTCGCGGCGGTGTTCGCCGTGTTCCTGCTGTCCTTCGCGGGCATTCCGCTGACGGCGGGCTTCGCCGGGAAGTTCGCCGTGTTCAAGGCGGCGGCGGCAGGCGGCGCGGCCCCGCTGGTCGTGGTCGGTGTGCTCTCCTCCGCCATCGCCGCGTTCTTCTACATCCGCGTGATCGTGCTCATGTTCTTCAGCGAGCCGAGGCCCGACGGCCCCACCGTCGCGGTCCCGTCCCCGCTGACCATGGCGACGATCGGGATCGGCGTGGCCGTCACGCTCGTCCTCGGTGTGGCCCCGCAGTACTTCCTCGACCTGGCCAACCAGGCGGGCATCTTCGCCCGCTGAGCTGAGCGCGAGCCGAAGGCCCCGGTCCCCGCGAGGGGGGCCGGGGCCTTCGCGTGTCTGCGGTCAGCCCGAGGGACAGACGACCTCGGGGTTCCACGGCGCGAACAGGCCCTTGGAGTTCGGTTCGTAGACCCAGGCGTGGAGCGTGAAATAGCCGGGCAGCTGGTCCTTCTGGAAGGTCTGTCCGAACAGCGTCGGCGCGGCCTGTCCCGAGTCCTTCACCACCCACTCCACGGCGACCAGCCGGCGCCCCTCGACGAACCCGGACCCGTCCGCGTACAGCAGGGCCGCCGGTTTCGCCGGATCGAGTGAACCGATATTCGCCGGGTTGACGTAGTGGTAGCCCATGCCGCCCTCGGCCGGGTCGGAGACACAGGTGTCGGTGCGTGCGTAGCCGCCGCCCGCGGCGAACGCCTCGTACCCGTACTTCGAGGTGGCCTGGTACGTCTTGCTCAGCGTCGTCCACACCGCCGGGTCCGGACCGGAGACGGCCTGGGCCGGGGCGGCGGTCAGCGCGAAGGCCGCGGCCGTCGCCACCGCGACGGCGGTCTTGACCGCGCCCCGCGAGAACCGGGCGGACGGAGGCCGAGGGGACAGCGGCCGAAGGGACAGCGGCCGAGGGAACATGGTGGGGCTCCTTGGACTTCGGGAGGCGTCCGCGCAGGGCGCGCCGTCCGTTCGATGGCGTGGCGGACCTCCCCCGGCCCGCCCGAGCAGCATCTTCCGGCCGCACAGGCCGCGCCATGCGACGGGAGCCATTCGACTGACCGCACCCGGTCCCCGCCGCCCGCCTGTGGATAACTCCGACGCTGTCAGCGCGGACCCCTATCGTGGACGCAGTGGTCGAGGGACGACGTACGGGGGACGAGCGATGCACGGGATGGGCGGGACGGTTGTGACGACCGAGGTACGGACGCCGACGGCACACGGCGAGAGCGAGGCCCTGGCCACGCTCCACCGGGTCTTCGGCTACGACAGCTTCCGCGGCGCGCAGGAAGAGGTCATCGAGCATGTGGTGGCCGGCGGCGACGCCGTGGTCCTCATGCCGACCGGCGGCGGCAAGTCGCTGTGCTACCAGATCCCGTCCCTGGTCAGAGCCGGCACGGGCGTGGTCGTCTCCCCCCTCATCGCGCTGATGCAGGACCAGGTCGACGCGCTGCGGGCACTGGGCGTGCGCGCCGGGTTCATGAACTCCACGCAGGACTTCGACGAGCGGCGCGTGGTCGAGGCCGAGTTCCTCGCCGGCGAACTGGACCTCATCTATCTCGCACCGGAGCGGCTGCGGCTCGACTCCACCCTGGACCTGCTCTCGCGCGGCAAGATCTCGGTGTTCGCGATCGACGAGGCGCACTGCGTGTCCTCGTGGGGCCACGACTTCCGCCCCGACTACCTCTCCCTCTCCGTCCTGGGCGAGCGCTGGCCCGACGTCCCGAGGATCGCCCTCACGGCCACGGCCACGGACGCCACGCACAAGGAGATCACCCAGCGGCTGAGGATGCCGGACGCCCGGCACTTCGTCGCGAGCTTCGACCGCCCCAACATCCAGTACCGGATCGTGCCCAAGGCCGACCCCAAGAAGCAGCTGCTGAGCTTCCTGCGCGAGGAGCACGCGGGCGACGCGGGCATCGTGTACTGCCTGTCGCGCAAGTCGGTCGAGACCACCGCCGAGTTCCTGTCCCGCAACGGCATCGAGGCGGTCCCGTACCACGCGGGCCTCGACGCGGGCACCCGCGCGGCGCACCAGTCGCGGTTCCTGCGCGAGGACGGACTGATCGTCGTCGCGACCATCGCCTTCGGCATGGGCATCGACAAGCCGGACGTACGGTTCGTCGCCCACCTCGACCTGCCCAAGTCGGTCGAGGGCTACTACCAGGAGACGGGCCGCGCCGGACGCGACGGAATGCGGTCCACGGCCTGGATGGCGTACGGCCTGAACGACGTCATACAGCAGCGCAAGATGATCCAGTCCAGCGAGGGCGACGAGGCGTTCCGCCGCCGCGCCGCCGCCCACCTGGAGGCCATGCTCGCGCTGTGCGAGACCGCGCAGTGCAGGCGCGGCCAACTGCTCGCCTACTTCGGCCAGGACCCTCACGCGGCGGCCTGCGGCAACTGCGACACCTGCCTCACCCCGCCGGAGACCTGGGACGGCACGGTCGCCGCGCAGAAGGTGCTGTCGACGGTGGTACGGCTCCAGCGGGAGCGGGGCCAGAAGTTCGGCGCCGTGCAGATCGTCGACATCCTCATGGGGCGCCGCACCGCCAAGGTGATCCAGTTCGACCACGACCAGCTCTCCGTGTTCGGCATCGGCGAGGACCTGGCCGAGGGCGAATGGCGGGGCGTCGTACGGCAGTTGCTCGCCCAGGGGCTGCTGGCGGTAGAGGGGGAGTACGGCACGCTGGTGCTCACCGAGGCGAGCGGCACCGTGCTGCGGCGCGAGCGGGAGGTCCCGCTGCGCAAGGAGCCCAAGAAGCCGGCGAACTCGCGGTCGGGTTCCTCGTCCTCCGGCCGGGGCGAGCGCAAGGCCAAGGCCGCGGCGGCCGAACTGCCCGAGTCGCTCCGCCCCGCCTTCGAGGCCCTGCGCGCCTGGCGCGCCGAACAGGCCCGTGAGCAGGGCGTCCCGGCGTACGTCATCTTCCACGACGCCACGCTGAGAGAGATCGCGACGGTGTGGCCCACCTCGGTGGGGCAGTTGGGAGAGATCAGCGGAGTCGGCGAGAAGAAGCTGGCGACGTACGGCGAGGGCGTGGTCGGAGTCCTGGCCGCACTGGGCGCGGCGCCGGACGCGACTCCGGCTCCGGCACCCGCCCCAGCACTCGCCCCGGCGGCGGCTCCGACTGCGGCTTCGGCGGCGACCGGTGCCGATCCCGGAGCGGACCACTGGCCCGAGATGGACGAGGAGCCGGAGCCCGAGGACTGGATGTAGAGGAGCCGAAGCCGAAGCCGAAGCTGGCGCCGGAACCGGAGCCGGAGCCCGAGGACTCGATGTAGGGGGACTGGCCCGTGCGGGGGCAGCTCCTACAGGGCGCGGGTCGCGTACGCCCTGACGTCCGCGTCCGAGTCGGCCGTCGCCGTGGCGAGAGCCGCGCGGGCGTCGGTGGTGCGGTGCCGGGTCAGCGCGAGCACGGCGGCCTTGCGTACGTCGGCGTTCGGGTCGGCCAGGGTCTTGGCCAGGGCGGGGACCGCTGTCTCGGGGTCGGCGGCGGACAGCGCGGTCGCCGCACCGGCCCGCACCTGCCAGGCCGCGTCCGCCAACGCGGCCACGGCACGGGCGGTGAGCGGCGCCGGGCAGCCGGTGGTGCCCAGGGCACCGTAGGCGGCGGCGCGGACCAGGGCGTCCGGGTCGTCGGCGAGAGTGGTGAGGGCGGTGAGCGCCGGCTCGGCGGGGGTGTCCAGAAGGCGTCCCGCCGCCACCGTCCCCAGTGCCTTCGCGAAGGTGACGCGCACCTCGCGGGAGGGGTCGGACGGCGCCGCGTGGGCCAGTTCGGCGGTGGCGTCGACCGAGACGAGGGCGCGGACGGCCTCGATGCGGACGGCGGTGTCGTGGTCGGAGAGGGAGCGGGCGAAGAGGCCGGCGTCGCCGAGGCGCAGCGCGCGCAGGACGTCGAGGGCGGCGGCGCGGACGACCGGGTCGGGCTCGGCCAGGGCGGCGGCGAGGCCGTCGCGGAGGGCGGGGGAGGGCGGCAGCGTCTCCACCAGTTCGCGCAGTGAGGCCGCGGCGGCCGTGCGGACTTCGGCGGCGGGGTCGCGAAGGGCCTCGGCGAGGGCGGGGCCCGTGCCGGTGGGGAGGGTCTCCGTCAGGACGGTGACCGCCTCGCGCCGGACGGCCGCCGCCGGGTCGGTCAAGTAGGGGCGCAGGGCGTCGAGTTCGGGTTCCTGCTCGGCGAGGGCGACGAGTTCCAGGAGACGGGAGGAGGACTCTTCGGCGGCGGGAGCCGGAGCAGTAAGGGAGTACGTCGGCCGCGGCTCGGCGGGGGACACCAGCGGGGCGAGTTCCCGCGAGCCCGCCGTGGCGACGTTCTCGGGATGGATCTCGCCGAGTCGGCGGGAGGGACCACCGGTCGGGGTGAAGTCCTCGATCGGAACCAGGTAGGGGGCCACGGGTCGGGCCGTGAACTCCATCGCACCGGAGGGGGACTTGTGCAGATCGAGGTGGTGGAACCAGGAGACGTCGTCGCGAGCCGGATGGTCGAGGCGGTCGTGGTAGAGGCCCCAGCGGGACTCCGTGCGGGCCAGGGAGGCGCGGGCCGCCATCTCCGCGCAGTCGCGGATGAAGGTGACCTCGGCGCAGCGCATCAGTTCGTGCGGGGTACGGGCGCCCATCCCGGCGATGTCCGCACGCATCCGCTCGAAGGCCTCCAGGGCGAGCGACAGGCGGGCGCCGGACTTCGGCGGGGCCACGTAGTCGTTCACGAAGCGGCGCAGTTTGTACTCGACCTGGGGCTGCGGCGCGCCGTCCGGGTTGCGCAGCGGGCGGTAGACCAGCTCGTGCGCGTCACGCAGCTGGTCGGCGGGCAACTCGCCCTCGTAGGGCCGGTACTGGGCCGCGTCCGCGCCCGCGAGGTCACCGAAGACGAACGCGCCGATCATGTAGTTGTGCGGGACGCACGCGAGGTCGCCGGCGGCGTACAGCCGGGGGACGGTCGTCCGGGCGTGGTCGTCGACCCGTACGCCCGAGGCCGAGTGGCCGCCGCACAGGCCGATCTCGGAGATGTGCATCTCGACGTCGTGGGTGCGGTAGTCGTGGCCGCGGCCTTCGTGGAAGGTGCCCCGGGTGGGGCGTTCCGTGGAGTGCAGGATCGACTCCAGGGCGGAGATCGACTCCTCCGGGAGGTGGCTCAGTTTCAGGTACACGGGCCCCCGGTCGCTCGCGACCTCCGCCGCGAACTCGGCCATCATCTGGCCGGACCAGTAGTCGGAGTCGACGAAGCGTTCACCGTGCCGGTTGACCTGGTAGCCGCCGAAGGGGTTGGCGACGTAGGCGCAGGCGGGGCCGTTGTAGTCCTTGATCAGCGGGTTGATCTGGAAGCACTCGATGCCGGTGAGCTCGGCGCCCGCGTGGTAGGCCATCGCGTAGCCGTCGCCCGCGTTCGTCGGGTTCTCGTACGTGCCGTACAGGTAGCCGGAGGCGGGCAGGCCGAGGCGTCCGCAGGCGCCGGTCGCGAGGATCACGGCGCCCGCGCGGACCGTGACGAAGCCGCCGGTACGGGTGTTGAAGCCCGCCGCGCCCACCGCGCGGCCACCGGAGGTGAGTACGCGCACCGGCATCACCCGGTTCTCGATGCGGATCCGCTCCCGCATCTCCCGCCGCCGCAGTTGCCGGTACAGGACCTTCTTGACGTCCTTGCCCTCCGGCATCGGCAGCACGTACGAGCCGGAGCGGTGGACCTGGCGGACCGCGTACTCGCCGTGCTCGTCCTTCTCGAACTTCACGCCGTAGGACTCAAGGCGCTGCACCATGGCGAAGCCGCGGGTGGCGGTCTGGCGGACGGTGGACTGGTCGACGATGCCGTCGTTGGCGCGGGTGATCTCGGCGACGTAGTCGTCGGGTTCGGCGCGGCCGGGGATGACCGCGTTGTTGACGCCGTCCATGCCCATGGCGAGCGCGCCGGAGTGGCGGACGTGCGCCTTCTCCAGGAGGAGGACGTCCGCGCCGTGCTCGGCGGCGGTCAGGGCCGCCATGGTGCCGGCCGTGCCGCCGCCGATGACCAGGACGTCGCAGGTCAGCTCTTCGGCCTCGGCGAGCGAGGGGATCTCCAGGGGCGGGTGCGCGGAGGTGGTCACCAGGGGGCCTTTCAGGAACCGAGCGAGGTCAGGACGTCGCGGCGCAGCGCCGCGCGCGCGGGATCGTCGTGCGCGGCACGGTCCCGTGGACGCGGTACCTCGCGTACGGCGAGGAGCCGGCCGGCGCCGAGGAGGGCGACGCGGTCGCCGAGGTACAGGGCCTCGTCCACGTCGTGGGTGACGAAGACGACGGTCGCGCCGGTGCCGCGCAACACCTCGACCAGCAGGTCCTGCATGCCGGCGCGGGTCTGGGCGTCGAGGGCGCCGAAGGGTTCGTCCATCAGGACGGCGCGCGGGGTTCCGGCGAGGGCGCGGGCGAGTTGGGCGCGCTGGCGCTGTCCGCCGGAGACGCGGTGGGGCAACTGGCTTGCCTGCGCGGTGAGTCCGACCCGGTCGAGCCACGCCGCCGCCTGGGTCCGGCGCTCGGCGCGCGGCGACTTCTTGATGGCGAGCGGCAGTTCGACGTTGGCGCGCAGGCTGCGCCAGGGCAGGAGGGCGTCGTCCTGGAAGATCAGGGCACGGTCGGCGCCGGGGCCGGTCAGCGGGCGGCCGTCCTGGGTGACCTCGCCGGAGAGCGGGGGCAGCAGTCCGGCGAGGGTGCGCAGCAGCGTGGACTTGCCGCAGCCCGAGGGGCCCACGACGGTGAGGATCTCGCCGGGGGAGACGTCGAGGTCGACGGCGTCCAGGACGGGAGCACCGGGGCGGCCGAGGGCGGCGGAGCGCAGTGCCAGGGCCGCGCCGGTACGGGAGTCGGCCCGCGTCTCGCCCCCGGCGCGCGTCCCGGAGGGCGACCGGACCTCAGGCGAGCTGTTCATGGGGTACTCCCTCCTGGGGTGTCGGGCCCTCCTGGGATGCGGGGCCCTCCTGGGGTGCGGCGTTCGCCGGTGCGGCCGGTGCGGTGCCGTGCGCGGGTCGTGGGGCGCGGCCGGCCGGGACGTACGACGTGCGCGGCAGCCAGTGGGTCAGGCGGCGGCCGAGGAGTTCCACGGCCGTGGACGTGAGCCAGCCGAGCAGGCCGATCGTGACCATGCCGACGAAGACACCCGGGTAGTCGACGACCGTGTAGTCCTGCCAGGTGCGGTAACCGACGCCGTACTGGCCGGAGATCATCTCGGCGGAGATCACACAGATCCACGAGACACCGATGCCGACCGACAGACCGCCGAAGATGCCGGGCAGCGCGCCTGGCAGGACCACCGAGAACAGGACCCGCCACCGGCCGCCGCCCATCGTGCGGACCGCCTCCTCCCACACGGGAGTCAGCGCCCGGACGGCGTGCCGGGTGGAGACCAGGACCGGGAAGAAGGCGGCCGTGCAGGTGATGAAGACGATGCCCTGTTCGTTGGAGGGGAAGAGCAGGATCGCGACCGGGACCAGGGCGATGGCGGGGATCGGGCGCAGCACCTCGACGAGCGGGCCGAGCAGGTCCTCGGCGAGACGGGAGCGGGCCACGAGCACGCCGGCCGCCACGCCGAGGACGGCCGCGAGAGCGAAACCCGTGAGGATGCGGGTGAGGCTGTCGGTGAGGTCCGTCCAGTAGTCGTCGCCGGTGACCCGGTCGGCGAAGGCGCGGGCCACGTCGGCGACCGTGGGGAACTGCGAGAAGCGCAGCCACAGATCGACGTTCAGGCTGGTCAGCAGCTGCCAGACGCCGAGGGCGGCGGCCAGCGAGCCGAGCCGGAGGGCGTAGCGGCCCGCCCGCTTCGGATACCGAGCTGCGTACCGGGTCACGACGCCTGCTCCAGGGCCTCGGCGTACGTGACGACCCGGGCGCCGCCGTGTGCGGTGACGTACGTCCGCGCGGTCTCCGGGGTCACGAACGGCAGCAGCTTCGCCCCGTCGCTCACCCATACCGCCCGGTCGGCGAACCAGAGCGTGCCGGTGGTGGCGTCCGGCACATAGGCGGCGCGCAGGGCGGTGCGGTGGGCGGCGATGTAAGTCAGCAGTTCCGTGGGGGACTTGAAGGTGAGGGTCCGCTCGGAGTTCTTGGGCCAGGCCTCGCTCGCCGCGGCGGGCGGGGTCGCGGCGAGCCGGCGGGCGTACGCCGTCGTGCCCAGGGCCCGCTTCACGTAGCTGTCGTCCACGAACGCGTCGACATCCACGTCCCCGACGAGCTTCGCCGACTTCAGGACCGAGACGTCCTGCTTGAGGGCGGAGACCAGTTGGGGCTTGAGGGCCGGGTCGAAGGTGGCGATGCCGTGGGCGCCGTTGTAGAGGTACACGACCTCGGCGGGCAGGCCGGTGGCCTTGGCGACCTTCTCGGCGGCGGTCACCGGGTGCGCGGTGAGGTAGTCGGTCGCCTGGGCCTGGGCTTTGAGGAACGCGTCGAGTACGGCGGGGTGCTGCTTCGCGAAGTTCTCGCGGGCGGTGACGCCGTGGAAGGTGGGGAGGTTCAGTCGGGCACCGTCGTAGAGGGCCTTCGCGCGGCCCTGGTAGGCGAGCAGGCCGGGCCAGGCGACGAACTGGGAGAGCGCGTCCGCGCTGCCCGCCGTGAGGGCCGAAGCGCCCACCGCGGGCTGCTGGTTGAGCTTCTCGATGCCCTTGTCGGGGTCGATGCCGGCGCGTTGCAGGGCGCGGACGAGGGTGCCGTCGGCGGCGGAGCCGACGCTCGTGGAGACCTTCTTGCCCTTGAGGTCCGTGAGGGAGGACAGCTTCGAACTCGGCGCGGTGACAATGGTGTTGAGGCCGCCGCGCAGGTTGTAGCCGGTGACGGAGACCAGCCGGGTGGGCTGGCCGAGCTGCTTGCCGCGGGCCGCGTTGATGAGCAGCGGGAAGTCGCCCATCGAGCCGATGTCGATCTTCCCGGCGGTCATCTGCGCGGTGATGGGGGCGCCGGTCGCGTAGTCCTGCCAGGCGACCTTGTAGGTGTGGCCGTCGTGCAGGGCGTCGAGCCGCTGCTCGAAGTAGCCGAGGGAGCGCAGGAGGGTGCCGGCGGTGACGGTGTTGATGGTCTTCGACTGGTAGCCGATCGTGATCGTCACCGTGCTGCCGCTACCGGCCTGCGCGCTGCCGCCGCAGCCGGACAGGGGCAGCAGCAGGGCGACCGCGGACAGGGCGACTGCCGTGCGTTTCATGGGGGTTCGGGCCTCTCAACGGAGCAGATAGGGCATGTTGACCGTGACGGCTCCGGTGGGACAGCGGGCCGCGCACGGGCCGCAGTACCAGCACTCGTCGACGTGCATGTAGGCCTTGCCGTTGCTCTCGTCGATGGCCAGGGAGTCCAGCGGGCACATGTCGACGCACAGGGTGCAGCCGTCGATGCACTTCGACTCGTCGATGGTCACGGGCACGTCGGCCCGCTGGGGCGCCAAGGGCATGGCTGTCTCCAGGGAGGTACGAGCAGGAGGGCGAGATCAGAGGGAGCGGTGCAGCAGGCCGCTCATGGTGATGCGGTCGCCGCGGAAGCGGATGAACTCCAGGTCCACCGGGCGGCCGTCGGCGAGGTGGGTGAGGCGTTCCAGCATCAACACGGCCGCGCCGCGCGGGGCTTCGAGTACGGCGGCGGAGTGCGCGTCCGCGTTCACGGCCTCCAGGGTGATCTCGGCGTGGCCGAGGCCCTGGCCCGTGACGGACTCCAGGAGGCGGAAGACGTCGGTGTTCTCCAGGTCGGCGTCGAGCAGCGCGGTGCCGATGTCGAGCGGGAGATAGGTGAGGTCGAGGGAGAGGGGGATGCCGTTCAGGCGGCGCAGGCGTTCGACGTAGAGGACGTCGGCGCCGGGCGGGACGCGGAGGCGGGCGGCGACCGTGGCCGGTGCCGGGGCGGGGCCCAGGGTGCGGACCTCGTTGGTGACCTGGCCGTGTTCGTGCAGGGTCTCCGCGAGGCCCATCAGGCGGTCGAGGCCGTGCGGGTACTTCCGCGCCACGACGACCGTGCCGACGCCGGGCAGCCGGTCGACGAGGCCTTCCGCGCGCAGCAGGTCCAGGGCCTGGCGGACCGTGTTGCGGGAGGCGCCGTACTCCGTGGCGAGGGTGCTCTCGTGCGGGAGCGTGCCGTCCGGGAAGCCGTCGGCCAGCAGCTCGTGGCGCAGCAGATCGGCGAGCTGCCGGGCCTGGTCGGCCCGCAGCCGTCGCCGCGCGCGGTGGGCGGCGACGGTGGTCGCGCCCTGTCCGGCGTGGTCTCGGATGCGGTCCGTGGGTGGCATGTTCCGAACCATAGCGAGCAGGTAGGGAATGCGGTGTTGCGGGAGTGTTGCGCCACCGGGACCTCCGGCGACGGGGCGGCTGAGCTGGGCGGATGGTCACGGGCGGGGGAGATCTGCCACGTTCGCCGACCAGCGCCACGCGCCGTCACCTCCGCGCCGTCACCTCCGGGCCCTCACCTCCGAGTCCCCGCTTCCGCGCCGGCCGACCGGCGGGTAGGCAGGCCGGCGCCGTCAGCTCAGTGCCGTCAGTCCCGGTGCGAACACGATCAGCAGCGGCAGCAGGGGGATCAGCGCCGCCACCGTCGTCGTCAGGGCGCGGCGCCGGCGGCCCAGCCTCGGGCGCGGGGTCAGGAGGCGGTCGACGCGTTCGCCGAGGAGGCGGTGGCTGGAGGCGCAGGAGAGGACACCGCGGTGGTTGTTGAGTTCGATCAGGGCCAGTGCCGTGGTCAGGTGGCCGCAGCGACGGGACGCGGTGTCGTCGGCGGCGAGCTCCACCAGGCGGTGGGTCTGGTCGCAGAAGTGGGCGAACAGCGGGACGCGCGGGAAGCCGGAGGCCAGCGCGGTCGACAGGTGCAGCAACCAGTCGTGGTGGGCGCGGGCGTGACCGCGTTCGTGGGTGAGGACCGCGTCGAGCTGGTGTCCGGTGAGGCGGTGCAGGGCACCCGTGGTGACGACCAGTTGGGGCGGATGGCCGGGCATCCACCACGCGTCCGGGTACTCGTCCTCCAGGACGAGCAGCGGACCGCGCGCCGGAGGCAGCCCGGCGGGCAGGTCCGGGGCGCGCTCGCGCAGATGCGCGCGGGCCCGGCCGCGCCGGCGGCGGGCCTCGGCGAGTTCGCGGGCCAGCATCGCGGTCGTCCAGGCCGCGCCGCACGCCAGCGACAGCGTGAGGGCGACGGCCCAGACGGGGACGCCGGAGAGGTCGTAGGCCGCGGTGACGGCGGGCGGGGCCGGGGCGAAGACATGGTCGCGGACGGTGTGGAAGACGGCCGCCGCGCCGAGCACGAGGGCGCCCAGACAGCACAGCAGCACCGTCGCGACCAGGCACTGCCACGCCCACAGGCCGACCACGGGTTCCCGCTCGGGCCACACGGCCCGGGTCAGCGCGCGCGGCACCGGCACGGCGGCCGAGAGGGCGACGACGCTCAGCAGGAGCAGGCAGACAGTCATGCCACGGGCTCCGGATCCTGGTCAACGGCACAGACAGAGGGGCGAACGGGGGCGCGGGTGCGGCTGTACCCGAGGGCGAGCGCACGAGGTGTGGGCCCACCCGCCGTCAGTATGACGGTCCGCGCGGCCGGAGTCAGGTGTACGGCGAGCACCGACCGCACCACCGGTCGCAGCACCGGCCGCACCGCCGACCCGCCGCAAGCCGGCGACCCGAGGCAGTCCCACGCGTCCCCGCCCTCCACCTCACCCTCCTCTTCACCCCCGCCCCCCACCTCAGCCCCGCGCCACGATCCGTCCCGTGACCTCGCCGAGGCCCAGCCGGGTTCCGTCCGTGCCCGGGGCCCATGCCGTCAGGGTCACGACATCGCCGTCCTCCAGGAACGTCCGCTTGCCGTCCGGGAGTTCGAGGGTGTCGCGGCCGTTCCAGGTCAGCTCGAGCAGCGAACCGCGCTCACGTTCCGTCGGCCCGCTGACCGTGCCCGAGCCGTAGAGGTCGCCCGTGCGCAGGGAGGCGCCGTTCACCGTCATCTGGGCGAGTTGCTGCGCGGCGGTCCAGTACATGGTGGAGAACGGCGGCTCGGCGACGACGTGGCCGTTGACCGCGACCGAGATGCGCAGGTCGTAGCCGCCGGGCTCCTCCGCCGAGTCGTCCAGATAGGGGAGGAGGTCGTGCGTGCGCTGCGGTGGGGCCACGCGCGAGTCCTCCAGCGCGTCCAGCGGGGTGATCCACGCCGACACCGACGTCGCGAAGGACTTGCCGAGGAACGGGCCGAGGGGGACGTACTCCCAGGCCTGGATGTCGCGCGCCGACCAGTCGTTGAGGAGGCACAGTCCGAAGACGTGCTCGCGGAAGTCGGCGAGCGCCACCGGCTCGCCCAGCCGCGACGGGGTTCCGACCACGAAGCCGACCTCCGCCTCGATGTCGAGGC
The DNA here is from genome assembly GCF_044768565.1 of Streptomyces sp. NPDC091280. Lineage (NCBI taxonomy): Bacteria > Bacillati > Actinomycetota > Actinomycetes > Kitasatosporales > Streptomycetaceae > Streptomyces > Streptomyces sp. NPDC091280. The sequence goes on from NZ_JBIVUZ010000013.1 coordinate 168,806, forward strand.
GGACGGACGGGCCGAACACGGGCGCGGGGTCGGACGGGGACTTGCGCTGCCCGGAGGGCCGTACGACATCCGTGCCCGAGACCACGACCGTGCCCGCGCGGCCGTGGTAACCGATGGGCAGGTGCTTCCAGTTGGGGGTGAGGGAGTCCGGGGCGTCCGGGCGGAAGATACGGCCGACGTTGCGGGCGTGGTTCTCGGAGGCGTAGAAGTCGACGTAGTCCGCGACCTCGAAGGGGAGGTGCAGGGTCACCTCGCCGAGCGGGTGCAGACAGGGGGCGATCGTCTCCTGGTGGGAGGGCACCGTCACCCACGCGGTCAGCGCGCGCCGGACGTCCGACCAGGCGGTACGGCCCGCGGCGAGCAGCGGGCCGAGGGTGGGGTGCGCGAGCAGGGAGACGTACGGCGAGCCGAGCGCGGCGGCGGCGGCGCCCGCGTCGAGCACCTGGTCGCCGAGCCGGACGCCGACGGTCCGCTCGTCCGAGCCGAGGGGCGAGAAAACGCCGTAGGGAAGGTTGTGCGGGCCGAAGGGATCACCCTCGGGGAGATCGAAGGGGGGCATGGGTGGTGCCTCACTCTCGTACGTACTCGCATGTGGCCGCGCCACACGTTACGGGTGAGTTGCACGGACCGGCAGTGTCTAAAGAGTTCGCAATGTCCGAATAGGTCTTGTCGGAGGCGGCAATTCCGGCTTAGCGTCCTTTGGGGGACATGGACGGGGTGGGTCCGGTCCGTAGGGGGGACACGTGGGGGGACCCGTGGCCGACAGCACCAGCGGTGTGCCTTTCGAGGCCGACCGCTCGGTGCCGGGCCTGATCGTGAAGTTCGGTGCCTATCCGCTGCACCACGGCGGGGTGGGCGCGATCCGCAGTCTGGGGCGCCTCGGCGTGCCGATGTACGCGATCACGGAGGACCGTTACACGCCGGCCGCGGTGTCCCGTTACCTGGAGCGCGCGTTCGTCTGGCCGACGAGCGGAACCGAGGAACCCGGACGACTGGTGGACGGACTGCTGCGCATCGGCCGCCGCATCGGCCGTCCCGCCGTCCTCATCCCCACCGACGAGGAGGCCGCCGTCCTGATCGCCGAGCACCAGGACGCGCTCACCGGCCGTTTCCTCTTACCCCGCGTCGAGCCGAAGCTGCCGCGCCGCCTCGCCAGCAAACAGGGACTGCACGAACTCTGCGCGGAACACGGCATACCGAGCCCCGCCGCCGCCTTCCCGCAGTCCTACGACGACATCGCCGACTTCGCGGAGAAGGCCCGCTTCCCGATCGTGGCGAAGAACAGGGAGGCGTTCGTACGACGCTCCCGGCCCGCGGTGCACGGCACCACGAGGATCGCCACCCGCGAGGGGCTCCTCGCGCTGGCCCGCGACTGGGGCGAGCACCCCGGCGTGATCCTCCAGGAGTACCTGCCGAGGGAGGAGGCCGAGGACTGGATCGTGCACGCCTACTTCGACCGGGACTCCACCCCCCTCGCCATGTTCACCGGCGTCAAGGTGCGCTCCTGGCCGCCGCACGCGGGAATGACGGCGAACGCGTACGTCGTCGACAATCCGGAACTCTCGGACCTCGCCGCCCGTTTCATCAAAGAGATCGGCTTCACCGGGATCGTCGATCTCGACCTGCGCTTCGACCGGCGCGACGGCCAGTACAAACTGCTCGACTTCAACCCCCGCATGGGCGCCCAGTTCCGGCTCTTCGAGAACGAGTGGGGAGTGGACGTCGTCCGCGCCATGCACCTCGACCTGACCGGCCGCCCCGTTCCGGAGGGGGAACAGCGCGCCGGCCACCGGTACATCGTGGAGAACATCGACCTGCCCGCCCTCCTCGCCTACCGCCGCAGCGGCTATACGACGCCGCACGCGCCGGCGCGGGCGAGCGGGACCGAGCTGGCCTGGCTCGCGGGTGACGACCTGCGGCCGTTCTTCACGATGCTCGCCCGCTTCGTGCGGCCGGGCGCGAAACACCTGTATCAGCTGTGGCGCAGCAACCGGCGCGGCAGCAGCACCGGCGGCCAGTGACCGTTGGCCGCGGCTCCACCACGAAGTGACGAATTGACGTCCTGGGGAGGGACTTCGTGATTCAACCGGTAGCAGTCATCGGCGCCGGCCCGTTCGGCCTGTCCACCGCCGCCCATCTCAGGGCGCGCGGCATCCCGGTCCGGGTCTTCGGCGAGCCCATGGTCAGCTGGCGCGAGCACATGCCCGTCGGGATGCTCCTCAAGTCGACCCCCGCCGCCTCCAGCTTCGACGCCCCGCAGCCCGGCCACAAGCTCGTCGACTACTGCGACGCGGCCGGCATACCCCGCCTGGTCACCGACGAGGACATCATCCCCGTCGAGACCTTCATCGGGTACGGCGAGTGGTTCCAGCAGAAGCTGGTGCCCGAGCTGGAGCGGGTCCGGGTCGTGTCGGTGGACCGGAACAAGGGCGGCGGCTTCGAACTCAAGCTGGATTCGGGGGAGTTGTTCACGGCCCGGGCGGTCGTGGTGGCGACGGGGCTGTCCGGCCTGGCCCACCTCCCGCCCGAGCTGGCGGCAGCGGCGGCCGACGGGCCCGCGCCCACCGGTCCCGTCTCGCACAGCTCCCAGCACCATGACCTCAGCGGGTTCAAGGACAGGGAACTGATCGTCGTCGGCGCCGGCCAGTCCGCGCTGGAGACGGCGGTCCTCGCGGCGGAGGCGGGCGCGCGGGTCCGGATCGTCTCGCGCGGACACGGCCGGGTCGCGTTCGGCGCGGCCCCCTGGGACCAGCCCAAGCTGCGCCCCGAGTCGCCCTTCGGCCGGGCCTGGTCCCTGTGGGCGCTCAGCTACTACCCCCAGCCGTACCGCCGCCTCCCCGAGGCGAGCCGCCACTACCTGGTGCGCCGGGTGCTCGGGCCGCTCGGCGCGTGGTGGCTGCGCGCGCGGTTCGAGGGGAAGGTGCAGGTCAGCGAGGTCGACCGGATCGTACGGGCGGACGCGGCGAACGGCAGCCCGGCGCTGACCGTCGCCCCGTACGGCGGCGGCACCGAGCAGCTCACCGCCGACCACGTCATCGCGGCGACGGGCTATCGGGTCGACATCGCGGCGATGGACTTCCTGGGCCACGAACTGCGCACCCGGCTGGCGGTGAGCCGGGGCACGCCGAAGCTCGGCGCCGGGTATGTGTCGTCGGTGCCGGGCCTGTACTTCACCGGACTCCCGGCCGCGTCGTCGTACGGGCCGGTGATGCGGTTCGTGTGCGGCACGGAGTTCGCGTCACCGCGGCTGGCGAAGCATCTGGCGTCGGCACACGGGTAGGTGACGGACCGTCAGGTGTGTGCGGGCGATCCGGAGGGCGAGGCCCACTCGCCGTCCGGATCCACCGCCCACCCCGGTTCGCCCCCGTCCCCGGGCCCCTCCGCCCTCCCGCTGTGGGGCGCGGGCGGGTGCTACGACCGGTACCGGCCCAGTGTCCGCAGCCCCGGCAGCGCCCGGTCCTGGAAGTCGAACAGGGCCAGGTTCTCCCACGCGTTGCCCGACGTCGGGTCGGTCGGGTCCCAGCCGTCGCCCTTGCGGTAGGTCCAGACGCCTTCCCAGTAGCAGTGGCCGAGGCCCTTGCCGTCCGGGACGTTCGCCATCAGGTCGGCCACCGTGCGCAGCCACGCCGCCTGGCCCGCCGGGGTCGCCGGGTAGCCCTCGGTGAGCTGCGAGGGGTCGTACATGATGTCGTTCGTCGCGTCCTCGCTCTCCAGCGTGAACGGGTACGCCGTCTCGGCGATCAGCACCGGCTTGTCGTAACGGGCGGCCAGGTCGGCCAGGTTGGCCGCCGCGGCGGCCGGGGCGCCGTGCCAGAAGGGGTAGTACGACTGGGCGATGATGTCGAAGTCGACCCCGTCGGCCACCACGTTGTCGTACCACCAGCGGGACGTGCCGTTGTCGCCGCCGGAGGCGATGTGCAGCATCGTGCGGATGCGGGGGGTGGTGTCACGCGCCGCCGACAGGCCCGCCTTCAGGAAGGCCGTCAGGTTGCCCCAACCCCCGGCGTCGTCACCCCAGTTCTTGCCGGTGGGCCAGAGCAGGCCGCCGTTGATCTCGTTGCCGATCTGGACGAGGTCGGCCGGTGTGCCCTGGCGGCGCAGCGCGCCCAGCACGTCGGCGGTGTGGTCGTAGACCGCCCGCGTCAGGCCCGCCACGTCCAGGTCCGCCCAGGCCGCCGGCTTGGTCTGGTGCGAGGGGTCGGCCCAGGTGTCGGAGTAGTGGAAGTCGACCCAGATGCCGATGCCCGCGCGCCGCAGCCGCTTGGCCAGCGGCAGGATGTGCCGCTTGTCGTTGTAGCCGTCGGCCGGGTTCACCCAGACCTTGAGCCGGGCGTGGGTGACACCGGCGTCGGCCAGGATGCGGATCGGGTCGTCCCGGCGGCCGTCGGCACGGCGGTACACCGCGCCGAAGGCCTCGTCCTTCGGCAGCGACGAGATGTCCATGCCCCGGATCTCCAGGCGGCGCCGGTCGGCGGCGACGGCGGGCGTCGCACCCAGCACCGGCACCGCGAGCGCGGCCGCACCGGCCGCCGCGAGAACACTGCGTCTGCGCATTACGAAGTTCCCCTTCACTGGCAGAAAGAAAGAAGCGACTGAGCTTCAGAACAAGGAAGTCGATCAATGGGCTGATCAGCGCGGGTCGCGGAAGACCTCCACCCCGCCCGCCGGTACCGCAGCCCTGCTGCCGTCCGGCAGCACCACCTTCACCTCGCTGTCGGTGTGGTTCACCGCGAAGCGGAACGTGCCCGACTCGCCCTCCCGTACGACGAGTTCGACATCGCGCGGCAGATCGACCGGTGTGATCCCCGCGTCCGCGAGGGCGAGGTCCACCACGGCGGCCAGATCGGCCCCCGTCAACCGGGTCGCCAGGTACCACGCCGCCCCCGACCCCACCGCGTGCCGGGTCAGCGCCGCCCCGCCCGCCGTACGGCCGTCCGCGAAGACCGCGATGGTCTCGCAGCCCGCACCCGGGATCACCACCTCCGACCACAGATCCGCCGTGTACGACGAACCGTCCGCGCCCCGGACCGGGACCGTCTCCCCGGGCAGCAGGGGGTCGAACTCCTCGACCGTCAGGCCCAGTACGTCCCGCAGCGCCCCCGGATACGCGCCCGGGTGCAGTGTGTCGTTCTCGTCGACGATCCCCGAGAAGAACGACACCAGCAGCGTCCCGCCCCGCGACACGTACCGCTCCAGGTCCGCCCCCACCCCGGCCGGGGCGGAGTACAACTGCGGTACCACCAGCAGCGGATACCGCGCCGGGTCCAGGTCCCCCAAGCCGGTCGGCGGCAGGAAGTCCACCGTCAAGTGCCGGTCGTAGAGCGCCTCGTAGAAGGAGTCCAGGCGTTCGCGCGCGTCCAGGTCCCGGCTCGGCCGCCACTCCAGGCTCTGCGCCCACCAGGAGTCCCACGACCACACCATCGCCACGTCACCGCGCGTCCGGGTGCCCCGCAGCCCGGCCCGGCCCAACTCCGCGACCCGGCCGCCGAGTTCCGTCACCTCGCGCCAACCCCGGTTGTCCGTACCGGAGTTCGCCAGCATCGCCGTGTGGAACTTCTCCGCGCCGGACTGCGACTGCCGCCACTGGAAGAACATCGCGCCCTCGGAGCCGCGCGCCACGTGCCCGAGTGAGTTGCGGGCCATCTCGCCGGGGCGCTTCGCCGGGTTGTACGGCTGCCAGTTGACCCCGGACGTGGCGTGCTCCAGCAGCAGCCACGGGCCGCCGCCCGCCACCGAGCGGGTCAGGTCCGCCGCGAGCGCCAGGTTCACATGAGTGCGGCGGCCGTCCGTCATCAGGTAGTGGTCGTTGGTGACGAGGTCGACCTCCCGCGCCCAGGCCCAGTAGTCGACGGTCTGGCCCTGGCTCGGCGCGACCATGAAGTTGGTGGTGACGGGCACGCCGGGGGAGAGCCGGTGCAGGATGTCCCGCTCGGCGGTGAAGTTGGCGCGGGCCTGGGCGTCGGCGAAGCGGTGGTAGTCGAGTTGCTGGCCGGGATTGCATACGGACGGGGTCGCGCGCGGCGGGGTGATCTCCTCCCAGTCGCCGTACTGCTGGCCCCAGAACGCCGTTCCCCAGGCGTGGTTGAGGGCGTCGAGGGTGCCGTGGCGCTCGCGCAGCCAGCCCCGGAAGGCCGCCGCGCAGACATCGCAGTAGCAGGCGAGGACGGGGGCGCCGTACTCGTTGTGGACGTGCCACAGCACCACCGCCGGGTGGTCGCCGTAGCGCTCGGCCAGGGCTGTCGTGATCGTGGTCGCCGCCGCCCGGTAGTCGGGGTTCGAGTGGCAGATCGCGCCGCGCGAGCCGAAGGCGAGGCGCACGCCCTCGCGGGTCACCGGCAGCGCGGAGGGGTGCGCGCGGTAGAACCACGCGGGCGGTACGACGGTCGGGGTGCCGAGGTTCACCGCGATGCCCGCGCCGTGCAGCAGACCGAGCACCGTGTCGAGCCACTCCCAGTCGTACACGCCCGGCCGCGGTTCCAGGCGGGCCCAGGAGAAGACGCCGAGGGAGACCGCCGTGACCCCGGCCTCCCGCATCAGCCGTACGTCCTCCTCCCAGACCTCGCGCGGCCACTGCTCGGGGTTGTAGTCACCTCCGAAGGCGAGCGGCAGACGGTCGTGGGGGACGGGGGACGGCATGGGTTCACTCCCGGGGGATCGGCGACTGAGGCGACGTAAAAGCGAGTGATTCTGTGATCGTGCACATGGATGTTCACGGCTCGCACCCATCAGCAACAAGTAGGTAACCCCAGGCGACAGCCATTGACAAGGGTCCGAAACAATTCTCTACTGTGCACGGTCACAGAGCCGTGACCGGCTCGCACTCAGTCAGGGGAGATGAAGATGTCGATCCACCGCCACCAGTTCAGCAGGCGCAGCATCCTTGCCGGGGCAGCGGCTGTCGGCCTCACCGGCACCCTCGCCGCCTGCGGCGGTTCCGACGACGACTCCGGCAAGAGCAGCGGGCCGGTCAAGCTGACCTACTGGTCCTGGGCGCCGAACATGGACAAGGTCGCCGCGATCTGGAACAAGAAGAACCCGGACATCACGGTCACCGTGTCCAAGCAGGCGGCGGGCAAGGACATCGTCTCCAAGCTGATCACCGCGAAGAAGGCGGGCAACGCCCCCGACCTGATCCAGGTCGAGTACCAGTCGCTGCCGACGCTGGTCTCGAACGACGTCCTCGCCGACATCTCGAAGTACGCCAAGTCCGCCAAGTCCCAGTTCGCGGAGGGCCTTTGGGCCATGGTCACGCTCGGCACCGACGCCGTGTACGCGATACCGCAGGACTCCGGGCCGCTGATGTTCTTCTACCGCGAGGACCTCTTCAAGCAGCACAAGCTGACGGTCCCGACGACCTGGGACCAGTTCGCCACCACCGCCCGCGCCGCCAAGAAGGCCGTACCGAACGCCTACTTGACGACGTTCTCCTCCAACGACCCCGGTCTGTTCGCGGGGTTGGCGCAGCAGGCGGGCGCCAAGTGGTGGACCGTGGGCAGCGGCGGCAAGTGGACCGTCGGCATCGACGACGCGGCCACCAAGAAGGTCACCGACTTCTGGGGCGGGCTCGTCCAGGAGGGCGTGATCGACAACCAGCCGATGTACACGCCGGCTTGGAACAACGCGCTGAACAAGGGCACCCACCTCGCCTGGGTCTCCGCCGTGTGGGCGCCCGGGGTGCTGGTCAGCTCCGCCCCCGACACCAAGGGCAAGTGGCGGATGGCGCCGCTGCCGCAGTGGAGCGCGGGCGAGGACGTCACCGGCAGCTGGGGCGGCTCCTCCACCGGTGTCTCCACCGACTCCAAGCACGCCGAGGCCGCGACCAAGTTCGCCAACTGGCTGAACACCGACCCCGAGGCGCTGGCCGCCCTGGTCAAGGAGGCCGGCATCTACCCGGCGGCCACCAAGGGCCAGTCCGGCTCGGTCCTCACCACCCCCGCGTTCTTCCCGAACCAGACCGACTTCTACGACACGGCCGCGAAGATCGCCGCGACCACGGCGGCCTCCGCCTGGGGCCCGAACGTCCAGGTCGCCTACGACACCTTCAGCGACGCCTTCGGCACGGCCACCAAGGCGAAGAAGGCCGCGCAGTTCGACACCGCGCTCGCCACCATGCAGTCGGCGACCTTCACCGACATGAAGAAGCAGGGCTTCAAGGTGACCGAGGCATGACCGCCACTCCGCTCAAGGGCTCCGGCCGCGCGTCGGCCGGGCCCTTGGCGGACGGCACCGCCACCACCGTCCGCCCCCGCAGCCCCCGCCGCCGTGGCCGTAGCGCGCCGTACTGGTTCTTCCTGCCGGCCGTGCTCCTGTTCGCCGCCTTCACCGTCGTCCCCATCGGGTACGCGGTGTGGCTCAGCCTCCACAAGGTCCAGGTCAAGGGCCTCGGCCTCGGCAAGGGCGCCCGCGAGCAGGTGTGGAACGGCATCGGCAACTACACCGCCGTCTTCGAGGACTCCGAGTTCGGGCACAGCGTCCTGCGCGCCTTCGGCTACGGCCTGATCGTCATCCCCACGATGCTCGGCCTGGCCCTGGTCTTCGCGCTGATGCTGGACACCCCGCGGGCGCGCAGCGCCAAGTTCGCCCGCCTCGCGATCTTCCTGCCGTACGCCGTGCCCGGCATCATCGCCGCCCTGATGTGGGGCTTCCTCTACCTGCCGACGGTCAGCCCCTTCTACTACCTGCTGCGCGAGTTCCACCTCCCGCAGCCGGACCTGTTCGACGGCGGCAACCTGTACCTGTCCTTCGCGAACATCGCGGTGTGGGGCGGCACCGGCTTCAACATGATCGTCATCTACACCGCGCTGCGCGCGATCCCGCAGGAGATCTACGAGGCCGCCCGCATCGACGGCGCCTCCGACCTGAAGATCGCCCTGCGGATCAAGATCCCGATCGTGCTGCCCTCCCTCGTGCTCACGTTCTTCTTCTCGGTCATCGCCACCCTCCAGGTCTTCACCGAGCCCATGGCCCTCAAGCCGCTGACCAACGGCCTCTCCAGTTCCTGGAGTCCGCTGATGGCCATCTACGACGCCGCCTTCCTCAGGTCGGACATCTACGGCGCCTCCGCCACCGCCGTGGTGCTGGCCCTGGCGACCTTCGCGCTCTCCTTCACGCTGCTGCGCGTCTCCGACCGCTACACCCGGGAGGACCGGGCATGACCCCCCTCACCCTCAGCGCCACCAACTCCACGGCCAAGCGCACCGCTTGGATACCCACCCTGGTGCTGATCCTCGGCTCGCTGTACTGCCTGATCCCGGTGGCGTGGGTGGTCATCGCGGCCAGCAAGGGCCACGGCGAGCTCTTCTCCACCTTCACCTTCGCCCCCGGCACCGGATTCCTCGACAACTTCAAGGAGTTGAGCTCCTACCGCAACGGCATCTACTGGCAGTGGATGGTCAACTCCCTCGTCTACGCGGGCGGCGGCGCCCTGCTGTCCGCCGCGGTCTCGGCCGCCGGCGGCTACGCGCTGGGCCGATTCGCCTTCCGGGGACGGGAGTTCGTCTTCAAGCTGATGCTGGCCGGCGTCCTGGTCCCGAGCATCGTCCTGACCGTCCCGCAGTACCTCCTGCTGTCGAAGCTGGGCCTGGCCGACTCCTACTGGTCGATGCTCCTCCCGTCGATCCTTTCCCCCTACGGCGTCTACCTCGTCCGTATCTACGCGGCGGCCTCGGTGCCGGGCGAACTCCTCGAAGCGGCCCGCATGGACGGCGCGAGCGAGTGGCGGATCTTCTCGCGGATCGCGGTGCCGATGATGATGCCGGGGCTCATCACGGTGTTCCTGTTCCAGTTCGTCGGCATCTGGAACAACTTCCTGCTGCCGTACGTGATGCTCGCGGACGACAACAAGTTCCCGCTCACGCTGGGCCTCTACACCCTGCTCAACCAGGGTGCCTCCCAGCCCGCGCTCTACACCCTGGTCATCATGGGCTGCTTCCTCGCGATCCTCCCCCTGATCGCGCTGTTCCTGGTGATCCAGCGCTTCTGGTCGCTGGACCTGCTGAGCGGTTCGGTCAAGGCGTGAGCGTGCGGCGAAAACCCCCCACCATCCACGACGTGGCCCGGGAGGCGGGCGTCTCCCGGGGCACCGTCTCCCGCTTCCTGAACGGCGGCCACTACGTCTCACCGGCCGCCCGCACCGCCGTGGAGACGGCGATCAGGAAGACGGGCTACGTCGTCAACCGGCACGCCCGCTCGCTGAGCACCGGACGGTCCGACTCGGTGGCGTTCCTCCTCACCGAGCCGCAGGAGAAGTTCTTCGAGGACCCCAACTTCAATGTCCTGCTGCGGGGTTGCACCGAACACCTGGCCCGCCACGACATCCCGCTGCTCCTGATGCTGGCCTCCTCGCGCGACGAACGCCGCCGCCTGACCCGGTACATCACCTCGGGCCACGTCGACGGCGTCCTGCTCGTCTCCAACCACAGCGGCGACCCGGTCGCGGCCGAACTCCGGGACGCCGGCATCCCGTTGGTGGCCTGCGGCAAACCGCTCGGCCCCGCCTCCAAGTACAGCTACGTCGCCGCCGCCGACCGCGACGGCGCCCAGGAGATGGTCCGCCACCTCATCTCCCGGGGCAGACGCCGTATCGCCATGGTCACCGGCCCGCTCGACGCCCCCGGCGGCCCCGACCGCCTGGCCGGCTACCGCGACGTCCTCACGGAGGCGGGTCTGCCCCACGACCCGGCCCTCGTGGTCGAGGGCGACTACCGCCGCACCGGCGGCGAGGAGGCGGCCCGCCGACTCCTGGCCCAGGCCCCCGACATCGACGCGGTGTTCGTGGCCTCGGACCTGATGGCCCTCGGAGTGGTCAACACCCTTCAGCAAGCCGGGCGTTCGGTCCCCGATGACATCGCTGTCGGAGGCTTCGACGACTCGGCGGCGGCCACCGCGATCACCCCCGCCCTCACCACCATGCGCCAGCCCTACGACCGCATCAGCGCCGAAATGGTCCGCATGCTGCTCGCCCAGACCGCCGGCGAGGACACGGCCGGCGTGATCCTGCCCACCGAACTGGTGATCCGGGAGTCGGCATGAGGGCCTTGACTGTCAAGCCAAGCGGAACACCGGTCAACGCATGTGAAGGCAGCAGCCGTCCGGTTCGTGTCGAGTCGGTGGGGCGTTCCATCCGTATTCTCTGATCATGGCCGCACCCCTCGCATATGCACTGATCGCCACCGACCTGGACGGAACGCTGCTGCGCGGCGACGACACACTCTCCGACCGGTCCCGCATCGCACTCGCGAGGGCGGCGGCGGCCGGCGCCCGGCACCTGGTCGTCACCGGCAGGCCCGCGCCGAGAGTGCGCCCGCTCCTCGAAGACCTCGGCAGCAGAGGGCTCGCGGTCTGCGGGCAGGGCGCGCAGCTGTACGACGCCGGCGCGGACCGGCTGCTCTGGTCGGTCACCCTGGACCGGGAGCTGGCGGAGACCGCGCTCGGCAAGATCGAGGCGGAAGTGGGGCAGGTGTACGCGGCGGTCGACCAGGACGGGGTCGACGGCCTCACCCTCATCGAGCCCGGCTACCTGATGCCGCACCCCACGCTCCCCGCCGTACGGGTGAGCAAGCGCGACGACCTGTGGTGCGAGCCGATCAGCAAGGTGTTGCTCCGTCACCCGGCCCTGGAGGACGACGAGTTGGCGGCCACGGCGCGCTCGGTGGTCGGTTCGCTGGCCTCGGTGACCATGTCGGGCCCCGGGACCGTCGAACTCCAGCCACTGGGCATCACCAAGGCGACAGGCCTGGCGCTGGCCGCCCGCCACCTGGGCCTCGCCCCGTCCGACACCATCGCCTTCGGCGACATGCCGAACGACATCCCCATGTTCGACTGGGCGGCCCACGGAGTGGCGATGGCCAACGCCCACCCCGAACTCAAGGCGGTGGCCGACGAGGTGACCCTGTCGAACGAGGACGACGGCATCGCGGTCGTCCTCGAAGGACTGCTGCTCGCGGCGGGCTTCTAGGGGCCGTCCTCTGTTGACGATCGGTGGAGGCGGTTCCCGGTACCGCGCGCGGGTGTCGACCAAGTGGCTGTCCGCGTCAACTGGTCCTCCACAGCGCGGAGTTACGTTCTTCCTCCACGCATCGCACAACAGATTGGCCCCTGAAGAGATGACCAGCTTCCTGAGGCGCAGGCTGTCGCGCTGCGTCGTACTGGCGACGATCCTGCTGGCACTGTGCGCCGGACTCGTCCCGGGAACCACCGGCGTCGCCAGCGCGGATCCGACCGCCGCGAAGGTCGACTACATCACGTGGGACATCACCGACCTGACCGCGCAGACCCCGGGTGGCCGGACCAGTGCCGCGCAGTCCTACACGGCCGTCATCGACCAGCTGCGAGGCTACGCCGGCCATACGTACGCGAATGCCGTGGGCGAGACGACCGCCACGGGCAACGAGATCATCGGGATCAACCTGAACCGCAACAACCTGCTTGTGGGGCGGGTCTTCCTCTGGGCGCGCAGCCTCTATGTGATCGGGTTCTGGGAGCCGCACGGCTACCGGTTCTTCGACGATCCGGCCAACAACGCCGCCGCCGACATCATGGGCATCGCGCAACCCCTGCGCCTGCCCTGGACCGGCAACTACGCCACGATCCCCGGGGGCACGCAACGCGCGACCCTCACCTACGGCGGCGGCCAGCTCAACAACGCCGTCAACGCGGTGGCGGACATGGTCAACGCCCTCAACGGGACCAACGAACAGCGCACGGCCCTCGCCCGCCACATGGTCCGCCTGATCCAGGCGCTGTCGGAGGCCGCCCGGTTCGGCACCGTCCGCAATCTCGTGACCGACAACCTGCGCAACGGGGTCGGCAACGCGATGGGCGCGGACAACGTCGTTCTGGAGAACAACTGGGGCCACATCTCCGACTTCATCCACGGCCTGGTGAACGCCGGAACGGCGCCGCCCATCACCCTGAACGGCGTCGAGTACTTCACGCTGGCGGGCATCATGAGGGAAATCGTGTACGTGATGATCAGGAACCAGAACCGCGCGGGCGGCTCCTGACCGTCACGGCGAACGCGCGGACCTCTAGTAGGCGCCGTACACGTTGTCGATCGACCCGTACACCGCCGCCGCGTAGTTGCACGCGGCGGTGATGTTCGCGACCGGGTCGTAGGGGTCGAACGAGGTTCCGGCCACGTGGTACGCGTTGAACGTCGGGTCGATGACCTGGAGCAGGCCCTTCGACGGGGTGCCGGCCGCCGCGTTGGAGTCCCAGTTGTTGATCGCGTACGGGTTGCCGGACGACTCACGGATCACGTTGCGGTAGATCCCGTTGTACGTGCCCGGGATCCCCTTCTGCGCCATGATCGCGAGCGACTCGCGGATCCACCCGTCGAGGGTGTTGGGGTACCCGGCGAGCGTGGTCGACGAGGTCGTGGCGGCCGAGGCGGTGGTCGCCCCGACGACCGGGAGGGCGAGGATCGCGGCACCGGTACCGGCGACGACCAGGCGGCGGACGAGGCGGGCGCGGCGGGACTGAGCGGTTGCAGGCATGACGAGGTTCCTCTCCGGCGCCTGCGAGGTGAGCTGTCGGGTTCGGGCTGGGAGGTGCCCGGCCGCGCCCTTGCGGACGTGACTTGACCCCTAGCCGTTCCGGTCGTGCCGACCGGTCCGGCGACTTACCTGGGTCCCCCGCTCCTGCCGTGCGAGAAGTTCGTGACTGGGATGCCGGGCGGCGGCAGGATTCGGCGTTCCGCTCGACAGGCCGGGAACGTATGCGAGAGCACATGTCCGGAACAAGTGGCGGAATCACACCTGACCCCTATTGACCTTGATCTGAGGCGTATGGGGCACTTGATCCTTTGCGCGAGCCAAGGGTCAACTGTCAATCGCCGCAAGGGGAAACGCGAACGAATCGGGGCACAGGTCGCACACAGAAATGCGTGACCCAACTCACGGGAGGATTAAGCGCGGCAAATCGGGCATTCATCCTCAACTGGCAGTTCTCGGAATCCTTTTCTCCCAAGTGCGGTGAAAGATCACTTCACCGTTCTCGGTGCAGATCACCTCGTTCGAGGTAATAAAGTCCGTTTCGTCGCAGGCGATCTCGGACCGCGTGCGCACGGTCGTGTCCCAGGCCTGCTCCGGCCGGTGCAGCCGGATCGACCAGTCGGACCGCGTCCGCGCCGACAGCGGGTCCGCCTCGTCGATCGTGTACGTCTCCCGCCCGTCCTCTGTGAACTCCAGGCCGTCCGGATACCTGCGCGTGCCGCCGTACCGGGGGTCCACCTCCAGCCGCCACTCGCCCTTCGCCACATCCCGTACGACGAGCCGCTCGGGCCGCGGCTCGTCCAGCGTGACGGGGTGGTGCACCCCGAGCGGCGCCGCCTCCTCCGGCTCCTCGAAGCGGATGTCGTCGGTCAACTCCCGCTCCCGCACCGGGAGTTCCAGCGCACTGCCCTCCGGGTCCAGGGTGAACCCCGCCGCCGACCCCGGCTGCGGCCACACCCACGGCCAGTACGCCGACGACACCGCGAGCCGGATCCGATGGCCCGGCGGAAACGCGTGCCCGATCCCGTTCAGCTCGAACGTCACGTCCTCCGTGGCACCGGGGGTCCACCGCACCGCCCGGTCCCGGCCGTGCCGCGCGGACAGGTTCAGCACCCCCCGGGTGACCAGCGTCGAGGCACCGTCCGGGGCGACATCGCACAGCCGCGCGATCACCTGCCCGCGCTCCACCCCGCAGGTCAGCCGCAGCCGCACCCTCGGCCGCCCCAGCACCCACGTCTCGGCCGGCACCTCGAACTCGAAGCACGCCGACCGCGCGTCCTCGTCCCGCTGGTCGGGAGGCAGGTCCGCATCGTTCCCGAAGGGGAAGAAACGGCCCGCGTCCAGCCCGGTGTGCATGGGGGAGCGGACCGGCACGGGCGCGCCCCGGAGGCCGTACGTCGTCGTCTTCACGCGCGGCGAGGGCCACGCGGGTTCGCCGACCCAGCGGCCCGGCAGCGTGTCGTAGACCGTGGCCGGGGGATGCGAGTCGCTGACGTAGGCCCGCAGCGCGGGTTCCGCCATGACGCCCGTGTCGATGCCCTTGAGGTGGTGGTCCCACCAGCGCAGGGTCTCCTGGAGGAAGCCGATCGCGGGGCCCGGCGGCAGGCCCCGGTCCGGGTACTGGTGGGACCACGGGCCGATCAGGCCGCGCACCCGGTCCGGCGGGAGGTGTTCGACGAGCCGCAGGACCGTGTCGCGGTACGGGTCGTGCCAGCCGCCCACCGCCAGGACGGCCGCCCGGATCGCGCCGTAGTCCTCGCGGACGCTGCCGTGCTTCCAGTAGTCGTCGCGGAGCTGGTGGGACAGCCAGGTGTGGATGAACGGGTCGATCCGCTCCAGGCGCTCGATCCACATGTCGCGCCAGACCAGGCCCGCGTACTCGGGGTCCGGCGGCCGGGCGGCGAAGGCGAGCATGGTGGCGGCCCAGGCGTGCAGATCGACGGCGAGGGCCGAACCGCCCGTGTAGTGCACGTCGTTGTCGTAGCGGTCGTCGGTGGAGCAGACGGTGACGATCGCCTTGAGCGGTTCGGGTGCGAGGGCGGCGATCTGGAGGGAGTTGAAGCCGCCCCAGGAGATGCCGAACATGCCGACCTCGCCAGTGCACCAGGGTTGCGCGGCAAGCCAGTTGACGACGTCGACGCCGTCGGCGAGTTCCTGCGCGTCGTACTCGTCGCCGGGCGTGCCCTCGCTGTTGCCGTGGCCCCGGACGTCGACGCGGACGGAGGCGTAGCCGTGGCCCGCGTACCAGGGGTGGCGCTGGGCGTCGCGGGGCGCGGTCCAGTCGGTCAGGCGGTACGGGAGGTATTCGAGGAGCGCCGGTACGGGTTCGTCCGTCAACGGGCGCCACACACGCGCGTACAGGCGTGTCCCGTCGCGCATCGGGATGCGGACGTCCTCGTGGGCCGTCTCGTGGGGGAAGGACGTACGGATGCGCATGAGGGGACCCCTGGGTTCAGTGGACCGGGTGCATGGTGCGGCGCAGCCAGGGCGCGGCGGCCGTCACGGCGAGGCCGGCGGCCACCGCGACGGCGCCGTTGACGCCGAAGTAGGCCGGCTTGGAGACGTCGTCGTAGAGCTTCACCGTCTGGGCCTGGATGCCGTTCGCGAGGGCGAGGGACAGGAACCAGAGGGACATCCGGTACGCGTCGTCGCCGTGCCCGCTGGTCGGCAGGACCATCAGCAGGAAGGACGGGCCGCCGAGCACGACGCCGATCGCGATCTTGTCGGAGGCGTGCGGCTGGCGGGGGCCCATGCGGACCCACAGCGCGGCGACCACGGGCGCGAGGGCGATCTCGAAGGCGCCGAGCGCGGACGGGTACCAGCTCGCGGGGAAGCCGAAGCCGAGGATGGTCGTCGCGGCGTTCGAGGCGGCCAGCAGCATCATCGTCGAATAGGCCTGGAAGAGAACGAAGTTGAAGACCGTGGAGGCCAGGAAGAGCACGATGTACGGGCGCAGTCGGCCGCGTTCCCCGGCGGTCACCCGGGGGCTCGTGAACATCACCGCGAAGTAGCCGACGGGCGCGACGACCGAGACGACCGTGAGCAGGTCCACGAACCGGCCTGTCGTCAGCCACCCGGCGACGGCGGGAGCGGTCGCGAGCACCGCCGCCACCAGGGCGCCCGCGACGATCAGCCGGACCGCGCGGCGCAGCGCGTCCGGCGCGAGCGCGAACTCGGCCGCGCCGCCGCGGCCCGCGAGGTGACGGCGGCCGGCGACGAACTGGATCAGCCCGAGGGTCATGCCGATCGCGGCGGCCGAGAAACCCCAGTGCCAGCCCTCGTGGTCGCCCAGCCAGCCGGTGATCAGCGGGCCCGCGAAGGCGCCGATGTTGATCGCCATGTAGTACAGCGCGAAACCGGCGTCCCGGCGCTCGTCGTCGGTGCGGTAGAGCTTGCCGACCATGGTGGCCGCGTTGGGCTTGAGCAGGCCCGTTCCGGCGCTGATCAGCCCGAGGCCGGCCCAGGTCGCGGTGCCGGTCGGGACGGCCATCGCGTAGTGCCCGCAGGCGATCAGGACACCGCCCCACAGCACCGCGCGGTACGGGCCGAGGACGCGGTCGGCGAGCCAGCCGCCCGCGACCGAGACGAGATGGACCAGCGTTCCGTAGGCTGCCGACACGGACGCGGCCGTTCCGGGCGACATGCCCATGCCGCCGTGCGCGACGGTGTCCGCGAAGTAGAGGACGAGGATGGCCTGCATGCCCAGGAACGAGAAACGCTCCCAGACCTCCAGCCCGGAGAGCGTGAGCAGCCCCTTGGGCCGGCAGAGGAAGGCACGGTCGTCCTCGGGAGGCGGCCGGCCGTCGGGCCCGGCTTCGAGCGCGGTACGGGACACGGTTCACCGCTTCCACCCGAGTCGATAAATATCCGTTCTTATCAGGTGATCAAAAACATACCGGTCATGATCCGTTACCGCCTGGGGTGGACGGGGTGGGCGGCATGGGTGATCGAATGCCGACCGGATACGCTGACTTGAGTGATGGCAGCGACCTATCGACAATCCGTGTGACCGCCCAGGGACACCAGCAGACAGGAGACCCCTCGTGACCGTCGTCGGGCCGTTCGGGCTGAGCGTGCGGGACCAGGCTCTGGAAGCCGATGTCCAGGCCGGAATGGCGGCAGTCGAGGAGGGTCTGCTCGAAGCCACCAAGAGCGAGGTGCCCTTCATCACGGAGGCCGCCCAGCATCTCGTGCGCGCGGGCGGGAAGCGGTTCCGGCCGCTCCTCGTGATGCTCGCCGCCCAGTTCGGCGACCCCTACGCGCCGGGTGTCGTGCCCTCGGCGGTCGTCGTCGAACTGACCCATCTCGCCACGCTGTACCACGACGACGTCATGGACGAGGCCGCCGTGCGCCGGGGCGTGGACAGCGCCAACACCCGCTGGGGCAACTCGGTCGCGGTCCTCACCGGCGACTTCCTCTTCGCCCGCGCCTCGCACACCCTGGCCGACCTCGGCCCCGAGGCGGTGCGCGTGCAGGCCGAGGCGTTCGAACGGCTGGTCACCGGCCAGATCCTGGAGACCGCGGGGCCCTCGGACGGGCGCGACCCGGTCGAGCACTACCTCGACGTGCTCGGCGGCAAGACCGGCTCCCTGGTCGCGGTCGCCTGCCGGTTCGGCGCCATGATGGCCGGCTGCGACGACACGGTCGTGGACGTCCTCACCCAGTACGGCGAGCGGCTCGGCGTCGCCTTCCAGCTCGCCGACGACGTCCTGGACATCGCCTCGGACGGCCACGAGTCCGGCAAGACCCCCGGCACGGACCTGCGCGAGGGCATCCCCACCCTCCCGGTGCTACGGCTCCGGGAGCGCGCGGACCGGCTGGGCCTGGCCGAGGACATCGCCCTGTGCGAACTCCTCGACTCCGACCTCACGGACGACGCCCGCCTCGCCGAGGCCATCTCCCGGCTCCGCGACCACCCGGCCCTGGAGCAGGCCCGCCGCGACACCGTCCGCTACGCGGAGGACGCCCGCGCGGCCCTCGCCCCGCTCCCCGAGTGCGACGCCAAGGTCGCCCTCCTGGAGATGTGCGACGCGGTGGTGCACCGCGCGGGCTGAGCGCGGTCAGTAGCCACCGACTCCTGAGCCGCTGCCCGAGTCACCGCCCGTGCCGCTTCCCGAGCCGCTTCCCGCGCGGCCGGAGGCGGTGGCCCTCGCCCCGGTCGGCGTCACCGCCCACCAGGTGCCGTCCACGCCCTGGCCATGGGCCTCCTTGGGCTTGTGGTCGTCGGCGTACCGGTACAGCGGCCAGCCGGCCAGGGTGAGCTGCGAGGTGCCGTCCGAGCGCTTCACCGTCGAGACGAGCTTCTTGTCGATGCCCTTGACGGTGACGGAGCCCTTGGCGGTCGCGGCGGGCCAGACCACGGCGCAGGTGCCGTAGCAGCTGACCTTCGTCGGGTGGACGGAGTCGGCGTCGAAGCGGTACAGGACGTACCCCTTGCCGTCGGTCACGACGGTGCCCACCTTGCCGACCTCGGCGGTCATCAGGGTCGACGACGTGCTGACGGCGGCGGCGGCCGGAGCGCCGGCCGAGGTGCCGCCCCCACTGCTTCCGCTGCTGTTTCCGCTGCCGCATCCGGCGAGTGCGAGTGCCAGGACCGCGGCGCCCGTGGCCGCGTATCCGGTGTATCCGGTGAGGTGCTGGATGGCGTGCATGGCGACCCCTTTGGTCGATGCTGTCTGCTGCCACCCATACGTACGGATTCGGGAGGGTTTCTACTCGATCCCGGTCAACTGACCTGCGCCAGGGGCGCCTTCCCCTAGGGGTTTCGGCGCGGCGCGGTCCGCGGGTGTCATACCCCAGGCGTACGCCGAGTTGCCTCCCGGGTCTGACGCTTATCCCCGGCGGATTTGGTCAGATGGAGAACACGGAAATCACCACTCCTCACCGATTCGGGTGAGAATGGCGGCACAGGGTGGGACGCGCAGAGGACGGACCGGCCGCCGCCGACGACGGAGGTAAGGCAGACATGGCACCGTACGAAACCGACGACAGCACGGACACCGGAGAGGCCGACGAGCTCCGGTCCGGGCGGCGCAGGGCGGCGCGGTACATCGTCCCGGTCACCGTGGTGGGGGTGGCGGCGGCGACGATCGGACTGGTCCCCGCACTGGCCGACTCCGGCGACCCCAGTCTCCCCAAGATCACCGCACAGCAGCTCCTCGACAAGGTGGCCAAGTCGGACGTCCAGCAGCTGTCCGGCACCGTGAAGATCAGCACGGACCTGGGCCTGCCCGACCTCGGCGGCCTGGAGAGCAGCCTGATGTCCGGCGCCACCAGGTCGGGCGACGGCTCCTCCGCCGACCCGACCGCCAAGCTCACCGAGCTGGCCACCGGCACCCACACCCTGCGCGTCGCGGCCGACGGCCCCGACAAGCAGAAGGTCTCCCTGCTGGAGAACGCGGCGGAGTACAGCCTCATCCACAACGGCAAGGACGTCTGGGGCTACGACAGCCAGTCCAACGAGGTCTACCACGCCACCACCTCCGTCGCCCCCGCCAAGAGCGACGAGACCAGGGCCACGCCCAAGGGCCTCACCGACGAGGCCCTGAAGTCCGTCGACGACACCACCTCGGTCACCGTCGACGGCACCGAGCACGTCGCGGGCCGCGACGCCTACAAGCTGCTGATCAAGCCCAAGCAGTCCGGCACGACGGTCGGCACCATCAGCGTCGCGGTGGACGCCAGGACCGGCCTGCCGCTCAAGTTCACGCTCACCCCGGCGAGCGGCGGCGCGGCCGTCGTCGACGTCGGCTTCACCCAGCTCAGCCTGGCCAAGCCGGCCGCCTCCACCTTCGACTTCAAGACGCCCAAGGGCGCGAAGGTCACCACGGAGAGCGGCGACAGCGCCTCGAAGACCACCCCGGCCCCGGACCACTCGACCCGGCCCGACAAGTCCGGCAAGCCCGGCAAGGACCTCGGCAAGAGCGCCGACGACCCGACGGTCCTCGGCAAGGGCTGGAACTCCATCGCCGTCTTCGACACCGGCGGCAAGGGCATCCCGTCCGGCTCCTCCTCCGGCTCCTCCGGCGGCGGCGACCTCGGCGGCTTCCTCAGCTCGCTCGGCGACCAGGTGAAGGGCTCGTTCGGCTCGGGCACGGTCTACTCGACCCGCCTGATCAACGCCCTGGTCACCGACGACGGCAAGGTCTACGTCGGCGCCGTCACCAAGAGCGCGCTGGTGAAGGCGGCCGACGCGGCGAAGTAAGTACCCTCCGGGGAACACGAGTCGGACGAATCGAGGGAGCCGATGGACGAACCGTCCGCCGAGCAGACGGAACGGGTGGAGACGGGTGACGGCATCATCGCCACCCGCGGTCTGACCAAGCGCTTCCGCGGCGGACAGCTCGCCGTGGACGGTCTCGACCTGACCGTCCCGGCGGGCAGCGTCTTCGGCTTCCTCGGCCCCAACGGCTCCGGCAAGACCACCACCATCCGCATGCTGATGGGCCTGATCGAACCCACCTCCGGCACCGCCCGCGTCCTGGGCCGCCCCATGCCGAGATCCGTCCGCACGGTCCTCCCGCACGTCGGCGCCCTGATCGAGGGCCCCGCCCTCTACGGCTTCCTCTCCGGCCGCGACAACCTCCTGCGCTACGACGCCGCCGACCCGACCGCCGACCCGCGCACCCGGCGGACCCGCGTCGCCGCCGCGCTCGACCGGGTCGGACTGACGGCGGCCTCCGGCAAGAAGGCCAAGGCCTACTCCCTGGGCATGAAGCAGCGGCTGGGCCTCGCCTCCGCACTGCTCCAGCCCCGCCGCCTGCTCGTCCTGGACGAGCCGACCAACGGCCTCGACCCGCAGGGCATGCGTGAAATCCGTTCCCTGATCCGGGAGTTGGCCTCGGACGGCACCACCGTCTTCCTCTCCTCCCACCTCCTGGACGAGATCGAGCAGGTCTGCACCCACGCGGCCGTGATGGCCCAGGGCAAGCTGATCACCCAGGGCTCGGTGGCCGAACTGGCGGCCGGGACGCGGGGCCGGCTGTTCGTCGCGACCCCCGACACCGGCGAGGCGGCACGGGTGCTGAAGGAACAGGGGCTGGCGGACGTGGTCGTGGCGGAGGAACGGGTCACGGCCGAGCCGCCGGACCGTGAACTCGCCGAGGTGAACAAGGCGTTGGTGACCGCCGGGGTCCGCGTCCGCGGCTTCGGCGTCGAACGGGCCTCCCTGGAGGACGCGTTCGTGGCACTCACCGGAGAGGGCTTCGATGTCGCAGGCTGACCTCGCCGTACGGGCGCCGCGCCTGATCTGGACCTTCGGACTGCTGCGCAGCGAGCTGGTGACCACGTTCCGCCGTTGGCGCACCCTCGCACTGCTCGCCGTGCTGGCCGCCGTCCCGATCCTGGTCGGCATCGCGGTCAAACTGGAGACGCGGGACGGGTCCGGGCCCGGCCGCGGGGACGGCGGGGGCGGGCCCGCGTTCATCGCGCAGATCACCAACAACGGTCTGTTCCTGGTGTTCACGGCCCTGGCCGCGACCCTCCCCTTCTTCCTCCCCATGGCCATCGGGGTCGTCGCGGGCGACGCCGTCGCGGGCGAGGCCAGTGGCGGCACCCTGCGCTACCTCCTGGTGGCCCCGGCGGGCCGGACCCGCCTGCTGCTCACCAAGTACGCGACGGTGATGACGTTCTGCCTGGTCGCGACCCTGGTCGTGGCGCTGTCGGCACTGACGGTCGGGGCACTCCTGTTCCCCCTGGGCGACCTGACGACGATCTCCGGCACCCAGATCAGCTTCGCGGAAGGACTGGGCCGGGCGCTGCTGATCGCGCTGGTGGTCGCCGCCTCCCTCATCGGCATCGCCGCCCTGGGGCTCTTCGTCTCGACGATGACGAGCAGCGGCATCGCGGCGATGGCGACGACCGTGGGCCTGCTGATCACCGTCCAGATCCTCGACCAGATCCCCCAACTGCACGCGCTCCAGCCGTACTTCTTCTCCCACTACTGGCTGTCCTTCGCCGACCTCATGCGCGACCCGGTCTACTGGGACGACCTGGTGAAGAACCTCGGCCTGCAAGCCCTCTACGCGGCGGTGTTCGGCTCGGCGGCGTGGGCGAGGTTCACGGCGAAGGACATCACGGCGTAGCGGTCAGGGACGTCGAGCAGTGGCGCCCGGCGGCCCGGCCCCCGGCGGCCTGGCGGCCCACTGGTCCGCTGCTCCGCCGTCAGCGGGCGTGTCGGTCGGTCGCCGTGAGCCGGATCAGGGCCTCGGTCTCCCGGGGCGGTCCCTCGCTCAGGTCGCCGAGCCGCCAGGCCGGTACCCAGGGCACCCGGTACACGTCGATCACCGACTCGATCGCCCTGACGTGCGCGGCGAGCTGCCGCGGCAGCCGCCCCGGAGCGTCCGCGACCAGGACCACCGCGTCGAGGTCGAGCCCGGCCGGGGCCGCACCGCGCCGGAACACCTCCACGGCCCGCGAGGCGGACGCCAGCCCGGCCGCGTGCGTACGGGCCACGAACAGCACCGACGGCGGGTCCTCGGGCCGGGGCCAGTCCCGTCCGCAGTCCTGGCCGCCGTAGAGCGTCGTGAGGGTGGTGACGCCGGCGCCGCCGTGGGTGGCCACCCAGGAGAAGCGGCGCGGGGAGGCGGGGATACTGGAGACGCGCTCGGGTGCTTCAGGTGCCCCCGCGTGCGGACCGTCCGCCACCGGTCCGCGGAGCCAGATCTCCGGCCCCCGCCGTTCACCTGTCTGCATGACCGAGCTCCTCCTTCGTGGCCCCCACCGGATCCTCACGGTCTCCGAACGGGCGCGACGGGTCCGGGAACTCCTGGGACGAGGCTGTGACGTCGCGGTGACCTGAGTACCGGAAGGGAACGGCGAGACTCAACAGTACGCGTACGAACGGATCTTGACGCTGGGGAGCGCCGGCCTGCTCCCCGACGCATGCTAGTGAGGGAACCGATGTCTCGACTCAGCCGCGAGAAGAAGCGGGAACAGAAGCGAGCGGCACGCTCGGCACCCGCGGCGTCACCCTTCGAGGTACGCGTCCCCGCGGACGGCCCGGGCGCGGGCGGCGCGTCGATCGGCGGCGTGCCGGTCACCGTGCCTCCCGGCGAGGAGGTCCAGCACGTGGTCCTGACCCACCTCCACCGCATCGCCACGGCCACCGGTCACCCCGTCCACGCCACGATCCACGACGACCGCATCGGTTACGTCGTCCCCCTCCAGATGGAACTGGACGGCTCCACCCACTTCACGGCGGAGCCGCAGGCGACGGGCGCTCCGACGGGGGTTCCGACAGGTGCTCCGGCGGGTCCTCCGCCGGGTTTCCCGCCGTCGCCGCCCGCAGTGGTCGTAGCCGATGCCGATGTGGCCGACGTGGCGGAGCCCGAGGACCGGCTTCCTGCCGGGGATCCGGTGACGCATCGGCTGCGGGCCGTGCGGGTGTCGGAGCCGGTGTCCGAGTCCGTGTCCGAGCCGGAGCACGAGGGCGGGGTGGCGGGGCCGGTGGTGCCGACGTTCCCGCTGCGGGCGGTGCCCGAGTCCGTGGGGGAGACGGCGCCCACTTTCCCGTTGTCCGCCGTACCGGAGTCGGCGGGGACCGGTGTGCCGCTCGGTTCGGTGCAGCCGCCGACCGGGCAGTTCGGCCCGCCGCCGAGCATGGACGCTCCGCCGCGACCCCTGCCCGCCCTCCCGCCGGTCGTGGACGCTCCGCCGGTCCCCGCCGCGCCCGTCCCCGCCGCACCCATCCCCGACCTCGCGCTCACCGCGCCCGAACCGGATCCCAAGCCGACGCCCGCCCGAGGGTTCGACGCGGTGGCCGAGGCCGTGCTCGGGGACGATCCGGTGGTGACCGCGGGGGAGAGCGCCGCGTTCCTCGCGGAGCCGATGGCCCGGATCAACGAGGCCGTGAAGGCGGGCCGGATCGAGGAGGCTGCCGGGCTCGCGGAACGGACCGTGGACGAGGCCGCCGGGGCCCTCGGGCCGGACCACTCCGAAGTGCTGCGGCTGCGCGAACTCACCGCCTACATCGCGTACTTGGCCGGTGACCCGGTCCGCTCCTTCCACCTCTCCCTCGACCTCGCCCACATCCGCCACCGCGCCCACGACGCCGAGGGCGCCTACGGCAACGTCCAGAGCGCGGCCACCGCCTGGCGGGCCGTGCGCGACCCCGGGCAGGGCCTGTCCCTCGGCCGCGCCCTGCTCGACCTGTGGACCGAACTCGCCACCGAGGACGGTCCCGCCGTGGAGGACATCGAGCAGCTGGAGTCCGCCCGCGCCCGCATGGGCCGCCTCACCGAACGCGCCCGCCGGACCACCGACTGAACCCGGTCGGTCGCCGGAAGGCCGTAGGAACGGCTGCGGGAACGGCCTACGACACGCAGAACTCGTTGCCCTCCGGGTCCGCCATCACCACCCACGCGCCGGCGGGCTCCGACACCCGGCGCAGCACGCTCGCGCCCAGCCCCGCCAGCCGTTCCACCTCGGCCTCGCGGCGTCCGTCCCCCGGATGCAGATCGATGTGCAGCCGGTTCTTGACGGTCTTCGCCTCCGGCACCCGCTGGAACAGCAGCCGCCGGCCGAGCCCGGTGCCGCGCTCCTTGTCGTACGGGTCGTCGGGATGTCGTACGGCCATCAGGTCGCGGAAGGCCGGGCGGCCGTGGAAGTCGACGGTCGCGGCGGCGGGCAACGCGCCGAGTTCCAGGAGCTGTTCGACGAGCGCGCTGTTGTCCTCGGCCTCGTAGTGCAGCGCGGCGGCCCAGAAGTCCGCCTGCGCGTGCGGGTCGGCGGCGTCGATGACCAGCTTCCAGTGCAGGGGGGTGGATGCGGAGGTCTGTGTCATGCCCTTCACTGTCGCACCCGGCACTGACAATCGCCCTTGAGGTTCGAGTCGCGCGCGTCCGTCGCGAGCGCCCGTCGCGCGCGCTGGGCTAGGCCTCCACCGGGTCCACCGGCTTCGGCTTCGGCTGCGGCCTCGGCTCCGAGTCCTGGTCCGCAGGAACTGCGACGGATGCGGCCGATACCGCCGCTGCCGCTGCTGCGACCTTCCCCCTCCGTGCCGTGCGCCACGCGTCCGTCGTCAGCAGCACCAGCGCCAGCCACACCAGCGTGAAGCCCGCCCAGCGCGCGGGCGGCATGGACTCGTGGAAGTAGAGGATGCCGAGCAGGAACTGGAAGACCGGTGCGAGGTACTGCAACAGGCCCAGCGTCGACAGCGGCACCCGGATCGCCGCCGCGCCGAAGCAGACGAGGGGGAGCGCGGTGACGATGCCGGTGGAGGCGAGGAGCGCGGCGTGCCCGGCGCCCTCCTGCGCGAAGGTCGCCTCGCCGTGCGCGCTCAGCCACAGCAGATAGCCGAGCGCGGGCAGGAACTGGATCGCGGTCTCGGCGGCCAGCGACTCGATGCCGCCGAGGTTGACCTTCTTCTTCACCAGACCGTAGGTCGCGAAGGAGAAGGCGAGACAGAGGGAGATCCAGGGTGGCTGCCCGTAGCCGACGGTCAGCACGATCACGGCGGCGAGACCGACACCGACCGCGGCCCACTGCGCCGGACGCAGCCGTTCCTTCAGGAGCAGGACGCCCATCGCGATGGTGACGAGGGGGTTGATGAAGTAGCCGAGCGAGGCCTCGACGACATGGCCGCTGTTCACGGCCCAGATGTAGACGCCCCAGTTGACGGTGATGAAGCCCGCGGCGATCGTGACGAGCCCCAACTTGCGCGGCTGGCGCAGCAGTTCGCCGATCCAGGCCCAGCGCCGGACCACGAGCAGCGCCACGACGACGAAGGCGAGCGACCACACCATCCGGTGGGCGAGGATCTCGGCGGCGCCGGCCGGCTTGAGCAGCGGCCAGAACAGTGGGACCAGGCCCCACATGCCGTATGCCGCGAAGCCGTTCAGCAGTCCTGTGCGGTGCTGTTCGCCCTTCGGCCTCCCGCTCACGGGCCCCTCCTTCGCGTGCCTGCCTGCCGGGCCGTCGCGTCCGTGCGGCCAGCACGAAGGTAACGCCGAGCACCCCCGCCTGTCATGCCCGTATCGCTATACGGTCATGACAGGCGGGGGTGCGGCTGTGTGCGGGGGGTGTCAGCCCTTGAGCGCGACCGCGATCGACTCGCTGATCGGCGTGGTCGGACGGCCGGCGAGGCGGGACAGGTCACCGGTCGCGACGACCAGCTCGCCCTTCTCGATGGAGGCGTCGACACCGGCGAGGATCGCGGCGAACGGCTCGGGCAGCCCGGCGCCGGTGAGTATCCCGATGAGGGCCTCGGCGGGGACGTTGGTGTGGGCGATCTCCTTGCCGGTCTGCCGGCTCAGCTCGGCCGCGTACTCGGCGAAACCCCAGGCCTCGTCGCCGCCCAGCTCGTACGTCTGGTTCTCGTGGCCCTCGCCGGTCAGTACGGCGACGGCGGCGGCGGCGTAGTCGGCGCGGGAGGCGGAGGAGACCCGGCCGTCACCGGCGGAGTTCACGACGGCGCTGTGCTCCAGGACGGGGGCCAGCTGCTCGGTGTAGTTCTCGTTGTACCAGCCGTTGCGCAGCAGGGTGTACGGCAGACCGGAGGCGAGCAGGGCCTCCTCGGTGCCGCGGTGGTCGTCGGCCAGGGCGGCGGTCAGGGAGCCCGGGGCGCTGGTGTACGCGAGGAGCGCGACACCGGCGGCCTTGGCGGCCCCGATGACGACCTTGTGCTGCTCGACGCGGCCCTTGTCGAACTCGTTGCCGGAGATCAGCAGCACCTTGTCGCCGGCGGCGAAGAGGGTGTCGAAGGTCTCGGGGGCGTTGTAGTCGGCGACCGCGATCCGTACACCGCGCTCGGCGAAGGCGGCGGCCTTCTCCGGGGTGCGGACCACGGCGGTGATCTGGTCGGCCGGAACCTTCTCCAGCAGCTGCTCCACTACGTGACGGCCGAGGTGTCCGGTGGCTCCGGTGACGACGATGCTCATGGGTGACAACTCCTTGTGGGGTGCGATGGCACTTACCCTAGGGGTTGCGCTAACTCTGCGAAAGTACCCACTTTGAAGTAAGGTACTGGCATGACGGTAAGTGACGAGGTGGCGACCAGGAACGCCGCGGGCGAGGCGATGTGCCCGTACCGCCTGGTGATGGAACACGTGACATCCCGCTGGGGCGTCCTGGTCCTGATCGAACTCCTCGACCGCCCGTACCGCTTCAGCGAACTCCGGCGGGCGGTCGGCCAGGTGAAACAGGTCAGCGAGAAGATGCTGACCCAGACCCTCCAGACCCTGGAACGAGACGGCTTCGTACACCGCGACGCCAAGCCGGTCATCCCACCCCGAGTCGACTACTCCCTGACCGCCCTGGGCCGCGAGGCAG
This sequence comes from Streptomyces sp. NPDC091280, assembly GCF_044768565.1. Lineage (NCBI taxonomy): Bacteria > Bacillati > Actinomycetota > Actinomycetes > Kitasatosporales > Streptomycetaceae > Streptomyces > Streptomyces sp. NPDC091280. Next base: position 196,567 of record NZ_JBIVUZ010000013.1, read on the forward strand.
CGGAACAGGTACGGGGGCTGGCGCTGTGGACGGAGACGCGGATGGGGGAGGTGGAGAAGGCGCGGGAGGTCTATGACTCGGCGAAGAGGGCGCTCTGAACAGGAGCGATGTCGTGTGCCCGGGGAGGCTGAGGGCATGTGCACGGCGCCAGGGGGCACACATGTGTCAGGGTGCTGGTCGACATGTGAGACCCAACCATCCATGCGCCCCCTCTCCGCCTCCCACTCCGCCTTGAGTTCCCGGGCACGCTTGGGGTGGGGTGCGCGACTGCTGTACCCAGCCTGCGTTTCCCCTGGTCGGATCGCGGGTCACCAGATCAGGGGGATGCCGTCACATGCCCACACGGAATTCGGCCGCGCGAAGTATCGGTTCTGCAATGGTGGCGGGGCTGGCCCGGCTGCGTTCTCCCTTCACTCGCGGTGCCGCCCGGCGCGACCGTCGGGACGAGTTCCGCGCGGAACTTCTGCGGCAATTGGCGCGCATGACCGAGGAGATGCACCGCGCCAACCTCATCCAGGAATACCGCATCGCCATGGAGCAGATGGACCGGACGATCGACGATCCTTCGCTGGCCGATGCGCGGAGCACGCTGGCCGGTATCTCCGAGGCCAAGCGCCGACAGATGATCTTCGCCAACCGTCAGTACGCGTCTCTCCTGCTGTCCTATCGCATAGGGACGTTCGGCTGGGGTGAACTCCTCGGTCACCTGAGGATTCTCTGTAGGAATTCACTTTTTGCGGAATATTGGGACCGGACGGGCGAGCATCGCAGAAGTCTTCCGGCCGACTCCGTGGAACGGCGGGTGGGTGAGGCCGTCGACAGCATTATGGAAGAGCTCGCGGATGATCCAGATGAATGGTGGGTTGTAGGGCATTTAGGGGAGCCGCCGTGCCCCTGACGTGCGGCATCACCCCGTGTGGTGTGGCACAATTAAAATGGCCGGAAAAATAACTCTTCCGACCGACAGAAGGCTCTCCGAGTGCTCAGCGATTATTCCGCAGCTGCTATCATCCGTCGCCTCGGAGACCCGCCTCGTATGAGGGGCAGTCACACCAACGAGACCTGCCCCGATCTATTCGAACTCAGTGACGGTAATTTTGCCGTTATTGGTACGGATCGCACCGAAGAACTCGATGCCCTTCTCCCGGCCGACGCCGCCCGAGCGGACTACGAGCGAATCGTCGTCATCACCCGTGACACATTGCTCCGCGCCAAGCGGGACATCCCCGACGCGTGACGTGAACGCACGTGAGGGCCTGGGCGTGCAGCCCAGGCCCTCACGGCTGTTTCGGGGACCGTCAGCCCACCACCGTCCAGGTGTCTCCGCCGGCGAGAAGCGCGGCCAGGTCGCCCTTGCCGTTCTGGACGATCGCGGAGTCGAGCTGGTCGGCCATCTGGGTGTCGTAGACCGGGCGCCGCACGGAGCGCAGGACGCCGATCGGTGTGTGGTGCAGGGTGTCCGGGTCGGCCAGGCGGGACAGGGCGAAGGCCGTCGTCGGTGAGGTGGTGTGGGCGTCGTGGACCAGGATCCGGGACTCGTTCTCCGGCGTCACGTCGACCACTTCCAGGTCGCCCGTGGCCGGGTCGCGGACCACGCCCCGCGCGCCCCCCGCGCCGAAGCGGATCGGCTGCCCGTGTTCGAGGCGGATCACCGCCTCCTCCGCCTGCTGGCGGTCCTTCAGGGCGTCGAAGGCGCCGTCGTTGAAGATGTTGCAGTTCTGGTAGATCTCCACCAGGGCCGTACCGGGATGGGCCGCCGCCTCGCGCAGGACCTGGGTCAGGTGCTTGCGGTCCGAGTCGATCGTGCGGGCGACGAAGGACGCCTCCGCGCCGATGGCCAGGGACACCGGGTTGAAGGGCGCGTCCAGGGAACCCATCGGCGTGGACTTGGTGATCTTCCCCACCTCGGAGGTGGGGGAGTACTGGCCCTTCGTCAGGCCGTAGATCCGGTTGTTGAAGAGGAGGATCTTCAGGTTGACGTTGCGGCGCAGGGCGTGGATCAGGTGGTTCCCGCCGATCGACAGGGCGTCGCCGTCGCCCGTGACCACCCAGACGCTCAAGTCCCGCCTGGACGTGGCGAGTCCGGTCGCGATGGCCGGCGCGCGGCCGTGGATGGAGTGCATGCCGTACGTGTCCATGTAGTACGGGAAGCGGGAGGAGCAGCCGATGCCGGAGACGAAGACGATGTTCTCCTTGGCGAGGCCGAGTTCGGGCATGAAGCCCTGCACGGCGGCCAGGATCGCGTAGTCACCGCAGCCGGGGCACCAGCGCACTTCCTGATCGGACTTGAAGTCCTTCATGGACTGCACTGCCTCGGCCTTGGGGACGAGTGAAAGCGCCTCGATCGTGCCCGTGCCTTCCGTGGACGTCTCAGCCATCGATGGCCTCCTTGAGAGCCGTGGCGAGCTGCTCAGCCTTGAACGGCATACCGTTCACCTGGTTGTACGAGTGCGCGTCCACCAGGTACTTCGCCCGGATCAGCGTGGCGAGCTGACCGAGGTTCATCTCGGGGATCACCACCCGGTCGTAGCGCTTCAGGACCGCGCCGAGATTCCGCGGGAAGGGGTTGAGGTGGCGCAGATGCGCCTGCGCGATCGACTCGCCCGCGCCCCGCAGGCGGCGGACCGCCGCGGTGATCGGGCCGAACGTCGAACCCCAGCCGAGGACCAGCGTCCGCGCGCCGTGCGGGTCGTCGACCTCCAGATCCGGTACGTCGATGCCGTCGATCTTGGCCTGACGGGTGCGGACCATGAAGTCGTGGTTGGCGGGGTCGTAGGAGATGTTGCCCGTGCCGTCCTGCTTCTCGATGCCGCCGATGCGGTGTTCGAGGCCGGGGGTGCCGGGGATGGCCCAGGGGCGGGCCAGGGTCTGCGGGTCGCGCTTGTAGGGCCAGAAGACCTCGGTGCCGTCGTCCAGGGTGTGGTTGGGGCCCTGTGCGAACTGGACGGTGAGGTCCGGGAGTTCGTCGATCTCGGGGATGCGCCAGGGCTCGGAGCCGTTGGCCAGGTAGCCGTCCGAGAGGAGCATCACCGGGGTGCGGTAGGTGAGCGCGATCCGGGCCGCCTCGATCGCCGCGTCGAAGCAGTCGGCCGGTGTGCACGGGGCGACGATCGGGACCGGCGCCTCGCCGTTGCGCCCGAACATCGCCTGGAGCAGGTCGGCCTGTTCGGTCTTGGTCGGCAGGCCGGTGGAGGGGCCGCCGCGCTGGATGTCCAGGATGAGGAGCGGGAGTTCGAGGGAGACGGCGAGACCGATCGTCTCGGACTTCAGCGCCACACCCGGGCCGGACGTGGTCGTCACCGCGAGGGAGCCGCCGAAGGCCGCCCCCAGCGCCGCGCCGATGCCCGCGATCTCGTCCTCCGCCTGGAAGGTCCGTACGCCGAAGTTCTTGTGGCGGCTCAGCTCGTGCAGGATGTCGGAGGCCGGGGTGATGGGGTAGGAGCCGAGGAAGAGGGGGAGGTCCGCCTGTTGGGACGCGGCGACCAGACCGTAGGACAGGGCGAGGTTCCCGGAGATGTTGCGGTAGGTGCCGGTCGGGAAGGCGGTGGCGGCCGGGGCGACCTCGTAGGAGACCGCGAAGTCCTCCGTCGTCTCGCCGAAGTTCCAACCCGCCCTGAACGCCGCGATGTTGGCCGCCGCGATCTCCGGCTTCTTCGCGAACTTCGACGTGAGGAACCGCTCCGTGCCCTCGGTCGGCCGGTGGTACATCCACGACAGCAGGCCCAGCGCGAACATGTTCTTGCTGCGCTCGGCCTCCTTGCGGGTCAGGCCGAAGTCCTTGAGGGCCTCCACGGTGAGGGTCGTGAGCGGGACGGGGTGGAGGCTGTAGCCGTCCAGCGAACCGTCGTCGAGGGGCGAGGCGGAGTAACCCACCTTCTGCAACGCCCGTTTGGTGAACTCGTCCGTGTTGACGATGATCTCCGCCCCGCGCGGGACGTCACCGATGTTCGCCTTCAGCGCGGCCGGATTCATCGCGACCAGCACGTTCGGCGCGTCGCCCGGAGTCAGGATGTCGTGGTCGGCGAAATGCAGCTGGAACGACGAAACCCCCGGCAGAGTGCCTGCGGGGGCGCGGATCTCGGCCGGGAAGTTCGGCAGAGTGGAGAGATCGTTCCCGAAGGACGCCGTCTCCGAGGTGAAGCGGTCGCCGGTGAGCTGCATCCCGTCACCCGAGTCACCGGCGAACCGGATGATCACCCGGTCCAGGCGGTGGACGTCCTTCACCCCCGCCGGTTTGCGTTGTTCCCCGACGACGGCACCGTCGGCCTGCTCCGCTGGGCTACTGACCTGGCTGGTCACTGAACTGGACCTCCTCTTCGAGGACGCTGTCCGGGCATGGTCGAACCGCCGACCCTCCCAGGATCAACCCTACGTCCGTAAGGGTCGCCTTCCTTGGGCCGTTCGCATGATGGACGCTGTTTTGAGACGGCCGGACGCCCTGACTTGTCATGACTTCTCGCCCCCCGACGCTTCTGGTGAAGACGCTCCTCTTGTGTTGTCCGGTTCTTGGGCTCGACTGAAACCGGACAACTGGTAGTGCTGGCGGTGAACGGCTGACACGGTGTCAGTTTGTCAGGAATTGAGGTAGGTGAGGACGGCCAGAACACGCCGGTGATCTCCGTCACTCTGCGACAGCCCCAGCTTCAGGAAGATGTTGCTGACGTGCTTCTCGACCGCGCCGTCGCTCACCACCAGCTGTCGGGCTATCGCGGAGTTCGTCCGCCCCTCCGCCATCAGCCCCAGCACCTCGCGCTCCCGCGGGGTGAGTCGCACCAGCACGTCCTGCTTGCGGCTGCGCCCCAGCAACTGCGCGACCACCTCCGGGTCCAGCGCCGTACCGCCCGAGGCCACCCGCACCACCGCGTCGACGAACTCCCGCACCTCGGCCACCCGGTCCTTCAGCAGATAGCCGACACCGTGCGTGGAACCGGCCAGCAGTTCGGTGGCGTAGCGCTCCTCCACGTACTGCGACAGCACGAGCACACCGAGACCCGGATGCGCCTTCCGCAGCTCGACCGCCGCCCGCACGCCCTCGTCGGTGTGCGTCGGCGGCATCCGTACGTCCGCGACCACGACGTCCGGCAGCGTGCCCTGGTCGGCCAGCTCGGTGATCGTCTTGACCAGCGCGTCCCCGTCACCCACCCCGGCCACCACCTCGTGCCCGCGGTCGGTCAGCAACCGGGTCAGACCCTCCCGCAGCAGCACCGAATCCTCGGCGATGACCACCCGCACCCTGTCCTCCACGATGTTCGGCCCCCCATTGCCCGCCCTGCCCGTCCACGCCCTGTCCGGGTCCGTCCGCACGACAAGTCCAGCATTCCAGTATTCGGACCCCGGTGCGTCGGGGCGAGCGGAATTCGGACCGGGCCTGGCTCCCGGAGGGGCGGAACGAACAGTGACTGCGGAACGAACAGTGATCGCGGAAGAAACAGTGACCGCGGAAGGAACGGTGACTGGGGAAAGGAGATCGCGGGCTACGGCTTTCCGCACGCCCGAGTCCCGATCACCGGGCACGGGCGGGAGCGCGGGGTGCGGGGTGCGGGATGAGGGATGCCGGGGGCTAAGGGGAGCCCCCGGCACGGGACAGGGGGCTCAGCCGCGCCAGGGGAGTTCCGCGGTGATCCGGGTCGGTCCGCCGGCCGGGGAGTCGACGACCAGGATGCCGTCCACCGCGTCCAGCCGGCCGGCGAGACCGGCCAGCCCGGAACCGCCGGAGGCATCCGCGCCGCCCACCCCGTTGTCCACGACCTGGAGCATCAGCCGGTCCTCCACCCGCCACACGTCCACCGCCGCCCAGGTGGCCCGCGCGTGCTTGCTGATGTTCTGGAGCAGTTCGGAGACGGTGAAGTACGCGATGCCCTCGATCGCGGCGGCCGGCCGCGAGGGCAGGTCCACGTCCACCTTCACCGGCACCGTGCAGCGCGAGGCGACCGAGGACAGGGCCGCGTCGAGCCCGCGGTCGGTGAGCACGGCCGGGTGGATGCCGCGCGCCAGGTCCCGCAGCTCCTGCAACGCCGTCTTCACCTCGCCGTGCGCCTCGCCCACCATCCGCGCCGCCGCCTCCGGGTCCTCCGCCAGCTTCTCCTTCGCCAGCCCCAGATCCATGGCCAGCGCCACCAGCCGGGCCTGCGCCCCGTCGTGCAGATCCCGCTCGATGCGCCGCAGGTCCGCCGCCGCCGTGTCGACCACGACCCCCCGGTCCGACTCCAGCTCCACCACCCGCGTCGCCAGCCTCGACGGGCCGAGCAGCCCGTGCACCATCACCCGGTCCACCGTCGTCAGCGCCCGCACGATCCACGGCGTGGCCAGCGTGAACAGCAGTCCCACCAGCGCGGTCACGGTGATCTCGAACGGGTTGTCCAGGTAGATCCGGTGCTGCGCGTCGCCGTAGAGCTGAAGGCCGCCCTGGCCGCCGTACATCGGGAACACCCAGAACCACAGCGGGTACGTCAGCAGCGCCCAGCCGTAGGCCCAGAAGGTGAGGGCGACGACGAAGGAGAAGACCGCCCAGGGGAAGTGCAGGACGGCGTAGAGCAGGTTGCGCCAGGACGTGCCGGACTTCAGGACGGCGCCCATCCAGGCCATCGGGCCGTTCTTCTTCGTCCGCAGCGGCTCGGGGTCGGCGATGTCCAGGTCGAGCAGCCGGCGGGCCCGCGCCCGCTCCAGCGCGCCGAAACCGCGGCAGCCCGCCAGCGCGCCCGCCAGCACCGGGACCCCGAGGAACGTGACCAGCAGACCCGCGCCCAGCGCCACCATCGTGACCGCGTACGTGAAGAGCAGGACACTGATCGGCAGGCTCAGCAGGACGTAGCCGAACTCGCGCCAGCTGCGCGCCGCGAACGGCGCGCGCAACGCGGCCGGCAGCCGGTGCCCCGTCCGCTCCCCGGCAGCGACCGCCCCGCGCGATCGGTACTCCGGCCCGTACCCCTGTCCGTAGTCCTGCCCGAACTCCGTGGCCATCGGCGTAGTCCTGTCCTAGTCGTCCGCCTGCTCGCGCAGTCGGGTGGTTTCCGCAGCCGTGCTGTCGTACCTCCAGACTGCTCGGCCGCAGGTCCGGGGACCATGGAGGCCGTCGGCGTCCTCGGAGGGGGGTTTTCCCTACCCCCCGGCTGCCCCGACTGCCCCGGCTGGCCCTGGCTGCCCGGCTGCCTTGGCTGTCTTCCTCGCTCAGCCCCGCCCCGGTTCGGCGGTCCGCTCGCGCCAGGGCAGTTCGGCGGTGACCGTCGTGGGACCGCCGGGCGGGGAGTCCAGGACGAACAGGCCGTCCACGGCGTCCAGCCGTTCGGCGAGGCCGCGCATCCCGGTACCGCCGTCGAGGCGCGCGCCGCCGCGGCCGTCGTCCCACACCTGGATCAGCAGCCGGTCGTCCGCCCGCCACACGTCCACCGACGCCGAACGGGCCCCACTGTGCTTGCTGATGTTCTGGAGCAGCTCGGACACGGTGAAGTACGCGATGCCCTCGATGGCGGCGGCTGGGCGCGCACCCAGTTCGGCCGTCACCTTCACCGGCACCGTGCAGCGCGAGGCGACCGAGGACAGGGCCGCGTCGAGCCCGCGGTCGGTGAGCACCGCGGGATGGATGCCGCGCGCCAGGTCCCGCAGCTCCTGAAGCGCAAGCTTCACCTCGCCGTGCGCCTCGTCGACCATCGCGGCGACATGCTCGTCGGCCTGGCCTTCGAGCAGCTTCTCCTTGGCCAGCCCGAGCCCCATGGCCAGATTCACCAGCCGGGCCTGTGCCCCGTCGTGCAGATCGCGCTCGATGCGCCGCAGGTCGGCCGCGGCCGTGTCGACCACGACCCCCCGGTCGGACTCCAACTCGGCGATACGGCGCTCCAGTTCGTCCGAGGGCGAGAGGAGACCGCGCACCATCGCCCGGTCCGCGTTCGCCAGCCCGCGCGCGATGAACGGCAGCACCGGCCACAGCACCACCAACGAGACCAGCGTGACCGTGAACGTCACGATGCCCCACGGCAACCGCATCCCGTCGTACAGCACCGTCCGCCAGCCCACCGGGTCCTTCAGCGCCATCCACACCCGTTGCAGCAGCCCGCCGCCCTTGCGCAACGGCAACGGGCTCGGCTCCTCGATCCGCACCCCGAGCAGCCGCCGGGCCCGCCCCCGCTCGAACCTCCCGATCAGCCGCGCGCCCATCAACCCCAGCGCGAGCAGCGGGAACCCGACCACGGTCACGGTCAGCCCGGCGCTCATGGCCAGCATCGTCACCACATAGACGAAGCCGAACACCGACACCGGCAGATTCGTCAGAAGGTGCGCGATCTCCTTCCACGTGTGTCTGTCGTAGGCGAAGCGGGCCGGCGGCAACGGCTCGTCGAGCTTGTCTCCGCCGGATGCCGCCGGGTCGGCGTAGGGGATGCGTACGGTCATATGGGCCAGCGTGCCGCGCGGGCGGCCCCGGCGCCATGAGGTCCGCCGCCCCGATTCCCGGGGGAAAACCCCACCACCGTGTCCCTTCCGGCATTTCGAGCGGATCTCAAGCCGTGACGGGCTGCTTACCACCCCTTTAACAGGGCCTAGACTCCCGTGCGTACACATCGTCGAACACAGAGTTCACACGGGTCACCGAGGCACCGACGCGCTGGGACATCAGGCATCGGGGCATCGCGTCGGGCCATCGGAACGGGCCTGCGCCGGGCCCGTGGGGAACAGGAGGGGCCGGACTTGCGGGAGATGGTGCAGGGGATCTTGCCAGCCGGTCCGCCGACGGCCGCGCGGGAACCGGCCGTGGTCGTCGCCGCGGACTACTTCCGGTCCTACTCCGTCGTGGGACTGCTCACCGTCGTCGGCGTGCTCTTCGTCGCCGTGGCCTTCGGCGCCGGCCGCCTGCTGCGCCCGGTCGTCCCCACCCCCGAGAAACTCCTCACCTACGAGTGCGGCGTCGACCCCGTCGGCGAGGGCTGGGCCCACACCCAAGTCCGTTACTACGTCTACGCGTTCCTCTATGTCATCTTCGCCGTCGACTCGATCTTCCTCTTTCCCTGGGCCACGGTCTTCGCCGCCCCGGGCTACGGCGCGACCACCCTCGTCGAAATGTTCATCTTCCTCGGCTTCCTCACCGTGGGCCTGCTGTACGCATACAAGAAGGGCGTCCTGACGTGGACGTGACCCCCGAGCCCCGCGAGCCCGTCCCGCTGCCGGAGCCGAAACGGCTGGGCACCCTCGCCCGCCTCGCCCCCGAACCGATGAAGGTCGTCCTCAACTGGGGCCGCCGCTACTCCCTCTGGGTCTTCAACTTCGGCCTCGCCTGCTGCGCCATCGAGTTCATCGCCGCGTCCATGGCCCGCCACGACTTCATCCGCCTCGGTGTGATCCCCTTCGCCCCCGGCCCGCGCCAGGCCGACCTGATGGTCGTCTCCGGCACGGTCACGGACAAGATGGCGCCCGCCGTGAAGCGCCTCTACGAGCAGATGCCCGAGCCCAAGTACGTCATCTCCTTCGGTGCGTGCAGCAACTGCGGTGGCCCCTACTGGGACTCGTACTCCGTCACCAAGGGCGTCGACCAGATCATCCCGGTCGACGTCTACGTCCCCGGCTGCCCGCCCCGCCCCGAAGCCCTCCTCCAGGGCATCCTCAAACTCCAGGAGAAGATCGCCCGGGAGTCGCTGGGGGAGCGGTACGGAGTCGCCGGCGCCCGGCCTTCGACGACGGCACTCCAGAGCGGGTTGGTGGCGGCGCCGGCATCGACGTCGGCGCCGGCATCGACGTCGGCGCCGACAGCGCCGTCGATGCCGACATCGGCGTCAGTGCCGGTGCCTGGTGGAAATCCGGCCGGGACCGAGGAGCCTCCCTCCGGCTCCGGCTCCGGTTCCGGCGCGGGCTCTGGCTCCGGCGCGGACTCCGGCTCCGGCTCCGGCTCTGAGGATGCCCGATGACCGCCGTCGGCTGGCTGCCCGCGCCCACCGAGGAGTTGTTCGGTACGGAGGCCACGGCCGAGGAGTCCTACGACCTCCTCACGGTCGACGTACCGCCCACCGCCTGGCTCGCCGCCCTGCGCACCGCCCGCGACGACCTCGGCTGCACCTACTTCGACTGGCTGAGCGCGGTCGACGAACCCGGCATCGGCTTCCGCGTCTCGGCCCACGTCGTGGCGCTGTCACCGGTACGCCGACTCCTTATCCGTACGACGGTCCCGCACGAGACCCCAGCCCTCCCGACCGCCGTCGACATCTACGCGGGCGCCGCCTGGCACGAGCGCGAGACCCACGAAATGTTCGGCGTCGACTTCGAGGGCCACCCGGCACTCGACCACCTCCTCCTCCCGGAAACCTTCGAGGGCCACCCCCTCCGCAAGGACTTCGTCCTGGCGGCCCGCGTGGCCAAGGCCTGGCCCGGCGCGAAGGAACCGGGCGAGTCCGACCACGGCGGCCCCAAGCGCCGCCAGATGCTCCCCCCGGGCGTCCCCGACCCGAACGAGTGGGGCCCCCTGAAGGGCCAACTCCCACCGGCCCCCGCACGCCCCGCCCGAGGCGCGGCCCGAGCGGCGGGCGATCGCCCGGCGCGAGCAGCCGCGGCGGAGCGCCCGGTACGACGCGCTCGTACGGCATCGGAGGGCTCGGCGAGCCAGACGACACCGGCCGGCGGCGAGGTGCCGTCGCCCGAGGGCACCGGTGCGGTGCCTTCGGCGGGGCCGCGCCGGGCACGCAGCGCGAGCGAGGGCTCGGCGAGCCAACAGTCGCCGGGCACGGCAACTCCCCGACGCTCACGCAGCGCCAGCGACGGCTCAGCGTCACAGCAGGCCCAGGCGCCTGTGCCTGCGTCGGCGCCTCCAGTGGAACCGGCAAGCGAAGGCACCCCTGCCCAGCCGCCAACCACCCCCCGCAGCCCGGACGCACCTTGGCACCAAGCGCGCCCAGCCTTCGAGGAATCGACGCCTGAGCCCGGTCCGGAACCGGACTCCACCACGAGCCCGGCCGACGGCCCGTCAGGCGCAGCCGTCCCAGCCGCCGAGGGCCCCACTCGTGAAGGCCAAGCCTCCGAAGATCCAACCTCCGAAGGCCAAGCTTCCGAAGGCTCAACCCCCGAAGACCCCACCCCCGGCACCCCCGCAGGAGGCCCGCAGTGAACGACGTGCTCGACGTCGCCCTGCGACTCCTGATCGTCTTCGTCGTCTTCCTCACCTTCCCCCTCATCGTCGGTCAGACCGAGCACAAGGTGATGGCCCACATGCAGGGCCGCCTCGGCCCGATGTACGCCGGTGGCTTCCACGGCTGGGCCCAACTCGTCGCGGACGGCGTCAAGTTCGCGCAGAAGGAAGACATCGTCCCGGCGGGTGCGGACCGCCGTGTCTTCCAACTCGCCCCCGCCGTCGCCCTCCTCCCGTACCTGCTCGTCCTTCTCGCCATCCCGATCGGCCCGAGCGAGGGCGCGGTCGGCCAGGTCCTGGACGCGGGCATCTTCTTCGTCCTCGCGGTGATGGGCGTGGGAGTCCTCGGCTCCCTCATGGCCGGCTGGGCCTCCGCCAACAAGTTCTCCCTCCTCGGCGGTCTCCGTACCGCCGCACAGCTCCTCGCCTACGAACTCCCCATGCTGCTCACCGCCGCCTCCGTGGCGATGGCGGCCGGCACGGTCTCCCTCCCCGGCATCCTCGACGCCTTCCACTGGTGGTGGCTGCCCTGGCAGATCGTCGGCGCGATCGTGTTCTTCGTGGCGGGCCTCGCCGAACTCCAGCGACCCCCCTTCGACATGCCCGTCGCCGACTCCGAGATCATCTTCGGCGCCTACACCGAGTACACCGGTCTCCGTTTCGCGCTCTTCCTCCTCGCCGAGTACGCCGGGATCGTCGTCCTGTGCGGCCTGACCACCGTCCTCTTCCTGGGCGGCTGGCACGGCCCGTGGGGCGCGGACGGCCTCGGCTGGGTCTGGACCCTGCTGAAGACCGCGCTCCTCGCCTTCGTCGTCATCTGGCTCCGCGTCACCTATCCCCGCCTGCGCGAGGACCAGCTCCAGAAGCTCTCCTGGACCCTTCTCGTCCCCCTCTCCCTCGCTCAGATCGCCCTCACCGGCATCGTGAAGGTGGTGCTCCTGTGACCCCGTTCCCCGGCTCCGGCCTGGCCAAGGGCCTGGCCGTCACCCTCCGCACGATGACGAAGAAGACCGTCACCGAGCAGTACCCGGACACCCAGCCAGACCTGCCGCCCCGCACCCGCGGAGTCATCGGCCTGTTCGAGGAGAACTGCACGGTCTGCATGCTCTGCGCCCGTGAGTGCCCCGACTGGTGCATCTACATCGACTCCCACAAGGAGACGGTCCCGGCGGCGGCCCCCGGTGGCCGTGAGCGCAGCCGCAACGTCCTCGACCGCTTCGCCATCGACTTCTCCCTGTGCATGTACTGCGGTATCTGCATCGAGGTCTGTCCTTTCGACGCCCTGTTCTGGTCCCCGGAGTTCGAGTACGCCGAGACCGACATCCACGAACTCACCCACGAACGCGACAAGCTCCGCGAGTGGATGTGGACGGTGCCTGCTCCACCCGCTCTGGACCCCGGCGCGGAGGAGCCCAAGGAGATCGCCGCCGCCCGCAAGACCGCCGAGAAACTGGCCGCGACTCAGGCTGCGGCGCAGGCCGACCAGGCCGCACAGGCTGGCCAGGCGGACCAGACCGCTCAGGCCGGCCAGGCAGCTCAGGCCGCAGAGGTCACCGGGGCCGCAGAAGTCAGCGAGGCGGCAGAGGTCACCGAGGCGGCGCAGCCCGCACCCGAGTCCGCCAAGGCGGTGCCCACCGACTCCACGGACTCGGCCAACCTCACCGACCAGGCCAGCCCCACTGCCTCGGCCGACCCCACAGCCCCGGCCAACCCCACCGAGCCGCCGGAGGGACAGTCGTGACCCTCGCCGTCACCGCCAGCGTCACGGCAAGCCTCGCCGCGACCCAGACCCACGGCTTCCTCTCCCCGACCGGTGTGGAGATCGCCTTCCTCCTCGTCGGCCTGGTCACCTTCGGCGCCGCCCTCGTCACCGTCACCACCAAGCAGCTGGTGCACGCCGCCCTGTGGCTCGTGGTGGCCCTCGGGGGCCTCGCCGTCGAATACCTCCTGCTCACCGCCGAGTTCATCGCCTGGGTGCAGGTCCTCATCTATGTCGGTTCCGTCGTCGTCCTCCTTCTCTTCGGTCTGATGCTCACCAAGGCCCCCATCGGCCGGTCCCCGGACGCGGACTCCGGCAACCGCTGGGCCGCCCTCACCGTGGCCGTCGCCGCCGCGGCGGCCCTGGTGTGGGTCGTCGTCGACGCCTTCCGCGCGACCTGGACGGACCTGGACGGTCCGGCCGCCGGCTCGACCGCGGTGACCGGCGCGAGCCTGTTCCAGCACTGGGTCCTGCCCTTCGAGGCCCTCTCCGTCCTGCTCCTCGCGGCCCTGGTCGGCGCGATCGTCCTGTCCCGCAAGGCGAAGGCGGAGTCGAGCTCTCCCCCTGTGAACTCCCGGCCCGCGACCGGTAGTTCCCCATCCGTCCCGGATTCCCGTAATCACCCGATCCGGCGAAAAAGCCCGTCGCAAGGCAACGATCCGACCACCGAGAGCAATCCGCCCACCGGGAGTACCTCGACCGGCCAGGGAACCTCGACCGGTCAGGGCACTCCGACCGACCGGGACACCCGGACCGAGCAGAAGGGAGCCCGCTGATGCATCTCGTCTATCCCGCCGTGCTCGCCGCCCTCCTCTTCTGCACGGGCCTCTACGGCGTTCTCGCCCGCCGCAACGCGATCCTCGTCCTGATGTCGGTCGAGTTGATGCTCAACGCCGTCAACCTGAACCTGGTCGCCTTCGACGTCTGGCTCAGCCGCACCGCCCAGGACAAGCTGCACTCCGGCCAGGCCCTGACCCTGTTCACCATCGCCATCGCCGCCGCCGAGATCGGCATCGGCCTGGCGATCGTCCTCGCCGTCTACCGCGCCCGCGGCACCTCGGACATCGACAAGCTCCGTGACTCCGCCGAGGGCCACGAACCTGACGGCCCCGACGGTCCTGACGGCCCCGACAGTCCCGGCAGCGACCCCGCCGGCGGCGACCGCACCGAGCCCCCCGCGGCCGAGAAGGCTGAGGCCACCGCGTGACCACGACCACCCTCGCCGTCCTCGTCCCCCTCCTCCCGTTCCTGGGCGCCGCGGCAGGCCTGTTCCTCGGCCGCACCGCCCCCGGGTTCGTCCGCCCGCTCGCCGTGCTGCCGACGCTCACCGCGCTCGCGCTGGCCGCGATCGTCGCCGTACGCCAGGGTGGTGACGCGGCCGTCGACTCCGCCACGGAGCTCACGCCCACCGGCTCGGTCCCCGTCGAACTCGCCCTGCACATCGACGGCTTCGCCGCCCTCGTCGCCGTACTCGTCGCCTTCGTCGCCACCTGCGTGCAGATCTACTCGACGGGTTACCTGCGCGACGACCCGCGCTACCCGTCGTACGCCGCGCTCGTCTCCCTCTTCACCTCCGCGATGCTCCTGGTCGTCTACTCCGGCGACCTGATCGTGCTGCTGCTCGGCTGGGAAGTCATGGGCATCTGCTCGTACTTCCTCGTCGGCCACTACTGGGAGACCTCGGAGGCCCGCGCCGCCTCCATGAAGGCCTTCCTCGTCACCAAACTCGGCGATGTCCCCTTCCTGATCGGCCTGTTCGCGCTCGCCACCGACGCCGGGTCCTTCCGCATCACCAAGGTCCTCGGCACCGTCGCGAGCGGCGAGCTGCACCATCCGACGCTGATCGCCCTGCTGCTCCTGGCCGGAGTGGCGGGCAAGTCGGCGCAGTTCCCGCTGCACACCTGGCTCCCCGACGCGATGGCGGGCCCCACGCCCGTCTCCGCGCTGATCCACGCCGCGACGATGGTCGCCGCCGGTGTCTACTTCGTCGCCCGTCTCCTCCCGGTCTTCGAGGCGTCCTCGGCCGCGATGGTCGTCCTCGCCGTCATGGCCGCCGTGACGATGGCCGGGTCCGGCCTCGCCGCACTCGCCCAGGACGACATCAAGCGCGTCCTCGCCTACTCGACGATCGGCCAACTCGGATACATGACCGGCGCCCTAGCCGTGGGCGACCGCGGTGCCGCCGTCTTCCACCTCCTGTCCCACGGCGCCTTCAAGGCGCTGCTCTTCCTCGCCGCCGGCGTGATCATCCACGCCTCCGGCACCAACTCGCTGGCCGCCATGTCCCGCATGGGCAACCTGCGCGCCCGCGTCCCCGACGCCTTCTGGACGATGACCGTGGCGCTCCTCGCGCTCGCCGCGATCCCGCCGTTCAGCGGCTTCTTCTCCAAGGAGTCCGTCCTCGGCGCCGCCGAACACGCGGCCACCGGGCACACCTCGCACATCCCCGGTGCCGCGGGCTGGATCGTCCTCGTCGCCGGCCTGCTCGCGGCCTTGCTCACCGCCGCGTACGCGACGCGCCTGTGGCTGCTCGCCTTCCACGGCAAGGGAGTCGAGGCCCCCGACCACGGCAGGCAGCCCGTGGCGATGAACGCCGTGCTGTGGGTGCTCGCCGTCCCGTCCCTCGCCCTCGGCGGGCTCGCCTACCGTGTGCTCCCCGACTGGTTCGACGGCCGGGACCTGACCCCGACGCTCACCACGTCCGTCCTGGGCACGGGCGTCGCGCTCGTCGGCGGCATCGTCACTTACGGAGCGTGGCGGCACACCACCGCGCTCGCGGCCCGCACGCCACTGGGTGCGGTCGCGGCCCACCCGGAGGGCGACGCCGGACTCGTCGAGGCCGAAGCCATCGCGAGCCATACACCCGCCTACGGTGACGTGGCCTCGGCACCCGATCCGGCGGACCCGGGCCGCCTCCTGCTCGGCCCGCTGCACCGCCACGCGGCCACCGGCTTCCACCTGGACGCCGTCTACGGGGCGCTGTTCGTCCGCCCCGTACTGGCGGCGGCGAGCCTCGTCAGGTTCCTCGATCGCGAGGTCGTCGACACCTATGTACGCGGCGCGGGCACCTTGCCCCGCCTCCTCGGAGCCGCCGTACGGCGCGCCCAGACCGGCAATCTTCAGACCTATGTGAGCGCGCTGCTCGCCGGCACCGTCGTCCTGACGGTCGCCGTCCTCCTCGTCGCCACGGGAGCGTGAGCAGGCGTGATCGATATCAACGAGTCCGTGATGCAGGTCCTTCTGGCGTTCGTCGTCGTCGGCCCGCTCCTCGGCGCCGTCGCCGCTCTCCTGCCCGCCCCGCCGGGACTGAAGGGGAAGTCGCCCGAGCAGGCCGTCCTGCGGCACGGCGTCACCGTGACCGGCGTGGTCCTCATCGCCGCGGTCGTCCTCGCGCTCGGCTTCGACCACGACCACCCGTCGAAGATGCAGGCCACGACCGACATCAGCTGGATCCCCGCACTCGATGTGCGCATCCACCTCGGCATCGACGGCATCTCCCTCCCCCTCCTGGTCCTGACCGCGCTGCTGACCTTCCTGTGCGCGCTCTACTCCTACTTCAAGATGCCTGCGGGCCCGTCCCCGAAGGCCTTCGTCGCCCTGATCCTCGTCCTGGAGTCCGGCACCCTCGCGACCTTCGCCGTCCTCGACCTGATCCTGTTCTTCCTCGCCTTCGAGACCGTCCTCATCCCGATGTACTTCCTCATCGCCCGCTGGGGCGGTGCCGGGCGGACCCAGGCCGCCTGGAAGTTCATCCTCTTCACGCTGCTCGGTTCCGTCGTCATGCTCCTCGGCCTGCTCCTGATCGGAATCAAGGCGGGCACATTCGACATGGTGGCACTCGCCACTGACAACGGCCGCTCGCTGACCACATCCGTGCAGGTCATCGCCGTTCTGGCGGTCGGGATCGGGCTCGCGGTCAAGACGCCGATGTGGCCGCTGCACAGCTGGCTGCCCGACGCCCACACCGCCGCCCCCACCGTCGGCTCGGTCCTGCTGGCCGGCGTGATGCTGAAGATGGGCACGTACGGGTTCGTCCGCATTCTGCTGCCGATCGCGCCGGACGGCATGCACACCTTCGCGCCCTATCTCGCCGCGTTCGCCGTCGTCGGGATCATCTACGGCTCCCTGGCCTGCCTCGCCCTCGCGAAACAGGGCGCGAAGGGCGACCTCAAGCGCCTCATCGCCTACTCCTCAGTCGGCCACATGGGCTTCGTGCTGCTCGGCATCTCGACGATGACCCCGACCGGCGTCAACGGCGCCCTGTTCGCCAACATCGCCCACGGCCTCATCACCGGCCTCCTGTTCTTCCTCGTCGGCGCCCTCAAGGACCGCACGGGCACCACCGACCTGGACACCCTCGCCGAGGAGAGCGGCGCCGCCCTCTACGGCAAGGCCCCGCGCCTCGGCGGCCTGCTCGCGTTCGCCGCCGTCGCCTCGCTCGGACTCCCCGGACTGGCCGGATTCTGGGGCGAGATGCTGGCGCTGTTCGGCGCGTTCAAGCCCGCCGCCGATCTCAGCCGCCCGGCCTTCCTCACCTTCATGGCCGTCGCGGCCTTCGGCACCCTGCTGACCGCCGCCTACATGCTCGCCGTGGTCCGCCGCGTCTGCATGGGCGCCGTGGCGCAGGAGGCGCCGCAGCTCGCCGACGTCCACACGTACGAGTTCGCGGCCTGGACCCCGCTCGTCGCGCTCACCGTCGCCGCCGGCCTGTGGCCGAAGGCACTCCTCGGCCTGACCGACCCGGCCGTGCAGCAGCTCCTCGCAGGAGGCACCCGATGAGCTACCTGGCCCAGCCCCTCGCGGAGTCGATGGTCCAGTCCGTCGACTGGCTCGCGATCGCACCGCCCACCATCGCGGCGGTCGTCGGCCTGATCGTCCTCGTCGCCGACCTGTTCCTCCCGGACGCCAAAAAGGCCCTCCTGGGGTGGGTGTCGGTCGCGGGCCTCGCCGCCTCCGCGCTCATGCTGCTGCCCCTACTGGACGGCGACCGAGCCACCTTCTGCCTCACCGGCGACGCGACCGCATGCAGCTATACGGCAGACCGCTTCACCCTGGTCATCCAGTTCCTGGTCCTCGGCGGGGCCCTCCTCGCGGCCCTCCTGTCGATCACCACGCTGAAGGACGCCGACAAGGGACTCCCCGAAGGGGAGTACTGGTTCCTGCTGCTGTCCTCCGCCGCGGGCGCCGCCCTCCTGCCCGCCTCCCGCGACCTCGCGACCCTGATCGTCGCCCTGGAGGTCGCCTCCCTGCCCGCCTTCGCCCTCGTCGGCATCCGGCACGGCGACAAGAAGTCCGCCGAAGCGGCCCTCAAGTTCTTCCTGTCCTCGGTCACCGCGACCGCCGTCAGCCTGATGGGGGTCAGCTTCGTCTACGCCACCACGGGCACCCTGTACCTCACCGAGATCGCCGACCGCATCCAGCACGTCGACGGCCAGTTCCACACCCTCGCCCAGACCGGGGTCGTCCTCACCCTCATCGGCTTCGCCTTCAAGACGGCCGCCGTCCCCTTCCACTTCTGGGTTCCCGACACCTACGTAGGAGCGCCCCTCCCGATCGCCGCCTACTTGTCGGTCGTCGGCAAGGCGGTCGGCTTCTCCGGCCTGATCCTCGTCACCGTCGTGGCCTTCCCGTCGTACGCCGACGTATGGGGCCCGGCGCTCGCCGCACTGGCCGCCCTCACCATGACGGTCGGCAACCTCGGGGCCCTGCGCCAACAGGCCACGCGCGCGTACAGCGCGGTACGGCTGCTCGCCTGGTCCTCCGTCGGGCAGGCCGGCTACCTCCTGGTGCCGATCGCCGCCGCCGCTTACTCCAAGGACGCCCAGAAGTCGATCGGCTCCACCGTCGCCTACGCCCTCATGTACGCGGCCGTGAACCTCGGCGCCTTCGCGGTGGCCGCACTGGTGGGCCGTAGCAGAGCACTCAACCGTGTCGGCGACTATCGCGGCCTGTACGCGTCGAACCCGCTCGCAGCCCTCCTCCTGGCCTTCTTCCTGCTGTGCCTCGCCGGACTGCCGCCAGGGGTCATCGGGCTCTTCGCCAAGGTCACCGTCTTCTCGGCGGCCGTCGACGCCGGACTGGGCTGGCTCGCGGTCGTCATGGCCGTCAACGTGGTGATCGCCCTCTTCTACTACCTCCAGTGGACGGCCCTGCTGTTCCGCGCCCCCGAGGGGGAGCACGAGAAGCATCGCGTCCCGGCCCCCCTCACCGCCGCCCTCGCCCTCACCGGCGCGCTCGGAATCGCCCTCTCCGGAGCACCCCAACTGGTCCTGCGCTTCGCCGCCACCGGACTCTTCTGAGCCACCGGCACATACCACCGTCCTCACCCGGACGGCCCACACCCGGCGCCGCGCACACAAGGGAACTAGTGGCCCCCGCCTGGCGTTGACCAGTGCGGAAGGGTCCACTGGACGTGACACCACGAGACCAGTGGCATCAGAGATCAGCAAGCAAAGGGTTCCCCTGCTGCACGATTTGGAGGGCGTACCGTGCACCGCCGGCACAACGGGCTCAGGACCGCAGTTCTCCTCGGGGGACTGTCCGCACTCATCATCGTCATCGGCAGCTTCTTCGGCCGCATGGGGCTCGTCGTAGCGGTCGTGATCGCGCTGGGCACGAACGCGTACGCGTACTGGAACAGCGACAAACTGGCGCTACGCGCGATGCGCGCCCGCCCGGTGAGCGAGTTCGAGGCCCCCGCCCTGTACCGCATGGTCCGCGAGCTCTCCACCCAGGCCCGCCAGCCCATGCCGCGCCTGTACATCTCGCCCACGGAGGCCCCCAACGCCTTCGCCACGGGCCGCAACCCGCGCAACGCCGCCGTGTGCTGCACGGAAGGCATCATGCGCATCCTGGACGAGCGCGAGCTGCGCGGCGTCATCGGCCACGAACTCAGCCATGTCTACAACCGCGACATCCTGATCTCGTCCGTCGCAGGCGCCCTCGCCTCGGTGATCATGTTCCTGGTCAACTTCGCCTGGCTGATCCCGGTCGGCCGCTCGAACGACGACGACGGGCCCGGCATCCTGGGCATGCTGATGATCATGATCCTGGGGCCCCTCGCGGCCAGCCTCATCCAGTTGGCCATCAGCCGCTCCAGGGAGTACGAGGCAGACGCCTCCGGCGCGCAGCTGACCGGAGATCCCCTCGCGCTCGCGAGCGCCCTGCGCAAGCTCGACGCGGGCACCAAACAGCTTCCGCTGCCTCCGGAGCCCCGCATCGAGACCGCGAGCCACATGATGATCGCGAACCCCTTCCGCCCGGGCCAGGGACTCTCCAAGATGTTCTCGACGCACCCGCCCATGGCGGAGCGGATCGCCCGGCTAGAGAAGATGGCAGGTCGCCCTCAGTGAAAACCATCCTGAACGTCATTTGGCTCGTCCTGAGCGGCTTCTGGCTGTTCCTCGGGTACCTGCTCGCGGGCGCGCTGCTGTGCATCACCATCATCGGTATCCCGTTCGGCATCGCCGCGTTCCGCATCGGCGTCTACGCCCTGTGGCCCTTCGGGTACACCACGGTCGAGCGCCGCGACGCCGGCGCGCCCTCCTGCATCGGCAACGTCCTGTGGCTGGTCCTCGCGGGCTGGTGGCTGGCCCTGGCGCATATCGTCACCGGCATCGCCATGTGCATCACGATCATCGGCATCCCGTTCGGCATCGCCAACTTCAAGCTGATCCCGGTCTCCCTGTTCCCCCTGGGTCGCGAAATCGTGCCCACGGACCAGCCGTTCGCCACCCGCTGACACGGACGACCCCGGTGGGGGCGCCGAAGTACCTTCTGCTGTCGTACGACGAAGGCTCGGAGCCCCTCGGCGAGCACGTGCAGGAGCAGACCTGGGCACTGTGCCAGGACGCCGACGACCTCTTCGCCGACCCGTCCCCACCCGCGCGGGAGACCTGCGAACTCCTCGGCTGCGCGCCCGAGGGCGGATTGGCCGCGGCTCTCGCACGCGCGCGTGCCGAGGGTTCGGCGCCGCTCGGTCGGCTCACCCTGGAGACCCTCGACAAGACCGGCACCGGTACGGGCACGGAGCGCCACTGGTGGCTGGAGGACGTACGCGTCGTCGGCGACCGCCCCTGCGCGCGTGACCTGTCCCTGAGGGACGTCACCGTCGAAGGGCTGCCGTCCGACGACAACCCCTACGACCACCCGCACCGCCCGCCGCTCTCCCCGGGCTACCGGCTGCTGGGCCCGGACGGTGAACCCTGGGGCCACTGCCGGGACTTGGCCCGTCCTCAGGAGGACCGGACCGAACCGCTGGACCCTCCGGTGCGCCTCCTGGGCTGTTCCCCGCGCGGCGCGCTGCGGGCGGCCCTGGACGGCGGCGACGAGGACCTCGGCCACGCCAAGATGCTGCGGATCGATTCCTCTGGCCGGCCCCTGCAACTCGTGGTCGAGGGCGAGTTGCGGGCCTGGATCCCCTCCGCGCGCGGCCCGGGCCTGGTCGATCTCACTCTCGAACCCTGGACCGAACGACCGCCGCTCGCGGCCCGGGCGGTGTGGGACCTGTGGGGCGAGGGCCGCCCCTCCGAGCCCGGCCGCTGGGCCGACTGCGACACCGAGGGCCGCCGGTTCTGGCTCGGCACCGCGCTGGCGAACCATCCCCACGGCGCCCCGGACCGGCCGCCGGGCACCACCTACCACCTCGACGGCAGACACGTCACCGACCCGCAGGGGTTCTTCTGCGCTCTCGGCGAGGCGGTGAACGGCCCCGGCGGATACTTCGGTTGGGGCATCGACGCCCTGACCGACTGCCTGCGTGGCCGCTGGGGAGCCGCCGCGCCCTTCACCCTCGTCTGGCACGAGGCGACCGTCGCCCGCGCCTGCCTCGGCCTCACCCCGCACACCGGCCCTCGCCCGCATCCACCGACGTTCGGGGAACTGCTCGCGCTCCTCGCCGAGAGGCACGTCGACGTCCGCCTGGCCTGACCGTTCGTCACCGGCTCCCGGCGAGTCTTCACCGACTCCTGGCGAGCCGTCACCCGCTCCCGGTGAGCCGGTTGTCCACAACCGCCGGGTTGTCCACAGGCCGGCCCGATTGTCAGTGGCGCGTTGCACTATGAAGCCATGACCGAGAACGAGCAGCGACTGCTGGCCCGGGTGGCCGCCGAGGCCCGCAACACCCTGCCGTGGGGCTGGACTTCAGTCCCCGCGCCGGTGGACGAGGCCACGGTGACCCGCGCCGAGGCCGCCTTGGGCTTCAGTCTGCCCCCACTGCTCGCGGCGCTCTACTCGCGCATAGGCGACGGCGGATTCGGCCCGGAGTACGGCCTGTTGCCCCTGCTCGACAGCCCGCCCGCCGGTGAGCCCGCCGCGGTCACGCAGTACCTCGCCAACCGCGAGAGCGGTCGCAAGGACCCCGACTGGCCCTGGCCCGAGGGCGTCCTGCCGATATCCCACTGGGGCTGCGCGATGTACGCGTGCGTGGACTGCCGGACCCCGCAGGCCACCGTGCTGCTCTACGAACCGAACGCGGACGAGGCGGACCACGCGTGGTACGTGGACGCGCCCAGCCTCACCGACTGGCTCCAAGGCTGGCTCGACGGCACCGGCTGGTACGTCGACGCCAACATCGGCATCGAGCCCGAACCATGGGCCGACTTCCGCATACGCACCACGACGCAGGCGTCCTGACCGACGTCCCCCACCGGGGAGGCAGACGGTCCCGCACCTCCCGCCGCCGCCACCCTCCCGCCGATGCCTGCAACCACCACACGCATCCGTGACGTCCTGTTCATCGACACGGCGGACCATGTGCGGAACATGGATCGGCAGGCCGTGGGCAGGGACCTACGAACACAGCCTGTCCGGGCGGAACTCACAGCTCCGGACGAGTGCAAGCACAGCGGGAAAGGGCAGGTTCACGGCATGGGCATCATCAGCTGGATCATCCTGGGACTGTTGGCCGGAGCCATCGCCAAATTCCTGCTGCCGGGCCGCGACCCGGGCGGCTTCATCGGAACGACCGTCATCGGCATCGCCGGCGCGTTCCTCGGTGGCTGGATATCGGCCCGCTGGCTGGACCATCCGGTCGCCAAGAACTTCTACGACGGTGCCACCTGGGCCTCGGCGATAGGCGGCGCGCTCGTCCTCCTGATCGCCTACCGCATCTTCTTCGGCAACTCGCGCAAGTAGGAGCTGTCCCGGCGCGCCCGCACCGCAGCCGGCAGAGGAGAAGGGTGGGTGCCGACGGGCACCCACCCTTCCTCGTACCGTGACCGCGTGCCTCGTACCGCCGCGCGCCGGGCACGCGAGCCGTGGTTCTACCGGTAGTTGACGAACTGCAACGCGAAGTCGAAGTCCTTGCCCTTGAGCAGGGCCTGCACGGCCTGAAGGTCGTCGCGGCTCTTGGAGCTGACCCGCAACTCGTCACCCTGCACCTGGGCCTTCACGCCCTTGGGACCCTCATCGCGAATGATCTTCGCCACCTTCTTCGCGTTGTCCTGGGAGATGCCCTCCTCGATGGACGCGAAGATCTTGTACTCCTTGCCGGAGAGCTGAGGCTCACCGGCGTCCAGCGCCTTCAGCGAGATGCCGCGCTTGACCAGCTTGGACTGGAAGACGTCGAGTACCGCCTTGACCCGCTCCTCGGAGTTCGCCTCCATGAGGATCTTCTCGGCGGACCATGAGATCGAGGCACCCACGCCCTTGAAGTCGTAGCGCTGCGAGATCTCCTTGGCGGCCTGGTTGAGGGCGTTGTCGACCTCCTGCCGCTCGACCTTCGAGACGATGTCGAAACTGGAGTCGGCCATGTCCTGTGGCTCCTTGTATCGGGGTGCGTAGCGATGCGTGTCACTGCGTATCGGCGTGCTTGGGGACAGCCGCCGAGCCCGGTGTAGGCGCCGGGCCGCATCCGTATAAGCCTAGCCATCCCCTCCCCTCCGGGCGCCGATCTATCGGGTGGCGAAGCACCCCTGGGCATCGGGTATCGTTTACGTCGTTGCCACGGAGCACCGCCGAAAAGCGGTTCGAGGGGCAGCAAACCCGGCGGTGTGCCCGAGTGGCCAAAGGGAGCAGACTGTAAATCTGCCGGCTCAGCCTACCCAGGTTCGAACCCTGGCGCCGCCACATGATCGAAAGGGTCGGTGCTCAGCAGCAATGCTGAGCACCGACCCTTTCGTCGTTCCCCGGAGCCTTCTGTCGCTCCGTCACCAGTATTGACGTGCCCGCGCCACAGCCCTACTGTCACGGCACTGCGTTCATGTTGAAACACAAAGTTCATCTACGTGAACACGCATTGCCGGCCGAGTCCACAGAGCAGACAGGAAGGCACCCCCCATGCGCATGCGTACGCTGCTCACCTCCCTGGCCACCGTCACCGCCGTCACCGGAGCGCTGGCCCTCGCCGCTCCGGCCGCGTCGGGCAGTACCCATGTCAACGGCGTCGGCGCCTCACCCCTCGTGGATCCGACCGTCGCGCCCGGCGGGAACTTCGACCTCGGGGTCTGGCAGCTCCAGGAGCCGGTGGGTTCCCCGGGTTCGCCCACGACGATCTCGTCGGCCCGGCTCCAAGGGGCCAACGGCTTCCAGGACGCGTACTTCTACACGGACACCCGTGACGGCGCGATGACCTTCTGGGCGCCGGAGAAAGGCGTCACCACGCCCAACTCGAACTACGCCCGCTCCGAACTGCGGGAGATGAACCGCAGCGGCAGCGCCGCCAACTGGTCGCTCAGCGGCACCCACACGATGAAGGCGACGCTCCGGGTCGTCTCCGTCACGTCCAACGTCTGCGTCGGCCAGATCCACCTCGGCACGGGCGGCAGCTCCACCAAGCCGCTGCTGGAGCTCTACTACCGGTCCAGCGGGGACATCGTCCTCGGCACGGAGAACTCGCCCGACGGCGGACAGACGCTGCACACCGTCGGCAACGTGGCGGTCGGCAAGACGTGGAACTACACGATCGGCGTCTCGGGCGGCAACACCATCAACCTGACGGTCAACGGGAGCACCACGCACTACGCCATCCCGTCGTCCTTCAACGCCTACAAGCAGTACTTCAAGGCCGGTTCGTACAACCAGTCGTCCTCCAGCAGCACCACCAAGGGCGCCCGGGTCGCCTTCTACGGACTCACCGTCTCCCACAGCTGAGCGAGCCTCGACGGCCGACGCGGCCTGCGGCGGGGCAGACTGATCCCATGTCGTCACGCCGCAGAAGCTGCCCCGAGTGCCGTCGCGAGATCGCCGTCGTCGCCGGACGGTACGCGCGACACGACCCGCCCGGCGCACGGGAGAGCGGCGAACTCGTCTCGTGCCCCGGCTCGCGCCGACCGGCGGAACTCGGCGCCGCCCAGCCCGCGTTGGACGGTTACGTGGTGCCGGAGTTCCCCGGCCAGATGCCACTGTTCTAGCCAACAGGACCAACGTCCGGCGGGGAACCTCAGTTCCCCGCCACCGACTTCACCGCGACCGACACCGGCGCGGATCCGCCGATCAGCTCCAGCGTCAGACCGGCCGTCGCCGGAGTCTCCACCAACTCCGCGAGTACGGCGGCCACATCGTCGCGCGGGATCGCGCCGCGCCCGGTGTGGGCCTCCAGGCGGACCAGGCCGGTGCCGGCGTCGTTCGTGAGCGAACCGGGGCGCACGATCGTCCAGTCCAGCGCGTCCAGTCCGCGCACATACGCGTCGGCCTCGCCCTTGGCCCGCAGATACACGTCGAACACGTCGTCCCCGGAGTGCGTCGGATCCGCGCCCATCGAGGACACGACGACATGACGTCGTACGCCCGCCAGGACCGCCGCGTCGGCGAACAGCACCGCTGAACCCCGGTCCACCGTGTCCTTCCGGGCCGTACCGCTGCCCGGACCCGCGCCCGCCGCGAACACCGCCGCGTCCGCGCCCCGCAGCAGCGCCGCGACCTCTTCCACCGAGGCCGACTCCAGGTCGAGCACGAGCGGTTCGGCGCCGGCCGCCCGCAGATCGTCACTCTGTCCGGCGTTGCGGATGATGCCCGCGACCTCTTCACCACGCGCGGCGAGCAGACGCTCCAGCCGCAGCGCGATCTGACCATGACCTCCAGCGATGACAATGCGCATGCCTTCGACCGTACGCCCGGACGGCCGCACGCGCCGCACGACTTCAGCCGCGTCCCAGCAGCACACCCACGCGGCGCACGCGCCGGGCGCGCGAACAGGGCCGCACACGGACACTCACGCCCCAGGCGCACGCCCTCGAACGGACAACGGGTCGCACGGAAGCGACCCACGCACCACGCCCTGCTTCGGGCCCTGCCCCCACGCCCTGCCCCCGTCTCCGGTTTCGTCGAGCGGCTCGCGCACCGCGTGCCCCGCCTCAGGCCCGGCTCACGACACCTCGCCCCGTCCCTGCCGGGGCAGCCCCAACTCCGCGCCCGCCGCCGTGTTGCAGTACTCCCGTACCGCGCTCGTCCGTGCCACCACGCGCCCCCGGTGCACCACGATCCGGCTGTACGCCAGTGAGAGCGCGCCCGCGAGCCGGTCGCCGCGTACCGCGAGCAACTCGGCCGGAAATCCCGCCTCGACCCGTACCTCGGGCAGACCGAGCGCTGCCCGTGCCGACGCGCTCACCGTGTCGTACGCGTCCTCGGGCCGCATGCCGTGCCGCGAGGCGAGCAGGTAGGCCGCCTCCAAGGGGTCGCCGCGGCCCACGGGGTTGGACACGTCGCGCAGGGCGCCGCTGCCCGCGGCCACTTGGACGCCGACCGCGCGCAACAGCCGTACGGGAGCCGTGCCCCGCCGGTCGACGCCGCCGCAGCCGCCCTGCGGCAGGCACACCACCGTCACGCCGGCCGCGGCCAGTTGGTCCGCGATCCGGGTGACCGTGTCCGCAGGCAGCCGCCCCAGACCGCCGCACGGGCCGAGCGTCACCCCGGGGCGCATCCCGCCCGCGACCGCCGCCAGCCGGGCCAGCTTGGTCGGGTCGGCGGCGTCCGTGTGCAGGTCGACCGGGCAGCCGTGCTCGGACGCGACCTCCAGGACCGCCTCCACGTACCCCGCAGGATCCGGGTCCAAATCTGGACAACCACCCACTACGGAGGCACCCATTTTCAGCGCGTCCCGCAGTATGGCGAGCCCGTCCGCCCCCGCCACCCCGGTCAGCAGCCGGGGCATCGCCACCGCCGTCAACTCCGCCAGCCCGCGCAGCGCCCGCCGCGCCTGTAGTACGGCGGCCAGCGCGCCCAGCCCTTGGACGTCCCCCACGCGCACGTGCGCGCGCTGCGCGGTCGCCCCGTGCCCGAGTTGCAGCAACGCGGCCTCCGTGGCCCGGCGTTGGACGTCCTGGGGGTCGTAGGAGACGGGTCCGCCGTGCTCGGCGGACAGCGCGGTGTCGCTGTGCGCGTGCGGCTCGGCCGGGGCCGGGAGGAGGAGATAGCCGCTGAGGTCCACGCGCGCGCCGCACGCGCGCGTGGCCTCCGTCGCCAGGCTGCCCGCCGTGCCGACCGCTTCGATGCGCCCGCCGCCCAGCCGTACGTCCACGGTCCTGCCGTCGGTCAGCCGGGCCCCGCACAGCAGGAGCGCGGCCGGGTCGACCGGTCCCGACGAGCCGGAGGAACCCGACGGACCCGAGGACGAGTGGGACGGCTGGGGCTGGCTGTCGGGCATCGCGCTCCAGGGGCTCAGGGCTTCGCGGGCTCGGCTTCGGGGGCTCACGGCGGGGGGCTGCGCAAGGGGCGCAAGATCACGCAGAGTGAGTCGAGCCTAGGGCGGTGATCCGCTCGCGGCGGGGAGGAGCGCAATAGTCGTACCGGTGTGGTCCGCCGTGCGGGAGGGGCCCGAGAGGCCTTCGGGAAGGCCGCGGAAGGGGCTGGAGCGGTGCCACGAAACGGATTTGGGTGAACGGCGGCGGAGCGTGTAATGTCTTCATCGCTCGCCCCAATAGCTCAGTCGGTAGAGCGTCTCCATGGTAAGGAGAAGGTCTGCGGTTCGATTCCGCATTGGGGCTCTGGTGTGAGAGGTTCTTGCCGCAAGGCGGGAACCAATCCCATCACAGCGGTGTAGCTCAGTCGGTAGAGCAAGCGGCTCATAATCGCTGTGTCACCGGTTCAAGTCCGGTCACCGCTACTGACAGTAGCCGATTGTGGGGTCGGTCCTTCGATCGGCTACTCTGTTATGCGTTCATAGTCCCATCCGTTCGTCAAGGAGCACTCCTGTGGCTGCCACCGACGTCCGCCCGAAGATCACGCTGGCCTGCGTGGAGTGCAAGGAGCGGAACTACATCACCAAGAAGAACCGGCGTAACAACCCGGACCGACTGGAGATGAAGAAGCACTGCCCGCGTTGCAACGCGCACACCGCGCACCGCGAAACGCGATAAATCAGGCTCGTACACGAGGCCGCCCCCGCACGTTGGGGGCGGCCTCGTGTCGTTATTCAGCTGAGCAAGACACATCAGGAGGTGCCGAGTCATGGCGCTCGACCAGTCCTTCGTGGGGCGGACCTACCCGCCCACCGACCCCTACGAGGTGGGCCGGGAGAAGATCCGTGAGTTCGCGGAGGCGGTGGGGGACGCCAACCCGGCATACACGGACCAGGAGGCCGCCAAGGCGCTCGGACACCCCGATGTGATCGCCCCGCCGACCTTCGTCTTCTCCATCACCTTCAAGGCCGCCGGGCAGGTCGTCCAGGACCCGCAACTCGGCCTCGACTACAGCCGCGTGGTGCACGGCGACCAGAAGTTCGTCTACGTCCGTCCCGTGCGCGCCGGCGACCGTCTCACGGTCACCTCCACCATCGAGGCGATCAAGTCGATGGCGGGCAACGACATCCTGGACATCCGCGGCGAGGTCCACGACGAGGCGGGCGAGCATGTCGTGACCGCCTGGACCAAGCTCGTGGCCCGCGCGGCGGAGGGGAACTGACATGACGGCGAAGATCGCCTACGACGACATCGAGGTCGGCACCGAACTCCCGGCCCAGAGCTTCCCCGTGACGCGCGCCACCCTCGTCCAGTACGCGGGCGCCTCCGGGGACTTCAACCCGATCCACTGGAACGAGAAGTTCGCCAAGGAGGTCGGGCTCCCCGACGTCATCGCGCACGGCATGTTCACCATGGCCGAGGCGATCCGCGTGGTCACCGACTGGACCGGCGACCCGGGCGCGGTCGTCGAGTACGGCGTCCGCTTCACCAAGCCCGTCGTGGTCCCGAACGACGACCAGGGCGCGACCGTCGAGGTCAGCGCCAAGGTCGCGGCCAAGCTCGACGACAACACGGTCCGCGTGGACCTCACGGCGACCAGCGCCGGGCAGAAGGTGCTCGGGATGTCACGAGCGGTCGTACGACTGGCGTGAACCGTGCGGCCGGCGTGAGTCGTGCGACCGGCATGAGTCGTAGGACCGCATGAGCCGCGGTACCGATGTAAGGGGTGTTCGCCATTGCGGGCGCCCCTTACGCATGGGCCGACCCGGGCGGACGACGGTCACCCCTGGTGACACCGGCCGCCCCGCGCGTGTGTCGTGCCGCACACCGAACGGCCCCGCGCCCCGCCCGGAACTCCTCCCGGGCCACCCCTTGACCTAGTTAGTGATTGAGTACTAACTTTCTCGCATGGTCAGGATGAGCGCAGAAGAGAGGCGCGAGAGCGTCGTCCGCGCGGCGGTCGCCGAGTTCGCGCAGCGGGGGTACTACGGCACCTCCACGGAGGCGATCGCCAAGCGCGTCGGTGTCTCGCAGCCGTATCTCTTCCGGCTCTTCCCGGGCAAGAAGGCGATCTTCGCGGCGGCCTCGCTCAGGTGTGTCGAGGACGTGTGCCGGGTCATGGAGGAGTCGTCCAAGGGGCTGGAGGGCGAAGAGGCCCTGCACGCCATGGCCAACGGCTATGTGCGGCTGATCACGGAGCATCCCGAGAAGCTCCAGATGCAGATGCAGACGTATATCGCGGTGGCCGCCGCAGAGGCCGAGGGTGACCACGAGTTCGGCGAGGTCGTGCGCAAGGGCTGGATGAGGCTCTGGGACGTCGTGCATGTGCCCCTGGGGGCGGACGTCGACCAGACCACGACCTTCCTGGCGTACGGAATGCTGATCAACACCCTTGCGGCCATGGGTTTTCCGCCGGAGCACCGGGTCTGGGAGGGGTTGTACCCGGAGGCCCGTGTCACCGGTCGGCTGGAGAAGTCGTAGCAGCGGGCGAGAGGCGGATTCTGCGCCTTTTCGTGGCCGCAAAAGTTAGTTATCAATAACTAATCATCAGTGACGATCACCCACTCTGGGGGAGCGATGTCAGAAAAGACCGCACCGCGCGGGGGCATGGTCTGGGCCCTCGTCATCACCAGCGTCGCCGGATTCATGGCGGCCCTCGACAACCTCGTCGTCACCACCGCCCTGCCCTCCATCCGCAAGGACCTCGGGGGCGCGCTGGGTGACCTGGAGTGGACCGTGAGCGCCTACACGCTCACCTTCGCCGTCCTGCTGATGTTCGGCGCGGCGCTCGGCGACCGGTTCGGCCGGCGACGGCTCTTCCTCGTCGGCATCACGATATTCACCGGCGCCTCCGCCGCCGCGGCCATGGCGACCGGCATCGACTCCCTGATCGCGGCCCGCGCGGTCCAGGGTGTCGGAGCGGCGATCATGATGCCCCTGACGCTGACCCTGCTCACCGCGGCCGTGCCCGCCGCCAAGCGCGGTATGGCCTACGGCATCTGGGGCGCCGTCAACGGACTCGCCGTCGCCTCCGGACCGCTCATCGGCGGCAGCCTCACCGAGCACGTCTCCTGGCACTGGATCTTCTGGCTGAACGTCCCGCTCGGCCTGGCCCTGATCCCGCTCGCCCGTCTCCGCCTCTCCGAGTCCCACGGCACCGGCGCCCCGCTCGACTTCCCCGGCACCCTGCTCGCCAGCGGCGGCCTCTTCGGGATCGTCTACGGCCTGGTCCGCGGTCCCGCCGACGGGTGGACCAGCTCCCTCGTCCTCACCGGGCTCTTCGCCGGCGGCGCGCTCTTCGCCGGCTTCATCGTCTACAGCGTCAACGCCAAGAACCCCATGCTCCCGATGCGGCTGTTCCGCTCCCGCGCCTTCTCCGGGATCAACGCCGCGAGCCTGCTGATGTTCCTCGGGATGTTCGGGTCGATCTTCCTGCTCAGCCAGTACATGCAGGGCGTGCTCGGCTACTCGCCCACCGAGGCGGGCCTGCGGATGCTGCCCTGGACCGGAATGCCGATGCTCGTCGCGCCGGTCGCCGGCATCCTGTCCGACCGCGTCGGTGGCCGTCCGGTCGTCGCCGCCGGCCTCTTCCTCCAGGCCGCCGGTCTCGGCTACATGGCGTACATCGTCACCACCGACGTCTCCTACGCCGCTCAGCTGCCCGGTCTGATCCTCAGCGGGATCGGCATGGCCCTGTTCTTCGCGCCGGCCGCCAACCTGGTCATGTCCAGCGTCCGCCCGTCGGAACAGGGCATCGCCTCCGGCGCCAACAACGCGCTCCGCGAGGTCGGCGGCGCCCTCGGTGTCGCGATCATGGCGTCGATCTTCTCGGCACAGGGCGGCTACGAGACCGGGCAGAGCTTCGTCGACGGTCTGAAGCCCGCGCTGGTCACCGGCTCCGGAGTGGTCGCTCTCGCCGGGATCGCCACCCTGCTGATCCCGACGCGGCGCCGCGCGGCGGAGCTCGCGAAGGTGGCCGGGTCGGCTGAGTCGGCGGCCGACAGCGCCGGGTCCGAGACGGTCATGGAGCCGGTCGGCCGCTGAGCGGACGAGAGAACGAGAGAACGAGAGAACGAGCGACGAAGAACGCGACTGGCACGCGCGTGTGGGGCCCCACTCATTTCGGTGGGGCCCCACATGCGCGTGCCGGTCGCCCCACCGCCCCACCGCCCCACCGCGCCCGGCGTTGTCGGTGCCGTCTCGTAGTCTTGGCCCCGTGCAGGAACTCCACGACGCTCCCCTCGCCCCGCTGACCACCTTCCGGCTCGGCGGTCCCGCGACCCGTCTGATCACCGCCGGCACCGACGCCGAGGTGATCGACGCCGTCCGCGCGGCCGACGACACCGGGACGCCGTTGCTCGTCATCGGCGGCGGCTCCAACCTCGTCATCGGGGACAAGGGGTTCGAGGGCACCGCCCTGCGCATCGCCACGCGCGGCTTCGTGCTCGACGGCACGCGGCTGGAGCTGGCGGCAGGCGAGGTGTGGACCGACGCCGTCGCCCGCACCGTGGAGGCCGGCCTCGCCGGAATCGAGTGCCTCGCCGGGATCCCCGGATCGGCGGGCGCGACCCCGATCCAGAACGTGGGGGCGTACGGCCAGGAGGTCTCCGCCACCATCACCGAGGTCGTCGCCTACGACCGCACCACCCGGGAGACGGTCACCCTCACCAACGAGGAGTGCGCCTTCTCGTACCGCCACAGCCGCTTCAAGGCCGAGCCCGAGCGCTACGTGGTGCTGCGTGTCCGCTTCCAACTGGAGGACGCGGACGGGCTGTCGGCGCCGCTCAAGTACGCCGAGACGGCCCGCGCCCTCGGTGTCGCGCCCGGCGACCGGGTGCCGCTCGCGCGGGCCCGCGAGACCGTCCTCGCCCTGCGCGCGGGCAAGGGCATGGTCCTGGACCCCGAGGACCACGACACCTGGTCGGCCGGTTCCTTCTTCACCAATCCGATCCTCACCGAGGAGCAGTTCACCGCGTTCCACGCGCGCGTGCGGGACCGCCTCGGCGAGGGCGCGGAGCCGCCCGCCTATCCGGCGGGGGAGGGCCACACCAAGACCTCCGCCGCCTGGCTGATCGACAAGGCGGGCTTCACCAAGGGGTACGGCAGCGGGCCCGCCCGCATCTCCACCAAGCACACCCTCGCCCTCACCAACCGGGGCGAGGCGACCACCGCCGACCTGCTGGCACTGGCCCGCGAGGTGGTCACCGGAGTCCACGACACCTTCGGGATCACCCTCGTCAACGAGCCGGTGACGGTGGGCGTCAGCCTCTGAAGGCGCCCTCCAGAGGGGCTCAGTAGGCCACCCCCACCCCCTGCTTCACCGTCGCCGGATCGTCGGTCATCGACAGCATCGCGTGGGCCACGTCCGCGCGGGCGATGAAGCGGCCCTTGTCCGGGAAGCCGCCCACGACCGCGCGGTACGTGCCGGTCAGCGGCTTGTTCTGGAGGCGCGGCGGGCGGACCGAGGTCCAGTCGGTCGCGCTGCGGGCCAGTTCCGCCTCCATCTCCCGCAGGTCGGCGTACACGTCCTTCAGGAGGGCCGAGATCAGCCCGCGCGCGGTGCGGTCGAGCAGGCCCGCGCCCTCCGGGGCGGGGCCGACCGGACCGGCGCTCACCACCAGCACCCGGCGCACCCCCTCCGCCTCCATGGCCGACAGGACCGTCCGCGTGAGCCGGGTGGCGACCCCGGCGTCCTTGCGGCTGCGGGCGCCGAGCCCGGAGAGGACCGCGTCCCGGCCCGCGAGCGCGGGGCGCAGCGCCTCCGGGGCGCTGAGGTCCGCGCGGAACACCTCCAGGCCCGTGCCCCGGACCGTCAGCCGCGCGGGGTCCCGGACGACCGCCGTGACCTGATGGCCCGAGGCCAGTGCCTGGCGGACGATCTCCTGGCCGATGCCTCCCGTGGCACCGAAAACGGTGAGTTTCATGGTCTGCTCCTCAGCCCGACGAGGTGGGTGAGCATTTACTCACCCCTGTCTCCCCCTAGAGTGGGTAAGCACTCACCTACTCGTCAAGCCCGAACGGACCGTTCATGGAATCCACGAAGCCCGCCCAGGTCCGCATCCTCGACGCCGCCCACGAGTTGATGCTCACCGTCGGGCTGGCCCGGGCGACCACCAAGGAGATCGCGAAGGCCGCGGGCTGCTCCGAAGCCGCGCTCTACAAGTACTTCGCGAGCAAGGAGGAACTGTTCATCCGCGTCCTCGCGGAACGGCTGCCCCAGCTGACCCCGCTGCTGCACAGCCTCACCGCCGAGCCCGGAGCGCACTCCCTGGAGGACAACCTCACCGAGATCGCCCGCCAGGCGGCGCTCTTCTACGAGCAGAGCTTCCCGATCGCGGCCTCCCTGTACGCCGAGACCCAGCTCAAGCGGCGCCACGACGAGGCGCTGAGAGAGCTCGGCTCCGGCCCCCACAAGCCGATCGAGGGCCTCGACGCCTACCTGCGCGCCGAACAGGCCGCGGGCCGCGTCCGCCCGGACGTGGACACCTTCGCCGCCGCGTCCCTCCTCCTCGGCGCCTGCGCCCAGCGCGTGTTCGCCTACGCGGCGACACCGACCGGCCTGCGCCCGCCCGTGGACGAGTTCGCGCCACGCATCGCCAGGACCCTGCTGGGCGGAATCTCCGTTGCCGAGGCCCCCTCCGGACCGTGATCCTTGCCGTATGAGGCACACCAAGTGGAGCTGAGACTCACCCAGTTCAGGCCCAGGACCGGTCCGCGCGAACACCGGGTCGTGCGGCCCAGGACACCGCTGCGCCACACCTCACTGCGCGACCCGGCACCGATCGGCATGCTCATGGGGGACCACGACGGGCTGAGCCGGCTCGCGGGGCTGTTCTCGTTCGCCGCCCACTCGCGGCACACCGTCGTGCACGTTCCGCTGCGGGACTGCGTACCGCCC
Source organism: Streptomyces sp. NPDC091280 (assembly GCF_044768565.1). Lineage (NCBI taxonomy): Bacteria > Bacillati > Actinomycetota > Actinomycetes > Kitasatosporales > Streptomycetaceae > Streptomyces > Streptomyces sp. NPDC091280. Next base: position 230,940 of record NZ_JBIVUZ010000013.1, read on the forward strand.
GACGAAGGGCACGGGGAACTCGTCGACCTGGTGCTGGCGCACTCGGAGACCGGGCTGCGGCCCTCCAAGTGGCCCGAACTGAGACGGGCGTTGGGGCGCGGCACACCGCTCACCGTGCGCACGGACGAGGCCCGTACCGAGCGGCACGCGCGCGCGTGGCTCGCGCGGCCGTACGACCGCGGTCTGCTGCGGCAGACCACGCACGCGCGGACGTACTTCCTCATCGGCGGCCGGGAGGCGTTCTCCTACGCGGCGACCGCCTTCTCCTACGCGGCCGGCTGGGGGCCGCGGCAGAAGAGGGTCGCCGAGGGGCGGTCGGCGTTCATGGCCGGCCTTCAGTACGAACTGGAGCCCACGCGCGGCGGCGGGCACCCTGCCGAGGTCCTGATCTGTTTCAAGCCGTATCCGCCCTACGCGCACTTCAAGCGACCGGGGCGCTGAGCCAGTCGTCGATGCCGGACAGGAGCTTGGTCTTCATGTCCTCCGGGGCCGCCGAACCCCGTACCGACTGCCGGGCCAGTTCGGCCAGTTCGCGGTCCGAGAAGGCGTGGTGGCGGCGGGCGATCTCGTACTGGGCCGCCAGCCGGGAGCCGAACAGGAGCGGGTCGTCGGCGCCGAGCGCCAGGGGGACGCCCGCTTCGAAGAGGGTCCTCAGGGGTACGTCCTCGTGCTTCTCGTAGACGCCCAGGGCCACGTTCGACGCGGGGCACACCTCGCAGGTGATGCCCCGGTCGGCGAGCCGCTTCAGCAGCCGCGGGTCCTCCGCGGCGCGTACGCCGTGGCCGATCCGGGTCGCGTGCAGGTCGTCCAGGCAGTCCCGCACCGAGGCCGGGCCCGCCAGTTCGCCGCCGTGCGGGGCGGACAGCAGGCCGCCCTCCTGGGCGATGGCGAAGGCCCGGTCGAAGTCCCGTGCCATACCCCGGCGTTCGTCGTTCGAGAGGCCGAAACCGACCACCCCTTGGTCCGCGTACCGCACCGCGAGCCGGGCCAGCGTGCGCGCGTCCAGCGGATGCTTCATCCGGTTCGCGGCCACCAGCACCCGCATCCCGAGCCCGGTCTCCCGGGAGGTCGTCTCCACCGCGTCGAGGATGACCTCCAGCGCCGGGATCAGCCCGCCCAGGCGCGGCGCGTACGACGTCGGGTCGACCTGGATCTCCAGCCAGCCCGAGCCGTCCCTGACGTCCTCCTCGGCGGCCTCGCGCACCAGCCGCTGGATGTCCTCGGGTTCCCGCAGGCACGACCGCGCCGCGTCGTACAGCCGCTGGAAACGGAACCATCCCCGCTCGTCCGTGGCCCGCAGCCTCGGCGGCTCCCCGCTGGTCAGCGCGTCGGTCAGGGCGTCCGGCAGGCGTACGCCGTACTTGTCGGCCAGCTCCAGCACGGTGGCCGGCCGCATCGACCCGGTGAAGTGCAGGTGCAGATGGGCTTTCGGCAGTTCAGAGACATCACGTACACGCTCCATCCGGGAATCCTGCCGTACGTTCCGGCCGTCCCGGTACCGCTTTCCCCGATAGTGGCGCCGGTCGCACACAGCAGCGGGCCGTCTCCCCGGAGGGAAACGGCCCGCACGCACGCGTGGAGGTACGAAAACTCAGTCCCTGACTCAGTCCGTGGCCTCGGCGAGCAGCTTCTGGATACGGCTGACGCCCTCGACGAGATCCTCGTCACCCAGGGCGTACGACAGCCGCAGATAACCGGGGGTCCCGAAGGCCTCGCCCGGGACGACCGCGACCTCGGCCTCCTCCAGGATCAGCGCGGCCAGCTCGACCGAGTCCTGCGGGCGCCTGCCGCGGATCTCCTTGCCGAGCAGGGCCTTCACCGACGGGTAGGCGTAGAACGCGCCCTCGGGCTCCGGGCAGAGCACGCCGTCGATCTCGTTCAGCATCCGCACGATCGTCTTGCGGCGGCGGTCGAAGGCCTCGCGCATCTCCGCCACGGCCGTCAGGTCACCGGAGACGGCGGCCAGCGCGGCGACCTGGGCGACGTTCGAGACGTTCGAGGTGGCGTGCGACTGGAGGTTGGTCGCGGCCTTGACGACGTCCTTCGGGCCGACGATCCAGCCCACCCGCCAGCCGGTCATGGCGTAGGTCTTGGCGACGCCGTTGACCACGATGCACTTGTCGCGCAGCTCCGGGAGGATCGCCGGCAGCGAGGTGAACTTCGCGTCTCCGTAGACGAGGTGCTCGTAGATCTCGTCCGTCATGACCCACAGGCCGTGCTCGACGGCCCAGCGGCCGATCGCCTCGGCCTCGGCCTCGCTGTAGACGGCGCCGGTCGGGTTGGAGGGCGAGACGAAGAGGACGACCTTGGTGTTCTCGGTGCGGGCCGCCTCCAGCTGCTCGACGGTGACGCGGTAACCGGTCGTCTCGTCGGCGACGACGTCCACCGGGACACCGCCCGCGAGACGGATCGACTCCGGGTACGTCGTCCAGTACGGCGCGGGGACGATGACCTCGTCGCCCGGGTCGAGGATCGCGGCGAACGCCTCGTAGATGGCCTGCTTGCCGCCGTTGGTGACCAGGACCTGGGAGGCGTCCACCTCGTAGCCCGAGTCACGCAGCGTCTTCGCGGCGATGGCGGCCTTCAGCTCCGGGAGACCGCCGGCCGGCGTGTAGCGGTGGTACTTCGGGTTCGAGCAGGCCTCGATCGCGGCCTGGACGACGTAGTCCGGAGTCGGGAAGTCCGGTTCACCCGCGCCGAAGCCGATCACCGGACGCCCGGCGGCCTTGAGGGCCTTGGCCTTGGCGTCCACGGCGAGGGTGGCGGACTCGGAGATCGCGCCGACTCGGGCGGAGACCCGGCGCTCGGTGGGAGGGGTTGAGGCGCTCATGGACCCATCGTTTCAGACCGGAAACCCGCCCGGCACACCGGTTTCACAGACTGAACAGGATCGGGCGAGTACTGAACAACCGTCCGGATTCCCGCTCCGGCCTGGGCGATCTTCCGCCGGCGATCCCCGTACAGGCACTTTCTGTTCGACGGCCGCCTCAGGAGCACGTACACTCCTACCTCGTTGGCCTTCATCAGCCGCGCCCTACTTGGTGCACACCGAGCACCCGGGTGGATGCGGTACGTTGGGGACGTCACAAAGGGTCGTAGCTCAATTGGTAGAGCACCGGTCTCCAAAACCGGCGGTTGGGGGTTCAAGTCCCTCCGGCCCTGCTACACACACCTTCACCAGGATGTGTGCGCAGCGCATGTACGTACAGCAATGCACCGCCGTGCGGCTCAGACCGGGCGCGGCACGGCCACGACCCGGGAACAGGTGAGGATGAATGGCGGACGCCGTGGGCTCCATCGACATGCCTGATGCCCAGGACGAGGTGTCGGAGTCCAAGAAGAAGGCCCGCAAGGGCGGCAAGCGCGCCAAGAAGGGCCCGCTGAAGCGACTCGGCATCTTCTATCGCCAGATCGTCGCGGAACTCCGCAAGGTCGTCTGGCCGACGCGCAACCAGCTGACGACGTACACGACCGTCGTGATCGTCTTCGTCGTCATCATGATCGGTCTGGTGACCGTGATTGACTACGGACTGAATCACGCCGCGAAGTACGTCTTCGGCTGAGGCCGGAAGCGAAGGGCGCCCTGACCGGCGCCCCTTTCGCGTGTTCCACCCCCATGTATCCAGGAAGAAGCAGCCACGTGTCTGACCCGAACCTGAACGAGGCCGTCGAGCCGGACGAGTCCGTGGAAGACGAACTCGACATCGTCGAGGGCGCGGACGAGGAGCTGGACGAGGTCGAGGCTGCCGACGCCGACGCGGGCGAGCCCGCCGAGGAAGCCGCCCTGCACGTCGAGGACGAGGACGAGGAAGCCGCCGAGGACCTCGACGACGAGACCGCGGCCGAGGACGACGAGGAAGAGGCCGAGCCGGCCGAGCCCGTCGACCCGGTGGCCGCCCTGCGCGAGGAACTCCGCACCCTCCCCGGCGAGTGGTACGTCATCCACACGTACGCCGGTTACGAGAACCGCGTGAAGACCAACCTGGAGCAGCGCGCCGTCTCGCTGAACGTCGAGGACTACATCTTCCAGGCCGAGGTGCCGCAGGAAGAGGTCGTCCAGATCAAGAACGGCGACCGCAAGACCATCAAGCAGAACAAGCTCCCGGGCTACGTCCTGGTCCGCATGGACCTGACGAACGAGTCCTGGGGCGTCGTCCGCAACACCCCCGGCGTCACCGGCTTCGTGGGCAACGCCTACGACCCGTACCCGCTGACCCTGGACGAGATCGTCAAGATGCTCGCCCCGGAGGCCGAGGAGAAGGCCGCCCGCGAGGCCGCCGAGGCCGAGGGTAAGCCGGTTCCGCAGCGCAAGGTCGAGGTCCAGGTGCTGGACTTCGAGGTCGGCGACTCGGTCACCGTCACCGACGGCCCCTTCGCCACCCTCCAGGCCACGATCAACGAGATCAACGCCGACTCCAAGAAGGTCAAGGGCCTGGTGGAGATCTTCGGCCGGGAGACTCCGGTCGAGCTGAGCTTCGACCAGATCCAGAAGAACTGACGCCTTCGGCGATCAAGCCACCGGTCAGGTCAGACGGGCTCTCGCAGCCTGTCTGACCTGCTCGGTTTTTGGCCGCACAGCACTACCCGTTAAGGTTGTGCGGTTGCCTTCAGGCACAAGGAAATCGACTAGGAAGTGGGAGAGGACCCCAAATGCCTCCCAAGAAGAAGAAGGTCACGGGGCTCATCAAGCTCCAGATCAACGCCGGTGCGGCGAACCCGGCCCCGCCGGTCGGCCCCGCGCTCGGCCAGCACGGCGTCAACATCATGGAGTTCTGCAAGGCCTACAACGCGGCCACCGAGTCGCAGCGCGGCTGGGTGATCCCGGTGGAGATCACGGTCTACGAGGACCGTTCCTTCACCTTCGTCACCAAGACGCCGCCGGCCGCGAAGATGATCCTCAAGGCCGCGGGTGTCGAGAAGGGCTCGGGCGAGCCGCACAAGACCAAGGTCGCCAAGATCACCCAGGCGCAGGTCCGTGAGATCGCCACGACCAAGCTCCCCGACCTGAACGCCAACGACCTGGACGCCGCGTCGAAGATCATCGCCGGCACCGCCCGTTCCATGGGCATCACCGTCGAAGGCTGACCTTCACCCCGTAGAAGTGATTGTGGTGGGACCTGCTCGGTCCGTACCACGACTCCTCAGAACACACAGGAGCAGTAGTGAGCAAGCGCAGCAAGTCTCTCCGCGCTGCGGACGCCAAGATCGACCGGGACAAGCTCTACGCCCCGCTTGAGGCCGTCCGTCTCGCCAAGGAGACCTCCACGACCAAGTTCGACGGCACCGTCGAGGTCGCCTTCCGCCTGGGTGTCGACCCGCGCAAGGCCGACCAGATGGTCCGTGGCACCGTGAACCTCCCGCACGGCACCGGTAAGACCGCCCGGGTCCTGGTCTTCGCGACCGGTGACCGTGCCGAGGCCGCGACCGCCGCGGGCGCCGACATCGTCGGCTCCGACGAACTCATCGACGAGGTGGCGAAGGGCCGGCTGGACTTCGACGCCGTCGTCGCCACCCCGGACCTCATGGGCAAGGTCGGCCGCCTCGGCCGCGTGCTCGGTCCCCGTGGTCTGATGCCGAACCCCAAGACCGGCACCGTGACCCCGGACGTCGCCAAGGCTGTCAACGACATCAAGGGCGGCAAGATCGAGTTCCGCGTCGACAAGCACTCGAACCTGCACTTCATCATCGGCAAGACGTCGTTCGACGACTCCAAGCTGGTGGAGAACTACGGCGCGGCCCTGGAGGAGATCCTCCGTCTGAAGCCGTCTGCCGCCAAGGGTCGCTACATCAAGAAGGCCGCGATCAGCACCACGATCGGCCCCGGCATTCCGCTCGACCCGAACCGCACCCGCAACCTCCTCGTCGAGGAGGACCCGGCCGCCGTCTGAGCCCCGCGCTCACCCCGGTAGCCGCGTCGCGTACGCGTCAGAATTGGGCGGGCCCCGCAACCTTCGAGGTGCGGGGCCCGTCCTCTTTCGTACGGGTGTCAGTGGGCTGCGCTAGCGTTTGTGGCAGGCACAGCAATCGCTCAGGGGTGGGGGACGGATGAACAGCAGGACGACCGTACGCAGGGCGGTCCTCTCGATCGCGGTGGGGACCGCGCTGGCCTCGGTGGCCGCGTGCGGGTCCTCGGGCTCCTCCGGGGGCTCCGGCAAGGACGACAAGGCGGTCGGCAAGGGCGCGACCCGGGTGAGCCCCATAGCGGCCCTGCGCAGCGCCGAGCAGTCCACCGACAAGGCGGACTCCGCCAAGGTCGAGTCCTCGACGGTGCTCGGCTCCCTGATGTCCATGGACGCCAAGGGCAACCTCGGCTGGGGCGACGGCATCACCGGCACCCTCACGATGAACTACACCGGCGGGACGATGGCCGACGCGATGCGCGCGACGGGCAGCACGTCGATGGAGGCCCGCTATCTGCCCGACGCCTACTACGCCAAGATGGGCGAGAAGTTCGCCGCCCAGGCCGACGGCAAGCACTGGGTCAGGTACGCGTACGACGACCTCGCCAAGCTCGGCGGCAGCTCCGGCGCGTACCTCAAGGACCAGATGCAGAACTCCACCCCGAACCAGTCGGTGAAGCTCCTGCTCGCCTCCGGGGACGTCAAGAAGGTCGGCACGGAGTCGGTCCGCGGCCAGCAGACCACGCACTACTCGGGCACGGTGAACGTGGCCGACCTCGCCTCCAAGAACTCCAACCTCACCGCGAGCCAGCTCGAAGGCCTGAAGAAGCAGCTCACCTCGGCCGGTGTCTCCACGGAGCAGGTCGACATCTGGATCAACTCCAAGGACCTGCTGGTCAAGAAGGTCGAGAAGGGCCAGATGACGTCCGGCCAGTACAGCCAGACCGCCTACTACAGCGACTACGGCGTGAAGGTCGAGGCCACCGTGCCCCCGGCGAGCGACACCGAGGACTTCACCGCGCTGCTGAAGAAGCAGGGCGTGACACCGGGCAGCGGCGACACGGCGACCGGGTCCGGCACCAGCTCCTGAGGCGCCCCAACCGGCCCCAGGGGCACGGGAATTCGAGAGACCGGCGAGCCGCCCCGAGGTTAAGCTCACGGCTTCCGCTGTGAATCGGCCATGCGTTCCATGTGTTCCGTACGCGCTGAGTGTTTCGTACGTGCTGAGTGATCCGCACGTACTGCGTGTTCCGTGCGTTCCGTGTGCCGTCGGGTTCCTTGGGGGGAATCGAATGCCGTCTTCCGTACGTCGTGTCACGCGCCGCAGAGCGGCCGGTGCCGGGCTCGCCGCCCTGCTGCTCGCCGGGGGAGCGGTCGGCTGCTCCAGGGCCGCCTCGGACTCCTCGCCGGGCATGGCGCCCGCGGCGGCCGTGGCCGAGGCGGCGAAGAAGACGCAGGACATCACCTCGCTGCGCTACCGGATGGCCGGCACCATGCCCGGCGAGGGGAAGATCACGGCCGAGGCGGCCATGAGCATGAAGCCGCAGGCCATGAGCATGCGGATGACCTCGTCCAAGACCGGCTCCACGGTGCAGCTGCGCGTCGTGGACAAGGCGCTCTACCTCAACGGCGGCCCCGAGGCGGCCAAGGAACTGGGCGGCAAGAGCTGGCTGAAGCTCGACATGTCCGCCCTCGGCGGCCTGGGGGACAACCTCGCCGCCAACGGGACCGGAGCGGCCGAGGCCGACAAGAACCCGGCCGCCGAGGCCGCCTTCCTCACCGGCGCCAAGGACGTGAAGAAGGTCGGCACCGAGACCGTCGACGGGGTACGGACCACGCACTACGCGGGCCGGGTCAGCCTCGCCGACGTCAAGGCCGCCGCGGCCAAGGGCGAGGACAAGGCCGCGCGGGAGCGGCGCGAGAAGAGCGTCGAGGGCTACGAGAAGATGGGCGTCGACGCGCTCACCATGGACATGTGGGTCGACGGCGACCACCACACCAAGCGGTTCCGGATGCGCGGCGAGGGCGACAAGGGCCCGCTCGACATGACGGTCACCTTCGTCGACGTCGACAAGCCGGTGACGGTCACCGCCCCGCCGGCCGCCGACACCACCGACCTCGCCCAGCTGATGAAGGACGCCCAGGGCTGAGCCGTACGGGCGGATTTGCTTGGGACTGTAGGGGTCCCGTACTCTTCGGGAGAAGCCAAAGACCGCTGGTCGTTGCCGTGTGCTCGTGAGAGGGCGCGGTGACCGAAGGATCCGCTGAACAGTGGACGACCCGCGCAGGTGGACTGGATGTGCTCCCGAGGATGTTCTTCCCGGTCGAGCTACGCCCCGTGCGCCCGCGCCGGGGCGTTTTCTCTGTCCCAGCCCCTTCTGAGCGGTCCTCATCACCCGGAAGGAGGCCGACGCTCTATGGCAAGGCCCGACAAGGCTGCCGCGGTAGCCGAGCTCGCGGGACAGTTCCGCGACTCGAACGCCGCCGTGCTGACCGAGTACCGGGGTCTCACCGTGGCGCAGCTCAAGACGCTGCGTCGTTCGCTCGGTGAGAACGCCCAGTACGCCGTGGTGAAGAACACGCTGACCAAGATTGCGGCCAACGAGGCCGGGATCTCTACGCTCGACGACCTGTTCAACGGTCCGACGGCGGTCGCCTTCATCACCGGTGACCCGGTGGAGTCGGCGAAGGGTCTTCGTGACTTCGCCAAGGACAACCCGAACCTCGTCATCAAGGGCGGTGTCCTTGACGGCAAGGCGCTGTCCGCCGACGAGATCAAGAAGCTCGCGGACCTTGAGTCCCGCGAGGTTCTGCTCTCCAAGCTGGCGGGTGCTTTCAAGGGCAAGCAGACTCAGGCTGCGCAGCTCTTCCAGGCGCTCCCGTCGAAGCTCGTCCGCACCGTGGACGCCCTTCGCGCCAAGCAAGAAGAGCAGGGCGGTGCCGAGTAATTCGGCTCGCAGCATGACCGCCGCCTGAGGCTCCGCGCCGCACGGCATCGGTCGTAGCGGGCCGAACGTACGCCCGCCAGACATGTACACCCCGGCACCAGCCGAAAATTAGTGGAAGGAAGCCATCGTGGCTCTCACCCAGGACGAACTGCTCGCCGAGTTCGAGACGATGACCCTCATCCAGCTTTCCGAGTTCGTGAAGGCGTTCGAGGAGAAGTTCGACGTCACCGCCGCCGCCGCGGTCGCCGTCGCCGGCCCGGCCGGTCCGGCCGCCGCCGCCGAGGCCGTCGAGGAGCAGGACGAGTTCGACGTCATCCTCACCGGCGCCGGCGAGAAGAAGATCCAGGTCATCAAGGTCGTGCGTGAGCTGACCTCGCTGGGTCTGAAGGAGGCCAAGGACCTCGTGGACGGCGCTCCGAAGCCGGTCCTTGAGAAGGTCGCCAAGGAGGCCGCCGAGAAGGCCGCCGAGTCCCTCAAGGGCGCCGGTGCCTCCGTCGAGGTCAAGTAACACCTTCCAGGTCGTGGACGGGGTCCCAAGGACCTTGTAACGCCTGAGTACCGAAGAGCGATCATCCATCTGGGTGGTCGCTCTTCGGCGTTCCTGGGTCGGGCGAGCGGCTGCCTTGCGGCCAGGGGTTCGCGGAGTATGGTGATCTTCTTCGTGCCTCCGAGCACCCTGGTGGCATGTGGTGTGGGCCATGGAGGCCTTGACGAACCGCACGCAGCGCGCAATTCTCAGGACGCGTCGTCACAACGATCCGAATCCGAGGCATGGATCGACGGCGAAGAGGGCAGTATCAACGCGTTGAGGACGTGAGCTTGCCGAGGGTGTTGAGCACGACGAGGGTCTCAAAAAAGCGGGGCTGGACATCAGTGCGCCAAGTGGCTACACTGACCCTTTGCGCTGCCTGTTAGCTGCTCCCTGCCCGTCACCAGGGGCATGCCCTCGCTTTAGCACCGACGATCGGACCGTCCCTGAGCTGGGACTTCTGTCTCTGTGCGCGAGTGGGGGGCCGGTACGCGCGTAGTGAGTCCGAGCCCTCGGAAGGACCCCCTCTTGGCCGCCTCGCGCACTGCCTCGACCGCGAATACGAACAACGGCGCCAGCACCGCCCCGCTGCGCATCTCCTTTGCAAAGATCAAGGAGCCCCTTGAGGTTCCCAACCTGCTCGCGTTGCAGACCGAGAGCTTTGACTGGCTGCTCGGCAACACCGCCTGGCAGAGTCGGGTCGAGGCGGCTCTGGAGTCGGGTCAGGACGTCCCCACCAAGTCCGGTCTGGAGGAGATCTTCGAGGAGATCTCCCCGATCGAGGACTTCTCCGGGTCGATGTCGCTGACTTTCCGCGACCACCGTTTCGAACCTCCGAAGAACAGCATCGACGAGTGCAAGGAGCGCGACTTCACGTACGCCGCCCCGCTCTTCGTGACCGCTGAGTTCACCAACAACGAGACCGGCGAGATCAAGTCCCAGACGGTCTTCATGGGCGACTTCCCGCTCATGACCAACAAGGGCACCTTCGTCATCAACGGCACCGAGCGTGTCGTCGTGTCGCAGCTGGTCCGTTCGCCGGGTGTCTACTTCGACTCCTCCATCGACAAGACGTCCGACAAGGACATCTTCTCCGCCAAGGTGATCCCCTCCCGGGGTGCCTGGCTGGAGATGGAGATCGACAAGCGCGACATGGTCGGCGTCCGTATCGACCGCAAGCGCAAGCAGTCCGTCACCGTCCTGCTCAAGGCCCTCGGTTGGACGACCGAGCAGATCCTTGAGGAGTTCGGCGAGTACGAGTCCATGCGCGCCACCCTGGAGAAGGACCACACCCAGGGCCAGGACGACGCGCTCCTCGACATCTACCGCAAGCTGCGTCCGGGCGAGCCCCCGACCCGCGAGGCCGCGCAGACGCTGCTTGAGAACCTCTACTTCAACCCGAAGCGCTACGACCTCGCCAAGGTCGGCCGCTACAAGGTCAACAAGAAGCTGGGCGGCGAAGCCCCGCTGGACGCCGGTGTGCTGACCGTCGAGGACATCATCTCGTCGATCAAGTACCTGGTGAAGCTGCACGCCGGCGAGACCGAGACGGTCGGTGACAACGGCACCACGATCGTCGTCGAGACCGACGACATCGACCACTTCGGCAACCGCCGTCTGCGCAACGTCGGCGAGCTCATCCAGAACCAGGTCCGTACGGGTCTGGCGCGTATGGAGCGAGTCGTCCGCGAGCGCATGACCACGCAGGACGTCGAGGCGATCACCCCGCAGACCCTGATCAACATCCGCCCGGTCGTGGCGTCGATCAAGGAGTTCTTCGGCACCTCGCAGCTGTCGCAGTTCATGGACCAGAACAACCCGCTGTCGGGTCTCACCCACAAGCGCCGTCTCTCGGCCCTTGGCCCGGGTGGTCTCTCCCGTGAGCGGGCCGGCTTCGAGGTCCGTGACGTGCACCCCTCGCACTACGGCCGCATGTGCCCGATCGAGACCCCGGAAGGCCCGAACATCGGCCTGATCGGCTCGCTCGCCTCCTACGGCCGCGTCAACGCGTTCGGTTTCGTCGAGACGCCGTACCGCCGGGTCACCGACGGTGTCGTCACCGACGAGGTCGACTACCTGACGGCCGACGAAGAGGACCGATTCGTCATCGCGCAGGCCAACGCGCCGCTGACGGAGGAGTTCCGCTTCGAGGAGTCCCGCGTCCTGGTCCGCATCCGCGGCGGCGAGGTCGACTACGTCCCCGGTGACGACGTCGACTACATGGACGTCTCCCCGCGCCAGATGGTGTCCGTCGCGACCGCGATGATCCCGTTCCTGGAGCACGACGACGCCAACCGTGCCCTCATGGGCGCGAACATGATGCGTCAGGCCGTGCCCCTCATCAAGTCCGAGGCGCCGCTGGTCGGCACCGGCATGGAGTACCGCTGCGCGGTCGACGCCGGTGACGTCCTGAAGTCGGAGAAGGACGGTGTGGTCCAGGAGGTCTCCGCGGACTACATCACCACCGCCAACGACGACGGCACGTACACCACGTACCGCCTCGCCAAGTTCTCCCGCTCCAACCAGGGCACCTCCGTCAACCAGAAGGTCGTGGTGGACGAGGGCGCCCGGGTCGTCGCCGGCCAGGTGCTGGCCGACGGTCCCGCGACCGAGTTCGGCGAGATGGCGCTCGGCAAGAACCTGCTCGTGGCGTTCATGCCCTGGGAGGGTCACAACTACGAGGACGCGATCATCCTGTCGCAGCGCCTCGTGCAGGACGACGTCCTCTCCTCGATCCACATCGAGGAGCACGAGGTCGACGCCCGTGACACCAAGCTCGGCCCCGAGGAGATCACCCGGGACATCCCGAACGTCTCCGAGGAGGTCCTCGCCGACCTCGACGAGCGCGGCATCATCCGGATCGGTGCCGAGGTCGTCGCCGGTGACATCCTCGTCGGCAAGGTCACGCCCAAGGGCGAGACCGAGCTGACCCCCGAGGAGCGCCTGCTCCGCGCGATCTTCGGCGAGAAGGCGCGCGAGGTGCGCGACACCTCGCTGAAGGTGCCGCACGGCGAGATCGGCAAGGTCATCGGCGTCCGCGTCTTCGACCGCGAGGAGGGCGACGAACTGCCGCCCGGCGTCAACCAGTTGGTCCGTGTGTATGTTGCGCAGAAGCGCAAGATCACCGACGGCGACAAGCTGGCCGGCCGCCACGGCAACAAGGGCGTCATCTCCAAGATCCTGCCGATCGAGGACATGCCGTTCCTGGAGGACGGCACCCCGGTCGACATCATCCTCAACCCGCTGGGTGTCCCGTCCCGAATGAACCCGGGACAGGTCCTGGAGATCCACCTCGGCTGGCTCGCCAGCCGCGGCTGGGACGTCTCCGGGCTCAGCGAGGACTGGGCGCGGCGCCTCCAGGTCATCGGCGCCGACCAGGTCGCCCCCGGCACCAACGTCGCGACCCCGGTCTTCGACGGTGCCCGCGAGGACGAGATCTCCGGTCTCTTCGAGGCCACGATCCCGAACCGCGACGGCGACCGCCTCGTCCAGGCCTCCGGCAAGGCGAACCTGTTCGACGGCCGCTCCGGCGAGCCGTTCCCGGAGCCGATCTCGATCGGCTACATGTACATCCTGAAGCTGCACCACCTGGTCGACGACAAGCTGCACGCCCGTTCGACCGGCCCGTACTCGATGATCACCCAGCAGCCGCTGGGTGGTAAGGCGCAGTTCGGTGGTCAGCGCTTCGGCGAGATGGAGGTGTGGGCGCTGGAGGCTTATGGCGCCGCTTACGCCCTCCAGGAACTGCTGACCATCAAGTCCGACGACGTCACCGGCCGCGTGAAGGTCTACGAGGCCATCGTCAAGGGCGAGAACATCCCCGAGCCCGGCATCCCCGAGTCCTTCAAGGTGCTCATCAAGGAGATGCAGTCGCTCTGCCTGAACGTGGAGGTGCTGTCCAGTGACGGTATGTCCATCGAGATGCGTGACACCGACGAGGATGTCTTCCGCGCAGCGGAGGAGCTCGGCATCGACCTGTCCCGGCGCGAGCCGAGCAGCGTCGAAGAGGTCTGACGGGAGTCCGGAGGCCTGCGCCCAGCAGGTCTCCGGCCCCAGGACCCCCGTTTCAGACCCCAAGACTTACAACCCTGAGAGGGATTGACGCATAGTGCTCGACGTCAACTTCTTCGATGAGCTCCGGATCGGTCTGGCCACCGCTGACGACATCCGTCAGTGGAGCCACGGCGAGGTCAAGAAGCCCGAGACCATCAACTACCGCACCCTCAAGCCCGAAAAGGACGGACTCTTCTGCGAGAAGATCTTCGGTCCGACCCGGGACTGGGAGTGCTACTGCGGCAAGTACAAGCGCGTCCGCTTCAAGGGCATCATCTGTGAGCGCTGCGGCGTCGAGGTGACCCGCGCCAAGGTGCGCCGCGAGCGGATGGGCCACATCGAACTGGCCGCGCCCGTCACGCACATCTGGTACTTCAAGGGTGTCCCGTCCCGGCTGGGCTACCTGCTCGACCTCGCCCCGAAGGACCTCGAAAAGGTCATCTACTTCGCGGCGTACATGATCACGTTCGTCGACGAGGAGCGCCGCACCCGCGACCTGCCCTCCCTGGAGGCGCACGTCTCCGTGGAGCGCCAGCAGGTCGAGAACCGGCGTGACTCCGACCTCGAAGCCCGCGCCAAGAAGCTTGAGGCCGACCTGGCCGAGCTGGAGGCCGAGGGTGCCAAGGCCGATGTGCGCCGCAAGGTGCGCGAAGGCGCCGAGCGGGAGATGAAGCAGCTGCGCGACCGTGCGCAGCGCGAGATCGACCGCCTGGACGAGGTGTGGACCCGGTTCAAGAACCTCAAGGTCCAGGACCTCGAAGGCGACGAGCTGCTCTACCGCGAGCTGCGCGACCGCTTCGGCACGTACTTCGACGGTTCGATGGGTGCCGCGGCGCTCCAGAAGCGCCTGGAGTCCTTCGACCTCGAAGAGGAGGCCGAGCGCCTCCGCGAGATCATCCGCACCGGCAAGGGCCAGAAGAAGACCCGCGCCCTGAAGCGGCTGAAGGTCGTGTCTGCCTTCCTGCAGACCTCCAACAGCCCCAAGGGCATGGTTCTCGACTGCGTCCCGGTCATCCCGCCGGACCTTCGCCCGATGGTGCAGCTGGACGGTGGCCGCTTCGCGACCTCCGACCTGAACGACCTGTACCGCCGTGTGATCAACCGCAACAACCGCCTGAAGCGCCTTCTCGACCTCGGTGCCCCCGAGATCATCGTCAACAACGAGAAGCGCATGCTCCAGGAGGCCGTCGACGCGCTCTTCGACAACGGCCGTCGCGGCCGCCCGGTGACGGGCCCCGGCAACCGTCCGCTGAAGTCGCTGTCCGACATGCTCAAGGGCAAGCAGGGCCGCTTCCGTCAGAACCTGCTCGGCAAGCGCGTGGACTACTCCGCGCGTTCCGTGATCGTCGTCGGCCCGCAGCTCAAGCTGCACCAGTGCGGTCTGCCGAAGGCCATGGCGCTGGAGCTCTTCAAGCCGTTCGTGATGAAGCGCCTGGTCGACCTGAACCACGCGCAGAACATCAAGTCGGCGAAGCGCATGGTCGAGCGCGGCCGTACGGTCGTCTACGACGTCCTCGAAGAGGTCATCGCCGAGCACCCGGTGCTGCTGAACCGTGCGCCCACCCTGCACCGCCTCGGCATCCAGGCCTTCGAGCCGCAGCTGGTCGAGGGCAAGGCCATCCAGATCCACCCGCTCGTCTGCACCGCGTTCAACGCGGACTTCGACGGCGACCAGATGGCCGTACACCTGCCGCTCTCCGCGGAGGCGCAGGCCGAGGCCCGCATCCTGATGCTGTCCTCGAACAACATCCTGAAGCCGGCCGACGGTCGTCCCGTCACCATGCCGACCCAGGACATGGTGCTGGGCCTGTTCTTCCTCACCACCGACGGCGAGCTGCGTGACGTCAAGGGCGAGGGCCGCGCGTTCGGCTCCACGGCCGAGGCGACCATGGCGTTCGACGCCGGCGAGCTGGCGCTCCAGTCGGCCGTCGACATCCGCTTCCCGGTGGGCACCATCCCGCCGCGTGGCTGGGTGCCGCCGGTCCGCGAGGAGGGCGAGCCGGAGTGGCAGCAGGGTGACACCTTCCGCCTGAAGACGACCCTGGGCCGCGCGCTCTTCAACGAGCTGCTGCCCGAGGACTACCCGTTCGTCGACTACTCGGTGGGCAAGAAGCAGCTCTCCGAGATCGTCAACGACCTGGCCGAGCGCTACCCCAAGGTCATCGTGGCGGCGACGCTCGACAACCTGAAGGCGGCGGGCTTCTTCTGGGCGACCCGTTCCGGTGTCACCGTGGCCATCTCCGACGTCGTCGTGCCCGAGGCGAAGAAGGCGATCGTCGCCGGCTACGAGGCCAAGGACGAGAAGGTCCAGAAGCAGTACGAGCGCGGTCTGATCACCAAGGAAGAGCGCACGCAGGAGCTCATCCAGATCTGGACCCAGGCGACCAACGAGGTCGCCGAGGCGATGAACGAGAACTTCCCCAAGACCAACCCCATCTTCATGATGGTCGACTCGGGTGCCCGAGGAAACATGATGCAGATGCGCCAGATCGCGGGTATGCGCGGTCTGGTGTCGAACGCCAAGAACGAGACGATTCCCCGTCCCATCAAGGCGTCCTTCCGTGAAGGCCTGTCCGTGCTGGAGTACTTCATCTCCACCCACGGTGCCCGTAAGGGTCTGGCCGACACCGCCCTCCGTACCGCCGACTCGGGTTACCTCACCCGTCGTCTGGTCGACGTCTCCCAGGACGTCATCATCCGCGAGGAGGACTGCGGCACCGACCGCGGCCTCAAGCTGCACATCGCGGAGCGCGGCGCGGACGGTGTCCTGCGCAAGGCGGAGAACGTCGAGACCAGCGTGTACGCCCGTGCGCTGGCCGAGGACATCACCGTCGACGGCAAGGTGCTGGCCCCGGCCAACACCGACCTCGGCGACGTCCTCATCGACGAGCTGGTCAAGCACGGCATCGAGACGGTCAAGACCCGCTCGGTCCTGACCTGCGAGTCCGCCGTCGGCACCTGCGCCATGTGCTACGGCCGCTCGCTGGCCACCGGCAAGCTGGTCGACATCGGTGAGGCGGTCGGCATCATCGCCGCCCAGTCCATCGGTGAGCCCGGCACGCAGCTGACGATGCGTACCTTCCACACCGGTGGTGTGGCCGGTGACGACATCACCCAGGGTCTGCCCCGTGTCGTCGAGCTCTTCGAGGCTCGTACGCCCAAGGGTGTCGCCCCGATCTCCGAGGCCCAGGGCCGCGTGCGGATCGAGGAGACCGAGAAGACCAAGAAGATCGTCGTCACCCCGGACGACGGCAGCGACGAGACGGCGTTCCCGATCTCGAAGCGCGCCCGACTCCTGGTCAGCGAGGGCGAGCACGTCGAGGTGGGCCAGAAGCTCACCGTGGGTGCCACCAACCCGCACGACGTGCTGCGCATCCTGGGTCAGCGTGCCGTCCAGGTCCACCTGGTCGGCGAGGTCCAGAAGGTCTACAACTCGCAGGGTGTGTCGATCCACGACAAGCACATCGAGATCATCATCCGGCAGATGCTCCGCCGCGTGACGATCATCGAGTCCGGCGACGCCGAGCTGCTGCCCGGCGAGCTGGTCGAGCGCTCCCGCTTCGAGCAGGAGAACCGTCGTGTGGTCCAGGAGGGCGGTCACCCGGCCTCCGGTCGTCCGCAGCTGATGGGTATCACCAAGGCCTCGCTGGCGACGGAATCCTGGCTGTCGGCCGCCTCCTTCCAGGAGACGACCCGAGTCCTGACGGACGCGGCGATCAACGCCAAGTCCGACAGCCTCATCGGCCTCAAGGAGAACGTCATCATCGGTAAGCTCATCCCGGCCGGTACGGGTCTGTCCCGCTACCGCAACATCCGGGTGGAGCCCACCGAGGAGGCCAAGGCCGCGATGTACTCGGCCGTCGGCTACGACGACATCGACTACTCCCCGTTCGGCACCGGCTCCGGCCAGGCCGTCCCGCTGGAGGACTACGACTACGGTCCGTACAACCAGTAAGCAGTAGTCGGCTCGGAAACACCGAGGGCGGCCACCCCGTTTCGTACGGGGTGGCCGCCCTCGGTCGTACCCGCGTGCTCAGTACGGCCGCTGCGGCTGGAGGTACTGCTGTAGGTGGTGCAGCCGTGTGTGGTAGTCCGGGTGGGAGGAGAGCAGCTTGCTCAGCGCGCTCTCCTCGACGGCCACACCGCCGTTGCGCGCGGTCTGCGCGGCCTGCTCGTGCTGCTCGCCCTGGTGCAGCTTGTCGAGCACGGACACCAGCATCGGGGCGAAGCCGAGGGCGGCGGCATGTCCGTCGGCGCGCAGCTCGGCGCGCCGACCCACGGCGGCGAGCGCGTACGGCACACCCAGGATCAGCAGGGGCAGTCCGTAGAGCGTGCTGATGGTGGCGACCGCGATACCGCCGAAGATCATCACGACGAAGGCGACGCCGAAGCAGCCGAAGGCCCGCGAGACGTGGAAGGCGACCACGGACAGCGCCTTCAGCACCCGCCAGGCCATCCGGCCCGGCAGCGCGTACCAGTAGCCGAGCAGCCCGGACCAGGCGTGACCGCCGACGTGGTGGCCGAGTTCGTGCGCCATGACGGCGGCGAGCTCGCCGTTGGGCAGCTCGTTCAGGGCGAAGCGGGTGACCCCGACGATGTGGCCGGCCGCGGCGACCGCGTTGAGGCCGTCGCTGTCCTCGACCCACAGCTCGTAGTTACGGCCCTCGACGCCGGCGCGGGCGGTGACCTCGCGCCAGACCGGTTCGATTTTGGCTCGTTCTTGCGGAGTGGGGTGGCGCAGGTGGAGCAGACGGCGCGCGAGGGCGCTTTCCGTGGGGCGGTGGAAGACGAGTGCGCCGCTGGCCAGCCAGAGCAGGATGACCACGAAGGCGAGGTTCCCGAAGAAGAGCGAGAACAGCCCGACGACGCAGAGGCTGCACAGGAAGTTCGGCAGGTAGAGCAGCAGATTCCCGACCGCGGTGGCGTCGGTGTGCCGCTGCTGGCTGGCGATGTGGACGCGGCGGGCGTCGGTGTTGATGTGGTTCGGGTGGGAGGGGTCGTCGGAGGGGGCGGGCGGGGCGACCGGGGCCGGAGCGGGGACCGGTGCCGGTGCCGGTGCCGGTGCCGGGGTCGGCATCGGGGGAGTCATGGGGTACTGCGGAGGTATGGGAGCGGCGGCCTGTGGGGTCTGCGGGGTCTGCGGGTAGGAGTAGGGGGCCTGTGGATAGACGGGCGGCTGCTGGGGCTGCTGCTGGGGCTGGGGCTGGGGCTGGGGCTGGGGGTACTGCGGGTACTCGGGGTACTCCGGGTATCCCGGTGGCGGTTGGGTCATGGTGCTTGCTTCCTTCGAAGGCGGGGACGGATGCCGGTGCGGCGGTCAGCCGATCAGCAGTGAGGCGGGCAGCAGGACCGTGCCGGCGCAGAACGCGATCAGGCCGGTACGGATCCACTGGTGTTTGCGCGTGACGATCTGGCTCAGCTCGGCGAGGGCGGTGGTCAGCCCGGTCGTGGGGTCCCGCCCGGTGTCGCCGAGCGCGGTCTCCAACTGCCCCTGCCGGACGGCCTGTTGGATGTCGCCGAAGTAGGAGAGGGGCCGGCCGGGCGCCCACGGCTCGGAGCGGTAGCGGGGCAGCACGGCGAGCAGCAGCGCGAACAGGGAGACCGCGAGGGACGCGAGAGCGACCCACCACAGCAGGGTCCCTACGGCCGACAGCCGCCCCGGGGTCCACCCCCGCCCGGCCAACAGCCCACTGAACACACCCCCGGTCATCCCCAACGCCCCCACCAGCACGGACGCCTTGCCATCGGCCCGGGACACCTCGTTGCGCAACTCCGAGAGCAGCCGCTCGCAGAGCGGAACGAGGTCGGCGGGGTCGGGGCGGGGGAGCGGTGGGGGCGGTGCGGCAGCCGGGTCGGGAGCGGGACCGAGCGTGGTCATACGCCGTCACCCTCCGCCCCGTCGGCTCCCTCCTCCGCCCCCGCGTCCGACAGCTCCCGCGCGGGCAGGGTCGGCGTACGGCCGTACCCGGGCGGCGGCTCCCAGCCGGACACGTCGGGCGCGCCGAGCGAATCCCGGTCGCCCGGCTCCCTGGCCACGGCGCCGGGGGCTGGGGCCGGGGCGGTGCCCGGCACGTCGGGTTCGGCCGGTCGGGCCAGGGCAGTGCTCGGTATGTCGGATTCGGCCGGTCGGGCCAGGGCGGTGCGCTGTACGTCTGGCCCAGCCTGAGCGGGGGCCGCGGTGGGCGTGCCCGGGTGAGGGCTGCTCGGGTGGGACCCGCTGGGGTAGGGGCCGTTGGGGTGGGATCCGCTCGGGTACGGGCCGCTGGGATGGGACCCGCTGGGGTAGGGATCGCCGGGGTGGGGCCCGCTCGGGTACGGGCCTGATGGCGGTGCCTGTCCAGGCGCGTACGGGCTCGGTGCGGAGGACTGCCCGGGGGCGTACGCGCTTGGCGCCGGTGCCTGTCCGGGCCCGTACGGTCCCGATGCCGACGCCTGCCCAGGTGCGTGCGGTCCCGGTCCGGGGGCGTGCCCGGTTCCGTAGGGCCCTGTCTTCGCGGCCTGCACGGGCCCGTGCGCTTCCGTCGCCGGGGACTGTCCGGGCCCATACGGTCCCGCTGCCGGCGGCTGCCCCGGCGGCCCGTACGGTCCCGGCGCCGGCAGCTGCCCAGGGACGTACGCCCCAGGTGCCGAGGTCTGCCCACCTGCGTAAGGTCCCGGCGTCGCGCCCGGCCCACCGGGATAGCCCCCTGGCGCCGCGCCCTGCCCCGCCGTAGAGGTTCCGGGCGCCGGGCCTTGCCCACCCCCATACGCTCCAGGCGCCGCGCCCGGCCCGCCCGCGTAACCCCCGAGCACCGGAGCCTGCCCACCGCCGTAAGCCCCCGGCACGGCGCCCGGTCCGCCCGCGTACCCCCCAGGCGCCGGAGCCTGCCCACCGCCATAACCCCCTGTCGCCGTGCCCGGCCCCAGCCCCGCTGCCGGCCCCGGCCCGTACGCCCCTTGCCCGTCGCCGAAGCCGTACCCGTCTGTCGGCTGGGTTCCCGGAGTTGGGGGCATGGCTGTTCCCGGGATCGTGTTGCCCGGGGAAGGAGGTACCGGGTCGCCGGGGATCGTTGTGCCGGGGTATTCCGGGCCCGCGCCCGGAGGGAGTGGTGGGGGTGGGGGCTGGGGGACTCCGGGGAGGCGTTGGGTGAGGATGTCGTTGACCGTGCGCAGGGCCAGTTGTTTGGGGCCTTCCAGTTCCCAGTTCTCGGCCGTGTCTCCGTTGAGGAGTTGTTGGACCAGTTCCATCTGGGCCTGGATCATGCGGAGTTGGTCCTCCCGCATGCTGTTCATGACCATGTGGGAGTCCTCCGGGTGCTGGGCGAGGTGGAGTGCCCACTGGTGGACGCCGCCCTGCTGGAGGTGGAACTGGTAGAAGTTGATCTTCTCCTCCTCCAACCGCTGGAGTTCCAGCTGCTGTTGGCCCGCGAGCAACGCCTGCGCGTGCTGCCAGCGCTGCTGTTGGAGGAGCAGTTCCTGCTGATGGGTGCCGTACTGCATGGCCCGGTCCAGTTGGAGCGAGTCGCTCTGGCGGTGGCGGCGGTCGACCTCGACGTCGATCTCCATGCCCCGCTGGGCCGCCCGGATCTGCTCGTCGGCGGAGTGCTCGATGGCCTGCTTGCGCAGCTCGTGCTCGATGTTGGCCTCGTCGCGCTTGAGCCGCAGCGTCCAGGTGACCTGGAGTCCGGCGGGGGCGCCGAGCGGGCCGAGGAGGTTCATCCGCTCCAGCAGTTCGACCTCGGCCGACGCGCTGTCGGCGATGGTGAACCGCCGGGTCACCGGCCGGGCCGCCTGCTGGAGTTCGCCCAGCAGCAGTCCGGGCACGTCCCGGTGGCCGCTGGCCACGAACCGGACCGGGTCGAGGACCTGCCAGGACAGGTCGACGGCGGCCGTGAACTCGAACGCGTCGTTGTCGCTGGGCAGCGCGAGTTCGCAGGTGTGCGGATGCACGCCCATGTCCACCTCGTACACGGCGGTGTAGCGGTTCGTCGCGATGTCCCCGCGGGTCGGCCGCTGCGGCGGGAGGTAGGCGACGTAACCGCCCTTGCCGGTGGCGAAGACGAGGGCGTGGTCGATACGGACGTAGGACTTGAGGTTGAACTCGAAGCGCGACAGCTGACGGACGGTGAGGACGGGGTCGACGATCTCGGTGTGCCGGTCGGCCGGTTGCTGCCACTCGGGCTGGCGGAAGGTGGGCATGGGCGTGTCTCCTCGGACGTACCACCCGGCGTGCGCGGGTCGTTCCGATGTGGGTCAGCGGATGGGGAGCGTGGTGAGCAGGCGGGCCGCCACCCGGGGCGGTGGTTTCCCGTCCTCGCCGGACATGGTGCGCAGCAGGTGGCTGAGCCGCTGGTGGTCCTCGGGCGTGGCCACCAGCGCCGGGAGCAGCGCGGCGAGCGCCCACTCGGTGGCGGTGGCGCGGTCGGCGATCAGCACCCACGCCCGTAGCGCGTCCAGCGCGGGCCGGGTGGTGCGCAGATCGGCGAGCGCGGCCCGCCAGAGCTGCGGGATGCCGTACGCGGAGGCGCTGCCGGCGGACACCGCGCGGGCGTACCAGTCGAGGACCAGCGGGATCCCGTAGCGCTCGTCGCCCTCGGTGCGCCCGCAGGCGTTGACGAAGCCGGCGAGCGTGAGGTCGCGGACGGCACGGTCGTCGTCGAGGTGCTGCCGCAGTTCGGCGAGCACCCGTTCCTCGGCCGAGGAGAGCAGCAACAGCCCTACGGCGTCGGCGAGTTCGCGCCCGATCTCCAGGTCCAGGTCCTGGTCGTTCTCGTAGAGCCGGCGTACCGCCTTGCGCAGTGCGGCGAGTGCCTGCTCGGGGCGCTCGGAACCGATCAGGCCGTACGACCGCACGCCCACCCAGCGGCGCCGCTCGTCGTCGCCCTCGCACCAGTCGTCGAGGATGCGCGGGATGTTGGGGGTGTCGATGAGGTGGGCGAGGGTCAGCGAGTTGACGGCGACCAGCCGGTGCCGGAACAGCTTGGAGGTGGCCCACACCTCGATGACCAGGGCCATCGCGGAGGGCAGGTCGGTGCGGGCCAGGATCGCTACGGTGGACGCGGCACGGGTGCGCACCAGCGGACGGCCGTCGTCGGCCAGCCGGCGCAGCCAGTTGATGAGGGCCGGGCGGGCGGACGGATGGCCGGTCCACAGTTCGCGCAGCAGGACGAGCGAGGCCCGTTCGTCCAGGAACCGGGCCTTCTGCTGGGCGACCGGGCCCCATTCGGTGTGCTCGTCCTCCTCGTACCGTGTGGCGCGGGCGAGTTGGAGGCGCTTGCCGATGTGGGTGCCGAAGACGGGGACCTCGGCGACACGGGTGGGATTCTCGGTCTCCTGGAGGAACCGGTAGAGGAGGTCGCTGAGTTCGGCGGTGAGCGGGTACGGGCCGCCGTCGAAGGCGGCGAGCGCGACCAGGAACGCCTTGTCCCGCAGATGGATCGCGCGCTCGTCCTCCTCGAACCACTCCCGCACCTGGTTCTCCAGCGAGATCAGCGAGAACTGCGCGATGGCGTCCGCGGCCACCTCACCGGCCGCGTACCGGCCCAACTGCACGGCGAAAGCGGCGACTTCGCGCAGCTGGTGATCACGCGTGAGGAACTCGACGACATCCGGCAGGTCCAGCAGCTTGGCCGCGGTCTGCTCGTCGGCGCGGGTACGCACATGCGCGGCGAGCACCTGGGCCGCGCTCGGTGGCCGCCACTCGACCTTCGGCACGTCCTCCAGTACGGCGGTGGGGCCGACCGTGACGACGAGATAGGCGTCCTGCTCGACCAGCCGGTCCTTCGCGGCGAGCAGATGCGGTTCGCACAGCGGGCGGTCGCGGCGGGTGGCGAGGTCGCTGACGAGGTAGCCGCCGGCCTTGTCCTCGGCGTCGAAGCCGTCGGCGAGGGCGGCCGGGCTGGTGTCGCGTATCAGGGTGCGCACGGGGTCGGCGCCGAGCCGGTGCAGCAGCATCAGGGCGGCGGTGTGGCGGCCGGTGAAGCGGGCGCCGGACAGGACCAGGACGCGGTCGGCGCGCAGGCGTTCGAGGAGTCCGGCCATGTACTCCTCGTCGGCGACGAAGGTCTCGGCCAGCCGCTCCAGGACGATCCGCGGCACCTCGCCGGAGGCGGAGGCGGGCGCGGACAGGCCGGGTATCGCGTAGTGGATCTCCGTCTTGCTGCCCATGATGACGTCGCCGGTGACCCGGCCGCCGCTGACGCCGTGCTGGTCGTGGCCGACCAGACCACCGCCGAAGCGGGAGCGGTCGCCGACGTGCATGCTGCGCGGGCTGTGGTCGATCAGGTCCCGGCGGGCCGCCCAGGCGGTCTGCGGCTGGTCGCGTTCCTCGTCGTCGCCGCCGGTGCCGTGCTGCGCGGTGTCGTCGGGGGTGGACTCGCCCTGCTTCGGATCACCGGAACCCTTGGCGCCCTTGGCGTTCTTGGCGTTCTTCTGGTCCTTGGGACCCTTCTGGTCCTTGGCGTCGGCCGGGCCGCCGGCCGCGGCTCTCGGCTTCTCCGGGTTGTCCGGCTGCTCCTGGTCGCTCACGCCCCGTCACCCCGCTCGTTGCCGCCGAGGTGGACGTCACCGGTGACCTGGCCGCCGCTGACGCCGTGCTGGTCGTGGCCGACCAGGCTGCCGCCGAAGGACGGCGAACCGCCGCTGAAGTTGAAGACGACACCCGGCGCCGGGGCTCCCCGTGTTCCGTCCGGCGCCGGGCGGCTCTCCGGTGACCCGCCTTGCGGGGGCACCCGTTCTTGGGGGGTGTCTGAGGTGAGGCCTTCTGAGGTGGGGGCTTCTGAGGTTGTGGGGGCATCTGCGGCTGGGGTGTCCGAGGTCGGTGTGTCCGAAGTCGTGGGCGGCGCAGGGCGGTCCCCCGATCCGCCCTGCGTCGCCCCCTCCCCCTCCCCTTTCCCCGCGTCACCGTGGTTCTCGCCGGTCGCCCCGCCGGGGACCGGTCCGTGCAGCCAGGCCTCCAGGGGCCCGTTCTTGCTCGCGACCGTGACCCGGTGGAAGTCGACGGCCGGGATGCCCAGGTGGTCGTGGCGGACGACCCCCGCGTACAGGGCGTCCGAGACGCACAGCGCGAAGTCGGCGGTCCGTTCGCGCAGGGCGGCGCGCAGGACGTCCGCGTCCAGCAGCCGGCAGGCGTGGTTGAGGTCGGAGCCGACCCAGCCGTCGTGCTGGTCGACGGCGACGTACCCCGTGGCGAGGACCCCGCGCAGCCGGATCTGCGCGGAACGGGACGCCATCCGGTTGACCGCCTTCAACCGGACCGGCACCTCGATGAGCAGGGCCCGCAGCAGCGCCGTGACGGGAGCGCTCGCGTCGATCAGCTCCATCACCGAGTCACCGCGGTCGGCCCGCAGCCGCCGGGTCTCGTCGATGCCCGCGCTCTCCAGCGTGCGGTCGGTGATGTCGTAGAGCATGCGGCGCAGATAGGACTGTTCCACGTCGTCCCGGTCGCTGTACCTCTCGATGTCCAGCAACAGGATCGTCCGGCTCACGGGGTCGCTCATGGTCGCCTTTCACGGGGGCGTGCTTGTGCAGAGCAGCAGCGTGAGGCTGACGGGACCTCAGCGGTGAGGGAGGATGACGCACTCGGACTGTGAAGGGGTTCACAGTCCGGCGCGGATCGGGCACCGCGGATCTTCCGAGACCGGGTCCGCCGGGCGGTGCTTCGGCAGGATCTTCGTCAGGCTTCCGGCTCCCGTTCCTCCACCGGCCCCGGCTGCGAGGGAATCCCCGCCGTGGGCCCGGCCGAGGCGATGCGGCGGAGGATGTCCGGGCGCATGATCAGCATCGTGCGGCGGCCGGTGGACACGGCGCCTTTGTCGCGTAACTCCTTCAGCAGGCGCTGGACCATCTCGCGGGACGCGCCGACCGAACCCGCCAGTTCCTGCTTGCTGAGGGGGACGGCCAGTTCGATGCCTTCGCGGGTGCGGCGGCCGTGTGTGCGGGCCAGGTCCAGGAGCAGTACGGCGAACCGTTCCCGCACGCTCATCGACGCGAACTCCAGCCGGCGCCGGTCGGCCGCGCGGGTGCGGTCCGTGGTGAGGCCGAGGAGGGCGAAGCTGGTGGCGGGCGAACGGTTGAGGAAGTCCTTGAACTGGCCGCGATCCACCGCCACCGCGCGCACCGGCTCCAGCGCGGTCACGGTCGCCGACCTCGGGCGCCCGGTCAGCGCGGCCGACTCGCCGACGATGTCGCCGGGGCCGCGCAGCGCGAGCAGGGCCTCGTAGCCGTTGGCCGCCGAGGCGGTGACCTTGGTCCAGCCGTGCAGGAGGAACAGCACGTGCGCGGAGGGTTCGTGCTGGCGGACCAGGACCGTCCGGGGGGTGAAGTCCAGCGCGCGTCCCAGGGCCAGCAGCGCCGAGCGGTCCTCGCGCTCCAGCCGGGCCAGGAACGGCACCTGGTCGTCGAGACCTCCGTCGTCCGACGTGTACGCCCATATCCCCGTTGTCATTTACATCCCCCGAATTCCGACAGTGGGTGGATCAACGTACTGAAAGCACGGAGTCGCGGAGAGTGAAAGCGCGGAAACAGGCCACTGGCGGAAGCGCGTACGTCAACATGCCGGTTCACGCCAACGGGACCGGGACCGTCGGCCCGGGACCGGGCGGGGATCGGGTGGGGAACCGGTGCCGTTTTCGACGCGTTGGAGCATCATGGAGGCATTCGGTCTCCGGCGCCGGGGGAGGTGCTCAGTGTCGTACCCGACACCGTGGCAGGGGCAGGGACCGCAGCAGCCGTGGCAGCCGCACAGCGGAGCGTCCATGCTGGCCGCGACCGCCGACCGCGAGCGCGCGGTGGACGTGCTCCGGGCCGGCTTCGCCGAGGGCCGGCTGCGGGAGGACGAGCTGGAGAAGCGGATCGCGCGGGCCTACGACGCCCGTACGGTCGGCGAGTTGATGCTGCTGGTCGCCGATCTGCCCCAGGGGCCGCAGGCGACGGTCGTCCACATGCCGCCGCCGGGATTCCGTCCGGTGCCGCCGACCTTCCTGCCGGCTCCGCCGCCGACGAACGGCAAGGCGGTCGGTGCGCTGGTCTGCGGCCTGCTGATCGTGCCGACGCTGGGCCTGACCGGCATCCCCGCGGTGATCCTCGGCCACACCGCCCGCGCGGAAATACGGCGGACCGACGAGGGCGGCGACGGCCTGGCCCTGACCGGCCTGATCTTCGGCTGGCTCGCGGTCAGCGCCTGGACCCTGCTCCTGATGCTCCTGGTGGTGGCAGGCGCGAGCTCCACGTGACGCCTGCGGGCCGCGTGCGGGCCGCCTGCGGGCTGGCCGGATCGCCTGCGGATCGCCCGCGGGCTGCCCGCAGATCGTCCGCGCTGCCAGCGGGCCGTGGGGGCGCCGAGGAGGGCGAGCGGGACGCAGACCGGCCGCAGGCCGTCCGTAGACCGCCTGCGTCCAGGCCGTCTGCGCCCAGGTCGCCCGCTGGCCGCCCGCGGATCGCCGGCAGACGGGTCGTAGACCTGCACAG
Source organism: Streptomyces sp. NPDC091280 (assembly GCF_044768565.1). Classification (NCBI taxonomy): domain Bacteria; kingdom Bacillati; phylum Actinomycetota; class Actinomycetes; order Kitasatosporales; family Streptomycetaceae; genus Streptomyces; species Streptomyces sp. NPDC091280. The sequence continues at coordinate 257,816 of NZ_JBIVUZ010000013.1, forward strand.
GCTGCCCGAGGATCGCCCGGAGACCGGCGGTAGACCGCCCGAACCGTCCGCAGGTCGCCCGCAGGCTGCCCTTGGGCCGTCCGTAAACCGGCCGTGGACCGCCCGAACTGTCCGTCGCCCGCAGGTCGCCCTTAGGCCGTCCGTAGACCGACTGTGGACCGCCTGAGGATCGTCCGCAGACCGGCGATAGACCGTCCGCCCATCGCCAGCAGACCGTCCGCCGGTCGCCCGTTGGCCGTCCTCAGGCCGTCCGTGGAGCGCCCGCAAACCGGTCGTAGACCTGCGCAGCCTGCCCGAGGATCGCTCGCAGACCGGCGGTAGACCGCCCGAACCGTCCATAGACCGGCCGCGGATCGCCCGCTGCCCGCCCGCCCGTCGGCCGCCGACCGTCCTCAGGCCTTTCGTAGATCGCTGGCAGACCGTCGGATCGCCCGCAGGCCGCCCGCAGGCTGGCCGTGGAGCGCCCCAGGCGGCCCTTAGGTCGTCCGCAGGCCGCCCATAGACCTGCGCAGGCGGCCCAGGATCGCCCGCAGGACTGGCCCGAGGATCGCCCGGAGACCGGCGGTAGACCGCCCGAACCGTCCGTAGGTCGCCCGCAGGCCACCCGCAAGCCGTCGGCAGACAACCCGCAAACCACCCGCAAGCCGTCGGCAGACAACCCGTAGACGTCCCGCAAGCCGTAGATTCGAAGATCGCGGGTGCGGTGTGGCTTCGGCATGTTGCGTGGTCGGCCGTGGGTGACATCCATTTGTTTTGACCGCAGCGAATGAGGTAGGTACGCTCAGACCTTGTGCCTGGGGTGTGCCCTGGCCCTCGTGCGTGCCTTGAACCGCACTAAGGGGGCCGACACTGGCCACCGCAATCTGCGCCCCTTTTGCTACCCGGCGAAAGTCTGCGGGATTCGACACACCCGACCGCGTGGGTCGGCGACGTTCCAGGTTAGCTTCACCATCGGCACACAGAAACCGGAGAAGTAGTGCCTACGATCCAGCAGCTGGTCCGCAAGGGCCGGCAGGACAAGGTCGAGAAGAACAAGACGCCCGCACTTGAGGGTTCCCCTCAGCGTCGTGGCGTCTGCACGCGTGTGTTCACGACCACCCCGAAGAAGCCGAACTCGGCCCTGCGTAAGGTCGCGCGTGTGCGTCTGACCAGCGGGATCGAGGTCACCGCTTACATTCCGGGTGAGGGACACAACCTGCAGGAGCACTCCATCGTGCTCGTGCGCGGCGGCCGTGTGAAGGACCTGCCCGGTGTTCGCTACAAGATCATCCGCGGTTCGCTTGACACCCAGGGTGTGAAGAACCGCAAGCAGGCCCGCAGCCGCTACGGCGCCAAGAAGGAGAAGTAGAAAATGCCTCGTAAGGGCCCCGCCCCGAAGCGCCCGGTCATCATCGACCCGGTCTACGGTTCTCCTCTTGTCACCTCCCTGATCAACAAGGTGCTGCTGAACGGCAAGCGCTCCACCGCCGAGCGCATCGTGTACGGCGCCATGGAGGGCCTGCGCGAGAAGACCAGCAACGACCCGGTCATCACGCTGAAGCGCGCGCTGGAGAACATCAAGCCCACGCTTGAGGTCAAGTCCCGCCGCGTCGGTGGCGCCACGTACCAGGTGCCGATCGAGGTCAAGCCCGGTCGCGCCAACACGCTCGCGCTGCGCTGGCTGGTCGGCTACTCCCGCGCCCGTCGCGAGAAGACCATGACCGAGCGTCTGCTCAACGAGCTTCTCGACGCTTCGAACGGCCTCGGTGCGGCCGTCAAGAAGCGCGAGGACACCCACAAGATGGCCGAGTCCAACAAGGCCTTCGCGCACTACCGCTGGTAGTCGCTACCCACGACGAGACCGAGAGAAGACGAAAGCCTCATGGCTACCACTTCACTTGACCTGGCCAAGGTCCGCAACATCGGGATCATGGCCCACATCGACGCGGGCAAGACGACCACCACCGAGCGGATCCTCTTCTACACCGGCGTCAGCTACAAGATCGGTGAAGTCCACGACGGCGCCGCCACCATGGACTGGATGGAGCAGGAGCAGGAGCGTGGCATCACGATCACCTCTGCTGCCACCACCTGTCACTGGCCGCTTGAGGACAACGACTACACGATCAACATCATCGACACCCCGGGCCACGTCGACTTCACGGTCGAGGTGGAGCGCTCGCTGCGCGTCCTCGACGGTGCCGTCACGGTGTTCGACGGTGTCGCCGGTGTCGAGCCGCAGTCCGAGACGGTGTGGCGTCAGGCCGACCGTTACGGCGTGCCGCGCATCTGCTTCGTGAACAAGCTGGACCGTACCGGCGCCGAGTTCCACCGCTGCGTGGACATGATCTCGGACCGCCTGGGCGCCCAGCCGCTCGTCATGCAGCTGCCGATCGGTGCCGAGATGGACTTCAAGGGCGTTGTGGACCTGGTCCGCATGAAGGCGCTCGTGTGGTCCGCCGAGGCGGCGAAGGGCGAGATGTACGACGTCGTCGACATCCCGGCCACGCACACCGAGGCCGCCGAGGAGTGGCACAACAAGCTCGTCGAGGCCGTCGCGGAGAACGACGAAGAGATCATGGAGCTGTACCTGGAGGGCCAGGAGCCCACCGAGGAGCAGCTGTACGCCGCGATCCGTCGTATCACCATCGCGTCCGGCAAGTCCAAGGACACCACGGTCACCCCGGTGTTCTGCGGTACCGCGTTCAAGAACAAGGGCGTCCAGCCCCTGCTCGACGCGGTCGTGCGCTACCTGCCGACCCCGCTCGACGTCGAGGCCATCGAGGGCCACGACGTCAAGGACCCCGAGGTCGTCGTCAAGCGCAAGCCGTCCGTGGACGAGCCGCTGTCCGCGCTCGCGTTCAAGATCATGAGCGACCCGCACCTGGGCAAGCTCACCTTCGTCCGGGTCTACTCGGGCCGCCTGGAGGCGGGTTCGGCAGTGCTGAACTCGGTCAAGGGCAAGAAGGAGCGCATCGGCAAGATCTACCGCATGCACGCGAACAAGCGTGAGGAGATCGAGTCGGTGGGCGCCGGCGACATCGTCGCCGTCATGGGCCTGAAGCAGACCACCACCGGTGAGACGCTGTCCGACGACAAGAACCCGGTGATCCTGGAGTCCATGGACTTCCCGGCGCCGGTCATCCAGGTCGCGATCGAGCCCAAGTCCAAGGGCGACCAGGAGAAGCTGGGTGTCGCCATCCAGCGTCTCGCGGAGGAGGACCCCTCCTTCCAGGTCCACTCGGACGAGGAGACCGGCCAGACGATCATCGGCGGTATGGGCGAGCTGCACCTTGAGGTGCTGGTCGACCGGATGCGCCGTGAGTTCAAGGTCGAGGCCAACGTCGGCAAGCCGCAGGTCGCCTACCGTGAGACGATCCGCAAGGCCGTCGAGCGCGTGGACTACACCCACAAGAAGCAGACCGGTGGTACCGGTCAGTTCGCCAAGGTGCAGATCGCGATCGAGCCGATCACCGAGACCGACGGTCCGGCGTACGAGTTCGTGAACAAGGTCACCGGTGGCCGTATCCCGCGGGAGTACATCCCGTCGGTGGACGCCGGTGCGCAGGAGGCCATGCAGTTCGGCATCCTCGCCGGGTACGAGATGACGGGCGTCCGCATCACGCTGCTCGACGGTGCCTACCACGAGGTCGACTCCTCCGAGCTCGCGTTCAAGATCGCCGGTTCGCAGGCGTTCAAGGAGGCCGCCCGCAAGGCGTCTCCCGTGCTCCTTGAGCCGATGATGGCCGTCGAGGTCACCACGCCCGAGGACTACATGGGCGAGGTCATCGGCGACATCAACTCCCGCCGTGGCCAGATCCAGGCCATGGAGGAGCGTGCCGGTGCCCGCGTCGTGAGGGGCCTCGTGCCGCTCTCGGAGATGTTCGGCTACGTCGGCGACCTCCGCAGCAAGACCTCGGGTCGCGCAAGCTACTCGATGCAGTTCGACTCCTACGCCGAGGTTCCCCGGAACGTCGCCGAGGAGATCATCGCGAAGGCCAAGGGCGAGTAACACACCCCGTTTACACGCTTTAGGCTTGACACCGACCGCCGGGGGGACCCGGGAGGGAAAACCCCGGCGGGCGGCATCCCAGCAAAGATCACCTGGCGCCGATGAGTAAGGCGTACCAGAACCACTCCGCAGGAGGACCCCAGTGGCGAAGGCAAAGTTCGAGCGGACTAAGCCGCACGTCAACATCGGCACCATCGGTCACATCGACCACGGTAAGACGACCCTCACGGCCGCCATTACCAAGGTGCTGCACGACGCGTACCCGGACCTGAACGAGGCCTCGGCCTTCGACCAGATCGACAAGGCTCCTGAGGAGCGCCAGCGCGGTATCACGATCTCGATCGCGCACGTCGAGTACCAGACCGAGACGCGTCACTACGCCCACGTCGACTGCCCCGGTCACGCGGACTACATCAAGAACATGATCACGGGTGCGGCGCAGATGGACGGCGCCATCCTCGTGGTCGCGGCCACCGACGGCCCGATGCCGCAGACCAAGGAGCACGTGCTCCTGGCCCGCCAGGTCGGCGTTCCGTACATCGTCGTCGCCCTGAACAAGGCCGACATGGTGGACGACGAGGAGATCCTGGAGCTCGTCGAGCTTGAGGTCCGTGAGCTCCTCTCCGAGTACGAGTTCCCGGGCGACGACCTGCCGGTCGTCAAGGTCTCGGCGCTCAAGGCTCTTGAGGGCGACAAGGAGTGGGGCCAGACGGTCCTGGACCTGATGGCCGCCGTCGACGAGTCGATCCCGACCCCCGAGCGTGACGTCGACAAGCCGTTCCTCATGCCCGTCGAGGACGTCTTCACGATCACCGGTCGCGGTACGGTCGTCACCGGCCGTATCGAGCGTGGTGTCCTGAAGGTCAACGAGACCGTTGACATCATCGGCATCAAGCAGGAGAAGACCACCACCACGGTCACCGGCATCGAGATGTTCCGCAAGCTGCTCGACGAGGGCCAGGCCGGTGAGAACGTCGGTCTCCTCCTCCGTGGCATCAAGCGCGAGGACGTCGAGCGCGGCCAGGTCATCATCAAGCCCGGCTCGGTCACCCCGCACACGGAGTTCGAGGCCCAGGCGTACATCCTGTCCAAGGACGAGGGTGGCCGTCACACGCCGTTCTTCAACAACTACCGTCCCCAGTTCTACTTCCGCACCACGGACGTGACCGGCGTCGTGACCCTCCCCGAGGGCACCGAGATGGTCATGCCGGGCGACAACACCGAGATGACGGTTTCGCTCATCCAGCCCGTCGCCATGGAAGAGGGCCTGAAGTTCGCCATCCGCGAGGGTGGTCGCACGGTGGGCGCCGGCCAGGTCACCAAGATCAACAAGTAGTTCCGATCTGACCCGGTTGTAGTTTCCGGGGAGGCCCGTACGACTTCGGTCGTACGGGCCTCTTCGTCGTCGCGGGGCGGCCGTGTCGTCGCGGGGCGGCCGTGTCGTCGCGGGGCGGCTGTTACGAAACTATTCGGCCCGCCCGACCCGTTGTCCCCTCCCGCCGCCCGTCCCACCATTTGTCATGCCGCTGACCAAATGGGGTCCGGAGAGTACGGAGGGGTGTGCCATGTCTGCGTCCGTCAGCCGAAGAGCGGTTCTGGGAGCGGGACTCGCCGCGGTACCGGTGCTGTCCTCGGGCCTCCCGCGATCCGTGAAGCAGGCCGCGTACATCTCCTTCTCGCCCACCACCGGGGCCTTCCCCCTCGTCGGCGCCCCGGTCGTGGTGGACCCCGACGACCACCCCGGAGTCGTACGGGTGGCGGAGGACCTGCGCTCCGACATCGAACGCGTCACCGGCGTACGCCCCTCAACCGCCCCCGCCCGCCTGGCGGTTCTGGTCGGCACGATCGGCCGCAGCGCGCTGATCGACGACCTGGTGGCCGCCGGAAAACTCGACGTCTCCGGAATCCGCGGCCGATGGGAGACCTCGCTCCAGACCGTGGTCGAGCGCCCGCTGCCGGGCGTCGACCGGGCGTTCGTCGTCGCGGGCAGCGACCCGCGCGGCACGATCTTCGGTGCCTACGACGTCTCGTACGGCATCGGTGTCTCGCCCTGGCACTGGTGGGACGACGTACCGCCGACCCACCGCGACCAGGTGTGGGTGCGGCCGGGCCGGTACTCGCAGGGCACGCCGGTGGTGAGGTACCGAGGCTTCTTCATCAACGACGAGAACCCGGCGCTGGGGACCTGGGCACCGGCGTACTTCGGCCCCGGCAAGGCCCCCGGCTACCCGGGCGGCTTCACCGCGGACTTCTACGGCCGGGTCTTCGAGGTGCTGCTGCGGCTGAAGGGGAACTACCTCTGGCCGGCGGTGTGGGGCCGGGCCTTCGCGGAGGACGACCCGGAGAACCACCGGCGCGCCGCCGCATACGGGGTTGTCATGGGTACGTCCCACGAGGCCCCGATGATGCGGGGCATCGAGGAGTGGAACCGCCACGCGGTGGCCGCAGTCCGCGACTCCTCCGGCGCGATCGTGACCCCCGGCCACGACCCGTACGGCGGCACGGGGGAGTGGTCGTACCGGCTCAACTCCCAGGCCGTCCGGGCCTATTGGCGGGCCGGCGTGCGCCGCATGGTCGACCAGGGCTTCGAGGGCGTCGTCACCCTCGGCATGCGCGGCAACGGCGACACGAGCCTCCCCGACGGCGACGGCATCGAGCTGATGCGGGAGATCATCGCGGCGCAACGCCAGATCATCGAGGAGGAGACGGGACGCCCGGCGGCCGAGACCCCCCAGGTGTGGACGCTCTACAAGGAGGTCCAGCGGTACTGGGACCGGGGGTTGAGGGCACCGGACGACGTCACGGTCGTACTGACGGACGACAACTGGGGGAACATCCGCAAGCACCCGGATCCGGCGGAGGACGGTCGGGCCGGCGGCTACGGCCTGTACTACCACTTCGACTACGTGGGCGCCGGACGGAACTACAAGTGGGTGGACACGGCGAACCTGCGGAACGTGTGGGAGCAGCTCCACACGGCCCACGCGTACGGGAACCACGGCCTGTGGGTGGCGAACGTGGGAGACCTCAAGGGCAACGAACTGCCGACCGAGTTCTTCCTCGACTACGCCTGGAATCCGGCGGATTGGGACCTCGCGCGGCTCGGCGACTGGGAACGCCGGTACGCACACCAGAACTTCGGAGCCGGTCCCGCGCAGGAGGCCGCCGCGATCCTCGCGGAATACGGCCGTTTGCAGGCGCGCCGCAAGCCGGAACTACTGAACCGGCGGATCACTCTCACCGACGGCCAGGTGGTCTACGACGACCGGCAGACGCCGTTCGCCTTCGGACACCGGGAGTTGGAACGGGTCACGGAGGAATGGAGGGAACTGGGGCGACGGGCCGAGCGGATCGAGCGGCGGCTGCCGAGCGGTGCCGGCGTGCGGGACGCGTGGTTCGAACTCGTCGGGTACGAGGTGCTGGCGACCGCCAACCTCTACGAACTGCGCTCGGCCGAGTTCACCAACCTGCTCTACGCGGCGCAGGGCCGGGCCGCGACCAACTCCCTTGCGGACGCGGCGGAGACGGCCCTCGCGCGGGACTTCGCCCTGGCCGAACGCTTCAACTCGGCTGTGGCGGGCGGGAAATGGGCCGGTTTCCAGACCCAGCCACACATCGACTACGGGGATGTGGACCGGTACGGGCCCAACGCCGGCTGGCAGCAGCCGGAGCGGGACAACGTGGCGCTGCCCGACGTGCTGTTTCCGGCGGTGCGGCGGATCGAGGTGGGGGAGGCGGCGGAGCTGGGGGTGGCGGTGGACGGTTCGGAGAGCGCGTGGCCCGGCGGGACGGACGCCGGACCGGCGGCACTCCCGCCGTTCAGTCCCCACCAGACCCGACCGCAGCAGTTCGTGGAGGTGTTCAACCGGGGCCGTACCGCCTTCGACTACCGGATTGAGGCCTCGGTGCCGTGGCTGACCGTGGACCGGCCGCGGGGGCGGGTGGGGCGGCAGGTGCGGGTCGAGGTGGGGGTGGACTGGGCGAAGGCGCCGGTCGGCCGCGCCGAGGGGGTACTGACGGTGACCGGCGCGGGGACGTCGGTGACGGTCGACTGCGTCGCCGAGAAGCCGCCGGCCCGTGGGCTGCGCGGCTTCGTGGAGGCGGGCGGCTATGTGGCGATCGACGCGGAGCACTACGACCGGACGGTCGGCGGATGGCGGCGCCTCGACGGCATCGGGCGCACCGGGGCGGGGATGACACCGTGGCCGGTGACACTGCCCCGGCAGACGCCGGGCGGGCCGGGTTCACCGCGCCTGGAGTACGAGGTGAGTCTGCTGGCGGCGGGCGAGGTGACGGTGTGGGCGCACCTGTCCCCTCGTAACCCTGCGTTGCCGACAGGCGGTCTGCGCTACGGCGTCTCCCTGGACGACGGGCCGATCGAGACCGTCGACATCAACGTCGGTGCTGATGACGGGCTGTTGAACGCGGTGTGGGCCCGCAACACCTCCGACAACGTCAACGCGACGGCGACGAAACACTCCGTGACGAAGGCCGGGGTCCACCGGTTGAGGTTCTGGATGGTGGACCCGACGGTGGTGTTGCAGCGGCTCGTGATCGACACGGGGGGTCTGCCGGCGCTGTATCTGGGGCCGTTGGAGAGTCGGCGGATGTAGCGAAGGGACCTCGGTGAGCGGGGCGAGTGTGTCGGGTGCGCTGAGTGTGCTGGATGTGTCGGGTGCGCCGAGGGAGTTGGGGGTTTCGGCTCCGGGGAGGTTGGCGTCCTCGCCGGGGGAGAAACGGGCGGCGGCGGGGGCGATCGAGGAGCGTATCGAGCCTGACACGCTCGTGGCGGGACGCTGGGCGGACGAGGAGAACGGCGCCGCCGTACGGGAGTTCGCGGCGAAGGACGGGGACGGGTGGTGCACCTCGGCCGCGCTCAAGAAGGCGCACGGGGCGTGGGCGGACCAGGTGAAGAACCTGATGGACCGGCTCGGCTCGGAGAAGGACGCGCTGCGGAGCGGGAACGCGGTGCTGACGAGCACGGATCTGGCGGTGGGTTCGACGCTCCGGCAGCAGTCCTCGCTGGACACGTACTGACGTCGGCCGGACACGTGTTGAGGCCATCGGGACCATTGGGGCGACTGGGCGCATGCCGACGTATCACGAGATCATGACCACCGACCTCGCCGTGCTGACCACGGCGGCCGAGCGCTGGGACGGCATGGCGGGCGAGTTCGAGAAGCAGGAGACGGCGTACCGGCGGGACGTGCACGGCATCACGATGGGCACGTCGTGGACGGGGCTCAGCGCCGACGCGGCGAACACCCGCTTCGACACCACGCTCAAGGAGTTCCAGTACGCGCAGACCGAGGCCAAGGGCATCGCCTCGCTGCTGCGGGACGCGCACGAGCAGTTCGTGGAGTTGCGGGCCCGGGTGGTGGCGGCACGGCAGGACGCCGTCCGGGCGGGCATGCACGTCTCCGACTCCGGTGTGGTGAGCCCGAGTCCGGACCGGCCGGACACCCCCGGCGACCCCAGGGCCGTAGAACAGTGGCAGGACCGGATCGCCAAGGCGGTGCGCGATGTGACGGACGCGGACGAGGGGGTCCGGGTCGCGTTGGCCGGGGTGGTGGTCGACTCCGAACTGCTGGCCGGCGGGCGGGGGTTCAACGGTCGGGCGATCGGTGACGTGGAGACGTACGAGGCGGTGGAGGCGGAGGGCTACCTGCGGAAACTGAGCGGGGGCGGCGACTTGACGACCTCTCAACTCAACGAGCTGGAACGGTCGTTCCGAGACAACACCGAGGACACGGGCTTCTCACGGATGGTCCTGGACGACTTGGGTTCGGAGGGCACGCTCAAGCTCACCAACGAGCTGAACGACCGCATTCACGTCCATGGCGGGGCGGGGGCGGGTACGTACTCGACGATCGAGACGGGGCTGGCGAACGCGCTCGCCACGGCGACGAAGGACACGAAGTCGGCGTGGTACCGGAAGTGGCGTGCCGGGATGCGGCACGCGGGCGTCGACCACTACGCCACGGACGCGCAGGGGCTCCACCTCGACAAGGCGGTCGGCTACCAGTCGCTGGTCACGCTGATGCGGCACGGCCACGGGTACGCGCCCGGGATGGTCGAGGACCTCACCGACGACATGATCGCGGCGGAGAAGAAACACCCCGGGATCTGGCGGGTGAAGGGCACGTACGCCGGCGCGCGGGGTGGCTGGTTCGCCAACGACCCCGTCGACGGCATGCTCGGCATCATGAGCCGTGACCCCGCCGAGGCGGCGCGCTATCTCCATTCCGACGCGCACATGAAATACCTCATGAAGGACCGGGACTGGAATGTGACCTTGAATGACGAGGGGGTTTCTAAGGGCGGTCATCATGTGCCGCGGTTGGACGGGGATGACAGGGCTGGGTTCGGGGCGGCGTTGCAGGCGGGGGCGACGGGGATTGATCCTGCGGATCCGGGTGGAGTGCGTCATGGGGATCGGGCCACGAATGATGCGGTGTTCAGGTCGGCTCTCACGTATTTGTCTGACAGCGGGGATGAGTTTCCGCCTTCGTTGCGGAGGCCGATGGCGAACATTCTGGTCAATCACGGGGGGACTGTGCATGCTGCCATGAGCGAGGTCGACGTCGCCCAATCACCCCTGGACCAGCATCGGCTTTTCGAGGTCGCGAAGCAGGTGTCCAAGGACGAGGGAGCGTACGGAGTGTTGAACGGCGGGATGAACCAGTCACTGGTGTCGGACATCCACCACGACCACTCGAACTCACCGGCTTCCTTGAACCGTGCCGGCCGAACCGTCGGTTTCCTGGAGGAGGCGCGGAGGCAGGCTGCGGGCGACCCGAAGGTCGCCGAGTTCCAGACCAAGCCGTTCTTCGACAAAGCGATCAGCTATATCCCTGTCGTCAGTGGTGATGTGCAGACGGGGTTCGACTATGTGACAGACCAGTGGCTGGCTGATGAGCAGCGGCGGCTGGACGATAAGCGGGCGGATGCCAACGTCGAGGCGTACACCAAGAGGAACGGCCAACTGATGGCACTCGCGGAAGAGTGGAAGCGGACTCACCATACGGATGGCGATTCCTACTACGACCCCAAGGCTGAGGTCAACAAGTCGGCACGAGAAGGAATCGCGCAGGCAACGGGCATGTCCGGAGAGCAGCCGAAGTGAATGTTCGCCAGTTCCTGACCGCGTTGGCGATGTCCGTTCTCGTGGTGTCGTGCAGCTCCGCCAGCAGTCATGAACTCCCGGGATCTATTTGTGGTACGCCAATCAATCCCGCTGTGACTCGTCCGCTCTTGGCGTCCACGGATGACTTGAGCGAGTTCACTCGAGTCGATCGGGCCGAGGCAATCACCGCACCGTGTGTGCTTCTCTCCGGGCGCGACCCCGTTCTCGATTTCCGCTTCTCCTGGGATGACACGGCGAGAGACCTCATGTACCTGGCGACGAACACCGGTTCGGTCTCGGGAGTTAGAGAACCACGGGAGGTCGACTTCGCATACAAGACAATCGTCGGCACAGATGGAGCCATCTCCGTTGCCCCCTGCAAAACCAAGGGCGGCAACTACTTCACCCTCACCCTCCAAGTCCCCCAGATCCCCCTCACGGACCAGACTCACCGCAAGGACATCGAGAAGTTCTGGCGGGCCTACTTCCCGGCGACGCTCAAGACCCTGGGGTGCGGAGCTGTGTCCTGAACTTCAGGTGGAAGCGGGTCGAAGCCGTACCACAGCCCGATGGTCGCCGCGGAACTGACTCCCTCGCGCCAAGAGCCCGTTCAGCACGCGGTGAGTCCTGTTGTCCGGGTTCAGTTCAGTGGCCGGTGCCGAGCAGCCGTACCGCCTGGTCGAACGCCGAATCCCGCCCCGTTGCGAACTCCTCCTTCGTGAACACCGGGACCGTCACCTCCGGTGGGATTCCCGTGCCGTCGAACGTGTGGCCCGAGTCGGTGAGGTACTCCTCGTTCGGGAGCCAGGCCGTCATGCCGTTGGGGAGTTCGCGTTCCATGACGTCGGAGAAGACGCCCTGGGTGGGGCGGCCTATGCGGATCGTGCGGCCGGGGCGGTCGATGAGGGCCTGGGTGAAGGTCTCGCCCGCGCTGACCGTGGAGCCGGAGGTGAGGACAGTGATCGGGCCGGTGTAGCGCGGGGCGTGGGCCGGGAGCACCGGGATCGGCTCGGGGCGGGTGTGGCGGCCGGGGTCCTTCGGGTCGTTGCGGGCGCGCTTGGCGTAGGCGATGTAGGGGGTGTCGGTGAGGCGTTGCGCGATGTGGATGCCGAGGGCGTCGGAGCCGCCGCCGTTGATGCGCAGGTCGATGATCAGGCCGTGCAGGTGACATGTCCGTTCCGGCGTGAGGACGGTGTTCAACGCCCGGTCCAACTCCGCCAGTTGGGCCGCGTACGGCGCGTCGTCGTCGGGCAGGTAGCCGGCGAAGCCGGAGATACGGAGGTAGCCGATACGGTCGCCGCCCGCCAGATCCGCGTACGTGATGCGGCCGTTGGCGAAGTCGCGTCGGTAGGGAGCGCCCGCCAGGTCCCGCGCCACGACGAACTTCTTGACCTTCGCGTCCAGTTCCTCGTCGGGCACCTCGGTGCCGGGGCGGCCCTCGGCGAACACGTGGTCGCCGTCCTGGACCGCGACGTGGGCGTCGTGGAGCGGACGGACCATCCTGCTGAAGACGTCGAACAGTTCCGCCCTGGTCGTGTCCTTGCGCACCTGCGGGCGGTACTGGTCGCGTACCGCGTGCCAGTCGATGCCCTTGGCGGCGAAGAAGGGGTAGTTCTCCTCGTAGGACTGCCAGAAGACGTCGAAGGTGGTCAGCGGGTCCTTGGGGGTCGGGCGGGTGCAGGCGGTCGGCAGGGCCGGGACGCGGACCAGCTTGCGGTGGCCGACGTCGCCGGCCGTGCCGAGCGTGGCGTGGTCGCCGTCATGGCCCAGCCGTACGGTCAGGACGTCGCCGCCCACGGTGTACGTCCCGGGGCCGATCCGTCGTGCTGTGTCGCCCTTGAGGCAGCTCACGGACGTGGTCTGGTACTCCTGGTACGTCCCGTGATGGAGGGCGAGGACCGTGCCGTAGCCGTCCGTACGCCAGATGCCGTCGACGCCCGGACCGGCGCCGGAGGCGGACGCGGCCGGCGCGGTGATACCCGCGGCGAGAGCCAAGGCGACAACGGTGGCGGTCGCGGTAGCGGTAGCAGTGGCGATACGCACGTTCTGATCTCCCCGTGGTGCGGCGGTCCGGCCTGCGTGACCCGCATGACCTGCGTGACCTGCATGTCTTACAACCCTGACCCGTCGACCACCGCCGCTGCCATCCGGCACACCCGAGCATCGGAGTGAGGGAAACCCCCGGGATGCCGACCGCGCGCATCAGGAAGCTCTTCGACCCGGGTGTTCCTCGTCGATCTCCGCCGCCTGTTCTGTCAGATACGCCCGTGCCGCCGCCTCCTGGCTCAAGCGTTCGTCGGGGGAGAGGCGGTCGTACTCGCGGAAGCCCTGAGCCATGCGATCGCCCAGTGCTTCCGCGTAAGAGGGGATTCGGGCAGCCTCGCGCAGGCCCGTCCGGCCGCTGAGGACCTCGCGGGCCATCTCGCGCAGCGGATCGTCGGGGGCACGGTCGTCGGCGAGTTTCTGAAGGGCCTTGCGGAGCGACCGGGCGCGGGCCTGGTCGCCGCCGGTGATGTTCATCAAGTCCGCGTCGCCGATGCGTGGTTCGTAGGGCATGCGCGTTCTCCTTGCGGCGTGAGGGCGGTTTGGCGGGGACCGGTCGAAGTGTCAGATCGCCGGACTCGGGTGGTCGTACTCGCCGATCTTCGTGAACTCCGAGATCGTTCCGTAGAGGGTCGCGCCGATGGTTTCCACCGCACCGACGGCCCCGTTCACGATGCCCTGGACATTGCCGATGGCCTCGGTCGCCTGGCCCCAGAGGCGGAGCATGTTGGCGATCTCCAGTGCCGCGAGGCCGTAGCCCACCGCCGCGCCGGCGCCGGTCCACGACAGTGCGGTCCCGGCCGCCATCTCGACGGCCGTGATCAACAGGCCGTCGATGATGCCGCTCAGACAGCCGTTGATGGCCTCGGCCGTGGAATAGGCGGAGTGTGCCAGGTGGTCGTACTCGGTCCGCAGCTTGCCGAACTCGTCCCTGATCTCTTCGAGTTTCGACGCGCAGGTGTGGAAATAGGTGTACGCCGCGTCGGCGGCGTGCCCGTTCCACGTGGAGTCGAGGGTCTTGTTGCCGGAACTGATGTTGCCGGCGACCGCGTCGACGGCTCTGCCCAACTGGTCCCAGACATCACCGCACTTGGCAAACGACTCCCAGTCGCCGGCGAACCACTGGATCACTTCGTCCAGCGGGTTGAAGCCGAATACCGTGTTGCACGCCTCCATCACCCAGTACGTCGGACTTGCCAGGTCGCCACAATCGTTGAAGACGTCGAGGATCGGTCCCTGGGAGTACTCGCCAGGTGTGGCCGGAGCCCTGAGCAGACTCGTTGGTTCGGTGACGTCGATGAAGTCGGACACGGGCTAGTCGACCGGGCGCTTCACGAGGGGATAGGTCGCGTCGACGCGCGCTGCTACAGCCAGGTCTGTGTGCGTGTAGTACCTCTTGTTGCGTTCCAGTTCCGAGCTCGCCGCTCTCAGGACCTCTTGCAGTCTGTCCATCGCCCGGTTGACCGTCTCCACCGTCGATGTGTGCGTGGTCAGGAAGAGGCTCAGCACGCCCTGATCCGAGACGCTGATACCGGTGTACCGGGTGCAGTGGCTCTTGAAGTCCGCCGCGTCGTGCGCCGCGCGGCTGATCTGCCTCGCATATCCGCTGAGGTCCCAGGGATTGACTCGGAGATTCACTTCGTGCCTTCCGCGCTCGAGGCCGGGTTGCCTGCACTGCCAACTCCCGCGTGGGTGCGTACGTTTCGCGATTCGCCGGAAGTAGTGAGCAAACAGGGCTATCGATCCCGATAGGGTGCACGCCGTGATGAACCGCGATAACAGGGCAAATCCCGACGACGGAGTCCACCTCGGCGACCGCACGGACGCGCTGGCTGCGGTCGACGACCGAGGTCGGAGCCTGTTCGCCGGTCTCACCTGCATCTTCGTGACACTGCTCGCCGTAGGGCTGCTGGCGGTTCTCCGCCGGGCCGCGACAGGGCAGGGGGAGGCGCCCGGCGGTCTTCAGATGACTGCGGCCGTCATGGGGCTCGCGGTGGATGCGGTCGCGGTGTGGTTGGTCGTTCGGGCTCGGCGTGTTCAGAGGTGGTTGCCGCTGGTGATCGCTTGCGGGGGCTGTGTCGGCTGGATGGTCCTCATGGCCCTCGTCGCCCGGATCTAGCAGGGGGTTTCATGAGCTGCCGGACGCCGAATAGCGCGGCAACCCCTCCGTCGAGATGGTCCACTCGGCGATGGTGACGTCCTCGCCGTAGACGAAGTCCTTGCGGGTGGCGTAGCGGGGGCCGTCGGGGGTGGCGTGGATGTCGGTGAGGACGGCGCCTGTGGCGGTGCGGGGGTCGAAGATGGCGTAAGTGGGGATCCCGATCACTGGGTAGTCGCGCATCTTGCCAACCCAGTCGTTGTCCGGGTTGGAGCGGGAGACGACTTCGACGGCGGCGATCAGTGTGCGCGGGTCGAACGAACCCGGCACGTCCATATCTGACCACGCGATCACCATCACATCGGGACGGCGCAGGATGCCCTCGTCTTCTGCTTCCACATCCGGTGCGCCCGTGTGAGCGACCAGCTCATCCGGCATGACCTTCTCCAGGCGTTTGCGAAGACGCAGCGTGGTCAGTTCGTGCGGAGCGATGCCCGCCGTCATGTCGTGGACGATCCCTTCCTTGGTGATCTCGAACCTGCCGGGAAGGGTGTCGTCCATGGACCGGGACCGGGACTCCAGAAAGTGCCTCATGGATCGGTACCTGCTTGTCCCGCTCATGCCGGGCGGCCTCCGGAAGATCGGTTCGGCAGTCGTGGCAGCGGCCTGGGGTGGGCGCGCGGAAGGCGCGCTCGCAACCGTCGCAGTTCTGGAGCGGGTGCCGTACGGCCGGTGGCGGCACGGGGGCGCGGAACGGTGGTGGGGGCGGGAGCTGCGCCGTCAGGCGGTGGGCCAGGAGGGCTGCGGGGCGGCGTAGGCCCTCGGGGGGCAAGTCGGACGTCAACGCGTGGCGTACGGCCGTGGGGGACACGTCCCGTTCCAGCCAGGCCGCTACTCCTGGCGCCAGGTGGGCCGTGTCGCAGGTCGACAGGAGGAGGTCGGGGGCGTGGCGGCGGAGGTCTGCCAGCAGGTCGGTGGCCGTCTGGAGGAGGGCCGGGGCCGGGTACGCGGGGCGCGGTACGGCGGGGAGGGGTTTGCGAGGCGTGCGTTTCTTCGGCGTCGCCGGGGTGTGCGTGGGGGTCGGGTCCGTACGGTTGTGGCCGGGCTGGTTGCAGGAGATCGTGCGGGTGATGATGCGGCCGTCCGGGACGCGGTGGCGTTCGCGGCGGAGGTAGCCGTGGGTCTCCAACTCCCGTAGCGCGGCGGCGATTCGGGTCGTGCCCTCCGGGAAGCGGGCCGCGAGGGTCTTGATGTCGGCCTGGGCGCCCGCCGGGAGGGACTGGATGTGGACGCCGAGGCCGATCGCCAGGGCCGACAACTCCCGGTGCTGGGCGAGGTGGTTGCCGATCACCGTGAAACGGGCGGTGTGGCGGGAGTTGTCGTGGGTCAACCCACCCGTCCGCTGAATCGGGTGTTTGTCGGCGGTGTGCCGGGACCGGGCGGGCGAGGGCGCGGTAGTGTCGTGCGTATCCATCGGGAAGCTCTTCTCTTCCTTGGTGGTCAGGCCCTCGCCTTGGGATGCCAGTCCCGGCGAGGGCCGTCGTATGTCTGGAGTTGTTTGCGCTGAGCGTAGATCACGCAACCCGTCCGGAATCCAGCCCAGTTGGCGATGTTCACCCACATGGGTGAGTGGCGGACGGAGCCGGCGGGAGGGTGGGGTGGGGCTTGGCGGGGGTGCTTTCACCGTCGTGGTTCTTGGGAAAAGGCGCCACTTGCACCGGAGTTCGGGTTTCCGGAGTTCGGTGCGTGGTCGAGTGCGAGTTCCGCCCAGACCGTCTTACGGGGGCGGCGGCCCAGGGACCAGCCCCAGCGGTCGGCGAGCGCGTCGACCAGGAGCAGGCCGCGGCCCGACTCCCCGTCCTGCGTGGGGTCTTGGCGGTGGGGCGGGCAGTCACCGCGGGTGTCGGTGACCTCGATGCGCAGGGTGTTGTCGATGACGCAGAGCATGAGTCCGAAGTCCCGGCCGGGGACGCGGCCGTGGGTGCTCGCGTTGGTGGCTAGTTCGGCGACGAGTTGGCGGGCCGGGTCCAACGGGATTCCCCAGGAGCGGAGTTGTTCCGTCGCCAGGAGGCGGGCCAGGCGGGCGCCTCTGGGGGTGGAGGACAGCCGCACGGTGAAGTTGCGCGTGGAGTAGGTGGGTTGGGTTTCGTGGGTGGAGGTTTCTTGGTTCATGTCACTCAGCGTGGCCGACCGTGCTTGCCTTGACGTGCGATGACGCCTGTACGTATCCGCTCTGTCCCGTCGTTGTCTCGCGTTGTCTCGGCTGTCTCCGACGACGTACGGGTACCGGTGCGCGTTGGAGGTGGGTGGCCATGAATGACGACAGCGTGAGCAACGAGAACGAGGGTGTGGACGAGGCCGGCTGGGACCTCGAACCCGGCGACGAGAGTGCGCCGTTGGTGGAGGCGGTGGGGCGGCTCGTCAGGTTCTGCCGGGAGCAGGCCGGGATGCGGGTGGCCGACTTCGCCCGCGTCATGGGGTACGGCGAGGACATGATCCGCAAGATCGAACGCGGGGTGCGGATTCCTCGGGTGGAGTTCCTGGACCGGGCCGACGACGTCCTGAACGCGGGTGGGCATCTGCGGGCATTCCGGGAGGACGTGGAGAAGGCGCAGTACCCGAAGAAGGTGCGGGACCTGAAGAAGAAGGAGGACATGGCGGTCGAGCTTCAGCTGTACAGCAACCACAACATCCATGGGTTGTTGCAGACACCTGAGTATGCGCGGGCGCTGCTGGGGACATGGAGGCCGACGTATTCGCAGGGCGAGTTGGAACGCATGCTGGCAGGGCGTATGGCTCGCAAGTCCATTTTCGAGCGCGACCCCGCGCCTGAAATGAGCTTCGTGCAGGAAGAGGTGACGTTACGTCGTCCGGTCGGAGGCACAATGGTGTTGCGCCGACAGCTCGAACACATGCTGGAGGTAGCGCAGTTGCCCTACGTGGAACTCCAAGTCATGCCAACGGCCCGTGCGAACCACCCTGGAACGGGCGGGCGGATCCAGGTGCTGAAGTTCGTGGACGGTTCGGGGGCGGGGCGGATGGACGACGATTTCGGGGGCCGACCGGTCGAGAGCCCGAGGCAGCTCCGGGTCCTGGAACTGCGGTATGGCATCATCCGGGCTCAGGCTCTCACGCCAGAGGAGTCGCTGGCCTTTATCGAGCAAGTGCTGGGAGAAACATGATCCGCGAGCCTTCCGAGCTGCTGTGGTTCAAGAGCAGCTACAGCGACAGCAGTAACGGCAACGACTGCGTCGAGATAGCCACCAGCGCCCACACCATCCACATCCGCGACTCCAAGCACACCCACGGCCCCCGTCTCGCCCTCGCCCCCACCGCCTGGACCGACTTCCTGGCCTACGCCGTCGAGTAGCCGCCGGACAGGGCCCCTCCCTTACGGATTCACCACCGTCCCCCCGAACGTCACCCTCAACGTCCCGCTCGTCGCGAACGACCACCCCAGCGTGCCGCTGTACGACGAGCACCGGGAGCCGTTCGTCCCGGTCCAGAACTGGTTCGTGCTGTCCGCGTCGCCCACCGTCTTGTCGTTCGAGCCGGTGACCGCGAAGCGGCACGAGGTGTTCGTGCGGAACACCGAAGTGCCCTTGTCGAAGGAGTAGTTGCGTTCCGCGTTGTCGATGCCGACGTTGTTCGAGATCGTCATCGTGCCGGGGTTGCTGTTGTAGGTGAACCCGTGGTGGCCGTTGCCGTAGGCGATGTCGTGCCGGACGACGTGGTCGACCGCGATGTCGTCGCCGCCGAGCTTGTAGCCGTTGCGGTCGCCGTCCCCGCTCTGGCTGCCGTCGGTGAGCGTGCCGTTGCCGTAGGAGAGGCTGTACTCGATGGTGACCGGGCCGATCGCGCCGGTGTCGGTCTTGGTGTAGAGGTCCCAGCCGTCGTCGATGTTGTTGTGGGAGACGTCGTAGCGGAAGACGTTCCCGGTGCCGGTCGTCAGTTTCGCGGCGAAGCCGTCCGCGTCCTCGCCGTCCGCGTCGGCGTTGTCGTGTGATTCCGAGCTGATCACCAGGTTGTTCGAGGGCCAGGACGAGCTGGGGGTGCTGGAGGAGATGCGGCCCAACTGGAGGCCCGTGTCGCGGTTGTACGACGTGACCGTGCGTTCGATGACGTTGTTGCTGCCTCCGACGTAGATGCCGTTGTCGCCGGCGTGCGACACCGTGAGGCCGTAGAGGTGCCAGTAGTTGGCGTAGAGCTGGAGGCCGCGGTTCGACGAACTCTCGGTCTGGGAAGCGAAGTTCAGGACCGGGGTCTCGCCGTTGTACGCGGTGAGGGTCGTACGGGCGGACGCCGTGCCGTCGCTTCCCGCCGGGATGGTGATCGTCGAGGCGGAGGTGTACGTCCCGCCCCGCAGGTAGATCGTGCCGCCGGACGCGATGCGGCTGATCGCGGTGGCGAGGGTGGTGGGGGCGGCGAGGGTGCCGGCCGCGCTCGCGGTGCCGGTCGGTGACACGTACTGCGTGGCACTCGCGGCCTGTGCCGGGGTGCCGGACAGGGCGACGAGTGTGCCGGCCATCAGGCCGACGCACGCGATGACTGGTCTCGCTTGCATCGTTCTGCCTCCAGGGTCGTCCCATGACCAGGGAATCCAGGGGTGCACGTGCAGGAGAAAGCGCTTTCCCGTCTTCTCGTGAGGGAACGTAAGCGCTTGCTATGGACGCGTCAAGGTGTGCGTACTTGATTCCTGTTCATGGAGGTGAACTCGCCGGAGGGGTTCACTGGCGCGCGTGTTTGACCTGCGTCACTCCGGGGGTAATCTCTACGCCCCGATTGGCCAGCCGCCTGCGCCATATGGCAGACTGTCGGAGTTGCTCGGTCGAGTGTTGATGCTGCGCGCCTCCCGTCGGGAGGACCGGAAGCGAGTCCCACGGTACTCGTCGTCCCAACTGCCTTAACGGCAGCGCTGGGGCGGACGTACGGGAATCTTTCGGGAAGTGTGGTGCGGCGCCGGCCAGGCACCCGGTGGGCCTCTTCGCCCTCGGCTTGCGGTTCCGGAAGGGCCGTGCTTTCCCAACTGGGAAGTTCCGACCATGGGACTTCTGTGTCGGTGAGAGCGCGACACACCCGACCGCGTGGGTCGGAGGAAGCGAAGAGAACGGAAGCGCCCACCAAGGTGCAGAGCGTACGAAGAGACAGGACTACTGAGTAGCCATGGCGGGACAGAAGATCCGCATCCGGCTCAAGGCCTACGACCACGAGGTCATCGACTCCTCGGCGAAGAAGATCGTCGAGACGGTGACCCGCACTGGTGCGTCGGTCGCGGGCCCGGTGCCGCTGCCCACTGAGAAGAACGTGTACTGCGTCATCAAGTCGCCGCACAAGTACAAGGACTCTCGCGAGCACTTCGAGATGCGCACCCACAAGCGCCTGATCGACATCCTCGACCCCACCCCCAAGACCGTTGACTCTCTGATGCGACTCGACCTCCCGGCCGGTGTCGACATCGAGATCAAGCTCTAGGGGTCGGTGAGCTGAAGATGGCAAAGCAGATCAAGGGCATCCTGGGCGAGAAGCTCGGCATGACGCAGGTGTGGGACGAGAACAACCGTGTTGTTCCGGTCACCGTCGTCAAGGCCGGCCCCAACGTCGTGACCCAGGTCCGTACGAACGACCGTGACGGCTACGAGTCGGTCCAGATCGCCTTCGGCGAGATCGACCCGCGCAAGGTGAACAAGCCCCTCAAGGGCCACTTCGCCAAGGCCGACGTCACGCCCCGCCGCCACCTCGTCGAGATCCGTACCGCCGACGCCGGCGAGTACACCCTCGGCCAGGAGATCACCGCCGCGACCTTCGAGGCCGGCGTCAAGGTGGACGTGACCGGCAAGAGCAAGGGCAAGGGCTTCGCCGGTGTCATGAAGCGTCACAACTTCAAGGGCCTCGGCGCCGGACACGGCACCCAGCGCAAGCACCGCTCTCCCGGCTCCATCGGTGGCTGCGCCACCCCGGGCCGTGTGTTCAAGGGCCTCCGCATGGCGGGTCGTATGGGCAACGAGCGGGTCACCACCCAGAACCTGACCGTTCACGCCGTTGACGCGGAGAAGGGCCTGCTCCTCATCAAGGGCGCGGTTCCTGGTCCGAACGGCGGCCTCGTCCTGGTCCGCACCGCGGCCAAGGGGGCCTGAGGACTATGAGCACCATTGACATTCTGTCGCCCTCCGGCGACACCGCCGGGACCATCGAGCTCCCGGCCGAGATCTTCGACGTGGAGAAGATCAGCGTTCCGCTGCTCCACCAGGTCGTCGTCGCACAGCTGGCCGCCGCCCGTCAGGGCACGCACAAGGTCAAGCGTCGTGGCGAGGTCCGCGGTGGCGGCAAGAAGCCCTACCGCCAGAAGGGCACCGGCCGCGCCCGCCAGGGTTCGACCCGCGCCCCGCAGTTCGCCGGCGGTGGTGTCGTGCACGGCCCCACGCCGCGCGACTACTCGCAGCGGACCCCGAAGAAGATGAAGGCCGCGGCCCTGCGCCACGCCCTCACCGACCGGGCCCGCAACGCTCGCATCCACGTCGTCACCGGCGTGATCGAGGGCGAGACCCCCTCCACCAAGGCCGCCAAGAGCTTCCTCGGCAAGGTCAGCGAGCGCAAGAACGTGCTCCTGGTCATCGAGCGCTCCGACGAGGCCGCGCTGCTTTCCGCGCGCAACCTGCCCCAGGTCCACATCCTGGAGCCGGGCCAGCTGAACACGTACGACGTTCTCGTCTCGGACGACGTGGTCTTCACCCAGGCCGCTTTCGAGTCCTTCGTGTCTGGCCCCCAGGCCGCTGACACCGAAGGGAGCGAAGCCTGATGGCTACGCGTCACCCGAGCATCGCCTCCAAGGCGGCCAAGGCCGCCAAGGCCGCGCGCGTCGCCAAGGCGAAGCGCCACGAGGCCGAAGGCAAGAACACCGTCGAGACGCCGATCAGCAAGTCGTACACGGACCCCCGTGACGTGCTGCTGAAGCCGGTCGTCTCGGAGAAGAGCTACGCGCTCCTCGACGAGGGCAAGTACACCTTCATCGTCGCCCCGGGCGCGAACAAGACCCAGATCAAGCAGGCCGTCCAGGCGGTCTTCTCGGTCAAGGTCACCGGGGTCAACACGATCAACCGCCAGGGCAAGCGCAAGCGCACCAAGACCGGTTTCGGTCAGCGCGCGGGCTCCAAGCGCGCGATCGTGACCCTCGCTGAGGGCGACCGTATCGACATCTTCGGCGGTCCGGCCGCGTAAGCGGGTCGGATCGTCCGATATCGGACGAGGACTGAGAAATGGGAATCCGCAAGTACAAGCCGACTACGCCGGGCCGTCGTGGCTCCAGCGTCGCCGACTTCGTCGAGGTCACGCGGTCCACGCCGGAGAAGTCGCTGGTCCGCCCGCTGCACAGCAAGGGCGGCCGTAACAACGCCGGTCGTGTGACCGTTCGCCACCAGGGTGGCGGACACAAGCGCGCCTACCGAGTGATCGACTTCCGTCGTCACGACAAGGACGGCGTGCCGGCGAAGGTCGCGCACATCGAGTACGACCCCAACCGCACCGCGCGCATCGCGCTGCTGCACTACGCGGACGGCGAGAAGCGCTACATCCTCGCCCCCCGCAACCTGTCGCAGGGCGACCGCGTCGAGAACGGTCCCGGGGCCGACATCAAGCCGGGCAACAACCTGGCGCTCCGCAACATCCCGGTCGGTACCACGATCCACGCGATCGAGCTCCGTCCCGGTGGCGGCGCCAAGTTCGCCCGCTCCGCCGGTGCCTCCGTGCAGCTGCTCGCGAAGGAGGGCACCATGGCCCACCTCCGCATGCCCTCCGGTGAGATCCGCCTGGTCGACCAGCGCTGCCGCGCCACGGTCGGCGAGGTCGGCAACGCCGAGCAGAGCAACATCAACTGGGGCAAGGCCGGCCGCAAGCGCTGGCTGGGCGTACGCCCGACCGTCCGCGGTGTCGCGATGAACCCGGTCGACCACCCGCACGGTGGTGGTGAGGGCAAGACCTCCGGTGGTCGCCACCCGGTCTCCCCGTGGGGTCAGAAGGAGGGTCGTACTCGTTCGCCGAAGAAGGCTTCGAACAAGTACATCGTCCGCCGCCGCAAGACGAACAAGAAGCGCTAGGAGCGGGTTTAGATGCCGCGCAGTCTCAAGAAGGGGCCCTTCGTCGACGGACACCTCATCAAGAAGGTGGACGCCCAGAACGAAGCCGGTTCCAAGAACGTCATCAAGACCTGGTCCCGCCGCTCGATGATCGTCCCGGCCATGCTCGGCCACACGATCGCGGTGCACAACGGCAAGACCCACATCCCGGTGTTTGTCACCGAGTCGATGGTCGGCCACAAGCTCGGCGAGTTCTCGCCGACGCGCACCTTCCGGGGTCACGTCAAGGACGACCGGAAGTCGAAGCGCCGCTAACGCGGGGTGAACGACCATGACAAACACTGAAGGGACAACCATGGAAGCCAGGGCCCAGGCGCGGTACATCCGCGTCACGCCCATGAAGGCCCGCCGCGTGGTGGACCTCATCCGTGGCATGGATGCCACGGAGGCTCAGGCGGTCCTGCGTTTCGCCCCGCAGGCCGCGAGCGTGCCGGTCGGCAAGGTGCTGGACAGCGCCATTGCCAACGCCGCGCACAACTACGACCACACCGACGCCGACAGCCTCTTCATCTCCGAGGCGTACGTCGACGAGGGCCCGACCCTGAAGCGGTTCCGTCCGCGTGCCCAGGGCCGCGCCTACCGGATCCGCAAGCGGACCAGCCACATCACCGTGGTCGTCAGCAGCAAGGAAGGAACCCGGTAATGGGCCAGAAGGTTAACCCGCACGGGTTCCGGCTCGGCATCACCACGGACTTCAAGTCCCGGTGGTACGCCGACAAGCTGTACAAGGACTACGTCAAGGAAGACGTCGCCATCCGTCGGATGATGACGTCCGGCATGGAGCGCGCCGGCATCTCGAAGGTGGAGATCGAGCGCACCCGTGACCGTGTGCGTGTGGACATCCACACCGCTCGCCCGGGCATCGTCATCGGCCGCCGCGGCGCCGAGGCCGACCGCATCCGCGGTGACCTGGAGAAGCTGACCGGCAAGCAGGTCCAGCTGAACATCCTTGAGGTCAAGAACCCGGAGACGGACGCTCAGCTGGTGGCCCAGGCCGTCGCCGAGCAGCTGTCCTCCCGCGTCTCCTTCCGCCGTGCCATGCGCAAGAGCATGCAGTCGGCGATGAAGGCCGGCGCCAAGGGCATCAAGATCCAGTGCGGTGGCCGCCTCGGCGGCGCCGAGATGTCCCGCTCGGAGTTCTACCGCGAGGGCCGTGTGCCCCTGCACACGCTCCGCGCGAACGTCGACTACGGCTTCTTCGAGGCCAAGACGACCTTCGGCCGCATCGGTGTGAAGGTCTGGATCTACAAGGGCGACGTCAAGAACATCGCCGAGGTCCGCGCCGAGAACGCCGCTGCCCGTGCGGGTAACCGCCCGGCGCGCGGTGGCGGCCCGGGCGGCGACCGCCCGGCCCGCGGCGGTGGCCGCGGTGGCGAGCGTGGCGGCCGCGGCCGCAAGCCGCAGCAGCAGTCCGCGCCGGCTGCCGAGGCCCCCAAGGCCGAGGCTCCCGCCGCCGCTGCCGCTCCGGCTGAGAGCACCGGAACGGAGGCCTGACCGACATGCTGATCCCCCGTAGGGTCAAGCACCGCAAGCAGCACCACCCCAAGCGTCGTGGTCAGGCCAAGGGCGGTACGCAGGTTTCGTTCGGCGAGTACGGCATTCAGGCCCTCACGCCGGCCTACGTGACGAACCGCCAGATCGAGGCCGCCCGTATCGCGATGACCCGCCACATCAAGCGTGGCGGCAAGGTCTGGATCAACATCTACCCGGACCGCCCGCTCACGAAGAAGCCCGCCGAGACCCGCATGGGTTCCGGTAAGGGTTCTCCCGAGTGGTGGATCGCGAACGTGCACCCGGGCCGGGTCATGTTCGAGCTGTCCTACCCCAACGAGAAGATCGCCCGTGAGGCCCTCACTCGCGCAGCCCACAAGCTGCCGATGAAGTGCCGGATCGTCAAGCGCGAGGCAGGTGAAGCGTGATGTCGGCCGGTACCAAGGCGTCCGAGCTGCGCGAACTGGGTGACGAGGAGCTTCTCGCGAAGCTCCGCGAAGCCAAGGAAGAGCTGTTCAACCTCCGCTTCCAGGCGGCGACCGGTCAGCTCGAAAACCACGGTCGGCTCAAGGCCGTCCGGAAGGACATCGCGCGGATCTACACCCTGATGCGTGAGCGCGAGCTGGGCATCGAGACGGTGGAGAGCGCCTGATGAGCGAGAGCAACGTGACTGAAGAGCAGACCGCTTCCCGCGGCTTCCGCAAGACCCGTGAGGGTCTCGTCGTCAGCGACAAGATGGACAAGACCGTCGTCGTCGCCGTCGAGGACCGCGTCAAGCACGCGCTGTACGGCAAGGTCATCCGCCGTACGAACAAGCTCAAGGCCCACGACGAGCAGAACGCCGCAGGCGTCGGCGACCGCGTCCTCCTCATGGAGACGCGTCCGCTGTCCGCGACGAAGCGCTGGCGCATCGTCGAGATCCTCGAAAAGGCCAAGTAAATCTCCTGCGGGCACCCCCGCAGGACAGTTCCGCCAGGCTCGGCAGGGGCCTCCCCTCGTGAAGAGGCGGCCCCTGCCGGGAACCGGCAGACAAACAGGAGATAGACGTGATCCAGCAGGAGTCGCGACTGCGCGTCGCCGACAACACTGGTGCGAAGGAAATCCTTTGCATCCGTGTGCTCGGTGGCTCCGGTCGCCGCTACGCGGGCATCGGTGACGTCATCGTCGCCACCGTCAAGGACGCGATCCCCGGTGGCAACGTGAAGAAGGGTGACGTCGTCAAGGCCGTCATCGTTCGCACCGTGAAGGAGCGCCGTCGTCCGGACGGCTCGTACATCCGCTTCGACGAGAACGCCGCCGTCATTCTGAAGAACGACGGCGACCCTCGCGGCACCCGCATCTTCGGCCCGGTCGGGCGTGAGCTGCGCGAGAAGAAGTTCATGAAGATCATCTCGCTGGCTCCGGAGGTGCTGTAAGCATGAAGATCAAGAAGGGTGACACGGTTCAGGTCATCACCGGCAAGGACAAGGGCAAGCAGGGCAAGGTCATTGCCGCTTACCCGCGCGACGAGCGCGTCCTGGTCGAGGGTGTCAACCGGGTCAAGAAGCACACCAAGGCCGGCCCCACCGCCAAGGGCTCGCAGGCCGGTGGCATCGTCACGACCGAGGCGCCGATCCACGTCTCCAACGTCCAGCTGGTCGTTGAGAAGGACGGCAACAAGGTCGTCACGCGCGTCGGCTACCGCTTCGACGACGAGGGCAACAAGATCCGCGTTGCCAAGCGGACGGGTGAGGACATCTGATGACTACCACCACCACTCCGCGTCTCAAGACGAAGTACCGCGAGGAGATCGCGGGCAAGCTGCAGGAAGAGTTCTCCTACGAGAACGTCATGCAGATCCCCGGCCTCGTCAAGATCGTGGTCAACATGGGTGTCGGCGACGCCGCCCGTGACTCCAAGCTCATGGACGGTGCCGTCCGTGACCTGACCACGATCACCGGTCAGAAGCCGGCCATCACCAAGGCCCGCAAGTCCATCGCGCAGTTCAAGCTGC
Organism: Streptomyces sp. NPDC091280; assembly: GCF_044768565.1. NCBI lineage: Bacteria > Bacillati > Actinomycetota > Actinomycetes > Kitasatosporales > Streptomycetaceae > Streptomyces > Streptomyces sp. NPDC091280. The sequence continues at coordinate 284,687 of NZ_JBIVUZ010000013.1, forward strand.
GCGAGGGTCAGCCGATCGGTGCCCACGTCACGCTCCGTGGCGACCGTATGTGGGAGTTCCTGGACCGCACCCTGTCGCTCGCGCTCCCGCGCATCCGCGACTTCCGCGGTCTGTCTCCCAAGCAGTTCGACGGTCGTGGCAACTACACCTTCGGTCTCACCGAGCAGGTCATGTTCCACGAGATCGACCAGGACAAGATCGACCGCGTCCGGGGTATGGACATCACCGTGGTGACCACGGCGACCAACGACGCCGAAGGCCGTGCCCTTCTCCGTCACCTCGGCTTCCCCTTCAAGGAGGCGTAAGCGAGATGGCGAAGAAGGCTCTGATTGCCAAGGCTGCTCGTAAGCCCAAGTTCGGTGTGCGTGGCTACACCCGCTGCCAGCGCTGCGGCCGTCCGCACTCCGTGTACCGCAAGTTCGGCCTCTGCCGCGTGTGCCTTCGTGAGATGGCTCACCGTGGCGAGCTGCCGGGCGTGACCAAGAGCTCCTGGTAGTCCGGTAGTTCCGGACTCCCGAAGCTCTCGGTAAGCAGAGGGCACGGTCAGGTGCCCACCCCTCCATGGCTTAGGCTAGGGGGGTTGGGCGCCTGATTGCCGCCCATACGACTTACTACGCCGTAGGTCCACCGCACCGCACCCGCCTCGTCTCGGATCGAGGAGAGGGATGGGCACCTGGAAACCCCGGCGAGAGAGGCCGAAGGCCAATTCATGACCATGACTGATCCGATCGCAGACATGCTTACGCGTCTGCGAAACGCGAACTCGGCATACCACGACTCCGTGACGATGCCGGCGTCCAAGATCAAGTCTCACATCGCGGAGATCCTCCAGCAGGAGGGCTTCATCACGGGCTGGAAGGTCGAGGACGCCGAGGTCGGCAAGAACCTCGTCCTTGAGCTGAAGTTCGGCCCGAACCGTGAGCGCTCCATCGCGGGCATCAAGCGGATCTCCAAGCCCGGTCTCCGGGTGTACGCGAAGTCCACCTCCCTGCCCAAGGTGCTCGGTGGCCTCGGCGTGGCGATCATCTCCACGTCGCACGGTCTCCTCACCGACAAGCAGGCCGGCAAGAAGGGCGTAGGCGGAGAAGTCCTCGCCTACGTCTGGTAGCGGAAAGGAATCGGAAGAAGCTATGTCGCGTATTGGCAAGCTCCCCATCACGGTTCCCGCCGGCGTGGACGTCACCATCGACGGCCGTACGGTCTCGGTCAAGGGCCCCAAGGGCACCCTGACCCACACCGTCGCTTCGCCGATCGACATCGCCAAGGGTGAGGACGGCGTTCTCAACGTCACCCGCCCCAACGACGAGCGTCAGAACAAGGCCCTGCACGGCCTGTCCCGCACGCTGGTGGCGAACATGATCACCGGCGTGACCGAGGGTTACGTGAAGAAGCTCGAAATCAGCGGTGTCGGTTACCGCGTGGCGGCCAAGGGATCGAACCTGGAGTTCGCGCTCGGCTACAGCCACCCGATCACGGTCGAGGCGCCCGAGGGTATCTCGTTCAAGGTCGAGAACCCGACGCACTTCTCGGTCGAGGGCATCGACAAGCAGAAGGTCGGCGAGGTTGCGGCCAACATCCGCAAGCTGCGCAAGCCCGACCCGTACAAGGCCAAGGGCGTCAAGTACGAGGGCGAAGTCATCCGGCGCAAGGTCGGAAAGGCGGGTAAGTAAGCCATGGCATACGGTACGAAGATCGCTAAGGGCGACGCTTACAAGCGTGCTGCCATCAAGCGTCGTCACATCCGCATCCGGAAGCACATTTCCGGTACGGCTGAGCGTCCGCGCCTGGTCGTGACCCGCTCCAACCGCCACATCGTGGCCCAGGTCATCGACGACATCAAGGGTCACACCCTGGCGTCGGCGTCGACCCTGGACACCTCGATCCGCGGCGGCGAGAGCGACAAGTCCGCGCAGGCCAAGTCGGTCGGCGCCCTGGTCGCCGAGCGCGCCAAGGCCGCCGGTGTCGAGGCTGTCGTATTCGACCGCGGTGGCAATCAGTACGCGGGGCGCATCGCCGCCCTGGCGGACGCCGCCCGCGAAGCCGGACTGAAGTTCTAGTCGCTTCCGTAGCTAGCGGAAAGAGAGAGGTAATCCAATGGCTGGACCCCAGCGCCGTGGAAGCGGTGCCGGTGGCGGCGAGCGGCGGGACCGGAAGGGCCGTGACGGCGGCGCTGCTGCCGCCGAGAAGACCGCGTACGTTGAGCGCGTAGTCGCGATCAACCGCGTCGCCAAGGTTGTCAAGGGTGGTCGTCGCTTCAGCTTCACCGCGCTGGTCGTGGTGGGCGACGGTGACGGCACCGTGGGTGTCGGTTACGGCAAGGCCAAGGAGGTGCCGGCCGCCATCGCCAAGGGTGTTGAGGAGGCCAAGAAGCACTTCTTCAAGGTCCCCCGTATCCAGGGCACCATCCCGCACCCGATCACGGGCGAGAAGGCCGCGGGCGTCGTCCTGCTCAAGCCTGCTTCCCCCGGTACCGGCGTCATCGCCGGTGGTCCGGTGCGAGCCGTCCTGGAGTGCGCCGGCGTGCACGACATCCTGTCGAAGTCGCTCGGCTCGTCCAACGCGATCAACATCGTGCACGCGACCGTGGCGGCCCTCAAGGGCCTGCAGCGTCCCGAGGAGATCGCGGCCCGCCGCGGTCTGCCCCTTGAGGACGTCGCCCCCGCGGCCCTGCTGCGTGCGCGTGCCGGGGCGGGTGCGTAATGGCTCGCCTCAAGGTCACGCAGACGAAGTCGTACATCGGCAGCAAGCAGAACCACCGTGACACACTGCGGTCCCTTGGTCTCAAGGGCATCAACACCGTGGTCGTCAAGGAGGACCGCCCCGAGTTCCGCGGCATGGTGCACACCGTCCGCCACCTCGTGACGGTTGAGGAGGTCGACTGATCATGGCGGAGAACAACCCGCTCAAGATCCACAACCTCCGTCCCGCCCCCGGCGCCAAGACCGCCAAGACCCGTGTGGGTCGTGGTGAGGCGTCGAAGGGTAAGACGGCCGGTCGTGGTACCAAGGGCACGAAGGCCCGCTACCAGGTTCCGGAGCGCTTCGAGGGTGGCCAGATGCCCCTCCACATGCGTCTCCCGAAGCTGAAGGGCTTCCGCAACCCGTTCAAGACCGAGTACCAGGTCGTGAACCTCGACAAGCTGGCGGCCCTGTACCCGGAGGGTGGCGAGGTCACCGTAGAGGGTCTCGTCGCCAACGGCGCGGTGCGCAAGAACAGCCTCGTCAAGGTCCTCGGCCAGGGCGAGATCTCGGTGGCGCTGCAGGTGACGGTGGACGCCGTCTCCGGCTCCGCCAAGGAGAAGATCACCGCCGCCGGCGGTACTGTCACCGAGCTCGTCTGAGCGCGATGACGTAAACGATCCCGACCGGGGATACCCCATAACGGGGTATCCCCGGTTGGTCGTTCCACGGGGGCAGCGTCGCCGGTAAGGTGGCCTGCACTGTTCTCTTCCGTATTCGTCGAACCTCAAGACCGTCACCCTTGACGCACTGGCGCGGGGGTCGCAGGAGGCACCGTGCTCACCGCGTTCGCCCGGGCGTTCAGGACGCCCGACCTGCGCAAGAAGCTGCTCTTCACGCTGGGCATCATCGTGGTCTACCGGGTCGGTACCCACGTCCCGATCCCCGGCGTCAACTACACGGCCGTACAGCAGTGTGTGACCGAGGCCTCCGGCAACCAGGGCCTCTTCGGTCTGGTCAACATGTTCTCCGGCGGTGCGCTGCTGCAGATCACGGTCTTCGCGCTCGGCATCATGCCGTACATCACGGCGAGCATCATTCTGCAGCTGCTGACCGTGGTGATCCCGCGTCTGGAAGCCCTCAAGAAGGAGGGCCAGGCCGGTACGGCGAAGATCACGCAGTACACGCGCTATCTGACCGTGGCGCTCGCCATCCTCCAGGGCACCGGCCTGGTGGCCACCGCCCGCAGTGGCGCCCTCTTCTCCGGCTGCACGGTCGCGACGAACATCGTCCCGGACCGTGCCATCTTCACCACGATCACCATGGTCGTCACCATGACCGCCGGCACCGGCGTCGTGATGTGGCTCGGCGAGCTCATCACCGACCGCGGCATCGGCAACGGCATGTCGATCCTGATGTTCATCTCGATCGCGGCCACCTTCCCCTCCGCGCTGTGGGCCATCAAGAAGCAGGGCACGCTGGCCGACGGCTGGATCGAGTTCGGCACCGTTATCCTCGTCGGCCTGGTCATGGTCGGCCTGGTGGTCTTCGTCGAACAGGCCCAGCGCCGCATCCCGGTCCAGTACGCGAAGCGCATGATCGGCCGCCGTTCCTACGGCGGTACGTCGACCTACATCCCGCTGAAGGTCAATCAGGCGGGTGTGATTCCCGTCATCTTCGCGTCCTCGCTGCTCTACATCCCGGCCCTGGTCGCGCAGTTCTCCAGCGGCAACTCCGCCTGGAAGAACTGGGTGACACAGAACCTGACCAAGGGCGACCACCCGATCTACCTGGTCAGCTACTTCCTCCTGATCGTTTTCTTCGCGTTCTTCTACGTGGCGATCTCGTTCAACCCCGAGGAAGTCGCCGACAACATGAAGAAGTATGGTGGCTTCATCCCGGGCATCCGGGCTGGCCGGCCCACCGCTGAGTACCTGAGCTACGTACTCAACCGGATCACCTGGCCGGGTTCGCTGTATCTGGGTCTGATCGCTCTCGTACCGACGATGGCGTTGGTCGGCTTCAACGCAAGCGGCAACTTCCCCTTCGGCGGGACCAGCATCCTCATCATCGTGGGTGTCGGTCTTGAGACGGTGAAGCAGATCGAGAGCCAGCTCCAGCAGCGCAATTACGAAGGGTTCCTCCGCTGATGCGAATCGTCCTCGTCGGGCCGCCGGGCGCCGGTAAGGGAACGCAGGCTGTGCGACTGGCCAAGACGCTGCACATCCCGCACATCTCCACCGGCGATCTCTTCCGTGCCAACATCAGTCAGGCCACGGAACTCGGCAAACTGGCGAAGTCCTACATGGACGCGGGCAACCTGGTCCCGGACGAGGTCACCATCGCGATGGCCAAGGACCGCATGGAGCAGCCGGACGCCGTCGGCGGCTTCCTGCTGGACGGCTTCCCGCGCAATGTGTCGCAGGCCGAGGCGCTGGACGAGCTGCTGACGACCGAGGGCATCCAGCTGGACGCGGTGCTGGACCTGGAGGTCTCCGAGGACGAGGTGGTCAAGCGCATCGCCGGCCGCCGCATCTGCCGGAAGGACTCCAGTCACGTCTTCCACGTGACGTACAGCCCGGCCAAGCAGGACGGCGTCTGTGACGTCTGCGGCGGCGAGCTGTACCAGCGCGACGACGACTCCGAGGACACGGTCCGCACCCGGCTGGAGGTCTACCACACGCAGACCGAGCCGATCATCGACTACTACAAGGCCCAGGGCCTGGTGGTCACGATCTCCTCGCTCGGCCCGGTGGACGAGATCACCCAGCGCGCGCTGGACGCGCTGAAGCGCGACGACGACGGCGACGACGACAAGTAGTCGCCCACCAGTTCCGGCCGCGGTGCCCCCAGGGGCGTCGCGGCCGTACTGTTGTGTACAGCCGTTTCTTGTACGGCCATTCCCACGTGACGCGGAAGACGGAGAGCGCAGGCCCCCATGGTGCAGATCAAGACCCCCGAGCAGATCGCCAAGATGCGCGAGGCGGGGCTGGTCGTCGCCGCGATCCACGCGGCCACGCGTGAGGCGGCCGTCCCCGGCGCGAGCACGAAGGATCTGGACGAGGTGGCCCGCAAGGTCCTCGCCGACCACAACGCCAAGCCCAACTTCCTGGGCTACGGCGGCTTCCCGGCCACCATCTGCACCTCGGTGAACGAGGTCGTCGTCCACGGCATCCCCTCCGACGAGGTGGTCCTCAAGGACGGCGACATCATCTCCATCGACTGCGGCGCGATCATCGACGGCTGGCACGGCGACGCCGCGTACACCGCCTTCGTCGGCTCCGGCCACGCCCCGGAACTCATCGAGCTGTCCCGGGTGACCGAGGGGTCGATGTGGGCGGGCATCGCCGCGATGAAGCTCGGCAACCGCCTGGTCGACATCTCCCGCGCCATCGAGACGTACATCCGCCGCCAGCCGAAGCCCGGCGGCGGCAAGTACGGGATCGTCGAGGACTACGGCGGCCACGGCATCGGTACCGAGATGCACATGGACCCGCATCTGCTGAACTACGTGGAGAAGCGGCGGGGCAAGGGGCCGAAGCTGATCCCCGGTTTCTGCCTGGCGATCGAGCCGATGGTGTCGCTCGGTACGCCGAAGACCGAGGTCCTCTCGGACGACTGGACGGTCATCACCACGGACGGCACCTGGTCCTCGCACTGGGAGCACTCGGTCGCGCTGACCGAGGAGGGGCCGCTGGTGCTCACCTCTCCCGACGGGGGCCGGGCGAAGCTGGCCGAGTTCGGGATCACGGCCGCGCCGGATCCCCTTGCTTAACGATCATGCAGGTGGGGCATCCTTCCTCGATTCGTCTTTCCGAGGGCCCTGACGTAGACTGACTCGTCGGCTCTCGTGCACCCGCATGTCCGCATGCATCCCGCACGTACCCCGTGCGGGGGCGCACTGAGTCGATCAAGGTAGTCGATTCGAAGGGCGAAGCGTGGCCAAGAAGCAAGGTGCCATCGAGATCGAGGGCACTGTCGTCGAGTCTCTTCCGAACGCCATGTTCAAGGTCGAGCTCCAGAACGGCCACCAGGTCCTGGCACACATCAGCGGCAAGATGCGTATGCACTACATCCGTATCCTCCCTGACGACCGGGTCGTGGTGGAGCTGTCTCCGTACGACCTCACGCGTGGCCGGATCGTCTACCGCTACAAGTAGATCCCTCTGACTCGGAGAACCTCAATCTCATGAAGGTCAAGCCGAGCGTCAAGAAGATCTGCGACAAGTGCAGGGTGATCCGCCGTCACGGTCGGGTCATGGTCATCTGCGAGAACCCGCGCCACAAGCAGCGCCAGGGCTGACGCACGATCGACCGATCCCTCTGCATCGACATCGCAGAGATTCGCGCGACGCGAGCTGAATTTGTTCATACGCAGGACCCGGACGGGCAGCAGCTCGTCCGACACCCCCGGCTCGGAGGCCGGGGACCCGGTTCGTACCAACTCTTCGAAAGAAGGGGCCGGCGGGCGGGATCCGGTTCTGTGGAAGACCTCCGAAGATCAACTGGAGCCATTGAATGGCACGCGTTTCCGGTGTCGACATCCCGCGCGAAAAGCGCGTGGAGGTCGCCCTCACCTACGTGTTCGGCATTGGTCGGACCCTTTCCCAGCTGACGCTGGCCGAGACCGGCATCGACCCCAACACCCGCGTTCGCGATCTCTCGGAAGAGCAGCTCGTCGCGATCCGCGAGTACGTCGACGCCAACATCAAGACCGAGGGTGACCTCCGTCGCGAGATCCAGGCCGACATCCGCCGCAAGGTGGAGATCGGCTGCTACCAGGGTCTTCGCCACCGTCGTGGTCTGCCCGTCCGCGGTCAGCGCACCAGCACGAACGCTCGTACCCGCAAGGGTCCGCGTCGCGCCATCGCCGGCAAGAAGAAGCCCGGCAAGAAGTAGTCCGCAGCGGACAACGCTTCACCAGCGGTCTTCGCTGTAGGACCGACCACCTCCCCGTAGGAGTAATAGATGCCCCCCAAGGGTCGTCAGGGCGCTGCCAAGAAGGTGCGCCGCAAGGAAAAGAAGAACGTCGCTCACGGCCACGCGCACATCAAGAGCACGTTCAACAACACGATCGTCTCGATCACGGACCCCTCGGGCAACGTGATCTCCTGGGCCTCCGCCGGCCACGTCGGCTTCAAGGGCTCGCGCAAGTCCACCCCCTTCGCCGCGCAGATGGCCGCCGAGTCGGCCGCCCGTCGCGCGCAGGAGCACGGCATGCGCAAGGTCGACGTCTTCGTGAAGGGCCCGGGCTCCGGTCGCGAGACCGCGATCCGCTCCCTCCAGGCCACCGGTCTTGAGGTCGGCTCCATCCAGGACGTCACCCCCACCCCGCACAACGGCTGCCGTCCGCCGAAGCGCCGCCGCGTCTGACGCACGGCCGGTAGTTCTGGGCTTTCGGGCGGTACGGCTCTTCGGAGGCGTATCGCCCGTACCCTTGCAGTAGCAGCAGGACATCAAATAGTGGGTGTCCATGACTGAAGGAATCACCTCATGCTGATCGCTCAGCGTCCGTCTCTGACCGAAGAGGTCGTTGACGAGTTCCGTTCCCGGTTCGTGATCGAGCCGCTGGAGCCCGGCTTCGGCTACACCCTCGGCAACTCCCTCCGCCGTACGCTCCTCTCCTCGATCCCCGGAGCCGCTGTCACCAGCATCCGGATCGACGGTGTCCTGCACGAGTTCACCACCGTGCCGGGCGTCAAGGAGGACGTCACCGACCTGATCCTCAACATCAAGCAGCTCGTCGTGTCGTCCGAGCACGACGAGCCGGTCGTGATGTACCTGCGCAAGCAGGGCCCGGGTCTGGTCACCGCCGCCGACATCGCGCCCCCGGCCGGTGTCGAGGTGCACAACCCCGACCTGGTCCTCGCCACGCTGAACGGCAAGGGCAAGCTGGAGATGGAGCTCACGGTCGAGCGTGGCCGCGGCTACGTCTCCGCCGTGCAGAACAAGCAGGTGGGTCAGGAGATCGGCCGGATCCCGGTCGACTCGATCTACTCGCCGGTGCTGAAGGTGACGTACAAGGTCGAGGCGACGCGTGTCGAGCAGCGCACCGACTTCGACAAGCTGATCGTCGACGTCGAGACCAAGCAGGCGATGCGTCCCCGTGACGCGATGGCGTCGGCCGGCAAGACCCTGGTGGAGCTGTTCGGTCTCGCGCGCGAGCTGAACATCGACGCCGAGGGCATCGACATGGGCCCGTCCCCCACGGACGCCGCCCTGGCCGCCGACCTCGCCCTGCCGATCGAGGAGCTGGAACTCACCGTCCGCTCCTACAACTGCCTCAAGCGCGAGGGCATCCACTCCGTGGGTGAGCTCGTGGCTCGTTCCGAGGCCGACCTCCTGGACATCCGCAACTTCGGCGCGAAGTCCATCGACGAGGTCAAGGCGAAGCTGGCCGGCATGGGCCTGGCCCTGAAGGACAGCCCGCCCGGATTCGACCCGACCGCCGCCGCCGACGCCTTCGGTGCCGACGACGACATGGACGCGGGTTTCGTGGAGACCGAGCAGTACTGATCGGTTGTTGCCGGTGAGCGTCCGCTCACCGGGTCCTGACTCCGGTACCTCATACGGCCGGGGCAGATACCAAGGAGAAAGAAATGCCGAAGCCCACCAAGGGTGCCCGTCTGGGCGGCAGCGCCGCGCACGAGAAGCTGCTCATCGCGAACCTCGCGAAGTCGCTCTTCGAGCACGGCCGTATCACCACCACCGAGGCGAAGGCCCGCAAGCTGCGGCCGTACGCCGAGCGGCTGGTCACCAAGGCGAAGAAGGGCGACCTTCACAACCGCCGTCAGGTGCTCCAGGTGATCACGGACAAGAGCGTCGTCCACACGCTCTTCACCGAGATCGGCCCGCGCTACGAGAACCGTCCCGGTGGCTACACCCGTATCACCAAGATCGGTAACCGTCGTGGCGACAACGCGCCCATGGCTGTCATCGAGCTGGTCGAGGCGCTGACTGTCGCGCAGGCCGCGACGGGTGAGGCCGAGGCCGCGACGAAGCGTGCGGCGAAGGACGCCGAGGCTGCGGCTCCGGCCGAGGTCGTCGAGGACACGAAGCCGGCCGAGGTCGAGGCCGACGAAGAGACCAAGGACGCGTAACACCGTTTTTGGCCGACCCGCCGTCGTGGCTGGTCGCGCTCGCGCGGCGGTAGCCGCATATCAGTGCAGTCCCGCGCCCCAAAAAGCGGGCGTGTTGGCGGGTCCGTTCCTTTCGAGGGGCGGGCCCGCTTTTGTGTACCTGAAAGGATCTCGGTGTGAGTGATGACGTAGCGTCCGGTCATGTCCGTGTCCGGCTCGATCTCTCCTACGACGGGACCGCGTTCTCCGGGTGGGCCAAGCAGGCCGGGGGGCGGCGGACCGTGCAGGGGGAGGTCGAGGACGCGTTGCGGACCGTGACGCGGGCGGGGGACGTGACGTACGACCTGACCGTGGCCGGGCGGACGGATGCCGGGGTGCATGCCCGGGGGCAGGTGGCTCATGTCGATCTGCCGGTCCCGCTCTGGGCCGAGCACCGGGAGAAGCTGCTGAAGCGGCTGGCCGGGCGGCTGCCGAGGGATGTGCGGGTGTGGTCGCTGGCGGAGGCTCCCGTCGGGTTCGACGCGCGGTTCGCGGCGCTGTGGCGGCGCTACGTCTACCGGGTCGGGGACCGGCCGGGGGGAGTGGACCCGTTGCTGCGGAACCATGTGCTGTGGCACGACTGGGAGTTGGACGTCGAGGCGATGGACACCGCCGCCGGGTCACTGGTGGGGGAGCACGATTTCGCCGCCTACGCGAAGAAGCGCGAGGGGGCGACGACGATCCGGGAGATCCTCGACTTCGGGGTGCGGCGGCGGGAGGACGGTGTCGTCGAGATCGAGGTGCGCGCGGACGCCTTCTGCCACAACCAGGTGCGGTCCATGGTCGGCGCGCTGCTGTTCGTCGGCGACGGGCACCGGGGTGCCGAGTGGCCGCGGAAGGTGCTGGACGCGGGGGTGCGGGACAGTGCCGTGCATGTCGTACGGCCGCACGGGCTGACGCTGGAGGAGGTCGCGTATCCGGCGGACGGGCTGCTGGCCGCGCGGAACAAGGAGGCGCGGAACCGGCGGACGCTGTCGGCGGGAGCGGGTACTGAAGGGGATTAGAGGCTTGTGCCCGAAATCTCGGACGTGAAACCTGTTGGTTACGTAGCTTTTCGATAAAGATGTCCGGCGTTTATGGACATAGCGGACGTAAGCCTCTGTCCGTCTCTTACCTGTTTCACAACCTCTCGTATATTCTTTCGCAGCTCGGCCAGCGGTTCGACAGGGGAGGCCGAGCACCGGCGGGGATTGACAGGCCGATCAGGCCACGGGTGGTTTTCTTCATGAGTTCAGTGGGTCCGGTGCGGACCGGGGGCCGTCGTGCCGCGCGACAGAGCGGCGGGCGGCGGAAGGCCGGGCGAGGTGACGCTCCCGCGCTGGGACTGCTGCCGCTGCCGCCCACGGACCGGGAGAAGTACTCCTACACCCGCCGGCGTCTGTGGATCCTGACGGTCAGCTCGCTGATCAGCTTCTGCTGCCTGGTGGTGAGCCAGTTCGAGCTCGCCCGGGCCACGCCGGTGCTGTGGATCTACACCCCGCTGCTGGTCTTCACGGTCGTCTACTACCTGATCTCGCTCCGGGTGAATGGTTTCAGCAGGGACTTCGACATCGCCCGGCACAAGCGGCTGGTCCACGACTGGCGGCCCGAGACCTACCCCACGGTCGACGTGTTCCTGCCGGTGTGCGGTGAGCCCATCGAGGTGCTGCACAACACCTGGCGCCATGTGCGGGAGATGGCCGACCACTACCCCGGCGTCTGCGTCCCGTTCGTCCTCGACGACGGCGCCGACCCCCGGCTCGCGGCCATGGCCCGCGACTTCGGCTTCCGCTACGGCACCCGGGAGAACCGCGGCTGGTTCAAGAAGGCCGGCAACCTGCACTTCGGGTTCGGGCAGTCGGACGGGCAGTACATCCTCATCCTGGACGCCGACTTCACCCCGCGCGCCGACCTCCTCGAAGAGCTGCTGCCCTACCTGGAGGCCGACCCGGGCATCGGCATCGTCCAGTCCCCGCAGTACTTCCGGGTACTGGACTCGCAGAACTGGATCGAGCGCGGCGCGGGCGCCGTGCAGGAGCTGTTCTACCGGTCCGTGCAGGTCTCCCGGCAGGGCAGCGACGGCGCGATCTGCGTCGGCAGCTGCGCCGTGTACCGGCGGGCCGCGCTGGAGACCAACGGCGGTACGACACTCATCGAGCACTCCGAGGACGTACACACCGGCTTCGACCTGCGCGGTCTGGGCTGGGACCTGCGGTATGTGCCGGTCGCCGTCTCCACCGGGGTCTGCCCGGACACCGCCGGCGCCTTCTTCAACCAGCAGTACCGCTGGTGCTCCGGCTCGATGAGCCTGCTCGGCAGCAAGAAGTTCTGGCAGCGCGAGATCAAGCTGTCCAGCCGGCTCTGCTACATGTCCGGCTTCTTCTACTACATCCACACCGCGCTGTTCACCTTCGCGGCCCCGGTCATCCCGATCGTGCTGCTGGTGCTGATGCCCGGCAAACTCAGGGTCGAGCACCTGCTGATGGTGCTGCCCAGCATCGTCTACACGACGATCGTCTTCCCGATGTGGCACAAGGCGCCCTACCGCCTGGAGGCCTGGGCCGCCCGCATGATGTACGGCTGGGCGCACGTCTTCGCCATCTGGGACATCCTCCGCAAGAACCGCATGGGCTGGCAGCCCACCGGCTCCTCCGGCGCCAGGACGAACAAGACCCGCCGGTTCTGGATCGGCATGTGGGTCTGGAGCGGGGGCACCGCCCTGGTCTGGGTGGTCGCCGCCGTGTACCGGTCGTTCACGATGGACGCCCCGAACTTCGCCCTGATCCTGTCCTCCGGGCTCTTCTACGCCCTGGTCGTGGGCCGGGTACTGGTCCAGCCGCGTGCGAAGACGGTCGCCTGATGCCGCTCCGCACCCGCGCGCGTGCCGCGGTCACCGCCGCCCTGCTCACCGTGCTCGTCCTCAGCGGCTGCTCGGTGCTCGGCGGCCCGGACGGCTCGGCGCAGACGAAGAAGACCGGCACCGGCGCCTCGCGCACCCCGGACGCCGACATCCCCTACGACGTCACCGGCCTGCTGAGGCCCGGGAAGAAGTACTACGGCGCCGCCCTCGACGGCGCCCCGAACTCCATGGCGCCCGTCGACGCGTACACCACGATGACCGGCAAGCAGCCGAACCTCCTGGAGTACTACGCGGCCTGGGGCGACGGTTTCGACGCCAGCGGGGTGCGCCGGGCCTGGAAGGAGGGCGCCCTGACCCTCATGTCCTGGGAGCCCTTCGACACCGGCCTCGCCGACATCGCGGCCGGCAGGTCGGACCCGTACATCGAGAAGTACGCGAAGGCGGTCCGCACACTGAACCTGCCCGTCGTGATCGACTTCGCCGACGAGTTCAACGGCTACTGGGAGAAGTGGGGCACCAAGCATGTGACCCCCGAGCAGTTCGTGGCCGCCTGGCGGCACATCCACGACATCTTCCTCGACGCCGGCGCCTCGAACGTGATCTGGGCCTGGTCGCCCAACATCGTCAACCCGGTCAAGAGCGTGCGGCTCAAGCCGTACTACCCCGGTGACGCCTACGTCGACTGGGTCGGGCTCGTCGGCTACTGGACGCTCGGCCAGGACAACGCCTTCAGCAGCGTCTTCGGCCCCACCGTCGACGAGATCCGGACCTTCACCAAGAAGCCCATGATGCTGATCGAGACCGCGGCGATGGCGGGTGAGCGGCGACGGGCCGACATCCGCAACCTGTTCGCGGGAGTCGAGGCCGACGACGACATCCTCGGCTTCATCTGGTTCAACCAAAAGAAGCGTGCCGACTGGCGGTTGGAGGCGAGCCCGCTGGCACTCAAGGAGTTCAGGCGGCTGGCCGCGGACGACCGTTTCGGCTTCGACGTACGGAAGCCGTGATGACCTCGCGAAACGACCACTACACGCCCCAGCCCTACGATCCCTACGGCGAGGACGACGACGGCGGCTGGTTCAACTCCGACGGGACGCCCCCGCCGCAGCAGCGGTACCCGGAGCCGTACCAGCAACCGCAGGAGTCGCAGCAGCCGTACGAGCCGCAGCAGCAGTCGTACGCCGTCGCGATCCCGGAGCAGCCGCGCGGCGACCACGACGACCAGCCGACGTACGCCCTGCGCACGGTCCAGTACCAGCAGGTGCCGGACGACGAGCCCGCCTACCGGATCCCCGAGACGCCCGAGGCCGGCTGGGAGATGGAGGCGAGCCGGCGGCGGGCCTGGGTCAGCCGGGCCGTGCTGCTGTGCATCCTGGCCGTCCAGGCGGCGCTGTCGCTGCGGCTGTCCAACACCGCGTTCCAGGACGAGGCGCTGTACCTGGCCGCCGGTCACTCCGAACTCGCCAACCTGCTGCACGGCACCCCGCTGCCCCGCGACTACGCCGCCTACTTCTCCGGCTCGCCGCAGCTCTACCCGGTGCTCGCCGCGATCGTGGACTCGAAGTTCGGGCTCGCCGGGGCGCGCACGCTGAGCCTGTTCTTCATGCTGTGCACCACCGGGCTGCTGTACTCCTTCACCCGCCGGCTGTTCAGCGAGCGGGCCGCGCTCGCCGCCGCCGCGCTCTACGCGGTGATCCAGTCGACCGCGGTCATGGGCTACTTCGCCACCTACGACGCGTGCGCGGTGTTCCTGCTCGCCCTGACCACCTGGATCGTGGTGCGCACCGACCGGGCGCCGGTGATCACGGTGCTGCTGGCCGCGCCCGTCGCCGTCCTCGCGGTCGGCGTGAAGTACGCGTCCGCGCTGTACCTGCCGACCATCGTCGTGCTCGCGCTGCTCACCGCGTGGCCGCACAAGGGCGGCAGGGCGTTCCTGCGGATGGTGCTGCTGGGCGCCGGTATCGGCGGCCTGGTCGTGGTGGGCATGCACACCACCGACCTGATGGACGGTGTACGGCAGACCACCACCGACCGCGCGCACGGCACCGACACCACCGAGTTCCTGCTGGAGCAGTCCGCCAGGTGGGGCGGGCTGATGTTCCTGGCCGCCGTCGGCGGTGCCGTCTCCTACGTCCGGCGCAGCCGCCTGAACGAGTCCCCGCAGGCCCTGCGGCTCAGCGGCCCCGGCTGGCGCTGGCGGGCCCTGCTCGGCCTGGTGCTGTGCGCCACGGCGCTGCTGGCACCGGCGTACCAGATCCATCTGGGCACCGTGGTCTCGCTGTTCAAGCACGTCGGTTTCGGACTGCTCTTCGCCGCGCCGATGGCCGGTGTGGGCGTGAACCGGCTGATGGGGGCGCACTTCCGCTATCCGCAGCTCGGCATCATGCTCTGGACGGCCGTGCTGTGCCTGGGCATCCAGCAGGCGGACCGGCGTTTCGACATCTGGCCCAACTCCAGCAAGATGATCGCCGCCATCCAGTCCCACGTGGACTCCAAGGGCACCTACCTCGCCTCCACGCCCGAGGTGCCCGTCTACTACCTGCGGGAGAAGTCCACGCACCGGCAGTGGCACAGCCTCTTCGGCATGGAGTACAAGGACGCGAAGGGCAAGTACTACAGCGGCGACCAGGCCTACAAGGAGGCCGTCAAGGACGGCGACTTCGACCTGATCGTGCTCGACGGGCTCACCAACCCGAGGGTGGACGACATCGTCGCCGCGGCCGTCAAGGGCAACGCGCACTACCGGCTGCTCGCCGAGATCCCGTTCCGCAACGCGAACGGCACGAGCGAGTACCGCATCTGGCTCAAGACATCGTGACGGCGTCGGCCCCGGAGCCGTGCGGCGCCGCCGAGGCAGGGAAGAGAACGACATGACGGACCACGACAGACACCCCGGTGTACCGGTCACCATCGTGATGCCGACGTACAACGAGGCGGCGAATCTGCCGCGGACGGCCGAGCTGGTCCTCGGTCTGCCGATCGACGGGCTGCACCTGAAGATCGTCGACGATTCGAGCCCGGACGGCACCGGCCGGATCGCCGAGGAACTCGCCGAGAAGCACAACGCCGGCCGGCCCGCCGGACGGCACCGGATGAGTGTGCTGCACCGCACCGAGAAGGACGGCCTCGGGCGCGCGTACGTCGCGGGCATGAGCGCCGCGCTCGCGGAGGGCGCGGACTACGTCGTCCAGATGGACGCGGACGGCAGCCACCCGGTCGAGGCGGTCCTGCGGATGCTCGACACGGCCGTGGCCTCGGGGGCCGGACTGGTCGTCGGCAGCCGGTACGTCGAGGGCGGCTCGCTCGCCGAGGACTGGGGCAGGCACCGCGTCCTGCTGTCCCGGTTCGCCAACCGCTACGCCAGGACCGTGCTCGGCACCGAGATCCGGGACATCACGGCCGGTTTCAACCTGTGGTCGGCGCGGACGCTGCGCGACGTGGACCTCGCGACGCTGGACAGCGCCGGGTACAGCTTCCAGGTCGAGCTGAAGTTCAAGGCCGTACGGGCCGGACACAGCGCGGTCGAGATCCCGATCCGCTTCGAGGAGCGCACCGAGGGCGTGTCCAAGATGAACTTCGCCACCCAGCTGGAGTCGGCCGTGGTGCCGCTGCGGCTGCGGCTGCGCCACAGACGCGGCTGACTGGGGCTGATCAGGGCCGGGGCCGACCGGGGCTATCCGGCCGCCGCTGCCGCCGAGGCCTGCGCCTCGCCCCTTCGGCCGATCTGGCGGAACGCGAACTCGGCCAGGTCGTCGCCGGTGCTGAAGACCTCGGTGTCCTTCGTCGTCACGTCCTTGCCGCTGGTGAACCCGGCGATCGTGAAGTAGGCGTAGCGGCCGTAGGCGTTGGTGGTCGTGCGGCACACCGCGCCGTCGCAGAACGGCTTGACGCCCTTGCCGGACAGTGACCGGATGATGCTCTTCGTGTCCGCCTGCGCCTTGGCCTTCTCGGCCTGGGCCTCGCTGTCGAAGACGGCCACGCCGACCGTCACCGCGATGTCGTCCCTGGTGTAGGTGACGCGCATCAGCCGGGTGCAGCCGTTGGCCGTGAGGACCTTGGGGAGGGTCGACTGGGCGGCCGAGGCGCAGTTGGTGGTGTCGGCCGTCGGACCCTTCTTGTAGACGGTCGAGCCCATGGTCAACTGCGTGCCGGGGAACAGGAGTTGCGCGCTGAGCGGCGCGGTGTCCTTGGCCTTGCTGGAGATGAACTCCTTCGGGTCCAGCGGCGGCGGCGCGCTGGTCGGCGCGAAGGACGGCGAGGTGGCGTCGGCGCTGGGCAGGGACCCGCTCGCGGGCAGGTTCGTCGGCCTGCCGGACGCGGTGTCGTCGCCGTTCGCGGACATGACGGCCATGGCGACGGCCGTCCCGACGGCTATCGTCGCGACCGCGCCGCCGCCTATGAGCAGCAGTCTCTTGCGCCGGTTGCGCGTCTCCGCCCGGTCGGCGAGCGCGGCCCAGTCCGGGGTCTCGTCGTCGACGTTGCCGCCCCACGGCTGCTGCGATTGCGGTTTCCAGGGATCCCACTGGGACTGGGGTCCCCCCTGCCCGAAGCTCATGGGTCGCATCCTAGACGGGGGGACGGGGGTACTGGTGCGCCTCAACGAGGCCTGTGGGAACTGACGTTGAGATGTCGCGGTGAGTGTTTTCGCCGTCGCTTTCCGTGCGCGCTCCGGTCGGTCCCGCCGCGTTTTGACCCGTCCGGCCGGGCGCGGGTACTCTTACGGTTTGTTATGCGTATCGGCCTGGTCGTACTCAGGCAGAGGCCTATGCGCGGGTTCCCTGGAGCAGTTACCAGTGGGCGGCATACGGGCGCTGGACCCGGCACTGTCGTCCCCAGCTGCACGATCGCTTCAGTGATGCCAATTTCAGCACCCATCCACTGAAGAAGAAGGCTGCGAAGTGCGTACGTACAGCCCCAAGCCCGGCGATGTGACTCGCCAGTGGCACGTCATCGACGCCCAGGACATCGTCCTCGGCCGTCTGGCCACCACTGCCGCGAACCTCCTCCGCGGCAAGCACAAGCCGACCTATGCCCCGCACATGGACATGGGCGACTTCGTCATCATCATCAACGCCGACAAGGTTCACCTGTCCGGCAACAAGAAGACCCAGAAGCTGGCGTACCGCCACTCCGGCTACCCGGGTGGTCTGCGCTCCGTCCGCTACGACGAGCTGCTGGCGAAGAACCCCGAGAAGGCCGTCGAGAAGGCCATCAAGGGCATGATCCCCAAGAACACCCTGGGCCGTCAGATGATCAGCAAGCTGAAGGTCTACTCGGGCGACCAGCACCCGCACGCTGCCCAGCAGCCGGTGCCGTTCGAGATCACCCAGGTCGCGCAGTAGTTCCGGCCACACCCCCAAACAGAAAAGAATCTGAGGAGAACCGTGGCCGAGACCACCGTTGAGCAGCCGGTCGAAGACAACGAGACCGAGCTTGTCGACATCGAGAGCTACACCACCGAGTCCGAGGTGCCCGTCGAGGGCGAGTACACCTCCGAGTCGCTCGCCGGCCGCTTCGGCGACCCGCAGCCGGCCGCCGGCCTGGGCCGTCGCAAGAACGCCATCGCGCGTGTCCGCATCGTGCCCGGCACCGGCAAGTGGAAGGTCAACGGGCGCACGCTTGAGGACTACTTCCCGAACAAGGTCCACCAGCAGGAAGTCAACGAGCCCTTCAAGGTGCTCGAACTCGACGGCCGCTACGACGTCATCGCCCGTATCTCGGGCGGCGGTGTCTCCGGTCAGGCCGGTGCCCTGCGCCTCGGCGTGGCCCGCGCGCTGAACGAGGCCGACGTGGACAACAACCGCGGCGCCCTCAAGAAGGCCGGTTACCTCCGTCGCGACGACCGTGCGGTCGAGCGCAAGAAGGCCGGTCTCAAGAAGGCCCGCAAGGCTCCGCAGTACAGCAAGCGCTAAATCGCGCCGACGGGGCCTGTCCGGCGGATCAGGTCGCAGGGAACCCGGGCGTCCTTTCGGACTCCGGGGAGCGTGGCTTGGTGCGTACAGCTGCAAGGCGGAGGAGGGAGTCGACGCGGAGCGTCGGCGACCGACGACAACGCCGCAGATGTGCGTGCCAAGCCACGCGTCTGCAACATGATCTGCCGGACAGGCCCAGTACTCCGAACGCCCCGGCGGCACGCCAGTCGTGCTGCCGGGGCGTTCGTTTATCACAGCGCGGGGCGTATAACGGCACAAGACGCTCAAAGGCTTGTGCGATCGGATGAACAGGCATCCTGTGCCTGGAACGCAGGACTTTCGCCTTGCAGGATTTTCGCCTTCCTCAGGAGGACAAGTGGGACGACTCTTCGGCACGGACGGCGTGCGTGGTGTCGCCAACGCGGATCTGACGGCAGAGCTGGCGCTCGGCCTCTCCGTCGCGGCGGCGCATGTACTCGCCGAGGCGGGCACGTTCGCGGGCCACCGGGCGACGGCCGTGGTCGGACGGGACCCGCGCGCGTCCGGGGAGTTCCTGGAGGCCGCGGTGGTCGCGGGCCTGGCCAGCTCGGGAGTGGACGTACTGCTCGTCGGTGTGCTGCCCACCCCCGCGGTGGCGTATCTCACCGGTGTGCTGGGCGCCGACCTCGGTGTGATGCTCTCCGCGAGCCACAACGCCATGCCCGACAACGGCCTGAAGTTCCTGGCGCGCGGCGGCCACAAGCTCGACGACGAGCTGGAGGACCGGATCGAGAAGGTCTACGAGGAGCACCGCACCGGCGCCCCCTGGGACCGCCCGACCGGCGCGGGCGTCGGCCGGGTCCGGCACTACAACGAAGGCTTCGACCAGTACGTCGCCCATCTCATCGGCGTGCTCCCGAACCGGCTCGACGGGCTGAAGATCGTCCTCGACGAGGCGCACGGCGCCGCCGCGCGGGTCTCGCCGGAGGCGTTCTCGCGGGCCGGTGCCGAGGTCGTCACGATCGGCGCGGACCCCAACGGGCTGAACATCAACGAGGGGTGCGGTTCGACCCACCTCGGTCTGCTCAAGGCCGCCGTCGTCGAGCACGGCGCGGACTTCGGCATCGCGCACGACGGGGACGCCGACCGCTGCCTGGCCGTGGACCACACCGGCGAGGAGGTCGACGGGGACCAGATCATGGCCGTGCTCGCGCTGGCGATGCGGGAGCGTTCCGCACTGCGCTCCGACACCGTCGTCGCGACCGTCATGTCGAACCTCGGCTTCAAACTGGCCATGGAGCGGGAGGGGCTGACGCTCGTCCAGACCGCGGTCGGCGACCGCTACGTCCTGGAGGAGATGAAGGAGCACGGCTACGCGCTCGGCGGCGAGCAGTCCGGCCACGTCATCATCCTGGACCACGCGACCACGGGTGACGGCACGCTGACCGGGCTGATGCTGGCGGCGCGGGTCGCCGAAACGGGTCGTACGCTCCGGGACCTCGCGGCCGTGATGACGCGGCTGCCGCAGGTCCTGGTCAACGTGCCGGACGTGGACCGCACCCGGGTCGGCACCTCCGCGGACCTGGCCGCCGCGGTCGCCGAGGCGGAGCGTGAACTCGGCTCCACGGGACGGGTGCTGCTGCGGCCGTCCGGCACCGAGCCGCTGGTGCGGGTGATGGTGGAGGCCGCCGACATCGACCAGGCGCGGTCGGTGGCGGGACGGTTGGCCGATGCCGTGAAGTCGGCTCTCGGTTAAGGGAGTTGCGGGGCGCGCTCGCGCTGCCAGGTCCAGAAGGCCTTCTGGGCCAGCAGTGTGAGCGTGCCCGCCGCGACGATGCCGCCGAGGTTGGCGAGCAGCTGCCAGGTGGAGCCCCATGTCTGGGAGTAGTCCCGGTAGCTGAAGGCCACGGCGGCGTTCGCGGCGGCCGGGACGGTCGTCACCGAGATCGCCACCCCGATCAGGGCGCCGGACTTCGCGGAGGTCAGGGACAGGGTGCCCGCGATGCCCGCGAGGAAGGCCACCACGAAGGACATCCAGTCCGGCTTCCAGATGAACGCGGTGTTCGGCCGGGCCGCCTGCACCATCGACTTCTCGAACAGTCCGAAGGCGTCCAGCAGCCAGCTGAAACCCACCGTCAGCACCATGGCCGCCGCGAACCCGGCGAGCAGCGCCCACAGCGACCGCCCCACCAGCCGCGGCGCCCGCCGCACCAGCGCCGTGGAGATGCCGGCGAGCGGGCCGAACTCCGGTCCCACGGCCATCGCGCCCACGATCAGGATCGCGTTGTCCAGCATCACACCGCAGGCCGCGAGCATGGTGGCGACGGTCAGGAACGCGACGTAGGTGACGGTGAGCGTCGACTCCTCGTGCGTCGCGTCCACCAGGTGCTCCCACAGCACCGCGTCCGCGCCCTCGCCCGGCGCCTCCTCCTCGGCCCGGTCCGCCCGCCGCGACAGCGACAGGTCGATGGCGCCGACGGCGATGGAGCCGGTCCGGTCGATCCCCAACTCCCGCAGCCCGCCGATGAGTTCGTCACCGGCCTCACGGGCGACATCGCACAGGACGACATCGCCGGCCGGGTCGCGGGCGGCGCCCGGCAGGACGACCAGGTGCGCGGTCCCGACGGTCGACCCGATCAGCCGGA
Source organism: Streptomyces sp. NPDC091280 (assembly GCF_044768565.1). NCBI lineage: Bacteria > Bacillati > Actinomycetota > Actinomycetes > Kitasatosporales > Streptomycetaceae > Streptomyces > Streptomyces sp. NPDC091280. Next base: position 305,858 of record NZ_JBIVUZ010000013.1, read on the forward strand.
CCACGTCGTCGGTGCTGTCGGGCGGGGTGATCAGGCGTAGGTGCAGCATGACGCTCTTCTATCAGGCTTCCGCCGGGCCGCCGTTCTACAGCTTGCGCAGCCGCAGTCGCTGGACCTTGTGGTCCGGGCCCTTGCGCAGCACCAGGGTGGCGCGGCCCCGGGTGGGCGCGATGTTCTCCACCAGGTTGGGCTTGTTGATCGTCCGCCACTGGGTGCGGGCGTAGGCGAGGGCCTCCTCCTCGGACACCTGGGTGTACTTGCGGAAGTAGGAGTCCGGGTTCTGGAAGGCGGTCGCGCGCAGCTTCCTGAACCGGTTGAGGTACCAGCCCTCGACGTCCTCGGCGTGCGCGTCGACGTACACGCTGAAGTCGAAGTAGTCGGCGAGACCGACCCGGGTGCGGCCGTCGCTGCCGGGCAGGGCGGGCTGGAGGACGTTGAGGCCCTCGACGATCAGGATGTCGGGCCGCCGTACGACGAGCTTCTCGCCGGGGACGATGTCGTAGATCAGGTGGGAGTAGACGGGGGCGGTGACCTCGTCCTTGCCCGCCTTGATGTCGGCGACGAACCGGGTCAACGCCCGGCGGTCGTACGACTCGGGGAATCCCTTGCGCGACATCAGGCCGCGGGCCTGGAGCTCCTTGGTCGGCAGCAGGAAGCCGTCGGTGGTCACCCGCTCCACGCGCGGGTGCTCGGGCCAGCGGGACAGCAGCGCCTGGAGCAGACGGGCCACGGTCGACTTGCCGCCCGCCACGGAACCGGCGATCCCTATCACGAACGGGGTGCCCGACTGCGAGCCCTGCTCGCCGAGGAAGGTGTTCAGCGCGTTCCGCAGGCCGTCCGTGGCGCCGACGTAGAGGTTGAGGAGTCTGGACAGCGGGAGGTAGATGTCCCGCACCTCGTCGAGGTCGATGACATCGCCGAGGCCGCGCAGTCTCTCGACCTCGTCGGCGGTGAGCGGCAGCGGCGTCTTGTCGCGCAGCGCGCTCCACTCGGCCCGGGTGAGGTCGACGTAGGGAGTCGCCTCCGGCCTGTGCCGGTGGGCGCTCCGGGGCATCGGGGAGACCGGAGAGATCACAGTCCATTGTTAACGGAGTTTGAACGGGGTGGCGGGTGGGGTGCGTCACGCCGGGTGTCCGGATGCCGTATCAGGCGCTTCGGCCGGTGGCCGGAATTTCCGGAATCGGGCGCGAAGTGCCGTGTTCGGGAGGGCTTCGGCGCCTAGGCTGCCGCGCATGTGCGGAATCGTGGGATACGTGGGGTCGCAGTCGGCGCTCGATGTGGTGATGGCCGGACTGAAGCGGCTGGAGTACCGGGGGTACGACTCGTCCGGGGTCGCCGTGCTCGCGGACGGCGGGCTGGCGGCGGCCAAGCGGGCCGGGAAACTCGTCAATCTGGAGAAGGAACTCGTCGACCGGCCGCTGCCGGCGGGGTCGACGGGCATCGGGCACACCCGCTGGGCCACGCACGGCGGGCCGACCGACGCCAACGCGCATCCGCATCTCGACAACGCGGGCCGGGTCGCCGTCGTGCACAACGGCATCATCGAGAACTTCGCCTGTCTGCGGGCCGAGCTGACCGAGCGCGGCCACGACCTGGCCTCCGACACGGACACCGAGGTGGTCGCGCATCTGCTGGCCGAGGAGTTCTCGGCGTGCGCGGACCTCGCGGAGGCGATGCGGCAGGTGTGCCGGCGCCTGGAGGGCGCGTTCACCCTGGTCGCCGTGCACGCCGACGAGCCGGACGTGGTCGTCGGCGCCCGCCGCAACTCGCCGCTGGTGGTGGGGGTGGGCGAGGGCGAGGCCTTCCTCGCCTCCGACGTCGCCGCGTTCATCGCGCACACCCGGTCCGCGATCGAGCTGGGCCAGGACCAGGTGGTCGAGTTGCGCCGGGACGGGGTGACGGTCACCGGTTTCGACGGCGCCCCGGCCGAGGTCCGCTCCTACCACGTCGACTGGGACGCCTCCGCCGCCGAGAAGGGCGGCTACGACTACTTCATGCTCAAGGAGATCGCCGAGCAGCCGAAGGCGGTCGCCGACACGCTGCTCGGCCGGATCGACGTGGCCGGGCTGCTGACGCTGGACGAGGTCCGCATCCCCGTCCACGAGCTGCGCGAGATCGACAAGGTCGTCATCGTCGCCTGCGGTACGGCCTTCCACGCCGGGCTGATCGCCAAGTACGCCATCGAGCACTGGACCCGCATCCCGTGCGAGGTGGAGCTGGCCAGCGAGTTCCGCTACCGGGACCCGATCCTGGGCGCGCGCTCCCTCGTCATCGCGATCTCGCAGTCCGGCGAGACGATGGACACGCTGATGGCGCTGCGGCACGCCCGCGAGCAGGGCTCGAAGGTGCTGGCGATCTGCAACACCAACGGCTCGACGATTCCCCGTGAGTCGGACGCGGTGCTGTACACGCACGCGGGCCCCGAGGTCGCCGTGGCGTCCACGAAGGCGTTCCTGACCCAGCTCGTGGCGTGCTACCTGGTCGCCCTCTATCTCGGCCAGGTGCGGGGCACCAAGTGGGGCGACGAGATCCAGGCCGTCATCCGCGACCTCTCGCAGATCTCCGGCGAGGTCGAACGGGTGCTGGAAACCATGGAGCCCGTACGGGAGTTGGCCCGCTCGGTGGCCTCGAAGAACACCGTGCTCTTCCTGGGCCGCCATGTCGGCTACCCGGTCGCTCTCGAAGGCGCCCTGAAACTCAAGGAGTTGGCGTACATGCACGCCGAGGGCTTCGCGGCGGGCGAGCTGAAGCACGGGCCGATCGCGCTGATCGAGGAGGGCATGCCGGTCGTGGTCGTCGTGCCCTCACCGCGCGGCCGTTCCGTCCTGCACGACAAGATCGTGTCCAACATCCAGGAGATCCGGGCCCGGGGCGCGATGACCATCGTGATCGCGGAGGAGGGCGACGAGACGGTCCTGCCGTACGCCGACCACCTGATCCGGGTCCCCGCGACCCCGACCCTGCTGCAACCCCTCGTCGCCACCGTCCCGTTGCAGGTCTTCGCCTGCGAACTGGCCACGGCCCGCGGCAACGAGGTGGACCAGCCGCGGAACCTGGCGAAGTCGGTGACGGTGGAGTGAGCGGGGGCCGGCGGGACCGGTGACCCGCCGAGGAGGGCGGGCGGGTGTCATCCCGTCGCGCTGTCGAGGTGGGCGATGACGGCCGCCACGTCGTCGCTCTCCGTGTGCCGGATCAGTTCCAGGGCCGGCCGGACCAGGGCGCCGGGGCGGGCGATCAGACGGGCCAGCACGGCGGCGCGGAGGTCGAGGCGGTCGATGGTGGCCGCGCGTTCCGGTTCGGTCTGGCCGGCCAGCAGGACCGTGTTGTGCCAGGCCTCCGCGCGGGACTGGACGATGCTGAAGTCGAGGATCCGCTCGTCGGTGCGACCGCCCACCCGGTCCAGCAGCGACAGGAGCGGGGACACGGCGTCCACCGAGTCCTGCACCGCCAGCACCACCCGCGCCAGGATGTCGTTGATCAGCAGGTAGTCGTGCTGGAGGTCGTGGATGTCCGCGCCGGGGCTGGTCCGCGCGGCGGCCACGGCCAGGTCCAGGTTGATGTGCGCGTTCACGCCGAGGACGAGGTGCTGGACGATGACCGTGTCGGAGTCGTCGAGCAGGCCGAAGGTCTCGCGCCAGCAGCGCGGGCCGCCGCGGTCGCGGAGCCAGGCGTCGCGGGCCTCGAAGTAGCGGTTGCCGAAGAGTGTGTCGAAGCGGTCCATGCGGGCGCCGTCCTCGAACCGCCCCTCGTGGATGGCCTTGCGGATCTCGACGGTCACCTGTCGGTACAGGGCCGCGAAGTAGCCGATCCGGTCGCCCGTGCGGGTCGCCTCGCGCACGATCTCCGCGAGCCCGTCCACGACCTCGTCGATGTTCTGTGCCGTCATGCCCAACTCCCTTGTGGCGGAGCCCGGTTCGGGCCGGTGCCCAGTCTCACCGACAACACCCGCTCCGGTACGGCACTCCGCGCACTCCGCTCAGCCCGCCCGCCACCGCTGCTCGGCGCCCCCGGTCAGCGGCAGCAGCGCGACCCCGTCCCCGTCCGCCGGTGCCATCCCGGTCAGGATCGCGATGGCCGGGCGGATCACCCCGTCCGGGTCCACCGTGAACCTCAGGTTGTCGCCGTGGCTCCCGTCCACCGAATCGCACTCCCAGATGCCGACGCCCTTGTCCACGGAGCCCCGGCTGTCCAGGCACAGGTCGGTGTCGGCGGACGACTGCACCACCCCGCGGGCCGCGTCCACGCGCCACAACTGGGTGCCGGACGAGGTGCAGGGAGCCGTGATCACATCCGTGCCCTCGGTCAGGTCGCCGTCCCGGACGTCCAGGCAGCGGCCGGTGGAGACGTTCACGACCCGGGCGTAGGTGCCGTTCGGCGCGTGGGTGGTAGGGGCGGGGGAGCGGCTCGGCTTCGGACTCCGGCTGGGGGACGGCGACTTGGAGGGTGACGGGGTCGGGGTGGGGGTCGGTGTCACCGGGACCGTCGCCGTCACCGTCACCTCCGCCGGGGCCGAGGGGCTCGTCACCGTGCCGGCCGCCGCTCCCGGACGCGGTGCCGTTCCGTCCGGCCGCAGCAGGAGGAACAGCAGCGGCACCAGCGCCACGCCCAGCGCGGCCGAGGCCAGCACCAGCCGGCGCGAGGGCGACCAGGCCGGGGCGGCCGTACGGGAGCCGCCCCGCGTCTCCTCGCGACCGCTCGTCGCGTACGACGTTCCCGCCCACGGCAGCAGGCCCTCGGCCAGCGTCGCGCGCGGGGCGTCGCGCAGGGCGGTCAGTTCCTCGTACGCGCCCGTGCAGTGGGCGCAGTGCGCCATGTGCGCGTGCAGGTCGGCGCTGTCGCGGGGGTGGTCGGGGCGCACCGACTCCTCGATCAGGCGGCGGAAGTCGCCGCAGCGCGGGTCCTCGGAGGCGGCCAGCCGGGACCTCAGACAGGCCTGGGCCATGGCCTGGAGGGCGGGTTCGGTGCCGTGGACGACGTCCTCGGGGGTGAGGCCGAGGAAGGCGGCGGTCACGGCCGCCGGTTCCCGCTCGACGACGCCGTACCAGACCAGGCCCTGGGAGCGGGAGGGGAGGGAGAGGAACGCGGGGAGCATGGCCGGGGCCGGGTCCGTCGTGTTCAGGAGCAGCAGGAGGCCGGAGTCCAGGCCGGTCGAGCGGTCGTCCCGGGACCAGGACGCGGCCACCCGCCCGGTCAGCAGCAGGAGTTGGTGGCGCCAGGGGACGCCCGGGTCCACACCGCGTGCCGTCTCGCGGGCCGCGAGGGTGAAGGTCTGCGCGGCCAGCTGCCGGGCCGCGGACTCGCTGGTGGTGCACAGGCGGGCGTAGGACAGCACGGAGGGCTGGTGCCGGGCGCGGAGTTCCTGGAGGGCCGGGTAGAGGGTGGCCGTGTCGGCGCGCAGCAGGTCCGTGAGCCGTGTGTCGGAGGCGTCGGTGAGCGTGCCGCCGTACTCGTCGGAGCCCGCCATCGACCCGCCTCCTCGGACCCGTCCTGACCTACCGGCCAGTTTGTCGGGTGACCATAGTGGTGGAAGGGGGCCGGTGGGGAAAGAGGTTTCTGTGGGTAACCCGGTAACGCCGAGGTCGGGGCCGGGGCCCGGGAACGCCTGAGCGCGGCGCACCCGCGCGCGCCGCGCTCACTACGGACGGGGCGGACCCGCCGGCCGGGCTACTCCTCGACCGTCAGGCCCTTCCGCAGGCGTACCAGTGTCCGCGACAGCAGCCGTGACACATGCATCTGCGAGATGCCCAGCTCGTCGCCGATCTCCGACTGCGTCATGTTGGCGACGAAGCGCAGGGAGAGGATCTGCCGGTCCCGCTGCGGGAGTTCGGCGATCAGCGGCTTCAACGACTCGACGTACTCGATGCCTTCGAGCCCGTGGTCCTCGTAGCCGATGCGGTCCGCGAGGGCGCCCTCCGAGTCGTCCTCCTCGGGCTGGGCGTCGAGTGAGCTGGCGGTGTAGGCGTTCGACGCCGCCATGCCCTCGACGACCTCCTCGCGGGAGATCTTCAGGCGTTCGGCCAGCTCGGCCACCGTGGGGGCGCGGTCGAGCTGCTGGGCCAGTTCGTCGCCGGCCTTGGCCAGGTCGAGCCGGAGTTCCTGGAGCCGGCGCGGGACGCGCACCGACCACGAGGTGTCCCGGAAGAAGCGCTTGATCTCACCGACGATGGTGGGCATCGCGAAGGTGGGGAACTCGACCCCGCGGCTGAGTTCGAAGCGGTCGATCGCCTTGATCAGGCCGATGGTGCCGACCTGGATGATGTCCTCCATCGGCTCGCTGCGCGAGCGGAAGCGGGAGGCGGCGAACTTGACCAGCGCGAGGTTGAGTTCGACGAGCGTGTTGCGGACGTAGGAGTACTCGTACGTCCCTTCTTCGAGGGATTCCAGCCGTTCGAAGAGGGTCTTGGACAGAGCGCGCGCGTCGACGGCTCCGATCTCGTCGTACGGGGGGATCTCGGGGAGCCCCTCGATGATGGGATTGGGATCCAGTTGTGCCGGTGGGGGTGTCGACGTCGCTGCCGGGGTAGGCGATGCGTCGAGCCGGGGTGACATGGTGTCCTCCATCGTTCTCGGCATATGGCTGCCGAAGCCGGTGCGTGCACTGCGGAGTGCGGCGCCTCCAAAGCCGGTCGTGTCGGTCGTATGGCATGTCCGAAGAGTTGTCTCTTCTAGCCCTACCCGTTTTCCGGAGCCCGCCGCAAGTGCGTTCCGCCCCCATATGTCCGCTTGTGGGCGGTTGTTCGGGTGTCGGAGAGTGTGAGGAAGGCGTAGTGTTCCAGGGCGAACGTCAACAGCCACGACCTCGGGAGAGAGAGACGGCATGGACCGCGGGACGGTCGGCAGCGCACAGTCTGGCCGGCTTCTGGTCGAGGTGCGGAAACAGGGCCTCAGCGCCGTCGTGACACCGGCGGGTGAGTTGGATCACCACACCGCCGGTCTGTTGCGCGAACCGCTGGAGGACCTGCTCGCCCACGGGTACGCACGACTCGTCGTGGACTGCTCACGGCTGGAGTTCTGCGACTCCACGGGGCTGAACGTACTGCTCGGCGCACGTCTGAAGGCGGAGGCCGCGGAGGGCGGGGTGCACCTCGTGGGGATGAAGCCCGCGGTGGCGCGCGTCTTCGAGATCACCGGGGCGGACGCGGTCTTCGCCGTCCACGACACCCTTGAGGCGGCTCTCGCCGACGAATAAGGGGTGTTTTGCCGGATCGCTCGGGCAGGAGAACATCGGAACCTGTCGGCGACCGGAGCGACGAAAATGCCCCTGAACCACGTACTGACTCTTGAACACGTACCGACTCTTGACTCGTGAACCGGTGAATCGGTGAGGTGAAGCGCTGATGAGCACCACCCGGCCCTACCCGCCGGGCGACCGCCCGGAGCCCGGTGGCGCTACGGGGGCGCCCGCGGGGGGCGCTTCCGTGCCGTCCGCCGGGGACGACACCGATCCGGCCGTGGGCCGGCACACCCGCAGACTCGGGTTCGCGGGGGAGAGCGGGGTCGTCCCCCTGGCCCGCGACTTCGCCCGCCAGGCCCTGTACGCCTGGGGCTGGCTGCCCGCCGAGGGCGCCGACCGGCGGGCCGCCGCCGAGGACGTGCTCCTCGTCGTCTCCGAGCTGGTCACCAACGCCTGTCTGCACGCCGAGGGCCCGGACGAGATGTGGATCACCTGCGAGAACAAGGTGATCCGGGTCGAGGTCTCCGACCGGGGCACCGGCCAGCCCGCCCCCAGGACCCCGCACCGCGCCGGCCGCCCCGGCGGCCACGGCATGTTCATCGTGCAGCGGCTGTGCCTGGACTGGGGGGTCGTACGGACTCCGGGAGTCACCGGAAAGACCGTGTGGGCGGAGCTGGGAGCCCCTGCCTGACGCGGACGCGGCACTCGCGAAGGCGCCACAAGAAAATCGTTTCCCCGACCTCGGACGCACGCCGGATCGTCACAACTCCGGCGTGCGCTTTGCCTTCCCTCCTCACGACCCCGGGCGTACCTTGACGGCCGATCTGATGTGCCGTCAGGAATGGCGGTCGGGAATGAGGGGACCGTGTCGTACCAGAAACGAACCGCAGCGCTCGCGTCCGTCGCGGCCCTGGCCGGCTCGGCGGTATTCATGGCCGCCCCCGCAGCCCGGGCCGACGTGGTCGACGTCAACTACAAGTGCCAGACGCCGATCGGCGTCAAGACCGCCGTCTCGCCGATCGACATCAAGGGCGTCAAGAGCGGCAGCGGCTACCAGCTCACCATGTCCTGGCAGAAGGGCGTCTCCTCCAGCCCCGTCGAACTCGGCAAGGGCGCCATGAGCCCGAGCGCCACCATCAAGGTGGGCGGCGCCGACAGCGGCACCGTCTCGGTGTCCGGCCCCGCCAACGCCGCCGCGATCCCCGCCAACACCCCCATCAAGATCAACGACTTGACCGGCACGTACACCCCGAAGGCCAGCGGCAAGGTCACCTTCACCGCCGCCGTCCTCACCATCAAGGCCCTCGGCACGACCACCACCTGCACCCCCACCAACAGCCCCGGCCCGTCCCTCACCCTGGACGTCACCGCGGCCGGCGGCTCGTCGGGATCCAGCGGCTCCACCGGGAGCGACACCGGTACGGACACCGGCGGCACGCTCCCCAAGACCGGCCCCGACGACTCGGTCCTCGCCCTCGGCACGCTCGGCGGCACGGTGCTGCTCGCGGGCGCGGCCGGCACCCTGTGGCTCACCCGGCGCAACCAGACGGCCCGCGCCCGCCGTTGACAGCCCCCGCACGTCCGCCGTGGAGCCGCCCATGCTGTCGACCGCCCGCGTCCTGCGCCTGTCCTGCCTCTCCCTGCTCGCCGTCCTGACGGCGGCGCCGGCCGCGACGGCCGCCGAGGGCTGGTCCCTCGCGCCCGCGGGCGGCGGACGCCCGGCCTGCTACGCCGAGGGCGAGCCCGGCGCGACCCTCCAGGACACGGTGTCCGTGACCAACCCCACCACCCGGCCGGTCACCGTACGACTGCGCGGCACGGGCGTGCCGATCACCCTCGCGGCGACGGCGGTCCATGTGCCCGCCCGCACCCGGGCCGACATCCCGTTCACCGTGGCCGTCCCCGCGACCGCCGCGCCCGGCGACCGCGCCGGCACCATCGCGGCCCGCGCCCCGGACGGCCGGGAGGCCACCGTACGGCTCCGACTGCGCGTCAAGGGGCCCGAGTTGACCGCCCTGACCGTCGAACACCTCGCCGTCCACGGCGACCGCATCAGCTACGACCTGGTCAACCGCGGCACCACCCCGCTCACCCCGAGCCTCGCCGTGCACGCCACCGGCGTCCTCGGCACCCGCCTCGACCGCGCCCCGCGCACCCTCCCGGTCCGCCTCCCGCCCGGCCGCCGACTGAAGCTCACCGAACCGTGGCACCACCCCGCCCTCGACGCGGTCCGCCTCCGCCTCACGGTCACGGCACCGGGCGGCGCCCAGGACACGGCCCAGGTGTCGACACGCTTCGCGCCCCGGCCCGCGGCGGCGGCCACCGCGGGCGCGCTGACGGCGGGGGTCGCGCTGTTTCTCGTACGACACCGGCGGCGCCGTAGGGACGACGACGGTCGCGCGGCCGAACCTCCGCGCACGGAAGCCGAGTTGACGGGAGCGGTGATGTGAGCGGCAAGGTGCGGATCTCGGCGCTGGTGGCGGTGGTCGCGCTGCTTGTGCTGCCGTTGGCGGGGGCGACGCCGGTCGCGGCGGCCGGCGGACCGAAGGTGACGCTCTCCACGGCACAGGCGGGGACCGGCGGTTCGATCACCGTCTCCGGCAGCGGCTGGCGGACGCACGCCCTGCTGATGGTGCTGATCTGCGGGCGGGCCACGCCCGCGCGCGGAGTCATCGGCGGCACCAACTCCTGTGCCAACGCACAGGGCCGGGCCGTCACGACCGACGCCAAGGGCGTCTTCAGCAAGAAACTGCCGGTGGCCGAGCCGCCCGTGCCCTGCCCGTGCGTCGTGCACGTGGCGACCGTGACCGGGGCGAGCGCTTCGGCGGACGCCGTCTTCCAGGTGGCGGGCCACCCGGTCGAACCGCTGCCCGCCGACCCGTCGACCGGACGCCTCTCGGTCCTCTCCGACACCCGCCTCGACGGTTCCAGCGGACTGCTCACCTGGTTCGGGGCGCCCGCGTCCCGCACGCTGGTCTTCACCGTGGGCAACGCGGGCTCGTCCCCGGTCAAGAACCCGGTGTTCCAAGTCGGCACCTCCCACGGGGTGTTCGCACCGCAGTGGGACGACCAGGAGTTCAGCGGCACGATCGCGCCCGGCGGCAAGGCGGAGATCCGGCTCCCGGTCGAACTCTCCGCCGGGGCGCACGGCGACTACAGCGTCTCCGTGAAATACGGCGGCCGGGTGCTCGCCGAGGAGCCGTGGGGCGTGGGCCGCCCCTGGGGCGTCACCCTGTTCTGGATCCTGCTCTGCGTGGTCGTACCGGCGGCGGTGTTCCGCGTCGGGATGGCCGTGGTGGACCGGATACGGCCGCGCAAGGCCGCCCGCAGCACGGGCCCGGCCCGCCACCGGAGCCTGCGGGTGCCCACTCGACTCACCTTGCGCATGCCGAGGTTCGGCCCGCCCACCGCACCGGAGGCGGCCCCTCCGACTTCGACCCTGCCGTGGTTCACCCCGGACTCGGACCCGGGCACGGCCGGTCGGCTCTCCGCACCGCACGACGACAGCCCGACGAGTCCGACGACTCCCACCAGGAAGGGACCCACGTGAGCAAGCCAAGGAGAGTCATACCGGCCGGCGGAGGAGGTGCACGCAGGGCGGGCGCGGCGACGTTCGCGCTGGTCCTCGGCGGCGCCGGCCTCGCACTCGGCCTGACCGCCGGGCCCGCGCAGGCCGCCGAGGTGTCCTTCGCCACCCACTGCGTGCCGCCCGCGGGGGTCGCCGACCCGGTCGACGGCACCACCAAGGTCGAGATAGACGCGCCCGCCACGGCGAAGGTCGGCGACACCGTCGACATCGTGTGGAAGTTCACCCAGGCCGCGTCCAAGAACCCCGACATCATCGACCTGCCCGCCAACACGGTCCTGCCGACCGGGACGCTGAAGGCGGCCGGCGCGCAGAGCGCCTCCGTGACGATGACCGGTACGCGCACCAACCCGGCGATCCCCAAGGGCGGCGCTATGGTGCTGTCCGACATGAAGGGCACGCTGAAGCTGACGACGGCGGGGGCGGTGACGCTGGCCCCGGGCGCGTACACGGTCAACGCCTACGGCACGAACACCGTGTGCACGCCCACGGGGACGGTGCCGACGGCCGCGACCATCGAGGTGAGCGCCGGGGACGGGAGTTCGCCGAGCCAGTCGGCGTCCCCGTCGGACACGACCTCGGCGTCCCCGTCGGACTCGGCCTCGGCGTCCCCGTCGGACTCGGAGTCGGCCTCTTCCTCCGCCTCGGCCTCGGCTTCGTCCTCGGACGGCACGGGCAGCGGCCAGACCGACTTCACCGGCAAGCAGGTCGACGTGCCGTACGCGTGCGTGACCCCCATCGGCAACAAGAACGCGACCTCGCCCGTGCAGATCAACGCCACGAAGGACGGCGGGAGTTACGACCTCACCGTGAAGTTCAACGGGTCGGTGATGGACAGCCCCGCGGACATCCCGGCGGACTCGGTGAAGCCGTCGATGGAGGTGGTCCTCGGCGGGGCCGACACGGGCACGGTCCATGTGGAGGGCCCGACGAACTCCAGCGCCATCAAGTCCGGCGACCCCATCCAGATCCCGGACCTGACCGGCACGTACAAGCCCGGCGCGAGCGGCTCGTCGACGCTGTCACCCGGTGTCCTGACGGTCAACGCCCTGGGTACGACGACGACTTGCACACCGACCAAGACCGAGGTCTCGCTGACCCTGGACACCACCGAGCAGGCGAGCGGCGCGTCCGGCGGCAGCACCTCGACGTCGACCTCCGGCGGCCTGGCCGAGACGGGCTCCACCGACCACGGGGGCCTCAAGGCCCTCGGCCTGGTCTCCGGTACGGCGATCCTGCTGGGCGTGGCGGTGTTCACGTTCCTGCCCGGCCGCAGGCGGCTGCGGTAGACGGGCGCGGGCCGGCCGTCCGCTCCGAAGAAGCGGCCGGCCGGCCCGCACCGTCAGCACTCCGGGGTCAGTGCACGTCCCCCATGAGCTCGCGCACCTTCTTGCGGTACATCCACACCGCCACGCCCGCGAGCACCGCGAGCACGGCCTGCAACGCGACGATGCCCGTCTTGTTCAGGTCGACCCCGGCGATGGACAGCAGGCCCGTCGTCGCGTCGCCCGCGGTGACCGCGAGGAACCAGACGCCCATCATCTGGGAGGCGTACTTGGCCGGTGCCATCTTCGTGGTGACGGAGAGGCCGACGGGGGAGAGGGTCAGTTCGCCCACGGTCTGGACGAAGTAGATCGCCACGAGCCACATCGCCGCCGCCTTGTGACCGCCGTCGGCGATGGCGAGCGGGGCCAGGAAGAGGAAGAAGGACGCGCCGATCAGGATCAGGCCCATCGCGAACTTCGTCGCCGTGCTCGGCTCCTTGCCGCGCCGGGCCAGGGCCAGCCAGGCCCAGGCGAAGACCGGGGCGAGCGCCATGATCAGGACGGGGTTGACGGACTGGTACCAGGAGACCGGGAAGTCCCAGCCGAAGACGGTGTTCTTCGCGGAGGAGTCCGCGAACAGGGACACCGTCGAGCCGCCCTGGTCGTAGATCATCCAGAACACGGCCGCGGCGACGAAGAACCAGATGTACGCGGACATCTTCGACTGCTCGGCGCGGTCGAGGGCCTTGTCGCGCTTGATGCGGGCGATGACCAGCACCGGGATGAGCAGGCCGGCGACGGTGATCGGGACCAGCAGCCAGTTGAGCGTGTAGTGGCCGGAGAAGCCGACGACCGCGTAGAAGACGACCGCCACGGCCGCCCAGAGACCCGACTTGCGCAGCGTGGCCGCCTTCTCCTCGGCGGACAGCGGCGTGGGGACGACGTCCGAGCGGGAGCTGAGGTGGCGGGTGCCGAGCAGGTACTGGGCGAGGCCGAGCGCCATGCCGACCGCGGCGAGCGCGAAGCCGAGGTGCCAGTTGACGTTCTCGCCCACGGTGCCGATGACCAGCGGCGCGGCGAACGCGCCGAGGTTGATGCCGATGTAGAAGAGCGTGAAGCCGCCGTCGCGGCGCGGGTCGTCGGGGCCGTCGTAGAGGTGGCCGACCATCGTGGAGATGTTGGCCTTGAGGAGACCCGAGCCGATCGCCACCAGGCCGAGGCCCGCGAAGAACGTGCCGGAGGTGGGCAGGGCGAGCGTGAGGTGGCCGACCATGATGATCACGCCGGCGACCGCGACGGTCCTGCGGGGGCCCAGGACCCGGTCCGCGAACCAGCCGCCGGGGAGGGCGAGCAGGTACACGAGGGACAGGTACACCGAGTAGATCGCGGTGGCGGTGGCCGCACTCAGGTGGAGGCCGCCGGGGGCGACCAGGTACAGGGGGAGCAGGGCCCTCATGCCGTAGTAGGAGAATCGCTCCCACATCTCGGTCATGAAGAGCGTGGCCAGTCCGCGGGGGTGGCCGAAGAAGGTCTTCTCGGCACCGGGGGTGCCCGGAGTCACCGAGTCCTTCGTCAGGCTGGACGCCATGGTCGATCCTTGCTGGTCGGGCCTTGTCGGCCGGGGGCAGCACACAAAAAAGACCTTCAGCAGTAAATGCTCGCCAAAGGTCCCCGGTGCCACTACAAGCGGTCCAGTCACCATACGGCAGGACACCGCCGGATATGGAAGGACTTGAGACACGGATCACAGGGAGAAGTGGAACCGCGGGCGCCGAATCGAAGGTGGATATCAGGATGGCATCCCACAGGCACAGGTTCCGACCACATCCTTCACCGGAGCACACCCGACGCGCCCGATGGTAAGAATCACTCGTGGCGATCACACCTCGACCGCCGTCCGAGGCGGACTACCATCACCTCATGACCCGTGTACTGCTCGCCGAGGACGACGCGTCCATCTCGGAGCCGCTGGCCCGCGCTTTGCGACGGGAAGGTTACGAGGTCGAGGTGCGCGAGGACGGACCGACCGCCCTCGATGCCGGCATCCAGGGCGGCATCGACCTGTGTGTCCTGGACCTGGGCCTGCCCGGCATGGACGGCCTGGAAGTGGCCCGCCGACTGCGCGCCGAGGGACACACCGTCCCCATCCTCATCCTGACCGCGCGCGCCGACGAGGTGGACACCGTCGTGGGCCTCGACGCGGGCGCCGACGACTACGTCACCAAACCCTTCCGGCTCGCCGAACTGCTCGCCCGCGTCCGGGCCCTGCTGCGGCGCGGCGCCGCCGAGCCCGCGCAGCCGCCCGCCACGCACGGCGTCCGGATCGACGTCGAGTCGCACCGCGCGTGGATGGGCGACGAGGAACTCCAGCTCACCGCCAAGGAGTTCGACCTGCTGCGGGTGCTCGTGCGGGACGCCGGCCGGGTGGTGACCCGCGACCAGCTGATGCGCGAGGTCTGGGACACGACCTGGTGGTCGTCCACCAAGACCCTCGACATGCACATCTCCTGGCTGCGCAAGAAGCTCGGCGACGACGCCGCCAACCCCCGGTACATCGCCACCGTGCGGGGTGTGGGCTTCCGCTTCGAGAAGAGCTAGCGGCCCGTGCGCCGTCGGCTCATCCAGTCCACGCTCGCCGTGGTGCTCGTGGTCATCGCCGTGTTCGGGGTGTCCCTGGTCATCGTCGAGACCCGCACGATCAGCAACAGCGCCCAGGAACGCGTGGACTCCGAGGCGCTGCGGCTGGCCAGCATCGTGGACAGCCGGATCCTCGGCGCGGAGATCGTCGACTCCGAGGTGCTGCGCACCCAGGTCACGGAGGACCGCTACGCCGTCATCCGCATCCCGGGCGACCCGGTGATCGAGGTCGGCACCAAGCCCACGGGCGACGTCATCCGCTCCACCGCCAAGGGCGAGGAGGGCGAGACGGTCACCGTGATGGAGCCGCGCTCGACCGTGACCCGCGAGGTCGGGCGGACGCTGCTGATCATCGGTGCCGTGGCACTGCTCGCCGTGGTGGCCGCCGTACTCCTCGCGGTACGGCAGGCCAACCGGCTCGCCTCGCCGCTCACCGACCTCGCGGAGACCGCCGAGCGGCTCGGCTCCGGCGACCCGCGGCCCCGGCACAAGCGGTACAGCGTCCCGGAGCTGGACCGGGTCGCCGATGTCCTCGACTCCTCCGCCGAGCGCATCGCCCGCATGCTCACCGCCGAGCGCCGGCTCGCCGCCGACGCCTCGCACCAGCTGCGTACGCCGCTGACCGCGCTGTCCATGCGCCTTGAGGAGATCACCCTCACGGACGACCCGGACACGGTGAAGGAGGAGGCGACGATCGCGCTGACGCAGGTCGAGCGGCTCACCGATGTGGTGGAGCGGCTGCTGACCAACGCGCGCGACCCCCGTACCGGCTCGGCCGTCTCCTTCGACCTCGACGAGGTCATCCAGCAGCAGCTCGCCGAGTGGCGCCCCGCCTACCGCGGTGTGGGCCGCGCGATCGTCAGCTCGGGCAAACGGCATCTCCAGGCCGTCGGCACACCGGGCGCGGTGGCCCAGGTGCTGGCCGCGCTGATCGAGAACTCCCTGATGCACGGCGGCGGAACGGTCGCGCTGCGCACCCGCGTCACCGGCAACCAGGCCGTCGTGGAGGTCACCGACGAGGGTCCCGGGGTGCCGACCGACCTCGGTGCGCGGATCTTCGAGCGGACGATCAGCGGCCGCAACTCCACGGGGATCGGCCTGGCGGTCGCGCGTGACCTCGCGGAGGCGGACGGCGGCCGGCTGGAGATGCTCCAGGCGCAGCCACCGGTGTTCGGCCTGTTCCTGTCGCGCACACCGCCGACGAAGCGGCTGTCGGCGGACGAGGAGGAACCCACCGTCCGCTGAGGCGGAGCGGAGGGAGGGGAACGGCCGGTCAGCTCACCCGCTGTTTGGCGCGGGGCAGCGGCTGCGGCTCCGACGGCGGCTTAGGGAAAGCATCGGCGTCCACGACCGCCTCCTCGGCCGGGACCGCCTTGAACACCCAGCTGCGGTACGACCAGAAGCGGAACAGCGTCGCGATGCCGATGCCGAGCACCTTGAAGACGTTGCGCTGGAGCGAGCTGTCCCAGCCGAGGCCGTAGATCGCCGCGAACAGGACGCCGTTCTCGATCACCAGGCCGACCAGGCTGAACGCCAGGAACAGGGTGAGTTCCTTGGTGCGGGCGCTCTTGTCGCGGTCACGGTAGGTGAAGTAGCGGAAGCCGACGTAGTTGCACCCGATGGCGACGATCGTCGCGATCACGTTGGCGCGCACGGCCTGGAGGCTGGTGAGGTGCCACAGCAGGTTGGAGACCGCGAAGTTCACCACGGTGCCCACCACGCCCACCGCGCCGAACTTGGCGACCTCGCGCGCGAGCCGTTTGAAAGGCCCTTCGGAACCACGTTCCATGGGTGTGCAGGCCCCTGTTCATCTCGGGTGTCATCGCGGATTCGTCGACCCGGCCATGCTAACCATCGCTTTCCCCCACCGCCCGTGAAGCCGCTCACAGGTCGGGAAGAGACCCGGAAAAGAACGGTAAGAGGTACGGAAATCGGGCACCCGTCGCGTGACCGATACCCTGGGGGAGTGACGTTCCCGGTAGTCGGCATGGTCGGCGGGGGGCAGCTCGCTCGTATGACACACGAGGCGGGCATCCCGCTCGGCATCAGGTTCAAGGTCCTCAGTGACACCCCTCAGGATTCCGCGGCGCAGGTCGTCGGCGATGTCGTCATCGGCGACTACCGCGACCTCGACACGCTGCGTGACTTCGCGCGGGGCTGCGATGTGATCACCTTCGATCACGAACACGTACCCACCGAGCATCTGCGCGCCCTGGAGGCGGACGGGATTCCCGTGCGCCCCGGCCCGGACGCCCTCGTGCACGCCCAGGACAAGGGCGTGATGCGGGCGAAGCTCGTCGAGATCGGCGTGCCGTGCCCCAGGCACCGCATCGTCGCCGACCCGGCGGACGTGGTCGCGTTCGCGGCGGAGGGCGAGGGCTTCCCGGTCGTCCTCAAGACCGTGCGCGGCGGCTACGACGGCAAGGGCGTGTGGGTCGTCGAGTCGGCGGAGGAGGCGGCCGACCCCTTCCGGGCCGGTGTCCCGGTCCTCGCCGAGGAGAAGGTCGACTTCGTGCGGGAGCTGGCGGCCAACGTCGTCCGCTCCCCGCACGGCCAGGCCGTCGCCTACCCGGTCGTCGAGTCCCAGCAGGTCAACGGCGTCTGCGACACCGTCATCGCGCCCGCCCCCGACCTGGCGGAGTCCCTCGCGCTCCAGGCCGAGGAGCTGGCGCTGCGCATCGCCAAGGAACTCGGGGTCGTCGGCCATCTCGCCGTCGAGCTGTTCCAGACCGCCGACGGCCGCATCCTCGTCAACGAACTCGCCATGCGCCCGCACAACTCCGGCCACTGGACCCAGGACGGCGCGGTCACCAGCCAGTTCGCCAACCACGTCCGCGCGGTCCTCGACCTCCCGCTGGGCGACCCGCGGGCCCGCGCCCCCTGGACCGTCATGTGCAACGTCCTGGGCGGCGACTTCCCGGACATGTACTCCGCGTACCTGCACTGCATGGCCCGCGACCCCCAGCTGAAGATCCACATGTACGGCAAGGACGTGAAGCCCGGCCGCAAGGTCGGCCACGTCAACACCTACGGCACCGACCTGGCCGACGTCCTGGACCGCGCCCGGCACGCGGCCGGCTATCTGAGAGGCACGATCACCGAATGAGCTCCGTCGCAGGACCCGTCGTGGGAATCGTCATGGGGTCGGACTCCGACTGGCCCGTCATGGAGGCCGCCGCGAAGGCGCTCGACGAGTTCGAGATCGGCTACGAGGTCGACGTCGTCTCCGCGCACCGCATGCCCCGCGAGATGATCACGTACGGCGAGCAGGCCGACGGCCGCGGTCTCAAGGTGATCATCGCGGGCGCGGGCGGCGCCGCCCACCTCCCGGGGATGCTCGCCTCGGTGACCCCGCTGCCGGTGATCGGCGTGCCCGTGCCGCTGAAGTACCTCGACGGCATGGACTCGCTGCTGTCCATCGTGCAGATGCCGGCCGGTGTCCCCGTCGCCACCGTCTCGGTCGCGGGCGCGCGCAACGCGGGGCTGCTCGCGGCCCGCATCCTGGCCACCCACGACGAGGAACTCCTCGTCCGGATGCGGGAGTTCCAGCAGGAGCTGAACGACCAGGCCACCGAGAAGGGCAAGCGGCTGCGCGCCAAGGTCGACAGCGGGAGCGGCGGCAGCGGCTTCGGCTTCGGGAAGTGACCGGGATGACGGGGACGACGTCGCTCGACCGGGCCCGCGAACTGCTCCGCGAGTTCCCCGTGGTCGACGGGCACAACGACCTGCCCTGGGCGCTGCGCAAGCAGGTCGGCTACGACCTCGACACCCGCGACATCGCCGTACACCAGAACGCGCATCTGCACACCGACCTCCCGCGGCTGCGCGAGGGCGGTGTCGGCGCGCAGTACTGGTCGGTGTACGTCCGCTCGGACCTGCCCGATCCGGTGCCGATGACGCTCGAACAGATCGACTGCGTACGGCAGTTGCTGGCCCGGTATCCGCAGGCGCTGGCGCCCGCGCTGACCGCCGCGGACATGGAGGCGGCGCGGGCGCAGGGCCGTATCGCCTCGTTGATGGGGGCCGAGGGCGGGCACTCGATCGCCGACTCCCTCGGCACGCTGCGCAGCCTGTACGCCCTCGGCGTCCGGTACATGACGCTCACGCACAACGACAACGTGGCGTGGGCGGACTCCGCGACCGACGAGCCGGGGGTCGGCGGGCTGTCGGCGTTCGGCCGTGAGGTCGTGCGGGAGATGAACCGGGAGGGCATGCTCGTCGACCTCTCGCACGTGGCGGCCACCACGATGCGCGACGCGCTGGACGTGTCGACCGCCCCGGTGATCTTCTCGCACTCCTCCTCGCGGGCCGTCTGCGACCACCCGCGCAACATCCCGGACGACGTGCTGGAGCGGCTGCCCGGCAACGGCGGTGTGGCGATGGTGACGTTCGTGCCGAAGTTCGTCCTCCAGGCCGCCGTGGACTGGACGGCCGCCGCCGACGACAACATGCGGGCGCACGGGCTGCACCACCTGGAGACCACCGAAGAGGCGATGAAGGTGCACCGCGCCTTCGAGGAGCTCAACCCGCGCCCGGTCGCCACCGTCGCCACGGTCGCCGACCACCTCGACCACATGCGCGAGGTCGCGGGCGTCGACCACCTCGGCATCGGCGGCGACTACGACGGCACGGCCTTCACCCCCGACGGCCTGAACGACGTCTCCGGCTACCCGAACCTGATCGCCGAGCTGCTGGACCGCGGCTGGTCCGGCACCGACCTCGCCAAACTGACCTGGCGCAACGCGGTACGGGTGCTCGGCGCGGCGGAGGACGTGGCGCGGGACCTGCGGACGACGCGGGGGCCGTCGAACGCGACGATCGAGGCGTTGGACGGCTGACCGCCCGGCGGTACCGGAAGGTCGTACCAGTGCGGTACGAGGCCGGACAGGAGACCGGCTGCCTCCCGCGTTCGCCCGCCAACGCGCGCCGCACAGGTCGTCGAAGCGGACCTCCTCCGAGCGCGGGACGGCGCCGACCGCACGGCGTACCCCCGAACGCCCCACCCACCAGGAAGCCGCCTTCCCTCCGTGCGACGGTGACCGTACTGCCGTAACGACGTACGGAGCCCGCCATGGCCGACCTCCAGGACCACCCCCACCCGACGACCGAGGTCGGCGAGCTCGACGACTTGGTCCACGAGCCCTTTCCCGCCGGGCCGTTCCCGCCGGACACCGCGCAACCGTACGACCCCGTCTCCGACCCGGCCGCGGCCCCGCTGGAGCGCGCGCACGCCATCCTCGCCGCGCATCCCGTCGCCGACGGCTACAGCGGGCTGCCCTGGGCGCTGCGGCATCTGCCGTGGTTCGACCTGGAGCTGGGGGAGAGCTCCGTGGACACCGATGTGCCGCGGCTGCGGGAAGGGCATGTCGGCGCGCTGTTCTGGTCGCTGCACCTGCCCGAGGGGCTGGCCGGGGACCGGGCGGTCGGTGCCACCCTGGAGCAGCTGGACCTGGTGAACACGGTGGTCCGCGCCCACCCCGAGGGCCTGCGCCTGGCGTACACCGCCGGCCAGACCACCGACGTGCGCAACTGCGGCCGTATCGCCGTGCTGCTCGGCCCCGCCGGAGCGCCCGCGCTCGGCGACTCGCTGGGCATCCTGCGCTCCCTGCACGCGCTCGGCCTACGGGTCCTCACCCTGTCCGGGGTGTCCTGGGCGAGCGAGGCCGGACTGACCCGGTTCGGCGAGGAGGTCATCCGCGAGATGAACCGCCTCGGGGTGCTCGCCGACCTCTCCGGCGCCTCCGAGGAGACCATCCGCCGGGCACTCGCCGCCTCCAAGGCACCGGTCCTGTTCACCCGCTCCGCCGCCCGCAGCCTGCGCCCGCACCCGGCGAACCTCCCCGACGAACTGCTCGCCGCGGTCGGCGCCGCCAAGGGGCTGTGCATGGTGCCGCTCACCGCCGAGCAGACCGGCCCGTCCGTCCGGGACGTCGCCGACCACCTCGACCATGTGCGCCGGGTCGCGGGCCCGGAGTGCGTCGCCCTGTCCGGCACCTACGACGCCGGCACCGCCCACCCGCAGGACCTCGCCGACGCCTCCTGCTACCCGAACCTCTTCGCCGAGCTCCTGCACCGCGGCTGGTCCGAGTCCGACCTCGCCCTGCTCAGCTGGGGCAACGTCCAACGCGCCCTGCGCGGCGCCGACTTCACGGCCCGCGCCGCCCAGCAGCGCCGCGAGCCGTCGACGGCGAAGATCGCCGAGCTGGACGGGTAGCCGGGCGGTGCTACGGGTGGTCGATCCGGCAGAGGCAGAAAGGATGCCCCGCCGGGTCGGCGTACACCCGGAAGTCCTCCTCGTCCCGCCGCTCCAACAGCCGCGCGCCGAGCGCCAGTACGGCCTTCTCGGCCGCCTCGATCTCCTCCCACGTCGACCCGGCGTCGAAGTCGAGGTGGAACTGCTGCGGGCGGTCGGCGCTCGGCCACTGCGGCGGGGTGTACCGCTCCACCCGCTGGAAGGCGATGCGCGGTCCCTGCGGGATGCCGAGGACGACCCACTCCTCGTCGTCGGCGACGGGCGTACCGCCCAGGATCTCGGCGTAGAAGCCGGCGAGCGCGAGCGGGTCCGGGCAGTCGATCACGGTCGAACGGAAGCGGACGGCAGTCACGATGACCTCCTGAGTCAGCAGGCGCAGAGACAGAACGGGTGCCCCGCCGGGTCGGCGTACACGCGCCAGCCGCGCGAGCGCTCGTCGGCGTCCAGCGGGGTCGCGCCCAGCGCCAGGACGCCCCGCTCGGCGACGTCCAGGTCCCCGACGGTCAGATCCAGGTGGAACTGCTGCGAGTCGCCCGGCGCGGGCCACTTCGGCGGTACGTGCCCCGGCGCCTTCTGGAACGCGAGCGTCCGCCCGTCGGACACGATCAGATCCACCCAGTCCCCGCCGTCCTCGTCCTTGACGGTGCCGCCCAGGACGTCCGCGTAGAACGCGGCGAGCGCGCGCGGGTCCGGGCAGTCCAGGACGACGGTACCCAGCTCGGCGATGGCCATGACGAACTCCTTCGGGTTACCCATATGGGGCGTCAGCCGGTAACGGTTACCTCATACTCCCCCAATGGAGGTAACGTCGCAAGCATGAGTGAGAGAGTTCCCGCACCCGGCGACCTGGCCCTGATCGAGGCGCTGGTGAACACGCTGGACATCGAGTCGGGAACCGACGCGCTGGACACGGCGGACGGCCGGACCCCCTTCGGACTCACGGCCCACCAGGTCCCGCGGGCCCGCGAACTCCGCGAGTCGCTGCGCGCGACGCTGCTCGCCCACGCGGGCCATCCCGCGCACCAGGACGTCACCCCGCTCGGCGAACTCCTCGCGCACGCCCCGCTGTTGCTCGCGCTCGACCCCCACGACGGCTCCGCGCGCCTGACCCCCGCCGACGCGGAACCCCTGCTCTCACGCGTCGCGTCGGCCATCGCCCAGTCCCTCGTCGCGGGCACCTGGCCCCGCCTCAAGGCCTGCGAGGCACCGACCTGCCACTGGGCGTACTACGACCGCAGCCCCGCGGGCCGCGGCCGCTGGTGCTCGATGGCGGTGTGCGGGGCACGCGCGAAGATGCGCCGCTACCGGGCCAAGTAGCCCCCGACAGCCGTGACTTGAGCGGTCCGGGCGCCGAGCACAGCCCAGTGGTGCAGAATGCACCCAGACGCCGGTCCGGCCGACTGAGCCTCGGCCGGACCGGCGTCGCTTTTGTGAGCGTGCGGGCGTGTGGGCGTACGGGTGTGCGTCGCGCGGTGGCACGGGTGGGGCGTGCGGGCCGTGCGGTGGGGCCATCCGTGGATCGGGCCCAGGCCGCGTCCGACGTTGCCCCGCTGCCTTGGCCGGGTCCGGCGTTTCCCCGCCGCCCCGGCGAGACCACCCTCGCCCCGCTGCCCGAGCCGCACCGCCGCGCCCTGTCCGGCCGCGTGCCCCGCACCACCACCTCCCCGGCCCAGCCACATACCCCGCCTCGCGGTTCCGTGGTGCAGGGCCGTGTCGGTCGTCCGGTCGTCCGTTACGCGGTGGGGCGGCCCATCGCGCGGAACGTCCAGCCGGCCTTTCGCCAGAGTTGGGGGTCGAGTGCGTTGCGGCCGTCCAGGACCAGCCGGGTGCGTACGGCCTCGCCGAGTGCCGCCGGGTCCAGCTCGCGGAACTCGCGCCATTCCGTCAGGTGCAGGACGACATCGGCGCCCCGGACCGCCTCCAGCGCGGTGTCGGCGTAGCCGAGCGTCGGGAACAGCCGCAGCGCGTTGTCCATGCCCTTCGGGTCGTAGACCGTGACCTGGCCGCCCTGGAGGTGGATCTGGCCGGCGACGTTCAGCGCGGGGGAGTCGCGGACGTCGTCCGAGTCGGGCTTGAAGGTCGCGCCGAGCACGGCGACCCGCTTGCCCAGGAAGGACCCGCCGCCGAGCGCCTCGCGCGCCATCTCCACCATCTGGCCGCGCCGCCGCATGTTGATGGAGTCGATCTCGCGGAGGAAGGTCAGTGCCTGGTCCGCGCCCAGTTCACCGGCGCGCGCCATGAACGCCCGGATGTCCTTGGGCAGGCAGCCCCCGCCGAAGCCGATCCCGGCCCGCAGGAACTTCTTCCCGATCCGCTCGTCGTGCCCGATCGCCTCCGCCAGCTTCACGACATCGCCGTCCGCGGCCTCGCACACCTCCGCCATCGCGTTGATGAAGGAGATCTTCGTGGCGAGGAAGGAGTTCGCGGCCGTCTTCACCAGCTCGGCGGTCGGGAAGTCGGTCACCACGAACGGCGACCCGGCCCCGACCGGCACCGCGTACACCTCGCGCAGCAGCCGCTCGGCCCGCTCGCTGCGCACGCCGACCACGATCCGGTCCGGCCGCAGCGTGTCCTCGACGGCGAGGCCCTCCCGCAGGAACTCCGGGTTCCAGGCCAGCTCGGCGTCCGCGCCGGCGGGCGCGTGCGCGGCGAGGTACGCGGCCAGCCGGTCCGCCGAACCGACCGGCACGGTGGACTTGCCGACGACGAGCGCGGGCCGGGTGAGGTGCGGGGCGAGCAGTTCGAAGGCGCGGTCGACGTACGACATGTCGCAGGCGTACTCGCCGTGCTTCTGCGGGGTGTTGGTGCACATGAAGTGGACGTCGCCGAACTCCGCGACCTCGGCCCAGTCCATGGTGAAGCGCAGCCGCCCGGTGGACCCCTCGATCCCGGCGACGTGCTTGCGCAGCAGGTCCTCCAGCCCCGGTTCGTACATCGGGACCTCACCCCGCTGGAGCATCGCGATCTTCTCGGGCACGACGTCGAGTCCCAGCACCTCGAAACCCAGCTCGGCCATGGCCGCGGCGTGCGTGGCGCCGAGATAGCCGGTGCCGATCACGGTGATCTTGAGGGCCATGAATGCTCCAGAAGAGGTACGGGGGCGATGCGCGCCCGAGCATAGTCGGACGCTTCGCCGGGCAACTTTCCCCCTGTCGCCAAGCTCACGTATCACTCCCGTGGGCGGGCCCCTAAAATTTGGGTTACTTAACGGTAATTAGCACTGTGATCACAGCGTCCTTGGAGCGTGAGAGACCTTGGCCGGATCGGCTGACTTCGACCTGTACCGCCCGTCAGAGGAGCACGACATGCTCCGCGACGCGATCCGCTCACTGGCCGAGGCGAAGATCGCGCCGTACGCCGCAGCGGTGGACGAGGAGTCCCGCTTCCCGCAGGAGGCCCTCGACGCGCTCGTCGCGAACGACCTCCACGCGGTCCACGTTCCCGAGGAGTACGGCGGCACCGGCGCGGACGCGCTGGCCACGGTGATCGTGATCGAGGAGGTGGCCCGCGTCTGCGCGTCCTCCTCCCTCATCCCCGCGGTGAACAAGCTGGGCTCGCTCCCGGTGATCCTCTCCGGCTCCGAGGACCTCAAGAAGCGGTACATGACCCCGCTCGCCAAGGGCGACGCGATGTTCTCGTACGCCCTCTCCGAGCCGGACGCGGGCTCGGACGCGGCCGGCATGAAGACGAAGGCGGTCCGCGACGGCGACCACTACGTCCTCAACGGAGTGAAGCGCTGGATCACCAACGCGGGCGTCTCCGAGTACTACACGGTGATGGCGGTGACCGACCCCGAGAAGCGCTCCAAGGGCATCTCGGCGTTCGTGGTCGAGAAGTCCGATCCCGGGGTCTCCTTCGGCGCCCCGGAGAAGAAGCTCGGCATCAAGGGCTCCCCGACCCGCGAGGTGTACCTCGACAACGTCCGCATCCCCGCCGACCGCCTCATCGGCGCGGAGGGCACCGGCTTCGCCACCGCGATGAAGACCCTGGACCACACCCGCATCACCATCGCGGCCCAGGCCCTCGGCATCGCGCAGGGCGCCCTCGACTACGCCAAGGGCTACGTCCAGGAGCGCAAGCAGTTCGGCAAGCCGATCGCCGACTTCCAGGGCATCCAGTTCATGCTCGCCGACATGGCCATGAAGATCGAGGCCGCCCGCGCCCTCACCTACCAGGCCGCGGCGGCCTCCGAACGCGGCGACAAGAACCTCACCTTCCAGGGCGCGGCGGCCAAGTGCTTCGCCTCGGACGTCGCGATGGAGGTCACGGTCGACGCGGTCCAGCTCCTCGGCGGCTACGGCTACACCCGCGACTACCCGGTCGAGCGCATGATGCGCGACGCCAAGATCACCCAGATCTACGAGGGCACCAACCAGGTCCAGCGGATCGTGATGGCGCGCAACCTGCCGTAGCACGGCGTTCGCCGGTCGGCGGAAAAGGAACAGCCCCTGGCATGACGCCAGGGGCTGTTCGCTTGCCTCTACTGCCTTCTGGTGCCTTCTACCTTCCCGGGCACGGCAGTTGGGGCATCGACCGGTTCGGCGAGCAGGCCACGACAGCAAGGGACAGATACGAGGGGCGCTCCAGATAGAACCCGAGCGAGACATCCGCGCCCCCACCGATTCGCCCTGTAATGGAGCTGACCAGTGCGGTCCGACGCTCGGCGGCACGGTCCCCACCGGAGACGAACCGGGACGCGTACTCCGCCAGCCGCTCCCCGAGCCACGCCGCCGCTTCCTCCGGCTCGTCCCACGTGCCACGAACCAAGGAGCGCGGTTTGATCAGCCAGTACGCCGTTTCGAGTGGGGGCAGATCAACGGTCGGAAACTCCGCCGCCACCTCGCGATGGCGCTGGATCAGTTCGGGCCTGCTCCCGGCCGGGGGCGGTTCAGGGTGTGGAGGCCGCCGCAGGGCATCGTTGTCGAAGCGCTCTTTCGGGCCGGTCCACAGGTAGCCGTGGTGGTGCACCGGTCGTACCCGTTTCGGGAGAGGTCAGCCGGGCTGGACGGGTCGTAGGTGATTCCGGCCCGGCTGACGGGAGGGGACGAGGGGCGAGGCGGGATCAGACGTTCAGACCGAACCGCGCCGGGTCGATACCGGCCGCGTCCAACTCCGCCGTGGTGAACCTCAGCGGCTGTGCTCCCGGCCGCTTGCTGTCGCCCAGCGCCCAGGCGTCCGAACCGATCCGGGCCAGGGTCACGCACCCCTCCGTGCAGGGACCGCCGCATGCCCTCACGAACGAGGCCGAGTCGATGTCGAGTGCGTACAGGTCGTTTCCGTTCAGCATTACTGCACCTTCCTGTTCGACTGGTTGCGGCCATGGGTGACCGCCTCCGCCTGTGCTGGGCGGACTTTTGTAGTCAGGGCACTTCGGGCTCTCGCACTCGCAGCGGGGCCAATGCAGAGCCGAACTGGGCGCCAGGTCGGCGCCCTCGGGACCAGGGCTGCTTTTCCGGACCACGAGCACGCCGTCCCTCCCGAATGCTCCGGAGAGGCGGGAGAGGAAGTGCCGAGCCTCACCGCCGTCCGGACGGTCGGCCGGTTCGGTCTCCCGTGCCGCCTTCTCGCCCATCGCACCTCACTCTCCCGATCCATTCCGCGTCGATGTGCCGACCGTAGGAAGGGGCGAGTACCGGGCTCTACGAACTTGCATGAGCTTGCGTGACGATCACCCGATGGCGTCGATGGCGGCGGTGATGAGCGACCTGGCCTCTGTGCCGTACACGGCGATGGCTGACAGTTCGGCGAAGGTTCTCGCGTACTCCGCTATCTCGCCGGGCTGGGTGACTGTCAGGTGCGCGGAGACGAGTTCCACGTTGACCTGTACGTCGTCGTACAGGGTGAACGACTCGACGGGCCAGCCGGCGCCGCGTGGTGTGCCGAGAGGGATGACACCGAGACTGACGGACGGGAGTGACGCCACAGAGATCAGATGGCCCAATGCTCCGGCCATGGTTTCGTCGCTGCCGATGACCGTGCGCAGGACCCATTCCTCGACGAGCATCGCGAACCGGTGGTCGCCGGAGTAAAGGACCTGCTGCCGGTCCATGCGGGCTGCCACCGCGTCGTCGATGTCGTCGGGCACGTCTCGGAGCCGGGCCACGGTGTTCAGCACCGCGCGGGTGTAGGCGGCCGACTGAAGCAGGCCGGGGATCACCCAGGACTGGTAGACGCGGAAGCGGCGGGTGCGCTCGAAGAGGGGCGCCACGGACTGTTGGACGCGCCGCAGGCCCGCACGTTCCATGCGCCGCCATTGGACGTACGCGCCTTCTATGCCACGCGTCGTGGCAATCAGGTCGGCGGTCTGGTCCTGGGCGGCACAGAGTGTCGTGTACGTCCGAATGTCGGCGTCGGACGGGTGCGTGTGCCCGTTCTCAAGCCGTGAGCACTTGGACTCGTGCCAGGTGGCCAGCCTGGCGAGTTCCCGTGCTGTGAGGCCGGCGTCCTTGCGGAGTTCGCGAAGACGCCGACCGAGGGCCTGCCGTGCCTGCTGAACGCTGG
Organism: Streptomyces sp. NPDC091280; assembly: GCF_044768565.1. Lineage (NCBI taxonomy): Bacteria > Bacillati > Actinomycetota > Actinomycetes > Kitasatosporales > Streptomycetaceae > Streptomyces > Streptomyces sp. NPDC091280. The sequence continues at coordinate 333,274 of NZ_JBIVUZ010000013.1, forward strand.
ATGAAGTCACGCCGGGGATCGTGGATTCGTGGATCAGGCGAGCGTGTAGTCCGCGTGCGGTACCGCCTGGCGCCAGACGGACTCGAAGGCGTCGGAGCACAGCTTCACGACTACAGGATCATCGGTGAACTCCTCGTCGTCTGGGGCGAGTTCGCCGTCACCGGCGAAGTGGTGGAAGACGACCGAGGTGCCGTCGAAGAGCCAGAAGTCGTTACCGGGAAGGGCCAGCCCGGATGCGCGACGCCGAGGCAGCCAACGCACCTGCTCGCCCGCCCGCACGGTGGGGACGGTCAGATGGTGCTCGAACCTGATGTAGTCCGACACGGGCTCCGAGACGATCCGAGCCCTGCGCACCTCAACCCCCTGGGCAACGAGGTCGGCGACGAGTCGTAGCCACGGCCGACGTTCTGGATCGCTGTCGGCGGGATCGTTTCGCGCTCCGTTCCGCCAGGCGGTGAACCGGGGATCGGAGGGCATGTACTCGTCGCGCATCTCCAGATGGACGGCGGAACGGGTGCAGTTCCTCAGCCGGTCCTCAAGAGTCGGCACCGCCACCGTTCGTCACCTCCGGAAAGAACCGCACCATGCGCTTCGGAATCTCGATCACGTCCTCGTGGCCCGGAAGGTCCAGCTGTGAACGCCGGTCGTCGTCGATCACCTTCCAGCCCTGCACCAGATACGTGTCTTTCTCGTCGTCGAGGTAAATCGTGGGCGACTTACCGTCCGGGCTTTCGGGATCCTGGCCAAGTTTGATCAGAGCCATCGCTGTCTCCCTTGTCGTCGGGCCTCTGTGCTCGATCTTGTGCCCAACGACCAACGCAAGCCAGGAACTTGCGAGAACTTGCGCGTGGCCCGGTCAGGGCTCAGCCAGGGAGTTGTGAGAGGAAGTCTGCCCAGGCGGTGGGGTGGATGGTGAGGCGAGGACCGGTGGGGTTCTTGGAGTCGCGGATGCGGACGATCGCCGGTGTGCGGGCTATCTCGACGCAGGCGGAGCCTTGTTCGCTGTATGTCGATTTCTGCCAAGTCGATTCGGTCATGGTTCGTCTCTCAGATGTCTTCGGTGATGCGGTGGATGAGGTCGAGCGAAGGCGTGGGCTTAAGGGCGACGGCCTCCATGCGGTCCAGGACGAGCCGGTACATCTCCAACCGTCCTACCCCGTCAATGAGTTCGCTGCCGTGTGCCGTGTCCACTTCGACGGTGTCGAGGGCGGGGACCGGGCCGTGGAAGTAGTCGACGGCGTGGCCGGTGGTGGGAAACGAGGTGCCGTTGAAGGGGATGACGCGGACGGTAATGGTGGGCTGTTCGCTGATCTCGGCGAGGTGGTGCAACTGTGCCCTGGCCACCTCGCGTCCGCCGAACTGCATACGCAGGGCCGCTTCGTGGACGATCGCCGTGTACGGCGGTGGCTGCTCGCGGTAGAGGATGGCCTGGCGCTTGATGCGGTGGGAGATGCGGTACTCGATCTCGTGGGGGCGCAGAGCGGGAACCGCTTCACGGAACAGCGCGCGGGCGTGTTCCGGTGTCTGGAGCAGGCCGGGGATGTTGATGACCTGGGTCACGCGGACTGCCGTGGCGTGGTGTTCCATCTCGGCCAGGTCGAGGAGACGGGGTGGCAGGGTGTCGCGGTACTCCTCCCACCAGCCGCGCGTACGGTCGGCTGCCATGTCGGCGAGGGCGTCTACCAGGGGTTGGTCCGTACAGCCGTAGATGTGGGCGAGCGTGTGCACGCGCTCTGCGCTGACGCCGAAGCGGTTGGCCTCGATGTTGCTGATCTGGGCCTGTGTCGTGCCCAGAGACGTGGCTGCTGCGGCAGCGGTCATGCCGGCGCGCTCCCGCAGGCGGCGCAGTTCCGCGCCGATCCGGATGCGGCGCGCGGTGGGGGCGGGCCTCGGCGCCATGTACTCACTCCGTTTCCTGCACCTGACGTGGTGGTCACCCACACGAGGGTATTGCTGAATGATTTGCCAGTTTCAGCAAAACCTTCAGCATCTGAAGTCTATGGTGAAACCCAAGCCGCTCAACCCCCGGCCCACAAGCCGGAAGCGCACCGCGCAACCATGCCCACGCGCGCCACTGCCACCGCCCGACCGGGTCTTCGAGCGCACCAAGTCCCTCCACCGTAGGAGCCGTTCATGGCCACCGTATCCCCGTCCGCCACCTGGGTGTACGCCCTCCGCCTGCCCCATGACCCCCGAGCGGCACGGGTCGCACGTATGACCGTACGGTCGGTGCTGACCAGCCACGGCAGGCCCGAACTCCTCGACGCCGTCGAGCTGTTGACCTCGGAACTCGTCACCAACGCCTATCGGCATGCGAACGGCCCTTCATCCCTGAGGCTGACCTCCCTCGCCGACGGGCGCCTCCGCGTCGGCGTCTGGGACAGCCACCCTCACGTTCCCGCTCCTTTCGGCCCGTCTCCCCATGACCGCGTCCCGATCGCCCCGGCGCACGCCGACGGGGGACGCGGCCTGGGGTTCGTGCAGGAGTACGCCGACTGCTGGGGCGGAGTCGCCCTCGGAGACGGCCTGTTCGACCACCGTGCCGGGAAGCTGCTCTGGTTCGAGGTGGGTGGCGCAGGCTGAACTCCATGCGTATGAACACGAACGCGGCCGATGCCGATTCAAGTGATCCGGATCCGACGACCTTGGACGCCTTCGACACCGCCGAACGCGCCATGTGGGCAGGCCGGGCCGATGCCTACGCGGCGAGCTTCGCCCGGCTCTGTGCCTACCCCGTACCGGAGTTGCTCGACGCGGCGCGGATCGTGGCCGGGGACCACGTCCTCGACGTCGGCACCGGGACCGGTACTGCCGCCCTGGCCGCGTTGGCGCGGGGTGCGCGAGTGTGTGCCGTGGACGCCGATGCCGGGATGGTGGCCGCCGCGCGGGTGGCGGGGATCGGTGCGCGCGTCGCCGTACTGCCTGAACTGCCTTTCCGCGACGGTGAGTTCGACGCCGTCCTTGGCAACTTCGTCATCAACCACGTCGGCCGTCCCCGTGCCGCCCTCGCTGAGTTGCGGCGGGTGCTGAGGCCGGGCGGTCGGCTCGCGCTGACGCTGTGGGGTGCTCGGCGGGGTGCCGGTCAGGAGTTGTTCGGGCGGGCCTTCACGGCGGCCGGAGCCGTCATCCCCGCAGACCTGCCGCGGCTCGACCCGGCCGAGGACTTCGCGCGTACGGCGGACGGGTTCGCGGAGTTGCTTCGCGAGGCCGGCTTCATCGACGCCGAGGCCAACGAGTTGGAGTGGGACCACCGCACCACGGTCGACGAGTGGTGGGGCGGAGCCGCCGCCGGGGTCGCCACCGCGGGGCTGGTCGTCACCTCGCAGGAGGCGGGGACGGTCGTACGGATCAGGCGGGAGTACGAACGGCTCGCCGGTGAATTCACCGTGGGGGAAGGCGAGTTGGCCCTGCCGCACATTGCGTTGCTCGCGTGCGGCAGGGCCTGGGCCTGAAGAAGCAAGTCACGGGCTCAGTCGCCCGACACCGTCACCTTCTGGTCGTTGTTCAGTTCGTTCACCAGGGTCTTGACCTTGGCCTTGTCCCAGACGAGGTTGCCGCCGACGGAGCCGGAGAGCGGCATGTTCATCGAGGTGCCGTCGCCGCCGCTGACGCCCTTCATCGCCCAGAACATGGACGCCAGGTCCCACAGCGACATGTCCTTGTCGACGGAGAGGGAGTCGAGGCCCGCGCCGAGGGTCGGGTAGAGCTTGAAGGGGTTCAGGAGGGTGCCCGGGGTGGCGACCTGGTGGGCCAGGGCCGACAGGAACTTCTGCTGGTTCTTGGTGCGCTGGAGGTCGGAGGCGGCGAACGCGTGCCGGGTGCGGACGAAGGCCAGCGCCTGCTCGCCGTTCAGCTTCTGCTTGCCCGCCTTGAAGTCGGCGCCCGAGTACGAGTCCTTGAAGCCCTTGTCGATGTCGATGGTGACCCCGCCGACCGCGTCCACGATGTCCGCGAAGCCGTTGAAGCCGATCTCGACGTAGTGGTCGATGTGCAGGCCCATGTTGTACTCGATGGTGCGGACGAGGAGCGTCGGGCCATCCTCCGCGTACGCCGCGTTGAGCTTGGTCTGCCGGCCCGTGTTCGGGTACGTCTTGCCCGAGGTGGAGCCGACGTACGACGGGATCGTCACGTTCGAGTCGCGCGGCAGCGAGATCAGCGTGTCGCCGCTGTCGCCGACGTGCAGGATCATCATCGAGTCGGTGCGCTTGCCCGCGGCGGAACCGGTGTGCAGCTTCTTCTTCTCGGCGGCCGTCAGGCCCGCGCGGCTGTCCGAGCCGACGATCAGGTAGTTGGTGCCGTCGCCGCCCGCCGGCCGGTCGATGACCTTCGACAGGTCGACATCGCGGTTCAGCTTGGAGTCGGCCCAGAAGTAGGTGCCCACGGTGGTCACGACCAGGACGGTGACCACGGTGATCGCGGTCCACTTGATCCGGCGGCGCCAGTTCGGTGCCCGTCGCGGACCGCGCCCGCCGTCCGGGCCCTCCGGTCCGCCGGGGCCACCGCCGCCGTAGACCTGGCCCGTGTTGTAGCCGCTGTCGTACCCGTTGTCGTAGCCGCCCTGGCCGTAACCGTTCTGGCCGTAGCCGTGCTGGTCCTCGTCATAGCCCTGGCCGCCCGTGTACGACGGCTGCGGCGGGACTCCGGCGCCGTACGGCGGGGCCTGCGGGCCGCGTCGTACCTGGCGCATCACGCGTGCGCTCTCCGGCTGTGCGTTCGCGCTGCCGCGTCCGTACTCGTTGCCGCGGTTGCCGCCGGACCATCCCTCGGGCCAATCGTTCATGGGGCCCAGTGTGCAGGCAGCGACCATGCCCGATACAAGGGTCGTAGGAAAATCAGGGCACTGCTGTTGCGAAGCCAACACAAAGTCCGCAGATGTCCGGTCGGCATAGGGTGATGACCATGACAGAACTGCCGGGCAAGCCGACGTCCGCCTCCCGGACCACCCTCAGCCACATCATGACCAACGCCGACACGAACCTGCTCGGGACCGTGCACGGCGGGGTGATCATGAAGCTGGTCGACGACGCGGCGGGCGCCGTCGCCGGGCGGCACAGCGGCGGACCGGCCGTGACCGCGTCGATGGACGAGATGGCGTTCCTGGAACCGGTCCGCGTCGGCGACCTCGTCCATGTGAAGGCCCAGGTCAACTGGACCGGCCGGACCTCCATGGAGGTCGGCGTCCGGGTCCTGGCCGAGCGCTGGAACGAGTCGACCCCGGCCACCCAGGTCGGCTCGGCGTATCTCGTGTTCGCCGCCGTCGACGCCGACGGCAAGCCCCGCGCGGTGCCGCCCGTCGTCCCCGAGACCGAGCGCGACGAGCGCCGCTACCAGGAGGCCCAGATCCGCCGCACCCACCGCCTGTCCCGCCGCCGCGCCATCATGGAACTGCGCGAGCGACGGGCGGCGGAGGGCTTCGGCGACTGACCTCGCGCGGATCGGCCGGTCAGGAGCAGCCCACCTCGTCGCCGGTCACCACACCGAACGCGCCCTGCTGCACATCCGCCGCCCGCACCCGCGTGACCTGCTTGAAGTCGCTGCCGGCGATCACCTTCAGCAGCGGCCCCTGCCCCTTCACCGGCCGCAGTTCGCTGCCGGGCAGCGCGGCGGCCAGGGACTTCGCGGAGCGGTCCCAGCGGGGGTCGTAGGCGACGACCGTGCGTCGTACGGCGTGGTCGGCGGCGCTCACCGGGAGGCGCGTCGTGCGGAAGCCGGTCGCCGCGAGGGCCGCGTCGACCTGCTTGCCGAGGCCGGGCGTCGCGGTGCCGTTCTCCACCTGGACCTGGATCTGCTGCGGGGCCACGTCCACCTTCACGGCGTTCGCGTGCGGCGCCCGGCGCACGGTCAGCGGCTTGTCGTCGCGCAGGGCCTGGAAGAGCTTCGCCGCCTTCGGCTCGTCCCACTTCAGGGTGGAGCCGATGCCCTTCACGACGTAGCCCATCTGCCCGATCGGGACGGTGGTGAACTCCGAGGACGAGGGCGAGAAGGTGCGCATCGCGCGCCCGAGGTCGAGGAGTTCGTCGGTGCCGAAGCCCTTGTCCGCGCGGACCGAACCGAGCACCGCGCGGGTCACGTCACGGAACTTCAGCGGGTTCAGCAGCACCCCCGAGGAGGTCGCCTGGTCGATCAGCGCGGCCAGGAAACGCTGCTGGCGCTTCATCCGGCCCAGGTCGGAGGCCCCGTCGACATGCCGCGAGCGGACGTACTGGAGGGCCTGCCCGCCCATCAGGGTGTGCGATCCGGCCGGGAGGTCGAGGCCCGTGTACGAGTCCTTCAGCGGCTCGGAGGTGCAGACCCTGACCCCGCCCAGGACGTCCACCGTCTTCATGAAGCTGGTGAAGTCGACCTCCAGGTAGTGGTCGATCTTCACGTGGGTCATGCTCTCGACGGTCCGGACGGTGAGGTTGGGGCCGCCCTCCGCGTAGGCCGCGTTGAGCTTGATGGCGTGTGCGGGGCGGCCCGCGACCGCCGGCACCTCGGCGTAGGAGTCGCGCGGGAGGCTGACCACGCTGGCCCGCTCCCGGTCCTCCGAGATGTGCACGACCATGATCGTGTCGGTGCAGTGGCAGGGCGCGCCGCCCAGGTGGTACGCGCGCCGCTCCTGCTCGGTGATCTTGTCGCGGCCGTCGGTGCCGACGAGCAGGACGTTCATGCCGTGGCCCGCCCGGGGCCGGTTCTTCATGTCCTTGAAGGGGTCGACGCGCGCGATGTCCGCGTCGAGGCTGCTGACCACCGCGTGCCCGATCCCGGCGGACGCGAGGACGACCACGGACAGCGTCGTCGCCGCCCGCATGGCCCAGCGCGGCTTCTTCGGCCGCACGGGGCGTACGGGGGGCCGTGGGCGGCGCTGCGGGGGGCGGGGGCGGGGGCGGGCGGCGGCGGGGGAGCGGCGGGGCGGCGTGGGCATGGGGGACACCTCCGCTAGGGCCGTACGTGGGATCTTGAGCACCGTAGGCCGATACGATCTGATACCACCGCAGCCGCCCGGGCGGGGCGCGTCCGTGTCCCCCGTTCGCGGTAACGTGAGCCCCCTATGAACGCCATTCCCGACGTGCGGCTCCCCGCCGTTTCTGTGATCATGCCCGTCCTCGACGAGGAGCGGCATCTGCGCGGAGCCGTCCAAGCGATCCTCGCGCAGGAGTACGCCGGCGAGATGGAGGTCGTCCTCGCCCTCGGTCCCTCGAAGGACCGCACGGACGAGATCGCGGCCGAGCTCGTCCGGGAAGACTCCCGCGTGCACACCGTCCCGAACCCGGCCGGCCGCACGCCCGCCGCCCTCAACGCCGCGATCAAGGCCTCCCGCCATCCGATCGTCGTCCGCGTCGACGGCCACGGCATGCTCTCGCCGAACTACATCGCCACCGCCGTACGGCTCCTGGAGGAGACCGGCGCGCAGAACGTCGGCGGCATCATGCACGCCGAGGGCGAGAACGCCTGGGAGGACGCGGTCGCCGCCGCGATGACCTCGAAGATCGGCGTGGGCAACGCGGCCTTCCACACGGGCGGCGCGGCCGGCTCCGCCGAGACGGTCTACCTCGGGGTGTTCCGCCGCGAGGCGCTGGAGCAACAGGGCGGCTACAACGAGGAGTTCATCCGCGCCCAGGACTGGGAGCTGAACTTCCGCATCCGCGAGGCGGGCGGCCTGATCTGGTTCTCGCCGGAGCTGAAGGTGTCGTACCGCCCGCGGCCGAGCGTGAAGGCCCTGGCCAAGCAGTACAAGGACTACGGCCGCTGGCGGCACGTCGTCGCCCGCTACCACGAGGGCTCCATCAACCTGCGCTACCTCGCCCCGCCGACCGCCGTGTGCGCGATCGTGGCCGGGATCGTGGTCGGCGCGGCCCTGACCCCGTGGGGTTTCCTGATCCCCGGCGGCTACCTCGCGGCGATCGCGCTCGGCTCCCTCCCGGCGGGCCGGGGCCTGTCCCTGAAGGCCCGCCTCCAGATCCCGCTGGCCCTCGCCACCATGCACATGTCCTGGGGCTACGGCTTCCTCACCAGCCCCAAGTCCCTGGCCAAGCGCGTCATCGCGTCCCGGCGGCCCGCGGTGCTCAGCCCGACCGGGAGCTGAACGCCACCGCCACGCCCTGACACCGACGACCACCGAGGCCACGACGACGAGCGTCATCGTGGCCTCGGCCAGTGTCCCGAGCCGGGTTGTGCCCCCGCCTCAATCTCCCAACTGCCCGCTCACCACACGTAGTTCGGGTCCACGTGCATGCACGCCGTGGTGTCCGAGCCGTTGAGGGCGTCCGCCGACGTCGGTGTCGTGTCGTCCTGGGCCGGTGCCTTGTACTTCGTGCCGGTGCTCCAGTCCGCGCCGACGACCAGGGTGACACCGGAGACGTCCGTCGACTTCTTCACCGCGCTCGCCGGGATGCCCAGCGCCTTGGCGATCCGCCGGGCGTCGCCCTCCAGGTCGGCGCTCGGGTAGCGGACGACCGTCGTGGCCAGGCTGGGGGCCGTGGACGAGTCCGCGACCGCCTCCTTGAAGCCCTTGCCGACGAGGAGCTCGGCCACCTCGGTCGCCCGGCCCCGGACCGCGGCCGTCGTGTCGGTGCGGGTGCCGTTCTCGACCTGTACGGCGATCTTGTCGTCGGCGGCGGCCGGATCGGTGGACGTCGTCGCCGAAGCCGACGCGGACGCGGTCGTCGTCTTCTTCTTGTCCTTGCCGTCCAGCGCGATGTCCTCGCGGACCAGCCGGAACAGCTTCGCCGCGTCGGTCGGCCTGGGCACCACCCGGCCGCTGTACGTCGTCGAGTACTCCCACGGCATCGTCGTCATGGTGATCCGCTCGGTCGGGACCTTCCGCAGTTCCTTGCTCAGGTCGTAGAGCTTGGCGACCGTCCCGAGACCGTTGTCGACCGTGATCGCCTTCGTCGCCGTCTCGGCGAGGCCGCGCAGCTTGGTCGGACTGCTCAGCGTGGCGTTCTCGCGCAGCTGGCGGACCATCGAGTTCATGTACTGGTGCTGCGCCTTGGTGCGGGCGATGTCGGTGTCGTCCTCGAAGCCGTAGCGCGTACGCAGCCACTGGAGGGCCTGCTTGCCCTTCACGGACGTCGTGCCCTTCCTCAGCTTCAGGCCGGAGCCCTTGCCGGAGGAGGTGTGCGAGTAGATGTTGGCGTCCACGCAGACCGGCACCCCGCCGATCGCGTCCGCCATCGACACCACGCCCGCGAAGTCGACCATCATGAAGTGGTCGATGTGGATGCCGGTCAGCTTCTCCCAGGTCGCCACCGTGCAGCCGGGGCCGCCGCGGCCCAGCGAGTCGTTCGTGATGACGTCCGTCTCCGCCGCGTACGTCTTGCCGGTGTCCGGGTCGGTGCACTTGGGGATGTCCGTCAGCGTGTCGCGCGGCATGCTCACCACCGACATGTTGGAGCGGTCCGCCGAGACGTGCAGCAGCATCTGCACGTCGGCGCGGGGGGCGGAGTTGAAGGTGTCCTTCGCGCCGCCGAGCTTCTGGTTCTCCGCGGAGTCCCGCGCGTCCGAACCGATCAGCAGGATGTTCAACGGCTTCTGCCCAGCCGCGTTGGCCTTGGACTCGGCCGCCCGGTACTTCTCGTCCCCGATGTTCAGGGGGTCCTTCTTGATGTTGTGGTTGAGGTGCTCGTAGTACAGGTATCCGGCGCCGGCCGTCCCGGTTATGAGCACCGCGAGGACGATCGCCGACCAGCGCAGCGCCCGGCGTCTGCCGCCCTTGCGCGGGCCGCCGCCCTCGCGTCCCGCTCCGTCGGCGGGTCTCTTTCCGTCTCCGTCCGCCGGTCTCTTTCCGCCGGCCGGTCTCCTCCGGTCGGCCGGCGCGAGCGACATCGTGTCCTCGATCGCCGGCCCCTCCCCGCGCACGCTGCTCCGAGTCAAGTCCCCACCCCTCCACGCCGCGCCCTGCTGACACACGGGTCCGTCCCGCGCCCTGTCAGACGCGGAACGGACCCGTGTGGTCACCTACTTGGCGCACTCAACCTTGTCCGCGGTGGACTTCTGCACCCCCGCCGGCGTCGACCCCGCGGTCGAGGTGAGCGGAATTCCGGCACCCTTGAAGTCCTTGCCCAGGGTCAGCGTGATGGCCGGCAGTCCCTGGGAGTTGATCACACTCTTGCCCGGCTTCATCGCGGACCCCGAGAGGCCCATGATGGCGGCGAGCCGACGAGCCTGGTCCGCCTGGTCGGGCGCGTACTCAAGGGTGGTCTTCGCGAGGGCGGCCGGAGCGTTGCCCGCGTTCTCCGACTTGAGCACGCCCTCATCATTCTGCAGCCACGTAAGAGTTTCCTGTGCGCTGCCGGCCTCGGCCCCTCCGTTGAGGATCCGCACCCGCACCGCGGAGGCGGCGGACTTGGTGCCCTTGAGCCGGGCGGCCACGGCGGCCTTCTCCTGCGCGGCCTTCTGCTTGACCGCGGTGAACGAGGTGTCGCTCTTGATCAGCGAGAACACCTGCGGGGCGGTCGTGTCGTTGAGGACGACCGTCACCGGGGTCTTCTCCGCCGGGTTGTCGACGACCGGCACGGTGGTGAAGGTGAGGTTCTTCGGATTGAGCTTGCCCAGCTCAAGACCGAGGTCCTTCAGCTTGCCGATGGAGTCGAGGTTGTCGTCGACGGTCAGCGCCTTGGTGCCCGCCTCCGCCAGCTTCAGCATCTTCGAGGGGTTGGTGAGCGTGGAGTTGGACTTCAGCTTCCGCATCAGCGCGCTGAGGAACTGCTGCTGGAGCGTGATCCGGCTCAGGTCACCGCCGAAGCCCACCGAGTGCCGGGTCCGCACGAACGCCAGCGCCTGCTCGCCCGAGAGATTGTGGGTGCCCTTGGACAGCTTCAGATGCGAGTCGGCGTCGTCGATGTTCTTCGCCAGACAGACCTCGACCCCGCCCACCGCGTCGGTCAGCGTCTTCACGGCGTTGAAGTCGGCCACCATGAAGTCGTCGGGCTGGATCCCGGTCAGCTCGGTGACCGTCCGCACGGTGCAACTGGGCGTACGGCCGCTCTGGCCCAGGCTGGTGTTGAAGCGGACGCCGGTCGAGCCCGGGATGACCTTCGACGTGCCGTCCGACTGGGTCGTAGGACAGTCCGGGACGTCGGTGATGAGGTCGCGGGGGATGCTCAGCGCGGTCGCGTTCGAGCGGTCCTTGGACACGTGCAGCAGGATCGTGGTGTCGGCGTGGCCGACGCTGCCGGCGTCGCCGTAGCCCTCGTTGCCCGCGCCGGTGCGCTTGTCGGTGCCGATCACCAGCAGGTTGATGGCCTTGCCCTTGCTGAAGCCGCCGGTGCTGGCGCCGTCGTCGGAGACGGCCGTGATGTTGTCGTTGAGGTGCTTGATGTAGAGGTAGCCGCCACCGGCGACCGCGACCAGCACGAAGGCCAGACCGCCGCCGGTCCACATCAGGATCTTCTTGCCCTTGGCCTTCTTCTTCACCGGCCGGCGACCGCGCCGGGCCGGCGGCTCCTCGGGCGCGCCCCGCCGTCTGCGCGGCGCCGGCACCTCACGCCCGGGGCTCCTCGGGACCGTCTCCCGCTCCGGCGCCGCCACACCGCGGTTCTGCGCGGTGGCTCTCCGGGGCCCCGGCACCGCCGACTGCGGTGTGGAAGGGGTCAGTCGCAGTTCGTATTCACCAGTGTTCGGATTGAGTACCCACTGGTCTGCGGGGTCGATGTTGTCCGCCCGCCCACGGCCTTGCGCGTCCACGGTTTACCGAATCCTCCGTCGGGGCCACGCGGCGCCTTCCCCCTTCAGGCGCTCGGGTCTCGTTCATCCGGTGCGCGAGCACACCGGATCGCTCACACTATCCGGCCGGTTGAGCGTCAAGTGACGGCGGTGACAAATTCCACGTCCCTACAACCGGTCAATCCGTCCTATTTTCCGGAACAGAAGTTCGTGGACCCGGTCCGCGACTTACCCGCAACCGTCCTCGGCGGCGGTGTTCCCGCGAAACGTCGGCGCGGGCGTGGCCCCCGAACCGGCCGCCGGGGCAAGGGTGTTCGTCCCGGAGTCCGCCGGAACCCCGGGAACCTCCCCGGCCACCGCGACCGCCGAGTCCGTCCTGATGCGGGCGAACAGCTTTTCGGCCTCGGGCTCCACCAGTTGGTCGCGATTCGCGTTGTAGATGTACGACTCCCGCGGAACGGTAAGGAATTGCACATGTTCGGTGGGGATGTCCCGTACGCCGCGCACCAGTTCGTAGAGACCGCGCAGACTCGCGAGATCCGGATCGGTCGTCAGTGACGAGGTGGCCGCGTCCAGCACCGGATACAACTTCGCCGGATTGAACAGCACGTCGTCGCTCTGCACCTTGTTCACCAGCGCGCCCAGGAACCGCTGTTGACGGTCCATCCGGTCGGTGTCGCTGCCGTTGCCCAGCGACTTCCGGGCCCGCACGTACCCCAGCGCCTGTTCCCCGTCGAGCGTGACCCTGCCCGCGGGCAGCCTCAGCCTGGCGGCCTTGTCGTGAATGGGCGCCTTGAGGCAGACCTCCACCCCGTCCACCGCGTCGACCATGTCCTTGAAGCCGTGGAAGTCCACCACCATGTGATGGTCGATCCGTACGTCCGTCAGCTTCTCCACGGTCCGGATCGTGCAGCCCGAACCCCCCACCTGGAACGCGTAGTTGAACATCGCGAACATGGGCTCGGTGCGAGTCCCGTCCGGCCGCAGACAGGCCGGCACGTCCACCATCAGGTCCCTGGGCAACGACACCGCGGTGGCGCTGCGCCGGTCGGCCGCCAGATGCAACAGGATCGTCGTGTCGGACCGCTCGGTGCCCGAGTCCCGCCCGTACTCCGCGTTCCCGTCCCCGGACCGCGAGTCCGACCCGATGAGCAGGATGTTCTGCGCCCCCTTGACCAGGGCGGTCGGCCGCTCCTTGTCGTAGCGGGCGAGCTCGGCGGCGGCGGCGTCGTCCGGCGTGATGTTCCCGTCGAGCTTCGCGTAGACGGCCCACCCGGCCCCGACCGCCCCGAGCACGACCACCCCGACCCCCAGGGCCGCCCCGCGCACCCACCGCCGGCGCCGCCGCCGCGCCAGGCCCGCCCCGGAGGCGGACAGTCCCGCACCCGGCCCGAGAACCCGTCCTGCGGTGTCGTCGAACACGTGCGGTTCCACCCCTCGATGGCCGTCGCGGGAGCGCGCGGTCCCGCGCTGCTGCCGCGCGGGGTCCTGCGCCGGTCCTGCGTGTGGTCCTGCGCTGGTCCTGTGCTGGTCCTGCGTGTGGTCCTGCTGCTACGACCATGGCGCGGATGGGGGCGGGGAGGCGGGCGGTGGGGGGCCGTTCGGGTGACCCGCCGGGTGGCGCGCCCGCGGCTGCTTCAGAGCCGGGTGACCGTCACCCGCTCGCTCTCGACCCGCTTGGCCAAGGACTCCTCACCCAGCTGAGCGGGGTTCCTGCACAACACCACGGACCCCCCGGCGGCGAGCGGCCCGTACAGCCCGGCGCTCAGCCCCTCCCACGAGTCGTACGACAGCCCCGACAGCACCCGGGCCCCCGCCTCCGCTTCGGCCCGCGCCCGCTCGACGACCTCCGCGCCCGTCAGCTCCACCCCGCCCACGACCAGCGCGGGCTCCTCGGGATCCACCGCCGAGAACGGGACGAACCGGTCACCCTGGCCCGGCACCTCGACGGCGTAGTCGGCGAACCCGGCGGGGGTCTGCGGAAACCTCCCCCCAAGGGGCCGCAGTGCGAGGGCGACCCGCTCCCCGCCGCACGCCCGGGCCGCGTCCAGCGACTCCGGTCCGCTGACGACCACGTCGGCCGCCGCGGGATCCCCGCCCACGTCCGCGAGCACGCCCACCGACGAGCACGCGAGCAGCCACACCGCCGTCTGCCAGTGCGCCGGCAGCAGCAGCACGGCCCGGTCGCCGGGCCCCGCCCCGAGATCCCCCTGAAGGAGATTCGCGGTCTTGGCCACCCAATTGGCGAAGGTGGCCACGGACAATTCGACGCGTTCCCCCGTGGCGTCGTCGTAGAAGGTCACCAGGGGACGGCCGGGATCCGCGGCGAGCGCGGAACGCAGCAGGTCGGCAGGGGTGCGATCGGTGGCGTTCACCCGCGAAAGCGTACGCGGGCGCGCCGTCGGACGCGGAGCGCGGGACCACCGGTTCGGACGAACGGCAGCGGACGGTCCGTCAAATCCCAAATAGACAGATATGTATGACGATGTTCAAGATCAGGGGCATGCGTGGATTTCTTGCTTCCTCGATCGGCGTCACCTGCGCCGCCGCACTGGCCCTCCCGCTCACCCTGCCCGCAGCCGCCGTGCCTGCCGAGGCACCGGCCCGGGCGGCGCAGTCGACGAGCGGCGCGAGATCCGCGCCGCCCGCCGCCGCGCCGGACCTCCCCGGCAGCACCCAGTCGCTGCCGCTGACCCCCACCACCCGCGACCGCACCCTGGGCGCGGCCCCCGAACAGGGCCTGACCCGCGACGCCGTCCACCGCTTCTCCCTCGTCGGCGTCACCTGGACCGACCCCGGCACCGAACTCCGCGGCCGGGTCCAGGTCCGCACCCGGGCCACCGGCACCGGGGAGTGGTCCGGCTGGCAGGACGTGGACACCCACAACGAGGACCACGGCGCCGACCCCGGCACCGCCGAACGCGACTCCGGCCGCGTCCACGGCTCCACCGCCCCGCTGTGGGTGGGCGACTCCGACGGCGTGGACGTCCGCGTACGGGCGGACCCGGCCACCACAAGAGCCGTGGGCGGCGGGCCGTCCCCGCTCCCCGCCGGCCTGCACCTCGAACTCGTGGACCCGGGCGGGGAGGCCCCGGCCGTGGCCGCCCGCGCGACCGCCCGCCGCGCGGCCCCGCCGCTGGCCGCCACCGAACTCCCGGCGCTGAGCCGGGCGGCCACCGAGCGGGAGGCGGTCACGATGTACGGCCGGTCCCAGCCGTACATCGGCCCGCGCCCGCGCATCATCACCCGGCGCGGCTGGGGCGCCGACGAGAAGCTGCGCGAGAAGGGCTTCGTGTACACGAAGAAGGTCAAGGCCGTCTTCGTGCACCACACCGCCACCGGCAACAACTACAGCTGCTCGCAAGCGCCTTCGGTCATTCGCGGTATCTACCGCTACCACGTCAGGAGCAGCGGCTGGCGCGACATCGGCTACAACTTCCTCGTCGACAAGTGCGGGAACATCTACGAGGGCCGGGCCGGGGGAGTGGCGAAGCCGGTCATGGGGGCGCACACCCTCGGTTTCAACACCGACAGCATGGGGATCGCCGTCCTCGGAACCTTCGGCACCGCCAAACCCTCCTCGGCGGCGGTCACGGCCATCGCCCGCCTCGCCGCGTGGAAACTCGGACTCTACGGAGTCAACCCGCGCGGCAAGACATACCTGAAGTCCGCGGGTGGCAATCTCTACCGAAAAGGAAAGAACGTACGACTCAATGCGATCTCCGGCCATCGGGACGGGTTCGCCACGGAGTGCCCAGGACGGCAGCTCTACGGCAAGCTCGGCTCGGCCCGCTCCACGTCGGCCCGGTTCCAGGGCCGCTGACGGCGGAGGACGCCGGGGAAGGGGTCTGCGGGACGCGTGCACGGTCCGCATACACTGGCCGGCCGAAACGGACAGTTCGGCCGGTCCCGG
Organism: Streptomyces sp. NPDC091280; assembly: GCF_044768565.1. Lineage (NCBI taxonomy): Bacteria > Bacillati > Actinomycetota > Actinomycetes > Kitasatosporales > Streptomycetaceae > Streptomyces > Streptomyces sp. NPDC091280. The sequence continues at coordinate 348,833 of NZ_JBIVUZ010000013.1, forward strand.
CAGGAAGCAGAGACGACAGGTGACAGAAGCGATCCTCCTGGTCGGCGGCAAGGGAACCCGGTTGCGCCCGCTCACGGTGCACACCCCGAAGCCGATGGTCAGGGCGGCGGGGGTGCCGTTCCTCACGCATCAGCTGGCGCGGGCGAGAGCGGCGGGCGTGGAGCACATCGTCCTGGCCACTTCCTATCTGGCGGAGGTGTTCGAACCGCACTTCGGTGACGGTTCGGCCCTCGGCCTCCACATCGAGTACGTCACCGAGGACGAGCCCCTCGGCACGGGCGGCGCGATCCGCAACGTGGCCGCGCGGCTGCACTCGGCCCCCGACGACCCGGTCCTGATCTTCAACGGCGACATCCTGACCGGCCTGGACATCCGGGCGCTGGTGGACACCCACGAGTCGACCGGCGCGGACGTCTCCCTCCACCTCACCAAGGTCACGGACCCGCGCGCCTACGGCCTGGTCCCCACGGACGCGACGGGCCGTGTCCTGGCCTTCCTGGAGAAGCCCCAGACACCCGAGGAGATCGTCACCGACCAGATCAACGCGGGGGCGTACGTCTTCCGCCGCTCGGTCATCGACACGATTCCGGCGGGCCGCCCGGTGTCGGTGGAACGCGAGACGTTCCCGGACCTCCTCGCCGCCGGAGCCCACCTCCAGGGCCTGGTGGACTCGACGTACTGGCTGGACCTGGGCACTCCCGCGGCCTTCGTCCGGGGCTCCGCGGACCTGGTCCTGGGCCGCGCCCCGTCCCCCGCGGTGCCCGGCCGCTGCGGCGACCGCCTCGTCCTTCCCACGGCCCGCGTCGCCCCCGACGCCAAGCTGACCGGCGGCACGGTGGTGGGCGAGGGCGCGTTCGTGGCGGAGGGCGCACGGGTCTTCGGCTCCACGATCCTGCCCGGCGCGGTCATCGAACCCGGCGCCGTCATCACCGACTCCCTCATCGGCACCCGGGCCCGGGTCGGCGAACGCTCAGTCCTCACCGGCACGGTCATCGGCGACGGCGCGGTCATCGGCCCCGACAACGAACTCCGCGACGGCATGCGGGTGTGGTGCGACGCGCGGATCCCGGCGGGGGCGGTGCGGTTCTCCTCGGACCAGTGACGGCGCGTCCTCCCGGGGGTGGGCGGAACTGCCCCGCCCACCCCACCAGCGGGTTCAAGCAGCGACAGCATCATCGTGTCGTCCGCGTCCCGGTCCCCGGCGAGTGCCCAGCCGACGATTCCGGGCAGATGCAGGTCCCCCCACCGCCCGCCCCGCCGGTTCACAGCTTGCCGATGTCCCCGCGCGGCATCTTCGGCGCCCGCCGTGCGGGGGTCCGCCCGCTGAGCAGGATCAAGCGGACCGCCCGGTGTCGCTGCTCCTGTCCTGCGTAGGGTTCGAGCAGCGACAGCATCATGGTGTCGTCCGCGTCCTGGTCCCCGGCGAGTGCCCAGCCGACGATTCCGGGCAGATGCAGATCTCCCACCGCCCGCCCCGCCGGTTCACAGCTTGCCGATGTCCCCGCGCGGCATCTTCGGCGCCCGCCGTGCGGGGGTCCGCCCGCTGAGCAGGATCAAG
>NZ_JBIVUZ010000013.1:350488-373080 GCF_044768565.1 Streptomyces sp. NPDC091280
AGCGGACCGCCCGGTGTCGCTGTCCCTGTCCTGCGTAGGGTTCGAGCAGCGACAGCATCATCGTGTCGTCCGCGTCCCGGTTCCCGGCGAGTGCCCAGCCGACGATTCCCGGCAGATGCAGGTCCCCCACGGTCACCGCGTCCGCCGCCCCATGGCTGCGTTGCACGGTCTCCGCGGACGTCCACGGGCCCACCCCCGGCACGACCTCCAACCGGGCCCGCGCCTCCGCCGCCGGCAGACGCACCGCCTGCTCCAGCCGCGCGGCGACCCGCACGGCACGCAGAATCGTCGACGCCCGCTTGTCGTCGACCCCGGCCCGGTGCCACTCCCAGGACGGAATCGACGCCCACGCGCGAGGCGCCGGCATCACCCACATCCGCCCGTCGACCGGACCCGGCGCCGGCGACCCGAACTTCCGCACCAGCGACCGCCAGGCCCGGTACGCCTCGTCGGTCGTCACCTTCTGCTCCAGCACGGACGGGATCAACGACTCCAGCACCAGCCCGGTCCGCGTCAGCCGCAAGCCCGGCCGCCGGTGCTGTGCGACCGCGACCAGCCGATGCCGGGGCACGAACGCCCCGGGGTCGTCGGCCGCGCCGAGCAGCTCGGGCAGCCGCTCCAACAGCCAGTCGCCGCCCGGCCCCCAGGCCTCCCCGCGCACCGCGCCGCCGTGCGCGGACACCCGCAGGGTGCCCGGTCCCACGGGGGTGAGGCTGGCCCGCCACACGGACCCGTCCGCCGCGGTCCGGAACGTCGGATCACCGGGCCCCCGCCGCAGCGGCCCGAGGACCAGCCCGAGATCGAGCACCCCGTCCGGCACCCAGGTGCGTACCCGCCCGGGCTCCGCGACCTGTCGGGGCACACCCCCAGGCACCACGACATGCCCGCCCCGCACGGTCGTACGAGTGGGCCGCGGAGCGAAACGTCCTGCCACGAATGAGGTCCTAGGGAAGCCGGAGAGGTCGTATGAGGGTAGGCGCACCCGGGGGACAGGTCACCGCACCTCGATGAACGCCCCCGCGTCCCGCTCCGGCCGGGCCCGCGGTTCCTCCGCCGCGTGCCCCACCGCCACCGCCCCCATCGGGTCCCAGCCCGCCGGCAGGCCCAGCACCTCCCGCACGACGTCCCGGCAGAACATCGTGGACGACACCCAGGCCGACCCCAGCCGCTCCCCGGCCAGCGCCACCAGGAAGTTCTGGACGCCCGCGCCCGCGGCCACCACGAACATCTCCCGCTCGGCGCCGTCCCGCCGCGCGTCCCCGTACGTGTGCGACCCGTCCATCACAAGGCACGGCACCACGAGATACGGCGCTCCCCGCAGCACGTCCCCGCGCCGCACCCGCTTGGCGACGGACTCCTCCGACTTCCCGTCCCGCCGCAGATCCGCGACCCACGCCTCCCGCATCGCGTCCAGCAGCGCACCGCGCGACTCGGCGGACTCCAGCAGCACGAACCGCCACGGCGTCGTGTGGTGCGGCGCCGGCGCGGTCACCGCCGCGGCCACCGCCCGCCGTACCGCACCGGGATCGACCGGCTCGTCGGTGAACGCCCGCACCGTACGACGCTGGGTCACCGCCTCCCGTACCGCCTCCGAGGTCCCGAGCCGGAACATGTCGTCGCGCCCGCCGCGGACCATGGCCCGGGCCCCCGACCCGTCGTCCGCGTCGGCCACGACATGCGGCAGCCCCCGCACCACCGCGACCGGCAGGCCCGCGGCCTTGCCCTTCACCAGGTCACCCGCGGCGGCGAGTTCGTCGGCGGTCGCCACGACCGTCGCGCTGAGCGGATTGCCGTAGGCGTCCGTGCCGCCCCGCAGATCGTCCAGCACCCGCACCCCGGCGGCGCCGATCGCCACGTCCGTGAGCCCCGTGCGCCAGGGCCGCCCGAAGGTGTCGGTGACGACGACCCCCACGCTGACGCCGAGCGCGTCCCGCAGCCCGTCCCGGATCGCGCGCGCGGACGCGTCCGGGTCCTCGGGCAGCAACAGCACTGTCCCGGCAGGGGTGTTGGAGGCGTCGACCCCGGCGGCGGCCATGACGAGCCCCTGCCGGTTCTCCACGATCCGCAGGGCACCGCGCCGCGCCACGACCCTTACGGTCTCGGCGTCGATCGCGGCCTCCCGGTCGGACGCCTCCACGACGCGCCCCTCCGCCTTGGACACGATCTTCGAGGTGACGAGGAGCACGTCCCCGTCGACGAGCCCGGGCTGTGCGGCGGCGATCAGCTTGGCGAGGTCGTCGCCCGCCGCGACCTCCGGCATCCCGGGCACGGCCCAGACCCGGTAACCCTCCACCGGCACCTCCTCGCTCATCCGGCCCGCACCTCCTCCGCCAGCGCCAGCGCCTCCCGCGCCATCCGCGCGGTCGCCTCGGTGTCGGTCATCATCAGCGGTACGGCCCGGCAGCGGATCCCGGCCGCCTCGACGTCCGCCACGGAGGCGGCGTCCACGGTGTCGACGAGCCAGCCGTCGAGCAGCCCGGAGCCGTAGTGCTCGGCCACCGCGGTCGCCGTGGACTCCACGCCCACCGCCGCGAGCACCTTGTCGGCCATCCCGCGCACGGGCGCGTCCCCGACGATGGGGGAGAGGCCGATCACGGGCACCCCGGCCTCGGCGACCGCCTCCCGGATACCGGGCACGGCGAGGATGGTGCCTACGGAGACGATCGGGTTGGACGGCGGGAAGAGGATGACGTCCGCCTCGGCGATCGCCTCCAGGACACCGGGCGCGGGCTTGGCCTGCTCGGCCCCGACCGGTACGACGGCCTCGGCGGGGACCGACGCGCGCAGCCGTACCCAGTACTCCTGGAAGTGGATCACCTTGCGCTCGCCGTCCAGCTCGACGGCGACATGTGTCTCGACGCGGTCGTCCGTCATCGGGATCAGCCGCACCCCCGGCTGCCAGCGGTCGCACAGCGCCTCGGTGACCGCGCTCAGCGGATAGCCGGCGCCGATCATCTGCGTCCGCACGATGTGCGTGGCGAAGTCCCGGTCGCCGAGCCCGAACCACTCCGGCCCGACGCCGTACGCCCCGAACTCCTCCTTGAGGTGGAAGGTCTCGTCGGCCCGGCCCCAGCCCTGCTCCTCGTTGATGCCGCCGCCGAGCGTGTACATCACCGTGTCGAGGTCCGGGCAGACCTTCAGCCCGAAGAGGTGGATGTCGTCCCCCGTGTTGCCGATCACCGTGATGTCCGCGTCCGGCACGGCCTGTCGAAGACCGCGCAGGAACCGGGCACCGCCGATACCTCCTGCAAGAACCACAATGCGCATGGACACAAGTCTTGCAGGCGGGTGTGACAACGCGGCGGGCAGTCGTCGCATCACCGGCCGGACGGCCGGACGGCCAGACGGTCAGACGGCCGACGCGGGGTGGCGCGTCAGGCGGTCACGGCGTCGGCCGTCTCCGAGCCGGCGCGTCGGGCGCACGCGGTGTGCATCGGCATCTCGGTCAGGCCGGGGAAGTAGACGTGCAGGCTTATGGCCGGTTCGAGGGTGTCGTTGACGACCTCGTGGACGTACCCCGGCGCGAACACCCGCTGCGCGCCCGCCCCCAGCGCGCGCGTGCCGCGCTCGGTGTGCTCGGTGAGCGTGCCGTCCAGGACGGTCAGCACACCGGAGGAGGGGCCGTGGTCGTGCGATCCGCTGCCCTGTCCGGGCACCCAGGACAGCAGCCACACCTCGTAGCCGGGGCCGGTGCTCAGCCGGTGGTACCAGCGGGTGGTCGCGTCGTACTCGACGAGGTGTTCCCACTGGGCGCGGTCGGCGGCGATCGAGCGCGCCAGGCCGACGAACTCGGCCACGGTGGCCGGGTGTTCGCGCGGGGCCTGGAGGAGGTGCGGGACTTCGAGGATGTCGCCGGCGATCTGGAGGTCGCTGTCGCTGTTCATGGGGGTGCGGTGGTTCCTCGGCGTAAGAAGTAACGGCGGGGGATGGGTGTCACCAATAAAGGAAGAGCAGGCAAGGAGGGCCGGAGCGCGGAGGGCTCAACAGCCGGAACAGCAACAACAGCTACAGCGAGCGTGGGCAGCACCGAGGGACCCGGCGGTGCGGGTCGAGGTGAGTGCCGAGTTCGCGAGCATGCCCACAAGGACATCGGTTCACACCCGCACTGTCAACTCGACGCCCGGCATGTGGGACATGTTTCACCTCATCCGGTACATCTGAGAGGTGAAAGGTTTGTTCAGGAGGGTATCGGGACACATGGCGCACAACCGGGCGCGCAAACCCCGTGGGAACGAGATCGAACTCCTGAGCGTCCTCCCCCGTGCAGGCCCTGTTTCGGGGTAGGAGGCCCATGGGGGTCTCCGCTGCTTGTCAAGGTTTATGCCGATTTGAACACTTTCCGCAAGGCCTTGGTTCCGCAGAGTGAATAAGGGGCCCAATAGCAGATCTCGGCTTGACTCGCCCGGAGCAGCACACTTGTAATTTCACTCGTGTCGTTCAGCCGACATCGGTAACGGCTACATCACGGGGACGCGAAAGACTGACGAGGGGCGCACATGACCGAGCTGGTGCAGCAACTGCTGGTCGACGACGCGGACGAGGAACTCGGCTGGCAGGAGCGCGCGCTGTGCGCCCAGACCGACCCCGAGTCCTTCTTTCCCGAGAAGGGCGGTTCCACCCGCGAGGCCAAGAAGGTCTGCCTCGCCTGTGAGGTCCGCTCCGAGTGCCTCGAATACGCCCTCGCCAACGACGAACGCTTCGGCATCTGGGGCGGCCTCTCCGAGCGCGAGCGGCGCCGCCTGAAGAAGGCCGCCGTCTGATACCCGGGAGCTGTCGAACGGCCCGTCGCACGTGGGTTATCCACAGGCGGCGGGCCGTCGCTGTGCCCAGCCGATAGTGTGGGCGCTCGTCCGAGACGTACCGCGGTCCCCTCGGGACACGGGCGTCCACCGCAGTCCATCGAACCGGGGCCTGTACCTCGATGTCCGCGCACAGCCACACGGCAGCCCAACACGACGCTGCCACTCCTGAGTTCCCGCGTCACGTGGTGACCGCGGTGCTCGTCTCCCACGACGGCGCCCGCTGGCTGCCCGACGCGCTCGCCGGGCTGCTCGGCCAGGAGCGCCCCGTGCAGAGCGTCATGGCCGCCGACACCGGCAGCGCGGACGACTCCGCCCAGTTGGTCACCGACAGCCTCGGCGCCGACCGCGTGCTGCACCTCGCCCGCCGCACCGGCTTCGGCCAGGCCGTCGAGGAGGCCAACCGCACGGCCCCCGTGCTGACCCCGGACGACCTGCCGTACCTCAAGCGCCCCAGCGGCTGGGACCCCGTCACGCGCACCTGGCGCGACGACGCCTACGACATGCCCGAACTCCCGCACGGCGAACCCGTCCAGTGGCTGTGGCTGCTGCACGACGACTCCGCCCCGGAACCGGACGCCCTGGCCCAACTGCTGCGCGTGGTGGACCAGGAGTACGAACTCGGCCGCGAGGACGTCGCCGTCGTGGGCCCCAAGCTCCGCGGCTGGTACGACCGCAGGCAGCTCCTGGAGGTCGGCGTCACCATCGCCCACTCCGGGCGCCGCTGGACCGGCCTGGACCGCCGCGAACAGGACCAGGGTCAGCACGACCACGTCCGGCCCGTGCTGTCCGTCTCCACCGCCGGGATGCTCGTCCGGCGCGACGTCTTCGACGAACTCGGCGGCTTCGACCGCCGACTGCCCCTGATGCGCGACGACGTCGACCTGTGCTGGCGCGTCACCGCCGCCGGCCACCGCGTCCTGGTCGCCCCCGAGGCGGTCGTCCGGCACGCCGAGGCGGCCTCCCGCGAGCGCCGCGCGGTCGACTGCGCGGGCCGCACGGTCGCCTCCCCGCACAAGGTCGACAAGGCCGGCGCCGTCTACACCCTGCTCGTCAACAGCCGTACGGCCGTGCTGCCCTGGGTGCTCCTCAGGGTCGTCGTCGGCACCGTGCTGCGCACCCTCGCCTATCTCGTCGGCAAGGTCCCCGGACAGGCCCTCGACGAGATCCGCGGCCTCCTGGGCACCCTGCTGCGCCCCGAGCGCATCATCGCCGGGCGGCGCAGGCGCGGCACCCCGCAGATCGACAAGGCGGAGCTGCGCCCGCTCTTCCCGCCGCCCGGCGCGACCCTGCGGGCCACCTTCGAACAGGCCGCCGCCAGCTTCGTCGACACCTCCGACCCCGAGATCACCTCCGGGGCGGGACGGCACGGCGGCGCGGTCGAGTCCGGCCCCGGCGGCGACGACGCGGACTTCCTGGAGATCGAGCAGTTCGCGCGCGTGAAGCGCATCGCCCGCAAGCCCGGCCCGGTGCTGTTCCTGGTGCTGCTGCTCGTCTCCCTTGTCGCCTGCCGCGACCTGCTCGGCGGCGGCGCGCTCACCGGCGGCGCGATGCTGCCCGCGCCCGGCGACTCCGGCGAACTGTGGTCCCGCTTCCTGGACTCCTGGCACCCGGTGGGCGTCGGCGGCACCCCGTCCGCGCCGCCGTACCTCGCGTTCGTCGCGATGCTCTCCTCGCTGCTGTTCGGCTCGACCGGCCTCGCGGTCACCGTCCTGCTGGTCGCCTCGGTGCCGCTGGCCGGGTTCACCGCCTACTTCGCCTCCCGCCCGCTCGTCGAGTCCCGCCTGCTGCGCGCCTGGGCGGCCGTCGTCTACGCCTTCCTGCCCGCCGCCACCGGCGCCCTCGCGGGCGGTCGCATCGGCACCGCCGTGCTCGCCGTGCTGCTCCCGCTGGCGGCCCGCGCGGGCATCGCGGCCAGCGGCCTCACCCACTCCTCGGGCACCCGCGGCAGCTGGCGCGCCACCTGGACCTACGCCCTGCTCCTGACGGTCACCACCGCCTTCACGCCGATCGTCTGGCCCATCGCCCTGATCCTCGGCATCGCCCTGCTGGCCGTCCGCAGAAGCGACATCACCGCCTACGGCCTGCGCTTCCTGGCCCAGCTCGGCACTCCGCTGCTGATCCTGGCGCCCTGGTCGCTGACGCTGCTCCCGTTCGGCTTCTTCCAGCAGGCCGGCCTGGAGTACGGCTCCGGGGCCGCGACCCCCCTCGACCTGCTCGGCGCCAGCCCCGGCGGCCCCGGCACGGTCAACGGCCTGATGCTCATCGGCATCGTGCTGGCCGCCCTGGCCGCCCTGCTGCGCGGTGAGCGCGTCTTCGGCATCCGGGCCGCCTGGGGCGTCGCCCTGGTGGGCCTCGTCTTCGCCGTCCTGTCCAACAGCTCCACCTGGGCCGGCCCCGCGACCCTCGTCTACGGCCTCGCGCTCCTGGCCGCCGCCGCGCTCGGCGCCGACGGGGCACGCGCGCGTGTCGCCGAGCAGAGCTTCGGCTGGCGCCAGCCGGTGGCCGTCCTGATCGCCTTCGCCTCGGCCGCAGGCCCGCTCCTCGTCGCCGCCGGCTGGATGCTCGGCGGCGCGGACGGCCCCCTGGAGCGCCGCGACCCGACCCAGGTGCCCGCCTTCGTCGCCGAGGAGAGCGACACCCAGGACCAGGCCCGCACCCTCGTCCTCGACAGCGACTCCGCGGCCCACGTCGGCTACATGCTGGTGCGCGGCTCCGGCGCCCGCATGGGGGACGGCGAGTTCGCCGCGGCGGACGGCGAGAACAGCAGACTCGACAAGGTCGTCGCCAACCTGGTCGCCGGCTCCGGCGCCGACCAGGCCGACGAACTCGGCGGCTTCGCCGTGCGCTACGTCCTCGTCCACAAGGGCGCGCCCCGCGAGGTCAGCCGTGTCCTGGACGCCACCCCCGGCCTCAGCAGGCTCAGCCAGGCCGACGGCAGCGCCCTGTGGCGGGTCAACGCGCAGGTCTCCCGCGCGGCGATCGTCGCCGGCAGCGCCGCCCCGAAGCCGGTCGCCGCCGGACCCGTCGACATCCACACCACGATCCCGTCCGGCGCCACCGGCCGCGTGCTGCGCCTCGCCGACTCGGCCGCCGCGGGCTGGACGGCCACCCTGGACGGCAAGCCGCTCACCCGCACCACGGTCGACGGCTGGGCCCAGGGCTTCCAGCTCCCCGCCTCCGGCGGCAGGCTGGACGTCACCTACGACGACCCGGTCGGGCACACCGCCTGGCTGTGGACGCAGGGCGCGCTCGCCCTCGTCCTCGTCGTGCTCGCCCTCCCGGGCCGCCGCCGCGACGTCGACGACGACCTTCCCGAGGAGGAGCTGATCCCGGCCCAGGCGGTCGCGGGCGAGGGCCGCAGGGCCCGCCGCCTGCGCGCCCAGGCGGAGACCGAGACCACCGACGGCACGGAACAGCCCGCGGACACCGGGGAGTTCGACGCCTTCGGCACGGACACCACACCTCCTCCTGCGGAGGAGGAGGTCGCCGCCGCGATCCCGCAGCAGCAGTCCTACGGAGAGTGGGACGCCGCGAGCTACGCGGGCGCCGAGTACGGCACCTACGGCGGCGAGCAGTACCAGGGCAACGACCAGTACCAGGCGGGCACGTACGACCAGTCGTACCAGGCGGACCCCTACCAGGGCGGCCAGTACGACCCGTACGCCTACGGCGGCCAGTCCCCGGGGCAGGGGTACGACCCGACGTACGACCCGGGCTACGACCAGAACCAGGGGCAGAGCCAGGGCTACGACCCGAACTACGACCCCTCCTACGACCCGGCGTACGACCCCGCCCGGCAGCATCCGCACGGCAGTGAGCGCCCCGACGGGAGCCAGCAGTGAACCGCACCACCCTGTCCTTCCTCGCCGGTGTGGCCGCGCTCGCGGCCGTCACCGGGTTCGCGGAGATGAAGACTCCGGCCGCGACCGGCTCCCACACCGCCGAGGCCGCCGCCCAGCTGCCCGTGGAGCGCACCAGCCTGCTGTGCCCGGCGCCGAGCACCTCCGACCTCGCGGACACGTCGTACACGTCCTTCACGCCCGTCACGGCGGGCACGGACGACAGCGGCAAGGCCGAACTCCGGGCCGCCGGCGAGGAGTCGGGTGACGGCACGGGCGGCAAGAAGAAGCCCGCCAAGCCCGTCCTGGAGCCCAAGGCCCCCGGTACGCCCGCCACCGGCGACAGTTCGGGCGCCGACTCGCCCGCGCTGCTCGGCACGGCCGAGGGCAAGTACGCGCCCGGCTGGACCGTCCAGGAGACCACCGAGGTCGCCGCGGGCAACGGACGCGGCCTGCAGGGCGTCAACTGCACCGCTCCGGACACCGAGTTCTGGTTCCCGGGCGCCAGCACCTCCGCCGACCGCACCGACTACGTGAACCTCACCAACCCGGACGACTCCGCCGCCGTCGTCGACATCGACCTCTACGGCAAGGACGGCGACCTCAAGTCGACGGTGGGGGAGGGCATCACGGTCGACCCGCACGCCGACGAGCCGATCCTGCTGTCCACGCTCACCGACGACCAGGAGGCCGACCTGACCGTGCACGTGGTCGTGCGCAGCGGCCGGGTCGGCGCGGCCGTGCAGGCCCTCGACGCCAAGCTCGGCGGCGACTGGCTGGCCGCGTCCACCGACCCGGCGGGCAGCCTGGTCATGCCCGGCATCCCGAAGGACGCCACTTCGGTACGGCTGATCGCCTTCACGCCGGGCGACTCGGACGCCGACCTGAAGGTGCGGCTCTCCTCACCCACCGGGATGATCACCCCGGCCGGACACGAGACCGTGCACGTCAAGGCGGGGATGACGGTCGGCGTCGACCTGGGTGACGTCACCCGCGGCGACCCGGGCTCCCTGATCCTGACGCCGACCGACCAGTCCGTGCCGGTCGTCGCCGCGCTGAAGGTCGTACGGGGCAAGGGCAGCGACCAGGAGACGGCGTTCATCCCGGCGACCGCCGCGGTCGGCACGCGCGCGACGTCCGCCGACAACAGCGCCAAGGGCTCCACGCTGTCCCTGGTCGCGCCGAACAGCACCGCGACCGTCAAGGTCACCGCGTCGGCCGGCAGCGGCGGCGGTACGCCGGTCTCCAAGACGTTCACGATCAAGGCAGGCACCACCCAGGACGTCGAATTCCCGGTCCCCAGCGGCCTGAAGGGCACCTACGCGCTGACCGTCGAGCCCCAGTCGGGCGGCCCGGTGTACGCGGCCCGGACGCTGGCGGCGACCGAGGAGGGCGTACCGGGGTTCACGATCCAGACCCTGCCGGACGACCGCGGCACGGTGTCGGTGCCGCGGACGGACGAGGACCTGTCGGTCCTCCAGAAGTAGCGGCCCACCAGTAGCAGTTCGCCGCGAACCCACGCGCGCGGGGAGGGGTTTTCAGTCCTCCCCGTAGCGCGGATCGACGGTCTCCGGGGTGAGGCCCAGCAGTTCGGCGACCTGTTCCACGACGATCTCGTGGACGAGGGCCGCGCGTTCGTCGCGCCCCTTCGTGCGGATCTCGACCGGCCGCCGGTAGATCACCACGCGCGCGGGATGCCCCTCACGGGCGGCGATCGTGCCCCCCAGGGGCACCGACTCGTCGTTCCAGCCCTCCCCGGCACCACCCAGTCGAGGGACTTCGAGAACCAGGAAATCGATCTCGGCCAACTGCGGCCAGCGTCGCTCCAGGCGCTCCACGGAGTCCTGCACCAGATCCGCGAACGCCTCGGCCCGGCTCGCGGCCAGCGGAACCTGCGGCGGTGCGATCGGGCCGCGCATGCCCCGGCCGTGGCGATCGCGGCGGCGGGGCCCGGGGCCGGCGGCGGGGGGCGGTACGGGGGTGTCCATCACTGGTGAAGCGTAGTCCCCGTCAGGTCCGCGCGCCGGACTCCACCCGCCGTCCGGGCGCCCGCACGGCATGTCGCAGGATGACCATTCCGGCCAAGGTTGGGCTCGATTCCGTATGTCTCCAAGACCGTCGCTCTCAAGGCAATTGACGGTGTTTGTGCCGAGTGATGACCGGACCCGACCCTGTTCGAGATCCCGATAAGGGGTGTTCGCGCAGGTCAGTGGCGTGTTGCCGGAGAGGTGTGTGGGGCGTTTCACAACCCGACACGGTGGAGTGACCTGGGGGAGAGTCGTCGCGGCCCGCTCAAGAGTGCGGTACCGTCCAACGTCGTGAGCCCTGTACGTCGCTGTTCGCGCACCGCTTGCGGCCGGCCCGCCGTCGCGACGCTGACGTACGTCTACGCCGACTCGACCGCGGTCCTCGGCCCGCTCGCCACCTACGCCGAACCCCACTGCTACGACCTGTGCGCCGAGCACTCCGAGCGCCTCACCGCGCCCCGCGGCTGGGAGGTCGTCCGCCTCCTCGACAGCTCCGCTCCGGCGCGCCCGAGCGGCGACGACCTGGAAGCGCTTGCCAACGCGGTCCGCGAGGCGGCCCGCCCCCAGGAGCGCGCGGCCGGAGCCGGTGGCGGAAACGGTGCCCGCACGGCGGACCCGATGGAGGTCGCCCGCCGGGGTCATCTGCGAGTACTGCGCTCACCGGACAACTGACAGGGCCTGCCCGGCAGTTCGTTCAACGATCCCCACCGTCACCGCGCCCCTTGAGACGAAGTCGCCGCGCGGGACGTTGCCCGGAGCCTGGTAAGAGTCTGCGGACGGCCCGGTTTTCGCGCGCCGCGCGGTCGGCCGTGACGGGTAGTTTGGGGCGACCGATAGGACTTTCTGGAGGGTTGGCCGTGTCTGCTGATCTGTCGCAGCTCGTGAAGGCGTACGACGTACGGGGCGTCGTCCCGGACCAGTGGGACGAGTCCCTGGCCGAGCTGTTCGGGGCGGCCTTCGTCCAGGTGACCGGCGCGAGCGCGATCGTCACCGGACACGACATGCGGCCCTCGTCTCCCGGGCTCTCCGCCGCCTTCGCGCGCGGGGCGGCGGCGCGCGGTGCCGACGTGACCGAGATCGGCCTGTGCTCCACGGACCAGCTGTACTACGCCTCGGGCGCGTTCGACCTCCCCGGCGCCATGTTCACGGCCTCGCACAACCCGGCGAAGTACAACGGCATCAAGATGTGCCGGGCGGGCGCGGCCCCCGTCGGCCAGGACACCGGCCTCGCCGAGATCCGCCAACTCGTGGAGTCCTGGCTGGACTCGGGCGCCCCGGAGGCTTCCGGACCGACGGGAACCATCACGGAACGGGACACGTTGGAGGACTACGCGGCGCACCTCCGCGGCCTCGTCGACCTGACCTCCGTCCGCCCCCTGAAGGTCGTCGTCGACGCGGGCAACGGCATGGGCGGCCACACGGTCCCGACCGTGTTCGCCGGCCTGCCCCTCACCCTCGTCCCGATGTACTTCGAGCTGGACGGCACCTTCCCGAACCACGAGGCCAACCCGCTCGACCCGGCCAACATCGTCGACCTCCAAGCGCGCGTCCGCGAGGAGGGCGCCGACCTCGGCATCGCCTTCGACGGCGACGCCGACCGCTGCTTCGTGGTCGACGAGCACGGCGACCCGGTCCCGCCGTCCGCGATCACCGCGCTCGTCGCCGCCCGCGAGCTGGCGCGGAACGGCGGCACCGGCGTGATCATCCACAACCTGATCACCTCCTGGTCGGTCCCCGAGGTCGTCAGGGAGAACGGCGGCACACCGGTACGCACCCGCGTGGGCCACTCCTTCATCAAGGCCGAGATGGCGAAGGCCGGCGCGATCTTCGGCGGCGAGCACTCCGCGCACTACTACTTCAAGGACTTCTGGAACGCCGACACGGGCATGCTGGCCGCCCTCCACGTCCTCGCCGCGCTCGGTGGCCAGGACGGCCCCCTCTCCGCCCTCGTGGCCCAGTACGACCGCTACGTGGGCTCCGGCGAGATCAACTCCACGGTCGACGACCAGCAGTCCCGCCTCGCGGCGATCCGCGCCGCCTACGAGGGCCAGGACGACCTGACCCTCGACGAACTCGACGGCCTGACCGTCACCTCCGCCGACTGGTGGTTCAACGTTCGCCCCTCCAACACCGAACCGCTGCTGCGGCTCAACACGGAGGCACGCGACGAGACGACGATGGGGAAGGTGCGGGACGAGGTACTGGCGATCATCAGGGGCTGAGGGGCTGAGGGGCTGAGGGGCTGAGGGGCTGAGGGGCTGAGGATCGGCTGGGGCGGGGGGCGCGGCCCCGGGTCCGTCGGCCCCGGCCCCGGCAAGCACTCCGCACCGGCGGTAACCTGACCAGGCACATCCGCACGCACCGTCGTAGACATTCGCCTCGGAGGGACACCCCATGCCGCTCGAAGCCGGCCTACTGGAGATCCTGGCCTGCCCGGCCTGCCACGCCCCCCTCAAGGAGCAGGACACCGAGCTGATCTGCACCGGTGAGGACTGCGGCCTGGCCTACCCCGTACGGGACGGCATTCCCGTCCTCCTCGTGGACGAGGCCCGCCACCCCGCGTAACCGACGACGACGCGATCGGAGGCCGCCGCCCATGCTCGACGAATCGCTGCTCGACTCCCCGGACGCACTGGCCGAGGCCGACCGCCGAGCCCTGCTCCGCGGTGCCGCCGAAGCCGGTGCGCGGGTGCGCACCGCCGCCCGGCACGCCGCCGAGGCCGGCGTCCAGGACCTGAAGCCGGACGGCCGCCCGCGCGCCATCCTGATCGCGGGCCCCGGCGCCGCCGCGACCTGCGTCGCCGACCTGCTCGGCAGGCTCGCCGGCGCCAGCAGCCCCGTCACCCGCCTGGCACCCACCGGAGTGGCCCCCGCGGCCGGCGCGCTGCGCTGGGAACTCCCGGGCTGGGCGGGCTCCGTGGACCTGCTGCTGATCACCACCCCGGACGGCAGCGAACCCGGCCTGTCCCTGCTCGCCGAGCAGGCCTACCGCCGCGGCTGCACCGTCGTGGCCGTAGCCCCGTCCCGCAGTCCGCTCACCGAGGCGGTGGACGGCGCCCACGGCCTCTTCGTACCGATGGCGACCGCGCCGTACGAACACGACGAGCCGCTGGCCGCCTCCGCCCCCGGAGTGCTCTGGGCGCTGCTCACCCCGCTGCTCGCGCTCCTGGACCGCACAGGGCTGCTCAGCGCGCCGCCGGAGGCCCTGGAGAGGGTCGCCGACCGGCTCGACCAGGTCGCCGAGCGCTGCGGGCCCGCCGTCGTGACGTACAGCAACCCCGCGAAGACCCTCGCCGCCGAACTCGCCGACTCGCTCCCGGTGATCTGGACGGAGGGCGCGTCGGCCGGTCCGGCGGGCCGCCGGTTCGCCTCCGCGCTCGCCGAACTGGCCGGCCGCCCCGCGCTCGTCTCCGAACTGCCCGAGGCGCTCGCCGAGCACAACGCCCTGCTGGCCGGTCCGCTCGCCGCGAGCGCCGACCCGGACGACTTCTTCAGGGACCGCGTGGAGGAGGCACCCGCGCTGCACGCGCGCGTGGTGCTGCTCCGGGACCGCCCGATCGGCGGCCTCACCGCAGCCCCGAACGCCCGTGACCTGGCACTCAGTCACGACACGCCGATCAGCGAACTGGAGCCCGAGGACGGCGGCGAGTTGGAGACCCTCGCCGAGCTGATCGCCATGACGGATTTCGCCGCCGTTTACCTGGCGCTCGCCTCGGGCGCCTGATCTTGTCGTCGAAGCCCTGAGCCGCCGTACACCGTCGTACGCGGCGCGAACGCACGTCGTACCCAGGTAGTCCTCGGGTCGTACGCAGAGAGAACCGGTAGAGAGACACATGGACCGCCTCGACAACACCGTCCGCCCCTACGCCTGGGGTTCCACCACCGCCATCCCCAAGCTGCTCGGTGTGGAGCCGAACGGCGAACCGCAGGCGGAGATGTGGATGGGCGCACACCCGGGGGCACCCTCACGCACCGCGCGCGGGACCCTCGTCGAGGTCGTCGAAGCCGCCCCGGAGCGGGAGTTGGGCGAGAAGGCGGTCGCGAAGTTCGGCCCCCGGCTGCCGTTCCTGCTGAAGATCCTCGCCGCCGGCGCCCCGCTCTCCCTCCAGGTGCACCCCAACCTGGAGCAGGCGAAGGAGGGTTACGCCGACGAGGAGCGCCGGGGCATCCCCGTGGACGCCCCGCACCGCAACTACAAGGACGCCAACCACAAGCCCGAACTGATCTGCGCGCTCACCGAGTTCGACGGCCTGTGCGGCTTCCGCGACCCGCTGCGCGCCGCCGACCTGCTTGCCGGCCTCGGCGTCGACTCCCTGAAGCCGTACGTCGACCTCCTGCACGCGCACCCCGAGGAAGCCGCCCTGCGCGAGGTCCTCACCGCGATCCTCACCGCCGACCCGGAGGAGATGCGCCACACGGTCACCGCGGCGGCGACGGCCTGCACCACCCTGGGCGGCGACTACGCGCCCTACGCCGACATCGCCCACCACTACCCGGGCGACCCCGGCGTCATCGCGGCCATGCTCCTGAACCACGTCCGACTCCAGCCCGGCGAGGCCCTGTTCCTCGGCGCCGGCATCCCGCACGCCTACCTCGACGGGCTCGGCGTCGAGATCATGGCCAACTCCGACAACGTCCTGCGCTGCGGCCTGACCCCCAAGCACGTCGACGTCCCCGAACTCCTGCGCGTCGTCCGCTTCGAGGCGAGCGACCCAGGGGTGCTGCGCCCCGAGGCGTCTCCCGACGGCGAGGAGGTCTACGAGACCCCCATCGACGAGTTCCGGCTGTCCCGGTACGTCCTCCCGGCGGGCACAGGCGTCCACGACCTCACCCTCGACACCCCGCAGATCCTGCTCTGCACGGCGGGCGCGGTGACGGCGGGCGAGTTCGAACTGGCCCCCGGCCAGTCGGTCTTCGTCCCGGCGGGCGACAGGGCCGAGGTGTCCGGAGTCGGCACGGTCTTCCGCGCCACTGTGATCGTATGACCGGGCCTGTGGATACCTGACGAGCCGTCGCCGGGCCGGGCTGCAAGAATGGCCCACCGGCAAAGGACGGGCAAAGATGGTCGGACGGCTCATCCGTGGGCAGACGTCCGGCGTGGACGGCAGACGTACGAAGGCGAAGGGACACCGCGAACACATGAGCGCGTCAGGCGGCACCAGGGCGATCGTGGCGGCACTCGGCGCCAACCTCGCCATCGCGGCATCGAAGTTCGTGGCGTTCGCCTTCAGCGGCTCGTCCTCGATGCTCGCCGAGGGCGTCCACTCGCTCGCCGACTCCGGCAACCAGGCCCTCCTGCTGATCGGCGGCAAGAGGGCCCAGCGCGAGGCCACCCCGCAACACCCCTTCGGCTACGGCCGCGAGCGGTACATCTACGCCTTCCTCGTCTCGATCGTCCTCTTCTCGGTCGGCGGCATGTTCGCCGTCTACGAGGGCTACGAGAAGATCAAGCACCCGCACGAGATCGAGCACTGGTACTGGCCGGTGGGCGTCCTCGTCTTCGCGATCATCGCCGAGGGCTTCTCCTTCCGCACGGCCATCAAGGAGTCGAACGAACTGCGCGGTTCGCACTCCTGGTCGCAGTTCATCCGCCGCGCCAAGGCCCCCGAACTGCCGGTCGTCCTCCTGGAGGACTTCGGCGCGCTCATCGGCCTGGTCCTCGCCCTCGGCGGCGTCGGCCTCGCCCTGCTCACCGGCGACGGCGTGTGGGACGGCATCGGCACCCTCTGCATCGGCATCCTGCTCATCCTGATCGCCCTGGTCCTGGCCGCCGAGACCAAGTCCCTGCTGCTCGGCGAGTCCGCCGGCATCGAGGACGTCCAGAAGATCGAGGCCGCGATCGTCGACGGCCACACCGTCACCGGCATCATCCACATGCGCACGCTCCACCTCGGCCCCGAGGAACTGCTCGTCGCCGCCAAGATCGCCGTCCAGCACGACGACACGGCCACCGAGGTCGCCACCGCGATCGACGCCGCCGAGTCCCGCATCCGCGAAGCCGTCCCGATCGCCCGCGTCATCTACCTCGAACCCGACATCTACAGCGAGTCCGAGGCCACCAAGGGCCCCGACCGCGAAGCCACCCCGGGGGGCCCGGGCCAACACCCGGCCGAGCACTGACTTCCTCGCCTCTACTTCCTGAACCTCTGCCCATACGGCAACCGGGCCCGCCGGACATCCGACGACGGGCCCTCCCGACCCGCTACCCCTGCCGCACCGACCGCGGCACGGGCGCCACGGGCGCCACCGGGGCCGCCTTCCGCCGCCGTACGACGAACGCGATGACGCCCAGACCGATCCCGGCCAGGGTCAGTACGCCCCCGCCGACGGCCGCGGTCCTGACATCGTTGTCGTCGAGGACGTTTTCAGCCCCGATCGCTCCCTGCGTCTCCACCTTCATGTCGATGCCACGGCTCGCGGCTGCCTGCGCCGCTGCCCGTGGGGGGAGGGCCGGCCGGACCGGTCACGTAGTTCTCCTCACACCACTCGTCACACGGAACGCCGTCCCGGACGTCCCGCGCGATCGATCAGAAGCTCCTGATCTCCCCGCATCTTGATCCTGCGACACCCACCTCCCGACTCAAAGACGCGAACATCCTGGCCCGCCCCCCGCCTGCTCCCCGCCGCCCTCCCTCCCGACGTTCCTACGGCCCCGTCGACGCCCTCGCGGAAGCCCCGTCCCGCGCCCGGTGCCCGCCGGCTGCCCGCCAGGTTTCGGCCGGAACTGTCCGGAGCGGACTGGGGAGCGCCGGTCCTACCGGTGTAACTTGGGACGGAGCCAGACGTCGCTGCTGATGGCGGTCGGGCGGTCCCACCGCGGACCGGCCGAGGGAGAGAGGGCCTCCGACGGACTGCGCTGCGCGTACGCGGGCATGCCTGTGTCCTCCTTGGGGCACCCCTGTGTCCGCCGCCGCGCAGACCAGCCGTACCCACCTCGCCCCAACCCCGAGGAGTACCTCGCAATGACGACTGTCGACAACCGACAGGACTTCAAGGTCGCCGATCTCTCCCTGGCCGAGTTCGGCCGCAAGGAGATCACCCTCGCCGAGCACGAGATGCCCGGCCTGATGTCCATCCGCCGGGAGTTCGCCGCCAGCCAGCCGCTGGCCGGCGCCCGGATCATGGGCTCGCTGCACATGACCGTGCAGACCGCCGTACTGATCGAGACCCTGGTCGCCCTGGGCGCCGAGGTCCGCTGGGTGTCCTGCAACATCTTCTCCACCCAGGACCACGCCGCCGCCGCCATCGCCGTCGGCCCCAACGGCACGCCCGAGAACCCGCAGGGCGTCCCGGTCTTCGCCTGGAAGGGCGAGACCCTGGAGGAGTACTGGTGGTGCACGGAGCAGGCGCTGACCTGGCCGAACACCCCCACCGGCGGCCCGAACATGATCCTGGACGACGGCGGCGACGCCACCCTCCTCGTCCACAACGGCGTCAAGTACGAGAAGGACGGCAAGGTCCCCTCGCCCGACACCGCCGAGAACGACGAGCACCGCGTCATCCTCGAACTCCTCAACCGCACCATCACCGACGGCTCGCAGAAGTGGACCCAGCTCGCTTCCGAGATCCGCGGCGTGACCGAGGAGACCACGACCGGCGTACACCGTCTCTACGAGATGCACCGTGACGGCACCCTCCTGTTCCCGGCGATCAACGTGAACGACGCCGTCACCAAGTCGAAGTTCGACAACAAGTACGGCTGCCGCCACTCCCTGATCGACGGCATCAACCGCGCCACCGACGTCCTCATCGGCGGCAAGACCGCGGTCGTCTGCGGCTACGGCGACGTGGGCAAGGGCTGCGCGGAGTCCCTGCGCGGACAGGGCGCCCGCGTGATCATCACCGAGATCGACCCGATCTGCGCCCTCCAGGCGGCGATGGACGGCTACCAGGTCACGACGCTGGACGAGGTCATCGACAAGGCCGACATCTTCGTCACCACGACCGGCAACAAGGACATCATCATGGCCGCGGACATGGCCAAGATGAAGCACCAGGCGATCGTCGGCAACATCGGTCACTTCGACAACGAGATCGACATGGCCGGCCTCGCGCAGATCCCGGGCATCGTCAAGGACGAGGTCAAGCCGCAGGTCCACACCTGGACGTTCCCCGACGGCAAGGTCCTCATCGTGCTGTCCGAGGGCCGCCTGCTGAACCTGGGCAACGCCACCGGCCACCCCTCGTTCGTGATGTCCAACTCCTTCGCGGACCAGACCCTGGCCCAGATCGAGCTGTTCACCAAGCCCGAGGAGTACCCGACCGACGTCTACGTGCTGCCCAAGCACCTCGACGAGAAAGTCGCCCGCCTCCACCTGGACGCGCTCGGCGTGAAGCTGACCACGCTCCGCCCCGAGCAGGCCGCGTACATCGGCGTCGAGGTCGACGGCCCGTACAAGTCGGACCACTACCGCTACTGATCCGGTGACCCCGCCCACTGGGACCGCGTCCGTGCACTGACGCGGCCTCAGCGGGCAGGTCCTCAGCAGCAGGTCCTCAACAGATCCTCCGAGGCAGGCCCCCGCACCCCCGTGCCGGGGGCCTGCCCCTTTGGTTCCGTCGGCCGGACCGGCCCGTCAAGACCCAGGACCCCGATGCCCCGCGGCCGTTATTCGCTCCACGATCCGCACGATCACACCCCCTTCGCAGACGAACACTTCCAGTGCGCCCCCGGCCCGTCCGGCTGGCGCTACGTCTCCCAGCTCACCGCTCCCTCCGGCGATCACCACGGTTCCGTCGACCTGACGCTCGACGAACTCGGCCGCCCCATCCGGCTGGAGCTCCACGCGGCGAACTGGCAGGTGCGCGGCGCCGCCCTCGACGGCGTCACCTGGGTCCGCACCGACCCCACCGGCACCGATGCCGCCGAAGGCAACGTCCGCGCCCACGCCTTCACCGGTACCTCCCCCGCGTTCCTCATCGCCACCACCCGTCTTCTACGCCTCACTCCCTCCTCTTCTGCGACCCGCGTCCGCCTGGTCGCCTTCACGGACCCGGTCCTCGCTCCGCGCACCGTGGACCAGTCCTGGGCCCTGCTGAAAAGAGAAACACACGGCACTGACAATGGCCCTCTGACCGTGGACGAATACCAGGTCACAGCCCTGGACACGGGCGAGCAGCACGCCGTGCACATCGCCGGCGACGTCGTGCTCGCGGCACCCGGCATCGAGCTGGAGGAGCTGGAGTCACCGCCGTCCACCTTCGACTGAGCGACGTCGTTCCGCACCGGCCGAGGGGGAAGTGGCCCCAGATCCGGCCGTTGACGGGGAGCTGAGGGTGAAGGGGGGGCGGGTCAGGGCAGCGGCCGACCGATTCAGGCGGGCGGCGCGAATCCAGTGGAGGGCCGAGGCTCGGCGGGCGATGCCTTCTGCGGCACGGGGGGCTGTGAGCCGGGCGTCGGCTCGGCCGGATCGGCTCCCGTGCCGCCCGCAGCGGGCGAAGCAGGAGCGGCTGGGGGCGACCAGGAAGCCGGAACAGGACCGGGAGCGGGCGTGGGAGCAGCGCCGGAAGGCTGAGGGGGAGCCGATGGCAGCTGAGGAGCCGATGTCGGCTGAGGCTGCCAGGACGGTTGAAGCGCAGGGGACGGTTGAAGCGCCGAGTTGCCGTACGCGCCCGGCGCACCGGGGGCCCCAGGCCTGCCTCCGTCATCCGGCGCACTGCCGAACGACTGAGGCACCGAGAACGCCTGAGACGCCGGATAAACGCCCGAGCCCGCCCGACCGTTCCCGAAGGCCCGCCGCACATCCCGCGCCTGCCGTTCCTGAACCACCGCCGCCAGGTACGCGGCCGGCGGAACACCCTGCGGCGCCGGCGTTCCCGTACGGGCCACGAGGTCGGTGGCGAGCCGCTCGGCCATCTGCCATCCCACCTGCGGATCCAACTGCTGCATCCGCGTCAGGTACTGCCGGATGGCCAGCCACAACCCATCGGGAACGGCGGACAGATCGAGCTCGGCGAAACGTCCCGTCAGCCAGGGCGGCGGAGGCGGCACAAAGGACGTCTGTCCGGCGGGCACCCTTTCCCGTACGACCAAAGTCCCGGCGAACACGTCCCCGAGCCGCCGACCACGTGCCGAAACGAGCGAGGCGATGCAGGCGACGGTCCCGAACGTCATGAGGATCTCGATCACACCGATCGCACCCCGTACCAGCGCGTGCCGGAACCGGATCGGCCCCCCGTCGTCCCGCACCACACGCAGTCCGAACGCCAGCTTCCCGAGCGAACGCCCATGACTCAGCGTCTCCACCGCTATGGGCGCGCCCACCAGCACCAGCAGGAAGGCCGCGATCGAGAGCGCGATCTGTGCCGCGTCGTCCAAAGACGCCGTGGAGACCATCAGAGCCACGCTCACACCGACATAGGCGGCAACGGCCACGACCAGATCGAGCAACACCGCCAGCGCCCTGCTGGGCAGCCTCGCGGGGCGCAGCTCCAGCGCCACCGCCTCGCCCGTCACCAGCTCACTCACGCCTGCCGCCCTTCCCCTGACCTGCCCCTGGAACAGCCAGTCTGCCAAGCTGAGGGCACATCGCGCCCCAGTACGACAAGCTGATCCACAACCAGTGGTCGACGAGCAGCCGAGGAGCAGGCAACCAGATGGACCTCGACGTCTTCGTCTCGGCCCACCGAGCCGAGTGGGACCGCCTCGACACGCTGCTCCGACGTCAGCGACGCCTCAACGGCGCGGAGGCCGACGAACTCGTCGCCCTCTACCAGCGGACGGCCACTCATCTCTCCCTGATCCAGTCCAGCGCTCCGGACCCCCAGCTCACCGGCCGACTCAGCCAACTCGTGGCACGCGCGCGTAGTGCGGTGACAGGAACCCGCCGTGCCTCCTGGCGTGATGTCACGCACTTCCTGGGGCACAGTTTTCCGGCCGCGGTGTACCGGGCACGCCACTGGTGGGTCCCCACCGCGCTGCTGTCGACGGCGGTCGGGATCCTCCTGGGCTGGTGGATAGGCACGCACCCCGAAGTACAGGCATCCATCGCGGCCCCGAGCCAACTGCGCGAACTCACGCGCCCCGGCGGCGAGTACGAGACCTACTACTCAAGCCACCCGGCAGCGGCCTTCTCCGCGCAGGTCTGGACGAACAACGCCCAAGCCGCCGCGATGTGCCTGGTCCTCGGCATCTTCCTCGGCCTGCCAGTCCTCTGGATCCTCTTCGAGAACATGCTCAACCTCGGAGTCGGCATCGGCCTGATGTCATCGGCCGGCCGACTCGACACATTCCTCGGCCTGATCCTCCCGCACGGCCTGCTCGAACTGACGGCGGTCTTCGTAGCGGCCGGTACGGGCCTGCGCCTCGGCTGGACCCTCATCGACCCGGGCCCCCGCTCGCGCCGCACGGCCCTCGCCGAAGAGGGCCGAGCAGCCGTGGGCATGGCCATCGGCCTGGCCCTGGTCCTGTTCGTCTCCGGAGCCATCGAAGGCTTCGTCACCCCGTCGGGCCTCCCCACCTGGGCCCGCATCGGCATCGGCGTCATCGCCGAAGGCACCTTCCTGGCGTACGTCTACGTCCTGGGCGGCCGTGCCGTACGCGCAGGCGAAACAGGCGACGTCGAAGTGTCCGAACGCAGCTCCACCGTCCCTACGGCCGCCTGATGTGCGGGCACTCCCGCTGAGCTGCTAGTCTCCTCTTCGCCCCAAGGGATCCGTTGACACGGTCCGGTCGGGGAGGTAGATTCGAACAGTTGCCTAGAACTGGATCTGATCCGGTCGGCAGCAGCGAGTGTCTGTCTGCTTCTAGGAACTTCGATTCCAGAGAAGCCGCACTCCCGATGAATCGGAAAAGTACGGCCGGTAAGTCCGGCCCGGAACTTCTGATAAAGTCGGACTCGCCGGAAAGGGAAACGCGGAAGCGGAAACCTGGAAAGCACCGAGGAAATCGGAACCGGAAACGGTCTGATAGAGTCGGAGACGCA
>NZ_JBIVUZ010000014.1:0-357390 GCF_044768565.1 Streptomyces sp. NPDC091280
CGTCTCGAGCTTGTTCCCCCCCGCCGGCCGTCCCACACCCCCACCCGATTCGTCCCCTCCCACCCCCCCCCCCCCCCACAAACCCCCCCCCCACCCCCCCCCCCCCCCCCCCCCCCCCCCCCCCCCGCTCCAGGTTCACGCGTACGAGGGGCCGTACGACGGTCAGACCTCCACGACCACCGGGAGGATCATCGGCCTGCGGCGATAGTTGTCGGAGACCCACTTGCCCAGGGTGCGGCGGACCAGTTGCTGGAGCTGGTGGGGCTCGACCACGCCGTCCTGGGCCGAGCGCTCCAGGACCTCGGTGATCCTCGGGACCACGTCCACGAAGGCCGAGTCGTCGATTCCGGAGCCGCGGGCCTGGATGTGCGGGCCGGCCGTGATCTTGCCGGTGGACGAGTCCACGACGACGAAGACCGAGATGATGCCCTCGTCCCCCAGGATCCGGCGGTCCTTCAGCGCGGGCTCGCCGACGTCGCCGACCGAGAGCCCGTCGACGTAGACGTAGCCCGCCTGGACCTTGCCCGAGATCTTGGCCTTGCCCTCGATGAGGTCGACGACCACGCCGTCCTCGGCGATGACGATCCGGTCGTGCGGAACGCCGGTCAGGGCGCCCAGCTCGGCGTTGGCCCGTAGGTGGCGCCATTCGCCGTGGACCGGCATCAGGTTCTTCGGCTTGCAGATGTTGTAGAAGTACAGCAGCTCGCCGGCCGAGGCGTGTCCGGAGACGTGGACCTTGGCGTTGCCCTTGTGGACGACGTTGGCGCCCCAGCGGGTGAGGCCGTTGATCACCCGGTACACGGCGTTCTCGTTGCCCGGGATGAGCGACGACGCAAGGATCACCGTGTCACCGGCGACGATGCGGATCTGGTGATCGCGGTTGGCCATCCGGGAGAGGGCGGCCATCGGTTCGCCCTGCGAGCCCGTGCAGACCAGGACGACCTCGCTGTCCGGGAGGTCGTCGAGCGTCTTGACGTCGACGACCAGGCCCGGTGGCACCTTGAGGTAGCCGAGGTCACGCGCGATGCCCATGTTCCGGACCATCGAGCGGCCGACGAAGGCGACCCGGCGGCCGTACTCGTGGGCCGTGTCCAGGATCTGCTGGATGCGGTGCACATGGCTGGCGAAGCTCGCCACGATGATGCGCTTGCGGGCGCCCGCGAAGACCTGGCGCAGCACGTTCGAGATGTCGCGCTCGGGCGGGACGAATCCGGGGACCTCGGCGTTCGTCGAGTCGGCGAGGAGGAGGTCGATGCCCTCCTCGCTGAGACGTGCGAACGCGTGTAGATCTGTCAGACGACCGTCCAGCGGCAGCTGGTCCATCTTGAAGTCGCCGGTGTGGACGACCATGCCCGCGGGGGTGCGGATGGCGACCGCGAGGGCGTCCGGGATCGAGTGGTTGACCGCGACGAACTCGCAGTCGAACGGCCCGATGCGCTCGCGGTGCCCCTCGGCGACCTCAAGCGTGTACGGGCGGATGCGGTGCTCCTGGAGCTTCGCCTCGATGAGGGCGAGGGTCAGCTTGGAGCCGATCAGCGGGATGTCCGCCTTCTCGCGAAGGAGGTACGGGACACCGCCGATGTGGTCCTCGTGGCCGTGCGTGAGGACGATGCCGTCGATGTCGTCGAGGCGGTCCCTGATGGACGTGAAGTCCGGCAGGATCAGGTCGATTCCGGGCTGCTCCTCCTCGGGGAAGAGTACGCCGCAGTCGACGATCAGCAGACGGCCGCCGTATTCGAAGACCGTCATGTTTCGGCCGATTTCCCCGAGGCCGCCGAGTGGGGTGACCCTCAGGCCGCCTTCGGGGAGCTTCGACGGAGGGGCGAGTTCAGGATGCGGATGGCTCAAAAGACTCTCCTACCCATGCGCGCCACGTACCGGTGGGCACGTGGCGCGCATGACGTTCGTGCAAATGCAGTTATCGATGGGATGCGGGCACCGAGGCCCCGCGTATTCAGTTGTGAAGTCTGTTGTCAGAGCTGTACCCCGCCGGCGGCAAGATCGATCTTGAGCTGGGCGATCTCCTCGGACGAGCACTCGACCATCGGTGAGCGCAGCGGTCCGGCGGGCAGTCCCTGGAGGGCGAGCGCTGCCTTGGTGGTCATGACGCCCTGGGTGCGGAACATGCCGGTGTAGACGGGGAGCAGCTTCTGGTGGATCTCGGTGGCCTTGTGGACGTCACCGGAGACGTACGCCTCCACCAGGGTGCGCAGTTCGGGTGTGACCACGTGTCCGACGACCGAGACGAAGCCGACGGCGCCCACGGAGAGCAGCGGCAGGTTCAGCATGTCGTCGCCGGAGTACCAGGCCAGGCCGGTCCGGGCGATGGCCCAGCTGGCCCGGCCGAGGTCGCCCTTGGCGTCCTTGTTGGCGACGATCCTGGGGTGCTCGGCGAGTCTGACCAGGGTCTCGGTGCCGATCGGGACGCCGCTGCGGCCGGGGATGTCGTAGAGCATGACCGGCAGTCCGGTCGCGTCGGCGACGGTCGTGAAGTGGCGGTACAGGCCCTCCTGCGGGGGCTTGTTGTAGTACGGCGTGACGACGAGCAGGCCGTGTGCGCCGGTGCGTTCGGCCGTGCGGGCGAGTTCGACGCTGTGGTGGGTGTCGTTGGTGCCGACGCCGGCGATGACATGGGCGCGGTCGCCGACCGCTTCCAGTACGGCTCGTACGAGATCCGCTTTCTCCGCGTCGCTGGTGGTCGGGGACTCACCGGTGGTGCCGTTGATGACCAGGCCGTCGTTGCCTGCGTCGACCAGGTGGGTGGCGAGCCGCTGCGCGCCGTCGAGGTCGAGCGCGCCGTCCGCCGTGAAGGGCGTGACCATGGCGGTGAGGACCCTCCCGAAGGGGGTCTGCGGAGTGGAGGTCGGAGCCATGGGTAATACGCTACTCGCTGCTCAATGCGGGGTCTGCCCTCGGGGCAGGCGACAAGTCGTGACAAATATGGAGCCCGGCACTGCCTGCTCGGGGGTTCAAGCAGTGCCGGGTCCGTTTGATCAGGCTAGATGAACTTCTCTAAATGCCGCAATACGGACACTTCGCGTAACCGACCCGTACATGTGTGCCCGCATGGCAAACAGAGGTGCGCTACGGGGCGACACGGCCGTTGGCGTTGAACGCCGAGTAGGTGAGCGGCATGAGCTTGGCCCACTGCTCCTCCATCGCCTCGCCCACCATCTCGATCTCGCGCTGTGGGAAGGACGGCACCTTCGCCAGCTCGTGCTGGGTGCGCAGCCCGAGGAAGTGCATCAGCGAACGGGCGTTGCACGTGGCGTACATCGAGGAGAAGAGGCCCACGGGGAGCACCGCGCGGGCGACTTCGCGGGCCACACCGGCGGCGAGCATCTCCTGGTAGGCCTCGTACGCCTGGCGGTACGAGTCCTCCATGGCACGGCCGACCAACTCCTGCTGGGCCTGGGTGCCCTCCACGAACACGTACTTGCCCGGGCGGCCCTCCTGGACCAGCTTGCGGGACTCGCCGGGGACGTAGAAGACCGGCTGGAGCTCCCGGTACCTGCCCGATTCCTCGTTGTACGACCAGCCCACCCGGTGCCGCATGAACTCGCGGAAGACGAAGATCGGGGCGCTGATGAAGAAGGTCATCGAGTTGTGCTCGAAGGGGCTGCCGTGCCGGTCGCGCATCAGGTAGTTGATCAGGCCCTTGGAGCGCTCGGGGTCCTTGCCCATCTCCTCCAGGGACTGTTCGCCGATCGTCGAGACGCGGGCGGCGAAGAGCACGTCCGCGTCGGACGCGGTGTGCTTGACCAGCTCGACGGTGACATCGCTGCGGAAACTGGGCTTGAGGTCGTCGGCGGGAGTGTCGGTCACGGCTCGGAGGGTCCTTCCATCACGTCGCTCGGGCGGCGCCCACTCTACGGCCCGGCACTGACATCGGGGCGTTCGGTGCCGTGCCGCGACATTCGTTGGCGAACTTCTGCGAATTCGGCGAAACAGGGCACCTTTTGGGGCGTTCGCTCGTCTGTCTTGGTGAGAGCCACCCGTTCGATCCCGATTCGACCCCCGAAGGAAGAAGCACCCCCGATGCCCCGTCGGCGCGAACCCGTCCCGTTCGCTTTCATCGCCGAGACCGACCGCTTCCGCAGCAATGTCGCCCCGCCGCCCCGTGAGCGCGCGTCCGCCGGTCAGATAGCCGGGCGCTGGCTCCTGGGGCTCACCATCATCGCCGGCATCGTCGGCTCCCTGGTCCTCGGGATGCCGGCGCTGTCCCAGAACGACCTCTCGACACAGAATCAGCAGTCGCAGGCCGCCGACAACCGCTGACCTGCGGCGCAGCCGACTTTGACTCATCCGGGCCCCCAATGGTGGTGGCCGGGAACACGGCCGGATAGCCTCACCGGGCACAGCCCACGCATGGATTCAGTGAGGACACCAGCCGTGCCCCTGCCCTTCCTTACGGCCGACCGCGCATTCGAGGCCGCAGACGAGCTCGCGCTGCCGTTCGACGACCGCGACCGCTGGCGGCGCCCCTACCGGCCCGGACCGTGGCGGGTGGCGGCGTCGGCGCTCGTGCTGCTGCTCGCGTCGTACGTGCTGTTCGCCGCCGTCATCATCGCGCTCACCGGATCCCGGTCCGAGGCCGGAGTGATCCTCGGTATCGCGGTGGCCGTCATCCTCTGCGCCCTGCGGCTGCTGCGCATGGGCGTGTGGGTGAGCGCGCGCGGTCTGCGCCGGGTGCGGTTCCTCGTCACCCGTACGGTGCCGTGGGACCGGGTCGCCGCCGTGCGGACGGTGCAGCAGCCGGTGCGCTGGCTCGGGCTGCC
Source organism: Streptomyces sp. NPDC091280 (assembly GCF_044768565.1). Classification (NCBI taxonomy): domain Bacteria; kingdom Bacillati; phylum Actinomycetota; class Actinomycetes; order Kitasatosporales; family Streptomycetaceae; genus Streptomyces; species Streptomyces sp. NPDC091280. Next base: position 4,779 of record NZ_JBIVUZ010000014.1, read on the forward strand.
GCGCACGGTGCAGGGGCAGGCACTGCTCCTCGTACGGAAGGACCGTGCCGCGGAGGACGTGGCCGCGCTGCTGACCACGCACGACATCGACTTCCTGGCGCGTGCCTCCGCCTTCGACCGGGCCGCCGACTCGGTCGAGGTGTGGTCCGACGAGTACCGGCGGAGCTGACCGGCCGAGAACACCCCGAAGGGGCCGGTCCGCCGTGTGCGCGGGCCGGCCCCTTCGTCGTACGGGCGTGGCGGGTGTTCAGGCCTGGACGGGACGCCCGGCGTGCAGGGCGATGGCGCGTTGCATGGCCTTGCGGGCGCGGGGGGTGTCGCGGGCGTCGTGGTAGGCGACGGCGAGGCGGAACCAGCTGCGCCAGTCGTCGGGGGCCGCCTCCGTCTCGGCCTTGCGTCTGGCGAAGACCTCGTCGGCGGAGTCCCGGTCGATACGGCCGCCCGGGGTGCGCCTCAACTCGTCGACGGGCAGGCCGCCTTCGGCGTCGAGGAGGGCCGCCAGACGGTTGGCGTCGCGGACGAACTGGGTGTTCTTCCAGAGGAACCACACGCCGATCACCGGCAGGATCAGGACCGCGATCCCGAAGGTGACGGTGATGACCGTGCCCGACTGTATGAGCAGGACGCCTCGGCTGCCGACCAGGACGAAGTAGAAGACCAGGACGGCGGCCGTGACGACGTAGGTGAGTTTGGCGCGCATGTCGTGAGCCTCAGCCCAGGTCCAGGAAGTGTTCCAGGCCGAAGGTGAGGCCCGGGGTGGTCACCACGCGGCGGGCGCCGAGCAGGATGCCCGGCATGAAGCTGCTGTGGTGGAGCGAGTCGTGGCGGACGGTCAGCGTCTCGCCCTCGCCGCCCAGCAGGACCTCCTGGTGGGCCAGCAGGCCGCGCAGGCGGACGGAGTGGACGGGGACGCCCTGGACGTCCGCGCCGCGCGCGCCGTCCAGCGCCGTCTCCGTCGCGTCCGGTGCGGCGGGTGTGCCCGCCTTCGCGCGTGCCTCGGCGATGAGCTGGGCGGTGCGCGTGGCCGTACCGCTGGGGGCGTCGACCTTCCTCGGGTGGTGCAGTTCGATGACCTCGACCGACTCGAAGTAGGGCGCGGCGAGCTGCGCGAACTTCATGGTCAGGACGGCTCCGATGGAGAAGTTGGGCGCGATGAGGACGCCCGTCTCCGGGGAGGCCTCCAGCCAGCCGTTCAACTGCGCGAGGCGTTCGTCGGTCCAGCCGGTGGTGCCGACGACGGCGTGGATGCCGTTGCGGACGCAGAAGTCGAGGTTGTCCATCACCGAGGCGGGGGTGGTCAGTTCGACCGCCACCTGGGCGCCCGCGGCGGTGAGCGCCTCCAGGGTGTCGCCCCGGCCCAGGGCCGCCACCAGTTCCATGTCCTCGGCGGCCTCGACGGCTCGTACCGCCTCGGCGCCGATCCGGCCCTTGGCACCGAGGACCGCCACACGCAGCTTGCTCATCGTTCTTGCTTCCTTACGACGGGTGTTAGGCGACGGCGTCGTGCAGTCGGGCCGCCTGCTTGTCCTTGAGCGGGCCGATGACCGCCAGCGAGGGCCGCTGCCCCAGGATCTCGCGGGCGACCTCGCGGACCTCGTCCGGGGTGACCGACGCGATCCTGGCCAGCAGGTCGTCGACCGACATCTGCTCGCCCCAGCACAGCTCACTCTTGCCGATACGGTTCATCAGCGCGCCCGTGTCTTCGAGGCCCAGGACGGTGGAGCCCTGGAGCTGGCCGACCGCGCGGCCGATCTCGTCGTCGGACAGGCCGTTCGCGGCGACCTGGTCGAGTTCGTCGCGGCAGATCTTCAGCACGTCGTGGACCTGCGAGGGACGGCAGCCGGCGTAGACGCCGAAGAGTCCGCAGTCGGCGAAACCGGACGTGTACGAGTACACGCTGTAGGCCAGGCCGCGCTTCTCCCGGACCTCCTGGAAGAGGCGGGAGGACATGCCGCCGCCGAGGGCCGTGTTGAGGACCCCGAGGGCCCAGCGGCGCTCGTCGGTGCGGGCCAGGCCGGGCATGCCGAGGACGACGTGCGCCTGCTCGGTCTTGCGGCCGATCAGCTCGACGCGGCCCGTGCCGCGCAGGGTGCGGCGGCCGTCGCGCGGGGCGATGGGCGCGGCCTGCGCGTTCTTGAAGGCACCGGCCTTGTCGAAGGCGGCACGGACCTGTCGTACGACCTTGTCGTGGTCGATGTTGCCGGCCGCCGCGACCACGAGGTGGGTCGGGTCGTAGTGCTTCTTGTAGAAGCGGCGGATGCGGTCCGCGGTGAGGGCGTTGACGGTGTCGACCGTGCCGAGGACCGGGCGGCCGAGGGGGTTGTCGCCGAACATCGTGCGCGCGAACAGGTCGTGCACGCAGTCGCCCGGGTCGTCCTCCGTCATCGCGATCTCTTCGAGGATGGCGCCGCGCTCTACGTTGACGTCCTCCTCGCGGATGAGGGAGCCGGTCAGCATGTCGCAGACGACGTCGATGGCGAGCGGCAGGTCGGTGTCGAGCACGCGCGCGTAGTAGCACGTGTACTCCTTCGCGGTGAACGCGTTCATCTCGCCGCCGACCGCGTCGATCGCGGAGGAGATGTCCAGCGCGCTGCGCCGGTGCGTGCCCTTGAAGAGGAGGTGCTCCAGGTAGTGCGTGGCGCCGTTCAACGACGGCGTCTCGTCGCGGGAGCCCACGTGTGCCCAGATGCCGAAGGTCGCGGAGCGGACCGAGGGCAGCGTCTCGGTGACGATGCGCAGCCCGCCCGGGAGGGTGGTCTTGCGGACCGTGCCGATGCCGTTGGTGCCCTGGATGAGGGTTTGGGTACGGGCGACGGCCCGCGCCTCCGAGGAGGTGCGGGCCGTCGTCGTGGTGCTGGTCGACGTCACTTGTCGCCGTCGTCCTTCTTGTCGTCCTCGGCGTTCTCTTCACCCTCGATGACGGGGATGAGGGAGAGCTTGCCGCGGGAGTCGATCTCGGCGATCTCGACCTGGACCTTCTGGCCCACGCCGACGACGTCCTCGACGTTCTCCACGCGCTTGCCGCCGGCGAGCTTGCGGATCTGCGAGATGTGCAGCAGACCGTCCTTGCCCGGGAGCAGCGACACGAACGCGCCGAAGGTGGTGGTCTTGACGACCGTACCCAGGTAGCGCTCGCCGACCTCCGGCATGGTCGGGTTGGCGATGCCGTTGATCGTGGCGCGGGCGGCCTCGGCCTGCGAGCCGACCTGGGCACCGATGTAGATGGTGCCGTCGTCCTCGATCGTGATCTCGGCGCCGGTGTCCTCCTGGATCTGGTTGATCATCTTGCCCTTGGGGCCGATGACCTCGCCGATCTTGTCCACGGGGATCTTGACGGTGATGATCCGCGGGGCGTTCGGGGACATCTCGTCCGGCGTGTCGATCGCTTCCATCATCACGTCGAGGATGTGGAGGCGGGCGTCACGGGCCTGCTTGAGGGCGGCGGCCAGGACGGAGGCGGGGATGCCGTCCAGCTTGGTGTCGAGCTGGAGGGCGGTGACGAACTCCTTGGTGCCGGCGACCTTGAAGTCCATGTCGCCGAAGGCGTCCTCCGCACCGAGGATGTCGGTGAGGGCGACGTAGTGCGTCTCGCCGTTGATCTCCTGGGAGATCAGGCCCATGGCGATACCGGCGACGGGGGCCTTGAGGGGCACACCGGCGTTCAGCAGCGACATCGTGGAGGCGCAGACCGAGCCCATGGACGTCGAGCCGTTGGACCCGAGGGCCTCGGAGACCTGGCGGATCGCGTAGGGGAACTCCTCGCGCGTCGGCAGGACCGGGACCAGGGCGCGCTCGGCGAGCGCTCCGTGGCCGATCTCGCGACGCTTGGGGGAGCCGACGCGGCCGGTCTCGCCGACCGAGTACGGCGGGAAGTTGTAGTTGTGCATGTAGCGCTTGCGGGTCACCGGGGAGAGGGTGTCCAGCTGCTGCTCCATGCGGAGCATGTTGAGGGTGGTGACGCCCAGGATCTGGGTCTCGCCACGCTCGAACAGCGCCGAGCCGTGCACGCGCGGGATGGCCTCGACCTCGGCGGCCAGGGTGCGGATGTCGGTGACACCGCGGCCGTCGATGCGCTTCTTCTCCTTGATGACGCGCTCACGGACCAGGGACTTGGTCAGCGAGCGGTACGCGGCGGAGATCTCCTTCTCGCGGCCCTCGAACTCCGGGAGGAGCTTCTCGGCGGCGAGACCCTTGACGCGGTCCAGCTCGGCCTCGCGGTCCTGCTTGCCGGGGATGGTCAGCGCGGAGGCGAGCTCCGGGCGGACGGCGGCGGTGAGGGCCTCCAGGACGTCGTCCTGGTAGTCGAGGAAGATCGGGAACTCGCCGGTCGGCTTGGCGGCCTTCGCGGCGAGGTCGGCCTGCGCCCGGCAGAGCACCTTGATGAAGGGCTTCGCGGCGTCCAGACCGGCGGCGACGACCTCCTCGGTCGGCGCCTCGGCGCCGCCCTGCACGAGCTGGATGGTCTTCTCGGTGGCCTCGGCCTCGACCATCATGATCGCGACGTCGCCGTCCTCCAGGACGCGACCGGCGACGACCATGTCGAAGACGGCGTCCTCAAGCTCGGTGTGCGTCGGGAACGCGACCCACTGGCCGTTGATCAGCGCGACGCGGACGCCGCCGACCGGGCCGGAGAAGGGCAGTCCGGCCAGCTGCGTGGACGCGGAGGCGGCGTTGATCGCCACGACGTCGTACAGGTGGTCGGGGTTGAGGGCCATGATCGTGGCGACGACCTGGATCTCGTTGCGCAGGCCCTTCTTGAAGGACGGGCGCAGCGGGCGGTCGATCAGGCGGCAGGTGAGGATCGCGTCCTCGGAGGGCCGGCCCTCACGGCGGAAGAAGCTGCCGGGGATCTTGCCGGCGGCGTACATCCGCTCCTCGACGTCCACCGTGAGGGGGAAGAAGTCGAGCTGGTCCTTGGGGTTCTTGGAGGCGGTGGTGGCCGACAGCACCATGGTGTCGTCGTCCAGGTACGCCACGGCGGAGCCGGCGGCCTGCTTGGCCAGGCGGCCCGTCTCGAAGCGGATGGTGCGGGTGCCGAAGGAGCCGTTGTCGATGACGGCCTCGGCGTAGTGGGTCTCGTTCTCCACTAGCGTTTTCTCCGTTACTTGTCGTCTTTCGTCCCTGCCCGCCCGTGTGGCGGGGGGACGGTGGCGGAGAAGCGCTGTCTGGTGCGGGCCGGTCTTCGATCGAAGCACCCGGGGTTTCCTGCCCGGGGGCCACTACCGAGGACCGGCGGCTGCGAGGCGCGCTTCTCCTCGTTCGTTTCGCACGGTGTCGTGCTGTCCTGCGTTGTCGTGCGGTGTCCTGCGTATTGCGTTGTGCTACCACACTACAAAGCGGCAGTGACACTCCGCACGTTTCCGCACGTACGGGCAATCCGCACATACGGCAAAGGGAGCGGCTCCCGATCGTTTCGGGACCCGCTCCCCTCACGGCGTCTTACTTGGCGCCCGCCGCACCGCGACGGATGCCCAGGCGGTCGACCAGCGTACGGAAGCGCTGGATGTCCTTCTTGGCCAGGTACTGGAGCAGCCGGCGGCGCTGACCGACCAGGATCAGCAGACCACGACGGGAGTGGTGGTCGTGCTTGTGGGTCTTGAGGTGCTCGGTCAGGTCCGAGATACGGCGCGAGAGCATGGCGACCTGGACCTCGGGGGAGCCGGTGTCGCCCTCCTTCTGGCCGAACTCACTGATGAGCTGCTTCTTCGTAGCGGCGTCGAGCGACACGCGTACTCCTCGTAGTCTTTGATGTGCCACCGAGTGCCCCTGGTCCACTTCTCAGGGGAGCTTCCGTGACTCGGGTGGCGGGATCCGCTGGGCGCGGCCTCCGGAGCACAAGCTCCAGGGGTGCGTACACAAACGGCCGCTACACAGCGTACCAGCCCGGGGGGATGCCCCGGTCCGGCTCGGTGAAGGGCCCTGAGCGGGGCGGATACGGCCACTAGGGTGATCTGCGTCTACGTCTACGCGTGGACCGTAGGTCACGTCGGTTCGTCGGGAAGGGGTCGCTTCGCCATGGCGGAGACGGAGCAGGAGATCAAGGCACGCAAGGAGCGGGAGCGGGACGAGCTGTACGCCCTCGACATCTCGGGTGTGGAGTGGCGGAGCGCGCCGGGCACGGAGGAGCACGAGGAGCGCGTCGAGATCGCCGACCTGCCCGACGGCGCGGTGGCCATGCGCTCGTCGCTCGACCCGGACACCGTGCTGCGCTACACGGAGGCGGAGTGGACCGCTTTCGTGCTGGGCGCCCGGGACGGCGAGTTCGACCTGGAGCCGGCTCCCGAGGAGCAGCAGTAGTCGTCTGTATGCGAGAAGGGGCGGCACGCACGCGTGCCGCCCCTTCTTCGTGTCCGTGGTCCTCTTTTCGTGTCGCGGTCCTCAGCTGGTCATCGCCCGTGCCTGCGCGTACACGTCGAAGACGGCCAGGGACAGCGGGATCAGGGTGAGCAGGACGAAGCTCTCGGCGATCTCCAGGAAGCGGCCCCAGAAGGGGGTGACTCCGCGCTTCGGGGTGATCAGGCCCACCGCGGTGACGAGCGCGGTCGACGCGGCCACGGCCGCCGCGAGCCAGACACTGCGGATGTCGAGGGAGTTCGGGTCGCCGAGGAACGCGTCCCGCACGTACGCGTGGGGCGGGTTCAGGGCGAGGCCCAGGCCCAGGAAGACGAGGGCGGCCAGGCCCGCGGCGAGGGTGGCGCCGACCTGGGCGGTGTAGCGGAACAGGTGGGCGCGCATCAGCATCGCGACGCCGGTGGCGAGGGCGAGGAGCTGTGCCCACACGTCGTGGGAGAAGCCGAGGACGATCGAGGCGCCCACGGAGACGAGCGCGCAGCCGCCGACCAGGCCGACGAGGAGTTCGTGGCCGCGCCGGGCGCGGGCCGCGATGCGTTCGGCGTCGACGGGCTCCTGGGCCACGGGTTCGCCGTCGCCGTAGCCGCGGTTGGGGTTGGGCGGTTCGAAGCCGATGGGCAGGCGGGCGAAGCGCATGGACAGGCCCGGCAGGAAGGCGAGCGCGCACACGGACAGCGGGGCGCAGATCGCGGCCGTCTCGATGGGCTTCAGGTGGGTGAGCATCGCGGTGAACGTCGTCAGCAGGCCGATGGCGGAGGCGAAGACGAAGGCCACGAAGGGGCCGTCGCCGCCGGGTGACACCAGGGTGAGGACGACGGCGGCGACGAGGACGGCGGCGCAGGCCAGCAGGAACTGGAGCCGTCCCATGCCTTCTCCTTCGGAGAAGGGGAGCAGTCCGGAGCCCGCCACGGCGATGTTCGGGAGCGCGCCCAGGCCCAGGGCGACGGCCGAGCCCCGGTCGTCGTAGACGCGTGCTCGTACGCAGGCGATGGTGACCAGGAGGATGCCGGCGAGGCCGGCGACGATGCCCTGGAGGCTGTACATGTCGTGGTGGATCTGGGAGCTCCAGGCCACGAACGCGAGCAGCGCGGGCAGGACGCCGCCCGCGACGAGACCTGCGGCGCGCGTCAACTCGCCGTTCCACAGGGCGCGGTCGCGGGTGACGGCGGCGGCGACCGCCTCGGAGACGTCGTCGTAGACGGCGGGCGGCAGGGAGTCGGCGAAGGGGCGCAGGGTGAGCAGTTCGCCGTCGAGGATGCGCTGGGCGGCGAAGGAGCGGGCGCCGTCGAGGACGGCGCCGTCGCGGCGGACCAGGTGGTAGCCGACCGGGGCGCCCTCGGCGAGGCTCTGCTGGGACAGCCGCAGGATCTCGGGGTACAGGTCGGCGACGGGTACGTCGTCGGGCAGGGCCACGTCGATCCGGCTGTCGGGCGCCACGATGGTGACCCGGCAGAAGCCGAAGCCCGTGCCCGCCCCGGACGGGGCTCCGGTGCCCGTTCCGCCGGTCGCGCCGGCCGGCGCGGAGGCCGTGATGCTCACCTGCTGTTCCCCCTTGTCAGTGACGGACGGTTCGCGAAGGTGCCGCGGGCGTCCGCAGTGAAGTCCCGCCGTAAAGATCCTGTGCAGGTCGCGCGGTGCCGCCCGTCCCGTCGCTCGACCGCGCCGTCGCGCAGGGCACTCGACGGGGTCCGACGGGCTTCGCCCGCCGCGAACACTGCGGTTTTGCCCGGTTTTCCCGGAACGATTCGCAACTGCTCACACGTCTCACGGGCACCTTACCGCCCGTGGTTGTCAGTGGCGGTCAGTAGGATCGCGCAGTGCGGATCGGCGTCCGCCCGACACGGGGCGGCGGACGAAACAACTCGGTCCGGCAAGGGAATTGGTGCGTAGTGAGCCAGATCGTCGTGAAGCGCCCGCCGAGGTCGCTGCCGAAGGAAGTGCCCACGGACGAGGTCATGTTGCAGGCTCCGCCGGAGCTGCCGCGCGGCCAGCAGGAGGGCGCCCTGATGCAGCTCCTGCCCATGCTCGGCATGGGTGGGTCCGTGGTGTTCTTCTTCAATCCCAGCGCCCAGCCGTTCATGAAGATCATGGGCATGGTGATGATCGCGTCCACGATCGCGATGGGCATCTCGATGCTGGTCCGCTACCGCCGGGGCAACCAGGGGCAGATGGCCGACATGCGCCGTGACTATCTGCGCTACCTGTCGCAGACCCGGCGTACGGCCCTGGAGACCGCGCGGGCCCAGCGCGACGCCCAGTACTACCTGCACCCTTCGCCGGAGCAACTGTGGGCGCTGGTCGCCGAGGGCAGCCGCGTGTGGGAACGGCGCACCAGCGACGAGGACTTCGGGCAGGTGCGGGTCGGCCTCGGACCGCAGGGTCTCGCCACTCCCCTGGTCCCGCCGGAGACCGCCCCGGTCGACGAGCTGGAGCCGCTCACGGCGGGCGCCATGCAGCGTTTCCTGGCCACGCACAGCACCCTTGAGGACCTGCCCATGGCGGTCTCGCTGCGCGCCTTCTACCACGTGACGGTCAGCGGCGAAACGTCCACCGTGCGCGGCACCGCGCGCGCCCTCGTCGCCTCCCTCGCCTCGATGCACTCCCCCGAGGACCTGGTCGTCGCCGTCGCCACCGGGCGCGCGTCGGTGCCCGAGTGGGAGTGGGCCAAGTGGCTCCCCCACGCGCAGGCACCGGAGTTGGCGGACGGCGCGGGCAGCAGGCGCCTGATCACCACCGACCCCACGGAGCTGGAGGAACTGCTCGCGGACCGGCTCCAGGGCCGCCCGCGTTTCCACCCGGCCGGCGCGCCGGTGCCCGAACAGCCGCACCTGGTGGTCGTGCTGGACGGCGTCTCCCTGCCGCCCACCTCCTTCCTGGCGAGCCCCGAGGGCCTCCAGGGGGTGACGATCGTCGAGGTCGTACCCGGCGACCTCACCAGCGGACGCGGTGACCTCTCGGTCGTCGTACACCCGAAGGAACTCCGCCTGGAGTCGGGGCACGGCATGGTCTACGAGGGCACGCCGGACGTCCTGTCGTACGAGGCCGCCGAGGCGCTGGCCCGGCAACTGGCGCCGCTACGCATGGTGTCGGGCGGTGACGACGACGAACCGCTGCTCGCCAACCTGGAGTTCACCGATCTGCTGAACCTGGGCGACGCGGCCTCCGTGGACCCCAAGCGGACCTGGCGACCGCGCTCCACTGCGGAGCGGCTGCGGGTGCCGATCGGGCTCGGCGAGGACGGCCGGCCGGTGATGCTCGACCTCAAGGAGGCGGCCCAGGAGGGCATGGGCCCGCACGGACTGTGTGTCGGCGCGACCGGTTCCGGCAAGTCGGAGCTGCTGCGCACCCTGGTCCTCGGCCTCGCGGTCACCCACTCCTCCGAGACGCTGAACTTCGTCCTCGCGGACTTCAAGGGCGGTGCGACCTTCGCCGGTATGGCGCAGATGCCGCACGTGGCGGCCGTGATCACCAACCTGGCCGACGACCTGACGCTCGTGGACCGGATGGGTGACTCGATCCGCGGCGAGTTGAACCGCCGTCAGGAGATGCTCCGCGACGCGGGCAACTACGCCAACATCCACGACTACGAGAAGGCGCGTGCGGCGGGCGCACCCCTGCAACCCGTCCCCTCCCTCGTCCTGGTGATCGACGAGTTCAGCGAACTCCTCACCGCCAAACCGGACTTCATCGAGATGTTCGTGCAGATCGGCCGCATCGGCCGCTCCCTGGGCGTGCATCTGCTGCTGGCCTCGCAGCGCCTGGAGGAGGGCCGGCTGCGCGGCCTGGAGACGTATCTCTCGTACCGGATCGGTCTGCGCACGTTCTCGGCCGCCGAGTCCCGGGCCGCGCTCGGCGTCCCGGACGCCTACGAACTGCCGAACGTCCCCGGCTCCGGCTTCCTGAAGTACGGCACCGACGAGATGGTCCGCTTCAAGGCGGCGTACGTCTCCGGGGTGTACCGCACCGGTTCGCAGCAGGCCGCCGCGCTCGGCGGGCCGCTCCCGGTCGACCGCAGGCCGGTGCTGTTCACGGCCGCGCGGGTGCCGGTGCAGTACGCGCCCGTGCCGCGTCAGCGCCAGGAGGCGCCGGCGGACGAGAAGGACGACGCGCTCGCCGACACCGTGCTCGACGTGATCGTACGGCGGCTTGAGGCACAGGGTCCGGCCGCCCACCAGGTGTGGCTGCCCCCACTGGACAGCCCGCCGTCGCTGGACTCCCTGCTGCCCGGACTCGCGGCGGTCCCCGGCCGGGGCATGACACAGCCGGGCTACGAGGGCGCGGGCCGGCTCGTCGTCCCGGTCGGCCTGGTCGACAAGCCCTACGAGCAGCGCCGTGACCCGCTGTGGACCGACTTCGGCGGCGCGGCCGGCCATATGCAGATCCTCGGCGGCCCCCAGTCCGGCAAGTCGACGCTGCTGCGCTCCCTCATCGCGTCGTTCGCGCTCACCCACACCCCGCAGGAAGTCCAGTTCTACGCACTGGACTTCGGCGGTGGCGGCCTGTCGGCGGTGGTCGGTCTGCCGCACGTGGGCGGGGTCGCCTCCCGCCTCGACCCCGAGAAGGTCCGGCGCACGGCGGCCGAGGTCTACGGCGTGATGACCCGCCGCGAGGAGTACTTCCGTACGGCCGGGATCTCCTCGATCGCCGAGTTCCGCGCCCGCCGCGCGCGGGGGGACATCTCCGTGACGGACCAGCCCTGGGGCGACGTGTTCCTCGTCATCGACGGCTGGGGCAACTTCCGTACGGACTATGAGGCGTTGGAGCCGCTGGTGCTGGACATCGCGGCCCGCGGCCTCGGTTACGGCATCCATGTGATCCTCACCGCCTCGCGCTCCATGGAGGTCCGCGCGAACATGAAGGACCACCTGATGAACCGGCTGGAGCTGCGGCTCGGCGACCCGATGGACTCGGAGTTCGACCGCAAGGTCGCCGCCAACGTGCCCACGGGTGTGCCCGGACGCGGCCAGACCCCGCAGAAGCAGCACTTCATGGCGGCGGTCCCGCGCATCGACGGCCTCTCCTCGGACACGGACCTCGCGGAGGCGACGACGGCTCTCACGGCCGAGGTCGCCCGGCACTGGCAGGAGCCCGGCGCGCCCCAAGTCCGCCTGCTTCCCCGCGAGTTCGCGGAGGCCCAGCTCCCGCCGGGCGACCGCTTCCCGAACCGGGGCATCTCCTTCGCCCTCGACGAGGACAACCTGGAGCCGGTGTTCGTCGACTTCGACCAGGACCCGTTCTTCCTGGTCTTCGGCGAGAGCGAGTCCGGCAAGTCGAACCTGCTGAAGCTGCTGATCAAGCGCCTCAGCGAGCGCTACGACGGCAACGCGTGCAAGCTGTTCGTGGTCGACAACCGGCGTTCCCTGCTGGGCGTGACCCCGACCTCGCACCTGGCCGAGTACATCCCGATGTCGAACCAGATGCAGCACCACATGGACGCGCTGGCCGACCTGATGCAGCGCCGGACGCCGACGTCGGACGTCACTCCGCAGCAGCTCCGGGACCGGAGTTGGTGGCGGGGCCCGCAGGTCTTCGTGATCATCGACGACTACGACCTGGTGTCCACGTCGAGCGGCAACCCGCTGTCCGGCCTGACCGAACTCCTGCCGTTCGCCCGGGACGTGGGCGTGCGCTTCATCATCGCCCGCTCCACGGCGGGCGCGGGACGCGCCGGTTACGAGTCCTTCATGCAACGCATGAAGGAACTCGGCGCCCAGGGCGTGGTGTTGGCGGGCGACCCGGCCGAGGGCGACCTGCTGGGCGGCGTCCGGCCGCGACCGATGCCCGCGGGGCGGGGCGTGTTCGTGTCCAGGAAGCGGGGGAAGCCGCTGGTTCAGGTGGGCAGGGTGGCAGACACGACGGAGTGACGGAGCTACGGAGCTACGGAGCTACGGAGTCAAGGACTTACAGAGACACGGAGTACGGAGTTCTCGGCGGGGTACGGCTGGTACCGGTACCAGTGGAGCGACACCGCCAAGGCAGGCGCTACGCCGACAAACTGGCGACGTACGCGGAACGCGCGACCGGGCTCGGGCGCCACTCACCTGAGGCCGCGACAGGCACGTGCCGCGGTATCGGCGCGTCCGAGGACGAGGGCGTCGACTGGACCGAGGAGACCAAGGCGTCCGGCTAGACCCCGCTGGAGAGCTGCGTGCGCGGCGAGTTCGGCGCCGGCGAGGGCGAAGGGGCGGCGCTCTACCATCTGGAGGCCGCCTTCGGCCCCTACGCCCAGCGCCTGTGCGCTCACCGCCCGACAAGAACGGCTACAGCACGGACTCCGGCATCGAGCAGGACGAGGCCTGGGCGACGGCGGCGCGCCCTGACTGCACGGACCTCCGACTGCCCCGCTGAGCTGCGCGTACGACTACTCCACCGCGGCAGGCCTGTCCACAACACCACACCACACAACACAACACGGACGGATGCCCTCGATGCCATGGAGCGCGCCCCGAGAGCGCGTGACCGGTGGGCATCGGCACCGATCATTTCGTTCTCGGTACGACACCGGGGTGGGCGCCTCCCGCGCGCGCCCACCCCGGTGCCTTCGACTGTCCTGGTGCTACTGGAAATAGCTGGCGGCCTTCTTGTCGCCCTCCATGTAGGTACCGCCCGACGTGTACACGACGTGGCCGATACCGGTCAGCGCGGTGTGGATGTCGTTGGCTTCCTTGTCCCACCGGTGCAGCTTCTCGTTGAAGGTGTTCTGCGCGTCACCCTCCCAGTACTGCAGGCTCTTCACGACCAGCGCGCGAAGCTCCTGAAGGTCCTGCTCCAGCTGCTTCGCCTCGTTGCCGATCTTGGTGGCCGCGAAGTCCAGCCCGTCATAAGTGACGGAAAGGCCGTCGGAGTTACGGCTCATGCGTGTGTACCTCGTCTCGTTCGTATGGGTCTGTGGGCGTCGTGACTCAGGTCATGCCTCGGGGGGTGACTCAGGTCGTGACTCAGTAGGAACTCAGCGAGGACGTGGGCACGGTAGGGGCGCCGTCCTGGAGGTCGATCTTGTTGACCGCCGCGCGGACCTCGTCTTCCTTGCTGTCCTTGATGTTGCGCGTCGCGGTCATCGCCTCGATGACGTCACCGAGGATGGTGCCGATCTTCTGCAACGACTCGTTGATCTCGTACTGCTTCTTGTCGAACGCGGCACGCCCGATACCGTGCCACTGGCCTTCAAGCCCGTCGATGACACCCTGAAGCCCGTGCACACGCTTGGCGATGCCGTCGTACTTGTCGAGCATCTGCTTCTGGATATCGACTACTGCGGCGTCTTCGAGCTTCTGCTTGTTGGACATGGTCAGCTCACCCTTCTTGTGTTGACTGATGCGCGGTCCGGCTGGAAATCCCGGTCACCTGGCACGCCGCGCACGTGCTACGGCCACGCCCGCGCCGCCGATGACGAGCACTGCGGCGACACCGCCGAGTGCGATCCAGAGCGTGTTGCTGTCGCTGGAAGACTCGGCACTCGACCCTGCCGCTGAGGTACCGCCCACAGAACCCTTGCCCGGATTCTTCGACGTGGCCGACGCAGACGGAGTCGAGGTGGCCGAGGAGGAACTCGCCGACTTGGCCAGCAGGTTGCCGCCATTCTCCTTCGCGAGTGGGTCGACGTTGGGGGCGCCCGCGTCGTACTTGGCGTTCTCCAACACCATGCGAGGACGGACGAACCCGTAACCGGCGTACTTGCTCGGATCGTCCTCCGGCCACGTGCGGCTCGCCGTGTCGATCAGGGACCGAGTGACCTGGTTAACCGTCCAGTCGGGGTGGGCGGACCAGATGAGGGCGGCGGCAGCCGAGGCGATCGCGGTCGCCTGGCTTGTGCCACCCGTATCGCAGTACGAGCGGAAGGTGTCGTCGCACCACCCCGGAATACCTGTACCGGGGGCCACTAGGTCGACGTAGTTTCCGTACGCGGAGAACTTCGCCACGGTGAAGGACGAGTCGACCGCAGCGATGCCGATGACGTAGGGGTAGGCGGCGGGATAGTCGACATTGCCGTCGCCCGACCCCGTACCCGAGTTTCCTACGGCCGCGATCATCAGCTTGCCCTTGGAAGCGGCGTACTTGACCGCTTCTTCTTCCTCGGGGCTGACGTACCCGCCGATCGACATGCTGATGATCTGTGCGTCGGTATCGGCCGCAGCTCTGATCGCCTGCCAGGGCTCGGGGGTCTTCTTCTGCTCCGCCGAACCAACCTTCAGGCCTTTGAGGTCGACGCGATACGGGACGATCTTCGCACCAGGCGCCAACCCTTGCAGGCTACCTTCCGCCCCGGTACCCGCGATCAGCTCGGCCATGGTCGTGCCATGGCCGTCGAAGTCGACGGTGGAGTGATACGAGACCGCCTTCGGCACCTCGTCCACGAGCACCTGCCCCTTCAAGGACGGCGTGTCGGGGTTCACTCCGGTGTCGATGACGGCGACCTTGACGCCCTTGCCCGTGCTGACCTTCCACATTTTCTCGGCCTGCATCTGGTCCAGGTACCACTGCTTCGAACGGACATCAGCAGCAACGGCATTCGGCGCGAATCCCGCGCCAATTACGGCCAGGGCGCCGACTACCGCGCTCACGGCGCGCACTCGTCCGACACGGCGCGTCCCGAACAGCGCAGTCCTCTGGGCTCCTCGGCTGGTCCCTGACTTCATGACGTTGACTGTCCTCGCTCGCGCTCAGTTGACGGCCGGCGGCACATCACGCCGCGGCGGGGTGGGGATGTGGTTGTCTGCTTCGTTCTCGACGAGGTGGTCTGCGCACTGAACTCCGTCCGTGGCTTCCCTGTCGTCGCGCTCGCCTTGATGGTTACCCGGTCCGCGTACGAGGCCGGAGCCGCCCCGCGTCATGCCGTTGCGTTCCGCCTGGGCAACGGATTTCCGTTGGGCGGGCCTGGCCGTGACGCTCTCCGGAGTGCCCTTACCACCACGCACTCCCGGTGAACTCGGACCCGGCCTTGTCGCGGTCTCAGGCGCTCCGAAGACCCCGCGCTGCCCTGGCCGACTTCCCGGGCGCTGGGAACCGGCCGTCTCCTCGGCCCCGATCACAGTGCCACGCGGAATCCTCGCCGCGCCCTTCGCCGGATTGCCCGTGGACGTGGGCCGCCCGCCCACCACACCGTTCGTACGTCCGGCGCCGGTGGCCGAGCCGGAGCCGCCGCGCGGTGTCGCCGTAGCGCCCGCTCGCGGGACACCACCGGTAACGCCTCGCCCCATCGGCGACGACTTCGCTCCTGAAGGAGTGCCCTTGGCGAGTGACCGGCCGGTCTCCGTGGTGCGGCCGATCTGACTCGTGGACCCGCGACCGGCAGCCCGCTCCGTGCCCGAATTACCCAGACCGGAAGCGCCACTTCGTCCTTGCGCGGAGAAGGTGTTCCGGAAGCCACCGACACTCCTGCTCACGGGACCACCAGGGAGGGGAGTCCCAAGACCGCCCTCGACCGCGTTGACCGGGCCTCCCCCCGGGGCAGGTGAGCCCGTCACTGGCGGATTGTGGATCGTGGTGGCCGGCGGAAGCGTGCCGACACTGTCGATAGTGGTGCGCGTCGGCACATCAGGTGGAGCCACATGTTCGGTGCCGTGTTTCACGTGCGACGTAACACTGTCCGGGACAGCATGTTTGTCGGTATGGCCCGTGGCTGAAGCGACCGTGGCGCGGTGATCCGCAATGCTCGAAGCGCCAGTCTGTTCGGCCTTCGCGGATACAGCTCGGTTGTAGCCGCTCTGCCCGGTCGTCTGGGGCCTCGGCACACCGACATTCGGCATGGCCGTGAACTCAGGCGCCTTGCTGTTCAACGCCGCCAACTCGTCCTTGGACACCACGTAGTACGACGAAAGCCGGTTCATCTGGTTGATCGCCTCTTGGCGATCCTTCTCCACGCGTACAGCCGCCGCGTACTCGTCCTTGTCCGCGATCTTCTCGGCCGCCGTGAACTTCGTGGGGTGTTTCCGCTCCGCCTGTGTATCGCGAGAGGGCATGGCGCTGCGCACCGATGCCAGTCCCATGGCTGCGGCGGTGATCTGGTCCCCCGCGCCTCCGGCGAAACCACTCAGACCGAGCGTCTGGGTGACGAGTTCACTTCCCCACTTCCGGAACGCGTCGCCCGACTTCCCGGCCCACTGGACCCTGTCGATGTGACCGCTGAGCTCGTCGGCCGCCGCCTTGATCGCGTCACGCGCGTCCCACAGGGCCTTGCCGGAGGACTCCAGATCCTCCGGGTTCGTCCGCTCCACGAGGTCGATCATCTCGTTGAGCGGGCGGTTCTCGAAGTTCGTACGACGGTCGCTGGACGGCCCGTGCACGGAGTCATGGACAGCCTGGCCCTGCGACGTGCTCTCGACCACCGCGCGCAGAGGGTTGTAGATGAGGCCGGCCAGGAGCCCGCTTGGCCTCGGTCGTTCCTCGATACCCCGGGCCAGGTCGGTGAACTGATTCTGGTCGGTGACCCTGCTCAGGTCCGCCTTGTGCTGGTCGTCAGTCATCGTCACCCACTCATACCGGAGTTGGCGGTGTTGGTGCGCTCGGGACCCGAGGCGCCGTTGATCCTCTTGATCTCCGTCTGGATCTCCCAGAACCGCCGACGCTGGTCCTCTTCCACTCCGTCGAAGGTGCCTCTGGCACCCTGCACGGCGATGCCGATCGCTTCGATCTGCAGATGCAGCGTCTTGGACAGAGCGGTGAGCTTGTTGTGGACCGCGTGGTACTCGTCGTACAGCCCGTCCGCCTCGGGGAAAGCGCCTCGGCCACCCCTGTGGAGCGACCCCGCGCTGACCGTCTGCGCGCCCACCCGTTTCGGATTCCCCGCCGAACCCTCAAGATCACGCAGAACCTTGTCCACGCGGTTCACGAAGTCTGTCAGCGCTTCGCTACTCGCCTCCAGGTCCTTGGCCCTGGTAGCCGACACGCCCCCCACCATGTCTGCCGGAAGCACGACGCCCCTCCCCCGTTCCCCGTACATTCATCGGCTGCGGCCGAGCCGCTCCGATCTCATCCGCTCACCGTACGATCGCAAACCGAGCCGCACCTGACAACGCGTTTACCACTGTAGTCAACGTGCACATCGGCTCCAACCGGCCTGTGTGTTAACTCAGTTACGACACCTGAGCAGGCATCACGCTTTGCCCGGTTTGCCGGTTTGCGCCCCGCCGACCACATGGCCGAGGTCCACTTCCCCGATCACAGGCCGACCAACCGGGGACGCGGCCGACCGCCACGAAATCGCCACCCCTCGCGACCTCCATCAAATTTCCACACGCGATCGGCACGCGACAGGGGCACCACCGACCGCCGGATTGACGCCCACCCCAGGCAGGGCCGACCAGCCCACCCCCTCCAAAACTTCACACAGGAACAATCCACCTAATACGGACATGACCGGGACTTTGCTCAGACGGGGTTGCTAACTTGACCGCGCGGAAGTGCCGGGGCGGTCGTGTTCGCCGGGTGGAGGCACCTGCCGTAGGACGCACGGGGAAGGGGGCCACGCATGGCGTGGGAGGAGTGGGAGCGGCTCAAGTCGCAGGCGGCTGAGCGGCAGTCGGCCCATATGCGGCTCAATCAGTTGGCTCCGGACGGTGGGGGCGGGAGCGGGGGCGGGAGCGGCTCCGGCGAACTCGTCGCGCATCAGGACGATCTCGGTGCCGTCGGGCATGAGGCGCGCATCCTCTACGACGACATCCGCGCCGGCGCGGACATCGCCGGCGCGGGAGCCGGCAAGGACGGTGCCAGCTCGACCGCGCAGGCCGCCGGTGCGTTGAAATCGCGTGGGTTCGAGACGGGCGGCGCGCTGGAGAGGACCGTCGAGGTGTGGACGTCCCAGGTCACGTCCGTGCTCCAGGCCTGTGCGCACATCTCCGACCACCTCGACTACAGCAAGAAGCGTCACTCCGAGGACGACGCGGAGATCGGCACCGTCCTGCGCGCGAGTGACGGCTCGGCCGTGTCGGTGTCGAAACTCAACGAGTACTTCAAGTAGGGGAACCAGACGTGGCTCTCACTTTCACGGACCTCGTCGAGGTCGATCTCGGCAAGCTCGGTACCGCCGTGGCGGACTGGAAGAAGACCGTCGACAGCCTCAACACCGCGGCGGAGAACGCCCGCGAAGGGATGCGGGCGAAGTCGGACTCCGCGCAGTGGGCCGGTGTCAACGCGACCGTGACCCGCGGCTTCATCACGAAGACCGCGAAGGAGGTCTCGGACCTCCACGCCGAGGCGAACAGCATCTACCAGGTGCTCGCCGACGGGCATCCGGAACTCGTCCGGCTCCAGCAGCAGGCCAAGGACGCCTCGGGGAAGGACGCGAGCGCACTGGGCGTACGCGTCAACGACATCGGGGACGGCACGGTCGTCTGCTTCTTCCCCCACGTCCGCGGCGACACCGACGAACGCACCCAGGAACAGCTGGACGCCAAGCGGGAGTTGGAGAACCGGATCAACGGGATCCTCTCCCATGCCGCGGAGATCGACGCCTCGGTCGCGCGGGCGCTGCGCAAGAGCCACGGCGACGACGCCCACAACGCCGGCCACAGCACCTACGGGTCCCTGAACGACGCCCAGGCCGAACGCGCCCTCGAACTCGCCCGCAAGGGCGACGAGATGAGCGACGCGGAACTCCAGGAGTTCAACCGGCTGATGCGCTTCAACGGCCGTGAGCAGGACGGTGAGTTCGCGACCGAGTTCTACCAGGGGCTGGGCGGGCCGGAGAAGACGCTTGAGTTCTACGCCGAGATGTCGATCGACGGGACGAGCCCCGACGCGAGCAAGCTCCGGCTGAACGCGGTGAAGGACCTCCAGCAGAACATGGGGTTCGCGCTGGCCAACGCCACGGACCCGGACACGCGCAACCACCTCCCCGCGAGCTGGGGAGCCGATTTCCGCCGCCTGGGCACCCAGCAGATCGGCTGGGAACAAGGCCAGTGGAACAAGCCGTACGGCTACCAGGTCCTCGGCGGCCTGCTGCGCTACGGCAACTACGACCCCCGGTTCCTCGACCCGATCGCCGAACACGTCACCCAACTGCACAAGAAGGACCCGTACTTCTTCCTCAATGGCAAGGCCGCGGGCCAGGAGGACGTCTACGGCTTCAACCCGTCGGGCCGGCTGGGTTCGGGCAACGATCCGCTCAACAGCGTGCTGGAGGCGCTCGGGCACAGTCCGGAGGCCTCGGAGAAGTTCTTCACCGAACCGCCGACCGCGTACAACGAGGACGGCACGGTCAAGGGCGGCAGCCCGGGATTCGAGTCGTACCTCGATCTCTTCACCGACGAGGATTTCGACTGGACGGTCGATACCAACGACACGAACATCCTCGCCGACGAGGACAAGACGAGGAACGCGCTCACCTTCGGCCCCCAAGCACTCGGGCACGCACTGGAATCGGCGACGACCGGGCGACCGTACGACGACGATACGGGCGACGCCGTCAAGCACACGGAGGCGCGGGCGCACCTGGTCAGCGAGATCGTCGACAAGTTCGGTGAGCATCCGGAACTTCTTCGGCACAACGAGAACGGCGACCTGGACGACCAGGAATCGGGTCCCCTGTACGGAATGCGCGACAGCCTCGGAGACATCACCGCCGAGTACATGGGCGATTTCCAGCGGGCCATGTACAAGGAGGACCCCAACAGCGACCTGTTCCCGACGTTCGGTGCCGCAGCCGGCCTGGACAGCGGTCACGCAGCTCGTTTCCTGAGCGTCGTAGGGGAGGATCCGGATGCCTATGCGGCGATCACGAGCGCGCAGCAGGCGTACACCGCCGAGGTCGTGGACCAGGTCGTCAACGGCAGCAGCGACTCGACGGCCTCGCTGGACGGACGCCTGGGCGACGTGGTCGCGCCCGGTTCGGCCATCGCGGGCATCATGAGCGACTCCAGGGCCAACGCCATCTACGAGTATCACGCGGCGTCGGACACGGAGTTCAACGAGGCGGCTGCCGACAAGCAGAAATGGGTCAACCGCATTCTGGGCATGGGAATCGAGAAGATCGGCGAACGCATTCCCATCGCCGGCGCCCCTCTCGAATGGGCCTCCGAGGACATCCAGGAGTCCATCATGAAGAGCATCGAGAAGGACACCACTACCGAAGCGGAACTAGCGGCCGGAAAGCAATACAGCGATGGCCGTGACGCGGCCATCGATTCGGCCCAAGCCGCTCTCGACAACGCATTGGTGAACAATCAGCACATCAACTCCGACACAGCCGACGATCTGAGGCGTGCCATTCGCACGGCCGCAGGCGTCAGCCACTCGGACGGTGCTCTGTGGAACTCGGAGAGTGACGCGAAGTGAGGCACAAGACCTACATCCTGCGGGGGGTCTCCGCAGGCGTCGCCGCTGCCGCTGTCTTCGCCGCGGCCGGGTGCTCGGCGGACGAGCCGCGTCGGGAGTTCACGGTGCCCAAGGCCCTGTGCGGGGTGTCCGTGCCGGTCGACGCACTGTCCCGGCTCCTGCCCGCCTCCGGCAAGAAGCTCACCACCGAGGCGGACGGATCGACCGACGATGTGCTGCTCTGCAAGATCAACGTCGACGACGTCATGGTGCTGGCGTTGAGCAGGGAGCGCATCGTCGCCGGTGACTCGGCACGGCACATCCTGTACACCCAACTCCGCATCACACAGCCGAAGTTCGCGGAGGGCACCAGCATCGCGTACGCCGACGACGCCGCTGTGTCACTGCTCAAGTGCCGTGGAGCCGATGTGCAGAACGAGGACATCAGCACCCTCGTCAAGGTACTCAAGCCCGCCCGCTCGGACGAGTCCGCCATGAAGAGTCTGATCACCGACTACACGGCGAAGGTCAAGAAACAGGGGCCCTGCAAGAAGCGGTCCTCCTACTGAGGCGGCCCCCTACTCTCCGGCCGTCAACTCCCCGCCCGGCCACCACCCGCCACCCTCCCCCGCCGCCCCCGGGCATCCCGCACCGCCACCGCGGTGCCGCCCAGTGCCGCCACCGTCAGCAGGCCGCCCACGACGACGTACGTGCCCAGGCGGGTGTTGCGTTCGTCCGTTGTCTCGCCGAAGTGGAGGGGGGTCACCGAGGGGGCCTCGGCCTTGGCGACTCCGCCCTCGGGGGCCGGGGATTCGACGGGGTGTTCGGGGTCCACGTCCGTGAGGGCCTTGACCGGGTCGATGACGCCCCAGCCGACGAGGCGGTCGTGGCCGGAGATCGAGCGTTCCGCGGTCTGTTCGATCTGGGCGACGATCTGCCGGGCCGTCCAGTGCGGGTACTTGGCCTTCAACAGGGCGGCCACGCCCGCGACATAGGGCGCCGAGAAACTCGTGCCGTTGTCGGAGCAGTGGCCGCCGCCGGGCACCGTGGAGATCATGTCGACGCCGGGCGCGGCCACGCCGACGAACTCGCCGGACTGGGAGAAGGAGGCGCGTTCGTTGTTGCGGTCGGAGGCGGCCACGGCGAGGACGCCGTCGTAGGAGGCCGGGTAGGTGACCTTGACGTTGCCGCCGAGGCCGTCGTTGCCCGCGGAGGCGACGACCACGACCCGTTGGGCGAGGGCGAAGTCCACGGCCTGCCGGAGCCGGTCGTCGGGGGCGACGGCGTTCGCCGTGTCCTGGGAGATGTTGATGACACCGGCGCCTTTGGCCACCGCGTCGCGGATCGCCGTCGCGAGGGTGGCGGCCGTGCCGTCGCCCTCCGCGTCGTTCTGCTTGATCGGGATGATCGTCGCGTCGGGTGCCAGGCCTACGAAGCCGGTGCCCTTGGCG
Source organism: Streptomyces sp. NPDC091280 (assembly GCF_044768565.1). Taxonomy (NCBI): domain Bacteria; kingdom Bacillati; phylum Actinomycetota; class Actinomycetes; order Kitasatosporales; family Streptomycetaceae; genus Streptomyces; species Streptomyces sp. NPDC091280. The sequence continues at coordinate 26,831 of NZ_JBIVUZ010000014.1, forward strand.
GGCCGGGCCGCGATGATGCCGGCGACCCGGGTGCCGTGGCCGACCGTGTCGGTGGTGCCCCGGTTGTTGCCGCGGTCGATCGTCTCGCCCTTGGAGTTCTTGGCGGGCAGCAGGTTCTCGCCCCTGGACGCGTCGACCGCCGACGTCAACTGCTTGTTCTTGACGTCCACTCCGGTGTCGATCACGGCCACCTTGACGCCCTTGCCGGTGGACTGCGCCCACAACTCGTCCAGATTGACGCGCTGAAGGGCCCACGGGCGGCCCGTGTACGCCTTCGACGGGAAGGTGCACTGGCCGTCGTCCGCCCAGGCCGGGGTCGCCGACAGAGGCAGCACCGACAGCGGTACGGCCAACGTCGCGGTCGCCACCGCCATCGTCACCCTCGGCATCCGCGGGGTCGTCCTCGGCCTGGTCCTCGGCATCGTCCTCGGCGTCCTCGACATCCGTGCGATCAGCATGAGTTGGTCCTCCGTCGCGCCTACGAACCCTGCGGCTGGCGGGCCGCCGCCTCCGACAGGCGGGGGCCCGTCGGCAGGAACGTCGACCACTCCGCGGGGACGGGGGCCGGGGTGACCTTCTCGTAGCCGAGGCGGGTCTGCGCGATCCTGGCCTCGCTCAGTTCTTCCTTGCGGCGCTTGGCCGTCGTACCGATGCCGCTGTCGTCGGTGGCGCTGTCGCTGTTGGACTGGAGGGCGTAGCGCAGGCCCGTGTCGGTGACCAGGAAGACCGGGCCGGCGTCGGCCTCGGTGCCCATGACCTGGCGGTAGAGCTGGCCGGAGCCGGCGGTGACGTACGCGCTGGAGGAGCCGGTGGGGAGGGGGGCGGGGAAGTCCGTACCCACCCAGGTGGAGAGGGCTGTCCTGTTGTTCTCGCCGACCGAACGCAGCACGTTGCAGACCGTGTTGCGGCCGTGCGCGGCGCTGGTGCCGTCGTTGACCGTCTTCGGTGTGTACGTCGGCCAGTTCTTGTCGGCCTCGAAGGTGGAGCTGTCGGTGACCGCGCCCGGCCCGACCGGCTGCGCCTCGCCCGTCTGGCCCGCGTCGAGGAGGGCCCTGCTGTTGAGCAGCAGCGTGGCGACGAACTCCGAGATGCCGGCGACCTTTCCGGGCAGCACCACGTAGTACTTGCGCACCTGGCCGTCGTTGGCGCTGATGACCATGCCGACCTTGTCGTACTTCTTCACCTCCGGCGCGGCGAGGGCGTTCGCCTCCGCGCCCGGGACACCGGTGATCTTCGGGATCTCGATCGGGTCGCCCTTGTGGAAGGTGTCGAGCCACTCCTGGGAGACGCGCTGCGGTGCGCGGCTCTGGGTGTCGAGGGCCTTGAGGACCTGCTTGTCGGAGGGGTCGGCGATCGGGTAGGCGGTGCCCTTGGCGTCGACGACGTACTGGTGCTTGCCGTCGGGGCCGACGACGTACATCAGGTCGCCGCCGGAGAGCCGGCCGCTGCCCTCGGTCCTGGACCAGTCCTTCTTCGCGAGGACGAACGCCGCCTTCTGGATGGACCGGCCGCCGGCCGAGGGGCTCTCGCAGACCGCCCAGCGCTTCGCCGCCTCGGCCTCGCCGGAGGAGGGCAGACGGTCGGGGGCGTACGGGATGCCGATGGTGGCGCCGTGCGGGAGCTTGCCGTTGTCGAGGACGTTCTCGTCGACGGTGATGACGCTGTCCTTGCCGGGGTCCAGCAGGAGTTTGGCGGAGGCCATGTTGAGGACCGGGTGGAGCTGGGCCTCCTTGCCGGTCTTCAGCACCACGTACCTGGTGGTCGACTTGCTGGCGACGATGACGTGCGACTCGACGTCCGACCATCCCCGGGGCGCGGTCGGCTTGAACATGCCGATACCGCCGAACACCGCGAGGATCACCACGCCGACGACCACGCCGGGCACCAGTGCGCCCAGCGGTTTCGGCGCGCCCTCCTCCGAGCCCGTCGGGGACGGCCGCAGGAAGGACGCGAGCGTGCGGCGCTTCGCGAAGGTGTAGGCGTTGAGTTCGTCGCGCCGTGATGCCATCTGTGTCCGCTCTCTCCCCGTGCGGAGCCGTGGAGGACCTGTGGAGAAACGTCCCCCGCCCCCGATTGCCTCTGGTACCCCAGGTGATACCTCAGGTGTCAGACCCGCCCCCTACTATGCCTGTTGCGTGGGTGTGCTTGTGTCACGGGTAGGGTGCTGTGGCCCTGCCGGGAGCGGAGCGCGGGGAAGTTCGGGAGAGTTCGGGGGATTTGGAGTGATGGCTGCCGCAACACGGAACCGGTCGCGATCGCAATCGCCGTCGACGGCCGCGTCAGGATCTACGACAGGGTCGGCGTCGCCAGTCGCGTCCGGGTCGACGGCGGGTCCGGCGTCGGGGTCCGGTTCCTTCACGCCGCATCTGAAGTCGCGCTCGGGGCGCGGGGGTTCGTTCACGACCCAGCGGCTGGTGCTGCTGGAGGTCGCGGCGGCGCTCGTGGTGTGCGGCTGGCTCGCCGGTCCGCTGGCGCTGGTGCCCGCGACCGCGCTCGCCGCCGTCCTCGTCGTCCTCGCCGTCGTACGACGCCGGGGCCGCTCCCTGCCGGACTGGCTCGGCACGCTGCTGGCACTGCGGTCCCGGGTGCGGCGGGCCGCGAACACCCCGGTGCCGCCGGGGACGGACGCCGGACTCGCGCCCGCCGTGGAGTGCGACCCGAGCCTGCGGACGTACAGCTACCAGCGCGGTGACGACCGCGACCAGCGGCCGGTCGGGATGATCGGCGACGGCGACTTCCTCACCGCGGTGCTCCAAGTGGAGTCGGACGCGGGCGCGTTGCGTGCCGAGCGCGGACGCAGACCGCTGCCCGTGGGGCTGGTCCGGGACACCCTCGAAGTCGACGGCATCCGTCTCGAATCCGCGCAGATCGTGGTGCACACCCAGCCCGCGCCCGCGATACAGCTGCCGCAGCAGTCGGTCGTGGTGAGCAACTACGCGCCGCTCCAGGCCCGCACGGGCTCTCCCGCCGTCCGCATCACCTGGATCGCGCTGAAGCTCGACCCTGAGTTGTGCCCCGAGGCGGTGGCCGCGCGCGGCGGCGGACTGGTCGGCGCGCAGAAGTGCCTGGTGCGGTCGGCCGAGCATCTGTCGAGCCGGCTGTCCGGTGCCGGGCTGCGCGCCAACGTGCTCACGGAGGAGGAGCTGACAGCCGCCATCGCCACCTCCGCGTGCGCCAACCCGATGGTGACCGCGCAGGCCGGGCGGAGCGAGGCACCGCAGCGGCGGACCGAGGAATCCAGCCGCAGTTGGCGCTGCGACAACCGCCGGCACACCACCTACTGGGTGCGCCGCTGGCCCCAACTGGGCGGTTCCGGCACGTCGTTGGCGCAGCTCGTGGCCCAACTGACTACGGTGCCCGCGCTGGCGACGACCTTCAGTCTGACCCTGGCCCGCGGCGAGCGGCAGGACGTGGCGCTCACCGGACATCTGCGGATCACCGGCCGCAGCAACCAGGAACTGACCGACGCCCGGCGCGAGTTGGAGCACGCGGCCCGGCAGTCGCGCACCGGCCTGTCCCGGCTCGACCGCGAGCAACTCCCCGGCGTCCTCGCCACGTTGCCCCTCGGAGGTGCCCGCTGATGGCCGCGCCGACCATCCCGACCACGTCGACCACTCCGGCCATGTCGACCGCAGCGGAGCCCGGGGCCACCACCGGTATCGCCTCGCGACTGCGCACCGGATTCGGGCTGCTCGGCCCGCGCCACCCCCAGCACTCGCTGCCCGTCGACCAGGTGGAGGAGCTGTCGCTGCCCATCGGGGACGACGGCGTGGTGGTGGGCGTCGACCCCGAGGGCCGGCCGGCCGTGCTCGGGATCAACCGCCCGACGCCGTACGACATCCTGCTCATCAGCGGCCTGTGGACGGCCCAGGTGCTGGCGCTGCGCGCGGCGGCCACCGGGGCGCGCGTCGCCGTCGAGACGGGACGGCCGCAGGCCTGGATGCAGATGGTGCACGCGATGGGCGGCGGCCAGAACGGCCTCGCGGTGTACGACGTCGGCCGCGTCCCCCCGCAGGGCGCCTCCGCCGGTACGCCCGTGCTCGTGGTGCGGGACTGCGGTATGCGGCCTCCGCGCGGGCGGGTGACGTCGGCGCCCTGGCAGTCCGTGCTGACCCTGCTGCCGTATCTCAGCCCGGTCGCACCGCGGTTGATGCGGCAGGCGCGGCTGGTGGGTGTGCAGCGGGTCTCGCCGGACGAGGCGGCCGAGATCGGGCGGGTGATCGGTCTGCCGCGCGCCGACCTGGAGTCGCTGCCGACGCTGCCCGAGGGCGTCACGCTGTGGTGCACCGAGCGGGACCGGCAGTACGTGATGACCCAGCCGACGGACGCCGAGGTGGGGTTGCTGGGCGCGGCCCGGCGGATGGACTGACGGAGGGTTCCGGCTCGGGGCCGCTCCGCGTCCACGGTGCGCCGGGTCCACGGTGCGCCGCTGCCACGGCTCTTCGCGTCCACGGCTCGGAACGGGCAGATCGAAACGCCCCAGCTGTCAGGATTGGTCGATTTCCAGGGGGATTTGATCCGCTATCACCGGTCTCGGTCGTGTGGGTGTGCACGAAGGGGTGGGCGGGCCTGCCGAGTCCACCGTTTTGGTGATTAGGCTGGGACAGGGCACGTCACGAGTATCCGCGAGCGGGTGGTGCGTCGCCCAGGGCAGGGGCTCAGGGGGACGACCCGACACATCGGGCGTATTCGGATGTATCGGATGCCGAGAACGGTCGCCCCAGCACGGCATGAGGGTGCTCGACCACACCAGGAGGAATTGTGAGCAGCGATCGGGACGGGATCCGCGGGGGCTGGGCCACGCCCGGCGATGACCAGCCCGATGACGAGTCCGCCATCGACATGACGGGCGAGTTCACGATCGACTACGCCCCGCCGGCCTGGTACACGCAGAACTCGTCGGGCACGCCCGCGGAGGCTCCGCCGACACCCCCGCCGACGTCACCGCCTCCACTGCCTGCACCTCCTACGGCTCCTCCTACGGCTCCTCCGGCTGCTCCGGCTCCCGCAGTTCCCGCGACGCCCCCGGTGCCGCCCTCGGTACAGCCTCCGGCCGGCCTCCCGTTCTCGACTCCGACGCCTCCCGGCAACTCCGGTTTCCCGTCCGCCTGGACGGCCGCGGCCCTGGTGTCCGACGAGGACGACGAGGACGCGGAGCACGGCGACCTCGTGAGCGGCGCGACCATGCGTATCTCGGCCGCCGCGCTGAAGCGGGAGATCACGGACCGGGGCGGGGTGACGGGCCCCGCGACGGGACCGACGCCGGGTCCGACGGCAGGTCCGGCCGACACGGAGGTTCCGGCGGCTGCGGCCCCGGATTCCGCTCCCACTCCCACTCCGGCCACGGGTCCCGAGAATCCCGACGGTCCCGAGGGTGAAGTGCTTCCGGCCGACGCCGACCCGGCGGAGACTCCGGCGAACGATGACGCCGAACGCACCGACACCACCGAGGCGGGCGCTCAGTCCGAGGACGACGCGGTCACCGCCCCGGAGAGCGCGGACTCGACCGCCGCCGAAGCCGAAGCCAATGCCGAAGCCGCAGACCAGAGCGCCGACGACACCCCCACGGACGAGCCGAACGACACGGAAACCGACGCCGAAACCGACGCCGGCACCGCCGCCGACACCCCGGCCAAGGACGCCACCAACGACGTACCGGATCTTCCCCCCGCGTGGAGTCGCCCGCCGACCCCGCCGAGCGGAGTCCCGCCGCTGCCGCCGTCCTACCAACCGGCAGCACCGGCCACGGCCGACCAGTGGCCCGTGCAGCCCCAGGCGCAGGCGCAGCAGCCCCCGCAGCCCCCACAGGCCCCCCAGCCCACACCGGCCGCACCGGCCGCACCGGCCGCATGGCACGCCCCCGCCCCACAGGGCCCACCGCAGAGCGGCTACGGCTTCCCCCAGTCACCCCAGGCACCCCAGTCGCCCCCGCCTGCCGCGCCGACCGCGCCGCCCACACCTCCGCCGACCCCGAACGACCAAGGCGGCTACGGCTTCCCGCCCCCCTCACCGCAGGACCACCAGGGCGGCTACGGCTTCCCCCAGGCCCCCGCGCACGAGGCGCCCCGCCCCGGCTTCGCCCCGGAGTCCTGGTCCGACGCGCCGCCGCCCCCGCACGCACCCCACATCCCGCAGCAGACCGGCGACCCGCGTCACCCCGCTCCGCCCGCACAGGCGCAGCCCCAACCGCAGCCCCAAGCTCAGCCGCAGGCGCAACCGCTGCCGCCGCAGTCCCACCCCCAGGCTCCCTCCGCGCCCCCGGTCGACCCCCGTACCGGTGCCGCCTGGCCGCAGCCCATGCAGCACGACCAGCGGCAGCCGACCAACCCCGGTGCCGCGCCGCTGGGTTACACCGCTGCCGTGGAACTGTCGTCGGACCGGCTGCTCAACAACAAGAAGCAGCGGGCGAAGAGCGGCCGGCCCGGTGCCGGATCCTCGCGGTTCAAGCTGGGCGGCAAGAAGGAAGAGGCCGAGCGGCAGCGGAAGTTGGACCTGATCCGCACGCCCGTGCTGTCCTGCTACCGCATCGCGGTCATCAGCCTCAAGGGCGGTGTCGGCAAGACCACGACCACCACCGCCCTCGGCTCCACGCTCGCCACCGAGCGCCAGGACAAGATCCTCGCGATCGACGCCAACCCGGACGCCGGCACGCTCGGCCGCCGCGTGCGCCGCGAGACCGGTGCCACGATCCGCGACCTGGTCCAGGCGATCCCGTACCTCAACTCGTACATGGACATCCGGCGGTTCACGTCCCAGGCGCCCTCCGGTCTGGAGATCATCGCCAACGACGTCGACCCGGCCGTCTCCACGACCTTCAACGACGAGGACTACCGGCGCGCGATCGACGTGCTGGGCAAGCAGTACCCGATCATCCTCACCGACTCCGGCACGGGTCTGCTCTACAGCGCCATGCGCGGGGTGCTGGACCTCGCCGACCAGCTCATCATCATCTCGACGCCGTCCGTGGACGGTGCGAGCAGCGCGAGCACGACGCTGGACTGGCTGTCGGCGCACGGGTACGCGGACCTCGTCTCCCGCTCGCTCACGGTCATCTCGGGGGTGCGCGAGACCGGCAAGACGATCAAGGTGGAGGACATCGTCAGCCACTTCGAGACGCGCTGCCGGGGTGTCGTGGTCGTGCCGTTCGACGAGCATCTCGCCGCCGGCGCGGAGGTCGACCTCGACATGATGCGGCCGAAGGTCAGGGAGTCGTACTTCCACCTCGCGGCCCTGGTCGCCGAGGACTTCGTGCGCCACCAGCAGATGCACGGCCTGTGGACGAGCGACGGCAACCCCCCGCCGGTACTGGCCCCGCCGATGCCGGGCCAGCAGGGGTACCCGGGAGCACAGGGATACCCAGGAGGGCAGGGGTATCCGGGAGGACAGGGGTATCCGGGAGCCCAGGGCCACCCCGGTCAGCAGCAGGGATATCCGGCGCAGCAACAGCCGTACCAGAACCAGCAGCAGCCGTACGCCCCGCAGCAACCGCAGCAGCAACCACAACCGCAGCACCAACAACCCCAGCAGCCCTACGGCCAGCCGCCCGCGCCGCCCTACCCCCAGCACCCGGGGCAGCAGCCCCAGCCGTATCCGCAGCAGGACGGTGGCCAGGCTCCGCCTCCCCCGCCGTCCGCGCCCCCGCAGCAGTAGCGCGACCGCAGCAGCTCCACCCCGAACGCCGAAGGGCGGCCGGTGCCCGCAAGCACCGGCCGCCCTTCGGCGTCGTAGAACCGGACCGGCTACTCCCCCTCGGGCGTGTCCGCCGAGATCAGTTCCCGGCAGCGCTTCACGTCCTGGGCCATCTGTTCCAACAGGCCCTCCAGCGAGTCGAACTTCGCCTGGCCGCGCACGAAGGCGAGGAAGTCGACGGCGACGTGCAGGCCGTAGAGGTCGAGGCCGACGCGGTCGATGGCGTACGCCTCGACCGTGCGCTCGGTGCCGTCGAACTGCGGGTTCGTGCCGACGGAGATCGCGGCCGGCATGGCCTCGCCCTCGACGTGGAGGTAGCCGGCGTAGACGCCGTCCGCCGGGATCGCCGTGTGAGGCAGGGTCTCGACGTTGGCCGTGGGGAAGCCGAGTTCGCGACCGCGCTGGGCTCCGCGCACCACGACGCCCTCGACGCGGTGCGGGCGGCCGAGGATCTCGCGGGCGCCCTCGACGTCGCCCTCGGCGACCAGCCGCCTGGTCAGCGTGGAGGAGAAGGGCTCGCCGCCGCCCGCCGCACCGCTCACGTAAAGATCCACCACCTCTACCTCGAAGTCGTATGTCCTGCCCTGCTCGATCAGGAAGGCCACATTGCCCGCGGCCTTGTGGCCGAAGCGGAAGTTCGGGCCCTCGACGACCGCCTTCGCGTGCAGCTTGTCCACCAGGACCTTGACCACGAAGTCCGCCGGGGACAGCTTCGAGAACTCCTTGGTGAACGGCAGGATCAGGACCGCGTCCACGCCCAGCTCGGCCATCAGTTCGGCACGGCGGTGGTGCGGGGCGAGCAGCGGCGGGTGGCTGCCGGGGCGCACGACCTCGCTGGGGTGCGGGTCGAAGGTGACGACGACGGAGGGAACGCCCAGCTCACGGGCGCGGTCCACGGCATGCCGGATGATCAGCTGGTGCCCGCGGTGGACCCCGTCGTAAGAACCGATGGTGACGACGCTGCGCCCCCAGTCCTCGGGGATGTCCTCCAAGCCACGCCAGCGCTGCACTGTCACTGCTCCTCGTCGCACCGTGTCCGTCTTTGGCTTGCGGGCTCGCAAGTCGCGCGGGCGCGCAATTCGTGCGGCCTCGCAAGGTCTAAGGGTGCCATGCCGGGGGCTTTCGGCCCGCATCGGCATGGTGGCTGTGACCGGGCGCACGTACGCGTCCCTTTACACGGGAACACCGACCCCGGCGAGGTTCTCGATCATGCGCCGGGTGCTCGGTCCGACCACCGCAGCCCAGTCCTCCGGGGTGTCCGCGAGCCAGCGGGCCATCAGGGCGGCGAAGCCCGGCACCTGGCGGCCGAGGTCGACCAGTCCGCGGTCGAAACGGGTCGCGCCGGCGGGGGTGCGCACCAGCAGCCGCCCGGTCCGGTGGACGAGGTCGCGGAGTTCGCCGTCGTCGCGCCGGCCCGCCGCGCGCAGCAGCGCGTCCAGGACGACGGGGTCGTGCTCGTGCGCGAGCAGGAACTCCAGGAGTTCGCGGCGCAGCGGCCGGGAGGCGGGGGTGCCGGGCGCGGCGAGCGCGGCGGCGAGGGCCGTGCGCACCGGTTGTGGGCCGCCGTCCAGGAGGCCGGTGACCAGGGGGAGGAGGTCGGCCCGTGCGGTGGGGCCGCGGTCGAGGCGCCGGTCGACGTAGACCCCGAGGTGGGCGGCCGTCTCCGGCCACCGTACGACGGTCTCGCGGACCAGGGCGGCGGCCCGGCGGGCGAGTGCGGGGTCGGTGACGTCGGCGAGGGTGCGGACCGCCTCCCCCGCGTCGGGTCCGTGCAGCCTGGCCCGGAAGGCTTCGAGGACGGGGTCCGAGTGGGTGGTGAGCGCGGCGGCCAGCGCGCTCGGCGGGAACTGCGGGTCGCCGGACGCGAAGTGCCGCAGCGCCTGCGGGAGATGGCGGGCGCGGGTGTGCGGATCGCGCACGAGAAGGGCGAGCGCGCCGCCGTGCAGGGAGCGGTCGGCAGGGCGGGCCAGCAGGAACTGGGCCGCGTAGCGCAGGAGTTCACGGTCCGCCTCGGTCCGTACGTGCGGTGCGGCCCGCAGTCCGTAGGCCACCGCCGCCACCCGCCGCCCCGGCCGCTCGTCGTGCGCCCACCGGTCCACGGCCCGGCACACGGCGGACGGCTCCTCCTCGGCGAGCACGGCGAGGAGTTCGTCGGCCCGCCCGTGCGCCCGGCCGACCAGCACTTCCGTCAGATCGTCCAGCGCCCGCCGCCGATGCGTGTGCAGCAGCGCCTGCGCGGCCGTCGCCACGGTCGCGTGCGGGGTCGCGGGCAACGGCCGCTCGTCGTCGAACCACCCCGTCAGCAGCGGCTGTACGGCGGCGGGGTCGGCGGCGAGCAACTCGGCGGCGGTGTCCAGGAACCGGGGCCCACCGCCCTCCTGCGGCGCGCCGTCGGCCAGCACCAGCCGCCGCAACAGCTCGAACCGCTCGGCCTGCGGCAGCGCGAGCGAGGTCCAGAAGTCCGGCGCGAACTCCGCCGGGAAGTCGCCTTGTTGCTTCCGTCGTCCGGCCAACTGGTCGGCGAGCAGGCGCAGTACGCCGCTGTACGGTGTCGCGTCGGGGACCCGTACCAGCACCTCGGCGAGCAGCCGGGCGGCCCACCAGGAGTGCGGGTCGGCGTCCAGGGCCTGCGCCAACTCCTTGAGTCGCAGGGCGAGTTGCGCGGTGCCGTGTTCGCGGGCGAGCAGCAGCAGGGCCTGCACGACGGGGCCGATGCGGTGGTGCGGTACGGGCAGGGGATGTGCCGCCCGTGGGGTGCGGCGCCGGTGCACCAGGGCGCGCAGCGCCTCGTCGAGGTCGAGGTGCGTGCCCTGGATCCAGTCGGCCAACTCCTCGTGGGCGAAGCGGTATCCGCTGCCGGCCGGCACGAGCAGGCCCTCGGTGAGGACGGCGGACGCCCAGCCGGTACCGCCGCCGAGCCGGGCCGGCGCGGGACCCCACGGGAACACCGCCTCGAACGCCTCCCGGCCCAACTCCCCCTGCCCCGGCCCGAGACTGCGCCGCGCCGCCTCGTGCACCTGCCCGGACACCTTGGCGGCGAGCCGTCGTACGGCGGTTCCGCGCAGCCCGTTCTCGGCGGCGAGCCGGACGGCGATGCGCAGGCACATGAGGTCGAGGTGGGCCGAGAACACGTCGTCCCGGTGGAGCGGGGCGGCGGCGGGGGCGGCGGGCAGCGCGGCCAGGACCTCGGAGAGCAGCCGGAGGGTGAGGGGGTGCCCGGCGTCGGAGTCGGCGAGGGCGCCCTCCGGGACACCGTAGGCCGCACGGGCCCGGTGGGCCTCGTCGGGCCGCAGGTCACCGAGTCGCACACCGCTCTGCGAGGTGTCCCCTCCGTACAGCAACTCCGGTGCGAATCCCGCCACTTCCCAGTACTCCGCGCGACAGCCCACGACCAGGCGTGCCCCGTGCTCCCGCAGCCACTCCCCCGTCCCCCGGGTCCACGCCGCCAGCCGGTGGGCCAGCACGGGAGGCATCTCCTCGGGTCCGTCGAGCAGGAGCAGCAAGGGCCGGTGCGCCTCGCGCGCGACCCGGGCCAGCCGTTCGGGGCCGAGGTCGCCGAGGCTGCCGGGCGGGGCGACGGACGCGGCCAGGATGCGGGACGCCCGCTCCACCGTCCGCCGTACCGCGTCCGCGATCGAGGTGTCGCCGTCGCACAGATCGGCGCCGCGCAGCCACAGCGTGGGGGCCGGTTCCGCACCGCCGCCGCGCCGGGCCGCGAACGCCGCGAGTTCCGTCGTACGACCGCTGCCCGGGGGTCCGACCAGGCCGAGTACGGCGGCCCGGCTCTCGGTGAAGCGGGTGAACTCCCTTGTCACCGCGGGGCGTTCGACCGGCGCCGGCAGGCATGAGCCGTCGCGCTCGCGGCCGACGGAGCCCGCGAGGGTGCCGGGCGGTCCGTCCGAGCCCACCGAGGTGGCCGTCAGTTCCAGCACGCCGGCGAGGTTGAGGTCGGCGCCGTACGCGGGCACGGTCGCCGCGTTGCGGGCGAGGAGGTCGGCCAGTGGGCCGTCGGGCGCGCGCAGGGGGACCGCGAAGCCGGTGTCCCGTTGCCCGGACCGCAGTGCCGTTCCCAGGAGGCCGATCACCGTGCCGGTCGCCGTGTCGAGGACCGGGCCGCCGGCCGCGCCACCGCCCAGGCGCAGCGCGTCCCGGCCGGCCGTGCCGATCGCCAACTCCAGCGCGTCGTCGAGGAGATGGAAGCGGTCGGTGGCCGTGTAGGTGACGGAGGCCGCGCCCAGGACACGGGCCTCGCGCCAGCGGCCGGCGGCGATCCGGACGTAGGTGCCGGTTCCGATCCGGTCCCGGACGGTGACGGGGAGCGGGGTCACGCCGAGTCCCTGGGTGCGGACGAGGGCCAGGTCGAGGGCGGGCAGCGGGGTCACCGCGTCGGCGGTCACCAGGCAGCTTCGGTCGCCGGCGGCGTGCAGGGCGAGCCGGGGCAGTCCGTCGACGGCTTCGTGGCTGGTGATGACCGTGCCGTGGTGGTCGGCGACGAATCCGGTGCCGCGGGGGCGGCCGGCCAGATCGCGGATGCGCACCAGGGCCTCGTCGCCCGGCATCGGCACATCGCCCAGCGCATCGCCCGGCGCGTCGTCACGCACCCGCGCGTCGGCCGGGGTGGCGCGCTCCCCCTGCGTGTGACGGCCGCCGCCCGCCCGCGGGCCCCGTCCCACCATGGCCGAACCTCCCCGCCGTACCGCTGCCCTGTGTTCGACGGTAGGCGGATCGTGATCAACGGGACAGACCGTGTGGTGAACGCGCCCCCTTCCGCTCCCTCGGTTCACTCCGAGCGCCTGCCCGGTCGGGTGAATAGAAGCGGAGGGTTGGATACACCCTAGGGGTGGGGGAACCGAGGGGGGACCGTGGAGCGGCGGGAACGTGGACCCCGTGACCGCCGCTCCACGGGCAGGAGCCGAACCCCCCGGAGCGGTCTCCGGGGGTGTCGCTCAGGCGAAGACGGCAAGGCTCTTGGCCTTGCCCTTCTGTTCCTCCACGAGCGCCAGGAAGCGGCCTTGGGGGTCGAAGACACCGACCGCGCCGACGCCCGCGTACTCCTCGGGGATGTCCAGACGGACGCCGTTGAGCAGCAGCTTCGCCCGCCGCTCGTCCACCGGCCAGCGCGGGAACGCCGCTTCGGCGGCCTCGGCGATCGGCATCACCCTCAGCTCCTCCTGGAGCTGGTCCAGGGTCCTGGCCGAGTCCAGCTTGTAGGGCCCGACGCGGGTGCGGCGCAGGGCGGTCAGATGGCCGCCCACGCCGAGGTCGGCGCCCAGGTCGCGGGCGAGCGCCCGGATGTAGGTGCCGGAGGAGCAGACCACGGATACCACCAGGTCCAGGACGGGGGTGCCGTCCTCGGCGACGGCGTCCCGGACGTCGTACACCGCGAAGGAGGAGATGGTGACGGGGCGGGCGGGGATCTCGAAGTCCTCGCCGTCACGGGCCCGTTTGTAGGAGCGCACGCCGTCGATCTTGATGGCGCTGACCTTGGACGGGACCTGCATGATCTCGCCGCTGAGCTTGGCGATCCCGGCGTCGACGGTCTCCCGGGTGACCTTCGAGGCGTCGAGCGACCTCGTGATCTCGCCCTCGGCGTCGTCGGTCAGGGTGCTCTGGCCCAGGCGGATCGTGCCCAGGTACTCCTTCTCCGTCAGCGCGAGATGGCCGAGGAGCTTGGTCGCCTTCTCCACCCCGAGGACGAGCACGCCCGTCGCCATGGGGTCGAGGGTGCCCGCGTGGCCGACGCGGCGGGTGCGGGCGATGCCGCGCATCTTGGCGACCACGTCGTGCGAGGTGAAGCCCGACGGCTTGTCCACGATGACAAGGCCGTCGGGCGTCTGGGGCTTCTGCGTCATTCGGCGGCGTCGTCCTCGTCGTCCTCGCCCGGCTTCTTGTACGGGTCGGCGTCACCGGCGTAGGCGGCGCCCGCCGAGGTCTCGCGCACCTTCTGGTCGGACTGCCGGGCCTTGTCGAGGAGGTCCTCGATGGTCCTGGCGGTGTCCGGCAGGGCGTCCGCGACGAAGGTGAGGGTCGGCGTGAACTTCACGCCGGCCGCGGCACCGACGGCCGAGCGGAGCACGCCCTTGGCGCTCTCCAGACCGGCGGCGGCAGCCGCGCGCTCCTCGTCGTCCCCGTACACGGTGTAGAAGACGGTCGCCTCCCTCAGGTCCCCGGTGACCCGGGTGTCCGTGATGGTGACGTGCGAGCCGAGCCGCGGGTCCTTGATCCCGCGCTGTAGCTTCTGGGCCACCACCTCTCGGATGAGGTCCGCCAGCCTCTTGGCACGCGCGTTGTCGGCCACTGGTCCGTCTCCTTAGTAACTACGTCGTGCTGTAACTACGTCGTGCTGTAACCACGTCGTGCTGCTTGCTTCAGTCTTCGTCGCTGTGGAGCCTGCGTCGAACGGAGAGCAGTTCCACCTCGGGCCGCGCGGCGACGAGTCGCTCGCAGCGGTCCAGTACGTCGGTGAGGTGTCCCGTGTCCCCGGAGACCACCGCGAGCCCGATCTCGGCCCTGCGGTGCAGGTCCTGATGGCCCGTCTCGGCCGCGCTCACCGCGTACTTGCGCTGGAGCTCGGCCACGATCGGACGGACGAGAGAGCGTTTCTCCTTCAGCGAGTGGACGTCGCCGAGGAGCAGATCGAAGGACAGAGTCCCCACGTACATGTGTGTCCGGATGTCCCGCCGGTTCGGGGTATGGGCGCCGGTCTCGGACGCCGATACAGGAACCGTACACGCAACGGCCGGGGCCGATCGACGGAAATTCCGTGGAGGAACTTCCCCGCCGACCGGCCCCGATCGCGTGCTGTGACGATCAGCCGCGAGGCTTCTCGCGCATCTCGTACGTCGCGATGACGTCGTCGACCTTGATGTCGTTGAAGTTGCCGAGGTTGATACCGCCCTCGAACCCTTCGCGGATCTCGGTGACGTCGTCCTTGAAGCGACGCAGACCGGAGATGGTGAGGCTCTCCGCGATGACCTTGCCGTCGCGGATGAGGCGCGCCTTGGTGTTGCGCTTGACCTCTCCGGAGCGGACCAGGACACCGGCGATGTTGCCCAGCTTGGACGACTTGAAGACCTCGCGGATCTCCGCCGTGCCGAGCTCGACCTCCTCGTACTCCGGCTTGAGCATGCCCTTCAGGGCCGCCTCGATCTCCTCGATGGCCTGGTAGATCACCGAGTAGTACCGGACGTCGACGCCCTCGCGCTCGGCCATCTGCGCCGCGCGGCCCGCCGCGCGGACGTTGAAGCCGATGACGATCGCGTCGGAGCCGGTCGCCAGGTCGATGTCCGACTCGGTGACCGCACCCACACCGCGGTGCAGGACGCGGATGTCGACCTCGTCGCCGACGTCGAGCTGGAGCAGCGAGGACTCAAGGGCCTCGACCGAACCGGACGCGTCGCCCTTGATGATGAGGTTGAGTTCCTGCACCAGACCGGCCTTGAGGGCCTCGTCCAGGTTCTCCAGGGAGAACCTGACTCCGCGCCGGGCGAAGTTGGCGTTGCGCTCGCGCGCCGCGCGCTTCTCGGCGATCTGGCGTGCCGTGCGGTCCTCGTCGACGACGAGGAAGTTGTCGCCGGCGCCCGGGACGTTGGTGAGACCGAGGACGAGGACCGGGGTCGAGGGACCCGCCTCCTCCACGTTGTCGCCCTTGTCGTCGAGCATCGCGCGGACACGGCCGTAGGCGTCGCCGACCACCATGGTGTCGCCGACCCGCAGGGTGCCGCGCTGGACCAGGACGGTCGCGACGGCGCCGCGACCGCGGTCGAGGTGGGACTCGATCGCGATGCCCTGCGCGTCCTGCTCCGGGTTGGCCCGCAGGTCGAGCGAGGCGTCCGCGGTGAGGACCACGGCCTCCAGCAGCTGGTCGATGTTGAGACCCTGCTTGGCGGAGATGTCGACGAACATGGTGTCGCCGCCGTACTCCTCGGCCACCAGACCGAACTCGGTGAGCTGGCCGCGCACCTTGGTCGGGTCGGCGCCCTCGACGTCGATCTTGTTGACCGCGACCACGATCGGCACGTCGGCCGCCTTGGCGTGGTTCAACGCCTCGATCGTCTGGGGCATCACACCGTCGTTGGCCGCCACCACGAGGATCGCGATGTCGGTCGACTTGGCACCGCGGGCACGCATGGCGGTGAACGCCTCGTGACCCGGGGTGTCGATGAAGGTGATCTTGCGCTCTTCGTCGTTGACCTCGGTGGTGACCTGGTACGCGCCGATGTGCTGCGTGATACCGCCGGCCTCGCCCGCGACGACGTTCGTCTTGCGGATGGTGTCCAGCAGTCGGGTCTTACCGTGGTCGACGTGACCCATGACGGTCACGACCGGCGGACGCGCGACGAGGAACTCCTCGCCGCCCTCGTCCTCGCCGAACTCGATGTCGAAGGACTCCAGGAGCTCGCGGTCCTCCTCCTCCGGGCTGACGATCTCCAGGACGAAGTTCATCTCGTCCGCGAGGAGCTTCAGCGTCTCGTCGGAGACGGACTGCGTGGCCGTGACCATCTCGCCGAGGTTCATCATCACGCCGACGAGCGACGCCGGGTTGGCGTTGATCTTCTCGGCGAAGTCGGTGAGCGAGGCACCGCGCGACAGACGGACGGACTGTCCGTTGCCACGAGGCAGCATCACACCGCCGACCGACGGGGCCTGCATGGCCTCGTACTCCTGGCGCCTCTGCCGCTTCGACTTGCGACCGCGACGCGCGGGACCACCGGGACGGCCGAAGGCGCCCTGTGTGCCACCACGGCCACCCGGACCACCGGGACGGCCGCCGAAGCCGGGACGGCCACCGCCGCCACCGGCGGGAGCACCCGGACGGCCGGCGAAACCGCCGCCACCGCCACCGGGACCCGCGGGACGACCGGCGAAACCGCCACCGCCGCCACCCGGACGACCGGCGAAGCCGCCGCCGCCACCGGGACGACCGCCGCCACCGGGACCGCCGGGACGACCGCCGCCGCCACCGGGACCACGGCCACCGGGGCCGCCACCGGGACGGGGGCTGCCGGCAGCGGGACGCTGCGGCATCATGCCCGGGTTCGGACGGTTGCCACCGGGGCCGCCGCCCGGACGCGGAGCGCCGCCCTGCGGGCGGGGCATGCCGCCCGGGGTCGGACGCGCGCCACCGGGAGCACCGGGACGGGGACCGCCCGCGGCGCCCTGGGGACGGGGACCGCCCTGACCGGCACCCTGCGGACGCGGGGCGCCGCCGGGCGCGGCACCGGGGCCACCCTGGCCGCCGGGGCGCGGGGCACCGCCGGGACGGGGCGCCGAGGGGCGCGCCATGCCGGTGGAGCCGCCGGAGGTGAACGGGTTGTTGCCCGGACGGGGACCGGCCGGACGAGCACCGGGACGGGCGCCCTGGGCACCCGGACGGGGTGCGCCGGGACGGTCGCCGCCGCGCTCGGGGCGGTCGCCGCGGCCCTGGCCGCCCTGGCCGGGACCGGCCGGACGGGCACCGCCGGGACGGGGCGCCTGGCCCGCGGGACGCGGGGCGCCCGGACGGGGTGCGGAGCCGCCGTTGGAGGCGGGCGCGGCCGGAGCCGCGGGAGCCGCCGGGGGCGCGGTGAACTCGGGCGCGGTGGGCGCCGGCGAGACCGGGGCGGGGCGCGGCGCGGGGCGCGGGCCCGGACGGGGGCCGCCGGTGGAGGCCGGGGCGGCGGGCGCGGCCGGAGCGGCGGCAGCCGCGGCGGGGCGCTCGGCGACCGGCTTCGGGGCCGGCGGACGCGGCGCGGCGGGGCCCGGACGGGCACCCTGCGCCGGAGAGGGGGCTCCCGGACGGGCCGGGGCAGCCTTGCGCGCGGGGGCGGGCCTGCCGCCTCCGCTGCCCTGCTGGAGGGCGTCTGTCAGCTTGCGTACAACGGGCGCCTCGATCGTCGAGGACGCCGAACGGACAAATTCACCGAGTTCTTGGAGCTTGGCCATGACGACCTTGCTCTCCACCCCGAACTCCTTGGCGAGTTCGTATACCCGGACCTTAGCCACTTCGCTCCTTTTAGGTCCGGGTGCGTCCGGACCGTCGCTACTTCATGGGCGTACTCATCGCGTGCTCATCGAGTGCTCATCGCAATCTCGACCTACTTCCAACTCGCGGAATACCGGGCCGCACGGAGGTTCCGTACGACTCGCTCTTACGGTGTCGCCTGCTCGACGTAGAGGCGCAACGCCTTGGTGTCGAGCGCTCCCTGGGCACGCAGCGCCCGTGGGAACGCCCGGCGGCGTACCGCCAGGTCGAGACAGACCTGGGCGGGGTGCAGATATGCGCCCCGGCCGGGCAGCGTACCGCGATGATCGGGGACGCATTCGCCCTCGACCGCCACGATCCGCAGCAGTTCCTTCTTGGCCGCTCGCTCCCGGCACCCCACACAGGTGCGTTCAGGGCATGCGCGGGCTCGCGTCCGGCCAGACACGTCTAAGTCTACCTCCCCGCACCGACCTCACCCCTTCGGGGCAAGAATCGAACGGCTGTTGTCGTGATCTAAGCCACCGGCGGCCGAGAACTATTCCCCTGGCTGGTCGGACGGCTGTTCGGTGTCCGGACGGATGTCGATCCGCCAGCCCGTGAGGCGGGCCGCGAGGCGGGCATTCTGCCCTTCCTTGCCGATCGCCAGCGACAGCTGGTAGTCCGGCACCGTCACGCGCGCGGAGCGGGTCGCGAGGTCGACCACCTCGACCTTGGAGACCCGCGCCGGGGACAGCGCGTTGGCCACCATCTCGGCCGGGTCGTCCGACCAGTCGACGATGTCGATCTTCTCGCCGTGCAGCTCGCCCATCACCGCGCGCACCCGGCCGCCCATGGGACCGATGCAGGCGCCCTTGGCGTTCAGGCCGCTGCGGGTGGAGCGGACGGCGATCTTCGTGCGGTGGCCGGCCTCGCGCGCGATGGCGGCGATCTCCACCGACCCGTCGGCGACCTCCGGCACCTCCATGGCGAACAGTGCCTTCACCAGGTTGGGGTGCGTACGGGAGAGGGTCACGGACGGACCGCGCATGCCCTTCGCCACCCGGACGACGTACGACCGCAGCCGCAGGCCGTGCGGGTACTCCTCGCCGGGCACCTGCTCCTGCACCGGCAGGATGGCCTCCAGCTTGCCGATGTCGACGAGCACGTTCTTCGGGTCGCGGCCCTGCTGGACCACACCGGCGACGATGTCGCCCTCCCGGCCGGCGAACTCGCCGAACGTCACCTCGTCCTCGGCGTCCCGCAGCCGTTGCAGGATGACCTGCTTGGCGGTGGTGGCGGCGATCCGGCCGAAGTCGGACGGAGTGTCGTCGAACTCGCGCGGCTCCTCCCCCTCCTCCAGGTCCTCGGGGTCCTCTTTCGCCCAGACCGTCACATGGCCGTTCTCACGGTCGAGCACCACGCGCGCGTGGCGGCGGCTTCCCTCGGTGCGGTGGTAGGCGATGAGGAGGGCCGACTCGATCGCTCCGACCAGCAGGTCGAAGGAGATCTCCTTCTCCCGTACCAGGCCCCGCAGGGCACTCATGTCGATGTCCACGGCTACGCCTCCTCTGCGTTCTCTTCGTTGTCGTCGCTGTCGTCGTTCTTGTTCTTACGGTTGAACTCGACCTGCACGCGGGCCTTGAGCACATCCGCGAAGGCGAGCCGCCGGCCGGTGGGCTTGCGGCCCTTCACGCCCGGCACCTCCACATCGACGCCGTCGTCGTCCACGTCGAGGATCCGCGCGACCAGTTCATCGCTCCCGGCCAGCTGGAAACGCACCAGCCGGTCGGTGGCACGCACGTAGTGGCGGTGCTCGGTGAGCTCGCGCTCGGCACCGGGGGTACCGACCTCAAGGGTGTACTCGCCCGCGCCCATCTCGTCGGTCTCGTCGAGCTTCGCGGAGAGCGCGCGGCTCACATCCGCGATCTGGTCCAGATCGGCACCCGTGTCGGAATCGACGACCACGCGCAGCACCCGCTTGCGTCCGACCGAGTCCACTTCGACCTCTTCGAGATCGAGTCCCTGGGAGCTGACGAGCGGTTCCAGCAGTACTCGCAGCCTCTCGCTCTGGGTGGTGCTCATCCGGGTGACTCCTCGGCCGCGTGTGCTGTTGTGGGTAGGGCGCGTGTCTGCTCAAAGGGTATCCGGTCCCGGAGCGTGTTGCCGCCCACCTGCTGGCCGATCGGTGCCGGTGACCGCCACCGGGCGGGCACGCGGGTACCGTGATCACGGGCGCGCAGCCCTTCCCGTGTTTTCGTTCGTACGAGCCCCCCGAGGACGATTCGCCGTGCCGTTCCCCCCACCTCCGCGCACCCTCACGGGACCGCGCAGACGGAGCCTGCTCGCCTCGGCCGCCGGAGCCGCCCTCCTGGTGGGCTGCTCCGGCACCGCCGACGACTCGGAGACCACGGGCGGCAGCGAGTCGGCCACCGCACGGGCACGCGCGCGTGCGGCCTCCGACAGCGCGAGCCTGCTCCGGCAGTACGACGCGGTCGTCGCCGCCCACCCGACCCTGGCGGACCGTCTGGCCCCCCTCCGCGCGGAGGTCGTCCGGCACCGCACGGCCTTCGGGGGCAGCGATGCCACGCCGTCCCCCACGGCCACGGTCCCGCCGTCGGCCTCGACTTCCGCCTCCGCTTCCGCCGTACCCGCGACCGCGGGTGACGCCCTCGCCGGGCTCGCGGCGGCCGAGCGGAGCCTCGCCGACCGGCGGGCCAAGGCACTGCTGGACGTACCGGGCGAGCTGGCCCGGCTGCTGGCCTCGGTGGCCGCGGCCGGCGCCGGGCACGCGTATCTGCTGACGGAGGATGCCAAGTGAGCGAGGAGAAGGCGGCGGAACTCACCGCGCTGCAAGCGGCACTGGCCGCCGAGCACGCGGCGGTCTACGGCTACGGCGTGGTCGGCGGCCGTATCCGCGAGGGCCGGCGCACCGAGGCCAAGGCGGCCTACGACGGTCACCGGGCCCGGCGGGACGCGCTCGTGCGGGAGGTGCGGGACCTGGGCGGCAGGCCGGTCGCCGCGTCGGCCGCGTACGCGCTGCCGTTCGCGGTGCCGGACTCGGCGGCGGCCGTGGAACTCGCCGCCGAGCTGGAGGAGCGGGTGGCCGGGGTCTACTCCGACCTGGTGCGGGCGTCCACGGGCGGGGTGCGCGCCACGGCGGCCGAGGCGCTGCGGGAAGCGGCGGTCCGGGCGGTGCGCTGGCGGGGCGGGAGCGTACCCTTCCCTGGTCTCGCCGAGCGGGCCGCGACCCCCACGGCCTCGGCGACACCCACGGCGTGATCCGCACCGGGGTGCGGGAGGGCAGGACCGTAGGAAGGGAACAACTCGCGCATGGCTTTCGAACCGCCGCAGCGTCTGGTGAGGGCGCTCGGTGAGACGGCACCCAGCGGTGACGACTGGTTGGAGAAGCTGCCCGAGGTGGCCCGACAGGCCGTTGATCTACGCGAGTTGACGGCGGAGCGGGTGCAGGTGCCCGGTGGGCGCAGCAGCCTGGTGGTACTGGTGCGGCGGGCCGACCGGACGCCCGCGGTGCTGAAGCTGGCCCCGCGCCGGGCCCGGCCGGAGAGCGAGCGGGCCGCGCTCGCGCACTGGGGCGGCCTCGGTGCCGTGCAGCTCGTCGAGCCGTTCACCGCCGAGGGTGTGCTCGTGCTGGAGCGCTTGCATCCCGATGTGTCGGTGCGATCGCTGCCCGAGGCGAAGGCGCTGCTGGAGGCGGCGGGGACGCTGCGGCGGCTGTGGGTGGAGCCGCCGGCGGGGCACGCGTTCGAGACGGTGGCGGAACGGACCGGGCGGCAGGCCGCGGCGATGCGGGACGGCGGGCCGGAGGTGGCTTCGCTGGTCTCGGCCGCGCTCGACGCCCGGGACGGGTTGCTGGCCGCGCCGCCCGAGGCGCGATTGCTGCACGGGACGTTCCGGCAGAGCAAGGTGCTGGCCGCGGACCGGGTGCCGTGGCTGGCCGTGGGGCCGGACCCGGTGGTGGGTGAGTGCGCGTTCGATCTCGCCCGGCTGGTGCGGGACCGGGTGGAGGACCTGATCGCGACGCCTTCGGGGGCCTCCACAACTCGGCGGCGGGTCAAGCGACTTGCCGAGTCCTTGGACGTGGACCAGGAGCGGTTGCGGGGCTGGACGCTGTTCCGGGCCGTCGAGTCGGGCGTGCGGGCACTGCGCGTGGGGCGGCCTCGGGATGCCGAGTTGCTGCTGGAGTTCGCCGGGTGGCTCTAGACGGCCCCGCGCCCCTGTCCGGCCGACGTCAGTTTCAAGGCCAGGACCGGGCAGTCCAGGGCCGCTTTGCGGGCTCGTTTGCGCGTTCGGGGCGGGATCGGGCCGCCGTTCACCAGCGGGTAGCCCCACTCGTCCAGCGTGATGTGGTCCGGCAGCAGCTCCGCGCACAGGCCGTGGCCCTGGCAGGCCGTCCAGTCGATGTCGATGTGCTGGTCCATGGTCAGTGCGCCTCGTTCGGGATCGGGAGCAGGGGGGTGGGGTCGGTCGCCGTGCACAGACCCCTTGCGTGGGCGTCCAGTTCGGGGGCGAAGGTCGTCAACGCGCTGCGGACCAGGCGGACCGTGCCGTCGGGGTGGTGGCAGGCGCCCCGGCCCTCGACCAGGCCGGCCCAACGCGCCACGTCCTGGCGGGTGTTGCCGTGCGGGCCCGGGCCGGCCAGGGTGCGGAACGCCGAGGCGATGCGCGGGAGGCCGTTGAGGCAGGGACCGCACTGGCCGGCCGACTGGAGGGCCAAGTAGCGCAGGACGCGGGCGGTTTCGGTCACTCCGCAGCGGGTGGCGGGGAGTGTGGCGAGGACGCCTGCGCCCAGGTCGGCGGCGTCCAGGGTGCGTCGGGCCGCCTCGGCGGCCGGGATCCAGGTGCCGTGGTAGCCGCCCACGAGCACCGCCGACATGCCGTGGAGCGGGAGCAGCCGGTCCAGCGGGAGGCCGAACGGGGCTTCCACGACCCGGACTTCGCGGCCCGGCAGATGCAGGGTGCAGAGCGTGCTGCCGGGCTGCGTGGGAGTGCCCGCGCTGCGGAACCAGTCGGCGCCGTAGCGGGCCACCAGGGCGAGGTGGGCCAGGGTCTCCACGTTCTGGACGAGGGTCGGCGCCTTGCGCACCCCGCGTTCGCGGACCGGCGGGCGCTGGTGGCGGGGCAGCGGGGCGTTGCCGGAGACGTACTGGGCGAGCGCCGAGGCCTGGCCGGAGAGGAAGCGTTTGGGGAGGCGGACCACCCTCACCTCAAGCGGGTCCCGGCGTTGCGCCAGGGCCGATTCCAAGTAGGAGGCGCCGTCCTCCACCGCGAGGTGGGCCTCCCCCGCGCCCACCGCGCGGGCCGCCAACTGGAGCCCGTCCAGGACCAGATGGGGCGACAGGCGGAGCAGCGTCTTGTCCTTGCGGCTGGCCGGTTCGCCTTCGGCGCCGTTCGCCACGACCACGGGGGCGCGGCCCGTGCGGCGGCCCGCGTCGGCGACCGCGACCAGCTTGCGGTACGTGGGGAACGCGGCGCCTCCGCGTCCGGTGAGGCCGGATTCGGCGACCGTTCTCAGGACCGCGTCCGGATCGCCGTACGACAGTGGGCCGTAGCGCTGTTCGTGGGTGGCGAGGTCGGCCGCCGTGCCGCCGGGGGCGAGGAGGCGGGGGGACATGTAGACGTCGGTGAAGGTCGTGGTCGTGGTCATGAGCGGGCTCCTTCGGGGGTGCGGAGCAGGGCTGCGGGGGTGCGGCGGGCGGCGCGGGCGGAGTGGGCCAGGCGGATGCCGAAGGCGACGGTCACCGCGGCCACGCAGGACACGGTCAGCCAGGTCATCCAGTCGGTGCCGGTGTCCGTGCCGATGCCGATGCCGTGGATCAGGGCGACGGGCCAGGAGGCGTACGCCAGCCAGTGGACAGCCCGCCAGGTGCGGTGGCCGAGGCGTTCCCTGAGGAGGCTGGTGACCAGGACCGCGAGCAGCAGGTCGAGGGCGACCGTGCCCAGGCCCAGCCAGAACGGCTGGTAGTCGGAGACGAAGGGGACGACCGCGTCGAGGACGGTGATGTTCACGTAGCCGTCGATCACCGCCACCGCGATGTGCAGGGCCAGGAACGCGGTCGCGGAGAGGGAGAGCGTGCGGTGGAGGTTCACCGTGCCGAAGCGGGGCAGGCCGGGGAGCCGGGCGCGCAGGCGGACCGCGATGCCGAGCAGGACCACGACCGTGAACAGGACCAGGCAGACGGCGCCGGTGGCGCGGTTGGCGTACCAGAGGGTCTCGGAGCTCATGCGGCGGCCACCAGGGAGGTGGGCCAGCCGGGGGTCGTGACGACGGTGCCGTCCCGCGCGACCAGGCGGGCCGGGAGGCCGAGGCGGGTCAGCCAGCGTTCGGCGCCCGCGCCCTTGACCAGGCAGGCCGTGCTCGCCGCGTTGGCGTCGGCGCAGGTGGCGGCGGCGACCGAGACCGTGCGCCAGGGGCTGCGGGCGGGGAGGCCGGTGCGCGGGTCGACGATGTGGTGCAGTTCCTGGCCGCCGCGGCGCCAGTTGCGGGCGGAGGTGCCCGAGGTGGCGAGGCCGCCGGAGCGCAGGCCGATCGTGGCGTACGTGCCGTGCGCGGGCGTCTCGTCGACGGCACCGGTGACGTCCTGGACGCGGATGTTCCAGCCGCCGGCCGGGGGCTCCCCCGCGACGGCGGTGTCGCCGCCCAGGCTCACCAGGACTCCGCAGCCCGCCACTTCGGCGAGCATCGCGGCGGCCCGGTCGGCGGCCCAGGCCTTCGCGGTGGCGCCGAGGTCGAGACGGACGCCCGCCGGGACGGTGACCGTCGTGCCGTCGAGGTGGATCATGCGCCAGCCCGGGGCGCGCTTAACGGTGAGCCGGACCGGGCGGTCGTCCTCGCGGACGAGGGTGAAGTCGCGGTCGTAGCCGATGGCGTTCATCGCCGAGCCGACCGTCGGGTCGACGGCGCCGTCCGTCGCCTCGGCGGCGCGCAGGGCGACCGCGAGGGCTTCAGCGAGCAGGGGGCTGACGGTCACCGGGCGGCCCGCAGAGGCGTCCAGCGCGGCCAGTTCGGAGTCGGCGCGGAAGCGGCTGCACGCCGCGTCGACCTCGGCGAGGTGCCGGGCCAGGAGCAGGTTGCAGGAGTCCAGCAGGGCCGGGTCGGTGACGACCAGCCGGACGGCGGTCCCGAGGGCACGCCAGTCGGCGGCGGCGGTCGTGCGCAGGGTCGTCGTCGTCATCACGAGGCTCCCGACGTGGAGTCGGTGGAGCCGCCGGACGAGGACGTGACACCCGACGAGGAAGAAGAAGACGAGGAAGAGGACGAGGACGATGAGGAGGAACTGTCCGACGCGGACGAGCTGTCCGACGTGGAAGAGCTGTCCGACGAGGACGAGCTGTCCGACGTGGACGTGCTGGAAGAAGAGGCGGAAGCGGACGGCGACGGTGATGACGAAGTGCTGGTGCTGGTGCCGGTGTTGCTCGCCGTCGTGGCCGCTTCCGTGTCGGACTGCATCGTGCCGACCAGGGCGAACACCCCGGCGGCCGCCGCCAGCGTGACCGCTGCCGTGGCCGCCGCGATGCGCCGCTTGCCTCTGCGGACCGCCGCAGCGGCCCCACGCTCCTTGACTGTCATGACCGTTCCCCTCCGCAGTGACTCTCTGTCACGCACTACGGTCGGGGACCGGCCTGAGAGAAGTCTGTGAGGCGCCCATACGCCTCCCGAGAACTCTCTGAGAGCTTTATTTAAATGTTCAAGCGTCGGCTATGCGGTGAGGCGCGCGACGGCCTCGTCGACCGTCAGCTCCTCGCGCTCACCGGTCCTGCGGTCCTTCAGCTCCAGGACGCCTTCGGCGGAGCGGCGGCCCGCGACCAGGATCTTCGGTACGCCGATCAGCTCGGAGTCGGTGAACTTCACGCCCGGGGAGACCCCGGCGCGGTCGTCGACCAGGACGCGCAGGCCGGCCGCGCGCAGCCGCTCCGAGACGTCCAGGGCGAGTTCGGTCTGAAGGGCCTTGCCGGCGGCGACGACGTGCACATCGGCCGGGGCGACCTCGGCGGGCCAGCACAGGCCCTTGTCGTCGGCGCTCTGCTCGGCGAGGGCGGCGACCGCGCGGGAGACGCCGATGCCGTAGGAGCCCATGGTCACGCGGACCGGCTTGCCGTGCTGGCCGAGGACGTCGAGCTTGAGGGCGTCGGCGTACTTGCGGCCGAGCTGGAAGATGTGGCCGATCTCGATGGCGCGGTCCAGCTTCAGGCCGGTGCCGCACTTGGGGCAGGGGTCGCCCTCCTGGACGACCACGACGTCGACGTACTCGCCGACCTCGAAGTCACGGCCCGCGACGACGTTCTTCGCGTGCGTGCCCTCCTTGTTGGCGCCCGTGATCCAGCTCGTGCCGGGGGCCACGCGCGGGTCGGCGATGTAGGTGACCTTCTCGCCCAGGCCCTGCGGGCCGACGTAGCCGCGCACCAGGTCGGGGCGGCCGGTGAAGTCCTCCGCCGTCACCAACTCCACGGCGGCGGGGGCGAAATGGGCCTCGACCTTGTCGAGGTCGACCTCGCGGTCACCGGGCACTCCTACGGCCACGATCTCGCCGTCGACCTTCACGAGGAGGTTCTTCAGGGTCGCGGAGGCCTCGACGCCGAGGTGGGCGGCGAGGGTCTCGATGGTGGGGGTGTCGGGGGTGGGGATCTCTTCGAGCGCGGGCACGCCGGTGGCGTCCACGGGCTTCAACTCGTACGAGATCGCTTCGGTGTTGGCGGCGAAGTCGCAGTTCGGGCAGTCCGCGAAGGTGTCCTCGCCGGCCTCGGCGGGGGCGAGGAACTCCTCCGACTTGGAGCCGCCCATCGCGCCGGCGGTGGCGGCGCAGATGCGGTAGTCGAGGCCCAGGCGCGCGAAGACCTTCTGGTAGGCCTCGCGGTGCAGGGCGTACGACTTGGCGAGGCCCTCGTCCTCCGTGTCGAAGGAGTACGAGTCCTTCATCAGGAACTCACGGCCGCGCAGGATGCCGGCCCGGGGGCGGGCCTCGTCACGGTACTTGTGCTGGATCTGGTACAGGATGACCGGCAGGTCCTTGTAGGAGGACGCCTGGTCCTTCACGATCAGGGTGAAGATCTCCTCGTGGGTGGGGCCGAGGAGGTAGTCGCCGCCCTTGCGGTCCTTGAGGCGGAACAGCTCGGGGCCGTACTCGTCCCAGCGGCCGGTCGCCTCGTACGGCTCGCGGGGCAGGATCGCGGGGAGCAGCACCTCCTGGGCGCCGATCGCGTCCATCTCCTCGCGCACGATCCGCTCGACGTTCGAGAGGACCTTCTTGCCCAGCGGCAGCCAGCTCCAGATGCCGGCCGCGGTGCGGCGGACGTATCCGGCCCGCACGAGCAGCTTGTGGCTGAGGACCTCGGCGTCCGCCGGGTCGTCGCGCAGCGTCTTCGCCATCAACTGGGACATGCGCTGGACCGGTGCGTTCGCCATGGTTCCTGTACTCCTGCCGGGAAAGGGTGATGGCTAGGAGGTTAGCCGGGCTCGCTGTGCCGGTGGAAATCGGTTAGCGGCGGCGGAGCGGGAGGGGGGCGCCCATGACGGCGTACGGCTTGGGGGCGCTCGGGAACAGGACCTGGCGGGCGAGGTCCTCGTAGCCGAGGGAGTGGTAGAGGCCCCGGGCCGGGCTGTCGGTGTCGATCGCGGAGAGGATCGAGCGGGGTTCGGCGGCGGCGTCGGTGATCGTGGTGATCAGGGAGCGGCCCGCGCCGCGGTTCTGGAAGCGCGGGTGGACGTGCAGTTCGGTGATCACGAAGGAGTCGTCGAGCCAGATCTCGTGGCCGCCGCCGCGCAGGTACGGCTCCACGACCGTGGACCACCAGTGGGCGCGGTTGTTGGGCATGCCGTAGACGAACCCCACGAGGCGGCCCTCGGCGGTGGCGCCGAGGGCGCGGGCGCCGGGGTAGGTCATGTGGCGCAGGACGATCTGGCGTCTCACCGCCACCTCGTCCGGGCCCAGGCCGAACGCGACGGCCTGTACGGCGAGGGCTTCGTCGACATGGGCCGAGAGGTCCAGGGGGGCGATCACGACGTCTTCGGGGTGGCGGTGGCCGTGACCGGGAAATCGCATGTGGGGAGAGTACAGGGGGGTGGCGGTTGTTGTGTTCGAGTGCGGGCCGTACCCGGCCGAGCGCGCTCGCGCGGCGGAGCCGCGCGTGTCACGGACCCGCGGTTGCGGGAACCGTCAGAACAGGACGCTCATGAAGGCGCCGATCTCCTGGAAGCCGACCCTCAAGTACGCCCTTCTCGCCGGGGTGTTGAAGTCGTTGACGTAGAGGCTGACGACCGGGGCCA
Source organism: Streptomyces sp. NPDC091280 (assembly GCF_044768565.1). NCBI lineage: Bacteria > Bacillati > Actinomycetota > Actinomycetes > Kitasatosporales > Streptomycetaceae > Streptomyces > Streptomyces sp. NPDC091280. Next base: position 54,745 of record NZ_JBIVUZ010000014.1, read on the forward strand.
CGTCGGCGAGGGCGTAGCGGAGCACCGATGCCATCGCGGGGGCCGCCACTCCCCTGCCCCGGTACTCGGGGGCCACCCAGACGCCCTGGATCTGGCAGGCCTGCGGGGTCGCGGCGCCGATCTCCGCCTTGAAGACGACCTTGCCGTACTCGTCGAGGCGGGCGAACGAGCGGCCGGAGCCCACGAGTTCGGCCACGCGGGCCTGGTAGAGGAGGCCGCCGTCGCCCGCCAGCGGGGAGACGCCCACCTCTTCGGTGAACATCGCCACGCACGCCGGCATGATCGTCTCCATCTCGTCCTTGCGGATGCGCCGGACGTAGGGGTCGGGAGCGATGTCGGTGGGCATCCGGTCGGTGACCATGAGGGGCTGGCGGGCGCGGACCTCTCTGGCCGGGCCCCAGCTGGGTTCGAGGAGGCGCCAGAGCCGGCCGGTGGCCTCGGCGGGGCCGACGATCGAGGAGCAGCGGCGGCCGGCCCTGCGGGCGCGGTCGGCGAAGGCGCGGACCGCGCGGGGGGTGGCGCAGATCGGGACGAGGTTGGCGCCCGCGTAGCAGAGGGACGTCAGCATGCCGTCCTCGTACCAGCCCCACATCTCGCCGCCGAGCCGCCACGGGTCGAGGCCCGCGACCTGGACCCGCGAGGTCACGAAGGCGTTCGTGACCGGCTCGCGGTCGAGTACGGCGAGTGCGGCGTCCAGGTCGCTCGGTTCGAGCACCCGAGAGGTGGTCTGGGTCAACACGTACGGGGCCTCACCCTGAGGGTCTGCTGATCTCCGCACTGTACCCGCGGAAGCTGAGCGGTGCCGCGTTGTGTGCCGTTCGCTTTTCAGTGGGGTGGGACAGGTGGGCGTCTCTGGGGGCTGCCGCCCCCGGACCCCCGCTTCGGCCTGGACGGCCTCGTCCTCAAGCGCCGGACGGGCCGACGGTCACCGGCGGGCTTTCAGCCCGCGACCGCCACCGTCGGCTCGCCGGAGGCGACCCCGTCCGCCTCCATCTGCTCGGCGATCTTCATGGCCTCCTCGATGAGGGTCTCGACGATCTTCGACTCGGGGACGGTCTTGATGACCTCGCCCTTGACGAAGATCTGGCCCTTGCCGTTGCCGGAGGCGACGCCGAGGTCGGCCTCGCGGGCCTCGCCCGGACCGTTGACGACACAGCCCATGACGGCCACGCGCAGCGGGACCTCCATGCCCTCCAGGCCCGCCGTGACCTCCTCGGCCAGCTTGTAGACGTCGACCTGGGCGCGTCCGCAGGAGGGGCAGGAGACGATCTCCAGGCGGCGGGGCTTGAGGTTCAGGGACTCCAGGATCTGGAGGCCGACCTTGATCTCCTCCACCGGCGGGGCCGACAGGGAGACTCGGATGGTGTCGCCGATGCCCTGCGAGAGGAGGGCGCCGAAGGCGACGGCCGACTTGATCGTGCCCTGGAAGGCCGGGCCCGCCTCGGTGACGCCGAGGTGGAGGGGGTAGTCGCACTGGGCGGCGAGCTGGCGGTAGGCCTCGACCATGACGACCGGGTCGTTGTGCTTCACCGAGATCTTGATGTCCTGGAAGCCGTGCTCCTCGAAGAGGGACGCCTCCCAGAGGGCGGACTCGGTCAGCGCCTCGGGGGTCGCCTTGCCGTACTTCTTCAGCAGTCGGGCGTCCAGCGAACCTGCGTTCACGCCGATGCGGATCGGGGTGCCGTGGTCCTTCGCGGCGCGCGCGATCTCCTTGACCTTGTCGTCGAACTGCTTGATGTTGCCCGGGTTCACGCGGACCGCCGCGCAGCCGGCCTCGATCGCGGCGAACACGTACTTCGGCTGGAAGTGGATGTCGGCGATGACCGGGATCTGCGACTTGCGGGCGATCGTGGCGAGCGCGTCGGCGTCGTCCTGCGTGGGGCAGGCCACGCGGACGATCTGGCAACCGGACGCGGTCAGCTCGGCGATCTGCTGGAGGGTGGCGCCGATGTCCGACGTACGGGTGGTCGTCATGGACTGCACCGACACCGGCGCGTCGCCGCCGACCGCCACGGATCCGACCTGGATCTGCCGGCTCTTGCGGCGCTCGGCGAGCCTGGTCGGAACGGACGGCATGCCGAGAGAAATCGCAGTCATCTGCTGTGCAACCCCAAGTCGTGGATCAAAACCCCGGTCCCGGAACAGCGGGCTCCAGGCTTCGAGATTACGTCAACCGCACGGGCCGGAGCACATCCCGGAGGTAAACCCACTCAATGGAGGGCGGCCCCGCAGAAAGAATGCGAGGCCGCCACGAACCGGGGGTTGCTAGGAGATTTTCACCGGGTTAACCACGTCCGCCACCAGGACGAGCAGGGTGAAGCAGACGAAGATCCCCGCCACCACATAGGCGACCGGCATCAGCTTCGCCACGTCGAACGGGCCCGGGTCCGGGCGCTTGAGCACCTTCGCCAGGTTCCGGCGCAGCGCCTCCCACAGGGCGCCCGCGACATGCCCGCCGTCGAGCGGGAGCAGCGGGAGCATGTTGAAGAGGAACAGGGAGAGGTTGAAGCCGGCGACCAGCATCAGGGCCATGGCCAGCTGCTGGGTGGGCGGGATGTCCAGGGTGAAGATCTCGCCGCCGACGCGGGCCGCGCCGACCACGCCCATCGGGGAGTCGGCCTGGCGGGGGGCGCCGTCGAAGGCCGCGTTCCACAGGGCCGGGATCTTGCCGGGGAGGTCGGCGATGGAGTCGACGGCCTCGCCGAGGCGGTCGGTCATCCAGGTGACCGAGTCGCCGAAGTCCTGGCGGACGATGCCGGTGGCCGCGCTGAAGCCGAGGAAGCCGGCGGTGACGTACTGCCCCTGGACGATCTGGCCGCTGGAGTCCTTCTTGGCGACCTGGTTGCTCGCGATCTTCGCGTGCAGGGTGACGTCCTGGCCCTTGCGCTCGACGACGATCGGGACGGTCTTGCCGGGGGCGGCCCGGATCAGGTCGGAGAGCTTGTTCCAGTCCGTGGTCCGCACGCCGTTGAAGCTGAGGATCTTGTCGCCGGCCTTGAGGCCCGCCGCGGCGGCCGGGGAGGCGGCGTCGGTCGACTTGCAGGTGTCGCGGTTCTGGCTCTGCGCGATCACGCACTGGGAGACCGAGCTGACCGTGTTGGTCTGCTGCGAGATGCCGAAGCCCATCAGGACGGTGAGGAAGAGCGCCACCGCCAGGATGAGGTTCATGAAGGGGCCCGCGAACATCACGATGACCCGCTTCCAGGGCTTGCGGGTGTAGAAGAGGCGGGTCTCGTCGCCGGGCTGGAGTTCCTCGAAGGCGGCCGAGCGGGCGTCCTCGATCATGCTGCGCCAGGGCGAGGTGGAGCGGGCGCTGATCCGGCCGTCGTCGCCGGGCGGGAACATGCCGATCATGCGGATGTAGCCGCCGAACGGGATGGCCTTGAACCCGTACTCGGTGTCGCCCTTCTTCCGGGACCAGATGGTCGGGCCGAAGCCGACCATGTACTGGGGCACCCGGATGCCGAAGAGCTTCGCCGTGGAGAGATGCCCCAGCTCGTGCCAGGCGATCGAGACCAGCAGGCCGACCGCGAAGACGACTATGCCGAGGATCATCATCAGGGCTGTCATGCACGCGCCTCCGCGTTCGCCGTGGTCGTCTGAGCTGTGGTCGTCTGCGCTGTCAGTTCACGGGCCCGGGCGCGTGCCCAGGTCTCCGCTTCGAGGACGTCCGCCACGGTCAGGGAAGTTCCCGTGGCCGGTGTCCCGTGTTCCTCGACCACCCGGGTCACCGTCTCCATGATGCCGTTGAACGGCAGCGCGCCCGCGCGGAAGGCCTCCACGCACTCCTCGTTCGCCGCATTGAACACCGCCGGGGCGGTGCCCGCGAGCTGTCCCACGTGCCGGGCGAGGCCCACGGAGGGGAACGCCTCGGTGTCGAGCGGGAAGAACTCCCACGTCGAGGCCTTGCTCCAGTCGAACGCGGGCGCCGCGTCCGGGACCCGCTCGGGCCAGCCGAGCCCGATGGCGATCGGCCCGCGCATGTCGGGGGGCGTCGCCTGGGCGATCGTCGATCCGTCGTTGAATTCCACCATCGAGTGGACATACGACTGCGGGTGCACGACCACCTCAATGCGATCGAAGGGAATGTCGTACAGCAGGTGCGCCTCGATCACTTCGAGGCCCTTGTTCACCAGGGTCGCGGAGTTGATCGTGATCACCGGGCCCATCGCCCAGGTGGGGTGCGCGAGGGCGTCCTCGACCGTCACGTTCGCCAGTTCCGCCTTCGTACGGCCGCGGAAGGGGCCGCCGGACGCGGTGACGACGAGTTTGCGGACATCGGCGCGGGTGCCGGCCGCGAGGGCCTGGAAGAGCGCCGCGTGCTCGGAGTCCACGGGGATGATCTGGCCGGGCTCGGCGAGCGCCTTCACCAGCGGTCCGCCGACGATGAGCGACTCCTTGTTGGCGAGCGCGAGGACGCGGCCCGCCTCCAGGGCGGCGAGGGTGGGCGCGAGGCCGATGGACCCGGTGATGCCGTTCAGCACGGTGTGGCAGTCGGAGGCGGCGACCTGGGTGGCCGCGTCCGGTCCGGCCAGGATCTCGGGGAGCGGCTGGCCGGTGCCGTACCGCGCGGAGAGCGCTTCGCGCAGTGCCGGTACGGCGTCCTCGCGGGCGACCGCGACGGTCCGCGCCCCGAGCCGGTGCGCCTGCTCGGCGAGGAGCCCGACCCGGCCGCCGTTGGCGGAGAGGGCGGTGACCCGGAAGCGGTCCGGGTTGCGCAGCACGAGGTCGATGGCCTGGGTGCCGATGGACCCGGTGGAGCCGAGGATCACCAGGGCCTTGGGACCGTCGCCCACGACGGGGTCGTAGACGAGATGCGGGTCGGCGAGGGGTGCTGGACTGTCGCTCATCCCTCCATTGTTGCCGCAAGGGGTGGGCGGGTGGACAGCGGTTCCCTCGGGCGGGTGGCTTATCGGCTCTCGTCGGTGATTGAAGGGAAATCCCCCTTTGTGAATACGGCGTGAAGGTCATGTGATAACACTTCAGCCCTGACTTGTTTCTGCGCCGGGGGACGACCGGCGGAGGACTGAGATCCTGGGGGGATTCTCCATGCGGATACGCGCTGCCCTGCCCGCGCTCGCGGGCGCCGCGATACTCACCGGCACCCTGCTGAGCACCCCGGCCGAGGCCGCCGGCGGAGTCACGATCTACCACGTCTGGTTCGACAGTCCGGGCTCGGACAACCGGTCCAACACGAGCCTGAACGGCGAGTGGGTGCAGATCAAGAACACCGGCCGGTCGGCGATCTCGCTCAAGGGGTGGGTGCTCAAGGACGTCTCGAACCACCGGTACGTCTTCAAGAACATCAAGATCGGCGCGGGCAAGTACATCAAGGTGCACACCGGCAAGGGCACGGACACCGCGTCGAACACGTACCAGGGGCGGGCCGCCTACGTCTGGAACAACACCAGCGACACGGCGACGCTGACGAAGTCCAACGGCAGCAAGGTCGACACCTGTTCGTGGACGACGCGGGATCCGAGCGACAAGTACTGCTGATCCGGGCTCAGTCGACGGGTCGGTGCACGTTGTCCGCCTTGGACGGGCCCGGGGTCGTGTCGGCGATCCAGGGCCCCTCGCCCGACGGATCGACGATGCCCTCCTCCAGCCATGTGTACGCGCCGGACATGACTCCCTTGACCACCCTGCGGTCGAGGGAGTCGGTGTTGGTCCACAGGCGGCCGAAGAGTTCCTCGATCCGGATGCGGGCCTGTTCGCAGAAGGCGTCGGCGAGTTGGTAGGCCTCGCGGCCGTGATCGCCCTGGGTGCGCAGGAGTTCGGCCCGGACGCAGACCGCGCTCATGGCGAACAGTTCGGCGCCGATGTCGACGATCCGGCCCAGGAAGCCCTGCTTGGTCTCCATCCGGCCCTGCCAGCGGGACATGGCGTAGAAGGTGGAGCGGGCCAGTTTGCGGGCGTTGCGCTCGATGTAGCGCAGTTGCCTGGAGAGGTCGACGCCGTGACGGAACTCGCCGTAGGTGCCCGGGAGTTGGCCGCTGCCCGCGACCAGCTTCGGGAGCCACTTGGCGTAGAAGACGCCCGCGTTGGCGCCCGCTTTCGCCTTGTCCGCGAGGGACTTGTCGGGGGCGATGAGGTCACCGGCGACCGTGAGGTGGGCGTCGACGGCCTCGCGGGCGATGAGGAGATGCATGATCTCCGTCGAGCCCTCGAAGATGCGGTTGATGCGCAGGTCGCGCAGGACCTGTTCGGCGGGGACGGCCTTCTCGCCCCGGGCCGCGAGCGAGGCTGCCGTCTCGAAGCCCCGGCCGCCGCGGATCTGCACCAGCTCGTCGGCCATCAGCCAGCCCGTCTCGGAGGCGAAGAGCTTGGCGAGCGCGCCCTCGATGCGGATGTCGTTACGGTCCTCGTCGGCCATCTGCGAGGAGAGGTCGAGGACGGCCTCCAGGGCGAAGGTGGTCGCCGCGATGAAGGAGATCTTCGCGCCTACGGCCTCGTGGTCGGAGATGGGCCTGCCCCACTGCTCACGGGCGGCCGACCACTCGCGGGCGATCTTCAGGCACCACTTGCCGGCCGCGACACAGGACGCGGGCAGCGAGAGGCGGCCGGTGTTGAGGGTGGTGAGGGCGATCTTCAGGCCCGCGCCCTCGGGGCCGATGCGGTTGGCGGCCGGGACCCGGACCTGGTGGAAGCGGGTGACGCCGTTCTCGATGCCGCGCAGGCCCATGAAGGCGTTGCGGTTCTCGACGGTGATGCCCGGCGAGTCGGCCTCGACGACGAACGCGGTGATGCCGCCCCGGCTCTCCTCGGACTTCGGCACCCGGGCCATCACCACCAGGAGGTCGGCGATCACGCCGTTGGTGGTCCAGAGCTTCACGCCGTCGAGGACGTACGCGTCCCCGTCCCGGACCGCGCTGGTCGCCAGGCGGGCCGGGTCGGAGCCGACGTCCGGTTCGGTGAGCAGGAAGGCGCTGATGTCGGTGCGGGCGCAGCGCGGCAGGAACCGCTCCTTCTGCTCGTCGGTGCCGAACAGTTTCAGCGGCTGGGGTACGCCGATCGACTGATGTGCCGAGAGCAGCACGCCGACCGCCGGGCAGGCCGATCCGGCCAGCGCCAGCGCCTTGTTGTAGTACACCTGGGTGAGGCCGAGGCCGCCGTACTTGGGGTCGATCTTCATGCCGAGGGCGCCGAGTTCCTTGAGACCGGCGATGACCTCGTCGGGGATGCGGGCCTCGCGTTCGATGAGGGCCGCGTCGATCTCCGTCTCGCAGAAGGCGCGCAACTTGGCGAGGAACTCCTCGCCGCGTCGGACGTCGGCGTCGGGCGGGAGCGGGTGGGGGTGGATCAGGTCGAGACGGAAGCGGCCGAGGAACAGTTCCTTGGCGAAGCTGGGCTTGCGCCAGTCCTGTTCCCGGGCGGCCTCCGCCACCTGCCGGGCCTCTCGCTCGGTGACTGTGGGTTTGCTGGATGGAGCGGACATGAGGCTCACCTCGCCGCGAATCGATCCCTCGGCCCTCGGTGGTTACCGATGGGTGCTACCCGTTCGTATCTACCCGATCCGCCGCGAAGCGGCCACCCTTCGCGCGGCTGTTCAGCCGATGTCGACGGAGTAGGCCTTCGTGTCGAGGCGCCCCGAGCCCTTGAAGACCTCGGTGCCGGACTCGATGCCGGAGAGGTACTTGTCGTTGCTCAGCAGCTTGCGGCGGACCAGGGCCTGGGTGAAGTCGTCGATGTTCAGGGTGGCCTTGGTGGTGTTGGCGCGGCGGACGAAGGAGTACACGTTCCAGCCGATGTCGCCCTGGTAGATGTCCCACATGGCGCCGCCGAGGCTGACGCTGCCGTACCTGGTGCCGAGCGGGCCCGCGCCGCCCTGCCGGTTCAGCCAGATCATGATCTCGTCGGTGGGCTGGTCCTGCCAGTCCGCGGTGTTCTTGGCGTGCAGCCACAGGTCGTAGGCCACGTCGAGCGTGCCGGGGTCGCTGCTGAGCGAGAAGTCCCAGCTCGTGCGCACGGGCTTGCGGTCGCCGACCCGGATCGGCAGTCCGGTGGTGGCCTTGTCGACCTTCCAGCCCCAGTGCCAGCCGAGGACGGTACTGGCGTACGACTTCACGTCGGCGTCGGTGCCCTGGGCGTTGTTGGCCCAGCTGAAGGACGTGCCCCACGAAATGGTGGATCCGGAGCGGGAGTTGTCCCAGACGCACTGGCTGCCGGTGGCCTTGTCCTGGCCCCAGAGGTTGTTGTTCACGTAGTACTTGCCGAGCGTGACGGTGTCGAAGGCCCCGCACTTCTTGCCGGTCTCGCCCGCCTGGGCGACGGTGACGCCCGCGGCGGCGGCGAGGGCCACGGCGGTGGCGACGAGCGCCTTGCGCCGCTTGGAGAGACGGGGTCTGCGGTGTTGCATCGGGGGTCCTTCCGGGGGACGGTTCGTCTACGACCTCTCAGTGGCCGCCGACCTGCCCGGAGGTTGCCCCGGAATTCACGGATCCCGGCCCCGCGAGAAAGTGTCGAAGCGCTTCGACAACCTATGGACACCCACCCCGCCTGAAGCTAACCTCGGAATCACCCCCACCCGCCCCTGTCAGCAATGCGCACTGTCGAAGCGCTTCACAAAGCTTGGAGAGCTGGATGGTCACCCTCGCCGAGGTCGCCCAGCACGCCGGAGTCTCGGCGAGCACGGTGAGCTATGTCCTCAGCGGCAAGCGGTCCATCTCCGGAGCCACCCGGCAGCGGGTCGAGCAGAGCATCCGCGAGCTGGGCTACCACCCGAACGCGGGCGCCCGCGCCCTGGCCAGCAGCCGGTCGAACATCATCGCGCTGATGGTGCCGCTGCGCACCGACATGTATGTGCCGGTGATGATGGAGATCGCCATCGCGGTGGCGACCACCGCCCGGCTGCACGGCTACGACGTGCTGCTGCTCACCGGGGAGGAGGGCCCCGACGCGGTACGCCGGGTCACCGGCAGCGGGCTCGCCGACGCGATGATCCTCATGGACGTCGAACTCGCCGACGAGCGGCTGCCGTTGCTGCGCGGCACCGACCAGCCGTCGGTGCTGATCGGCCTCCCCGCCGACACCACCGGACTGACCTGCGTCGACCTCGACTTCGGGGCGACCGGCGCGCTGTGCGTCGAGCACCTCGCGAAGCTCGGTCACCACGACATCGCTGTCATCGGCGAGGCACCCGCCGTCTACGAACGGCACACCGGTTTCGCCGAGCGCACCCTCGACGGACTCCGGTCCCGCGCACGGGAGTTGGACCTCCGGGTGCTGCACCGGCCGTGCGAGGGCGGGTACGACGCGATGGCGGTGACACTGGCCCGGATCTTCGACGAGCGCCCCGGCACCACGGGCTTCGTGGTGCAGAACGAGTCGGCGGTCGAGCCGCTGCTCGCGCTGCTGCGCCAGCAGGGCCGGGCCGTGCCGGAGGACGTGTCGGTGGTCGCGGTCTGCCCCGACCAGGTCGCCACCCAGGCCTCGGTGCGGCTGACGTCCGTCGCCATCCCCGCACAGGAGATGGGGCGTTACGCCGTCGAGCATCTGGTGGCCAAGCTGGACGGTCACGGCAGTGACGAAGTCGTGCTGATCGCACCGGAGTTGACGGTCCGGGCGAGTACGGGTCCGGCGCCGTCGGCCGCTTGACCGGCCACGCTCCACGTGTGTGCGCGGTCACCCCCTGTTCCGCTTTCCTCCAGGAGCACTCCTCGTGAATCAGCCTGCCGAAATACAGTCCGAGGTCAGTCTCGCGCAGTCCTCCCCCACCGTCGGAACGTTCCGTGAGCGGGACGGCGCGCTGGAGTGGAGCGGCCGTCAGGAGACCCTGCGGATCGAACCGTGGGGGCCGGACGCGGTCCGGGTCAGGGCCCGGCTCGGCGGCCCGCTGCTCGACGGACTCCCGGGCGCGCTCCTGGCGGAGGCACCGCCCACCGAGGCGAGCGTCAAGATCGAGGGCGGTCAAGGAACCCTGACCGTGGGCGAGTTGACGGTCGTGGTCGACTCCGAGGGCCTGGTCCGCTTCCTGCGCACCGACGACTCAAGCGAAATCCTCGCCGAGGCCCGCGCGCACTTCTGGTGGCCCGGCTCGCGGCTCTACACGGCGGTCGGCGGCGGCCACCACCGGCTGGAGCAGCGGTTCGCCGCCTACGAGGACGAGAAGCTGTACGGCCTCGGACAGCACCAGCACGGCCAGTTGGACCAGAAGGGCCTGGTCCTCGACCTGGTCCAGCGCAACGCCGAGGTCGGCATCCCGGTGCTGGTCTCCAGCCGCGGCTACACACTGCTGTGGAACAACCCGGCGATCGGCCGCGTGGAGCTGGCCGGCAACGGCACCCGCTGGGTGGCGGATTCGGCCCGGCAGATCGACTACTGGATCACGGCCGGCGACCCGGCCGACGGCCAGCGCCGCTACAGCGCGGTGACGGGCCGGACCCCGATGCTGCCGACGTGGGCGGCGGGCTTCTGGCAGTGCAAGCTGCGCTACCGCACGCAGGCCGAACTCCTCGCCGTGGCACGGGAGTACAGGCGCCGCGGACTCCCCCTCTCCGCGATCGTCTGCGACTTCTTCCACTGGACGCACCTGGGCGACTGGAAGTTCGACCCGGCCGAGTGGCCCGACCCGGCGGCGATGGTCCGCGAACTCGACGAGCTGGGCGTCAAGTTGGTGGTGAGCGTCTGGCCGTCCGTCTCCCCGCTCAGCGAGAACCACTCGCCGCTGGAGCAGCGAGGGTTCCTGATCGGCACGCAGTACGGCCCGATGGCCCACGCCGACTGGCCGGACAAGGGCGTCGCGTCGACCGTCCAGGTCGCGTTCTACGACGCCACCAACCCCGGTGCCCGCGAGTTCCTGTGGTCGAGGATCCGCGACAACTACCTTGTGCCGTACGGCATCACGGCCTTCTGGCTGGACGCCTGCGAGCCCGAGCTGAAGCCGGGCTTCCAGGAGAACCTGCGGTACTGGGCGGGCCCGGGGCTGGAGGTCGGCAACATCTATCCGGCCGAGAACTCCCGTACGTTCCACGAGGGCCTGCGGGCCTCCGGCGCGGGCGAGGACGAGATCATCACGCTCAACCGCTCGGCGTGGGCGGGCAGTCAGCGCTACGGCGCCGCGCTCTGGTCGGGCGACATCGGCACCGACTTCCCGACCCTGCGCCGCCAGATCGCCGCGGGCCTCAACACCGCCCTGTCCGGCATCCCTTGGTGGAACACGGACATCGGCGGCTTCCACGGCGGCGACCCGGACGACCCGGCGTACCAGGAGGTCATGGTCCGCTGGTTCCAGTTCGGCGCGCTGTCCCCGCTGATGCGTCTGCACGGCTTCCGTGATCCGGGCATGCCGCTGGGCCCCGACATGACGGGCGGCCCCAACGAGGTCTGGTCGTACGGCGATCGGGCCCTGCCGATCCTGGAGAAGTACCTGCGGCTGCGCGAGCGGCTGCGGCCCTACGTGCTCGATGTGATGCGGGCCGCGCACGAGGAGGGGCTGCCGGTGATGCGGCCGTTGTTCCTGGAGTTCCCCCGGGACCCGGCGAGCTGGTCGGTCGACGACGCGTATCTCTTCGGCCCGGACCTGCTGGTCGCCCCCGTGCTGACCGCCGGGGCCACGACCCGTACCGCGTATCTCCCGGCGGGCGCCTGGTGGACGGACGCGTGGACGGGCGAGGCGTACGAGGGCGGTACGGCCGTCACGGTCGACGCGCCGCTGGACCGCATCCCGCTGTTCCTGCGGGACGGGGCGACGCTGCCGGTGACGGAGTAGCGAAGTGGCTTGATACGGAGGGGAGTTGGGCCTCCCCGCCGGGTGCCCCGGCGGCTGTGACGCTTCCGTTGCCCGGAACTGTGGGCTCCGTCACAGCCGCGCCGATCTTGTTCTGGTGGACTCCTGCGATGGTCTTGCGCAAGCTCGCCGGCGGGGCGGGCCTGGCCGCGTTCGCCCTGTACCTGTGGGGTCTGCTGCACATCATGGGCGCGCTGCTGGAGGTGGGCGACGGCGGCACCGGCTCGGCGCCGTGGCCGCCGTGTCGTACGGTCAACGGGCAGTACGACGAACGGACCTCACAGGTCGTCGACTACTCGGTGGACTACGTCCCGCTGCGGTTCGTCTGCGAGACGAAGGACGGCGGCGGCTTCACGTCCGACACCGTTCCCGGCTACGTCAACCCGGCGGTGGGCGGCCTCACACTGGCCGCGCTCGGCTGCTGGGTCGCCGCGCTCGTGTTCGCGGAGCCGCCCGGCCCCCGCTGGGTGCGGGGACCGGGCGGCTGAGCACAACCGGGTGGGTCAACTGCTGGTGACGCTCTCGCTGTTGGTGGTGAAGGCGAGCCCGCCGGACGAGGACGTGATCTCGAAGCCGAACTGAAGGTCCCCGATGGTCACATTGCCGAACCAGCCCTTGGTGTCCTTGATCCACTTGAGGATCGGCAGGATGTCGACCGTCCCGGACGAGGAGTTGGAGCTGCGGACGAACGAGAACACGTCGTTGCTGCCGTTGTTGCCCTTGTAGACGGTCCAGGTGGAACCGCCCAGCGTCAGGCTGCCCTGCGAGGTGCCGAGCGGGCCGACCGCGCCGGTCTTGTTGACCCAGAGCATGATCTCGTAGGCGTAGTTGGTGTCCCAGATGTCGTACGACGTGTTGTACGCGCCGGACGACGGCACCGTGACGTTGTAGCTGCTCTTGAGCGAACCGAGCGAGGTGATCGACTTGCCGATCACCTTCTTGGCGTTGGGATAGGCCTTGATGCCGCCGGTGTTGGGGTGGTTGGCGGTGACACCCCAGTTGGTGCCGGAGTTGGCCCAGATGCACTGGGTGCCCGCGCCGGAGCCCCAGATGTCGTTGTAGAGCGTGTAGCCGTTCAGGGTCGTGCTGCCCCACTGGTCGCAGGAGCTCCAGACGGCGGCGGAGGCGGGGGCCGAGGCGAGGCCGACGGTGGCGCCGAGCGCGAGTGCGGGGGCCAGCAGGGCCGTGATCAGCCTGCTGCGGGTGCGTGTTGCCATGGTGTCCCTTCCATGGGTGGGGGGATTCGGGTGGGGCTACCGCGCCCCCAGGGTGAGGACGCGGTCTTCTCCGGCGACGAGTTCGAGCGGCTGCGCGCCGGAGGAAGTCCGCAGTTCGACGCGGTGGGTGCGGGCGGGGCGCAGCACCGCCACGGCCGAGTCCGGCGTCCAGGTCAGGTCGAGTTCCGCCCCGAACCTCGTGCGTACGCCGGTGAGTCGGCCCTCCGGGTACGCCTCCGGGAGCGCGGGCAGCAGCACCAGCCGGTCCGGCGTCGACTGCACCAGCGCCTCGACGAGCACGCCGGGCAGGGTGTGCGCGGCGTCCGCGTTGTAGACCTCGCGGTCGGGGTAGTGCGCGCTCATCAGCGAGGCGTGGAAGAAGTCGCCGTCGAGGACCTGCCCGAGGGCGTGCGCGACCCGCTCGCCGTCGCGGAGGCGGGCGGCGACGAGCGCGTGGTGGAGGTGGCCGTGCGCCGAGTCGTTCTCGGCGCCCCGGAGCCGCAGCGCGCGATGGGCGGCCCTGCCCAGTTGCGGGGTGTCGTAGGGGTTGATCTCGTCCAGGGGCCACACGCCGTAGAGGTGACTGAGGTGACGGTGGTCGTAGCTGTCGTCGAGTCCCGGCGAGGCCCATTCGGCCAGCGCGCCTTCGGAGTTGACCCGGTGCGGCGGCAGCCGGTCGGCGAGCGCGCGCCAGCGGCCGGCCTCCGGGGTGCCCGGGTGGTAGTCGGCGGCGGTGCGCAGCGCGTGCCGGGCGGCGGAGAGGTCCATCGCCGCGTTGATCGCGCCCCAGCTGCCGTTCGCCGGACGGTTCTCGGGCGAGTAGGAGGGGACCAGGACGAGTCGGCCGTCCTGGTCGGTGCGGGTGATGAAGTCCTCGTAGAACAGGGCGACTTCGGCGAGCGCGGCGGCGGTGCGGGGGTCGCGGGCGCCCCGTGTCTCGTCGTGGTCGACCAGCGGCTTGAGCAGCCAGTCCGCGCCCGCGGTCCACAGGTGCAGCGGGTATTCGCGACTGAAGTGGTACGACAGCCCGGACTCGCCGTCGCTGTGCGCGGGCGCGACGACGCCCCGGGCGCCGAAGACGACGCGGGCGTTCTCCCGCCAGTCGCCGAGCTGACGGTGGATCAGGGAGGCCAGAGCGTCGGTGACTTCGGGGAGGGCGGTGCTCGCGGCGGACGCGGTCTGGAGGTTGAGGTTCGCGTCGTTGGTGAACGCGCCGGACCAGGCCGTGTTCCAGTCGCCGGTCCACAGTCCGGTGAGCCGGGGCGGCAGCAGTCCGCTGGCGGACAGGAGGTGGTAGCGGCCGGCGGCGAAGAGGCGTTCCAGGAGGGCCGGGCTGCGGGTCCGCTTCAGCAACTCCGTGCCGGGGAGGGCGCGTTCAGTGGGGTCGGCGCGCAGGTCGAGGGTGACGCGGGTGTAGGCGGTGCGGTGGTGGGCGAGGTGGCGGTCCAGGAGGGTGTCGTAGGGCTGTCGGTCGTCCGGCAGGAGGGCCTGGAGGGCGCGGGTCTGTGCCGCGACGTCCAGTTCGCCGGTGTGGCGTCGGACCCGGGTGAGGAGCAGGACCTCGGTGGCGCCGGTGAGGCGGACTCCGGTCGGCGCGAGCCGGGTCGTGCCGCCGGTGACCAGGGCCAGGGTCACTCCGGTGTAGGCGCGGTCGCTGCCGGGGTAGCGGACCCGGATGTTGAGCAGGGCGCCGCCGGGGGTGAGGAACGCGCCGTGCCCGACCGCCAACCCCGCTGGTGCGCCGGGCAGTTGGTGCTCCAGGGTGAGATCGAGGGTGAGCTCGGAGGCGGTGACGTGCTGGACGATCACGTCGTCGGCGCGGGAGACGAAGACGCGACTGCGCCGGTCGCCGCGGTGGGCGGAGACCTCGCCGCTGGTGAAGTCGACGGACCGGCGGTAGCCGTGTTCCGCGCCGGCGGCGGACCGGCCGCGCAGCCGGGTCCGGAAGGCGGGATGGAAGGGCTGGACCCACTGGAGCGGGCGACCGTCCGTGAAGCTCTCGGCGGCGGCACGGTCACCGGCGAGCAACCGGTCCTGGAGCGCGGGGAGTTCGGCGGCCAGGCGCGGTGGCCGGGCGCGCTCGCCGCCGTTGGGCCGGACGAGGGTGTGGTGGGTGACGATGACACGGTCGTCGTCCGGATCGCCGAACACCAGGGCGCCGTGGTGGCCGTTGCCACTGAGGTAGGCGTCCTCCCAGCGGGCGGCGGGGGCGGGCTCCCAGGTGCCGTGGTGAGGAGCGGTGGCCGGTGCGGGGCCGGCGGACCGGTGCGCCTCAGGGACGGCCGCACCGGACCCGGCCGTCGCCAGCACTTCCCCGCCGGACGCGGCTTCTGCCCTCATGGCCGCAGCACCGCCGCGCCGTAGCGGCCGAGGGTGAGTTCGCCCCCGGCGGTCGTGTCGGTGAGCAAGTCGGTGCGGCCGGGCGGGACTTCGACGGTGACCGGTTCGCGGCCGTGGTTCAGCAGGAACAGCAGCTCACCGCGCCGTACCGCCTCGACGCCGGTCGGCAGGCCTTCGAGCACCGGGCGGACGCCCGCCTCGGCGGCGACCCGGGCGAGCAGGGCGCGGAGCGCGTAGGGGTCGGGGAGGGTGGAGACGTACCAGGCCCGGCCCCTGCGGAGTACGGCCGGCAGGCCGTCCAACTCCCCGCCCTTGTAGGGGATCGCCTCGTCGGCGGCGCCGTCCTCGGGCTCGATCTCCTCCGACCAGAGCGTGCCCCGGAAGCCCTCGCACTCGACGCTCTCCCCCGGGTCCAGCGGCCACCACTCGTGCAGGGTGCGGATGCCGAAGAGGTCGCGGAGGCGGGCGTCCATACCGCCGGGGCGGACCCGGTCGTCCTCGTCGGCGATGCCGGTGAGGAAGCCGCAGACGAGGGTGCCGCCGCCGCGGACGTACCCGAGGAGGTTGTCGATCGCGGTGTCGGTGAGGAGGTAGAGCTGCGGGACGACGACCAACTCGTAGGCGGAGAGGTCGTGTTCGGGGTGGGCGAAGTCGGTGGTGAGATGGGACTCCCACAGCGCGCGGTGCCAGGCGCGGACGACCTCGGGGTGGTCGACCTCGGTGGAGAGGCGGCCGTCCTGGGCACCGGCCCACCAGGCCTGCCAGTCGTGCAGGATCGCGATGTCCGCGACGATGTGAGTGCCCGTCACCTCGGCGCCGACGCGGCCGAGTTCGGCGCCCAGTTGCCTGACCTCCTGGAAGGTGCGGCCCCGCTCCCCCGCGTGCGTGACCATCCCGGAGTGGAACTTCTCGGCGCCCTGCCGGGACTGGCGCCACTGGAAGTAGCAGACGGCGTCGGCGCCGCGGGCCACCGCCTGGAGGGACCAGAGGCGGTTGAGGCCGCGCGGCTTGGGGTGGTTGACCCCGCGCCAGTTGACCGGTCCGGCCGCCTGTTCCATGAGCATCCAGGGGCCGCGCGCCTGCGAACGGGTCAAGTCCTGTACGAGGGCGGCGCTTTGGGCGCCGAGCGGATCGCGGGGATCGGGATAGAGGTCGACCGAGACGACGTCCTCCTCCTCGGCCCAGCGCCAGGCGTCCTGGCCGATCCACAGCGGCATGAAGTTGGTGGTGACCGGGAGGTGCGGGGTGTGCCTGCGGACGATGTCGCGCTCGGCGGTGTAGCACTCCAGCAGCATGTCGGAGGTGAAGCGCCGGAAGTCGAGCACGTGGGTGGGGTTGTTGAGGTAGTGGGCGTGGCGCGGGGGCAGGACGCCGTCCCAGGTGTCGTAGCCCTGGCTCCAGAACGCCGTGCCCCAGGCGGAGTTGAGGGCGTCGAGGGTGCCGTACCTCGCGCGCAGCCAGCGGCGGAAGGTGGCCGCGGCCTCGTCGCCGTAGTCGAAGGTGCAGTACTCGTTGTTGATGTGCCACATGGTGAGGGCGGGATGGTCTGCGTAGCGGGCGGCCAGAGCCTCGGTGATGGCGGCGGCGTGCCGGCGGTAGACGGCGCTGGAGTGGGAGAAGTGCTGGCGTCCGCCCCACCATTCGACACGGCCGTCGGCGTCCCGGGGCAGGGTCTCCGGGTGGAGGCGGCCCAGCCAGGGCGGCGGGGAGGAGGTGGGGGTGGCGAGCACGACCCCGATGCCGCTGTCGCGCATCAGATCCATCAGCCGGTCGAGCCAGCCGAACTCCCTTGCTCCCGGCTCGGGTTCGAGCCTGGCCCAGGAGAAGACCCCGAGGGTGACGGAGTTGACGCCGGCGTCCTGCATCAGCCGGACGTCCTCGGGCCAGGTCTCCTCGGGCCACTGCTCGGGGTTGTAGTCACCGCCGAACAAGACGCGGCCCCGGGTGGCGTCGCCGAGCCCGGGCATCAGATCAGCTCCCCGTACTGGATGCCGCGCCCGTTGGTGGCGAGGTAGACCCGGCCGTAGACCCGCGGGTCACCGACGACGCACTGCCCGGTCCAGCCCCACTGGTGCAGGTCGTCGTTGATCCGCACCCAGGTCTTCGCCTCGTCGTCGGAGCGGTAGACCGCGGTGACGGCCTCCGTCGAGCCGACCTGGTAGATCGCCGGGTAGTCGGCGCCGGGGGCGGGTCTGCCGAAGCCGAGGGTGTAGGAGGCCCAGCAGCTGTCGATCCTGGTGAAACCCGCACCGCCGTCGACGGACCGGTACAGCCCGTTCCACTTCACGCTCAGCCACAGGTCGCCGGACCTGCCCGGCGCCGCGACCAGCTGGAACTGGCTGTCCCCGGCGGGCAGTCCGCCCGCACGCGGGGTGAACGAACGGCCACTGTCAGTGCTGGCGTATAGCGTTCCTGTGTCGGTGTCGTATGCGTAGAAGAGCGTCGGGTCGGCCGGGTCGGCGACCGGCGTGGCGCCCTTCGGGAAGGAGGAGACCTCGGACCAGGTCGCGCCGTTGTCCGCCGAGCGGTGAGCGGGGTACTTCGTGCCGTCCCAGTGCACGAAGGACCACAGCAGCGTACCGCCGTCGGCGCTGGTGGCGATCGGCCCCGGTGCGTCATGGGCGAGGGAGGGCTGGGCCGCGAAGGGCGCCCAGGTCCGGCCGCCGTCGCCCGAGGAAGCGCCGTTGCCGTTGTCGCCCCAGCCCGTGCGGACGACGTACTCCGGCCTGCCCGCGGCCTGCGCGATCCCGGTCGCCGACCCGAACACGGGGTTCGTCGCCATGCCGCGCGACGGAGACGCCGTGAGCCGCTCGTGGTACATCACGCCGATGTCCCGCGAGGCGCTGATCAGGTGTGCCTCCCCGACCGGGGGCGAGATCAGCTGGATCACGGACGTCTCCTCCAGGCCACGGATCCTCGGCGCCCAGTGCCTGAGGTCACGGGTGCCGTAGAGGGTGGCGCCGGTGCCGTGGAGGACGTGCTTCGAGTCGTAGGGGTCGACGGCGACGGCCTGGATCCACCAGCCGAACTTGGGCTCGTCCGCACCCCACTTGAGGAAAGGAGTCTCGGACACGTCGAGGACGGCGGAGTCCTTGAGGGACGTCCAGGTGCGACCGCCGTCGGTGGTCCGGTACAGGGTGTCGACGGCCGCCCAGCGGTTGTTGGTGGAGACGACGACGGTGCCCGCGCGACGGGCGTCGACGGCGACCCCGCCGTAGCCGAAGGTGTCGCTGCCGCCGGGCGGGACGGGGGTGACGTCCGTCCAGCGCCCGGTGGCGGGGGCGAGTCTGTGCACGCTGCCGGTGGACTGCCCGTTGGGACCGGGGGCGTCGGCGTACGTCACATACAGCTCGTGCGCGTGGCGGTCGTGGGCGGCGCGGATCGGGACCTTGGCGGAGGTGCCGGTGGGCTGCCCGGGAACGGCCTCCCACGTGCCGCCGTCCGTGGTGCGGTAGAGGTTTACGGCGGTCGGGGTGCCGTCGCCGTCGCCCCACCCGGCGTAGACGGCGCGACCGACGCCGACGAGGAAGGTCACGCCCTGCCCCGACCCGCTCGCGGTGGCCGGGAAGTCGCTGACGGGTGCCCAAGTGGCGCCCCGGTCGGGCGACTTGAGCAGTCCGTCGTGCCGGGTGCCGAGCCACAGGGTGTCGCTGTCGCGCGGATCGACGAGCAGCCGCTCGCCGACACCGCGCCCGTCCTCGTTGGCGCCGAGCCGCACGGCGAGATCGGTACGGGTCCAGGTGGCGCCCCGGTCCTCGGAGCGCAGGATCGCTCCGTTGCCCGCCCAGGACTGGGCGTAGGTGCCGACGGCGAGGTACAGCCGGTCCGGATGCGCCGGGTCGACGGCGAGGGCCTCCACGCCGAGGAGGTTCCAGTCGTCCCAGCCGAGTCGGTCGGTGAGGGGGGTCCAGCGGGCGGTCCGGTCGTCCCAGCGGTAGGCGCCGCCGATGTCGGTGCGGGCGTAGGCGAGGCCGCGTACGGAGGGGTGGAAGAGGACGCCGGTGATGAATCCGGTGCCGCCGATGACGGCGTTGCGCCAGCGGTAGGCGGGGGCTTCGGCCGCCCGCGCCCTCGTCGTGCCGAGCGGCACGGTGGTGAGCGCGGCGACAGCCGCAGCCCCGGCCAGAACAGCACGCCGGCTCGGGCGGGACGCACGCATGAGACATACCTCGCTCTGTGAGATGGGGTGAGCAGTCCTGCCTGAGGGGCCTACGGCACGAGCGGTTCAGCCCTTGACCGCGCCCGTCAGCATCCCCTTCTTGAAATGCCGCTGCACGAACGGCGACAGCACGGCCACCGGCAGCAGCGCCAGCACCATGACGGCCATCTGCACGGCCAGCCCCGACAGTTCGCCCGTCTTGATCGCCTGGGCTAGCCCGACCGGGGCCTCCTGCTTCTGCACCAGCTGGATCATGACGTTCTGGAGCGGCATCATGTCCTGGTCGTTGAGGTACAGGGACGCGTTGAACCAGGCGCTCCAATAGCCCACGGCGTAGAACAGCGTGATGACGGCCAGTACGGCGCGCGACAGGGGCATCACGATCTGCCAGAGGATCCGGAAGTCACCGGCCCCGTCGATCCGGGCGCTGTCGACGAGTTCCTGCGAGATGCCCATGAAGAACCCGCGCAGCACAAGGATGTTGAAGACGCTGAGCGCGCTCGGCAGGATCAGCGCGAGATAGCTGTCGGTGAGACCGAGCGACTGCACCAGCAGATACGTCGGGATGAGTCCCGCGCTGAAGAACATCGTGGCGAGCAGCAGCATCAGGATCCACCGGTGCCCGAGCGAGCCGATGCGCGAGAGGCCGTAGGCGCACAGGACGGACACGGTCATGGAGAACGCTGTGCCGACGACGGTGACGAGAACGCTGATGACGGCCGCGCGGGTGACCTGGCCGCCGCTGAGGAGTTCCTTGTAGGCGACGAAGGTGATGCCCTTGGGCACCATGACGAGGCCGCCCGCCTCGTCGATGGTCCTGCGTGACGAGAGGCTGGTGACGAGGACGATCCAGAGCGGGAAGAGGATGCCGAGGCAGGCGAGGGTGAGGACGAGTCCCTTGCCGGCGAGACCGGCCCGGCTCGGTTCCTCCTCCCAGGTCGGCCGGGGCGGCGCGGCCCAACGGCCGGGCCGCCGTGCGGACTTGGCGGGTTCGACGGGCTTGTCGAGGACGGCGGTCACTTCTTGTACACCCCCTGCTCGCCCATCAGGTGGGCCACTTTGTTCGCGGCGAGGACCAGGCCGAGGCTGATCACGCCCTTGACGAGTCCGGCCGCCGCCGCGTAGCCGAAGTCCTGGTTGCGGACGCCGTTCCACCACACGAAGGTGTCGAGGACCTCCGCCGCTCCCGGTCCCACGGCGTCGCGTTGGAGCAGGATCTGTTCGAAGCCGACCGTGAGCGCGTCGCCCACGCGCAGGACCAGCAGCAGGGCGATCACCGGCCGCAGCGCGGGCAGCGTGACGTGCCACATGCGGCGCCAGCGGCCGGCGCCGTCCATCGCGGCGGCCTCGTAGAGGTCGGGGCTGACGGAGGACAGCGCGGCGAGGAAGACGATGATCCCCCAGCCCGCGTCCTTCCAGACGCTCTGCGCGGTGACGAGGAACTTGAAGGTGTCGGGGTCGGTCATCACGTCGAGGCCGTCGAAGCTGTGCTGCCGCAGGAGTTGCGAGAACAGCCCGGCCCCGCCCAGGAGTTGCTGGAAGACGGCGATGACCAGCACCCAGGAGAAGAAGTGCGGGAGATAGAGGATGGCCTGGGACAGCGCCCGCACCCGGGGCCTGACCACGCTGTTGATGAGCAGCGCGAGCAGGATCGGGATCGGGAAGAACAGGATCAGCTGGAGGAAGAACAGGACGAGCGTGTTCTGTACGGCGCTCCAGAACGCCGAGTCCGCGAAGATCTGCTGGAAGTTCTCCAGGCCGACCCAGGGGCTGTGCAGCATCGAGACGATGCCGTTGTCGCTGACGTAGGGGTCGTAGTCCTCGAAGGCGACGATGTTGCCGAGGATCGGCAGGTAGTTGAAGACCAGGATGAGCAGGACGGCGGGCAGGGTCATCAGGAGCAGGACGCGGTCGCGTCGGAACCTGAGACGCCGACTCAGCCTGGCCTTGGGGCGGTTGGGTCGGGTGCCGGTGGCGCCGCCGGACGCCACCGGGGTCTTTCCCGTCGTGTCGGCCTCGGTCCTGCTCCGAGGCACCGTGCTGTGGGACACGGCCGTTCTCCTCGCCTCGGTACCCGGTCAGCTCGTCGCGGTGCCGTTGTCGTCGAGCAACTTCTGGTACCAGGCGCGGAGTTGGTCGCCGCCCTTGCTCTTCCAGTCCGCCACGGCCTGCTGCATGTCGCTGATCTTCTTGCGGCCCCGGGTGATGTCGTCCTCCAACTGCTCGAAGTCGTTGGAGAGGTTGGTGTAGCGGCTCGGCTCGGTGATCTGCTGGCCGTAGAAGGCCGACTTCTTCGTGAAGGCGCCCATCCGCTGCTGCCACTCGACCTGCGCCTTCGCGACGTCGGGGAAGTCGGGGTGGGCGATGGTCGAGGCGGGGCTGGCGACCATGACGTAGGCGTTGATGACCTCGTTGTTGCCCTGGTCGGTCTTGGTGGGCACACCGTTCTTGACGGTGTAATGGGTGCCCTCCACGCCGTAGTTGGTGAGCATGTACTCCTTGGTGCCGTACGGCGCGGCGGTGACGTTGGCGACGGCGAGCGCGTCGCGGATCACCGACTCGGAGGCCTTCTTGCTGATGAAGGCGAAGATGCCGGCCGGTTCACCTGCCCAGAAGGTCGGGTCGCCGCCGTCGTGGGCGAAGATGTCCATGCCCCAGATCCGGTAGTCCGGGTTCTGGGTGGCCTGTTCGGCGGTGCGGCTCCACCACTGCGAGATGTCCTGGTTGTAGATGAGGAACTCGCCGGCGGCGAACTTGGGCCCGGGGTCGGTGGCCTGGCTCTTGCCGAGCTTGGCGTCGGGGTGGACGTACCCGGCCGCGAACAGCTTGCGGGTCCACTCCAGTGCTTCGAGGTACTCCTGCGTCTCGATGCGGTTGACCAGCTTGCCGTCGACCAGGTTCCAGCCGAGCGACTTCTCGCTCCCGGAGAGCACGCCCCAGGCGTTGAAGGCCGTCCACTTCATGTCCATGCAGGCCCAGCGCTTGGCCCTGGCGTTGGTGATCTCCTTGGCCAGGGCCATGAACTCGTCGGCTGAGGTGGGGACTTGGTACCCCTCCTTGTCGAAGATGTCCTTGCGGTAGAAGGGCACGATGTTGGGGACGTACGAGGAGGGCATCGGCAGTCCGCGCAGCTTGCCGCCGAAGACGCAGCGCTGCCAGGCGTCGGAGGGGATCGCGGCGAGGTTCGGGTAGTCCTTGACCTTGTCGCCGGAGAGGTAGGGGCCGAGGTCGGCGAACTTGCCGATGATCGCGCTGGGTATCTTGCCGCCCATGTTCCAGCCCGGGACGACCACGACGTCGGGGATGTCGCTGGAGGCGAGCACCGCGCCGAGTTTCTGGTCGTAGGTGTTGCCGTCCTGGTTCTGCCAGGCCACGTCGACGCCGATCAGCGCGTTCATCGCCTTGTAGTAGGCGTTGTCGTTCTTCGGCGGGGAGCCCCAGAACGGCGACATGATGGAGACCTTGCCGCCCTTGCCGAGCTTCTTGGGCACCGAGGTCTTCAGGGTGGCGAGGTCGAGCTTGGCGGTGAAGCCGATCGACGAGCCGTTCTTGGAGGCGATGTCCGGGGTCACCACACTGCCGGCGACGAAGGCCGGCAGGAGCTTCTTGACACCCTTGCCCTGCGAGGTGCCCCCGCCCGAACCGCTGTCCGAGGCGCCGCAGGCGGAGAGCAGCGGCACCCCTCCCGCCACCGCTGCGGCGACGACCGCCGTGGAGGCGAGGAAGCTTCTCCGGCTGGGAGCGGAGGCGGCGGAGGCGTTCGGCGTCATTGCGTCAACCCTTCATGGCGCACCAGGACACCCGGCGGTGGGCCGTCGGCTGCGGTGTCTTGAGTGGATCAGAGCACTTAACGGAGCATCTAGTCGAAGCGCTTCGATGTTGCTGCGAGGTTAAGTGAACGTCCGAGGGTGCACAAGGGTCGCTTCCAAGATTCCTCCGAGGTGTGCGGGGTGACCTGTCCGTATGTGCGGCTTGAAATTACGGTGAAGGTCTCTTGACACCCGTCCCTCGTCGAATCAGCATCGAAGCGCTTCGAAAGAGCCGTGCCGCTCCATCGCAAGGGGAACCCCACGTGACCGCACAAACGCCGCCTACGCCGCCTTTCCGCGACCCGCAGCTGCCGTTCGCGAAGCGCATCGACGATCTGTTGGCGCGGCTGTCCCTCGACGAGAAGATCGGATTTCTGCACCAGTACGCGCCCGCCGTGGAGCGTCTGGGCGTCGCCGCGTTCCGCACCGGCCAGGAGGCCCTGCACGGCGTGGCGTGGATGGGCCCGGCGACGGTCTTCCCCCAGGCGGTGGGCCTGGGCGCGACCTGGAACGAGGAGCTCGTGCGCCGGGTCGGCGACGCGGTGTCCAAGGAGGTCCGCGCGATGCGCGCCCGCGACGACCGCGTCGGCCTCAACGTCTGGTCCCCCACGGTGAACCTGCTGCGCCACCCGCTCTGGGGCCGCAACGAGGAGGGCTACTCGGAGGACCCTAGGCTGACCTCGGCCATCGCCACCGCCTACACGCGCGGTCTGCGCGGCGAGCACCCGACGTACTGGCGCACGGCCCCCGTCCTCAAGCACTGGCTGGCGCACAACAACGAGACGGACCGCGCCGTCACTTCGTCCTCCGTCCGCCCGCGCGTGCTGCACGAGTACGACCTGCGGGCGTTCCGCGAGACGGTCGAGGCGGGCGCGGTGGCCGGGGTGATGCCCGCGTACAACCTGGTCAACGGCCGCCCCAACCACGTCTCGCCGTATCTGCGCGAGCACCTGCGCAGCTGGACCGACGAGGACCTGCTGGTCTGCTCGGACGCGGGCGCGCCCTCCAACCTGGTCGAATCCGAGCACTACTTCGACACCCACGAGGAGGCGACGGCGGCCTCGCTGCTGGCCGGTGTGGACAGCTTCACCGACCACGGCACGGACGGCTCGACGATCGTGGCGCGGGTCCGGGGCGCCCTGGACCAGGGCCTGTTGACCGAGGCGGACCTCGACGCGGCGGTGCGCCGGCAGCTCTCGGTCCGGTTCCGGCTCGGCGAGTTCGATCCGGAGCACGACCCGCACACCGGCGGCGGCTTCGACACACCGGCGCACCGCGCCCTCGCCCAGGAGGCCGCCGAGCAGGCGGTCGTCCTCCTCAAGAACGCCGACGACCTGCTGCCCCTCGCCCACGACACCCGCCTCGCGGTGGTCGGCCTGCTCGCCGACGAGTGCAAACTCGACTGGTACAGCGGCACGTTGATCCACCGCTCCACTCCGCTGGAGGCCCTGTACGAGCGGTTCGGCGCCGAGCGCGTCGAGTTCGCGGAGGGTGTGGACCGGGTCCGGCTGCGCACCTCCCGAGGGGCCTGTCTGCACGTGCCGCCGGTGGACGTGCCCGACGAAGTGCGCGGCGCGGAGGGCGCGTTGGACCCCGCCCTCCTGTCCGGCCGCACGGACCTCCCCCCGCTCACCACCGACGCCACCGGCCCCGGCACCGAACTCGCGCTCGTCGACTGGGGCGAGGGCGTCCTCACCCTCCGCGCCCCGGACGGCCGTTACCTCTCGGTCGCCGAGGACGGCTATGTGCGTGCCTCCGCGGACCAGCCCGGCGGCTGGGTCGTCCAGGAGACCTTCCGCCTGGAACCCCACGAGAACGGTCACCTCCTGCTGCACATCGGCACGGGTCGCCACGTCTCTGTCGCCGCCGACGGCGTGAAGGTTGCCGAAGAGGACGCGGAGGTCTTCGAGTTGGTGGTCGCCGAGCGCGGCGAGGACGCGGTGGCCCGGGTCGCCGAGGCGGCCGACGTGGTGCTCGTCGTCGCGGGCAACGACCCGCACATCAACGGCCGCGAGACCGAGGACCGTACGACCCTGCGGCTCCCGGCCCAGCAGCGGCGGCTGCTGCGCGCGGCCCGCGCCGCGAACCCGGACACGGTGCTGGCGCTGGTCTCCGCCTACCCGTACACGGTCGACGCCGCCGACCTCCCCGCGATCCTGTGGACCGCGCACGGCGGCCAGGCGGCGGGCACCGCACTGGCCCGCGTCCTAGCCGGCGACGTCTCCCCGGCCGGCCGCCTCCCCCAGACCTGGTACGCGGCCGACGGCGACCTGCCCGACCTGCTCGACTACGACGTGATCGGCGGCCGGCAGACGTACCTCTACTTCGAGGGCACCCCGCTGTTCCCGTTCGGCCACGGCCTGTCGTACGCGTCCTTCGCCTACGGCGACCTGCGGGCGCGGACCGAACTCGGCGCGGTGCGCGTGTCGTTCACGGTGACCAACACCGGGGACGTCACGGCCGACGAGGTCGCGCAGCTGTACACGCGCGCCGTCGATCCCTCGGTCCCGCGCCCGCGCCGCGAGCTGGCCGCGCACCGGCGCGTGACGCTCGCACCGGGCGAGCGGGCGGAACTCTCCTTCGAAGTCCCTTTGTCCGCCTTCGAGTTCTGGGACGTGGCCCGGGGCGGCCGACGCCTCGAACCGGGCGCCTACGAGCTGCTCGTCGGCGCCTCCAGCGAGGACATCCGCCTACGGACGACCGTGACACTCACCGGCGAGCCGGCGACGCCGCGTCCGGTGCGGCAACGGGGCCTGTCCGCGGCGGACTTCGACGAGCAGTCGGGCGCCGAGATCGTCGACCGGACGAAGGCGGCGGGCGACGCGGTGACACCGGTGGACGGCGGCACGGCCGAACTGACCTACCGGCACTGCGACTTCGGCACCGGAGTCACGGAGACGACCGTGGAGGTGGCGGGCGAGGGGACCGTGGAACTGTCCCTCGACGGCGGCCCGGTACTCGCCCGGCTCACCCTGTCCGCCCCCACGACGGGCCCGTACGACTACACCACGCTCGGCGCCGGAATCGTCGCCGAGGGACCGCACGACGTGCGGATCGGGCTGCGCGGCCCGTTGCGGCTCGCGCACGTCGGCTTCTCCGGCTGAGGGTCCGGAAGCAGGCCGACACGGGGAGGGGCCCGGCACCGGAAGGCATCGGCGCCGGGCCCCTCCCCGGAGACTATATGAAAATGGTTACCGTTTACTAGAGCGGGTCCGCCACAGCCGACCCGCTGAAGCCGGTCCGCTACAGCGCGAGCCCGGTCAGCACCAGCACCCGCTCGTAGGTGTAGTCGTCCATCGCGAACTTCACGCCCTCGCGACCGACACCGGACTGCTTGGCGCCGCCGTAGGGCATCTGGTCGGCGCGGTAGGACGGGACGTCGCCGATCACCACACCGCCGACCTCAAGGGCGCGGTGGGCACGGAAGGCGACCTGCACGTCGTGGGTGAACACCCCTGCCTGGAGGCCGTACTTGGAGTCGTTGGCGGCGGCGAACGCGGCGGCCTCGCCGTCCACCTTCGTCACGGTCAGGACCGGTCCGAAGACCTCCTCGCAGGAGATCGTCACGTCGGCGGGCACGTCCGTCAGCACGGTCGGCGCGTACGAGGCGCCGTCGCGCTTGCCGCCGGTGAGGAGGGTGGCGCCGGCGTCGACGGCCTCCTGGACCCAGGACTCCACGCGCTGCGCGGCGGCCTCGCTGACCAGCGGGCCGACATCGGTCTTGGCGTCGGACGGGTCACCGGTGACCTGGGCCTCGACGGCGGCGACGATGCGCGGGAGGAGACGGTCGTAGACGGCCGCGTCGGCGATGACCCGCTGCACGGAGATGCAGGACTGGCCGCCCTGGTAGTTGGAGAAGGTGGCGATGCGGGTCGCCGCCCAGTCGAGGTCGGCGTCGGAGGAGTA
The DNA here is from genome assembly GCF_044768565.1 of Streptomyces sp. NPDC091280. Classification (NCBI taxonomy): domain Bacteria; kingdom Bacillati; phylum Actinomycetota; class Actinomycetes; order Kitasatosporales; family Streptomycetaceae; genus Streptomyces; species Streptomyces sp. NPDC091280. The sequence continues at coordinate 81,904 of NZ_JBIVUZ010000014.1, forward strand.
GTCCCCGAGGACCACGGCCGCGCCGTTGCCGCCCAGCTCCAGGGTGCAGTGCTTGCGCGGCACCGAGTCCATGATCGCGTAGCCGACCTTCTCCGAACCGGTGAAGGAGATCACCGGCAGCCGCTCGTCCTGGACGAGGGCGGGCATGTGGTCGTTGGCGACCGGCAGGACGCTCCACGCGCCGGCCGGCAGCTCGCTCTCGGCGAGCAGGTCGCCGATGATCAGGCCGGAGAGCGGGGTGGCCGGGGCCGGCTTGAGGATGATCGGCACACCGGCCGCTATCGCCGGGGCGATCTTGTGGGCGCAGAGGTTCAGCGGGAAGTTGAAGGGCGCGATGCCGAGGACGACACCCTTCGGGAAGCGCCGGGTGAGGGCGAGCCGGCCCTGACCGCCGGCGTCGGTGTCGAGGCGCTGCGCCTCGCCGCCGTTGAACCGCCGGGCCTCCTCGGCCGCGAACCGGAACACCGACACGGCACGGCCGACCTCCCCGCGCGCCCACTTGATCGGCTTGCCGTTCTCGGCGGAGATGAGCTGCGCGATCTCCTCGGTGCGCTCGACGAGACGCCGGCTGACGTGGTCGAGGGCGGCGGCGCGGACATGGGCGGGGGTCGCGGCGAACTCGTCCCGTACGGCGTACGCGGCGGCCACCGCCTCCTCGACCTGGGCGTCGGTCGGCACGCTGACCTTGCCGACGAGGCGTCCGTCCCACGGGGAGGTGACGTCGAAGGTGTCCTCGCCGTGGGCCTGACGGCCGGCGAGCCAGAAGGCGTGGGTGGAAGTCATGTCCCGGCCCTTCCGCGTTGGGGGTGGTCTTGGGGCTTCTCGGTCAACCGTAGGGGCGGGAAGGCCGCGGTGCGTTTAGCCGAGTCGTAGTGGTGCCGGACGGGAACACTACAGTTCGGCAGGGCCCGTCACTCGGTGGCGGCCGTCGCCTTCAGCGCGAGCCACAGCTCCATCCGTACGTCCGGGTCGTCGAGCGACCGGCCGAGGATCTCCTCCACCCGGCGCATCCGGTAGCGCAGGGTGTGCCGGTGCACTCCGAGGTCGGCCGCCGCCGCGTCCCACTGCCCGTGCCGGGACAGCCACGCGCGCAGCGAGGCGACCAGGTCCCCGCGCCCGGTCGCGTCGTGCTCGGAGAGCGGTCGCAGCAACCCGTCCGCGAAGGCCCGTACCGCGTCGTCGGCGAGCAGCGGCAGCACCGACCCGGCGGCCATCTCCTCGTGCTCGACGAAGACCCGACCGCGCCGCCGGGCCACCGACAGCGCCTGCTCGGCCTGCTTGTGGGCGACAGCGGCGGCGACGGGCCCGGCCGGCGCGGAGAGCCCGACGACCGGCGGCTCGTCCTCACCACCGCCCTGCTCCCGTACGTCGGTGGCGGCCCGCTCGGCCTCCAGCGCCGAGGCGTACTCACGGCAGGCGTCGACGGCGGCACCCCCGTCGACGGCGAGCACGACGAGCCGGGCCGCTGTCCCCGGTCCCGCTGCTTCGTCCGACCGTTCCAGCTGCTCCGGCCCTTCCGGCCCTTCCGGTACGACGAGTACCGCCTCCCCGGAGCGGGCCGCCGCCGACTCCATCGCCTCGGCGAGCCCGGCCAGGGAGTCGTGGTCGGCGGTGCCGCTCTCCCCCACGATCACCCGGAACGGTGCGTCGAGGAGCGCCCCGAACAGTTCACCGGCGACGGCCCGCGCGTGGTCCGGCTGCCCGGCGAGGAGCATCCGCAGCACGGCCGCGCCGATGCGCTGCTCGGCGGCCTGGAGGGAGCGGGAACGTTCGGTGGTGAGGGTCAGCAGCGCGATGGCCGAGTGGACGGCGTAGCGCTCCGCCGTCCCGAGCGCGGCGGCCGTACCCACCGCGAGGGCGGCCTTCGGGCGTCGGCCGGTGCCCAGGGAGTGCAGTTCGACGCGGTCCTCGTGGTCCGGGCCGCCGACCACGGAGGAGGCGGGCGCGGGGCGCTCGCGCAGCCGTTCCACGTCCGCGGTGAGCCGGGCGGCTCGGCGGCCGGCCCACTCCGGTGCGGTGGCGACGACGGCGCCGGAGGTGTCGTAGAGCGCGGCCCACCCGTCGACCTGCGCGGCGAGCACGGTGAGCAGCCCCTGCGGGCCGTCGGCGAGGGCCTGCCGGGTCAGTTCGCGCTGCGCGGCGAACCCGGCGGTCACGGCACGGTACTGGTCGGCGGCGATGGCGGCGGAGACGGCCTTGCTGATCGCGATGAACGGAGTCCGCCGGGGCACTTCGAGCAGCGGCAGCCCCTCCTCGGCGGCGGTGTCGACGAGCGCCTTCGGGATCTGGTCGTAATTGACCCCGACCGCGAACCCCAGCCCCACGACACCCGCGCCCACCAGCCGCCGCACATACCGCCGCATGGCCCGGGGGTCCTCCGCGTCCAGCTTCAACGCGGTGATCAGCAGCAGTTCCCCGCCTTCCATGTACGGCACCGGGTCGGCCAGCTCACTGACATGGGCCCAGCGCACGGGCACGTCCAGGCGGTCCTCGCCGGCGCGCACGGTGAGCTTGAGCGCGGAGTGGTGGACGAGCGAGGCGAGCGTGGGGGGCATGGGGCCTTCAGGTCGGGAAGAGGGTGAGGTCGGGAGTCAGAGCGAGGGCGGTCGAAAGATCCGAAGACCGGACGATCAAGCGCGGCCGATCATGGCGATCATTTGGCCGCCACGTACGAACGACCTGCCCCGATTCTGCCTCACCGTACGGTCGTGACGCCCCCGTATGTCCGGTTCAGTGCCCTTGACCGCGCAGGTCCACCAGCAGCGGCGGCGCGTGCTCCCCCTTCACGCTGGTCAGCGACAGCACGGCATGCCCGGCCGGGACACCGTGCGCCAACTCGGAGGCGGACCAGCGCTCACGCTCCACCTGGCGGACGGTGACGGCCTCCGTGGTGACGGCCTTGCCGGTGATCAGCTTGCGGAGGGCGTGGATGGCGCGGGTCATGGGCTGGTCGGCGAAGACCGTGTGCTTGGCGACGTCCGTGGTCTCCACCCACTCGGTGCCCCAGGCGTGCGCGAAGCGGCTGCCGTCCCAGGTGGTGACGCCGGCCAGCGCCATCCGGCAGCCGACCGCGCCGTACAGCGGGCCGTGCAGGGCCTCGGGCACATCGCCCACGGTCCGCAGGGCGAGGACGACCCCCGCGTCCTCGGAGCGCAGCCGCTGGATGCGGCGCAGTGACTCCGTGGTCACGGTGCCGGTGGCGTCGTCGAGGACGAGGCAGGCGAAGTGCCCGCGCTCACGGCCCCGTACGACCGCGGTGAACTGGGCGAGGACCAGCCGGGTGAGCAACCGGGCCGCCTCGTCGTGCCCGTGCTCGGGCAGGTCGATACGGACCCGCAGCGGGTGATGGGCGACGGCTCGCAGCGAGAACGGGCGGGCCGTCCCGCCTCCCGCGCCGAAGAACTCCGCGAACACCGGGCGGTCGAGCAGCGCGAGCCGGTCGGCGAGGGCCTGGCCGGGGTCGTTGCCGCCGCCGGCGTGGCGCATGCGGGAGTCGAGTTCTCGGCGCATCATGCCGTGCTCGTCGCCGGTGAGCGCGGCGCTCAGCTCCGCCAGCACCCTCGGCTCGCCCTCAAGGAGTTCGCGCAGCACAGGCAGGGTGGGGAACCTGCCGCTCGCGGCCCGGTAGGGCCCGAGGAGCTGGGCCAGGGCTCCGGCGGCCCGCTGGGTGTCCACCGAATCGAGGTCTCCGACCAGGGCTTCGGCCAGCAGGGCGGCGGCTTCGTCGGGGTCGGTGGACTCGGCGTAGGGGTCGAGGTCGTGGACGGACGCCGGGTCCCCGACGCGGACGACCACGTCGAACGCGTCGTCGGGGCCGAGCGGCGCACCGGCCGCGCACACCGCGACGACGGCGCACCGGCCGGTGAGGGCCTGGAGGGTGAGGTTCTCGACCACCGGCCGCACCACGTGCCGTGTCTTGCCCGAACCGGAGGGTCCGACGACGAGCAGCGAGGTGCCCAGGGTGTCCGGGCCGAGCGCGGAGCCGACACCGCGGTAGGCGAGCGCGGTGCGTTCGCCCGGCACCCAGGTCCCGATCCGCACCTGCCCGGTGAGCAGGTCGTGCCGCGCGCTGCGGCCGGGGAGGTCGCGGGAGCCGGAGGGGTGGGTCCAGGCACCGCCGGCGGCCCGCAGCACGGTGCGGGTGAAGGAGGAGAGGTCGCCGGTGCGCCGGGCCCGTCCCCAGGCGTGCTCGACGCGCGCGCAGTCCACGTCGTTCATCCGTCCCGCGAGCACTTCGTGGGTGAGGACGTCCGCGGCCTCGAACTGCCCCGCCTCCCGCAGCTCGGGCCAGTGGGCCCTTGATCCGGCGGCCCGCGCCTGCTCGGCGGCGGCCGTCGCGGCGGCGGTGTCGCCCGGGGCGTGCCGCCCCCGGAGCAGTGGCAGCCAGCCGCCGATCCGGGCGAACGGCCACAGGAGCAGCAGGCCGATGACCAGGTAGAGCAGGTTGCCCGTCAGGGGCGTGGAGATGAAGTCGTAGCCGCCCGGGAAGAGGTTGATGAGGTGGTAGACGGGACCGGCCACCGGAAGCGCGTTCCAGCTGACGTCGAAGACGCTCGGGATCACGACGAGGTTCTCCGCGATCACGGCGCCCAGCAGCGCGAGCAGTGCCCGGGCCGGCTGCGGGCGGCGCGTGACGACGTGCCGGATGATCTCCGGCCAGCTCCCCAGGCGCCCCATGCCGTAGACGAGGACGCCGAAGAACACGCCGTCGGCCACCGTCACGGCGTCGACGCCCTTGCCCTTGGGGGTCGTGGTGCCGGCCCACCACCAGTCGTCGGGGGTGAACACCTTGAGCAGCGCCCATTGGTAGGGGATGCTGCCGTGCCGCCACAGCGACCACAGCACCATGCCCACGGCGAGCGGGACGACGACGCCGACGATGGTGATGGGTGACAGCCGCTCGGTGTTCTTCTCGGGCTTGGGCACGCGGTACCCGAACCGCCAGATTCCAGGCTTCGCGGCAGGCCGGGACTCGTTGAGCCAGTCGGCCACGGTCGTAGCGACCGCGGCCGGGGCGTGCGTCGGCCTCGGCGGTACGACGTGCTCCGCCGGCCCGCCCACCGGCCCCGCCGGCCGCGGTACAGGATTCGCATGCGTGCCCCGTGCGTCCCGCGTGCCGTCGCTGTCCATCGCTCTCGCCCTCGCCCCTTGACCAGCCGTTCCGTGCATCGTCAGCGAGTCAATCTAACGCGCCGGGAAGGGGAGTTCACCGTTTACGCGGCCGGGTGCGGAACAAGCTCGGTGAACCCGGCACTGTCCACGGCGGACAACCCGCGGCGCCGACACCGCCCACATGGAGCATGCCCACCCCCCGCCCCCGGTCCTAGCCTGCGAGAAAGGAAAAAAGAAACAGGACAGCGCGCAAGCGTCCGCACCACCCCAGGAGCCCCTCATGACCGCACTTCCGCAGGAGCGCCGCGTCGTCACCGCGATCCCCGGCCCCAAGTCCCAGGAGTTGCAGGCCCGCCGTACCGCGGCGGTCGCGGCCGGTGTGGGGTCCGTGCTGCCCGTGTTCACCGCGCGCGCGGGCGGCGGGATCATCGAGGACGTCGACGGGAACCGGCTCATCGACTTCGGTTCCGGTATCGCGGTGACGAGCGTCGGCGCCTCCGCCGAGGCCGTGGTCCGCCGTGCCACCGCGCAGCTCGCCGACTTCACCCACACCTGTTTCATGGTCACCCCGTACGAGGGCTACGTGGCGGTCGCGGAGGCGCTCGCCGAGCTGACCCCGGGCGACCACGCCAAGAAGTCCGCGCTGTTCAACTCCGGCGCCGAGGCCGTCGAGAACGCGGTCAAGATCGCGCGGGCGTACACCAAGCGGCAGGCCGTCGTCGTGTTCGACCACGGGTACCACGGGCGCACCAACCTGACGATGGCGCTCACCTCGAAGAACATGCCGTACAAGAACGGCTTCGGGCCCTTCGCCCCCGAGGTGTACCGCGTTCCGGTCGCCTACGGCTACCGCTGGCCGACCGGTCCCGACAACGCCGGTGCCGAGGCCTCCGCGCAGGCCATCGACATGATCAACAAGCAGATCGGCGCCGACAACGTCGCCGCGATCATCATCGAGCCGGTCCTCGGCGAGGGCGGTTTCATCGAGCCGGCCAAGGGCTTCCTGCCGGCGCTGAGCGCGTTCGCCAAGGCCAACGGGATCGTGTTCGTGGCCGACGAGATCCAGTCCGGGTTCTGCCGTACGGGTCAGTGGTTCGCGTGCGAGGACGAGGGTGTCGTCCCGGACCTCATCACCACCGCGAAGGGCATCGCGGGCGGGCTGCCGCTCGCGGCCGTCACCGGGCGCGCCGAGATCATGGACGCGGCGCACGCGGGCGGCCTGGGCGGGACGTACGGCGGCAACCCCGTCGCCTGCGCGGGCGCGCTCGGCTCGATCGAGACCATGAAGGAGCTGGACCTCAACGCCAGGGCCAAGAACATCGAGGCCGTGATGAAGGCGCGGCTCGGTGCCATGGCCGAGAAGTTCGAGGTCATCGGCGATGTGCGGGGGCGCGGCGCGATGATCGCGATCGAGCTGGTCAAGGACCGTACGACGAAGGAGCCGAACCCGGAGGCGACGGCCGCGCTGGCCAAGGCCTGCCACCAGGAGGGGCTGCTGGTCCTGACCTGTGGCACCTACGGCAACGTGCTGCGTTTCCTGCCCCCGCTGGTCATCGGGGACGACCTGCTGACCGAGGGCCTCGACATCATCGAGCAGGCGTTCGCACGCATCTGAGCCAATCCCTGTCGTACCGGATTCACAGGCTGCGGGGGCGGACGGCAGGCCGTGTGAAGAAGGTGTGCGGGGTGCATGACGGGACCCGAATCCGCCTGTCTTCCCCCCAGTCACTGCCGTAGGTTCTACCCAGATGAGAGATACACCCCGCCCACAGGGGACTGTGGGCGACTTCAGGACGAGGCCTCCCCAGCTTCGCCCTGGTCGTGCCCTCGCGCACACAACAGGAGCCTCCGGCTCCGAATCTCCTCACCGATCGGACAATCGGCCGCCCCAAACCCCCCGGGGCGGCCGACGATCCGGTCCGGACGGCCGGCTCGGAACTACCCCCCCTGTTCCGGGCCGGCCGACCTCCTTCTTCTGGCTGCTTCTCGCCCTTCCCGCGCTGCTGTTCGCGGTGATCACCTGGCAGGTCGCGGCCGACGGCCCGCTGCTCCGCCTGGACGAGCGCCTGAGCCGCGCGCTCGTCCACCCGGACCGCTTCTCCGAACTCCTCGCCGACCTCGGCAACGTGCAGGTCGCGGTGCCCGTTCTCGTCGTGGTCCTCGTGCACGTCGCCCGGCGCGGCCGTGCCAGTGGTACGGACCGCTGGTGGCTGCCGCCGCTCGCGGCGGCCGTCCTGATGGCCCTGGTCCCGGCGCTGGTCGTCCCCGTCAAGGAACTGATCGCCCGCGGCGGCACCCCGGCGGTACCGCCCGGCACCGGCTACTACCCCTCCGGCCACACGGCCACCGCGATGATCGCCTACGGCGCCTCGGCCCTGGTTCTCCTTCCTTGGCTCCGGACGTCGTACGCCCGCCGCGCAGCCGTCGCGAGCTGTGTGCTCCTGGTCGCCTGCGTCAGCTTCGGGCTGGTCCGGCGGGGCTACCACTGGCCACTGGACGTGGTGGCCAGTTGGTGCCTCGGTACGGTGCTGCTCTCGTCGTTGCGGCTCCTGCTCAGCCGAAGTAGCCGTCGAACGTCCGCTGGAACTCCCCGTTCGAGTAGCGGTCCCAGTTGATCGACCAGGTCATCAGGCCGCGCAGGGACGGCCAGCTGCCGTGGGTCGCGTACGAGCCGCAACTCACCTTCTTCGTCAGACAGTCCAGCGTTTTCGTGACCTCCGCCGGAGCCACGTAGCCGTTGCCCGCGTTGACCGACGCCGGCATGCCGATGGCGATCTGGTCGGGGCGCAGGGCCGGGAACACGTTGTTCGTGTCGCCCGCCACCGGGAAGCCGGTGAGCAGCATGTCGGTCATCGCGATGTGGAAGTCCGCGCCGCCCATGGTGTGGTACTGGTTGTCGAGGCCCATGATCGGGCCGGAGTTGTAGTCCTGGACGTGCAGCAGGGTGAGGTCGTCGCGCAGGGCGTAGATGACGGGCAGATACGCGCCGCACCTCGGGTCCTGGCCGCCGAACTTTCCGGTGCCGTAGAACTGGTAGCCCATCTGCACGAAGAAGGTCTCGGGCGCCATGCTCAGCACGAACTTCGCGCCGTATTTGGCCTTCAGGGTCTTCAGGGCGGCGATCAGGTTGACCACCACGGGAGTTGTGGGGCTCTTGAAGTTCGTGTCGCTCGCGTCCAGGGAGAGCGAGTGGCCCTCGAAGTCGATGTCCAGGCCGTCGAGGCCGTAGGTGTCGATGATGTTCGAGACGGAGGAGACGAAGGTGTCCCTCGCCGCTGTCGTGGTGAGCTGGACCTGGCCGTTGGCGCCGCCGATCGAGATCAACACCTTTTTCCCGGCCGCCTGTTTGGCCTTGACGGCCGCCTTGAAGTCGGCGTCGCTCTCGACGTTCGGGCACTCCGTGACCGGGCAGCGGTTGAAGCGGATGTCGCCGGAGGTGGCGGAGGTGGGTTCGCCGAAGGCCAGGTCGATGACGTCCCAGCTGTCGGGGACGTCGGCCAGGCGGGTGTAGCCGGAGCCGTTGGCGAAGCTCGCGTGGAGGTAGCCGATCAGGGCGTGGGTGGGCAGGCCGGTGGTGGGGCCCGAGCCGGTGGACGTGGTCGCGGTGACCGCCGTCGACTTCGCGGACTCGCCCGCGTCGTTGACCGCCGTGACCTGGAAGCTGTACGCCGTCGCGGCCGAGAGTCCGCTCACGGTGGCCGAAGTGCCGCTCGCCGTCTGGACTTTCACCCCGCCGCGGTAGATCGCGTAGCTCGTCGCGCCGGTGACCGCGGACCAGGAGAGGGCGACGGAGGAAGAGGTGACCGTGCCGACGGCCAGGCCCGTGGGGGCGGTCGGGGGTTGGCCCGGGTCCACCGCGGGGCCGGTGAGGGAGATGTCGTCGGCGTAGTAGGCGCCGGTGGCGTACCAGCCGTGGGTGTAGATCGTGACCTTGGTGGTGGACGGGCCGGTGGTGAAGCTCGTCGTCAACCGCTGCCAGTCGGGGGCGGATTGGGTCCAGGTGGAGACGTCCGTGGTGCCGGTGCCGCTCGCGCCGAGGTAGACGTAGCTGCCGCGGACGTAACCGGCCAGCGAGTACTGCGAGTTCGGTTTCACGGTCACCGTCTGCGCGCACTGGGCGTAGTCGTTGCCGGCCGGGGTCGCCTGCAACGCCGAACCGCCGCCGTGCACGGGCGACTTGACAGCCGTACCGCTGTTCGCGGTACAGGACCAGTTGTCGAGGCCGGACTCGAAGCCTCCGTTCTTCGCCAGGTCCGCGTCGGCCGCACGGGCGGCCGACGAGAGCGCGGTGATTCCGGGCACGGCCAGCAGGGCGGCCGTGAGCACGGCGAGGACGGGTCTGGAGCGTTCCACAAGTGCCTCCGGGCATGGGGGAATTGGAGGGGTGGAGCGCGCCCAATTTGGTCCAGACCAATTAGCTTGTCAAGGCCTCGATCCGTTAACCGTCCTCCCCCTCCGTCGCCAGCCCCGCCGCCGCCTCGTGCATGGCGAGTTCGAGGAGCGCGGGATCGGTGAGGGTGCCGGAGCCGTCCGGCGGCACCAGCCAGCGCACTCCGCCGGTCGACCGGCCCGGGTACGGCACCACGATCCAGGTGCCGGGTCCGGCCGTGCGGATGCCGGTGCCGAGCCAGCGGGCCGCGGTGCCCGGCGGCACCAGGAAACCCATCCGCGCGTCGCCGAAGTCGACCAGTACCGGGCCCAGTTGGTCGATGACCCGGGTGAGCACATCGAGCGTGGGATAACCGAGCTCACCCGGCAGGATGAGAACGTCCCAGGCCTTGCCGGCGGGCAGCAGCGCGATCCCCTGCGGGTTGCGCTCCCATTCCCAGCGGCAGGCCTCCGGATCCGGAGCCACCGATGCCAGCCACTCGACGGCCGTCTTCGCCCCAGTCATGAGGAGACCTCCCTTTCTCGTGTCGACGCCGGTCGCGTCACAGGAGAGAGGGAGGTCCTCACGTGGCATTACGCGGGTTCCGGCACCCCGAAGGAGTGAACCGGGTCACACCGCGCGGCGGGGGCTCAACTGTCGAAGCCGAGGCCCAGCTTGTCCATCGTGCGCAGCCACAGGTTGCGCCGGCCGCCGTGGTCGTCGGCGCGGGCCAGCGACCACTTGGTGAGCGCGATGCCGGTCCAGGCGAAGGGCTCGGGCGGGAAGGGCAGCGGCTTCTTGCGGACCATGTCGAGTTCCGTGCGCTCGGTCCGCTCCCCCGCGAGCAGGTCCAGCATCACGTCGGCGCCGAAGCGGGTGGCGCCCACGCCGAGGCCGGTGAAGCCCGCCGCGTACGCCACCTTGCCCTGGTGGGCGGTGCCGAAGAACGCCGAGAAACGCGAGCAGGTGTCGATCGCGCCGCCCCACGCATGACTGAACTTGAGGCCCTCCAGCTGCGGGAAGCAGGTGAAGAAGTGCTCGGCGAGCTTGGCGTACGTCTCCGGCCGGTCGTCGTACTCGGCGCGCACCCGGCCGCCGTACGGGTAGATCGCGTCGTAACCGCCCCACAGGACGCGGTTGTCGGCGGAGAGCCGGAAGTAGTGGAACTGGTTCGCCGAATCGCCCAGGCCCTGGCGGTTCTTCCAGCCGATCGACGCCAACTGGTCGGCGGAGAGCGGCTCGGTCATCAGGGCGTAGTCGTAGACCGGGACGGTGTACGGGCGGACCCGCTTGACCAGGTTCGGGAAGATGTTGGTGCCGAGCGCGACCCGGCGGGCCCGGACCGAGCCGTACGGGGTGCGGACGGCCATGCCCGCGCCGTACGGCTTGAGGGCGAGGGCCGGGGTGTGTTCGTAGACGCGGACGCCGAGCCCGAGGCAGGCGCGCTTCAACCCCCAGGCCAGTTTCGCCGGGTTGAGCATCGCGACGCCCCGGCTGTCGTGGAGACCGGCCAGGAAGGTCGGGGAGGCGACCTGTTCGCGGACGGCCTCGGTGTCCAGGAACTCGATCCCCTCGGCGAGGCCGTGGCCGCGCAACTCCCCGTACCAGTCGTGGAGTTCCTCGGCCTGGTGGGGCGCGGTGGCGACGTCGATCTCGCCGGTGCGCTCGAACTCGCAGTCCAGGGAGTAGCGGGCGACCGCCGCCTCGATCGCGTCGAGGTTACGGGCGCCCAGCTCCTCCAGTTTGTGGATCTCGTCGGGCCAGCGGGTGAGGCCGTTGGACAGGCCGTGGGTGAGGGAGGCGGCGCAGAAGCCGCCGTTACGGCCCGAGGCGGCCCAGCCCGCCTCGCGGCCCTCCACCAGGACGACGTCCCGCTGCGGGTCGCGCTCCTTGGCGATGAGCGCGGTCCACAGTCCGCTGTAACCGCCGCCGACGACCAGCAGATCGCAGGTCTCGGCGCCGGTGAGCGCGGGCTCGGGATGCGGCCTGCCGGGGTCGTCCAGCCAGTACGGGACCGGCCGGGCCTCGGAGAGGGACTTCGTCCACTTGGTGTTACGGCTCATGGCGCTCGGGGCCATGATTTCAACTCCCTACAGGGCGCTAGCGGTTATGCCTTCACCTTGTTGCGGCGGTTGGTGATCGCCATGGAAACGAGCACCAACAATACGGCGACGAGGAACATGGCCGTACCGATGACATTGATCTGAACGGGTGTCCCGCGCTGTGCCGAGCCCCAGACGAACATGGGGAAGGTGACGGTCGAACCCGCGTTGAAATTGGTGATGATGAAATCGTCGAAGGAGAGCGCGAAGGAGAGCAGCGCGCCCGCCGCGATTCCGGGGGCCGCGATGGGCAGGGTGACGCGCAGGAAGGTCTGCGCCGGGCCGGCGTAGAGGTCCTGGGCGGCCTGTTCCAGGCGCGGGTCCATCGACATCACACGAGCCTTGACGGCGGTGACGACGAAGCTGAGGCAGAACATGATGTGGGCGATCAGGATGGTGTAGAAGCCCAGTTGGGCGCCCATGTTGAGGAACAGGGTGAGCAGCGAGGCCGCCATGACGACCTCGGGCATCGCCATCGGCAGGAAGATCAGCGAGTTGACGGCACCGCGGGCGCGGAAGCGGTAGCGGACCAGCGCGAAGGCGATCATCGTGCCGAGGACGGTGGCGCCGATGGTCGCCCAGACGGCGATCTGGAGGCTGATGGAGAGCGAGCCGCACATGTCGGCGACACCGCACGGCTGCTTCCAGGCGTCCAGCGAGAACTGCTGCCACTCGTAATTGAAGCGCCCCTTCGGCTTGTTGAAGGAGAACACCGTGACGATGACGTTCGGGAGCAGGAGATAACCGAGGGTCAACAGGCCCGCGATGACCACGAAATGGCGCTTGAGCCAGCGTACGACTGCCATTTAGACCAGATCCTCCGTCCCGGACTTGCGAATGTAGATGGTCACCATGGCGAGAATGGCGGCCATGAGGACGAAGGAGAGTGCCGCCGCCGTCGGGTAGTCGAGAATGCGCAGGAACTGCGTCTGGATGACGTTGCCGATCATGCGGGTGTCGGTGGAGCCGAGGAGTTCGGCGTTGACGTAGTCACCGGCCGCCGGGATGAAGGTCAGCAGGGTGCCGGAGACGACGCCGGGCATCGACAGCGGGAAGGTGACCTTGCGGAAGGTGGTGAAGGGCTTGGCGTACAGGTCGCCCGCCGCTTCGTGCAGCCGTCCGTCGATGCGCTCCAGCGAGGTGTAGAGCGGAAGCACCATGAACGGCAGGAAGTTGTACGTCAGCCCGCAGACGACCGCGAGCGGCGTGGCCAGGACCCGGTCCCCCGACGTCCAGCCGAGCCAGTTGGTGACATCGAGGACGTGCAGCGTGTTGAGGGCGCCGACCACCGGGCCGCTGTCCGCGAGGATCGTCTTCCAGGCCAGCGTGCGGATCAGGAAGCTGGTGAAGAACGGCGCGATCACCAGGATCATGATCAGGTTGCGCCAGCGTCCCGCGCGGAAGGCGATGAGGTACGCGAGCGGATAGCCGAGCAGCAGGCACAGGATCGTCGCGGCGGCGGCGTACAGGCCCGAGCGCAGGAACTGCGGCCAGTACTCGGACACCGCGTCCCAGTAGGTCGCGAAGTGCCAGGTGACCTTGTAACCGTCCTCCAGGGAGCCCGTCTGGATCGACGTGGAGCCCTGGTAGATCATCGGCAGCGCGAAGAAGACGATCAGCCAGAGAATGCCGGGCAGCAGCAGCCAGTACGGCGTCCAGCGGCCCCGCCGCTTGCGCGGCGCCTTCTCCTCGGGCGCCGGCGCGAGCGGCGGCGCCTCGGTGACAGCGGCCATCAGGCGGCCTCCTCCTCGGTGTCGACGCCCGCGTCGATGTCCTGCGCCGCGTCGAGGCCGAAGGTGTGGGCCGGGTTCCAGTGCAGGACGACGTCGGCGCCGGGCCGCAGCCGGGCGTCGCGGTCGACGTTCTGGGCGTAGACCTCGAACTCGGGGCAGACCGGGCTGTCGATGACGTACTGGGTGGAGACGCCGATGAAGCTGGAGTCGGCGATCCGGCCGGTGATGCGGTTGCGGCCGGCCGGGATCTCGCCCGCGTCGTCGGCGTGCGTGAGGGTGATCTTCTCGGGCCGTACGCCGACCAGGACCTTGCCGCCGGTCGTCGTGGGCGCCGAACATCGCGCCTCGGGCAGGACGAGCTTGCCGCCGCCCGCCTTGAGGACGATGTCGTCGCCGGACTTGGAGTCGACCTCGGCCTCGATGAGGTTGGAGGTGCCGAGGAAGTTGGCGACGAACGTGGTCTGCGGGTTCTCGTAGAGGTCGGTGGGCGAGCCGAGCTGCTCGACGCGGCCCGCGTTCATCACGGCGACCGTGTCGGCCATGGTCATGGCCTCCTCCTGGTCGTGCGTGACATGCACGAAGGTGATGCCGACCTCGGTCTGGATGCGCTTGAGCTCCAGCTGCATCTGGCGGCGGAGCTTGAGGTCGAGGGCGCCGAGGGGCTCGTCGAGGAGGAGCACCTTGGGGTGGTTGATCAGCGCGCGGGCCACCGCGACGCGCTGCTGCTGGCCGCCGGAGAGCTGGTGCGGCTTCTTGCGCGCCTGCTCGCCGAGCTGCACGAGGTCGAGCATGTCGACGACCTGCTGCTTCACCGACTTGATGCCGCGCCGTCGCAGACCGAAGGCGACGTTCTCGAAGATGTCGAGGTGCGGGAAGAGGGCGTAGGACTGGAAGACGGTGTTCACCGGCCGCTTGTAGGGCGGGAGGCTGGTGACTTCCTGGTCGCCGAGGTGGACGGTCCCCGAGGAGGGCTCCTCCAGTCCGGCGATCATGCGCAGGGTGGTGGTCTTGCCGCAGCCGGAGGCGCCGAGCAGGGCGAAGAAGGAGCCCTGGGGCACGGTCAGGTCGAGCGGCTGGACGGCGGTGAAGCCGTTGTCGTAGGTCTTGCTGATGCCGGAGAGGCGGACGTCGCCGCTGTTGTCCTTGGTGTTCATCGTCGTCACGCCCCTGTGAGCTTTGCGAACTTCTGCTGGTAGGCCGTCTCTTCCTTCGAACTCAGGGAGCGGAAGGCGTGGGACTTGGCCGCCATGGCCTTGTCGGGAAGGATCAGCGGGTTGTCCGCCGCCGACTTGTCGATCTTCGCGAGATACGGCTTCACGTCGCCGACCGGGCTGACGTAGTTGACGTAGGCGGCGAGTTCGGCGGCCGGCTCGGGCTCGTAGTAGTAGTCGATGAGCCGCTCGGCGTTCGTCTTGTGACGCGCCTTGTTGGGGATCAGCATGTTGTCGGTCGACGTCATGTAGCCGGCCTCGGGGATGACGTAACCGACGTCCGGGTTGTCGGACTGGAGCTGGACGATGTCGCCGCCCCAGGCGACACAGGCCGCGAAGTCGCCCTTGGTGAGGTCGGACGTGTAGTCGTTGCCGGTGAAGCGGCGGATCTGGCCCTTGTCGACGGCCTTCTGGAGCCGGGCGATGACCGCGTCGTAGTCGTCGGTGGTGAACTTCGCCGGGTCCTTGCCCATGTCGAGCATGGTCATGCCGACGCTGTCGCGCATCTCGGTGAGGAAGCCGACCCGGCCCTTGAGCTTCGGGTTGTCGAGCAGGTCGGAGATCGACTTCACCTCGACACCGTCGAGCGCCTTCTTGTTGTAGGCGATGACGGTCGAGATGCCCTGCCACACGTACGAGTACGCCCGGCCCGGGTCCCAGTCGGGGCTGCGGAACTGGTCCGACAGGTTGGCGTAGGCGTGCGGCAGATTGGACGCGTCCAGCTTCTGGACGTAGCCCAGCCGGATCATGCGGGCGGCCAGCCAGTCGGTGAGGACGATCAGGTCGCGGCCGGTGGACTGGCCGGCGGCGAGCTGCGGCTGGATCTTGCCGAAGAACTCGTCGTTGTCGTTGATGTCCTCGGTGTACTTGACCTTGATGCCGGTCCGTTTGGTGAACGCGTCCAGCGTGGGCCGGTGCTTGCCGCTGTCGTCCGTGTCGATGTACTCGGGCCAGTTGGAGAAGTCGATCTCCTTCTCCGTGGCCGAGTGGTCGTCGGCGGACACACCGCCCTGTGTCTTACCTG
The DNA here is from genome assembly GCF_044768565.1 of Streptomyces sp. NPDC091280. Lineage (NCBI taxonomy): Bacteria > Bacillati > Actinomycetota > Actinomycetes > Kitasatosporales > Streptomycetaceae > Streptomyces > Streptomyces sp. NPDC091280. The sequence continues at coordinate 97,455 of NZ_JBIVUZ010000014.1, forward strand.
CCGCGGGGATCCCGCAGCCGCTCAGGGCCCCGAGTCCGCCGACCGCGAGCGCTCCGCCCGCGGAGGCGCGCAGCACCGAACGGCGGGTCCACGCGGACCTGCTCTTGCGGAAGCTGCGCCGCACGGCGGCCACTTCGGCCGGGGTCAGGCGGTCGGGCTCGTACTGCTTCATGCGCGTGCTGCCCTTTCGGGAGGAGACGGCCGCGGCTGTGGCGGCCGTCAAGTTCTGCTATCGGTCCCCGAAGATCGTGCGGTGCCAGTCCTTCGCGGCGACCGCGGTGTTGTCGAACATGACGTGCTTGACCTGGGTGTACTCCTCGAACGAGTAGGCGGACATGTCCTTGCCGAAGCCGGACGCCTTGTAGCCGCCGTGGGGCATCTCGCTGATGATCGGGATGTGGTCGTTGATCCACACGCAGCCCGCCTTGATCTCGCGGGTCGCGCGGTTGGCCCGGTAGACGTCCCGGCTCCAGGCGGAGGCGGCGAGTCCGTACGGGGTGTCGTTGGCGAGCGCGATGCCCTCGTCGTCGGTGTCGAAGGGCAGGACCACGAGTACCGGGCCGAACAGCTCCGACTGCACGATCTCGCTGTCCTGGGCGGCGTCCGCGACCAGGGTGGGGCGATAGTACGCGCCGTTCTTGAGATCTCCCTGAGGAGCCTCGCCGCCGGTCACCACGCGCGCGTAGCCGCGCGCCCGGTCGACGAAGGCGGCGACCCGGTCGCGCTGCACGTGCGAGATCAGCGGCCCGAGGTCGGTGCCCGGGGCGAAGGGATCGCCCACCCGGACGGACTCCATGAGGGCGGCGGTCCGCTGGACGAACGCCTCGTAGAGGGGCCTCTGCACGTACGCGCGCGTGGCGGCCGTGCAGTCCTGCCCGGTGTTGATGAGCGAACCGGCGACGGCTCCGTTGACGGCGGCTTCGAGGTCGGCGTCGTCGAAGACCACGAAGGGGGCCTTGCCGCCCAGCTCCAGGTGGATGCGCTTGACGGTGGCGGTCGCGATCTCGGCGACGCGCTTGCCCACGGCGGTGGACCCGGTGAAGGACGTCATGGCCACGTCGGGATGGCCGACGAGATGCTCACCGGCCTCCTTCCCGGTGCCGGTGACGATGTTGATGACACCGTCCGGGATGCCCGCCTCGGTGGCGGCCTGGGCGAACATCAGCGAGGTCAGCGGGGTCAGCTCGGCGGGCTTGAGGACGATCGTGTTGCCCGCGGCGATCGCCGGGAGGATCTTCCAGGCGGCCATCTGGAGCGGATAGTTCCAGGGCGCGATGGAGCCGACGACACCGATGGGCTCACGGCGTACGTACGACGTGTGGTCGCCCGAGTACTCGGCGGCGGACTGCCCCTGGAGGTGCCGTGCGGCACCGGCGAAGAAGGCCGTGTTGTCGATGGTCCCGGGGACGTCGAACTCGCGGGTCAGCTTCAGCGGCTTGCCGCACTGGAGGGACTCGGCGCGGGCGAAATCGTCGGCGCGCTCGGCGAGCACGGCGGCGAAGCGGTGCAGCGCGTCGGAGCGCTCGCCGGGGGTGGCGCCCGACCAGCGCGGGAACGCGGCGCGGGCGGCGGCCACGGCCGCGTCCACGTCGGCCGGACCGGCCAGCTCGTACGTGTACACGTCCTCGCCGGTGGCGGGGTCGACGACCGCGTGGGTACGACCCGAGGTGCCCTTGGTCAGGCGGCCCGCGATGAACTGCGCGCCGTCCGCGAAGTACTCCTGGGCGGGAAATCGTTCCGGGATGTCGTTGCCCGGGTTGTGCATGTCGCTCTCCTCCGCCTTCGCCCCGCTTCGTCCGCTGGCGGGTGGCGTAGCTCCAGCTCGATTTGAATGCCGATCCTGACAGAGCAAAGGGACTCCAACAAGTGATTCCGTTGTTGCCTTTTGGTTACGCGACGGAATCCTTCGACCAGGTGTCGAGTCCGTATGGAAAAGGGGGGACGGAGTGTCAGTGGTGCCTGCAAGACTCGCGTGTATGGACGGGATCACGGGGAAGCTCGCGGCGGGTGCCGCGCGAAAGATCGATTCGCAGGAAGCCCTGATCAGGGAAGTGCGCGCCGGTACCAGGGTCAAGTATCTGCACTTCTGGGGCCACGGACCCCGCCCGGACGGCCGTGTGGGCGCGAGCTGTCTGAGTCAGTGGTGGCTGTCCCCGTTCACGGTGGACGGGACGGCGTACGCGACCGCCGAGCACTGGATGATGGCGGGCAAGGCCCGGCTGTTCGGCGACGAGGCGGCGCTCGCGCGCGTGCTGGCCGCCGGTCACCCCTCCCAGGCGAAGAAGGCGGGGCGCCTGGTGCGGGGCTTCGACGAGGGGACCTGGGCGAGGGAGCGGTTCGGGATCGTCGTCGAGGGGAGCGTCCACAAGTTCACGGCGGACGCCGACCTCCGGAGCTTTCTGCTGGGCACGGGCGAGCGCGTGCTCGTGGAGGCGAGCCCGGTGGACCGGGTGTGGGGCATCGGGCTGGCCGCGGACGATCCGGCGGCGCAGGATCCGGAGCGGTGGCGGGGGCCGAATCTGCTGGGGTTCGCGTTGATGGAGGCGCGGGGGCGGCTCGGGTAGGGGAACCGATGGGGGCGGGCGCGGTTCGTCCGTCGTCGTCAGACCCGGCCGGTCCTGGTCAGCCCCGGGTCAGGACCGGTGCCGACACGCTGGGGGCCGAGTTGTAGGACGGGGTCGAGTCGGAGTCCCGGCGGTCGCTCTCGCGCTCGTAGGCCACGAAGCTGATGACCAGCAGGGCGATCACGGCGAGGCCCAGGATGATGCCGACGATGCCCGTGATCATGCCCGCCTGGGCCTGGCCCCGGTTCGTGGCCTCGCCCCGGTCCGCCCGCCGCTTGCCCTTGACGCCGAGCACGACGGCGATGACACCGAGGACCAGGGAGACGACACCGTAGATGCAGAAGAGGCAGCAGGACAGGATGCCCAGCACCAGGGCCACGGTGCCCAGGTTGTTCCGCGGGGCCATCGGCATACCGGGCCAGCCGTAGCCCTGCGGGTAGCCGGGGTAGCCCGGGTAGCCGTAGCCGCCGGGCGCACCCGGAGGGCCCGGCGCGGCAGGTCCGGCGGGGGCGTTGGGCGGGCCGTAGCCAGGGGCGCCGTAGGCGGGGAGGCCGGGCGGCGTACCGGGCGGGCCGTAGCCGGGGGCGCCGGAGACGGGTGGGGTGGAGGCGGGTGCGCCGGAAGCGGGCGGGGCGAAGCCGTCGGACGGGAGGGCGGTCATCGTGGGCTGGTAGTGCAGGGACGACGGAGGCGGCGGGGACTGCGGGGGCTGAGGCTGCGGCCCGGGGGCGGGCGGCTGGGCGCGCTTCTCCAGGGACGGCTTGTTCTCCGGGGGCGCCCACGGGTCGTCGTTCGGTCCCGCGCCGGCGTCCGGCTGTGTCTGGTCCCCCATGGCCCGTCCCGTCCCCGTCCGCGTCGGTCGATCGTCGTCAGGCCGACCATGCTAGAGCGTCGCCCCGACACGGCGGGACACGCGGGGGCACACAGGGGGCACCCACCGCTCCCCCACCCCGTCCCCGCCCACCCCCGCCTACGATGATCCCGAGTCATCGATCAGCCGATCACCCGCGTCCCGCAGGGCACTCCCCGGGGCGCCGTTCCGGGAGGAACCTTGTCCGACCACAGCGCCGTGTCCGCCGACCCTCAGGCCCGCGAGTTGCACGCCTTCATCGCCGGGCTGCCGAAGGCCGAACTGCATGTCCATCACGTCGGTTCCGCCTCCCCGCGGATCGTCTCCGAGCTGGCCGCCCGGCACGCCGACTCCACGGTGCCCACCGACCCCGAGGCCCTCGTCGACTACTTCAGCTTCACGGACTTCGCGCACTTCATCGACGTGTACCTGTCCGTGGTCGACCTCATCCGCACCCCCGAGGACGTCCGGCTGCTGACCTACGAGGTCGCCCGGGACATGGCCCGCCAGCAGGTGCGGTACGCCGAGCTGACCATCACGCCGTTCTCCTCGACCAGGCGCGGGATCGACGAGCGGGCCTTCATGGACGCGATCGAGGACGCCCGCAAGGCGGCCGAGGCCGAGTTCGGGACCGTACTGCGGTGGTGCTTCGACATTCCCGGTGAGGCGGGGCTGGAGGCGGCCGAGGAGACCGTGCGGCTGGCGACCGACGACCGGCTGCGGCCGGAGGGGCTGGTGTCGTTCGGGCTCGGCGGGCCGGAGATCGGGGTGCCCCGGCCGCAGTTCAAGCCGTACTTCGACCGGGCCGTCGCGGCCGGTCTGCACTCGGTGCCGCACGCCGGTGAGACCACCGGACCCGAGACGGTGTGGGACGCGCTCAACGACCTGCGCGCCGAGCGCATCGGACACGGGACCAGTTCCGCCCAGGACCCCAGGCTGCTCGCGCACCTCGCCGAACACGGCATCGCGCTGGAGGTCTGCCCGACCTCCAACATCGCCACCCGCGCGGTCCGCACCCTCGACGAGCACCCGATCAGGGAGTTCGTGCGGGCCGGGGTCCTCGTCACGGTCAACTCCGACGACCCGCCGATGTTCGGCACCGACCTGAACAACGAGTACGCGGTCGCCGCCCGCCTCCTCGACCTCGACGAACGCGGTGTCGCCGAGCTCGCGAAGAACGCCGTGGCCGCCTCCTTCCTGGACGCGGCCGGCAAGTCCCGCATCACCGAGGAGATCGACACCTACACCTCGGCGTGGCTCGCGCCCTGACGCCCGGCGCTCCCCCGCCGACCAGCACAATGAGCCCATGGAGAACGTGACCGCCGTGGGCCATCGCGGCGACCCCTACCGTGCCCGTGAGAACACCGTCGACTCACTGCGTTCCGCGCTCGAACAGGGCGCGGACGCCGTCGAGTTCGACGTACGAGTGACCCGTGACGGCGTGCCCGTGCTGCTGCACGACGAGACGCTGCGACGGCTGTGGGAAGTGGACCGGCCGCTGAAGTCGCTGTCGGTGGACGAGGTGCGCGGGCTCACGGACGGCGGGGTGCCGACGCTGGTGGAGGCGCTGGCCGCGACCGAGGGCAGCCGGGTGATGGTCGACCTGCCCGGCGCCGCCGACGCGCGGGCCGCGCGCCGGATCGTGGAGGTGATCCGCGAGTACGGCGCGGCCGACCGGGCGTACTACTGCGCGGGCGCCGACTCGATGCTTGCCGTGCGCGCGGCCGACCCGTCCGCCGAGATCGCCCTGACCTGGACCTCGCTCGCGCCGCCGCGCCCCGCGGTGCTGGACGCGGTACGGCCGCGCTGGCTCAACTACCGCTTCCCGCTGGTGGACCGGGACCTCGTCGCCCGGATCCACCGTGACGGCTACCTCGTGTCGGTCTGGACCCCGGACACCCGCCGCTCGATGCGCCGGCTGCTCGACCTGGGCGTCGACTCGATCACCACCAACCGCGTCGGCGTCCTGTGCGGGCTCAGGAAGAAGGGGTGAGGGCGGCGCGCGCCCGGCACGGTCAGACGCGGGACGCCTGCGCGACCGTGGCCGGGTCGGACGGGGTGGTGCGGGTGGCGTACTGGGGTACCGGGGTGTCGTCCGCTCCGGTGTCGCGGGTCAGGCCGTAGCGGGTCGCGCCCTGGGCGGGGCCGGTGGTGATGTCCTGTTCCACGGCGTCCCAGGTGGTGGGGAAGACGTTCAGGCCGTAGTCGGCGCCGCGTTCGTTGACGGTGAGGGTGACGCTGCCGTCGACGTAGAAGTACTCGTTCTGCCACATCTGCTGGGTGCCGGTGGGCAGGACGTCGTAGCCGGTGGCCGTGCTGCCCATGCCGGTGGCGGTGGGGTCGGTGGTGCTCACCGGGTCGTCCATCCGGCGACCGCCGCCCGAGGCCACGTGGAAGAGCTTGCCCTTCAGGGCGGTCCAGCTCGGCGGGACCAGCGCGCCGGAGCGGTACTGCGGGGAGATCTGCCAGCGGACGAGGACGTAACCCTGGCCGCTGAGCGTCACGTTGTCGCCGCGGTGGTTCATCGTGGCGTGCGCTCCGCCGGTGCTGGTGAGACCGGCGGCCGGGCGGTGCGGGAGGGCGGCGGGCGGGGTGTCGGGGTTCGGGGCGCGGTCGACCGCGTCGACGACCGAACCGTACGGGCCGCCGGCCGTCTTCGAGGAAGAAGGAGAAGGGGTGGGAGAGGCGGAGGGGGACGCCGATGCGGAGGGGGGTGCCGTGGTCGCGGATGCTCTGGCGGACGGAGGGTCGAGGGTGTCGGTGGCCGCCGTGGGGGTCAGGGCCTTCGGGGGTGAGGTGTCCGGGGTGTGGGTGGCCACGTAGACACCACCGGCGGCGATCGTCACGCCCGCCGTCACGGCGACGGCGGGCTTTGTCAGCAGCCCGAGCACCTTGCCCGACCAGCCGGCGGCCCCGCCGGCACCAGTGGCCCCGCCGGCACCAGTGGCTCCAGCGGCACCAGTAGCTCCACCGACCGAGCCGACGCCGCCCGCCGATCCCGCAACTCCTGCGCCGGCTACACCACTTGCCCCACTTGCCATTCCAGAACTACCGGCGGCACCGGCCCCGGTCGCGAGTGTCGCCCCCGCCAGCCCCGTCGCGGCCGCCGCCGTCTTCGCGCCGAAGGCCAGTGAGAGGGTGAAGCCGAGGGGGAGCGGGACCAGGGCGATGCCGACGAGGAGGCGTTCGGCCGGTACGACGGACTCGCGCGGGTCGCCGCAGTAGGCGCAGGCCCGTAGGTGCCGGGCCAGGCGTTTGCGCCAGACCGAGTCCTGGCGGCCGTCCCAGCGGGCGGTGACCTCGCGGAGTTCGGGGCAGGCGCCGTCGAGGGCGCGGACGATGGACCGGGCGATCTCCAGGCGTTCCTTCATGCGCTGGACGCGGACCGCCGCGTGCTGACGGCTGATGCCCACGGCCGAGGCGAGTTCGCGGCGGGTGAGTTCGCCGCCGACCTCCAGCCACCACAGGGAGAGGAGTTGGCGGTCCTCGTCGTCGAGCCAGCGGACCGCCTCCGCGACCTCGCGTCGCTGGCCCTCCAACTGGAGCCGCAGGACGGTCAGTTCGACGAAGTCGGCGGCGTCGCCGGGCAGCCCGTCGGGGAGTCGGTCCGGGAGCCGGTCGGGGGACTTGCGGCGGCGGGCCCGGTCGCGGATCTGCCGCATGGCGATGGCGACCAGCCAGGACCGGAAGCTGTCGGGGTCGCGGAGGGAGCCGAGGTGGTCGACGGCGCGCAGCATCGTCTCCTGGACGACGTCGTCGACGTCCGCGTGGCCGTTGAGGGCGCGGCCGACCACGTTGTAGACCAACGGCAGCCAGCCCGCGACCAGTTCGTCCAGCGCCCGCCGGTCACCGGCCTGGGCCGCCTCGATGGTGGAGTGCCACCGCCGTCCGTCCATGTCGCCCCTCACCCTCCCCGGTGCCACGTCGTGTACGGCGGTGTCACTTGCTGTACAGCAGTGTTCCGAAGCCGAGTTGGTCGTAGCCGCCGCTGTTGGGCCCGTAGTCGCCGCCACCGCCCTCCGCACGCACCTTCTCAGCCATGAGGGTGATGAACGGCGTGGTCAGCCGGCGTCGGCGGGCGTAGTGGTTGTGCAGAATCTCCCAAACCGGGCGAACGGTTCCCCGGGCTATGTCGGAGATCACAGGCTGTTCCATGGCGCGGCCGGTGCCCTGTCCGCTGCGCCAGGCGTACGCCGTGAAGGGCACGGCCGCGCCGAGGTTGTACTTGGCGACGTACTCGGCGGCCCGCATGAAGCGGTTGTCGAGGTAGCCGTAGAGGTCGACGCCCTGGTTCCAGGCCATCTCGCAGATCGCGCCCATGAGGCCGACGCCCATCGTGGTGTGGCCCTGGTCCCGGCCGCTCTCCTGCCACTGGGCGAGGTTCTGGCCGCCGTAGACGAACGGGATGGCGTGCCTGAACGAGCCGTTGCCCGCGCCGGACTTCATGTAGGTCACCGCGCGTCCGAAGGTGGCGCGGTCGTCGCAGAGGATGCCGGCGGCCATGAGGGAGGCAACGTTGCACAGGTCCCAATTGGCCCAGTAGTTGGTGATGTTGGCGGTGTTGTGGTGGGTCAGGAAGTCGGTGTTCATGGGCAGGAACACGGTGCGCAGCATCTTCTTGAAGCGGGCTAGCTCGAAGTCCGGGCGGTCGCGGACGAGTTCGGCCGCGTTGGCGAACTGGTAGCCGTAGATGCCGGCGGCCAGGAAGCGGTCGGCGTTGCCGTCGACCGAAGTGAGCGTAGCCGACCAGGCGTTGAGGACGGCGACGGCCGTGGCGCCGTTGGCCTCGGTGCCGCCGATCCGCCAGCGCAGGGCGTTCTGGTAGGCGGCGTGGATGTCGTTGTAGAGGATGCCGTAGTTCTGGCCGGTGCCGCCGCGTACGACGACGGCCTGCGGGCGGGGCCGCCAAGTGCTCGCGGAATGGCGGTTGTCGAGCAGTCGCGTCCAGCCCTTCAGCCAGGGGTCCTCGCGTGCGGCGACCCGGACCTTGGCGCGGTGCAGGTCGCCGGCGTTGTGCAGCAGGCCCGGGTGGGTCAGGGCCCGCGGCCGGGCGGTGGCGGTGCCGAGGACCGCGCCGGGCTGCGCCGCGTCCGCGCCCCCGCACACGAGCGCGGCGATCCCGCCGCCGACGACTCCGGCCGCCGCGACCCCGCCGCCGAGCGTGAACAGGCCCCGGCGGGTGAGACGGTGCTTGTTGGCGGTGCTGCGGGCGTGGGGCGGCTGGGGCGTGCCGGTCGGCTCGGGTGCCTGCGTGGCCATGGGGGTGGCTCCGGTGCGTGAGGAGACTGCGGACGCACAGGGAGACGGTGTGAAGGCCGCCGCGATAACAGTTTTTACGGCCGCCGCCGCGCCGGATCGGATGCCGTGCGGGGACGGACGGGAGCCGGCGCGGGAGCTATCGCGTGGGGGTCGGTACGGCCGAGGGGGCGACGGTTCGGGCCTCGGGGGCGGTCGAGGCCGAGGCCGTGGGTGTTCTGGACGGTTCTGTCGGAGAGACGCTCGCACGCCTCCGGTCGGCGCCGGGGGTGGGAGTGGGGGCGGCGGTGGCGGCCTCGCCGGCGGCCTGGGAGGGCCGCGTCGCGGGGGTGCCGCTCGCCGGGGCGCTGCTCGCGGGGGGCGGGGCCAGCGGGACCGTGGGGGTCACCGGGGTGTCGTGGTGGGCCAGCCGGAACGGGAGGGCGGCGAGGACGAGGACCGCGCAGGTCGCGCCGGCACCGGCCGCGGCGCGGAGCAGACGGCGGCGGTGGGCGCCGCGGCGGATCGACTCGTAGCTGCCGGGGGGCGGGCCCAGGTACTCGGAGGAGGCGGGCCGCAGGATGACCGTGAGGGGGTCGTCGAGGGCGAGATCGGGCTCCCGCCCCTCGTCCTCCTCGTCAAAGTGTGTGGTCAAGGCTTCTCCTCAGATGGGCTCGGAGCAGTTCGCGGGCCGCGTGGAGGTCGGCCTTGACGGTTCCTTCCTTGCGTCCGGTCAGCACGGACACCTCCCGGATCGGCATGTCGGCGTAGTAGTGCAGGAGGATCGGGACGCGCAGTCGTTCGGGCAGCGACTGCACGAGCAGCCGTACGGACGGGTCGGTCTGTTCGGTCGGCGGGCGTACGGCCTCCTCGGTGGTCGCGCGGCGCACGGCCCGGCGTTCGCGCTCCAGTTTGCGCCAGTGGTCCCGGACCAGGTTGGCCGCGGTGACGTAGAGGAAGCCGCGGGGTTCGGCGACCTTCGTCCAGCGGGCCCAGAGCCGGGTGAAGGCCTCGGAGGCGATCTCGTGGGCCGTCTCGTCGTCGTCGACGAGCCGGCGGCACCAGCCGGCGAGGCGCGGGTAGACGGCGGCGAACAGTTCGGACGCTGCCCTCTCGCGGGACCGTTTCAACATGCTCCGTAGGGGGTGGTGAGGTTCACGGAGGAAGACCCCGGACCGCCGGTGGGGGTTCCGGCGGTCCGGGGTCCGGACCGGGTCAGGGGCGCGCGGCGGTCAGTGCCGCGAAGACGATCACGTTGTCGGGGTAGCCCGTACCGGTACGGGTTCCGCCGCAGGTGATCAGCCGCAGTTCGGGGCGGTCCACGTTGCCGTACACCTCGTCCGAGGGGAACTCGGCCTTGGCGACCGTGCGTACGGCGGTGACGGCGAACAGCGCGGTCGTGCCGTTCTCCAGGACGACGTCGATCCGGTCCCCCGCGCGCAGCCGCGCGAGGTGGCGGAAGACCCCGTCCCCGTACGCGCCGACCGTCACATGCCCGAGGATCACGGACGGTCCGGTGCCGCCGGGGGTCGGCGAGTACCGGTACCAGCCCGCCCGGTCGTGCGCGGTGATCGGCGGCACCTGCACGGTGCCGTCCGGGGCCAGCCCCAGCCGCATGACCGGGGTGTCGACCCCGATGGCCGGGACGCGCAGGGTGACCGGGACGGACCGCGCGAGGGCGTGCACCACTTTGGTACCGGTCCGCGCCGCGGGGGCCGAACTCCCTTGCTTCGCTGCGGAGTTCGTGGCCGGGGCGGTGTCGTTTCCGCCACCGCAGCCGGTGAGCAGGGCAGCCGCCGACACCGTGACGAAGGCGCGCCTGGAGAACGAGGTCATGCCCCGGTCGCCCTCCGGCGCCGTACGACGACGAAGGCGCCGCCACCGACGACGGCCGCGGCGGCTCCCCCGCCGATCAGGGTGGTCGACAGGTCACCCGACGACTTCGACACCGGGGCGACACCGGTGTCCGGGGCGCCGCGCGGGACGGTGGCGACCTGGCTCGGGACGGCGCTCGGCGCGACGGTGGGCTCGGCGCTCGCGGTCCGGGTCGCCTCGCCGGGGGCGCTGGGGACCGGGGACGCCGCCCTGGTGGCGCTCGGCTCGGCGGAGGGTACGGCGGTGGCGGCGCGGGTGGGCGACGCGGATGCCCCGTGGGCGAAGGCGGGCACGGTGCTCGCCAGTACGGCGCCGCACGCGAGTGCCATGGCGCTGAGGACAGTTCGGCGCATGAATCGCTCTCTCTCGTCTGTCGGCCCGCCGGGACCGCCGGTGGTGCACCGGCGGGGCGGGCGGGTCAGGGATCGAGCGGAGAGACGAGGCGGGGGGAGGAGGGGTTGTAAAGAGCGGGCAAAGTCCGGCGGCCGATCGTTTCATGGGGGCGGCTACGACCGCGTCAGGCGGAACGGGCGGGTCAGGCCGGGCGGGCGGCTGGGCTGGTCGGGCCGGTCCGGGGGGCGGGCTGGTCAGGCTGGGCTGGTCGGGCGGGCTGGGCAGGCTGGTCGGGCGAGCGGGCTGGTCAGGCAGGTCAGGCCCGGCGGGCGGGACAGGCCGGGCGATCGGTCAGGCAGGCCGGGCTGGTTGGGCCGGACGGTCGAGCGGGCTGGTTGGGCCGGTCGGGCCGGTCGGGGGCAGGCTGGTCAGGCCGGGCGGGCGGCTGGGCTGGTCGGGCGGGCGGGCTGGTCAGGCGGGTCAGGCAGGCCGGGCGGGCTGGTCCGGCTGGTCTGGGGGCAGGCTGGTCAGGCCGGGCGGGCTGGCCAGGCAGGCCAATCCGGGCAGGTCAAGCCAATCAGGCGGGTCAAGCCAGTCGGGCGGGTCAAGCTGGTCACGCGGACCAGGCGGGTCAAGCCGGTCAGACCCGGTCAGGCCGGCCGGGCCGGCCGGGCGGACCGGGCGGACCGGGCGGACCGGGCGGACCGGGCGGACCGGGCGGACCGGGCGGGTCAAGCCGGTCACCCGGACCGGGCGGGTCAAGCCGGCCGGGCGGTCGGTGTGCCGCTGCGGTAGACGTCCTTCAGGTAGAGGACGAGGGCGGCGCCGAGTATCCATACCGGGAGGATCACCAGGGCGCGGGTGAGGCCGTCGTCCTGGAAGCGGGACAGGCCCTGCATCGCGCGGACGCCGACACCGACCGGCAGGATCTCGGAGAGCGGGCGCAGCCAGCCGGGCAGATAGGCCGCGGGCATGATGCCGCCGCTGCTGCTGTTGCCGAGGATCAGCATCAGGATCGAGGCGAGGCTGACGCCGGCCGAGCCGAACAGCCGCAGCAGCACCATGGTCGTACCGCCGACCGCCGCGCCCATCAGCGCGATGACCGTGACGAGCGGTACGAAGGAGCCGGGCAGCGCGCCGAAGCCGGTGCTGCCGGCGATGGTCGCGATCAGCAGGCCGCCGACCGTGCCGAACAGGGCCAGGCTGGCCATCCGCCAGCGGTACTGGAGGCGGGGCGCGAGCTGGTAGGTCGTCATGCCGAAGAGGTAGCCCGCTAGGACCAGGCCGAAGGCGGCGTAGAAGACGGAGAGGCCGCGGGTGTCGCCCGCCGCGGCCGGGGCCACGTCCGCCACGGCGAGTTCGTGGTGCTCGGCGTGGGCGACGGAGCCGAAGGCGGTGGTGACGGTCGCGGTGACGGCGGCGCCGTTCGCGCTGCCGTAGAGGAGTTCGCCGTCGCCGAGGTAGGCCGCGTAGACCTTCCGGTCCTGTACGGCTTCGCGGGCGGCGGTCTCGTCCGGGTAGGTCACGACGGTGAAGCCGCCCGGTGCGACGCGCTCCAGGTCCTGGCTCAGGTGGGCCTGCGCGGTGCCGATCTCCGTGGTGCCGACGCGGAGCCGGTGCGGGTGCGGGGCGTGGAAGGCGGCGAGGTAGACGCTGACGAAGACGGTGCCGATGAGCAGGACGACCGCGACGGGGAGCAGGACGGCGCGCGTGTTTCCGGGGCCGGGGGGCGGGTGGGCCACGTCCAGGGCGTGCCTGTGCGACGGTCGGGTGGCGTCGGTGGCCGGGGTGGCGACTTGCTGGGACATCGGGCGTCCTCGATTGGAAGGCAACTGATAATATTTGTACATCACAATCAGCCACCTTCCAAAAGTGGGGTCCGTTCCGTGCAGCATCCCGACCGCCGAACCGGCTACGTCGCCTGGCAGATCGGCCAGATCATGGCGGCCCGGGTGGAGCGCGCCCTGCGCCCGCTGCGGCTGACCCTCGCCCAGCACCGGGCCCTGATGCAGGCGGTGCTCGATCCGGGGGTCTCCAGCGCGACGGCGGCCCGCCGGGCGGCGATCACCCCGCAGTCCATGGGGACCGCCGTCAACGGGCTCGTCGAGCGGGGCGTGCTGGAACGCCGGACCACTCCGGGCGACCGGCGCACCCAGCGGCTGCACGCCACCGAGGCCGGCGTCCGGCTCGCGGCCGAGGCCTCCGAGGCGGTGGACGCGGCCCACGCGGAGGCGCTCCGGGCCCTGACACCGGCCGAGCAGGAGCAGACGCACGCGCTGCTGCTCAAGCTGCTGGCGTCACTGAATCCGTCGGCCATGGAGGGCGGCGGGGAGGCGTAGGGGCGATGGGCGGCGGCGCGTCCTGTGACCGGGATCGGCAGGTGGGACTACGCGACGTGCCTCACCGCTGGGCGCTGTCGCGAACGTGATGGTCCAGGTTGGTCCACCAGCCCGACAGGTCACGGGCCGGCCTGCCCCGAGGCTCGGGCTCGGCCACCAGCCGGGTGAGGAGCTCAAGTTCGCCTCCCATGGCGAAGGCGTACACGAGTCGCTTGAGAACCTCACGCTGGTCGGCCGTGCCGTGCGCGGCGCGGACGTGCTGGTGGAACACGGCACGCCAGTAGGACTCCGGGCTGCGGCCCCCGATGTGTCCCAGTGCGTGGACGGCCGCGAGCGCGATCGCCCGGGGAACGCCCCGCGCCAGAGTGAGGTCGGCGACGACGGCACGCTGGTCGGGTCCGCCGAGGACACGCAGGGCGTGCAGGATCGGGATGGCGCGGTCCCCGGTGCCCAGGACCGCGACCTGGCACACGTCGGCGGCCAACGCGGACGCGATCCGGGGGCCGTAGGGGCTGGCGCGCAACATCATCGCCGCGTAGAGCCGGACGTCGGCCACCGGGTGGTGGAGGAGGTCGTCGATCAGCGTGCCCAGGACGGTTGCCGCCGGTCCGGGGCCCGGGTCGTCGAGGCGGCCCAGGACGCGGGAGACGGTGATCGCGGCCGTGGCCGGGTCGGTCAGCGAACCGTGCGTCACGATGGAGTTGACGGCGGAGCCGCGGTCGGAGGCCGAAGTGGTCAGCTGCGCACGGTGAGCGGCGGACAGCGGCAGGCGGTGCAGGAGAACCGCCGCGGCTTCCGCGAAGGAGGACGGCTGGGAGAGCCGCGGGCCGGCCAGGACACCGTGCACCACGTCGACCAGCGTCCGCGTCTGCTCGGCGGTGAAGTGGCCCTTGCGGGTCTTGCGCGCGGCGGCGAGCAGGGCTCCGTAGCGGGTGTCGCCGGTCGTGGGGTCGGTGAGCTGACGCAGCACGGCCCGGCCGGCATCCGGATGCGGGCTGCCGTCCAGCGCGCACACCGTCTCGATCAGACCGACGTGGTCGGGTTGCTGCGCGACCTCGGCGCACACGGCGATCGCCTCCGGTCCCCACAGGGGGTCGGCCATCAGCCTGTTGAGCGCTTCGAAGCGAAGCATCCAGGCGGTTCCGCCCGCCACCACGGTCTCTTCCAGCAGCCGTTGTACGACCGCGTGACGGACCCGGCCCGGATAGACCTGTCCGCCCTCGTAGGCGGCCCAACGGGTCAGATCGTCCCAGTCGGTGCCGGTGAGCACTCCGCCGTCCAGGGTCCGGGCGAGCAGGTGCTCCATGCGCGGCCCGGAGCTCGCGGAGGGGCTGTCGCCGCGGTCCGCGCGCAGGAACGCCGCCGCGGTCATGCCTCCTTCGTGGCGGGCTATGGTCTGGATCGGCGCCAGCAGGTGGCAGGCGCTCAGACCGAGCACGTCCTCGTAGCGGCGGACGGCCGAGGCGGGCACCGGGACCAGGCCGTTCTCCCAGCGTGACAGGGAGCTGGGAGAGACACCCCGGGCATAGCGGCGGTCCTCGCGATACGCGCGGGCGAAGCCCGCCAGCCGCCGCAGCACCGGATCCGCGTGGCACAGCCGGTGGGAGCGCAGGAGCCAGCCGGCCCGCACCTGCCAGGGTGTCCAGCCGATGACCGCGGGCACGGCCGGGACCGAATGCGTCATGTTCGCCCCCACCTGAGCCCGGCCGAAGTCACTCCACTTTGGACCTGCCGCCCCCGCACCGACGAGACCGATTCCGGACACGGCGGACGCACCAGGCATCCAGCGGAAACCCGGAGGACGTGACCTAGCAGAGACAAGGAGCGGCGGCAACCGCTCTTGCACGGGCGACGGCGGGCTGGAACACGGCCGCCGGAGGGCGGGCGCCCCGCCTACAAAAGGGACACCACGACAAACCCGCCCACAGGACCGGAGGTCGACCTGCCGAAGCTCTCCCGCGCCCGTCGGGCGGTGACCGCCTGACGGTCCCCCAGCAGGCGGCAGCACGCGTCGGGGGTACGCGTGCTGCCGCCGAACCTCTTCGGACCCGCGGGGAGGGTCCTCGCTCGTCTCACCGGCGGCGCGTCCCCCGCCCCCACGACCAGCCCCCCCCCCGGATCACAACCCGACGATCTTGTTCCACTCCTTCGCGAACTCGACCCGCTCCGTCGACGTGATGTCGCGGGCGATCACGAGGTGCTTGCGCATCGTGGCGTCCGGGAAGATCAGGGGGTTCTCGGCGAGGGCCGCGGTGTCCTTGTCCTTGGAGGCCGCCAGGACGTCCTGCGCGGCGGGGACGGGGCACACGTAGTTGACCCAGGCGGCGAGTTCGGCGGCGACCTCGGGGTCGTAGTAGTAGTCGATCAGACGTTCCGCGTTGGTCTTGTGGCGGGCCAGGTCCGGGATCATCAGGGAGTCCGCCCAGAGTTCGGCGCCCTCCTCGGGGACGACGAAGCGGATGTCCGGGTTGTCGGCCTGGAGCTGGATCACGTCGCCGGAGTACGCCTGACAGGCCAGGACGTCCCCGCTGACCAGGTCCTTGGTGTAGTCGTTGCCGGTGAAGCGGCGGATCTGGTTCCGGCTGATCTGGGTCCGGACCTGGTCGCACACCTTGTGGAAGTCCGCGGCCGTCCACTTGGTGATGTCGACGCCGTTGCCCTGCATCAGCAGCGCGAACGCCTCGTCGAGGCCGGAGAGCAGGGTGACCCGCCCCTTGAGGTCGCTCGCCCACAGGTCGGAGACGTGCCGGATCTCGCGGCCGAGTCTGCGGTGGTTGTAGGCGATGCCGGTGATGCCGGACTGCCACGGCACGGTGTACTGGCGGCCCGGGTCGAAGGCGGGCGAGCTGAGCTGCGGGTCGAGGTACTTCGCCACGTTGGGCTGCGCGGAGCGGTCCATGCGCTGGACCCAGCCGAGGCGGACGAACCGCGCGCACATCCAGTCGCTCATGACGATCAGATCGCGGCCGGTCTGCTGGTGGTTCATGAGGGCCGGGCTGATCTTGCCGAAGAACTCGTCGTTGTCGTTGATCTCCTCGATGTAGTCGACGGAGATCCCGGTCTTCTTCTCGAAGGCGTCCAGCGTGGGCCGCTTGGTGGCGTCGTTGTCATCGGTGTCGATGTACAGCGGCCAGTTCGCCCAGGTCAGCCGCTTGTCCTGGGTGGACAGATCGGCACCGGCACGATCGCCCGCCTTCACATAGGCGGCGGGCACACCGCACCCGGCGAGGGCGCCGAGCGCGGCGGTACCGCCGAGCGCGCGCAGCAGGGAGCGGCGGGAGGGCGAGTACGGCTTGGGAGTCTTGGGCACCCGCGCAGCATGACCCGGCGGCCGGTGTCCGATCAATGGACGCTGCGTCGAGCGGCTCCCCGCGGACCCGACACCTTGTCGATCGGTTGGCTGTGAGGTAACCGGACGTTCACACCCGGCGCGCGCGGCAGCGCGGCCCCGGACGGTCAACTCCCGTCCGGGGCCGCGCACTTGCCCTGCCTGCTTGCCCTGCCGACCTGCCGACCTGCCCTGCCGACGCCTACTCGCCCAGCGACGTCATCACGTGCTTGATCCGCGTGTAGTCCTCGAAGCCGTAGCCCGACAGGTCCTTGCCGTAGCCGGACTTCTTGAAGCCGCCGTGGGGCATCTCGGCGACCAGCGGGATGTGGGTGTTGATCCACACGCAGCCGAAGTCGAGGGCCTTGGACAGGCGCATCGCGCGGGCGTGGTCCTTCGTCCAGACCGAGGAGGCGAGGGCGTAGTCGACGCCGTTGGCCCACTCGACCGCCTGGGCCTCGTCGGTGAAGGACTGGACGGTGATGACCGGTCCGAAGACCTCGTTCTGGATGATCTCGTCGTCCTGGCGCAGACCCGAGACGACGGTCGGGGCGTAGAAGTAGCCGACCTCACCGACCCGGTGGCCGCCCGCCTCCACCTTCGCGTGCGCGGGCAGGCGCTCGATGAAGCCGGTGACCTGCTTGAGCTGGTTCGGGTTGTTCAACGGCCCGTACAGCACATCCTCGTCGTCTGGCTGGCCCGTCTTCGTCTCGGCCGCGGCCTTGGCGAGCGCGGCCACGAACTCGTCGTGGATGCCCTCCTGGACGAGCACGCGGGTGGCCGCCGTGCAGTCCTGGCCCGCGTTGAAGAAGCCCGCCACCGAGATGTCCTCGACGGCCTTGGCGATGTCGGTGTCCTCGAAGACGACGACCGGGGCCTTGCCGCCCAGCTCCAGGTGGACCCGCTTGAGGTCCTTGGACGCGGACTCGGCGACGGACATGCCGGCGCGCACGGAGCCGGTGATGGAGGCCATCGCCGGGGTGGGGTGCTCGACCATCGCGCGGCCGGTGTCGCGGTCGCCGCACACGACGTTGAAGACGCCCTTGGGCACGATCGAGCCGATGATCTCGGCGATCAGGACGGTGGAGGCGGGAGTGGTGTCCGAGGGCTTCAGCACCACCGTGTTGCCCGCGGCCAGCGCCGGCGCGAACTTCCACACGGCCATCATCATCGGGTAGTTCCACGGCGCGACCTGCGCGCAGACGCCGACCGGCTCGCGCCGGACGATGGAGGTCATGCCCTCCATGTACTCGCCGGCCGAGCGGCCTTCGAGCATGCGGGCCGCGCCCGCGAAGAAGCGGATCTGGTCGACCATCGGCGGGATTTCCTCGGAGCGGGTCAGCCCGATCGGCTTGCCGGTGTTCTCCACCTCGGCCGCGATCAGCTCCTCGGCCCGCTCCTCGAACGCGTCCGCGATCTTCAGCAGGGCCCGCTGCCGCGCCGCCGGGGTCTCGTCCCGCCAGGCCGGGAACGCGGCGGCGGCGGCCACCATCGCGGCGTCGACGTCGGCCGCCCCGGACAGCGGAGCGGTCGCGTACGCCTCCCCCGTCGCGGGATTGACCACCTCGGTGGTCCGTCCGTCGGCGGCGTCCCGGAACTCACCGTCGATGTAATTGCGCAGACGACGCAGCTCGGTGCTCACTGCCGGCCCTCCAGTTCGGGTGTCCAATCACTGAGACACCCACCCTAATCGCCCGGCCCACGTTTTCAACACCCCTGATCGCATCAAGACTACGAAATCCGCAAGTCTCGACCACGTAAACAACGAATTTCATCGAAGCGGCCTTGCGGAACGGTCGAGACGTCGTGCACAGTGAAGCCGTGGCCAGTCGTAGCGCAGAACACAGGGACTCCCGCGAGTCCAGGAACGGGACTCCGCATCTGGATTCCGTCTCCCTCGCCATCATCGAGCAGCTCCAGGAGGACGGCCGCCGGCCGTACGCCGCGATCGGCAAGGCGGTCGGCCTCTCCGAGGCGGCCGTGCGCCAGCGCGTCCAGAAGCTGCTGGACCAGGGCGTCATGCAGATCGTCGCCGTCACGGACCCGCTCACCGTGGGCTTCCGCAGACAGGCGATGGTCGGGGTGAACGTCGAGGGCGATGTCGAGAACGTGGCGGACGCGCTGACGGCCATGCCGGAAGTGGAGTACGTGGTGATGACCGCGGGCTCGTACGACCTCCTCGCCGAGATCGTCTGCGAGGACGACGACCACCTGCTGGACGTCATCAACAAACGCATTCGGGCGCTGCCCGGCGTGCGCTCCACCGAGAGCTTCGTTTATCTGAAGCTCAAGAAGCAGACCTACATGTGGGGAACCCGATAACCGTGAGCAAGGACCTCAGCCGCACCGCGTACGACCACCTGTGGATGCACTTCACCCGCATGTCCTCGTACGAGAACGCGCCCGTTCCCACGATCGTCCGTGGCGAGGGCACCTACATCTACGACGACCAGGGCAAGCGCTACCTCGACGGTCTCGCGGGGCTGTTCGTGGTCCAGGCCGGTCACGGCCGCGCCGAACTGGCCGAGACCGCCGCCAAGCAGGCGCGGGAGCTGGCCTTCTTCCCCATCTGGTCGTACGCCCACCCCAAGGCCGTCGAGCTGGCGGAGCGTCTCGCCCACCACGCGCCCGGCGACCTGAACAAGGTCTTCTTCACCACCGGCGGCGGCGAGGCCGTCGAGACCGCCTGGAAGCTCGCCAAGCAGTACTTCAAGCTCCAGGGCAAGCACACCAAGTACAAGGTCATCTCGCGCGCGGTCGCCTACCACGGCACCCCGCAGGGCGCCCTGTCCATCACCGGCCTGCCGGCGCTGAAGGCACCCTTCGAGCCCCTGGTCCCCGGCGCGCACAAGGTCCCGAACACCAACATCTACCGCGCCCCGATCCACGGCGACGACCCGGAGGCCTTCGGCCGCTGGGCCGCCGACCAGATCGAGCAGCAGATCCTGTTCGAGGGCCCGGAGACGGTCGCCGCGGTCTTCCTGGAGCCCGTGCAGAACGCGGGCGGCTGCTTCCCGCCCCCGCCCGGCTACTTCCAGCGGGTCCGCGAGATCTGCGACCAGTACGACGTCCTCCTGGTCTCCGACGAGGTCATCTGCGCCTTCGGCCGCCTGGGCACGATGTTCGCCTGCGACAAGTTCGGCTACGTACCGGACATGATCACCTGCGCCAAGGGAATGACCTCGGGCTACTCCCCGATCGGCGCGTGCATCGTCTCCGACCGGATCGCCGAGCCCTTCTACAAGGGCGACAACACCTTCCTGCACGGCTACACCTTCGGCGGCCACCCGGTCTCCGCCGCGGTCGGCCTCGCCAACCTCGACATCTTCGAGCGCGAGAACCTCAACCAGCACGTCCTCGACAACGAGGCGAACTTCCTCCAGACCCTCCAGAAGCTGCATGACCTCCCGATCGTCGGCGACGTCCGCGGCAACGGCTTCTTCTACGGCATCGAGCTGGTCAAGGACAAGGCCACCAAGGAGACCTTCACGGACGAGGAGTCGGAGCGCGTGCTCTACGGCTTCGTCTCCAAGAAGCTCTTCGAGTACGGCCTCTACTGCCGCGCCGACGACCGCGGTGACCCGGTCATCCAGCTGTCGCCGCCGCTGGTCTCCGACCAGTCCACCTTCGACGAGATCGAGTCCATCGTCCGCCAGGTGCTGACGGAGGCCTGGACAAAGCTCTGATCGTTCAGAGGGATCTTCCGCCTGGATGATCAACACCGGCCCCGGGCCGCCGTTCGAGTGAGAAACGGCGGCCCGGGGCCGTGTGCTGTCCGGGCTCCCGCAGACCGCTCCTTAGCGTGCCAGTGACCGATCGGCCCCCTCTTCGTTCCCCCGGACGGGGGATGCGACACGGGAAAACGGATCAGAACGAGGTGTACGCGCATGGTGGCCCCGCCGGACAACGACGTGCTCTGGGCACGTGCCCTGCACTTCCAGCACCACGACGGAACACCCGCCCTCGGCGGTGTCTCGCTCGGTGTCCGGGAGGGCGAGATCCTCGCCGTCTGCGGCCCGCGCGGCAGCGGCAAGACGACCCTGCTGCGCTGCCTCTCGGGACTGGAGCGCCCCGGCCAGGGCGAGGTCTGGTTCAACAGCGTGCCCGTGCACACCATGGGCCCGATGACCCGCGAACGGCTGCGCCGCGACCGCTTCGGCTGGATCGACCCGGCGCCCGTGCTCGTCCCCGAGCTGAACGTCTGGGAGAACGCGGCCCTGCCCCTGATGCTGCGCGGCACCAGCCGCCGCCGCGCGAAGACCGCCGCACTGGAGTGGCTGGACCGCCTCGACATCGGCGAGCACGCCCGCAAGCGCCCGCACGAACTGCGCCAGGCGGAGCGCCAGCGCGTCTCCATCGCCCGCGCGCTGGCCCCGGCGCCGACGGTCCTGTTCGCCGACGAGCCGACCGCCCCGCTGCACCGCGCCGACCGCGCCCACGTCCTGCGCACGCTCACCACGGCGGCCCGCTCGCACGGCATCACGGTCGTCCTCGCCACCCACGAGACGGAGACCGCGGCCCTCGCGGACCGCACGGTGTCGCTCCTGGACGGACGCCGGGTCAACACCGTCCACCTCCCCCCGGTCACCGAGACGGAAGGCCGGGCCGCGTGCTCGCTCTCCGTCTGACCCGCGGCTCGCACCCCGCCGTCCAACTGCGCCGTCTGCTGGTCGCGGTGGCCTCGGCGGGCACGGGCTTCCTCCTGCTGTGCACCCTCGGCTACGCGATGAGCCACCCCGACTCCCCCGCCGCCTCGGCCCTGCGCCTCGGCTGGTGCCTGACCCCGCTGGCCGCCACCGTCTACTTCGCGGTGGCCGTCTCCCGCACCGACCCGGCGACCAGACCCCGCCCCGGCCTCTCCGCGATCGGCCTCGGCCCCGGCCGCCTGATGGCCATCTCGGCGACCACCACCGCGCTGGCCTGCACCCTCGGTTCCATGCTGGCGCTCCTCTTCTTCCTGCACCTGCGCGGCGACCTCACCGGCATGCCCTTCGACGGCGCGGCGGCCGAGTTCCTCGCCTCGGACCAGCCGCTCCCCCTCCCCGCCGCACTGACCCTCCTCGCCCTCGTCCCGGTGACCGCCTCCGTCGCGGTGGCCCTCACCCTGCGCCCCCGCGACCTCCGCCCCGCCTCGGAACAGGGCCCGGCACGGTCCTACGGCCGCTTCGGCGCGCAGGGCCGCCCGGCGTCCCGCGAGACCTTCGGGGCGTACGGCCGCTTCGGCGCGCACCTGCGCGGCGCGGGCCGGGCCGGCGGGCGGGAGCCCGAACCGGCCGAACAGCCGGTACAGGCCGAGCAGTTGGCGGCCACGAGCGGCGGCGCCCCCGGCGACCACCCCGACCCCTCGCGCCCGGCCGCTCCCCGGGAAGCCCCGCGTGGCCTCCCCTGGGGCATCGCGGTCCTGGCTGCCGGGCTCGCGGTGGAGGCGTACGCGAACCGGATGCGGGACGCCGGCGGGCTGTCCCTGCCCGGCGGACTCTCCGACGGCCCGGCGAGCGTCCTGGCCGGCTGGGTGCTGACCGCGATCGGCCTCGCGCTGGCGGGCCCCGGACTCACCCACCTCTGCGGCCGGCTGCTCCAGTCCGTCAGCCCCGGCGCGCTCCGGCTGCTGGCCGGCCGGGTCCTGATGGAGGAGGCGACCCGGATCGGCCGCCCGCTGGGCGTGGTGTGCGCGGTGGCCTCCGGCGGCTTCGCGATGACGGCGCTCTACGACGCGGACGCCCCGGCCTTCGGCCCCCTGACCACCCTCGGCCTGCTCCTGGTCACCGGCTGCACGGTGGCGACCCTGTTCACCGCCGCGCTGGAGGCCAAGCACGCCCGCGCCGACACCACGGCCGCGCTGCTCCGCCTGGGCGCCCCCGCCACGATGCTGCGCAGCGCGGCGGCCCTGCGGGCGGGCGCGCTGCTGGCCCTGTTCCTCCCGCTGACCCTGTCCGTGGCCGAGCTGGCGGCGCTCCCGCTGGCCGGCCGATGAGTTTCGCACGGACGGCCGGTCTACCCACCGAACAGCACACACGCCCGATGGGAGAGACCCCGCATGTATCAGCAGATGATCTTCGTGAACCTGGCCGTGAACGACGTCGACGCGTCGAGGAAGTTCTTCACGGAGCTGGGCTACTCGATCAACCCGCAGTTCAGCACCGAGGAGTGCGCGTGTGTCGTGATCAGTGACACGATCGTCGCGATGCTGCTCAGCAAGGGGCGGTACCGCGACTTCACCAAGAAGGAGATCGCCGACTCGACGACGACCAGCGAGGTCCTGCTGTGTCTGAGCGCCGAGAGCCGCGAGAAGGTCGACGAGCTGGTCGACAAGGCCTTCGCCGCCGGCGCCACGGGCAGCACGGACGCCATCGACCAGGGCTTCATGTACGGCCGCTCCTTCGACGACCTCGACGGCCACTCCTGGGAGGTCGTGTGGATGGACCCGGCGGCGGTCCAGGGCTGATCGCGGCGGTCGCCGCGGGCACGCTGCCGGCCGGTCCGGCGGCCGGGGTGTTCGTCGACCGCCGGGCCCACCGGCGGACGATGCTGGCGGCGGAGAAAGGGACTTCGCCGCCACGACCTAGCATGGGCGCGTGCTGCCCACCCTTCCCCCCGCCTCCGGTGACCGTGAGATCGAGTCCCTCGCCGAGTTCGACGAGGTGGTCGCGGCGCGCGGCTCACTCGGTGGGCATCGCGTCCAGGCCGTCGATCTGACGGACCGTACAAAGGAGTTGCTCGGCACCGACACCTCGGGCGCCGTCTTCCTCGGCTGCGCGATGCGCGACGAGGCCGTCGCGAAGGTGCGGGCCGACGGCGCGCTGGTCTTCCCGCCGGTCCCGCATCTGCCCTTCGACCCCTACCGCGGTCGTCTCTACACGCCGGCCGAGCTGTTCGCCTCGCTCGACCAGGGCTACGAGGGGACGCCGGACGCGCTCGCGTACGACTGGTTCCAGCGGACCAAGGCGGACGGCGACATTTACGCCTCGATGCTGCGCGCCGTCCACGACGACTCGATCTCCGACGCCCTCGACGAACTCCTGCGCGGGGCACGGGTGGTGGGCATCATGGGCGGCCACGCGACGGCGCGCGGGACGGAGGCCTACGGCGGTGCCGCGCGCCTGGGCCGGGAGTTGAGCCGCTCGGGGTTCACGGTGGCGACCGGCGGCGGTCCCGGCGCGATGGAGGCGGCCAACCTGGGTGCGTACGCGGCGCCGTACGAGGACGCGATGCTGGACAAGGCCTGCGAACTCCTCGCCGCCGCGCCGTCGTTCAGCCCCTCCGTCACCGCGTGGGCCGAACTCGCCTTCCAGGTCCGCGAGCGCTGGCCCGAGGGCAACCACTCGGTGGGCATCCCCACCTGGTTCTACGGCCACGAGCCGCCGAACGCCTTCGCCTCGCACATCGCCAAGTACTTCGCCAACGCCACCCGCGAGGACGGTCTGTTGGCCCGCTCCAACGCGGGGGTGGTGTTCCTGCCGGGCGCGGCCGGGACCGTACAGGAGATCTTCGACAACGCGACACCGAACTACTACGGGTCGCGCGGGGAGCCCACGCCGATGGTGCTGGTGGACCGGGAGCACTGGACGGAGCGGCTGCCGGCCTGGCCGCTGCTGCGCGCACTTGCCCGGGAACGGCCGATGGCGGCCCGTATCGCCCTCGTTGACCGGATCGAGGAGGCTCCGGAGGCGCTGAAACGTCTCTCTGATTAAAGGGCAGGTAAAGCCAACTGCTGTACATCGCATATGCATTGACACTGCTTACGCAGCACTTATAGACCAGTGAGACGCCTGGGGGTGGTGGTGCCTCACCCCGCATACCGCTCCATCTCCCCCTGAACCCCCCGCAGTTGCACATCCCGTGAAGGGCAAACGTGTCCATATCTCGACGTACCGTACGCATCCTCGGTGTCGCGTCCGCCTCGGCCGCACTCGCGCTCGGCTTCGCGGGCAACGCGCTCGCCTGCAACATCAGCGAGTTCTCCGCCGAAGCCACGTGTGACGGCGCCAAGGGCGTCATCATCGTCACCGACAAGGACGCCTCGGCCACCGAGGCGACCATCACGGTGTTCCTGGAGAACAACGGTTCCGACGCCAGGCAGGTCGGCGACGCTCAGACCGTCAAGGGCTCCGCCAAGGGTGAAACCGTCACCTTCTCCGAGGACTGGCAGCCGAACGCGACGTACCGCGTCCACGTCACGGCCACCAACGGCCTCAACAAGAACATCTCCCCGAACCTGACCACCCCGTCCAAGGCCTGCCAGTCGGAGTCGCCCACCCCGACCCCGACCGAGGCCTCCCCGACCCCGTCGGAGACCGCCACCACCCCGGCCGAGTCCGACACCCCGACCCCGTCCGCCTCGGAGAGCAGCAGCACCGCTCCCGCGACGACGACGGACAACGAGCCGTCCCCGGCGGCCGGTACCTCGAACCTCGCCGAGACCGGTGCCAACTCCAACACCGGCATGATCGCCGGTATCGCGGGCGCGTTCGTCCTCGTGGGCGGCGGAGCCGTCTACTACGGCATGCGTCGCCGCGGTGCGGCCAACGGCCGCTGATCGAACCACTGTTGTGGCCCGCCCGGTTCGTGGGGGCGGGCCACACGCATGTCCGCCCGGCCCTCAGCCGTCGAGTACGACGGTCTCGGCCGCGTCGAACTCCACCCCGACCGTGTCCCCGACCTCCGGCGCCGCCCGCAGCGCGCACGCCGCCTCCAGGCGCGGCGCGCCCTCCGGCTGGAGTCGCACGGCGACATGGGTGCCCCGGAAGGTGCGCGCGGCGACCGTGCAGCGCAGGCCCTCGTCGGCGGGCAACAGGCGTACGCCCGCCGGGCGTACGAGGAGTGTGCGGGAGCCCTGAGGGGCCGCCTCGGGGACCGGCACCTTGCCCCAGGGGGTGTCCGCGGCCTCGCCCGTGACGGTCGCCGCGACCACGTTGTCGAAGCCGAGGAAACGGGCCACGAACTCGTCGGCGGGGCGCTGCCAGACCTCAAGTGGCGTACCGGACTGGGCGATCCGCCCGTCCCGCATCACCACGACCCGGTCGGCCAGCGCGAACGCCTCGCCCTGGTCGTGCGTGACCGCCAGCACGGTCGTGCCCAACACCCCGAACAGCTCCCGGAGTTCGACGACCAGCCGCTCCCGCAGCGACCGGTCGAGCTGGCCGAGCGGTTCGTCGAGCATGAGGAGCCGGGGGCGGGGCGCGAGAGCGCGGGCGAGCGCGACCCGCTGCTGCTCACCGCCGGACAGCCCGGCGACGGCCCGCCGGGCGGCACCCGGCAGTCCGACCAGGTCGAGCAACTCCCCCACCTGGTCCTTCTGTTGTCCCTTCGACGCGCCGCGCATCCGCAGTCCGAAGGCCACGTTGCCGGCCACGTCCCGCTGCGGGAACAGCTGATGGTCCTGGAACATCAGACCCACCCCGCGCCGGTGCGCGGGCACCCCGGCCTGGTCGTGTCCGTCGAGCAGCACCCGCCCGGAGTCCAGGGCTTGCAGCCCGGCCACCGCCCGCAGCAGCGTCGACTTGCCGCTGCCGCTCGGCCCGAGCACACACACGATCTCGTGCTCGGCGACACCCAGGTCGACGGCGTCCAGCACCGGGCGCCCGCCGAACCGTACGGTCGCGTCCTCAAGGCCCAGCAGCAGGTCCGACGGCATCTAGAACTCCCCCGTCCGGTCGGTGCGCAGCCGCTCAAGGACCAGCAGGGCCACCGCGCACACCACCATCAGAATCGTCGAAAGGGCCATCGCCTGGCCGTAGTTGAGATCCCCGGGCCGGGACAGCAGCCGGGCCACCGCGACCGGCAGCGTCGGGTTGTCGGGCCGCGCGATGAACACGGTCGCCCCGAACTCCCCCAGCGACACCGCGAACGCGAACCCGGCGGCGATCAGCAACGCCCGCCGCACCAACGGCAGATCGACCTCGCGCCACACCCGCCACGGCGACGCCCCGAGCACGGCCGCCGCCTCCCGCAGCCGCCCGTCCACCGCCCGCAGCACGGGCAGCATGGTCCGTACGACGAAGGGGACACCGACCAGCGCCTGCGCGAGCGGCACCAGGATCCATGAACTCCGCAGATCCACCGGGGGTTTGTCGAGCGAGATCAGGAAGCCGAAGCCGACCGTCACCGCCGACACCCCGAGCGGCAGCATCAGCAGCGCGTCGAAGCCGCGTACCAGCCGTCCCGCGTCGCGCCGGGTCAGGGCCGCGGCGGCGAGGCCGCCGATCAGCACGGCGATGGCGGTGGCGGCGACGGCGTACTCCAGCGAGTTGCCGATCGCGGCGATCGGCGGGACCAGGAAGGTGCCGCCGTCGTCGTGGGTCAGCGCCCGGTAGTAGCCGAAGTGCGCTGTGCCGAGCGACCGTTGGACCAGCACCGCGAGCGGCAGTACGAGCAGCAGGAGGATCGAGACGAGGACTCCGGCCAGCAGGGACCACTGGCCGGCCCCGCGCGGGCGGCGTGCGGTCACCGCCGGGTCCACCAGCCGCAGGGCCGTCTCCCGTCGCCGTACCGTCCAGGCGTGGACGGCGAGGATCGTGCCCACCGCGGCGAACTGGACGATCGTCAGCACGGCCGCCGTGGAGAGGTCGAAGATCTCGGAGGTCTGGCGGTAGATCTCCACTTCGAGGGTCGAGAAGGTCGGGCCGCCGAGGATCTGCACCACACCGAACGAGGTGAAGGTGAACAGGAAGACCATCAGCGCGGCGGCGGCCACGGCGGGCGCGAGCGCGGGCAGCGTCACCTGCCGCCAGGCCCGCAGCCGGGAGGCGCCGAGCATCCGCGCGGCCTCCTCCTGACGCGGGTCGAGCTGGGCCCAGAGGCCGCCCACCGTCCGGACGACGACCGCGTAGTTGAAGAAGACGTGCGCGAGCAGGATGGCCCACACGGTGGTGTCCAGCCGTACGCCCCACAGGTCGTCCAGGAGTCCGCCGCGGCCGACGAGCGCGAGGAAGGCCGTACCGACGACGACCGTGGGCAGCACGAAGGGGACCGTCACGACCGCCCGCAGCACGTGCCGGCCCGGGAAGTCGAAGCGCGCGAAGACATACGCGCCGGGGAGCGCGATGAGCAGCGTGAGCGCGGTGGAGGCGAGCGCCTGCCAGGTGGTGAACCACAGGACGTGCCGGATGTCCGACTGGGCCAGCACGTCCGCGATGCGGCCCAACTGCCAGGCGCCGTCCACCTTCAGGCCGCGCGCGACGATCGCGGCGACCGGATAGGCGAAGAACACCGCGAAGAACGCGACGGGCACGGCCATGAGACCGAGCCGCGTCACGCTGCCCCGGTGGGTCCGCCGGGGGGCTACTTCAGTACGAGCGAGGTCCACGACTTGACCCACTGGTCCCGGTCGGCGGCGATCTTCGCGGGGGCCATGGTCTCGGGGTCCTTGGCCTGCGGACCGTACTTCGTGAACTCGGCCGGCACGGTCGCGCCCTCGATCACCGGGTAGACGAACATGTTGAGCGGCATGTCCTCCTGGAACTCCTTGGTGAGCAGGAAGTCGATGAAGGCCTTGCCGCCCTTGGTGTTCCTCGCGTTGCTGAGCAGTCCCGCGTACTCGGTCTGCCGGAAGCAGGTGCCGTACGCCACCCCGGTGGGCGCGGTGGTCGGCTTCGGGTCGCCGTAGATGACCTCGGCGGGCGGCGAGGAAGCGTACGAGACGACGAGGGGCCGGTCGCCGCCCGCCTTCCTGCCACCGGCCGACCCGGAGAACTCCTGGTCGTAGGCCTGCTCCCAGCCGTCGACGACCTTCACGCCGTTGGCCTTGAGCTGCTTCCAGTACGCCTGCCAGCCGTCGTCCCCGAATTGGGCCGCGCTGCCGAGCAGGAAGCCGAGGCCGGGCGAGGAGGTGGCCGCGTTCTCGGTGACCAGGAGGTTCTTGTACTCGGGCTTGACCAGGTCCGCGAAGGAGGTGGGCGGGGTCAGCTTGTGCTTGCTGAAGTAGGCCTTGTCGTAGTTGACGCAGATGTCGCCGGTGTCGATGGGCGTGACCCGGTGCTTGGACTCGTCGACGCGGTAGGCGGGTTTGACGGTCGCGGAGCCCTTCGCGTCGTAGGACTGGAAGAGGCCGTTGTCGAGCGCGCGGGAGAGCAGGGTGTTGTCGACGCCGAAGAAGACGTCTCCCTGGGGGTTGTCCTTGGTCAGGATCGCCTTGTTGACGGCCTGTCCGGCGTCGCCGTCCTTGAGGACCTTGACGGTGTAGCCGGACTGCTTCTCGAAGTCCTTGAGGACGCTCTTGGAGACGGCCCACGAGTCGTGGCTGACGAGCGTGACGGTCTTGGAGCCGGAGCCGCCGCTGCCGTCCGAGCCCGACCCGCACGCGGAGAGCGTGACCAGGCCGAGGCCCACGAGGACAGCACAGTACTTCTTGGTGTTCACGGTGATGACCGAACTTCCTACCCAGAATGACCTGGGCGAGGTTCAGAGGGTCTGCGGCCCGATTGCCGCACTCTCAGCGCTGCGCGCTCCCCTGTCGGATATGAAGGTGTACGTACAGGTGGTACGGGTGAAGGTTACCTCTCGGTGGCCGCCAGCTGACCGCACGCTCCGTCGATCTCCTGGCCACGGGTGTCCCGGACGGTGACCGGCACCCCATGGGCCGCGATGGCCTCGACGAACGCCTTCTCGTCCTCGGGGCGGGAGGCCGTCCACTTGGAGCCCGGCGTCGGGTTCAGCGGGATCAGGTTGACGTGCACGGGCTTGCCCTTGAGGAGCCGGCCGAGCCGGTCGCCGCGCCACGCCTGGTCGTTGATGTCCCGGATCAGCGCGTACTCGATGGACAGCCGGCGCCCGGACTTCGCCGCGTACTCCCAGCCGGCGTCGAGGACCTCGCGGACCTTCCACCGGGTGTTCACGGGGACCAGGGTGTCGCGCAGGTCGTCGTCCGGCGCGTGCAGCGAGATCGCGAGCCGGCACTTGAAGCCCTCGTCCGCGAAACGGTGGATCGCCGGCACGAGTCCGACCGTCGAGACGGTGATCCCGCGCTGCGAGAGGCCGAGGCCGTCCGGCTCGGGGTCGGTGAGGGCACGGATGG
Organism: Streptomyces sp. NPDC091280; assembly: GCF_044768565.1. NCBI lineage: Bacteria > Bacillati > Actinomycetota > Actinomycetes > Kitasatosporales > Streptomycetaceae > Streptomyces > Streptomyces sp. NPDC091280. The sequence continues at coordinate 126,991 of NZ_JBIVUZ010000014.1, forward strand.
ACTGGACGACCCGCTTGTAGTTGGCGAGGGGCTCGCCCATGCCCATGAAGACGATGTTGGAGAGCCGGGCGGGACCCCCCGGGATCTCGCCGTCGCGCAGCGCGCGCATGCCGTCCACGATCTGGTGCACGATCTCACCGGTGGAGAGGTTCCGGTCGAGGCCGGCCTGGCCCGTCGCGCAGAACGGGCAGTTCATCCCGCAGCCGGCCTGCGAGCTGATGCACATGGTGACCCGGTCCGGGTACCGCATCAGCACGGACTCGACGAGCGTCCCGTCGAACAGCCGCCACAGCGTCTTGCGGGTGGTGTCCTGGTCGGTCGACAGATGCCGTACGACCGTCATCAGCTCAGGGAGCAGCGCCTCCTGGAGCTTGGCGCGCGAACCGGCGGGGATGTCGGTCCACTGCTCCGGGTCGTGCGCGAGACGCGCGAAGTAGTGCTGCGAGAGCTGCTTGGCGCGAAACGGCTTCTCGCCGACCGCCGCGACGGCTTCCTTGCGCTCGGCGGGCGTGAGATCGGCGAGGTGCCGCGGCGGCTTCTGGGCTCCGCGCGGGGCGACGAATGTGAGTTCTCCGGGCTTAGGCATGGCCCTACCAGTGTCGCAGACATACGAAGAGGGACTCGCCGCCCTGTGGACAACGAGCCCCTCCTCCGCGAAACCGCAGGTCAGCGGGTATCCCCGCCGGTCAGCCGGAGCCGACGAACAGCACGAACATCAACCACACCACGGGAGCCGTGGGCAGCAGGGAGTCCAGCCGGTCCATGATGCCGCCGTGACCCGGCAGCAGCGTGCCCATGTCCTTGATGCCGAGGTCCCGCTTGATCATGGACTCGCCGAGGTCGCCCAGCGTGGCGCTGGCCGCGACCGCGAGGCCCAGGACGAGGCCCTGCCACCAGCTGCCGTCGTCGATCAGGAACTGCATGCACAGCGCGCCCGCCACCATCGCGAAGGACACCGCCCCGAACAGGCCCTCGCGGGTCTTGCCGGGGCTGATGCGCGGGGCGAGCTTGTGCCTGCCGAAGCGCCAGCCGATGGCGTACGCCCCGGTGTCGCTGACGACGGTCAGCAGCAGGAACGTCAGCACCCGCCAGGCGCCGTCGTCGGCGGTGAGCATCAGGGCGACGAACGTGGCCAGGAACGGCACGTAGAACGCCGCGAAGACGCCCGCCGTGACGTCCTTGAGGTAGCCCTCCGGCGGTTCCGTCATCCGCCAGACCAGGACGGCGAGCGCCGTGAGCGCCATGGCGACCCAGGCGCCCTCAGGGCCCCGGACGTAACCGGCGACGACCATCGCCGCACCGCCGACCGCGAGGGGCACGAGGGGCGCCTTGATGCCCTTGCGCTCCTGAAGCCGCGAGGTCAGCTCCCACAGACCCACCACGACGGCGACCGCTATCACGCCGACGAACACGGCCTTGACGACGAACAGGGACGCGGCGATCACCGCGCCGAGTCCGACCCCGACCCCTATGGCCGCACCCAGGTCCCGGCCCGCGCTCTTCTTCTGCGGGGCGGGCGCCGATGGCGGGACGTCGGGCATGGGCTCCGGATTCTGCGGCCCCACCCCGTAGGGGAGCGCCTGCGGCATGTCAGAGGTCGGTGTCCGCGGGTCGTACGACGGCGACTGCCGTACGTCGTACGGCGGCTGCCGCGTCTCGTCGCGGAACGTCTCGTCGCGGAACAAGGGGCCGCTCAGCCGAGCGGCCCCCCGGTCGTCATCCTGGTGTCCGCCGTATGCGGGCTCGTCGGGCACGATGGGCATGGGGCGAGTCTGCTGCGCCTTGGGCGCATCGTACGTGGGACCCGCCGGGGCAGCCCCCTGGACAGGCCCCTCGTCGGACGGCCCCCAGTACCCGGCTTGTGGCGGTGCCCCCCAGGAAGAGTCGTTCATCAGACCTCTAGCAGCTCCGCTTCCTTGTGCTTGAGGAGTTCGTCCACCTGGGCGACGTACTTCGCCGTGGTGTCGTCGAGCTCCTTCTCCGCGCGACGGCCCTCGTCCTCGCCGATGTCGCCGTCCTTGATCGCCTTGTCGATCGCTTCCTTGGCCTTGCGGCGGATGGAGCGGATCGAGATCTTGGAGTCCTCGGCCTTGGTCTTGGCGACCTTGATGTACTCCTTGCGGCGCTCCCCGGTCAGCTCCGGGAACGTCACACGGATGATGTTGCCGTCGTTGCTCGGGTTGACGCCGAGGTCCGAGTCACGGATCGCCTGCTCGATGTTGCGCAGCGCGCTCTTGTCGAACGGGGTCACCACGGCCATGCGCGGCTCCGGCACGGAGAACGAAGCCAGCTGGTTGATCGGTGTCAGTGCGCCGTAATAGTCGGCCACGATCTTGTTGAACATCGCCGGGTGCGCACGGCCGGTGCGGATCGCGGCGAAGTCCTCCTTGGCGACCACGACGGCCTTCTCCATCTTCTCCTCGGCTTCGAGGAGGGTCTCTTCGATCACCACTTGCTCCTGCGTGTCTTGAGTAGGCCCGGCTGCTGTGCTGTGTCGGCGTCGGCGGCCGGCTGCGTCGCGTCTTCTTCCTGCACGGTTCCCGACCGGCAGGACATTGTCCATCCCCCGGTCAGGGTCATCAGCCCTGGCTGCCTTGGTCACCCACAAGCGTGCCGATCTTCTCACCCTTGACGGCGCGGGCGATATTGCCCTCCGCCAGAAGCTCGAAGACCAGGATCGGAAGCTTGTTGTCGCGGCACAGGGTGATGGCGGTCATGTCGGCGACCTTGAGGTCCTGGGTGATGACCTCGCCGTAGCTCAGCGAGTCGAACTTGACGGCCGCGGGGTTGGTCTTCGGGTCGGAGTCGTAGACCCCGTCGACACCGTTCTTGCCCATCAGCAGCGCCTCGGCGTTGATCTCCAGGGCGCGCTGGGCGGCGGTGGTGTCGGTGGAGAAGTACGGCATGCCCATACCGGCGCCGAAGATGACCACACGGCCCTTCTCCAGGTGGCGCACGGCGCGCAGCGGGATGTACGGCTCGGCGACCTGGCCCATGGTGATGGCGGTCTGGACGCGGCTGTCGATGCCCTCCTTCTCCAGGAAGTCCTGGAGGGCGAGGCAGTTCATCACCGTGCCGAGCATGCCCATGTAGTCGGAGCGGGCCCGGTCCATGCCGCGCTGCTGGAGTTCGGCGCCGCGGAAGAAGTTGCCGCCGCCGATGACGACGGCGACCTCCGCGCCGTCCCGTACGACGGCCGCGATCTCGCGGGCGATCTTGTGCACCACGTCGGGGTCGACGCCCAGGCCACCGCCTCCGGAGAAGGCCTCTCCGGACAGCTTCAGCAGAAACCGGCCGCGTACTTTGCCGTCGTCGCTCTTCTGGGGCTTGGTGGTCATGACGTTCTCGCCTCTTTTACGTGGTCGCACACACGAAGAAGGCCACTGCCGGTGGGGTGTCTGTCGCAACCCATGCTCGGCAATGGCCTCCTCGTCAGATCTGCTGTCGTCCGCCACGCGCGCGTGCGCGACGGCGTACCCGGCCGACTGCTGACGACCCTAGCGGGATTCCACCGGGCGCCGCGCGTCGATCGCGGTACGGACTCAGATGCCGACCTTGATGCGCGTGAAGCGCTTCAGGGTGACACCCGCCTCGTCCAGAACCTTCTGGACGGACTTCTTGGGGTCGAGCGCGTACGGCTGACCGAGCAGCGTCGCGTCCTTGAAGAAGCCGTTGACGCGACCCTCGACGATCTTGGCGATCGCGGCCTCGGGCTTGCCCTCGGCGCGGGTGGTCTCCTCGGCGATGCGGCGCTCGGACTCGACGACCTCGGCCGGCACGTCGTCCTTGGCCAGGTACTTCGGCGCGAAGGCGGCGATGTGCTGGGCGACACCGCGGGCGACCTCGGCGTTCGGCTTGTCCAGCTCGACGAGGACACCGATCTGCGGGGGCAGGTCGGGCATCGTGCGGTGCATGTACGCGGACACGTAGCCGTCGGCGTACTGGGCGAAGCGGTCGAGGACGATCTTCTCGCCCAGGTTCGCGTTGGCCTCGTCGACGAATGCCTGGACCGTCTTGCCGGGCTCGATCTCGGACGCGAGCAGCGCCTCGATGTCGGCCGGGGCGGTGGCGGCGACGTGCTGGGCGATCTGGCCGGCGACGGCCTGGAACTTCTCGCCCTTGGCGACGAAGTCCGTCTCGCACTTCAGCTCGACCAGGACACCGGAGGTGTTGTCGTCGGCGATGAGGGAGACCACGGCGCCGTTCTCGGCGGAGCGGCCCTCGCGCTTGGCGACGCCCTTCTGGCCCTTGATACGGAGCGCCTCGACGGCCTTCTCGACGTTGCCCTCGGCCTCGTCCAGCGCCTTCTTGCAGTCCATCATGCCGGCGCCGGTGAGCTCGCGGAGCTTCTTGACGTCGGCGGCGGTGTAGTTCGCCATGATCTGGAAATCTCTTCTCGGAGTTCGAAGTCTCGAAGTCGGCGGCGACCCCCTGGTGAGCGGGCTTCCGCCAAAGATCTACGGGCTACGAAGATCTAGGGGCTGCGAGTGAACGGCGGGTGGCGCGGTCGGCACCACCCGCCGTCACTTCGGCTCAGCCCTTTGGCCCGGAAGGTCAGGCCGTTGGCCGGAGGATCAGGCCTGCTCGGCGGCGGGCGCCTCGGCGGCGGCTTCCTCGACGGCGACCGGAGCCTCGGCCTGCTCGGCGTCGGCGACCTTCTCCGTCTCGGCGGAGGCCTGGACCTCGGCGTCGGCGGCGGGGGCCTCGTCGGCCTTCTTCTCGCCTTCGAGCAGGTCGCGCTCCCAGGCGGCGAGCGGCTCGCCGGCGGCCTTGTCACCCTTGGCCTCGGCGGCGACACCGGAGCGGCTGATGAGGCCCTCGGCGACGGCGTCGGCGATCACGCGGGTGAGCAGGGTGACGGAGCGGATCGCGTCGTCGTTGCCCGGGATCTTGTAGTCGACCTCGTCGGGGTCGCAGTTCGTGTCGAGGATGGCGACGACCGGGATGTTGAGCTTCCGGGCCTCGCCGACCGCGATGTGCTCCTTCTTGGTGTCCACGATCCAGACGGCGCTGGGGACCTTGGACATCTCGCGGATACCACCGAGGGTCTTCTCCAGCTTGGCCTTCTCGCGCGAGAGCACGAGAAGCTCCTTCTTGGTGAGACCGGACGCGGCGACGTCCTCGAAGTCGATCTGCTCAAGCTCCTTCAGACGCTGGAGGCGCTTGTAGACGGTCGAGAAGTTGGTGAGCATGCCGCCCAGCCAGCGCTGGTTGACGTAGGGCATGCCGACGCGGGTGGCCTGCTCGGCGATGGCCTCCTGCGCCTGCTTCTTCGTGCCGACGAACATGACCGTGCCGCCGTGGGCGACGGTCTCCTTGACGAACTCGTAGGCGCGGTCGATGTACGACAGCGACTGGAGCAGGTCGATGATGTAGATGCCGTTGCGCTCGGTGAAGATGAAGCGCTTCATCTTCGGGTTCCAGCGACGGGTCTGGTGACCGAAGTGGACGCCGCTTTCCAGCAGCTCCCGCATCGTGACGACGGCCATGGCCGTTCTCCTTGATTTTCTCGGTTGTGCCGCGGGTGCCGGGACGGCACTCGCGCCTGACGCCCACGTGCGCGTGCCCAGAGGACCGAGGAGCGCTGACATCGGTTTCGTCTCTCGACGGAGGACCGGATGTCGGGGCGTGCGAAGTCGACCCGGTGACCCGGATCGCCAAAGGAAGTGTACGGGACCCGCGAGGTACCGGGTGACGCCGTTGTCCACAGGCCCTCGTCGGTCCACAGGTCCCGGCCATGATCGCCACGGGTACGGCACGGTTTGTGCCATGCGAACACGACGAAACCGGCACACGGCACTCGCCTCGGTACTGGCCCTCTTCCTCGTTCTCCTCACCTGCGCGGCCCGGGCGGACGACGCCCCTCCCGACCCGGGCGTCCCGCCCCCGTCCGTCCCGTCCGCCCCCTCGGTCCCGGCCGTCGCCCGCGCCTGGCCCGTCGGCTCCCACCCCTTGGTCCTACGAGGCTGGGAGCCCCCGGCGACGCGCTACGCCCGCGGCCACCGGGGCGTGGACCTGGCGGCCCCGGCCGGCGCTCCGGTGCGGGCGGTGGCACCGGGCCGGGTGTCCTTCGCGGGGCGGGTGGCGGGGCGGGGCGTGGTCGCGGTGGAACTGACGGGCACCGACCTCCGCACGACCTACGAGCCGGTGACCGCGTCGGTGAAGAAGGGGGACGAGGTGGAGGCGGGCGGGGTGGTGGGGACGGTGGAGCTCACCGGCTCGCACTGCGGTACGACGTCGTGCGTGCACTGGGGCCTGCTGAGAGGGGAGGTGTACCTGGACCCGCTGGAGCTGCTGCCGCCGTGGCTGCTGAACAGGGGGCCGTCCCGGTTGCTGCCGGTGCTCGGCGCTCCTTAGGAGCGCGGGGCGGGCCGCGTCGATGTGCGGCTCCGCCGCAGGGGGGCGGAGCCGGCCCGCTCCGGCCCGCTCGCCGGCCCTCAGCCCTCCACGCCCCGCAGGGCCATGCGTACCGCGGCCTCGGTGATCACCGAGGGGTCCTCCGCGGCCCCCAGCTCGATCCGCCGCACAGCCGCGTCGACAACGCCCTGCAACAGCATCGCCGCCAGTCGCGGCTCTCCGTGCCCCATCTCGGCCAGGGCCTCGACGATCATCGCGACCAGCCCGCCGTGCGCGGCCCGGATCTTCTCCCGCGCCCCGGCGTCCAGTTCACTCGCGGAGATGGCGACGACGGCCCGGTGCCGCCGGTCCCCGACCAGGGCGAGCTGCTGGCGCACGTACGCCTCGACCTTGCCCTGCGCCGAGTCCGCCCGCTCCATCGCCGCCGACACGTCCGCCGCCCAGACGGGGAAGTCGACCTCGCAGAGTTCCTCAACGACGGCGGCCCGCGAGCGGAAGTACTCGTACACGGAGGACCGCGCGAGACCCGTCCGCTCGGCCAGGGCCGGGAAGGTCAGCGCCTCCGTCCCGCCCTCGGACAGCAGGGAACGAGCCGCGTCCAGCAGGGCGGCTCGCTGCATCGACCGGTGCTCGGCCACGGAGGCCGCTCGAATCCTTGGCACGTCAACCACTCTACGGACGCTCCACCCCGGGCGGGAGTGACCCGGGCCATGCAGGCACGATTCTGCGAGGTCATGAACGCGGTACGGCGTTCGCTCAACGGCCGAAACTGGCCAGTTTGGCGCGCAGCTGGAGCACGGACTTGGTGTGGATCTGGCTGACCCGGCTCTCGGTCACCCCGAGCACGTTGCCGATCTCGGCGAGGGTCAGGCCCTCGTAGTAGTAGAGCGTGACGACGGTCTTCTCCCGCTCGGGCAACGTGTTGATCGCCCGCGCCAGGAACCGCCGCAGCTCCCGTCCCTCCGCCACCTCCACCGGGTTGTCGGCGGCGGTGTCCTCCAGGGTGTCCATCAGGCTGAGCCGGTCGCCGCCCTCGCCGCCGGCGTGCAGCAGCTCCTCCAGCGCCACCACGTTGGCCAGCGACAACTGGCTGAAAACGGCGTGGAGTTCCTCCACCGCGATGCCCATCTCGGCGGCCACCTCGCCCTCGCTGGGGGTGCGCCTGAGCCGCGCCTCCAGCGTGGCGTACGCCCGCTCCACGTTCCGCGCCTTCTGCCGCACCGAACGCGGGATCCAGTCCAGCGCACGCAACTCGTCGATCATCGCGCCCCGGATGCGGGTGATCGCGTACGTCTCGAACTTGATCTCCCGCTCGATGTCGAACTTCTCGATGGCGTCGATCAGTCCGAACACCCCCGACGACACGAAGTCCGCCTGCTCGACATTGGGCGGCAGTCCGACGCTCACCCGTCCCGCGACGTACTTCACGAGCGGCGAGTAGTGCAGGATCAGCTGCTCACGCAGCCGCTCATCACCCGTCGTCTTGTACGACCGCCACAGCTCGTCGAGCGTCGAGGGAGCGGGTGGCCGGACGCTGCCACCGTCACGGGCGGCTGGGGGGATCGCCGCCCGGTCGGACCCGGAGGTGTACTGGGGCATTCGTCGCCTTGTGCCGTTCTGCTGCGAAGTGGGGTTGCCTGGGTGAGCTGTCTGAGTGGTGTGGAGTTACCAGCCTGTTGGCCGGTCTGTGCCGGAATCCCCGTGAGCGTAGCGTGACTGTGGCGTCGCGGTGTGCGAAGGGAAGGGCCCGGACCGGCCACGGACGCGTTCGACAGGGTGCGCGGGAGGGTCGCCCCGATCGCTCTGTGTGATCACTGGAATGCGCCAACTGCGGGAATTCCCAAGGGTGTCGGGGTTCCCCCGGACGGCCGAACACACTCGGTCAGCGGCGCCCCCGACCGGGCCGGACCGAGATCATCGCCTGGCGTGTCAACTTCCAGCCGTCGCCGTGTCGTTCGACGTAACCAAGTGCTCGGAGTTCGTACAGTCTCGCGACCGCGTCGTCCTCCGTGGTCTGCGCGCCCCGGGCGATCTCCCCTGCCGCCGCCGTCCTGTTGCCGGGGAGGGCGGCGAGGACACGGCGGGCGGCCGGTTCCAACAGGTCGCGCGGGAGCACCGGTCCGCGCCGGTCCGGGGCCAGTTCGCCCATGCCGCCGACCAGTTCGACGACTTCGGCGGCATCGGTGACCAGCACCGCGTCGCCGCGCAGGAGTTCGTGCACACCGGCGGACAGTCCGCTGGTGGCCGGGCCGGGCACGCCCATGGTGTGGCGCCCCAGCCGCTGCGCCGCCCGGGCCGTGACGAGCGATCCGCTGCGATACGCGGCCTCGACCACCACGGTGCCCCGGGTGAGCGCGGCGATCACCCGGTTGCGGAGGATGAACCTGCTCGGAGTCGGATGCTCGCCGGGTGGCAACTCGCCCACCACGAGCCCCTGTTCGGCGATCCTGCCGATCAACTCGGTGTGGCCGCGCGGATAGGGCCGGTCCACTCCGCAGGCGAGCACGGCGACGGTGGCACCGCCCGCGCCGAGGGCGCCGCGATGTGCGGCGCCGTCGACTCCGTAGGCGCCGCCGGACACGACGATCCAGCCGTCCTCGGCGAGGTCGGCGGCGAGGGTGGCTGCCATGTGGGCGCCGTACTCGGTGCAGGCGCGGGCGCCGACGACGGCGACCGACTTGAGCGCCCACATCCGCAGGCTGGGCCGACCGCGCACCCACAGTCCGACGGGCCGCGCGTCCCCGAGGTCGTCGAGTTGAGCGGGCCACTCGGTGTCGCCGGGGCACACGAAGCGCACCCCGGCCTCCCGCGCGACCTCCAGGTCCCGTCCCGGCTCGGCCGACCCGGCCCGCGCGCACGCTCCGGCCCACCGTTTGTCGGTGACCCCGGCGAGCTGCGGTCCCCCGTCCCGCAGCCGCCGGGCCACCTCGACGGCGCCCAGTTCACGGATCCACCGGCCGGCCACCTCGTCGCCCGGTTCGACGACCCGGGCCAGGAAGGCGCGGGCGTGGACCTCGTCGCCCGGGTCCTCGTGGGCGGTCATACCGGCACCCGGGTGGAGCTGAGCGCGCCGCGCGCGACACCGGTGCGCAGTTGCAGGGCGAGGAGCACGTCCGTCTCGTCGGGCCGGTCGTGGCCCTTGAGGTCCGCGACCGTCCAGGCCACCCGCAGGACCCGGTCGATCCCGCGCGCGGTCAGCGCGCCCCGCTCCAGACTGCGTTCGGCCTCGTCCATCGCCCCGCGCACGGCGTGCCAGCGGCTGCGCAGTTCACGGCCGGGGACCTCGCTGTTGGTGTGCCAGGGAGTGTCCGCGAGGCGTGCCGCCGCCCGCTCCCTGGCGGCCCGCACCCGGTCCGCGACGGTAGCGGTGCTCTCGCCGCGCGCCCCGTACGCGCCGAGTTCTTCGCGGGTGACGCGGTCCACCGTGACCCGCAGGTCCACCCGGTCGAGCAGGGGGCCGGAGACGCGGGCCTGGTAGCGGCGGATCGCCATGGGCGGGCAGTCGCAGAAGTCGTCCTTCTGGGAGAAGCGGCCGCAGGGACACGGGTTGGCCGCCAGGACCATCTGGAACCTCGCCGGGAACCGCACCACGCCCGCGCTGCGGGCGATCACCACGTACCCCGACTCCAGTGGCTGCCGCAGCGCGTCCAGGGCCTGGCCACTGAACTCCGGAGTCTCGTCGAGGAAGAGAATTCCGCGGTGCGACAGGGACACCGCTCCGGGCCGCGCCATGTGGGGTCCGCCCCCGACCAGGGCCTGCATCGTGGCCGAGTGGTGCGGGGCGCAGTAGGGGGCGACGTCGATGAGGGGTTTGCCGGGAGGCAGCAGGCCCGCCACCGAGTGGACGGCCGTGACCTCCAGTGAGTCCTGCCGGCTGAGCCGGGGCAGGATCGCGGGCATCCGCTCCGCCAGCATCGTCTTGCCCGCGCCCGGCGGCCCTTCGAGGAAGAGGTGGTGTCCGCCCGCCGCGGAGATCTCCACCGCCGTGCGCGCCGCGTCCTGTCCGACGACGTCGGCGAGGTCGTGACCGGGGTCGTGATGTGCCGCTCCCGCGCTGTGCATGCCCGTGGCGGCCCCGGTGCCCGGCACCCGCAGACCGGCCAGGAGCGGATCGGGCCGTCCCAGCTCGTCCGGTTCCTCGTCGGGGACGGGCTCGTCCGCGAGTACGGCGATCAGCTGGCGCAGGCTGCGGACGCCCAGCACGGACACCCCGGGCACGAGGGACGCCTCGGCGGCGGCGCACTCCGGCACCACCACCTGCTCGTACCCCGACTCCGCCGCCGCGAGCACCGCGGGCAGGATCCCCCGGACCGGGCGGACCCTCCCGTCGAGTCCCAGTTCCCCGATCATCACGATGTCGGCGAGCACCCGGGGGTCGACCCGTTCGGCCGCGCCGAGGACCGCCGCGGCGACGGCCAGGTCGAAGCCGCTGCCGCTCTTGGGCACGGACGCCGGGCTCAGGCCCACCGTCAGCTTCTTCTGCGGCCAGGCCGCCCCTGAGTTGACGACCGCGGCGCGCACCCGGTCCTTGCTCTCCGTCAGGCTCTTGTCGGGCAGTCCCACCAGGGTGAACGCGGCGACTCCGGGTTCGAGGTCGGCCTGCACCTCGACGACCACGCCCTCGACGCCCACCAGCGCCACCGAGCACGTACGGGCGAACGCCATGTCAGACCACCCCCCGCGCGTGCTCGACGACGGGTGCGCCGCGGCCGGGCAGGAGCACGCCCACCAGGTCGATGCGGACCCCGCCCGGTGGCGCCCCTCCGTGGGCGTGGATCCAGCACGCGGCGAGGCCGCGCAGGCGTTTCGCCTTCTCGGGGGTCACCGCGGCCATCGGGTGCTCGTAGGCACCGGCCCGCCGTGTCTTGACCTCGCAGACCACCAGGACGTCGCCGTCCCGCGCCACGATGTCGATCTCGCCGGTCCTGCCACAGCGCCAGTTGCGCTCCAGGACCGTCATCCCGGCCTCGACCAGCCGTCGTGCGGCCAGCGTCTCGCCGTACTTGCCGAGTGCACTGCGTGCGTTCATGTCGGCACCACCTCCGGCGCCAACCGTCACGCGGAACGGCCCACCGAGTGGATCTTGGTGGACCGTTCCGTGGTTGTGGAGAACTCCGTCACCCACACGAGCGACGGGTGCTCCGCGAGGAGCCGCCGTCAGCCGCCCGGCAGCTCCAGATCGCTCTTGTTCAGCTCCTCGATGTTCACGTCCTTGAATGTGAGGACCCGGACCTGCTTCACGAAGCGGGCCGGTCGATACATGTCCCACACCCAGGCATCCGCCATGGACACCTCGAAGAACACCTCGCCCTGGACCGAGTGCACCTGCATCTCGTAGTCGTTGGTGAGGTAGAAGCGCCGTTCGGTCTCGATCACGTATTTGAACAGACCGACGACATCGCGGTACTCCCGGTAGAGCTTGAGCTCCATCTCGGTCTCGTACTTTTCGAGGTCCTCGGCGCTCATGGCATGTTCCCCTTCAGCCGTGCGATCCCACCATTGTGCGCCAGTCCCGTGCGCCCCTAGACGATTTCCGTGTCAAGGGTCACCGGCCCGGCCGGGGGCCCTTCGTCGATCAGCCTGCGGAGCAGCTCGGCGAGTCTGGTCGGGTACACCGTCTCATGCGCCCGCTCCAGTTCCCGGCACGTCCACCAACGCGCTCCGGAGACGCTGCGCCGCTCCAGTTCGGTGAGGGCCGTGGCGCCGGGCACCCCCTCGGCCGTCACGGAGGTCCTGGCCAGGAAGTACCACTCGTCCTGGTCCCAGCGGCGGCCCGCGAACGGGAAGGAGCAGGTCCGGGTCCACAGCACCGGCCCGAGCTCCACCCGGGTGATCCCGGTCTCCTCCGCGAGCTCCCGCAGCGCGGCCTCCTCGCGGCTCTCGTCGCCCTCCAGGCCGCCGCCCGGCGTGAACCACCAGTCGTCGGCCGGATCGTCCGGCTCGTGGCCGTGCAGCAGCAGGACGCGATCCTGCGGGTCGAGGAGGATCACCCGGGCGACCCTGCGCAGCCCGCCCTCGTAGGAGTCTCCGTAGGAGCCCTCCTCGGTGGCCTCAGCGGGCACCGGCGGGCTCCGTCCGGGTCCGGGTGCGGCGGCCGGCCAGCAGTTTGGCGACGGGGCCGTAGGCGCCGCCGCCGAGGACGAGCACCCCGCCCGCGACGATCAGGGCGACGATCGTGCGCAGCGGACCGGGGTGGGACAAGGAGCCGAGTTCCTCGAAGCCGGTCGGGCGGCTCAGCATGCCCTTCATGGGCCATACGACGGCGTCCACGCGGGCGTTGACGGCGCTGCTGGCGACGGTGCCGCTGGCGACGTCCGTGAGGTGGGCGCTGGAGTCCAGGGAGCCCTGGCGCTCGTCGCCGAGCAGGAACAGCCGGCCCTTGGGGACCTTCACGGTCGGGATCGTCTTGTCCTCGACGGCGCCGCCCTTGAGGTAACCCTCGTCGATCTCCTTGCCGTTGACGACGAGCTTGCCGTTCGTGCAGCAGGAGACGGTGTCGCCGCCGACGGCCACCACGCGCTTGACCACGGGCGCGTTCGTCACCCACGACTTGTCCGTGAAGACGACGACATCGCCCCGGCGCACCTCGCCGCCGTCGATGCGCTGCGCCAGCACCCGGTCGCCCATGTCGATGGTCGGTGTCATCGAGCTGGTGGGCACCGTGTACGGCCGGTAGACGACCGCTCCCCAGCCGAATCCGCCGAGGAACAGCACAAGGCCCAGTGCGACGGCCAGTCCGGACAACCGCTGTCCGGTCCGGCTGCCCACCGGGCCCTTGCCAGTGCCACCGCCGGTACGCGGGGCCGTACGTGTTGCGCTCTCGCCACCCATGGGTCCGCACCCTACCCGGCGGTACCGAGGGTGGTCAGCCCTTCCTCCGGGAGCGGGGTCACAAGCTCTACAAGGCCTTTACCCGACCTTGGCGGACCGCCTGCGGCGCCACAGCGCCAGCGGCAGCACACCGACGAGCGCGAGGCCCTCCGGTGCGGCCGTGAGCAGCCGGGACGCGGACGCCCGGGTGTTGATGCCGGTCTGGTCGAAGGTGTCCGGGATCGGCAGCGTGCCCCAGCGGTTGATGGGCCAGGCCTTGACGATCGCGCGGCCGACGACATCCTTGACCGGGACCATGCCGTGGTTCTTGTCGGACTGGTTGTATCGCGAGTCCCGCGAGTTCTGCCGGTGGTCGCCCATGACCCAGATGTCGCCCTTGGGGACCTTGACGGTGAACTGGCCGCCCTGGTCGTCGTTGGTGCACGGGGTGTTGCCCGGGTAGACGTACGGCTCGTTCAACGCCTTGCCGTTGACCGTCAGCGGGCCGGTGCCACTGCACGAGACCGTGTCGCCGCCGACGCCGATGACCCGCTTGATCAGGTCCTTCTCCTGGGCGGACGGCATCAGGCCGATCCAGCTGAGCACCGTCTGGAGGGCGTTGGGGTTCGCCGCCGGCTCACCCGCCAGCCAGTCGGCCGGGTCGTGGAAGACGACGACCTCGCCGCGCTTCGGCTCGGAGCCGAACCACGGGGTGAGCTTGTCGACCAGGACGCGGTCACCCTGCTGGAGGGTGTTCTGCATCGAGTCCGAGGGGATCGAGAACGCCTGCACCAGGAAGGTCTTGATCAGCAGCGCCAGGACGAGCGCGATGACGATCAGGATCGGCAGCTCCTTCCAGAAGGAGCGCGGCTTCTTCACCGGCGGGGCCGAGTCGCCCGACCCCACCTCCTCGGTGCGGGTCGCCTCTCCCGCCGCCGTACCGTCCTCGTCCGCTCCGGCGTCACTCCCGGAGGTCACGGCGCTGTCCGCGGCCGGGACGGGTGCTTCCACGGGATGTCCCTGGTGCTCCTCGCCGTCGTGTCCGGACCGTGCGCCAACCGCCACATCCCCCACGCCAACTCCTTACTCTGTGCCGCCGCCTGCCCCATCCTCGGCGCAGGCCCACCACTCCCATAACGAGCGGGAGTTCCGCAGGGCTCGGGAGTTGGACCGATCCGTTCGGATCGACCGGGGCAACCCTATGCGACAGTTCGGGACCGGCGGTCGTCCCCGACACGGAGTTGGAAACCGATGCGAAGGTTTTAGGTTCGTTCAGGCTGGTCCAGTGGCCCATCGGCCAGGCGATCACCTTGGCCCGCCCCACCACCGAGGTGAGCGCCACCGTGCCGCCGTAGCTGGTGTTCTGGTGGGCCCGGGAGTCGGCCGAGTTGCCCCGGTGGTCGCCCATCACCCAGAGCCGGCCCTTGGGGACGGTGATGTCGAACGGCGTCTCGGACGGCGCGTTACCGGGATACAGGTAGTCGGCCTCGGTCAAGGGGACTCCGTTGACGGTCACCCGCCCTTGCGAGTCGCAGCACTTGACGCGGTCGCCGCCGACGCCGATGACCCGCTTGATGAGGTCCTTCTCGTTGTCGGACGGCAGCAGGCCGATGAACTGGAGGCCTTCCTTGACCTGCTTGATCACCACGGGGTCGTTCTTCTTGGTGGTCTGCTCGTCCGCGAGCCAGCCGCCCGGGTCGTGGAAGACGACGACGTCGCCGCGCTTGGGCTCGGAGCCGAACCATGGCGTGAACTTGTCGACCAGGACCCGGTCGCCGATCCGGATCGTCTGCTCCATGGAGCCCGACGGGATCACGAACGCCTGGACGAGGAAGGTCTTCAGGACCAGGGCTATGAGGACCGCGACGCCCACCAGGAGGGGTATCTCACGGACCGCGCCGCGCCTGCGCCGCCGCTTGACCTTGCGCTGCAACTTGCGCCGGTCGGCCCGGCTGCGGCCGGCGCCCCCGGCCGGGGCCAGCGCGCCCGCGCGCCGGAAGCCGGTCGGCAGCAGGTTCTCGTTCCCGAAGTTGCCGCCCGGTGCCGCGCCGCGCGGTTTGCCGCGGTTACCCATGGGCGCCGTCCGCGGCGGGTACCCGCGCGTAGGCACCGGGTCGGACGAGGTGGGTCCAGTGCCCGGCGGGCCAGACGATCCAATCGGCCCGTCCGATGACGTCACCAACGGGAATCATGCCTCCGCCCGGATCGCCCAGGTGATCCCGGGAGTCGCTTGAGTCGCTGCGGTGGTCACCGAGGACGAACAGGGTGCCGGAGGGCACGACCACGTCGAACGGGACGCTGGACGGGGAGTCCCCGGGGTACAGGAACGCCGTCTCGTCGACCGACCGCCCGTTCACCTGGAGCCTCCCCTTCTTGTCGCAGCAGACCACGCGGTCTCCCCCCACACCCACAACGCGCTTGATGTAGTCGGCGTCCCCGAAGTAGCCGGTGCCGTCGAACACAACGATGTCCCCGCGGCTCGGACGGGCACCAAAACGGTACGCCAACTTATTTACGAGAACGCGGTCGCCGATCCTCAATCCGGATTCCATGGATCCGCTGGGAATCTGGAAAGGCTGGACCAAGAAGGTGTTGAGCAGCAGCGGAAACACCAGACAGATCAGGGCAGTCAGGGTGATCCGGCCGCCGGGCAGCCACTCGACGAACCGCGACAGCAACGCGAAACGCGACCGTTCCTCCGGTCCTCCTGCGTCCGAGGGGTCCTCGGGGCGGGAAGGGCGGGAGGAGCGGTCGCGCTCCGTCGGCTGTGCTTCGGTGTCCATCGGAGCCAGATATTATCCGGCCCCCATAAGAACCCCGTAGGGCGACTAGTTGTCGCGCTTCTCCTTGATCTTCGCGGCCTTGCCGCGCAGGTCACGGAGGTAGTAGAGCTTGGCGCGGCGGACGTCACCACGGGTCACGAGCTCGATCTTCTCGACGATCGGGGTGTGCACCGGGAAGGTGCGCTCGACGCCGACGGAGAACGAGACCTTGCGGACCGTGAAGGTCTCGCGGACACCGGCGCCCTGGCGACGGATGACAACGCCCTTGAACTGCTGCACACGGGAGCGGCTGCCCTCGATGACGCGGACGTGGACGTTGACGGTGTCACCCGGGCGGAAGGCCGGGATGTCGGTGCGCAGCGAGGCGCCGTCGACGATGTCGAGCAGGTGGGACATTTCGTCTGCTTTCTTCGCCGATGCCACAGGTCATCAGCGGGAGCTGGGTTTTCGGAAGGAAGCTGTCCGTGCCGGGGCGGGCGTCGTGTCCCCCTGTGGCAGGGGCGCACGCCGGACGACGCACAACAGCGGTCTATTCTTCCACGCCGTCCGGCCTGCGCCAAAATCGGCCGTACGGCTCCCCCTCGGGGTCCGGGGCCCAGCCCAGGATGGAGAGCATCTCGCGGTCCTTCTTGTCGAAGGCCTTGGGTTCGCAGCGCTCGATCAGGTCGGGCCGGTGGGCGGCCGTGCGCTTGAGCGCCTCGTCGCGCCGCCAGCGGGCGATCCGGCTGTGGTGGCCGCTGAGCAGCACGTCCGGGATCTCCCGGCCGCGCCAGGCGGGCGGCTTGGTGTAGATCGGCCCCTCCAGGAGGTTGGCCATGGCCCCGGGCGCGAAGGAGTCGTCGCGGTGGGACTCGGCGTTGCCCAGGACGCCCGGCAGGAGGCGGGCCACGGCTTCCGTGACGACCAGGACGGCCGCTTCGCCGCCGGCGAGCACGTAGTCGCCGATGGACACCTCGTAGACGGGCATCCGGGTCGCGTACTCGTCGATCACCCGGCGGTCGATGCCCTCGTAGCGGGCGGGTGTGAAGACCAGCCAGGGGCGCTCGGAGAGCTGGACGGCGAGTTCCTGGGTGAAGGGCCGGCCGCTGGGCGTGGGCACGACGAGTGCGGGGGTGCCGGAGCCCGTCTCGTAGCCGTCGGCCAGAACGGAGTCCAGGGCGTCGCCCCAGGGCTCGGTCTTCATGACCATGCCGGGGCCGCCGCCGTAGGGGGTGTCGTCGACCGTGTTGTGGCGGTCGTACGTCCAGGAGCGCAGATCATGCACGTGCACATTCAGCTGTCCACGCGCGCGTGCCTTGCCGACGAGGGAGACGTTCAGCGGTTCGAGGTACTCGGGGAAGATCGTGACGACGTCGAGCCGCATCACGCCTCCTCCTCGGAGTCGGTCTCCTTGGAGGACACGATCTCCGCGCGGTCGTCGATCAGCCCGGGCGGCGGGTCGATGACCGCGCGCTGTTCTTCAAGGTCGATCTCGACGACGATCGACTCGACGAACGGGATCATGACCTCGCTGCCGTCGGGACGCTCGACGATGAAGAGGTCCTGGGAGGGCAGATGGGAGATCTCGGTGATCCGGCCGACCTCGGTGCCGTCCTGGGTGACGACGTCCAGGTCCATGAGCTGGTGGTCGTAGTACTCGTCCTCCTCCTCGGGCAGTTCCGCCGGGTCGACCTCGGCGATCAGGAGGGTGTTGCGCAGGGCCTCGGCGCCGGTGCGGTCGCTCACGCCCGCGAAGCGCAGCAGGAGGCGTCCGCTGTGGACCCGGCCGGTCTCGATGGTCAGGGGACCGGTGGCGGCGGGTTCCGTGGCCAGGACGGCTCCGGGGGCGAGCCTGAGTTCCGGCTCGTCGGTGCGTACCTCGACGGTGACCTCGCCCTTGATGCCGTGGGCACGGCCGATGCGAGCGACTACCAGCTGCACTGTGCTTGCTCTCCTGTAGTACGACGGGGACGAGGTGGTGCGACGGGCACGAGGTGGTGCGACGAGCGCGGGCCCATACGACAACGGGCCGGGGACGGCCCGAAGGCCCTCCCCGGCCCCTGCCGGTTCGCGATGAACGTCAGCGGACGTGGTCCACGTCGACGAGGTCGACGCGGACGCCCCGGCCGCCGATGGCGCCCACGACGGTGCGCAGCGCGCGAGCGGTGCGGCCGTTGCGGCCGATCACCTTGCCGAGGTCGTCGGGGTGCACCCGGACCTCCAGCACGCGCCCGCGACGCAGGTCGCGCGAGGCGACCTGCACATCGTCGGGGTTGTCGACGATGCCCTTCACGAGGTGCTCAAGAGCCTCCTCAAGCACGCTCAGGCCTCAGTCGACTCGGACTCGGCGGCAGCCTCGTCCTTCTTCTCAGCCTTCTTCTTCTGCGTGATGGCCTCGCCCTTGCCCGAGTCGTCGCCACCGAGGGCGTCGAAGACGGGGCGCGCGGCCTTCGGCTCGGCCACGAGCAGCGGAGCCGGGGCCGGCAGGCCCTTGAACTTCTGCCAGTCGCCGGTGAGCTTCAGGATGGCGAGGACGGGCTCGGTCGGCTGCGCGCCGACACCCAGCCAGTACTGCGCGCGGTCGGTGTCGACCTCGATGCGCGAGGGGTTCTGCACCGGGTGGTACAGACCGATCTCCTCGATGGCCCGGCCGTCACGGCGGGTACGGGAGTCGGCGACGACGATGCGGTAGTGAGGCGAACGGATCTTGCCCAGACGCTTCAGCTTGATCTTGACTGCCACGGGAGTGGGTTCTCCTGGTTTTGACGTGGTTGGGCACGGCGGACGGCCGCGTGGGGTTGCGGTACCCGAGTGCCCGATGGACGCGTCAGCCGGAGGCGAGAGGGTTCCTGTGCGGCTGTCGAGTACAGCTAGCCATTGTGCCACACCCTGGCGGTTCGCCCGACCGGGGAGCATGCCCCCGCATGCTCCCGGCCATGCGGAAGCGACACCCGGCGCCGGGAGGTGACCGGCGCGGGTGTACGCAACCCGGCCCTGCGGGATGCGGCTGCCACGAGCAGCCGCGCCCTCAGGCCGCGCCCACGACCTCCGGGATGCGGAAGGGCTTGCCGCAGCCCCCGCACACGATCGGCGCCTGGGCCAGCACCGACGGGACGACCCGCACGTTACGACCGCAGTCGCACACCGCCTTGACGCGGACCCCGCCACCGGACGAGCCGTGCCGGGCGGCCGGGCCGCGGAAGGTGCGGGAGGTGTCCGCCGAGGTGGCGACGGTGTGGGCCTTCAGTGCGCGCTGGAGACGCTCCATCGTCGGCCGGTAGCGCCGCTTGGCCTCGGGGTTGAGCTGGACCAGCGAGAAACCGCTGCTGGGATGCGGTTCGTCGGGGTGGTCCAGACCCAGTTCCTCGGCGATCGCGAGGAATCTGCGGTTGTGGTACCGGCCGGCACGGGACGTGTCGCGCACGCCGCGCGCGGCGGCGATGCCATGGACTGCCTCATGGAGCAGTCGCTCGAAGGAGAGTTCGTGTCCGCAGGCGGACGACGACTCTCCGATCAGGGACTCGGGCGCGGCCAGATCGGGCAGTTCGGGGTGGTACCGCTGAATGTCGGCCCACGCCTCTGCCAGCTCTGCGGCGAGAACAGGTGGTGTCTGTGTCGTGCTCACGTAATGACAACGAGCCGGAGTGCCCCTGTGTTCCGATTCCGGGGCATCCCAAATAATTTGCACGTACCCGTCAGTTGCCGCTGATGCGTCCTGACGAGGGCGGGTGCGCTGATCTGCGGAGAAGCCTCACAGCTCATACCAAGGTGGTGCGTAGTCATCCGTACGACCCGGCGCGTAGACGCTGTCCGCGCGCCGGGGGAGCCGTCCTCCGCCGTTGCGCAAGAGGCCTTTCGGTCGCTCTGCCGCCGGAGGCCGCCGCCTCAGTAGGCGCGCGCGACGATCGCGACGTTACCGGGTGCCTTGTCGGCGTCCGGTACCGACCCGTCCTCGCCGACGAGACAGCGTACGGTCACGGCGTGCTCGGCCAGCTCGGCCTCACCCTCTTCGCCGAGGGCCGCCCAGGGGATGCGCGCCCAGCCGCCGCCGGTCACGGCCTCGACGGCCTCCGCGATCGTGGACACCTCGGAGGTGCGGGACTCGCGCCGCTCGCGGGACTGGGTCAGCAGCAGCGCCTGGTCCTCCTCAAGGATGACGGGAAGCCGCTCCACGAGGGAGTCGATCGCCACCGGCTCCTTGCCCCCCGGGATGCGGCGGGCCAGCATCGCGGTGCCGTTCTCCAGGTCACGGGGCCCGATCTCGATCCGTACCGGTACGCCCTTGAGCTCCCAGTCGACGGCCCGGCGCCCGAAGGGGATGTCCGTGCGGTCGTCGACGCGGACGCGGACGCCCGCCGCCTTCAGCCGGGCCCCGAGCTCGCGGACCTTGGCCAGAACCGCCTCGTCGCCCTTGATGGCGAGGACGACGGCCTGGATGTGCGCCAGCCGCGGCGGCACCCGGAGCCCGTCGTCGTCGCCGTGCATCATCACCAGGGCGCCGATCATGCGGGTGGTGGAGCCCCAGGAGGTCTGCCAGACGAGTTCCTGCTTGCCCTCCTTGGAGAGGTACTGCGTGCTGAAGGCCTTGGCGAAGTTCTGGCCCAGCTCGTGGCTGGTCGCCATCTGGAGCGCCTTGCCGTCGCCCATCATCCCTTCCAGGGTGAGGGTGTTGATCGCGCCCGCGAACCGCTCCTTCTCCGTCTTGCGGCCCGGTACGACGTCCATCGCGAGGACGTTCACCATGAAGTCCTGGTAGACCTCGCGGTGGATGTGCGCGGCGAAGTCGCGCGCCTCCTCGTAGGTCGCGTGCGCCGTGTGGCCCTCCTGCCACAGGAACTCGCTCGTGCGGAGGAAGAGCCGGGGGCGCAGCTCCCAACGGACCACGTTCGCCCACTGGTTGATCAGCAGGGGCAGGTCGCGGTAGCTCTGCACCCACTTCGAGAAGTACTCGTTGATGATCATCTCGGAGGTGGGCCGGACGACCGCGGGCTCCTCCAGCTCCTTGCCGCCGCCGTGCGTGACCACGGCCAGCTCGGGCGCGAAGCCCTCCACGTGGTCGGCCTCGCGAGCCAGGTAGGACTGCGGGATCAGCAGCGGGAAGTACGCGTTCTCGGTGCCCGTCTCCTTGATCCGGGCGTCCATCTCGGCCTGCATCCGCTCCCAGATGCCGTACCCGTACGGTCGGATGACCATGGAGCCGCGCACCGGACCGTTGTCGGCCAGCTCGGCCTTGCTGATCAGATCCTGGTACCAGCGGGGGAAATCGTCCGCCCGGGGAGTGAGTACGGGTGCCTTCGCCATGGCGCGATGGTACGGGCCCACGTTGCCGTCGTGTGAATTCTCGCCACTCCCACAGAGAAGCCACAAGCCGGGCCCCACAACCTCTGGACGCCGTCGCGGGCGCGGAGTTTGCTGGCTTACGGGGGAAGTGCGAGCGCACATCACGGGGGCCTCGGAAACGGGCAGCAAGACCACAACTCTCGGCGGATTGGGGCGCTTTCGATGACACCTACGCTCGTGCGGCACCCCCTGTCCCATACGGGGCCCGCGCCCCGTGTGGACCTGGGTGCACGCGCGCGTGACTGGTCCGAGATCCAGGAGCGGATGCTGGTACCGCTCTACGAAGCCGTCTACGAGCGACTCGAAGTGGGGTCCGGCACCCGGCTGCTCGGCCTCGGCTGCGGCTCCGGGCTCGCCCTGCTGATGGCGGCCTCCAGAGGCGCGTCGGTCACCGGAGTCGAGCGCTCCTCCCCCGAACGGCTGGCCCTCGCCCGGGAACGGCTGCTGCCGGACCCGTGGTCGCCCCACGCGCGCACGCACACCCGGCTCGTCTACGGCTCTCCCAGGGACGCGGCCGACGCGGAGACGGCCGCGTACACCCTGGTGACCGCCTTCGAGCCCATCGGATGTCTCGCGGGCGACGCGGAGGGCCTGGGTGAACTGCTCGCGTCCGCCGTGCCGTCGACCGGACACAGCACCCCGGTGGTCCTGGCCGGCTGGGGTCCGCCGGAGCGCTGCGCCACGTCGTCGGTGCTGCGGCTGGCCGCCAGGATGGCGGATCCGCTGCGCGGCGCGGGCAGTTGGCGCCCCGCCCTCCGCGACGACCTGGAGGAGGTCGCCCAGCGCGCCGGGCTCCGGCCCGACGGCTCCGGGCGGGTGTCGTGCCCCTTCGGGTACGCCGATGTGGAGAGCGCCGTACGAGGGCTGCTGTCGACGGGGCTCTTCGACGCGGCGATCGTGGCGACCGACCAGGTGCAGGTGGAGAAGGAGTTGGCGGAAGCGCTGCATCCGTATCGGCGGCAGGACGGGACGGTATGGATGCCGAACGTCTTCCGGTATGTGATCGCGCGTACGACCTGAGGACGACTACGGCTCGTCCTTGAAGAGGCGTGTGACGCCCGCGATGCGGTACGCGTCCGTCTCCTCCAGCGTCTCGTTCTCCAGGAGGGCTTCGGCGAGCGCGTCCAACTGGCCGCGGTGGTCGCGGAGTTTGCGGCAGGCCTCGTCGTAGCACTCGTCCACGATGCGGCGCATCTCGCCGTCGATCACGTCCAGGGTCTGCGGCGCGGCGGCGAGGCCGTAGGCCTGCTGGGCGTCGTTCGGGAGGGCGGAGAGGCGGCCGACGCGCTCGCTCATGCCCCAGCGGGCGACCATCCCGCGCGCGATGTTGGTGACCTGTTCGAGGTCGCTCTCGGCGCCGGTGGTGATCACTCCGTAGACGACCTGTTCCGCGGCCATGCCGCCGAGGGCGCCGATGATCCGGCCGCGCAGGTACTCCTCGGTGTACGCGTACTTGTCGGAGTCCGGCGTCGAGAGCGTCACGCCGAGTGCCCTCCCGCGCGGGACGATGGTGATCTTGCGGACCGGGTCGGCGCCGGGCTGGAGCATGCCGAGGAGGGCGTGGCCGCTCTCGTGGTAGGCGGTGCGCCGGCGCTCCTCCTCGGGCATCACCAGCGGGCGTTCGGCGCCCAGTTGGACCTTCTCCAGGGCCTCCGAGAGGTCGGACTGCGTGACCTCGCTCTGCTTGCGCTTGACGGCGAGGAGGGCGGCCTCGTTGGCGAGGTTGGCGAGTTCCGCGCCGGTCATGCCCGGGGTCGTGCGGGCGACCTGGGCGAGGTTCACGTCCTTCGCGAGCGGGATCTGCCGGGTGTGGATCTCCAGGATCGCCTCGCGGCCACCGCGGTCGGGCGGCGAGACGACGACCACCCGGTCGAAGCGGCCGGGGCGGGTGAGCGCCGGGTCGAGGACGTCGGCGCGGTTGGTGGCCGCGATGACGATGACGCCCTCGGAGCCGGAGAAGCCGTCCATCTCGGTGAGGATCTGGTTGAGGGTCTGCTCGCGCTCGTCGTGACCGCCCATTCCCGAACCGCCGCCGCGTGCGCGGCCGATGGTGTCGATCTCGTCGATGAAGATGATCGAGGGGGCCACCTTGCGGGCCTCCGCGAAGAGTTCCCGCACACGGGAGGCGCCGACACCGACGATCATCTCGATGAACTCGGAGGCCGAGGCCGAGAAGAACGGCACCCCCGCCTCCCCCGCGACCGCCCGCGCGAGCAGTGTCTTGCCGGTGCCGGGCGGGCCCGCGAGGAGCACGCCCCGGGGCATCTTGGCGCCCATCTTGCGGTAGTCGTCGGGGTTCTTGAGGAAGTCGACGACGTCGTTCAGCTCGCCCTCGACCTCGTCGATGCCGGCGACGTCCTCGAAGGTGGTGCGCTGCTTGCCGGGCTCCAGCTCGACGGGTTTCGGCGGGGCCTTGCGGCCGAGCATGCCGCCCGCGCCGCCGAGTCCCGAGCTCATCCGCCGCGCGATGACGATCCACAGGACGACCAGGAGCAGCATCGGGGCCAGCGAGATCAGGAGATTGGCCAGAAAACTACGGTGTTGTACGACCGGTTCCGCCGTGACCGTGACGTCGTGCTTGGTCAGGTCCTCCCAGAGCTGGTCGTCCGCGAAGGTCGGCCGCTCGGTGTCGAACTTGGTGTACTTGCCGCCGCCGTCCGGGTTGTCCTGGGCCTTCTTGAGCTGGCCCTGGATCGCGTTGCCCTTGGCGTAGATCTTGGTGACGTTGCCCGCGTCGACCTGCTTGCTGAACTCCGTGTAGGAGATCGTCGGCTCGTCGCCCTCGTTGAAGAAGGAGAGGATGAGGTTGGCGACGAGGTACACGACCAGCGCGGTCAGGACCAGACTCCACCAGCCGCCGCGCATCTTCTTCCCGCCCGGCGACGGCTTCGGGGGCTCGTCAGGGGTGCCTTCGGTACGCCAAGGCTGGTCGGGGGACTTGCGCGGCGGCGCAGGGTTGGCCATATCGGGACGTTACGACATGGGCCGACCCTTGGCATGCGCAGCGGGTGAACTCAGGGCGTGGGCCCTGTGAAGGCTCAGCCCATGAACTTCTTGAACTCGTCCGGCAGCTCGAAGTCCTGACCGCCCTGCTCGGGCAGCCCGAACGCGTTGCCGCCCTGAGCGGCACCGGCCTCGCGGCGGCGGGCCTCCTCCAGCTCCTGCTGCTTGCGCTTCATCGGGTTGCCGGAACGCTGCTTGCCCTTGGCCTGCTTGGGCTGCTTCTTCGTACGGCCCGGGCCGCCGCCCATGCCCGGCATCCCCGGCATGCCGGGCATCCCGCCGCCCTGAGCCATCCGGGACATCATCTTGCGGGCCTCGAAGAACCGCTCGACCAGCCCCTTCACGGCGCTGACCTCGACACCGGAGCCCTTGGCGATACGGGCGCGGCGCGAGCCGTTGATGATGGTCGGCTCGGCGCGCTCGGCCGGGGTCATCGACTTGATGATCGCGGCCGTGCGGTCGACGTCCCGCTCGTCCAGGTTGTTGATCTGGTCCTTGATCTGCCCCATCCCGGGCAGCATGCCGAGCAGCTTGCTGATGCTGCCCATCTTCCTGACCTGCTCCATCTGGGACAGGAAGTCGTCGAGGGTGAAGTCCTGGCCCTTCTTGGACGCCAGCTTCGAGGCCATCTTCTCGGCCTCTTCTTGGCTGAACGTCTTCTCCGCCTGCTCGATCAGGGTGAGCAGGTCACCCATGTCGAGGATGCGGGAGGCCATCCGGTCCGGGTGGAAGGCGTCGAAGTCCTCCAGCTTCTCGCCGTTCGACGCGAACATGATCGGCTTGCCGGTGACCGAGGCGATCGACAGGGCCGCGCCGCCGCGGGCGTCGCCGTCGAGCTTGGAGAGCACCACGCCGTCGAAGCCGACGCCGTCGCGGAAGGACTCGGCGGTGTTGACCGCGTCCTGGCCGATCATGGCGTCGACGACGAAGAGGATCTCGTCCGGCGACACGGCGTCCCGGATGTCCGCGGCCTGCCGCATCAGCTCCTGGTCGATGCCGAGGCGGCCCGCGGTGTCCACGATCACGATGTCGTGGACCTTGGACTTGGCGAACTCGATGGAGTCCTTGGAGACCTTGACCGGGTCCCCGACGCCGTTGCCCGGCTCGGGCGCGTAGACCGCGACACCGGCGCGCTCGGCGACGACGCTCAGCTGGTTCACCGCGTTGGGGCGCTGGAGGTCGGCGGCGACGAGCAGCGGCGAGTGCCCCTGGTCCTTGAGCCACTTGCCGAGCTTGCCCGCGAGGGTCGTCTTGCCGGCGCCCTGGAGACCCGCGAGCATGATCACGGTCGGCGGGTTCTTGGCGAAGCGCAGCCTGCGGGTCTCGCCGCCGAGGATCGTGACGAGTTCCTCGTTGACGATCTTCAGGACCTGCTGGGCCGGGTTCAGCGCCTTGTTGACGTCGGCACCGAGGGCCCGCTCCTTGACGCTCTTGATGAACGCGCGGACGACCGGCAGGGCCACGTCCGCTTCGAGGAGGGCGATCCGGATCTCGCGTGCGGTGGCGTCGATGTCCGCCTCGGAGAGCCGTCCCTTGCCGCGCAGGTTCTTGAAAGTGGCTGAGAGGCGATCAGAGAGAGTATCGAACACGGCGCTCGCGGTCCTCGGGGTCGGTGGCTGTTGGGGAATCGCCCTCCAGGGTATCCCGGTCGCACAAGACCGGGTCACGGGTCAGGCCCGCAGGGTTTCCTCCAGTTTGCGGGCGACCGCGGTGGCCTCGTCGCCCGGCAGGGGCGCGCCCTCCGCACCCGTCACATAGAAGGCGTCCACCGCGTTCGACCCGAGCGTGCTGACGTGCATGCTCCGGACCCGTACCTTCGCCTCGTCCAGGGCCCGGCCGATCCGGTGCAGGAGGCCGGGCGCGTCGTGGGCGCGGACCTCGATGACCGTGGCGTGCCGGGAGGCGGCCGGGGCGACCGTCACGCGGGCCGCCGGTGCCACGACGCCCCGGCGGCGCGGGTATGCCGCGTCCCGCTCCGCCAGCCGTCCGGCGATGTCCAGCGAGCCGTCCAGGGCTCGTACCAGATCGGCGCGCAGCCGGGCCGCCTGGGGCAGGGAGCCGTACTCGGCGGCGACCCGCCAGTTGAGCAGCAGGACCGAGCCGTCCACGCCGGCCGGGAGGTCCAGCGCGCGCAGTTCGGCCGTGCGGACCGTCAGGCGGTGCATCGCCAGGACGCCCGCCACCGCCGGGAGCACGCCCGGCTGGTCCGGTACGGCGATGAGGAGTTCCACGCCGAGGGGTTCGGGGTCGCCGGAGGGTTCGTCCTCGGACGGGGGTTCGGTCTGCGCGCGCAGCGCCAGCACCGGGCCGCCCGTGGCCACCGCCTCGATCGCGAGGCGTTCCTGCTCCGCCGTGGCCGCGCCCGCCTCGGGCTCCTCGGGGGCGTCCCCGGTGAGGACGGCGGCGACCCGCTTCACCAGTTCGGTGACGAGGGAGGACCGCCAGGACGACCAGGCGGCCGGTCCGGTGGCGAGCGCGTCCGCCTCGGTCAGCGCGTGCAGCAGCTCCAGCGTGCCCGTCGTGCCGACCGCCTCGGCGACCGAGCGGACCGTCGCCGGGTCCTCCAGGTCGCGCCGGGTGGCCGTGTCGACGAGGAGGAGGTGATGGCGTACGAGGGTGGCGAGCACGGCGACGTCCCCGCGGTCGAAGCCGATGCGCGCGGCCACGTCCTTGGCGATGATCTCGCCGGCCACCGAGTGGTCGCCGGGCCAGCCCTTGCCGATGTCGTGCAGCAGCGCGGCGACCAGCAGGAGGTCGGGGCGGCTGACGCGGCGGGTGAACTCCGAGGCGCGGACGGCGGTTTCGATGAGGTGCCGGTCCACGGTCCAGATGTGCACGGCGTTGCGCTGCGGCCGGCAGCGCACCCGCTCCCAGTCGGGCAGCAGGCGGGTGATCAGGCCCTCCGCCTCCAGCGCCTCCCACACCTCGACCGTGGGCCGGCCGGAGCCGAGCAGCGTCACGAGCTGTTCGCGGGCCTCGGCGGGCCAGGGCGTGGGCAGCGGGCGGGTGGTGGTCGCCATGCGCCGTACGGCGTGCAGGGAGAGCGGGAGTCCGGCCTGCGCGGCGGCAGCGGCGGCGCGCAGCGGCAGGACGGGGTCGCGTTCGGGGCGGGCGGCGCGGGCGAGCACCACCTCGCCGTCCTGCTCGACGACGCCTTCGGCGAGCGGGGAGCGTTCGGTGGCGGGTTTGGCGCCCCCGCCGAGCATGGCGCGCAGCCTCGGCCGTACCGCACGGGACCGCAGCACGCGGCCCACCTCGCGCCAGGTGACGTCACTGGCGTACGACACGACGCGGGCGGCCTCGTAGACCTGGCGCAGCAGGGTGTCCGCGTCGAGCAGGCCGAGTTCGGCGGCGACCTGGTCCTGTTCCTGGAGGGCGAGCCGGTCGGTGGCGCGGCCGGTGGTGAGGTGCAGGGCGTCACGGACGTCGAGGAGGGCGCGGCGGGCGTCGGCGAGGCCCTCGCGCGGGGCGTCGGCGAGCCAGGAGGCCGCTACGGCGCGCAGCGCGGTGGCGTCGCGGAGGCCGCCGCGGGCCTCCTTGAGGTCGGGTTCGAGGAGGTACTGCAACTCGCCCTGGCGCTCGGCGCGTTCGGCGCAGAGTTCCTGGAGTTCGGGGAGGCGTTTGGGGGCCTGGTTGCGCCAGTCGGCGAGGACGGCGGTGCGCAGGGAGGCGGTCAGGCCGAGGTCGCCGGCGATGTGGCGGGCGTCGAGCAGGCCGAGCTGGACCTTGAGGTCCTCGCCTGCGGTCCTGCGGGCCTCGGCGGGGGTGCGGACGGAGTGGTCGAGGGCGAGGCCGAGGTCCCAGACCGGGTACCAGATGCGGTCGGCGAGCGCGGCGACCGCGCCGGAGTCGCCGCCGTCGTGCAGCAGGAGCAGGTCGAGGTCGCTGCGCGGGGAGAGTTCACCGCGGCCGTAGCCGCCGACGGCCACCAGGGAGACGCCCTTGAGGGCTTCGTTGCCGGCGGCGAAGAGGCCGGTGAGCCATTCGTCGGTCAGTTCGGCGAGGGCGGCACGGCGCGGCGGCCCGGACCGCGCCCCCTCGGTGAGGAGGCGCAGCCGGGCCGCCGCGTAGCCGCTGGGTCCGGAGTCCTCTGCATCCTTGCGCACGTCCGTACTCGTCACCCAGCGACTCCTGTTCGTTTCCTTTTTAGAGCGCGTCCGGTCCGCGCTCGCCGGTCCTGACCCGGACGGCCGTCTCGACCGGGAGGGACCAGACCTTGCCGTCACCGATCTTGCCGGTGCGGGCGGCCTTGACGATCACGTCGATCAGCTGCTCGGCGTCGTCGTCCTCGGCGAGCACCTCGATGCGGATCTTGGGGACGAGGTCGACCGTGTACTCGGCGCCCCGGTAGACCTCGGTGTGTCCCCGCTGACGACCGTAGCCGCTCGCTTCGGTGACCGTCAGACCGTGGACCCCGAAGGCCTGGAGGGCTTCCTTGATCTCGTCGAGCCGGTGGGGCTTCACGACGGCGGTGATGAGCTTCATGCGTCCACCTTCTTCGTCTCCGTGGCGGTGGCCAGGGAGCTGCTGCCGAGGCCGCCGCCGGCCCCGCTGAAGTCGTATGCGGTCTCGGCGTGCTCCGCCTGGTCGATGCCGGCGACCTCTTCGTCCTCGGTGACCCGCATGCCGATGGTCTTGTCGAGGAGGAAGGCGAGGATCGCGGAGGCGACCAGGGAGTAGGCGAGGACCGCGCCGACACCGGCGAACTGCTTCCACAGCTGGGTGAAGGAGTGGTCGCCGTAGAAGACGCCGGTCGCGGTGGACTGGCCCTTGCCGGTGGCGAAGAAGCCGATGAGCAGGGAGCCGAGGATACCGCCGACCATGTGGACGCCGACGACGTCGAGGGAGTCGTCGAAGCCGAACTTGTACTTGAGGCCGACGGCCGCGGCACAGCCGACACCGGCGATGGCGCCGACCGCGATGGCGCCGAGCGGGGAGATCGCGCCGCCCGAGGGGGTGATGGCGACCAGACCGGCGACGGCGCCGGAGGCGGCACCGAGCGTGGTGAAGGCGCCGTGGCGGATCTTCTCGTAGGCGAGCCAGGCGAGCATGGCGGCGGCGGTGGCGACCTGGGTGTTGACGAACATCAGCGCGCCGACGCCGTCGTCGTTGCCGAGCCAGGAACCGGCGTTGAAGCCGAACCAGCCGAACCACAGGAGACCGGCACCGAGCATGACCAGCGGGAGGCTGTGCGGGCGCATGGGGTCACGCTTGAAGCCGACGCGCTTGCCGATGACCAGGATGACGCCGAGGGCGCCGGCACCGGCGTTGATGTGGACCGCGGTACCACCGGCGAAGTCGATCACACCGAGCTTGAAGGCCCAGCCGTCGGCGCCCCACACCCAGTGGGCGACCGGGACGTAGACGACGGTCAGCCACAGGGCGACGAAGAGGGACCAGGCCGAGAACTTCACGCGGTCGGCGATGGCACCGCTTATCAGGGCCGGGGTGATGACGGCGAACATCATCTGGAAGACCATGAAGACGAAGATCGGGATGGTGTAGCCGGGCCACAGGTCCGTCAGGCCGACATCGCTCATGCCCAGCCAGTGGGAGTCGTAGCCGATGAAGCCGTTGCTGGAGCCGAAGGCGAGCGAGAAGCCGTAGAGCACCCACAGGATGGTGACGATCCCGATGCTGATGAAGCTCATCATCAGCATGTTCAGGGTGCTCTTGACGCGGACCATGCCGCCGTAGAAGAAGGCGAGTCCCGGTGTCATGAGCAACACCAGGGCGGAACAGATGAGCATGAAGCCTGTGTTCGCGGAGGACAGTTTGGGTGCCTCCGCGGCAAGCGTGATGGCGGCTGATGCCATCGGCGTCTCCTCGTCGGTTGTACGGCCCCGTGCGGGCGAAGCCTGGATGCGGTCCGGTCAAGGCGGGGGGTCCGGTTATGCGCCATGAGATTGGCGCAGCGCGGTTTCGGTCGAAGCCCCTCGTTGTTTCGCCGGAGTGACGAAGGCGCCGTACGTGTTACGCGTCGATGAACTGCCGGATCTCCGCCCGGGCGATCGTTATCGCCGCGCAACCTTCCCCGGCGGCGGGAAACCGGCGGCGGCCGAGGGCGCGGCGGTCCGGCGCGGGGGCGCCGGGGCTTGGGGTCCGGGCCCCTTCGGCGCTCTTCCGGGGCCCGGCCGGGGGCCGGTCGGCGGGGTCGGTGATTCCGGCCGCGCCACCGGCGCCGCGCACCACCGCGCGGACGGTCTTTCGAATACGAGTCACGGCGGGCCGGACGGTCCGGCGAGCGCCCGGCCCGCACCGCCGTACCGGCCGCGCCCGGCCGGCACACGCGCATGAAACCGGCCGCGGTCGGCCTTCCGATGACCTGGCATGGGGGAGCCGAGTCGGGCTGTTCGGGAAGGCCGGCCGCGGCCGGGGTCCGGGGTGGTCAGACCGCCTCGGCGGTCTCCGGCAGCTCGATGGCGAGCCGGTCGGTGAGATCGATGACCTCGGCCAGCTCGCCGAAGTCGCGGACCGCCGTGTCGATCGTCTTGCGGATACGGGTGTTCACCCGCTCGGAGCGCACCTTCTTCGCGACGGTCATCGCCTCGGCCGCGAGCACCGCGCCCTGCTCCGGCTCCCGCTGCAACAGGTGCACGGTGGCCATCCCGATGAGATTGAGCGCGTACGACCGCTTGTGGTCGTCGTCCTTGGCGAAGAGGTCCACCGCCCGCTGCATGACGGGCTCGGCCAGCGAGGCGTAGGCGGGGCTGCGGCCGGCGACGTAGGCGAGGTCACGGTAGGAGTGCGAGTTCTCGCCGTACAGCTCGGCCTCGGAGAAGAAGCGGATCCAGTCGGGGTCCGGGTCGTCCCACTCGTGCACGTCGGCGAAGGTGTCCTCGGCCATCCGGACGGCCCGCTTGCACTTCCCGGGCTGCCCCATGTTGGCGTAGGCGCGGGCCTCCATCGCATACAGCATCGACTGGGTGCGCGGGCTCGCGCAGTCCCGGCTGCCGTACTGGGCGAGGTGGATCAGCTCCAGCGCGTCGTCGGGCCTGCCCAGGTGGATCATCTGCCGGCTCATGCTGGACAGCACGTACGAGCCGAGCGGCTTGTCGCCCGCCTCCTTCGCCGCGTGCAGGGCGAGGACGAAGTACTTCTGCGCGGTGGGCTGGAGGCCCACGTCGTACGACATCCACCCGGCCAGCTCGGCGAGTTCGGCGGCGACCTTGAACAACTTGCGGGTGGTGGACTCGGGTTGGGGCTCCTGGAGGAGGTCGGTCACCTCGTGCAGCTGGCCCACGACCGCCTTGCGGCGCAGGCCGCCGCCGCACTGGGCGTCCCACTTGCGGAACATCGCCGTGGTGGACTCCAGCAGGTCCAGCTCCGGCCTGGAGAGCCGTCCGCCGTGCCGGGCGGGGCCGACGGGCTCGGGCTCCGGCCGGGGGGCCGCGGTGCCGGGGACCAGCCAGCGCTGCATGGGCTCGATGAGGGTCGGCCCCGCGGACAGGGCCAGCGAGGTTCCGAGGAAGCCGCGCCGCGCCAGCATCAGGTCGCTGCGCGAGAACTCGCTGAGCAGGGCCACTGTCTGCGGGGCCGTCCAGGGCAGGTCGACGCCGGACACGGACGGCGCCTGGCGGGCGGCGCGCAGTCCCAGGTCCTCGACCGAGACGACACAGCCGAAGCGCTCGGAGAACAGCTCCGAGAGGATCCTCGGGATCGGTTCGCGCGGGTTCTCGCCGTCCAGCCAGCGGCGCACGCGCGAGGTGTCCGTGGAGATGTGGTTGGCCCCCAACTGCCGGGCCCTGCGGTTGACTTGGCGCGCCAGCTCGCCCTTGGACCAGCCGCTGCGCACGAACCACGAGCCGAGCAGCTCATTGGGGCGCTTGTCCGTACTGGCCGCGGTCGTCCCGCTTCCGCCGTTGCCGCCCACTGGAACGCCCCCATCCCTGGAACCACTTGTCGCCGCTGTGCGCCAAGCCCTATCAGAATGCCGGTAAATACGGCTTCCCGTCCCGCACTTGTCACCCTTCGAACGAGATGACGAGTTGCCTCCGGCATACCCACGAGTGCATGTGCCCCGGGGGCTTGTGCACTCAAAGTAATCCTACGATCACCCGTCCAGCCACGGCGATCCGGGAAACGCCACCATTCGCCACCCCTTCGAATGAACCTACGGTTGCCTCCGCACGATTCACTTGACATAGGACGGCCGGAGGTGGGCGCAGCGGTGCACGCAGGGGCGCGTACCACTGAACACACCACCCGGGACGCTCCTGAGCGCCGCCTGGATCCTGCGACACCGGGTAGGCGTGGACGCAGAGTGACGATCCGCATCCGTCTCGTAACCACCGGTGCGTCGGACCCGTTGGAGGGGGCATGGGCTTCACGATCGGCAGCAGCCGGGGCATCCGCGACATCCGGTCCGGCACACGCCGCCGCGCCCGCACCTCGGAGTGCACGGCCGTGGCCGAGTTCACCGGGCTGTGGGGCTGGGACGTGGTCGCGGGCGCACGGGCCGCGGGCGGCGCCTGCTCCTGCGGCGACACCACGTGCCGTACGCCGGGCGCGCATCCGCTGGCCTTCGCGCCCGAGGTGCGGGCCGGCGCGACCCTGGACGAAGTCACCGAGGCCTGGGCCGAGTTGCCGGGCGCGTCGGTGATGCTGCCGGTGGGTCGCGCGTTCGACGTGATCGAGGTGGCCGAGCCCGCCGGCCGCCGCGCGCTCGCCCGCCTGGAGCGGATGGGCCTCCCGCTCGGCCCGGTCGCGGCGACCCCCGACCACCGCGCCCAGTTCTTCGTGGCCCCGGGCGCTGCCGCCGAACTCCCCACCCTCCTCTACCGCATGGGCTGGGACGACCCCACCTCGCTCGACCTGCGGGGCCTGGGTCCCGGCAGCCACATCACCGCCCCGCCCTCCGACCGGGGCGGCCTGGGCCCGGTCCGCTGGCTCCGCTCCCCCGCGCTGGACTCGGCGACGAGGCCACCGGCCGCGCGGCTGCTGCTGGGCACGCTGGCGTATGTGGCACACCGGTCGCGCGCCTAGCGGCACAGGTCGTACATGACGAAGTGCCCGTCCCCGACTGCACCTTGGGGGCGGGCACTTCTCGTACCACTTCCGAAAATTCGTAGGTGGTCAGTCTCCGACAAGGGCGTCAACGAACGCCTCCGGCTCGAACGGTGCCAGGTCGTCGGCGCCCTCGCCGAGACCGATCAGCTTGACCGGTACGCCGAGTTCGCGCTGCACCGCGACCACGATGCCGCCCTTGGCCGTGCCGTCCAGCTTGGTCAGCACGATGCCGGTGATGTCGACGACCTCGGCGAACACCCGCGCCTGCACCAGGCCGTTCTGCCCGGTCGTCGCGTCGAGCACGAGCAGCACCTCGTCTAGCGGCGCGTGCTTCTCCACGACCCGCTTGACCTTGCCGAGCTCGTCCATGAGCCCGGTCTTCGTGTGCAGTCGCCCGGCCGTGTCGATGAGGACGACGTCGACCCCCATCTCCTTGCCCTCCTTGACCGCGTCGAACGCGACGGAGGCGGGGTCGCCGGCCTCGGGCCCGCGCACGGTGTGGGCGCCGACCCGCTCGCCCCAGGTCTGGAGCTGATCCGCGGCGGCGGCCCGGAAGGTGTCGGCCGCGCCGAGCACGACGGTCCGGCCGTCGGCGACCAGGACGCGGGCGAGCTTGCCGGTGGTCGTGGTCTTGCCCGTGCCGTTGACCCCGACGACCATCACGATGCCGGGCTTACGGTCCTCGGGCTCGGTCTTCACGGTCCGGTCGACGTCCGTGCCGACCAGCTTGAGCAGTTCCTCGCGGAGCAGCGCGCGCAGTTCCTGCGGGGTCCGGGTGCCGAGCACCTTGACCCGCTCGCGGAGCGCGTCGACGAGTTCCTGGGTCGGTGCGACGCCGACGTCGGCGGTGAGGAGGGTGTCCTCGATCTCCTCCCACGTGTCCTCGTCGAGGTGCTCGCGGGAGAGCAGGGTGAGCAGCCCCTGCCCGAGCGCGTTCTGCGAGCGGGAGAGCCGGGCGCGCAGCCGGACGAGGCGTCCGGCGGTCGGCTCGGGGACCTCCAGTACGGGGGGTTCCTCGACGGCGGCCGGGGCCGAACCGTCCGGAAGATCCACCTCCTCTATCGTCCGGCGCGCTTCGTCGCGCGGCGTCTCGGCCTCGTCGCCGATGTGCGGCTCGGCCGGCGGGGCGGTGATGTCGGGCACGGAGGTGGGCGGCGGGGGCAGCGGCTTCTTGCGCCGGCTGCCGACGACGAGCCCGCCGAGCGCACCGAGCACGACCACGGCGATGACTACAGCAAGGATGACGGTTTCCATAACCCACCCAGTATCAGCCATGGGCCTCGCCGGGGCCCAGCGCGGGCGCGCGGCCGGGTGGTCGCCGTCCCCGCTCCCGGCCCGAACCGTCGCGGTCATGCCCATGGCCATCTGACATACCGTCAGCTAACGTCCCCCACCACACACGGAAGGGGGACCTCCCATGCCCGTCTCGGTCGTCCGCTTCAACCTCGTCGAACCCGGCGCCACCCCCACCTCGCTGAGCGCCCGCTACCGGGCCGCCCTGGAGATGGCCGCGTACGCCGACGAGCACGGGATCACCACCGTGCAGACGGAGGAGCACCACGGCGTCGCCAACAACTGGCTGCCCTCGCCGTTCGCCTTCGCGGGCGCGGTCTTCGGCGCGACCCGGCACATCGCGGTGACCGTCTCGGCGGTCATCGGGCCGCTGCACGACCCGCTCCGGCTGGCCGAAGACATCGCCGTACTGGACCTGTTGAGCGGCGGCCGGCTGGTGACCGTGGCCGGGATCGGCTACCGCCCGGAGGAATACGCCCAGTTCGACGTGGAGTGGAAGCAACGCGGCAGGCTCCAGGACGAGTTGCTGGAGACGGTCCTGAAGGCGTGGTCCGGCGACCCGTTCGAGTACCGGGGCCGTACCGTCCGGGTCACCCCGCGCCCCTTCTCCGATCCGCATCCCCTGCTGCTGGTCGGCGGTTCCTCCAAGGCCGCCGCGCGCCGGGCCGCCCGGCTGGGCCTGCCGTTCTTCCCCAGCGCGCATCTGCCGGACCTGGAGGCGTACTACAAGGACCGGCTCGTCGAGTACGGCACCGAGGGCTGGACCATGATGCCGGGCGCCGAGACACCGCTGCTGCACATCGCGGAGGACCCGGACCGGGCCTGGGCCGAGTACGGCGCGCACTTCCTGCACGAGGCGCGGACCTACGCGTCGTGGCAGTCCGGGGAGATCCGTTCGGCGGTGAAGTCGGGGGCCACGACCGTGGCGGAGCTGCGCGCGGAGGGCGTGTACCGCATCCTCACGCCGGACGAGTGCGTGGCGCTGGGCCTGGACAACCTCGTACTGCATCCGCTGGCGGGCGGGATGCCGGTGGAGGAGGGCTGGCGCAGCCTGCGGCTGTTCGCGGAGGGGGTGCTGCCGAGGCTCGCGGACTGAGCGCGGCGTGACTCTTACCCGTAACCGGTGGACCGGCCGGTCCACCGGTGGTCCACTGCGGTCATGACCTTGGCAGTGGATGTGTTCCTGCGTGACGCGGACGGCCAGTGGACCGTGCTCGACGTTCCGGAGGGGTGCAACGACTCGGCCGGCTTCGAGAACTGGCGCGAGACCGTGTGGGGTTCGCCGGCCGTACGGTCGCTCGGCGCCACGTATCTTCCCGTGCTGGCCACCGGCGACCTGTACGTCGAGGCCTCGGAGGTGCCCGGGTTCCTGCGCGAGGTCGCGCTGCTGCGGGGGCATCTCGACGCCGTCGCCGCGGCGGCCGGGGAGCGGTCCGACCTCGTGGGGAGCCGCCTCGACAACATCGAGTCGGCCGCCCTGCGCGCCCGGGAGATCGGCGGCGGCGTCCTCATCTGGTGAGCTGGGCGCCGTAGGTCGTGTCCGCGAAGTCCCGTCGTTCGCCCGGAGGCAGGCGGGACTTCGCGGACACGGCCCAGGGACGCGAGGGGTTCGGGGAGGCGGGCGGCGGGGGATGGAGCCCGCCTCCCCGGGTCTGTGGGAGGGGGCGGTCAGCCCATGTCCTCCAGCTTCTTGCCCTTCGTCTCCTGCACGAACTTCAGGACGAACGGGATGGAGAGCGCGGCGAAGACCGTGTAGATCACATAGGTCGCGGAGAGGTTCCAGTCGGCCAGCGACGGGAAGCTCGCGGTGATGGCCCAGTTGGCGATCCACTGCGCGGAGGCGGCGACACCGAGGGCGGCGGCGCGGATCCGGTTCGGGAACATCTCGCCGAGGAAGACCCAGACCACGACACCCCAGGACAGGGCGAAGAAGAGGACGAAGACGTGGGCCGCGATCAGCGCGGTCCAGCCCTGCGCGGAGGGCAGCTTTCCGTCGACCAGGTGGTAGGAGAAGGCCCAGGCCTCCAGCGCGAGACCGACGACCATGCCGACCGAGCCGATGAGGGCCAGCGGCTTACGGCCCACACGGTCCACGAAGATCATGGCGATCACGGTGCCGATGATGTTCACGATCGACGTGGTGAAGGAGTAGAAGAACGACTGCGTGGGGTCGACGCCGACCGACTGCCACAGCGTCGAGGAGTAGTAGAACGCGACGTTGATGCCGACGAGCTGCTGGAAGGCCGAGAGGCCGATGCCGACCCAGACGATCGGCTTGAAGAAGAAGCCGCCCCCGCCGAGCAGGTCCTTGAAGGTCGACTTGTGCTCGCTCTTCATCGCGTGCTCGATCTCGGCCACCCGGGCGTCCAGGTCGACGTCGTCGCCCTCGACCTCGCGCAGCACGGTGTGGGCGCGGTCCAGCTTGCCCACCGAGATCAGGAAGCGCGGGGACTCGGGGATCGCGAAGGAGAGCAGGCCGTAGAGGACGGCCGGGATCACCATCACGCCGAGCATGACCTGCCAGGCCTCCAGGCCCATGAGCTGCCCGCGCTGGTCGCCGTCGGCGGCGTTGAGCAGGCCCCAGTTGACCAGCTGCGAGATCGCGATGCCGATGACGATCGCGGCCTGCTGGAAGGAGCCGAGCCGGCCCCGGTAGGCGGGCGGCGAGACCTCGGCGATGTAGGCGGGGCCGATGACGGAGGCCATGCCGATGGCGAAGCCGCCGATGATCCGCCAGAACGCGAGGTCCCAGAGCGCGAAGGGCAGCGCCGAGCCGACGGCGGAGATGGTGAACAGCACGGCGGAGATCTGCATGCAGCGGATACGGCCGATGCGGTCGGCGATGCGGCCGGCGGTCGCGGCACCGATCGCACAGCCGATCAGGGCGATCGCGATGACCTGGGCGAGCGCGGCGGAGCCGATGTCGTAGCGGCTGCGGATCGCCTCGACGGCGCCGTTGATCACGGAGCTGTCGTAGCCGAAGAGGAAGCCGCCCATCGCGGCGGCCGCCGCGATGAAGATGACGTGCCCGAGATGTTCGGGATGAGCCGCCGGGGCTCCTGACTGGGACGCCTGCGTTGTGCCGGTCACGTGTACTCCTCGGGCCACCGGCAACGCTGCCGGGTGGGGGGCGACCCTTCCAGTGGCGCATAGCTCGTGGCCGATCACCACTCGAAGGTACTTGTAACGCACACGAGACTATGCCTTCAAGTTATGAAATCAAAATGATCGACAGCCCGGTTAATTATTGAAGAGTTGAAGCTTGGCTAGCGAAGCCGCTGAGAGATCACCTTGGACACCCCGTCACCCTGCATCGACACGCCGTACAACGCGTCGGCGACCTCCATCGTGCGCTTCTGGTGGGTGATCACGATCAGCTGCGAGGCCTCCTGGAGCTCCTGCATGATCCGGATCAGCCGCTGGAGGTTGGTGTCGTCGAGCGCGGCCTCGACCTCGTCCATCACGTAGAACGGGCTGGGCCGCGCCTTGAAGATCGACACCAGCAGCGCCACGGCGGTCAGGGACCGCTCACCGCCGGAGAGCAGCGAGAGCCGCTTGACCTTCTTGCCGGGCGGACGGGCCTCGACGTCGACACCCGTGGTCAGCATGTTGTCGGGATCGGTCAGGATCAGCCTGCCCTCGCCCCCGGGGAACAGCCGGCTGAAGACGCCCTCGAACTGGAGGGCCGTGTCCCGGTACGCCTCAGTGAAGACCTGCTCGACGCGCTCGTCGACCTCCTTCACCACTTGAAGCAGGTCGGCGCGGGTCTTCTTCAGGTCCTCCAGCTGCTCGCTGAGGAACTTGTGCCGCTCCTCCAGCGCCGCGAACTCCTCCAGCGCGAGCGGGTTGACCTTTCCCAGCTGCTGGTACGCCCGTTCGGCGGACTTGAGCCGCTTCTCCTGCTCGGCCCGGTGGAACGTACGGGGCTGGTTGCGCGGGTCCTCCGGGTCCTCCGGCAGCACCTCGCCCTCGGCGGCGAGCGAGGGCGGCACGAGCTGATGCGGCCCGTACTCCTCGATCAGCCCGGCCGGCTCCACCCCCAGCTCCTCCAGCGCCTTGGTCTCCAGCTGCTCGATCCGCATCCGCTTCTCGGCGCCGAGCACCTCGCCCCGGTGCACCGAGTCGGTCAGCTTGTCGAGCTCGCCCTTGAGGTCACGCCCCTGGTTGCGGGCGGCGGCCAACTCCTGCTCGCGGCGCGCCTTGGCGGCGTCGGCGGCGGTCCGCTCCGCGTCGGCACGGCCCAGCGACACCTCGACATGCGCGAGCAACTGCCGTGCCCCGAAGGCGACCGCCTCCGCCACGGCCGCCTCGTGCCGCAGCCGCGCGAGCCGCTGCTCGGCCCGCGCCCGCGCCTCGCGCTCCGCCCTGGCCCCCCGGTCCAGCGAATCGGCCCGCCCGGCAAGCCCCTTGACCCGCTCCTCGTGCGTACGGACCTGGAGCCGCGCCTCCATCTCGGTCTGCCGGGCGTTGGCGCCGTCGGCGGCCAGCCGGTCCCGCACGGAGGTGTCGGGCTCCTCCTCGACGGGCAACTCCTCGGCCACAGCGAGCCGTTCGGCCAGGATCTCGACCTCTTCCACGGCCTTGTCGAGCGCGTCCTGTGCCCGCGCGGCGGCAGCGGCGGACCGTTCCGCCTCACCTGCGGCCCCCCGCGCCTGCCCGGCGAGCCGCCCCAACTGCTGCGCCACGGCCGACTTCTCGCGCTCGGCCGCACGGCGCCGCTCCCCCAACTCCTCGACCAGCGCGGCACATTCCTTGCGGTGGTCGGCCGCGGACTGCTGCGCCGCGGTCAACTCCTCGCAGCGGACCGCCAGTTCCTCCAGTTCGGCGGCGGCCTCGTCCACGGAGGCCTGCACTTCGAGCAGACTGGGAGCACCGGCCGAACCACCGTGCGCGAAGTGCGCGCCCAGCAGATCCCCTTCGGCCGTGACAGCCGTCAACTCCGGGTGCGTATATACGAGTTGCTCGGCGTCTTCGAGCGTGTCCACTACGACGACGTCGCGCAGGAGGCGACGGACCGCGGGCATCAGCTCGGCGGGGGCGCGCACCAGGTCCGCCGCGAACGGATGCTGCCCCGCGCCCCGTTGAGGCGCCTCGGCGGGCGGAGTGGAATCGGCGGCCAGCAGCAGGGCCGCCCGGCCCCCGTCCTGCTTGCGCAGCAGGCGGATCGCGTCCGCCGCGGCACCCGGCGTCGTCACGGCGATGGCGTCGGCCGCCGCCCCGAAGGCCGCCGCGAGGGCGACCTCGTGGCCCGGGGTCACGGTCAGGAGTTCCGCCGCCGGGCCGAGCAGGCCCGTGAGTCTGTCCCGGGCGCCCAGCAGTATCCCGGTGCCGTCCTTGCGGCGCAGGCCCAGCGCCAGTGCGTCGCGGCGGGCCTGGGTGGCGGCGCGCCGGCGTTCCGCCGCCGTGGACGCCTCGCGGGCGGCGGACTGGGCGGCCTCCGCCTCCGACAGGGCGGCGCGGGCCGCCCGGTGCCGCTCGGAGAGTTCCTCGTCGCCGGCGTCGAGCCCGTCGACCTCGGCCTGGAGCGTCTCGTACTCCTCCTGTGCGGCCGTGGCCCGTTCCTGGGCCTCATCGCGGGCAAGGGCGAGGCGGTCGATCTCGGCCTGGGCGGAGGCGGCGCGCGAACGGGCCGCGTTGACCTGGCCGTTGAGCCGGGCCAGGCCCTCGCGGCGGTCGGCGATGGAGCGGGCCACGTCCTTCAACCGCCGTTCTTCGGCGGTGAGTTCGCGCTCCAGTTCGGAGCGGTGGGCGACCGTGTCCTCCAGGGCGTGTTCGGCCGCCTCAAGGGCCGCTTCGAGCTCGGCCTCCTGCTCGCGGATACGGGCGGCCTCGCGCTCCATGTCCTCGGGGTCACGGCCGCGCCGTTCCTCGGGGGGCGCCGAGGTCGCGCTCTTGACGCGCGCGTCGGCCAGCGAGACCGTGCCGCGCACCCGCTCGGCCAGCTGGGACAGCTCGTACCAGGTCTGCTGGGCGCGCTGGAGACGCGGGGTGAGCTGCCGTACCTCGTCCTCCAGGAGGCCTTCGCGCTGGAGCGCCTTGCGCAGCTCCAGTTCGGCGGCCTCCTTGCGCTCCTTCAGCGCGGCCTCGTCGGCGATCTCGGTGTTCAGCGCCTGGCGCAGTCGTACGAGATCGTCGGCGAGCAGGCGGAGGCGGGCGTCGCGCAGGTCGGCCTGGATGACGGCGGCCCTGCGGGCGACCGCGGCCTGGCGGCCCAGGGGCTTGAGCTGGCGGCGGAGTTCGTCGGTGAGGTCCTGCACGCGGGCGAGGTTGGCCTGCATCGCGTCCAGCTTCCGCAGCGCCTTCTCCTTGCGCTTGCGGTGCTTGAGGACGCCGGCCGCCTCCTCGATGAAGGCGCGGCGGCCCATGGGGTCGGCGTGCAGGACGGAGTCCAGCTGGCCCTGGCCGACGATGACGTGCATCTCGCGGCCGATGCCGGAGTCGGAGAGGAGTTCCTGGATGTCGAGGAGGCGACACGTGTCGCCGTTGATCTGGTACTCGCTGCCGCCGTTGCGGAACATGATCCGCGTGATGGTGACCTCGGCGTACTCGATGGGCAGCGCGCCGTCGGAGTTGTCGATGGTCAGGGACACCTCGGCGCGGCCCAGTGGGGGGCGGCCGGTGGTGCCGGCGAAGATGACGTCCTCCATCTTGCCGCCGCGCAGCGACTTGGCGCCCTGTTCGCCCATGACCCAGCTGAGCGCGTCCACCACATTGGACTTGCCCGAGCCGTTCGGTCCCACGACACACGTGATGCCCGGCTCGAACCGGAGCGTGGTCGCCGAGGCGAACGACTTGAACCCCCGCAGGGTCAGGGCCTTGAGGTGCACGCCGCTGGACTCTACCTTCCGCCGGTCGCTCTCTCCATGAACGTCCGGTTCCCCGCGGTTTCGTCATTGAACGTGCAGGGCACACCAAACGTTAAAGAGGGTGGAGGCCTACGGGGGAAAGAAAGAAGGGACGCCGAAGCGTCCCTTGCAAACTCTGACAACTCAGCGGTTGATACAGGCCGCCCAACCACTGCTTGTCATGATGCGGTGCAGTGATCAGGTGAGCGCGGGCTCCGCCTGGCGTGCGTCGAGCTCAAGAAGCGAATCGTGAGTTGCGGCAGCCGTCAGCGCGTCGTTCTCTTCCTGGATCCGTACGAGTTCGGATTCCAGGTCCTGGACACGCTGCTGGAGCCGTCGCATCTCGGCGAGGAGTCGCGGGTCGGAGCCGCCGACGTAACCGAGAAGCGCCTTTGCCATGATGGATGGTCCTCCACACTGAGTGACCGACCGAAGCGGTGTGGGTCGTGAGGGAATCGCACCCGCGATGCTTGACACACTTCGAGGGTTGCTCTGGCTGTTCTTCCATGCCAAACAGCTAAGGTGCGCGGGGTTTTCAGCGTCTCACCAAAATGTTTGACGGTCAACACGATCACGCCCCGTATTGGCGGGCAACCCGGGGCTGCGCGGCCCTGACCGGGCGGCGCTGCGGCTCCTGCGGGGCCTGACGGGACTGGCGATCATTCTTAGCTGCGGAGCCTGCCAGAGCGAACCGTTCTTGGCAACCACCAGGCGCTTTCCACCTCGGGCAGGTGCGGGCGGCATGTCCCGCCGCTTCCGCCAGGGCCGCTTTACACCTTTTCGGAGAATGTGCTCAGCGGATCGCGAAGCCGTCGTAGCCGCCGCGCGGT
Organism: Streptomyces sp. NPDC091280; assembly: GCF_044768565.1. Taxonomy (NCBI): domain Bacteria; kingdom Bacillati; phylum Actinomycetota; class Actinomycetes; order Kitasatosporales; family Streptomycetaceae; genus Streptomyces; species Streptomyces sp. NPDC091280. The sequence goes on from NZ_JBIVUZ010000014.1 coordinate 169,240, forward strand.
GTGTCCCAGATCTCGGTGACGCCGTCCACGCGCCCGGGCGTGTCGTGCCCGCGCAGCCAGTCGAGGAGCCCTTCGCAGCCCTCGCGCGCGCCCTCCGCGACCACTTGCACACGTCCGTCGCCCAAATTGAGAGCAAAACCACTCAGGCCGCCGATCTCCAGGGCCTTGGCACGGGTAAACCACCGAAAACCCACACCTTGCACACGTCCTCGCACCCAGGCGACCAACCGCACATCCTCGCTCATGGCTGCAACCTAACCGGCCAATGTCTCTCCGGACACTTGCTCCCCACCCGCCATGCGGTACCGTCCGCCCCAATGAATCTCATATGAAACTCACTCAATCGAGTGAGCTGGGTCACCGCACGGACGAGTTGACCGCAAGGACGAAAGGCAAGGACATGGGACGCCACCGACGCTCCGCCGCCGGCCGCGCCGCCACGAGCCGCGCCACGGGGGTCACAGAGACGCACGGCTCATACACGAGCGGCTACGACCCGCACGACTCGTACGACTGGAACGACCGCGCCGACGGTTCCGGCTGGAGCGCCGCCGACGGCTCGACCATCGGCATGGCGCCCTATCTGCACCCGGAGGGCCCGGCCGAGTTCCACCCCGGCCGTCAGGCCCAGGACTTCCAGGTGCACACCGAGAGCCAGGTCCGCGTGAACCCCGGCGCCCGGCCGGAGCACGAGGTCCCGCCGAAGTCGGAGGCCCGGCTGCGGGCCGAGAGCCGGCTGCGGTCCGACTCCCGGCTGCGGAGCGAGGCCTATCTCTTCGCCACCGAGGAGGACTACGCCGTGGTCTTCCCCGAGGCCGCGGGGGCCTCCTCCCGTGGTGACGGTTCACGCCCGGGCCGGGGCCGCCGTCGCAAGCGCAAGAGCGTGACGCCGGTCAAGACGGGTCTGATCGGGGTCTCCGCCGCCGTCGCCATCGGCACGGTCGCGGTCGCCACGGGAGCGGTGCCCGGACTGGACAACTACAAGCTCGGCGGCGGTGGCAACAGCGACAAGGTGCAGGCCGCCGGTTCGCCGTCCAACTCGGCGACCGAGCAGGGCGGTACCTCGGGCAGCGCGGAGTCCCGCGACTCCGGCTCGGCCACGAGCCGTGACGCCGACCGCCCGGCCTCGCCGTCGGCGGCCCCGACCAAGTCCGCCACGGCTCCCGCCACCAAGGCCCCGGCGAAGAAGCCGGCGGCCACCCCGACCGAGGAGCCGACGACCTCGACCCCCTCGGCGAAGGCCACCCCGACGCCCACGCAGTCCGCCGACGCCCCGGTCACGGTCTCCGCCCAGGCCGCCGCCGAGGCCGAGGTGCTCAAGCTGGTCAACGAGCAGCGCGCCATCGCCGGATGCAGCCCGGTGGCCGCCAACAGCTCGCTGACCACGCTGGCCGAGAACTTCAGCCAGCAGATGGCCGACGAGGACTTCTTCGACCACACCGACCCCAGCGGGGCCACCCCGTGGGACCGCGCGGAGAAGCTCGGCATCACCAACCTCGGCGGCGAGAACATCGCCCGCGGCCAGGCGGACGCCGCCGCGGTCATGGACGCCTGGATGAACAGCCCCGGCCACAAGGCCAACATCCTGAACTGCGACTTCAAGACCCTGGGTGTCGGTGTGCACTTCGGCACCGGCGGCCCGTGGTGGACGCAGGACTTCGGGTACTAGTCCGACCGACCAGGACTCCGACCGACCCGGACAGGGAGCGCTAACCAACGGTTAGTGCTCCCTTCTGGTTAGCGCTGCGTTCGCGTACGCTGAAGAAATGGACACCACCCAGGAACGTACGGAGGAGCAGAGCTTCCCGTACAGCGTGTTCGCGAGGGCCTGCCCGTCCCGGGTCACCCTGGAGCACGTCACGGGCCGCTGGGGCGGACTCACCCTGTGCGCGCTGCACGAGGGCTCGCTGCGCTTCAACGAGCTGCGGCGGCGCGTGGACGGCGTGAGCGAGAAGATGCTCTCGCAGACCCTGCACGCCCTGGAGCGCGACGGCCTGGTGCACCGCGAGGCCCAGCCGACGAACCCGCCCCGCGTGGACTACGAACTCACCCCGCTCGGACACGGCATCGCCGAACGCCTGATGGGGCTCGTCGACTTCGTGGAGGCCCGCATGGACGAGGTGATGACGGCCCGTACGCGCTACGACGAGACGCGCGCCGGCCTCTAGACGCCTAACCGCGCGGTACCCGCTGGCACTTGGGGCAGAAGTAGCTCGACCGGTTCATCCACGCCTCGCGCTTCATCGGCGTACCGCAGCGCCGGCACGGCAGGCCCTCGCGGCCGTAGGCGTCGAGCGAGCGGTCGAAGTAGCCCGACTCCCCGTTCACGTTGACGTACAGGCTGTCGAAGCTGGTGCCGCCCACCGAGAGGGCCGCGTTCATCACGTCCCGTGCGTGGCCCAGGAGTTCGGCGGTGCGCGGGCGGGTGAAGGTCGCGGTCGGGCGTTCGTAGTGGACGCGGGCCCGCCAAAGGGCCTCGTCCGCGTAGATGTTGCCGACTCCGCTGATCAACGACTGGTCCAGCAGGGCCCGTTTGATGGTCGTGCGCTTGCGGCGCAGCGCCTGGTGGAACAACTCGTCGTCGAACAAGGGGTCCAGGGGGTCGCGCGCGATGTGCCCGATGACGTCCGGCAGCCCGTCCGGGGTGGTGTCGTGCAACGACAGCCCGCCGAAGGTGCGTTGGTCGACGAAGCGGAGTTCGGTGCCGAGCGAGTCGGCGAACCGGACCCGGATGCGCAGGTGCTTCTCGTCGGGGAACTCGTGCCGCTGGACCAGGAGTTGACCGCTCATCCCGAGGTGGGCCAGCACCGCCTGGTGGGTGTCCTCCAGCGGCAGCCACAGGTACTTGCCGCGCCGGCTCGGGGTGCCGACGCGATGGCCCTTGAGCCGGTGCGCGAAGTCGTCGGCGCCGGCGACATGGCGGCGTACCGCACGCGGGTGCAGGACCTCGGCGTCGGCCACGGTGCGCTGGGCCACCCACCGCTCCAGACCGCGCCGGACGACCTCGACCTCGGGCAACTCGGGCATGGCATCCCCTGCTGGTCACGGGTGAACGGTCCGAGCGCCCGCCCCACTCGGGGACGGGCGCTCGGTTCGTGCTGTCAGGTCAGGCGGAGGCCGACGACGGGTCGGCGCTCTCCTCGGCAGGCTGCCCGGCGGCCTCGACGACGACCTCGGCGGGCTGTTCGGCCGCCTCCTTCGCCTTCTTGGCGCGCTCGTCCGCGTCGGCCCGGATGGACCGCCAGGCGGACTCGGCGGCCTGCTGCTCCGCCTCCTTCTTGCTGCGGCCGGTGCCGGTGCCGTACGAGACGCCTCCGACGCGGGCGGCAGCAGTGAAGGTCTTCTCGTGATCGGGACCGGTCTCCGTGACCAGGTACTCGGGGACACCGAGCCCCTCGGTCGCGGTGAGCTCCTGGAGGCTGGTCTTCCAGTCCAGGCCGGCACCGAGGTTCGAGGACTTCTCGATCAGCGGGTCGAACAGGCGGTGCACCAGTTCGGAGGCCGCGTCGAGGCCCTGGTCGAGATAGACCGCGCCGATCACCGCTTCCAGGGTGTCGGCGAGGATGGACGCCTTGTCCCGGCCGCCCGTGCCCTCTTCGCCCCGGCCGAGCCGGATGAAGGAGCCGAGTTCCAGGCCGCGACCGACCTCCGCCAGCGCACGAGAGTTGACCACCGCGGCCCGCAGCTTGGCCAGTTGGCCTTCGGGCAGGTCGGGGTGGGTGGTGTACAGCGTGTCCGTGACGACGAGGCCGAGCACGGAGTCCCCGAGGAACTCCAGCCGCTCGTTCGTCGGCAGACCGCCGTTCTCGTAGGCGTACGAACGGTGGGTCAGCGCACGCACCAGAAGGGCGGACTCAAGGTGATACCCGAGCCGCCCTTCCAACAGCGTGTGGGACGAGGCCGTGTCCGCCTGCTTCTTGGCGACTGAGTCCGCCTTGACGTCAGACATGGAGCCTCTCACCCGGCCGCTCAGACCTCTAGGACCTGGCGCTTGTTGTAAGTGCCGCAAGACGGGCACGCGATGTGCTGCTGCTTGGGCTCGTGGCAGCGCTCGCACGCAACCAGGGGGGTGACCGCAGCCTTCCACTGCGACCGGCGGTGGCGCGTGTTGCTGCGCGACATCTTCCGCTTCGGAACAGCCACGGCTACTTCTCCTGCTTCTCGTTGGCGCGCGCCGGTCGGGGCGCTTCGCCACTGATCTCGTCCTTCTCGCCGTCTTCGAGTGAACCGGCGAGTCCCTGCAGTGCCGCCCAACGGATGTCGACGGCGTCGTGATGGTGGTCCGGGTCGTCCGCGAGCCGCGCTCCGCACTCGGAGCACAGGCCCGGACAGTCGTCCTGGCACACCGGCTGCATCGGCAGTGCGAGCACCACCGCATCGCGCAGCACGGATTCGAGGTCGAACAGGCCGTCCTCGACGAAGAGCCTGTCCTCGTCTTCCTCGGCGTCGTCGGCCGGTTCCGCTTTCACACGGCCACGGTCGTCGGCGTCAGGGTACGAGAACATCTCCTGGAATTCCGCTTCGAGCGACAGCTCAAGCGGCTCCAGACACCTTACGCACTCCCCCTTGGCCTGTGCACGGGCGGTGCCTGTGACAAGCACCCCTTCCATGACCGACTCAAGGCGGAGGTCGAGCTTCACCGGGGCGCCTTCCGGCACTCCGATGACTCCCTGGATCCCGAGATCCTTGGGAGCGTCGATCGAACGGGTCAGGCGCTGGAGCGCACCAGGACGCCGGCCCAGCTCGTGAGTGTCGAACACGAGAGGGTTGCGGTGGTCGAGGCGGGCGTTCAGAGCCATTCCTGTCTTTCGGTCTGCCGAGCTCAAGGAGCGCTGCCCTTCGGTGCTTCCGGGCAGCGTTGATCGCGGAGGTACACGCGACCGAAGAGCCAGGATACTGGACCTTTCGCTCACGGCCCAATCCGGTGGTCCCTTACAGGCCCCGGCCCTGCTCGTACGCCCGCAGCTGCTCGGCGCTGATCATGCCGGTGTCGAAGAGGCTGGTCTCGTCGAGGGCGTAGCCCTGCTGCCCCTGCGGGTCCAGCTGCTGGGCCTGCTGCACCTGGTTCGGGTCGTACACGGGCTGCTGGCCGGTGTCGTAGCCCTGGTAGGCGTAGGGGTCGGCCTGCTGGTACCCGTAGGAGTCCTGCTGCTGGGGCTGGGCGTACTGCTGCTGGTAGCCGTACTGGTCCTGCTGCTGGCCGGTCTGCTGGTAGTCGTAGGCCGCCTGCGGGGCGTAGTCCTGCTGTTCGGGCTGGAGCGGGGTGCTGGAGACCGGGGTGTCCGTGACCGTCGCGAGGTCGGCGAGGTAGTCGGCGTCGCTGGTGTGCTGGACCTGGCCGCCTTCGGCGTCGAAGGCGAGGGCGCCGAGGTCGTCGCTGGCGATCCGGCCGTGCAGCTTCTGCCGGCCCTTGCCGACGGCTTCCAGGGTCTTGGCGAGGACCGCCTCGAAGGCGCCGAGCTTGACGTCGACGTACGCGTCGGCGTCGCGGCGCAGGGTCTCGGGGTCGTGGCTGCGCTCGGGGGCGTCGTCGTCCTCGGGGTTCTCGTATCCCAGGTCGTCGATGCCCGGGCCCGTGCCGAGCAGCTTCTCGCGGCCCCGGCCGACCGAGCCGAGGGTCTTGGTGAGGACGACCTCGAAGTTGGCGAGCTTGGAGTCGACGTAGTCGTCGGCCTCCGCGCGGACCTCCTCGGCCTCCTGGCGGGCCTCGGCGAGGATGCGGTCCGCCTCGTTCTGCGAGCGGCGGGCGATCTCGGTGTCGGAGATCAGCGAGCCGCGCTCGGCGTGCGCGGTCTGGATGATCCGCTCGGCCTCCTGGCGGGCCTGCTCGACCATCTCGTGCCGGCCGCCGATCAGCTCCTGCGCCTCGGCCAGCGAGTCCGGCAGCGCCGCGCGCACCTCTTCGAGCATGGCGAGCAGCTCGGCGCGGTTGACCACGCAGGAGGCCGACATGGGCATGGACCGGGCGCTGGAGACCGAGGCGACGATCTCGTCGAGCTTCTTCTGCACGTCCACCGTGTGCTCGCCACTCTCTACCGACGTGTTGGAGACGGACGGGTCGACTGTACGACCACTCCTGTCCCGCCCGACACCGGGTGACGCACAGTCAGTCCCTCAGGCCTTGCCGATCCGGCCCTTGAGCGCGTCCAGGACCACCGGCGGCACCAGGTGGGAGATGTCGCCGCCCCAGGTCGCGACCTCCTTGACCAGCGAGGACGACAGGAAGCTGTAGGTGGGGCTGGTCGGGATGAACAGGGTTTCGACGCCCGAGAGTCCGTTGTTCATCTGGGCCATCTGCAACTCGTAGTCGAAGTCGCTGACGGCCCGCAGGCCCTTGACGATGGCGGGGATGTCGCGCTGCTTGCAGTAGTCGACGAGGAGGCCGTGGTAGGCCTCGACCTGGACGTTGCCGAACTCGGCGGTGACCTCGCGGATCAGTTCGATCCGCTCCTCGACGGTGAACAGGCCCTTCTTCGACTGGTTGATCATCACGACGACGTGCACGACGTCGTACAGCCGGGAGGCACGGGCGATGATGTCGAGGTGGCCATTGGTGATGGGGTCGAAGGACCCCGGACAAACAGCGCGGCGCACTTGATTTCCCTCGCTCTCCGGTCCGGTCATCGTGCGTCTTCGCACGTAGAGGCGGCGCGACCGTACCAAAAGGTCCCCTCGCCGTAGCGACGGGCCCGGATCCCCTCGAAACCGTCCGGCCACCCGAATTCGCCGCCTCTGGTGCTGCGCTCCACGGTGACGAGCGCGTCCGGCGCGAGCCAGCCCCCCGACCGGAGTGTGAGGAGAATCTCCCGAAGATCGTGATCTGCGACAACATACGGCGGATCGAGGAAGACGATGTCGTACGGGTCGTCCGGCGCCGGTGTCCGGACGACCTGTTCGGCTCTGCCCGCCCTGACCTCGGCGCCGGGGAGGCCGACGGCCTTGACGTTCTCCCTGATGACCCGGGCGGCCTTCGCGTCCGCCTCCACGAGGAGGGTGTGGCCGGCTCCCCGGGACAGGGCCTCCAGGCCTACGGCGCCGGAGCCGGCGTAGAGGTCGAGGACCCGTTCGCCGTGCAGCGGGGCGCCGAGGAGGGACTGCCAGGTGGAGAAGAGGCCCTCGCGTGCGCGGTCGGAGGTGGGGCGGGTGCTGGTCCCTGCGGGGACGGCGAGTCGACGTCCGCCGGCTTCGCCGGCGATCACGCGGGTCATGTTCGGTCCTTGCTCGTGGGCGTCTTCAGGTATCAGTGTGGCTGGTCGCGCCCGCGCGGCGGTAGCCGCATACGGAGGACGGCCCCGCGCCCCTGGGTGGGCTCCCCTCAGCCCTTTTCCAAGTACTGCTCTCTCTCGTCGTCCAGCAGCGCGTCCAGGGCCGTACGCAGGCCAGGGAGGCGCTCCAGCTCGGGATCCGCGGCCACCACCGCCGTCGCCTCCTCCCGTGCCTCCGCGATGACCTCCTCGTCCTCGATGACGGACAGCACCCGCAGGGAGGTGCGGGCGCCGGACTGGGCCTGGCCCAGCACATCGCCCTCCCTGCGCTGCTCCAGGTCGATGCGGGAGAGTTCGAAGCCGTCGAGGGTGGAGGCGACGGAGTTGAGGCGCTGGCGGGCCGGGCTGGCCTCGGGCATCTCGGAGACCAGGAGGCAGAGGCCGGGCGCGGAGCCACGGCCCACCCGGCCGCGGAGCTGGTGGAGCTGGGAGACCCCGAAGCGGTCGGCGTCCATGATCACCATGGCGGTGGCGTTGGGGACGTTGACGCCGACCTCGATGACCGTGGTGGCGACCAGGACGTCCGCGTCGCCCGCGGCGAAGCGGCGCATCACGGCGTCCTTGTCGTCGGGGTGCATCCGGCCGTGCAGCACCTCGATCCTGAGCCCCTGGAGGGGGCCCTCGGCGAGCTGGGCGGCGATGTCGAGGACGGCGAGCGGCGGGCGCTTCTCGGCCTCGTCCTCGGCGGACTTCTTCCTGCCGCCCTTCTTGGGGTCGTCCTCCTCGTCGCCGATCCGGGGGCAGACGACGTAGGCCTGGTGGCCGTTGCCGACCTCCTCGCGCACGCGTTCCCAGGCGCGGGCCAGGAAGTGGGGTTTGTCGGCGGCGGGGACGACATGGCTGGCGATGGGTGAGCGGCCGGCCGGGAGCTGGTCGAGGACCGAGGTCTCCAGGTCGCCGAAGACCGTCATAGCGACCGTGCGCGGGATGGGGGTGGCGGTCATGACGAGGAGGTGCGGGGGCTGTTTGCCCTTGCCGCGCAGGGCGTCGCGCTGTTCGACGCCGAAGCGGTGCTGTTCGTCGACCACGACCAGGCCCAGGTCGTGGAACTGCACCTTGTCCTCGATCAGCGCGTGGGTGCCGATCACGATCCCGGCCTCACCGGTGACGAGGTCCAGGAGTGCCTGTCGCCGGGCCGCCGTCCCCATCGAGCCGGTGAGCAGCGTGACCTTGGTGGCCCGCTCGGCCCCGCCGAGCATCCCGCCCTCGGCCAGCCCGCCCATCATCTCGGTGATGGAACGGTGGTGCTGCTGGGCGAGCACTTCGGTGGGCGCGAGCATCGCGGCCTGGCCGCCCGCGTCGACGACGGCGATCATCGCGCGGAGGGCGACCAGTGTCTTCCCGCTGCCCACCTCCCCCTGCAACAACCGGTGCATCGGATGCTCGGTGGCCAGGTCGTCGAAGATCTCCTTGGAGACCTTCAGCTGGCCGTCCGTGAGGGTGAACGGGAGACGGTCGTCGAAGGCCGTGAGGAGGCCGTCGGGGGCGGGGACGCGGGCGGCGGCCGGGAGTTGGGCGTCGGTGTGGCGGCGGCGGGCCAGGGCGACCTGGAGGACGAAGGCCTCGTCCCACTTGAGGCGGTCCCGGGCGGCGGCGATGTCCGCCTTGGTGTGCGGGCGGTGGATCTTGAGGAGGGCTTCCGGGAGGGAGACCAGGCCGCGGCCCTCGCGGAGGGACTCCGGGAGGGGGTCGACGGCCTCCTGGGCGCTGGGCAGGGCGGTCTGGAGGGCCTTGCCGATCTTCCAGGACTCCAGTTTGGCGGTGGCGGGATAGATGGGGATCAGGGTGCCCGCCCAGGTCTCGACCGTCTCCTCGGCGTCGCCCTTCAGCAACTCGTACGCCGGATGCGCGAGTTGCAGCCGGCGGTTGAAGACGGAGACCTTGCCGGCGAACATCGCGCGGGTGCCCGGCAGGAGTTCCTTGTGGGGTTTGTGAACTCCCGAGCCGAAGAAGACGAGTTGGAGCCGGCCGCTGCCGTCCGTGATCGTGACTTCGAGTCGCTGCCCCTTGCCCCGGGGGGCCTTGCTGGAGGCGAAGGTGTGCAGCCGGGCGTCGGCGACCTGGGCGACCACGGTGACGTGCTCGTCCATCGGCAGGTCGGCGAGGTGCGTGAGCTGGCCGCGCTCCTCGTATCTGCGCGGGTAGTGGTGCAGCAGGTCGCCCACGGTGTGCAGGCCGAGGTGCTCGGCCATCACCTTCGCGGTGGCGGGGCCGAGCACTGATTTCAGTGGCTGGTTCAGCGGTTCTTCCAGTGCGGGCACGAGATCCATTGCACACCACGCCACTGACAATCCCGTATACGTCTCGCGAAACCCCTGGTCAGGCGGGTCGTTCGGGCTCTAGGATGGCGCGCTCCGGCCATCCCCCCGCGGTCACCGCCAGGGGGTGTCCCGTGGATCGGGCCGGCTCCGCGCGACGGCGCCTGGTCAATCAGGGTGAGCGGGGTCCGGTGCGTGCAGCTGCAAGGCGGAGGAGGGAGTCGACGCGGAGCGTCGGCGACCGACGACAACGCCGCAGCTGGGCGTGCCGGACCCCGCGACCCCGGCACGATCCACGGGAGACCCCCTGTCAGGGACCGCCCGACCCCGCGCCGTTCGCACCTCCCCCCACCCCGGCGCTGCGACGATGGATTCCCAGACCTCACAGTCATCCCAGGCATCACAGTCACCTCACACGTTCCAGGTCGACCTGCGCGGTCTGGTGGACCTGCTCTCCCATCACCTCTACTCAAGCCCCAAGGTCTATCTGCGCGAACTGCTGCAGAACGCGGTGGACGCGATCACCGCCCGCCGGGCCGAGCAGCCCGACTCCCCCGCTCTGGTGCGGCTCTACGCCGACGGGGGCACCCTGCGCGTCGAGGACTCCGGTGTCGGGCTCACCGAGGCGGACGTGCACAGCCTCCTGGCGACGATCGGCCGCAGCTCCAAGCGCGGTGACGGACTCCAGGAGGTCCGCTCGGAGTTCCTCGGGCAGTTCGGCATCGGGCTGCTGGCCTGTTTCGTGGTCGCCGAGCGGATCCGGGTCGTCAGCCGCAGCGCCCGGACGCCGGACGCACCGCCCGTGGAGTGGACGGCGACCGACGACGGCTCGTACACCGTGCGCACGCTGCCCGCGGCCGAGCACCCCGAACCGGGCACCACCGTCCACCTGGTGGCGCGCGCCGGGGCCGGCGAGTGGCTGGCCAAGGAGCGGGTGCTCGCGCTGGCGCGGGACTTCGGGGCGCTGCTCCCGTACGACGTGCGGGTGGACGGTGAGGCGATCACCGAGCTGCCCGCGCCCTGGGACCGGTCGTATCCGGGTCCGGGCGCCCGGCGCGTGGCGCTGGCCCGGCACTGCCACGAGCTGTTCGGGTTCACGCCGTTGGACTCGATCGACCTGTCCGTGCCGCTCGCCGGGATCCGCGGGGTCGCCTATGTGCTGCCGTCCGCGGTGAGCCCGGCGCAGCGGGCCACGCACCGGGTGCATCTCAAGGGGATGCTGCTGACCGAGCGGGCCGAACAGCTGCTGCCCGACTGGGCGTTCTTCGTGCGCTGTGTGCTGGACACGGACAGTCTGCGGCCCACGGCCTCGCGCGAGTCGCTGTACGAGGACGAGACGCTGGCGGCCGTGCGGGAGGCGCTGGGGGAAAGGATTCGCTCCTGGCTGACCGGGCTCGCGGCGGGCGATCCGGAGCGGCTGGCCGCGTTCCTGTCGGTGCATCACCTGGGAGTGAAGTCCCTGGCGCGGCACGACCCGGAGATGCTGCGCACGATGCTGCCGTGGCTCCCCTTCGAGACGACGGACGGGCGGGTCTCCCTGGAGGAGTTCGCACAGCGGCACCCGGTGGTGCACTTCACGCGGACCGTGGAGGAGTACCGGCAGGTCGCGCCGATCGCGTCCGCGCAGGGCATCGGCGTGGTCAACGGCGGTTACACCTACGACGGCGAGCTGGTCGAGGCGCTGCCGTCGGTGCGCCCGGGGACGGTGGTCGCCGAGCTGGACTCGGACACCGTGACCGCGCACCTGGACTCGGTCGATCCGGCCGAGGAGCTGGCGCTGGCGGAGTTCCTGGCCGCCGCGCGGGCCAAGCTGGACCCCCTGGGGTGTGATGTGGTCCTGCGGGCGTTCCATCCGCTGTCGGTGCCCGCGCTGCACCTGGACGACCGGTCGGCCCGGCACGAGCAGGCCCGCGCGGAGGCCGAGGAGCAGGCCGACGACCTGTGGGCGGGCATCCTGGGCTCGCTGCGGGGCAGCGCGCCCCGGGCACGGCTGGTGCTCAACCATCTCAACCCGCTGATCCGGCGGATCAGTTCGCTCAAGGACCGGGACCTGATCGGGACGGCCACGGAGTCGCTCTACGGGCAGGCACTCCTGATGGCGCAGCGACCACTGCGCCCCGCCGATTCGGCACTGCTGAACCGGGCGTTCATCGGCCTCCTGGAGTGGGCCACTCACGGGGAGGGCGACCACTGATGACAGGGATCACGGACTTCGACGCGCTGCGCCGGGCAATGGCCGAGAACTCCGAGGAGCCGGAGGGACCGGCCCGCAACGCGCGCGCGGAGCAACTGCTCGCCGAGGCCGAGAAACTGGACGTCCCGCTCGCGGTGATCGAGGCGCTCGGGCACCAGCTGAAGGTCTACAACTACAGCTCCGAGAAGGACAAGATGTTCGTCCCCTTCGCGCGTCTGCTGCGCATGTGGGACGAACGGCCCGAGGACTTCGACGAGTACGAGGTCCACTCGCTGCACTGGGTCTTCAAGTGGGTGTCCTCCGGGATGCTCGGCCAGCCGCACATCCCGCTCGCGTCGATCGAGAAGTGGCTCGCCGAGATGGAGCACCGCTACCGGCTGGCCGGGCACTCCGAACGGGCGGTGCGCAGCGCCGAGTTCAGCGTCGCCTCGCACGTCGGGGACCTGGCGCGGGCCGAGCGGGCGTACACGGCGTGGCTGGCCGCCGACCGGGACACCATGGCCGACTGCCACGCGTGCGAGCTGCACAGCCAGGGCGAGTGGCAGGTCGAGCGGGGCCGGGACGCCGAGGCCCTCGACCTGTGGGGCCCGGTCCTGGAGGGCGAGTTCACCTGCGCCCACGAGCCGCACACCGTCCTGGCGTCCTCCCTGGCGCCGCTGCTGCGCCTGGGGCGGACCGACGAGGCACGCGCCCACCATCTGCGGGGCTTCCGGCTCGTACGGCCCATGGAGAGCATGCGGGGCGCCTACGCGGACCATGTGGAGTTCTGCGCGCTGAGCGGGAACGAGGCCCGCGGGCTGGAGCTGCTGGCGGAGCGTCCGGCGTATTTCACGGACTCCGGGAACCCGCGCAGCGGGCTGGAGTTCCTGTCCGCGGTGGCGCTGCTGATGGACCGGCTGACCGGGCTGGGGCTGGGCGACCAGCGGGTGCCGGGACCGGCCGGCCGGTCCTGGACGGCGCGTGAACTCGCCGTCCACGCGCGCGTGGAGACCCTCGCGCTGGCCGCCCGCTTCGACGAGCGCAACGGCACGACCCACATCGGCGACCGGGCACGCGCGCGGATGGATCAGCTTCCCCTGGTGGAACGGCTCCCCCTGGGAGTGCGTTCGGCGGCCCGGCCGGCCGCGGCACCGGTGACCGTCCCCGCCGCCGCCCCGGAGACGGCCCCGGAGAAGGACCTCGCCGCGCTGCTCGCGGAGGCGCGGCGGCTGTCGGACACCCTGCGACCGCACGCCGTGGAGGCCTGGCTGGCGGTCGCCCGGGCCTCCGAGGGCGTCGAGCTGGCCGCCCTGGACCGCGCCGAGATCGCCGACCACCAGGCGATGGACCGGGGCCCCGAGGGCGTCGCCCTGTTCGAGCGCGCCGCCGAGCTGTACGCGGAGGCGGGCGACCCCGGTGAGGCGTGCGCCGCACGCGCGCGTGCGGCCTACGTCCGCGCTCTCGCGGGCGACGTCGACGAGGCCCTCGCGGCGGTCACCGGGCCCTACGACGAGGTGCTCGCGCTGTACGCCGAGGACGCCACGGGCGTACGGCAGACGGCGGGCGTGCTGATGAGCCGGGCGCGCGTCCTGATGCGGGGCGTGCAGGAGGACCCCTCGGGCGAGTCCCCCGACGGCGCGGTCCTGGCCGCCGCCGAGGCCGCCGTCCGCGAGGTGCTGGCCCTGGTCGAGGGACAGCGCCCCCCGGGTGGCGAGGCCGATGTCCGGCTGGCCGCGCGGGCCGCCGAGGGACAGGCGATGCTGGCCGAACTCGCCCTGCGGCGCGGCGACATGGAGACGGCCGTACGGCTGTTCGCCAGGGCCTCGGCGGCCTTCGTGGCGGCCGGACTGCCGTGGTTCGCGGTGGAGTACGAGGCCCGGTCGGCCGGGCTCGCCCATCACCTCGGCGACATCGCGGAGGCGGAGCGGGCACTGCGGGCCGCCCTGGAGCACGGCGGGCCGTATCTGGAGGCGCCCGGGCGGGCGCAGCTGCATCTCCAGCTCGCCGAGGTGCTCGGCGGCCGGGGCCGGTCCCAGGAGGCGGCGGAACACGCCCTGGAGGCCGCGCACTGGTCCGACGAGGCGGGCGAGGGCCCGACGCTGGGTGCCTGGGCCCGGCATCAGCTGGGCGGCTTCCTGCTGCGCCAGGGCCGGTGGGCCGAGGCCGCCGAGGTGCTGGAGTCGGCGCTGCCGGACCTGAGCGCCGAGACGCACGGCGACGGCGCGGTCGTCCAGGCGAAGTGGTGGCTCGGGGACTGTCTGAGCGAGCTGGGCGAGCACCGGGCGGCGGCCGAACGGCGGTTGCAGGCGGCCGAGATCGCCCGGCACTGGCCCGAGCAGCACGACCACGCGACGCTGGCCCACCTCGCCGCCGAGTCCCTGGGCCAAGCAGGGCTGCACACCGAGGCGGATCAGGCGTACACGCGCGCGGGCGACCTGTGGCGGTCCCTGGGGAACGTGCACGGGCTGGTGCGGTCGCTGCGCGCCCGCGCGTGGCTGGCGCTGCGCGCGGAGCCCGCGGACCGGGGCACGGACGGCGCGCGGGAGTTGATGTCGGCCGCGATCGAGGAGTGCGAGGCGGCGCTGCTGGTGACGGACGACGAGGAGGCGCGGCAGCGGCTCACCGGTGAACTCGGCCACACGCACCGGCAGTTCGGCGAGCTGCTGGCCCGGTCGGTCGCCGAGGAGGCCGAGGACAGCGCGATCCAGGGCGCGTTCGAGGACGCCCTGACGCAGACCGCGGAGGCCGTCGCCGTGTTCGCCGCCCTCGGGGACGGCGCCGTGCACACCCGTACCGCCGCCGAACTCGCCGCGGGCTGGCTGGAGGCGGACCTCAGCCGTCCCGCCGACGCGGCCACCCGCGCGCGTGGCGTGCTGAAGGCCTACGAGGGTGCCGACGACGGCGACGAGACGGTACGGTCCCGTCGCGCCGAGGCGCGGCAGCTGCTCCAGCTGATGGAGGAGCAGACCGGCGAGTAGCCCCGCTCGACCGGGGCGGCCCTATTCGACGCCGATGAGCAGCAGGGCGCCCTGTCGGCCGCCCCGGTACACGACCGTGTCGACGGCGAGGTAGGACTCGCGGACGTGGGCCTCCAGGACGTCGGCGACGCTCTCGGGGGCCTCGTCGCCCAGGACGAGGGTGACGAGTTCGCCGCCGGCCGCGAGCATGCGGTCGAGGACGGACCTGGCGGTGGCCGTGACGTCGGCGCCGATCACCGCCACGTCGCCGTCGACGAGGCCCAGGACGTCCCCGGCCTGGCAGATGCCGGCCATGGTCCAGGACTGGCGTTCGGCGACGGCGACCTCGGCGTAGCGGGTGGCGCCGGCCGCCGAGGTCATGGAGACGACGTCCTCGTCGAAGCGGCGCTCGGGCTCGTGCACGGCGAGCGCGGCGATCCCCTGGACCGCCGACCGGGTCGGGATCAGCGCGACCCGGATGCCCTCGGCACGGGCCTGCTCGGCCGCTGCCGCCGCCGTGTGCCGCAGGTCGGCGTCGTTGGGCAGCAGCACGACCTCGCGCGCGTGGGCCCGCCGCAGGGCCGCGACCAGCTCCCCGCTGGCGGGCGGCTCACCGGGGCGGGCGAGCACGGTGGTCGCGCCCGCCTCGCCGTAGAGCCCGGCCAGGCCCTCGCCCGGGACGACGGCGACGACGGCCCGCTGGGCGCGCTCCCTGGGCGGCCGTTCGGCACCGGTGGTGTGGACGTCGCCGAGCCCGAAGTGGGTGATCCGGATGCGGTACGGCCGCCCGGCCTCGACGCCCGCCTCGACGGCGGCGCCGGCGTCGTCGACGTGCACATGGACGTTCCAGAGGCCGTCGCCGCCGACCACGACGAGTGAGTCGCCCAGCGCGTCGAGCCGGTCCCGCAGCCGTGTCACGGCCGCGTCCTCGGCCTCCAGGAGGTAGATCACCTCGTAGGCGGGGCCGCCCTCCTGGGGTGCCGCCGGGTCCTCCTCGCAGAGGACGACGTCGTCGACCCCGGGAGCAGCGGATACCGAAACGGCCTCCACGCGCGCGTGCCCCCCGAAGACCGGTGCCTCCCGTGTGAACGTCTCCACCAGCGCGGCCAGCACCGCCACCAGTCCCCGGCCGCCGGCGTCGACCACTCCCGCGCGCTCCAGGACGGCCAGTTGCCCCGGAGTCGCGGCCAGCGCCGCGCACGCCCCGTCGTAGGCGGCCCGTGCCACCGTCCCGCAGTCGCCCTCGGTGGCGTCGGCCGCGTCGGCCGCCGCCGAGGCGACCGAGAGGACCGTGCCCTCGACCGGGTGGGCCACGGCCTGCCGCGCGGAGTCGGCCGCGTGCCGCAGCGCGAGCCGCAGCCCCTCCCCGTCCGTGTGAGCCGTCTCACCGTCCGCGGCGAGCACCTGGGCCATGCCCCGCAGCAGCTGCGCGAGGATCGTCCCGGAGTTGCCGCGTGCCCCTATGAGCGCTCCGTGGGCCATCGCCCCGGCGGCGTCGGCCAGCAACGGCTTCTGCCCGGTGAGGGTGCCGTGGCCGGTGAACACCGCCTCGACGGCCGTGACGGCGGACTCCATGGTCAGGTAGAGGTTGGTGCCGGTGTCACCGTCCGCCACGGGATACACGTTGATGGCGTCGATCTCCTCGCGCGCCCGCCCCAGCGCGCGCAGCGCGAGACCGCACCAGGTGCGCACCGCGAGAGCATCGAAGAATGTCTGCGGCACCTGCGGCACCTGCGCCTCCTTGAGCTGCTGGACTGGCACGCAGCGTAGACCTTGGAGCGGTCCGGGCCCGAGGAGGGCCGGAGCAGGCCCTCGACCAGGCATGGTAGTTTCGTTGAACCGGCGCAGTCGTTGTATGCTGCTCCGGTTGCCCGATCCCGATCGGGCCATCCCCCCTGGCAGTGCCACATCAGATCCTAGATCCTGATCCCGGCGTGCCGGGATCATCCGTAAGTGCATCTGTGCATCTGAAGTCTTTGGAGTGACCCGTGGCTGCCAACTGCGACGTCTGCGGCAAGGGGCCGGGCTTCGGCAACAACATCTCGCACTCGCACCGCCGTACGCCGCGTCGCTGGAACCCGAACATCCAGCGCGTTCGTACCGTGGTCGGCGGGACGCCGAAGCGCGTGAACGCTTGCACCTCGTGCATCAAGGCCGGCAAGGTCTCGCGCTGACGCACTGCTGAGCGCGCGGCCACTGCTGGTTCGCTGCATCGAGCCGGTCCACCTCGTGTGGGCCGGCTTTTTGCCGTGCCCGCTCGGCCCGCTCAGTGTTCCTCGCGCCGCAGCGCCCACCCGTGGTCCACGGGCCCGATGCCGCCGCCGAGCGCGAACCCGGCCGCTATCGCCCCGGTGACGTACGTCTTCGCCGCCGTCACCGCGTCCGGCACCGACCGCCCCATGGCGAGGTGCACGGCGATGGCCGAGGCGAGCGTGCAGCCCGTGCCGTGCGTGTGCCGGTTGTCGTAGCGGGGCGCGCGCAGCCAGTGCTCCTCGGTGCCGTCGGTCAACAGGTCCACGGCGTCGCCGGGCAGATGCCCGCCCTTGACGAGCACCCAGCGCGGCCCGTACGACAGCACCGCCGCCGCGGCCTCCCGCAGCTGCTCCTCCGTCTCGACGCGCACGCCCGTGAGCTGCGCCACCTCGTCCAGGTTCGGCGTCGCCACGGTCGCCACCGGCAGCAGTCTCGTGCGTACGGCGTCCAGCGCGGAGGCGGCGAGCAGCGCATCCCCGTGCTTCGAGATCCCCACCGGGTCGACGACCGCGGGAGCGTCCGTCCCCGCGAGCAACTCCGCGACCGTCTCCACGAGTTCGGCCGACGCGAGCATCCCGGTCTTCACGGCCTGTACGCCGATGTCGTCGACGACACTGCGGTACTGGGCGCGCACCGCCGCCGCCGGAAGTTCCCAAGCGCCCTGCACCCCGCGGGAGTTCTGCGCGGTGACGGCCGTGACGACGCTCATGCCGTGCACGCCGAGCGCCAGCATCGTCTTCAAGTCGGCCTGGATCCCGGCCCCTCCACCGGAGTCGGAGCCGGCCACCGTCAGCACGAGCGGCTTCACGACTCGATGTCCCCGAAGTGGTCCCAGCCGCCCTTGCTGGTCCACGGCGCCCCGTCGACTGTCACCTGGGGCAGCGCGGAGGGGTTGAGGACCTCGCCGATCACCTTCCAGCGGGCCGGCAGTTTCACGTCCGGGGCGAAGGTCGCCACGATCGCGTGGTCCTCTCCCCCGGTGAGCACCCACTGGATGGGGTCGACGCCGACGGCCTGCCCGATGTCGTGCATCTGGGTCGGGATGTCGATCGCGCCCGAGCGGATGTCGATCCGGACCTTGCTCGACTCGGCGATGTGCCCGAGATCGGCGATCAGCCCGTCGCTGACGTCGCACATCGCGGTCGCCCCGAGCCCGGCCGCCGCCGGACCCGCGTGGTACGGCGGCTCGGGGCGCCGGTGCGCCTCCACGAACGCGCGCGGCGAACGGAAGCCCCGCGACAGCACCGCGTACCCGGCCGCGGACCAGCCCAGCCAGCCGGTCACCGCGACCACGTCACCGGGCTGCGCGCCGGCCCGGGTGACCGGCTCCCGGCCGCGCAGATCACCGAGCGCGGTGATCGACACCATGATCGTGTCGCCGCGTACGACATCGCCGCCGACCACCGAGGCACCCGCGACCTGGCACTCGTCGCGCAGCCCGTCCATCAGCTCGGCCGGCCAGGTGACCGGGAGTTCGGCCGGCACGACCAGGCCGAGGAGCAGGGCGGTCGGTACGGCGCCCATCGCGGCGATGTCCGCGAGGTTCTGCGCGGCGGCCTTGCGTCCGACGTCGTAGGCGGTGGACCAGTCGCGGCGGAAGTGCCGGCCCTCCAGCAGGATGTCGGTGCTCGCCACGACCCTGCGGTCGGGCGCGGCGACGACCGCGGCGTCGTCGCCGGGGCCGACCCGGACCGAGGGGGTGGTGGTGAGCCGGGAAGTGAGCTCCCTGATGAGCCCGAACTCCCCCAACTCACCGACGGTGCCCTTCATCGTTCGTCCTCTTCTCGTGACGGCAGCGCCCGGTCGCGAGCCGTCGGTGTGCTCGGTACGGTCGAGGTGACCGTCGACTTCAGTCGTGCCCGTGCCCCGGCACGGCCGCGGGTCTCCCCGCGGTGAGCGGCGACGCGATACCGTGGCGTTCCTTTTCCCCACATGATCCTCGTGGCCGCCCTGGAGGTTCCGTGGTACAGGCGTACATCCTGATCCAGACGGAGGTCGGCAAGGCGTCGACCGTCGCCGAGACGATCAGCAAGATTCCCGGAGTGATCCAGGCCGAGGACGTGACAGGACCGTACGACGTGATCGTGCGCGCCCAGGCCGACACCGTCGACGACCTCGGCCGCATGGTGGTCGCCAAGGTCCAGCAGGTGGACGGCATCACCCGCACCCTGACCTGCCCGGTGGTGCATCTGTAGCCCCCGTCTACCCTTGGCCGGTGAACTCTCTCCGTCACCGGCGCCGTTCCGTCATCGGGCTGTCCGTGCTCGCCCCGCTGATCGCCCTCGCGGGCTGCTCCTCGGCAGACGACAGCGCGTCGGCGGCGGTTCCCTCACCGGGCGCGAAGGTCTCCGGACTGTGCCGGAATCTGGACAAGGTGCTGCCGTCGAAGGTCGACGGCCAGGGCCGCCGGGATCCCGAGCCCGCGTCCGCGCTGACCGCGGGCTGGGGGAACCCGGCGATCATACTGCGCTGCGGTGTCGTGCGACCCGCGAAGATGAACGACCCCGAGGCCGACGGCGTCGAGGTGAACGGGGTGGGCTGGCTGCTCCAGAAGCAGGACGACGGCTCGTTCCGGTTCACCACGACGCTGCGCAAGGCCTACGTCGAGGTGACCATCCCGAAGGACCGCACCGGGGACGGACTGGCGCCCCTGGTCGACCTGGCGAAAGCGGTCAAGCAGGCGATCCCCGCGGGGATCGCCGACTAAGGCCTGTCGTGGCTCAGCGGAGTCCGGTCGAGCGCCGCAGCGCGGCCTGGATCAGGAGGTCGACCAGCTCCCCGTAGGGGACGCCGCTGGCCTCCCACATCTTCGGGTACATCGAGATCGGCGTGAAACCGGGCATCGTGTTGATCTCGTTGATGACGAACTCGCCGTCCTCCGTGAGGAAGAAGTCCGCCCGCACCAGGCCCTCGCAGGAGGCCGCGTCGAAGGCGTCCACCGCGAGCCTGCGCACCTCGGCGGTCTCCTCGGGCGTCAGCGGGGCGGGCACGATCCCCGGGGTGGAGTCGATGTACTTCGCCTCGAAGTCGTAGTACGCGTGCTCCTGGGGCGGCGGGATCTCGGCCGGCACGCTGGCGCGCGGCCCGTCCTCGAACTCCAGCACCCCGCACTCGATCTCGCGTCCGCGCACCGCGGCCTCCACGAGGATCTTCGGGTCGTGCCGCTGCGCCTCCTCGATCGCCTCGTCGAGTCCGGCGAGGTCGTCGACCTTGGTGATGCCGATCGACGAGCCCGCGCGCGCGGGCTTCACGAACAGCGGCCAGCCGTGCTCACCGGCGAAGTCGACGATCTTCTTGCGGGCCGTGGACTGATCCCGCTCCCACTCGCGCGGCCGGATCACCACGTAGGGGCCCACCTTGAGGCCGAACGAGGTGAACACCCGCTTCATGTACTCCTTGTCCTGGCCGACGGCCGAGGCGAGCACACCCGCGCCCACGTACGGCACACCGGACAGCTCCAGGAGTCCCTGGAGGGTGCCGTCCTCGCCGTAGGGGCCGTGCAGGACGGGGAAGACGACGTCGACCTCGCCGAGGGCCTTGGGCACGGATCCCGGTTCGCTGATGACGACCTCGCGGTTGCCGGGGTCGAGCGGGAGCACCACTCCGCCCTCGCTCGACTCGGCGAGCTCGTCGACGTCCGGGGTGCGGCGGTCGGTGATCGCCATGCGTTCCGGCGCGTCGGCGGTGAGGGCCCAGCGGCCTTCGCGGGTGATGCCGATCGGCAGGACGTCGTACTTGGTCCGGTCGATGGCCGCGAGGACGGCGCCGGCGGTGACCACGGAGATCCCGTGTTCGGAGCTGCGACCGCCGAACACGACGGCCACACGCGGCTTGCGAGGCGGCTGCTCAGGGCTCTGGGAGAGGTTCTCGGTGCTCATATCGCGATGAGCGTACCCGGTGGTACTGCCTTGAGTCAGCGTCCGTTGACGGGCGGCGGTTCGAACAGCCGCCGGAGGCGGGCGCCGCGGGCAGCGCCCCCACTCCGCCGCCGAACCCGGCGGAGCGCTCAGCGGCGCTCCGGCTTCGCGCTGCGGGACATCAGCTCCTTGACCGCGACGACCGGCGACTTGCCCTCGTGCACGATCTCGAAGACCGTCTCGGTGATGGGCATGTCGACGCCGTGCCTGCGGGCCAAGTCCAGTACGGATTCACAGGACTTGACGCCCTCGGCGGTCTGCTTGGTGACCGCGATGGTCTCCTGGAGGGTCATGCCCTTGCCGAGGTTGGTGCCGAAGGTGTGGTTGCGCGAGAGCGGCGAGGAGCAGGTCGCGACCAGGTCGCCGAGGCCCGCGAGCCCGGAGAACGTGAGCGGGTCCGCGCCCATGGCGATGCCGAGCCGGGTCGTCTCCACGAGCCCGCGCGTGATGAGCGAGCCCTTCGCGTTGTCCCCGAGCCCCATGCCGTCCGCGATGCCGACGGCGAGCCCGATCACGTTCTTCACCGCGCCGCCGAGCTCGCAGCCCACGACGTCGGTGATGGTGTACGGCCTGAAGTACGGGGTGTGGCAGGCGGATTGGAGCCGGCGGGCCACGGCCTCGTCGGTGCAGGCGACCACGGCGGCGGCCGGCATCCGGGAGGCGATCTCCCGCGCGAGATTGGGTCCGGAGACCACGGCGATACGGTCCCGGCCGACCTTGGCGACGTCCTCGATGACCTCGCTCATCCGCATGACGGAGCCGAGTTCGACGCCCTTCATGAGCGAGACGAGGACCGTGTCGGACGCCAACAGGGGTGCCCAGTCGGCCAGGTTGGAGCGCAGCGTCTGCGACGGGACCGACAGGACGGTGAAGTCGGCGCCGGCGGCGGCCTCGGCGGGATCGGTGGTGGCCCGCAGGTTCTCCGGGAGTTCGACACCGGGGAAGTAGTCGGGGTTCGTACGGCCGGAGTTGATGGCGTCCACGACCTCCGCGCGGCGCCCCCACAGGGTGACCTCGCACCCCGCGTCGGCGAGCACCATGCCGAACGCCGTGCCCCATGAACCGGCGCTGAAAACGGCCGCCTTGACCGGCTTGCTCACGTGCCCTGCCCCTCTTCCTGTTCCACCTTGTGCTCCGGCTGCTCGGTCTCGGCGGTCTCCGCGGCCGTCCGGCGCCGCTGCTCGATCCGCTCGCGGCGCGGATCGTAGGGCGTCTCGGGGGCCTTCGCGCCGCGGATCTGCTCCAACAGGCGTGTGATGTCGGCCATGATGACCTCGGTCGCCTCCTTGAGGAGGTCCGGGCTCATGTCCTTGCCGTAGAACGGCGTGAGGTCCACCGGGGGGCCCGCGAGCACATGGCTGGTCTTGCGCGGGAAGACGTGCAGTTTCTTGGCGTAGGGCGGCAGCAGTTCGTTGGCGCCCCACTGCGCCACGGGAATCACCGGGCACTTGGTCTGGAGGGCCACCCGCGCGGCACCGGTCTTGCCGGTCATGGGCCACTGGTCGGGGTCCCGGGTGATGGTGCCCTCGGGATAGAACGCGACGCATTCACCGCGCTCCACGGCGTCGATCGCGGCGCGGAAGGCGCTCAGCGCGTCCGTGGTCTCGCGATAGACGGGGATCTGTCCAGTGCCGCGCATCGCGGCGCCGACGAATCCCTTCTTGAAAAGACCGCTCTTCGCGAGGAATCGCGGAACGCGCCCGGTGTTGTACTGAAAGTGAGCGTACGCAAGGGGGTCTACGTGCGAATTGTGGTTCACCGCGGTGATAAATCCGCCCTCGGCCGGAATGTGCTCCATTCCACGCCAGTCCCGCTTGATCAGAACCACCAGCGGCGGTTTGCAGAGGACCGCTGCGAAGCGGTACCAGAACCCGATTCTGCGGCGGGGCACGCGAACACCTTCCTCTAGGACCTGGGGAGCCGCACAAGTGTCGCCCCAGGCCGCCGGTCTGTCGAGAACACCGTACGCCCCGCCACCGACAACGCCAGGGGCGCCGGGTGACAATGGCGGCGACAAGAGAGGGACGGATCACGCGTGCAGTGGACCTTGGTGATACCCCTGAAGTCTCTGGCGCGAGCCAAGACCAGGCTCTCGGACACGGCCGGCGACGGGCTGCGGCCGGGGCTCGCCCTCGCCTTCGCGCAGGACACCGTGGCGGCCGTGCTGGCCTGCCCGGCGGTCCGCGATGTGGCGGTCGTCACGGACGACGTGCTGGCCGGGCGCGAACTGGCCGCGCTGGGCGCCCGGATCGTCGCGGACGAGCCGGGAGACGGCCTGAACGCCGCTCTGCGGCACGCGGCGGCGGTGGTGCGGGTTTCCCGGCCCGAATGCGCCGTCGCGGCCCTGAACGCCGACCTGCCGGCGCTGCGCCCCCTGGAATTGGCCCGGGTCCTGGACGCGGCGGCGGAATTCCCGCGCGCTTTTCTGCCGGACGCCGCCGCAATCGGCACCACCTTGCTCACCGCGCGAGAGGGCCGCGAATTGCGCCCCGCATTCGGCACGGATTCCCGCGCCCGCCATCGCGCCTCCGGCGCCGTCGAACTCACCCTGGACGCGGTGGATTCCGTACGGCAGGACGTGGACACCGGGGAGGACCTGCGGGCGGCGCTGGCCCTGGGCGTGGGGCCGCGCACGGCGGCGGCGACCGCGGGGCTGCTGATTCCGGGACGGCCGGCGGCCATGGGCGGGCAGTAGGCTGCCGCCATGCAGGCGACCGCTTACACCTACGACGCCACGAGCCGTACCGGCAGTGTGCTGCTCGACGACGGCACCCCGGTGCCGTTCGACGCCGCCGCGTTCGACGCGGGCGGGCTGCGGCTGCTGCGGCCGGGACAGCGGGTGCGGATCGAGACCGAGGGGCCCGGGGACGGGCTCAGGGTCACATTGGTGACGCTGCAAACCTTCTGAACGCCCGGGCAGGGGCGGTGAACACGCCGCGGGCCGGACTCCCGAGGGGAGTCCGGCCCGGCGCGTGAGTGCCGTGCCTTCCGCCGACTAGCGGGTGGCGGTGGCCTTCTTGGCGGTGGTCTTGCGGGCCGTCGACTTCTTGGCCGGGGCCTTCGTGGCGGTCGCCTTCTTGGCCGGGGCCTTCTTGGCGGCGGCCTTCTTGGCGGTGCCGGTGGCCTTCTTGGCCGCCGTCTTCTTGGCCGTCGCCGTGGTCTTCTTGGCGGTCGCCTTCTTGGCCGTGGTCTTCTTGGCGGCGGTCGTCTTGGCCGCCGTCTTCTTCGCCACGGTCTTCTTGGCGGCGGTCGTCGCCCGCTTGGCGGTGGTCTTCTTGGCCGCGGCCTTCTTGACCGTCGCCGAAGCGGTGCCGCTCAGGCTGCCCTTGGGCGCCTTCTTGACGGCGACCTCGCCACCGCGCGGGAGCTTCTTCGAGCCGCTCACCAGGTCCTTGAAGCCCTGGCCCGCGCGGAAGCGCGGAACGGAGGTCTTCTTGACCCGCACCCGCTCGCCCGTCTGGGGGTTGCGGGCGTAACGGGCCGGACGGTCGACCTTCTCGAACGAACCGAAACCGGTGACCGAGACCCGGTCCCCACTGACGACGGCACGGACGATGGCGTCCAGTACCGCGTCGACCGCCTCGGCGGCCTGCTGACGGCCACCGACCTTGTCGGCAATCGCTTCTACGAGCTGCGCCTTGTTCACGTCTTCCCCTTCGGAGACATTGGCCGGAACGAAAGTGTTCAGGCTTTTCCGCACGTTAGGCAGATATATACCGCAAATCAAACACGAAACGGGCTAATCACCCGTGCGCCGCAACGAACTCGGCTGCCTGGACTTGTTCAGCGTTCCTCTTCGGGGAATCGACCCGCGTCGAGGTCGGCCGTGAACCTGTCCAGTCGCCTTGTCGCGTCGGCGAGATCGTGCTTGGCCGCGGCCGTAATGACCAGCAGCTTCCGGGCCAGCGCCATCCGTACGCCCTCCGGGACTTGCAGTGCGCGCACCCTTGTGTGCGCTTCCTTGAGTTGGTCCGCGACTGCCGCATAGAGCTTGAGTTGGCCGTCGTGTTCCATGCACAGATTGTGCCATCTGGGGCGAGTTGTCGCCTGCGGGGGTCGCAACTGGTGCCTCGAACGGCCTGACGGAGCAAGGCGGCGGCCTTGGCTCAAAGCTGCGCCTACCCCATCAACACCCTGTCTAACATGGGAAGTTGAGAGAAGCGTTGGAGGCGCGCGGGGCCGTTCGGGTGCAGACATGGCTGTACCCCCAATCGTGGCGATCGGGGGTACAGAGGGTGTCGCGGTGGCCGGATCTCGACCAGGAGCGGGGGTTGGGTCAGACCTGGACCGTCCGCGGCTTGTACGAGGGGCGCTTGGCCTCGTACTCCGCGATGTCGCCCTCGTTCTGGAGGGTGATGGAGATGTCGTCCAGTCCGTTCAGCAGCCGCCAGCGGGCGTTCTCGTCGAGTTCGAAGGACGCGGTGATGCCTTCGGCGCGCACCTCGCGGGCCTCCAGGTCGACCGTGACCTCGGCCTGCGGGTCCTGCTCGGCGAGGTCCTGGAGGGCCTCCACGATCTTCTGGTCCAGAACGACCGTGAGCAGGCCGTTCTTCAGCGAGTTGCCGCGGAAGATGTCGGCGAACCGGGACGAGATGACGGCCTTGAAGCCGTAGTTCTGGAGCGCCCACACGGCGTGCTCGCGCGAGGAGCCGGTGCCGAAGTCGGGGCCGGCCACCAGGACCGTGGCGCCCTTGCGCTCGGGGCGGTTGAGGACGAAGTTCTCGTCCTTGCGCCAGGCCTCGAACAGTCCGTCCTCGAAGCCGTCCCTGGTCACCTTCTTGAGCCAGTGGGCG
This sequence comes from Streptomyces sp. NPDC091280, assembly GCF_044768565.1. NCBI lineage: Bacteria > Bacillati > Actinomycetota > Actinomycetes > Kitasatosporales > Streptomycetaceae > Streptomyces > Streptomyces sp. NPDC091280. The sequence goes on from NZ_JBIVUZ010000014.1 coordinate 194,856, forward strand.
GGGATGATCTGGTCGGTGTCCACGTTGCTGCGGCGCAGCGGGACGGCCCGGCCGGTGTGCGTGGTGAATGCTTCCATGGCTCTCAGACTCCAGCGGGCACAGGGGCGTCGGACAGGTCGGCGGGCGAGGCCAGATGGCCCAGCACGGCGGTCGCGGCGGCGACCTGCGGCGAGACCAGGTGCGTACGGCCGCCCTTGCCCTGCCTGCCCTCGAAGTTGCGGTTGGAGGTGGACGCGGAGCGCTCACCGGGCGCCAACTGGTCCGGGTTCATGCCCAGACACATCGAGCAGCCCGCGTGCCGCCATTCGGCGCCGGCCTCCTTGAAGACGAGGTCCAGGCCCTCGGAGACGGCCTGGAGACCGACCCGCGCGGAGCCCGGGACGACCAGCATCCGTACGCCGTCGGCGACTTTGCGGCCCTCGACGATCGCGGCGGCGGCGCGCAGGTCCTCGATGCGGCCGTTGGTGCAGGAACCTACGAAGACGGTGTCGACCTTGATGTCGCGCAGCGGCTGGCCGGCCTCCAACCCCATGTATTCCAGGGCCTTTTCGGCGGCGAGGCGCTCCGAAGCGTCTTCGTACGAAGCCGGATCGGGGACGGAGGCCGAAAGCGGCGCGCCCTGACCGGGGTTGGTGCCCCAGGTGACGAACGGCGCCAGCGAGGGACCGTCGATGACGACCTCGGCGTCGAATTCGGCGTCCTCGTCGGTCTTCAGGGTCTTCCAGTACGCGACGGCCGCGTCCCAGTCCTCGCCCTCGGGCGCGTGGGCGCGGCCCTTGATGTAGGCGAAGGTGGTCTCGTCGGGGGCGATCATGCCCGCGCGGGCACCGGCCTCGATCGACATGTTGCAGATGGTCATGCGGGCCTCCATCGAGAGTTTCTCGATGGCCGGGCCGCGATATTCCAGGATGTAGCCCTGGCCGCCGCCGGTGCCGATCTTCGCGATGATGGCGAGGATCAGGTCCTTGGCGGTGACGCCGTCGGGCAGTTCGCCGTCGACGGTGATGGCCATGGTCTTGGGGCGGGCCAGCGGCAGCGTCTGGGTGGCCAGCACGTGCTCCACCTGGGAGGTGCCGATGCCGAACGCCAGCGCGCCGAAGGCGCCGTGCGTGGAGGTGTGGGAGTCGCCGCACACGACCGTCGTGCCGGGCTGGGTCAGTCCCAGCTGCGGTCCCACGACGTGGACGACGCCCTGCTCGACGTCGCCCAGGGAGTGCAGGCGCACGCCGAACTCGGCGCAGTTCTTGCGCAGCGTCTCCAGCTGGGCCCGGGAGACCGGGTCCGCGATGGGCTTGTCGATGTCGAGGGTCGGGGTGTTGTGGTCCTCGGTGGCGATGGTGAGGTCCAGGCGCCGCACGGGACGCCCGGCCTGGCGGAGACCGTCGAAGGCCTGCGGGCTGGTCACCTCGTGCAGCAGGTGCAGATCGATGAAGAGGAGGTCGGGCTCGCCCTCGGCGCGCCGGACGACATGGTCGTCCCAGACCTTCTCCGCGAGTGTCCTACCCATCGCTTTCCCTCCGGCCGGCGAAACAGCGCCGGCCCAACTAGAGATCTTGAGGAGACGGCGCTCGCACCCCCTGGTTCACGGGCAGCCGCCGCCTGGCCCGTTTGGTACGCGGGCCGCTGTGCCTACAAGAGTTGCGCGTCTCACGAAAAAAGGAACTTGCGTTTCACAGAGTGAGACGCGAGTATCGTTTCATGGACAACAGTAGCGGCGTCGGCGTCCTGGACAAGGCAGCCCTTGTCCTGGGCGCTCTGGAGTCCGGTCCGGCCACCCTCGCGGGTCTGGTCGCGGCGACCGGGCTGGCACGACCCACGGCACACCGGCTGGCCGTGGCCTTGGAACACCACCGTATGGTGGCGCGCGACATGCAGGGCCGTTTCATTCTCGGCCCCCGGCTCGCCGAGCTGGCCGCGGCCGCCGGCGAGGACCGGCTGCTCGCCACGGCGGGCCCGGTGCTCACGCATCTGCGGGACATCACCGGCGAGAGCGCGCAGCTCTACCGCCGCCAGGGCGACATGCGCATCTGCGTGGCCGCGGCGGAACGCCTGTCCGGACTGCGGGACACCGTCCCGGTCGGCTCGACCCTCACGATGAAAGCCGGTTCCTCGGCCCAGATCCTGATGGCCTGGGAGGAGCCGGAGCGCCTGCACCGCGGCCTCCAGGGCGCCCGCTTCACCGCCACGGCCCTCTCGGGCGTACGGCGCCGGGGCTGGGCCCAGTCCATCGGCGAGCGCGAGCCGGGTGTCGCGTCGGTCTCCGCGCCCGTGCGCGGCCCCTCCAACCGCGTGGTGGCCGCGGTGTCCGTCTCCGGCCCCATCGAGCGCCTCACGCGCCACCCGGGCCGGATGCACGCCCAGGCGGTCATCGACGCCGCCGCCCGCCTCTCCGAGGCCCTGCGCCGCACCGGCTGATCCCCCGGAACACCGAAGGAGGGCCTGCCTCAACGCCGCGGCAGGCCCTCCGTCATGTCCGGGACCTACTCGGAGGCCACCTTCTCCGACCGGTACGCGAACCGGTCCTTCGCCCGCCTCCCCCGCTTCTCCACCGGCACCTGACCGTGCGCCGCCGCGAGTCCGAAGGCCGGCATGTCGGCGTAGATCGCCTCGTAGGACCCCTCGGCCACCACATAGCTCTCGTGCCACAGCCCGACATGGCCGCGCACCTTCCCGGCCTTCTCCTTGCGGTTGACGATCGCCCATGCCCGGTGGTGGAACATGTCGGGCGAACTCGCGTACGTGTAGAGCTTCTCCTTGGACTCCCAGTACTGGACGACGTAGTACGTCCGCGGGGACGCCGTCAGCAGTACGTGCCCGAGCAGTCCTCGGCTCCTGTCCTTCCCCAACTCCCGCAGCATGCGCGGCATCGCGAGGAACACCGGCACCCAGTGGTGCACGGCCCAGAAGCGGTTGATGCGCATCCCGATCAGCAGCACCACCACCTCCCCCTCGGCGGCGGCGGTGGTACGGCCGTTGACGACCTTCGCGAACATGGCACCCCCTAGTTGGGTACCGGCACTATCCGATGACCCATGCTTGGATAGTGCCGGTACCCGATGAAAGGCGCAAGACATGCGGCTGGCCGAGTTGAGCGAGCGCAGCGGTGTGTCCATCGCGACGATCAAGTACTACCTGCGCGAAGGCCTGTTGAGCCCCGGCCGGCAGGTCAACACGACCACCGCCGAGTACGACGGGGAACACCTGCGCAGACTGCGTCTGGTCCGCGCGATGATCCAGGTCGGCCGGCTCCCGGTGGCGACGGTCCGCGAGGTGCTCGGCCATGTCGACGACGACTCCCTCGGCCGTACGATCCGGCTGGGCGCGGCGCTCTGGGCGCTGCCGCAGGTTCCCGAGCCGGACGCGGAGGACGAGCACGTCCGGGCCGCGCACCGCGAGGTGGACCAGCTCCTGGAGACGCTGGGCTGGTCCAACTCCCAGGCCCTGGTGACCATTTCGCCGTCCTACCGCTCACTGGTCGTGGCGGTGGCGGCACTTCGCCGGCTCGGATACGACTGGCCCCCCGAACTCGTCGTGAACTACGCCAGGTTGATGCACCGGGCGGCGGTGCTCGACCTGGACTTCGTGGAGACGTACCCCTCGGAGGCCGAGAAGGTGGAGACGGCGGTCGCGGGCGCGATCTTCGTCGAGCCGGTGCTCCAGGCACTGCACCGGCTGGCACAGGAGGAGGAGTCGGCGCGGCGGTACGGCTTCGAGTGATTCGAGTGGGCCGGACATGAGGAAGGCCCCCCACCGAAGTGGAGGGCCGTTCTCTGTAGGTACCCCCGACCGGATTCGAACCGGCGCTACTGCCGTGAGAGGGCAGCGTGCTAGGCCGCTACACAACGGGGGCGCGGATCATGCGTTTCCGCAGATCACAGCTGGTCTACCAGGACTCGAACCTAGAATGACGGTACCAGAAACCGTAGTGTTGCCAATTACACCATAGACCAAGGTATTGCAAGGTAAAACGTACCCCCGACCGGATTCGAACCGGCGCTACTGCCGTGAGAGGGCAGCGTGCTAGGCCGCTACACAACGGGGGCCCTAGCGATCCTGCATGAGAGGTGACGGGTGCGACCCGGCCACCTTCCTGGGAAGGATCTGTACCCCCGACCGGATTCGAACCGGCGCTACTGCCGTGAGAGGGCAGCGTGCTAGGCCGCTACACAACGGGGGCATTGCAGAATTCATAGCATCTGCGAGCTGGCCTACCAGGACTCGAACCTAGAATGACGGTACCAGAAACCGTAGTGTTGCCAATTACACCATAGGCCACCAAAACACAATCCCTTGCGGGGATCTTGTTCTAGTTGACGCCTCCGGTTCCTGGTCTTTCGACCCGCTCCCCGGTGGCGACAGGAACAACATTACCCGAAGGTGGACGGGGCTCCAAAACGGGTATCGGCGCCGAGCAGAGCGGGGAGTTCGGCGAGGGAGCCGATCCGGTGCCGCCCCGCCAGCGCCTCGACGGAGGTGTGCCCGCCGCGGCGGTCGATCCAGACGGAGAGCAGCCCGGCGTCCGCCGCGCCCCGCCCGTCGATCTCGGGGTGATCTCCGACATACGCCACCTCGTGCGGCGGCAGTTCCAGCGCCTCACAGGCCGCGAGGAAGGCGCCGGCCTCGGGCTTGGAGACGCCCAGTTCGGCCGCGCACAGGATGACCTCGAAGCGGTCGTGCACGCCGAGGGTGCGCAGCTTGCGGTCCTGCACGGTGATGCTGGAGTTGGAGAGGACCGCGTGCCGGTGACTGGCCGCGAGGGTGTCGAGGACGGGCAGGACGTCCGGGAAGAGCGCCCAGGCGGTCTCGTAGCGGTTCTTGTAGCGCCGGAACCAGTCGTCGGCCTCGGCGTCGGTCAGCTCGCGCTCCAGGAAGTGCCGGACCCGGTCGAGGCGCTGCCCCTCGAACGTGACCTCCCCGGCTGAGAACCGCGCCCAGTGGAACTCGGTGGCCACCCGCCAGCGCTCCAGGGCCGCCGCCACGCTCTCCTGCCCGTCGAGCAGCCCCTCGGTCACCAGGTGCTCCCGCATGGCGGCACGGTCCGCGCCGGTGTAGTCGAACAGGGTGTCGTCGACGTCCCAGACCACGGCCCGAATACTCATGATCCGACCATAACGCGGGGCCCCGCGGCACGTGTGTGCCGCGGGGCCCCCAACTGGTCGGCCGTCAGGCGCAGGACAGGGTCCAGGAGCCGTAGGACCCGACGATGTAACCGCCGCTCTCGGTCAGGCCGACGCGGTAGTAGAAGCAGGCGCCCTCGGTGAAGTCCTTGTCGTAGACATAGGCGTTGTCGAGGTTCCAGCCGGTGTAGCCGCCGGTGTACGCCTTGGACTGGGCGGAGTCGGTGGTGTGCGGCTGTCCGGTGGTCGGGGTCGTCCAGTACAGGAGGACGCCGTGGCCGTCGGAGCAGGTGTCCAGGAACTTGAAGGTGTCGCCGTCCGGGTAGAAATACACCACTCCGCACGCGTTCTTGCTGGAACCGCTGTCGACCGCCGCGGCCGGCGCCGTCGCGGCGACCGCCAGACCGACGGCCGCGACGACCACCGTGAGAATCTTCTTGAACACGCAGACCCCTCCCCATGCACCTACCGGCTCCCCGTGGCGCCGGATCGGACGGATCTTAACTATGGCGTGAACATTTCACGACCAATTTTTGACGGGACAGGGGACGCGGCAGAGGACGGGACAGGGGCGGTACCCGGATCGCCGGGTACCGCCCCTGTGGCGCGCTCGGATCAGGCAGCCAGCTTCGCCAGGGCCGCGTCGATCCTGGTCAGGGTCTTCTCCTTGCCCAGGATCTCCAGGGACTCGAAGAGCGGCAGGCCGATCGTGCGGCCGGTGACCGCGACGCGGACCGGGGCCTGCGCCTTGCCGAGCTTGAGGCCGTGGGTCTCACCGGCGGCCAGGACTGCCTCCTTGAGGGACTCGGGCGAGGACCAGTCGGCCGACTCCAGCTTCTCCCGGGCCGTCCGCAGAAGGGCGTCGGAGCCCTCCTTCATGGCCTTGGTCCAGGACGCCTCGTCCTCGACCGGCTCGGCGAGGAAGAGGAAGTCGACGTTGTCCGTGATCTCCGACAGCACCTTCAGACGGGTCTGCGCGTGCGGGGCGACGGCCTGCCACTTGGCCTCGTCGAAGTCCTCCGGCGCCCAGGGGGCGAACGGGGCGCGCAGCCACGGGGCGCAGCGCTCGGTGAAGTCCTTCACATCGAGCAGCCGGATGTGGTCGGCGTTGATCGCCTCGCACTTCTTCAGGTCGAAGCGGGCCGGGTTGGGGTTCACGTCGGCGATGTCGAAGGCCGCGACCATCTCGTCCATCGTGAAGATGTCCTGGTCGGCCGAGAGCGACCAGCCCAGCAGGGAAAGGTAGTTGAGCAGTCCCTCGGGCAGGAAGCCGCGCTCCCGGTAGAGGTTGAGGGAGGACTGCGGGTCGCGCTTGGACAGCTTCTTGTTGCCCTCGCCCATCACGTACGGCAAGTGCCCGAAGGACGGGACCGACTTGGCGACGCCCAACTCCAACAGGGCCTTGTACAGGGCGATCTGACGAGGTGTCGAGGAGAGCAGGTCCTCGCCGCGCAGGACGTGGGTGATCTCCATCAGGGCGTCGTCGACCGGGTTGACGAGCGTGTACAGCGGGGCGCCGTTGGCTCGTACGATCCCGTAGTCCGGGACGTTCTCCGGGGTGAACGTCAGCTCGCCGCGAACCAGGTCGGTGAAGGTGATCGTCTCGTCGGGCATCCGGAACCGGACGATCGGCGCGCGGCCCTCGGCCCGGTACGCCTCGACCTGCTCGGCGCTCAGGTCGCGGCAGTGGCCGTCGTAGCCGGACGGCTTCCCGGCGGCGCGGGCGGCGTCGCGGCGGGCGTCCAGCTCCTCGGTGGAGCAGTAGCAGTCGTAGGCGTGGCCGGCGTCCTGGAGCTTCCTGGCGACGTCCTTGTAGATGTCCATGCGCTGCGACTGGCGGTAGGGCGCGTGCGGGCCGCCGATCTCGGGGCCCTCGTCCCAGTCGAAGCCCAGCCAGCGCATCGCGTCGAGGAGCTGGCCGTAGGACTCCTCGGAGTCGCGGGCCGCGTCGGTGTCCTCGATGCGGAAGACCAGCGTGCCCTGGTGGTGCCGGGCGAAGGCCCAGTTGAACAGGGCGGTGCGGACCAGGCCCACGTGGGGGTTGCCGGTCGGCGAGGGGCAGAAACGGACACGGACTGCTGGGGCGGATGCGCTAGCCACGCTTGACAACCTTGTTGGTGAGAGTGCCGATGCCTTCGATGGTGACGGCGACCTCGTCGCCGACGGTGAGCGGTCCGACGCCTGCCGGGGTGCCCGTGAGGATCACGTCGCCGGGGAGCAGCGTCATGGCCTCGGTGATGTTGACGACCAGGTCCTCGATCGAGTGGATCATCTCGCTGGTGCGGCCGAGCTGGCGCTGCTGTCCGTTGACCGTGAGCTGGATGGTGAGGTCGCTCGGGTCGAGGTCCGTCTCCACCCAGGGGCCGAGCGGGCAGGAGGTGTCGAAGCCCTTGGCCCTGGCCCACTGCTTCTCGCGCTTCTGGACGTCGCGCGCGGTGATGTCGTTGGCGCAGGTGTAGCCGAGGATGACGTCCTTGACCCGCTCGCGCGGGACCTCGCGGCACATCCGGCCGATGACGACGGCCAGTTCGGCCTCGTGGTGGAGGTCCTCGGTGAAGGAGGGGTACTGGATGTCGTCGCCGGAGCCGATCACCGAGGTGGACGGCTTGAAGAAGGCGAAGGGGGCGTCCGGTACCTCGTTGCCCAGTTCGCGGGCGTGCTCGGCGTAGTTGCGGCCGTAGGCGACGACCTTGTTCGGGAGCACCGGAGGCAGCAGGCGGACCTTGCTCAGGGGGACCTTCGTGCCGGAGAGTTCGAAGTCCGCGAACGGGATGCCCTTGATGATGTCGAGGACGAGTTCGTCCGGCCTGTCGCCCTCGACCGCGCCGAAGGCGACGTTCCCGTCGATGGAGAATCTGGCGATGCGCACGGGATCCCGGCACCCCTCACTGAGCTGGCTGGAGTCTGACGCTCCAGGCTAACGCGGTACGGGGGCGGCGCCTCGCCGAATAACGCCGGTCCGGCGGATCACGGCGCGGGCCCCGGAGGTGCGTGCCGCGCCCCGCGTCTGCCACCATGATCCGCCGGAGCGGGACTTAGTTGGCGGCGGCGCCGACCGGGATCTCCGTGAGGATGGTGCGGCGCGGGTTGGCGGTCTGGGCCGGCAGGTCGAGCGAGTGCTCCGGCTGCTCCGGCGTCCGCAGCGCGTCGGCGTCCGAGAGGTGCGCCAGCGTCGTGCGTCGCGGGTTGGCAATGTTGCGGAACATCATCGTCGTCTTCACTGTTGTACTCGACCCTCGTCTGTCCTGGGTGGGTGGTTGACAGATTGTGCCCTCGTGTAAAGCGTCAGGCTAAACATCCAATTCCCGGCCGAAGACGCGAAGAGCCCATGATCCGGGTGTGAGTTTGCTCACCACCCTGCGGGCAAAGCAGCCAATTCGGACCGCCGACTCACCTCGGCGAAACGGACATTGCCCCCCTGAAGCTGCTATTCCGCTCCTGATCATGGCGACTGGGGCACATCCCACGCCCCCAAGGATCGTGGCGATAAGTCCACTTTCGAGTGAATAGCTTTCTACGTCTCGTGACACTGTCCTCACGGGGTGTCACACAGGTCACAGCCTGGCCTACGGGCCTTGTTGGAGATCCGGCACTGTGCTGGAATTCCACGGACCGCCGCAGAATCAGCCCGGCGCGCAGGGGGCGCAACGCAGCGCCGAGGGCGGCGGAAGGGGGAGCAGCGCCGGTCACTCACGACCACACATGGGGTGCGCGTTCAGGGCGCTCCCCGAGACGCCGACACCGTCCTTCCGTTCGCGCGGAGGACGCCTGGTCCAGAGGTTGCGACGCTAGTGCAGGGACGTTTCAAGAGGGATGGCAGTGCTCCGGCGGAGCCGGAGCCGCATGGCGGGGCTGGCCCCAACACCGGCAGCTCCTCGCCCCAGCACGCCCAGAACCCGGGCCCGGCACCGTCTGGCGACGGCGGAGGCCCAGGGCGCCCCGGCGCGTCCGCAGCCCCCACCCCCGCGCCCCCGGTGAAGCCGCCGAGCGGCACGCCCGGACCCGGCTCGCGCGTCGCCCTGCGCAACTGGCGCATCTCCACGCGCCTGGTGTCACTGCTGGCGCTCCCCGTCGTCGCGGCCACCTCGCTGGGCGCGCTGCGCATCAGCGACTCCATGACCGACATCCAGCAGCTCGACAACATGAAGCTGCTGACGGACATGACCAAGCAGGCCACCGAGCTGGCCACCGCGCTCCAGGAGGAGCGCGACCAGTCGGCAGGTCCTTTGTCGCACGGCGGCAAGGCCACCGACTACGAGGTCAAGGGCTACGAGGAGAAGACCGACCGCGCCCGCGACAACTTCATCAACTCCTCGGAGGAGATCGACAGCGCCAGCAGGAACGGCAACCTGCAGGGCGTCCGCGAGACCGTGGTCGGTCTCGCCACCGAGCTGGACAACCTCGACAAGATCCGCAAGTCGGCGTACCAGTCGCGGGACAACTCGACGCAGACGGTCGACGCCTACCACCGCCTGATCACCCAGCTGCTCGACCTCTCCCAGGACATGGCCGAGGCGACCAGCAACCCGGAGATGATCCAGCGCACCCGCGCCCTGGCGGCCTTCTCCTCGGCCAAGGAGTTCGCGTCCGTGCAGCGCGCCGTCATCGCGGCGGCCCTGCCCGACAACAACACGACGACCGGCAGGCTCTCCGACAACGACCGCCTCTACGCCGACTCGGCGCTGGAGAGCGAGAAGTCGGACCTGGCGATCTTCCGCAACATCTACGGCGACCAGGGTGCCGAGGAGCTGATCCAGCCGATCGAGGACGGCAACGCCACGATCGACGCCGCGGACAAGTACGCGGAGCGCGCCCTCGCCAACACGAACGGTCTGGCCTCGCTGGACAAGCGGTCCTACAAGGACTGGGTGGACGACAGCTCGACCAAGATCGAGCAGATGAAGAAGATCGAGCACACGCTCCTTGAGGACATGGAGCAGAAGGCCCGCGAGCTGCGCTCCGCCTCCGAGCGCGAGGCGATCATCTCCGGTGCGCTGATCCTGCTCGTGCTCGGTGTCTCCCTCGTCGGCGCCTTCGTCATCGCCCGCTCCATGATCCGCTCGCTGCGCCGGCTCCAGGAGACCGCCAACAAGGTCGCCCAGGACCGGCTGCCCGAGCTGGTCAAGCAGCTCTCCGAGTCCGACCCGCAGGACGTCGACACGTCCGTGGAGTCGGTCGGTGTGCACTCCCGGGACGAGATCGGCCAGGTGGCCGCGGCCTTCGACGACGTGCACCGCGAGGCCGTCCGCCTCGCCGCCGAGCAGGCCCTCCTGCGGGGCAACGTCAACGCGATGTTCACCAACCTCTCGCGCCGCTCCCAGGGCCTCATCCAGCGTCAGCTCTCGCTCATCTCCGAGCTGGAGTCCCGCGAGGCCGACCCGGACCAGCTGTCCTCCCTCTTCAAGCTCGACCACCTCGCGACCCGCATGCGCCGTAACGGCGAGAACCTCCTCGTCCTCGCCGGTGAAGAGCCCGGCCGCCGCTGGACCCGCCCGGTCCCGCTGGTCGACGTGCTGCGCGCCGCGGCCTCCGAGGTGGAGCAGTACGAGCGCATCGAGCTCTCCTCCGTGCCGACCACCGAAGTGGCCGGCCGCGTGGTCAACGACCTCGTGCACCTGCTCGCCGAGCTGCTGGAGAACGCGACCTCGTTCTCCTCCCCGCAGACCAAGGTCAAGGTCACCGGTCACGCGCTGCCCGACGGCCGCGTCCTGATCGAGATCCACGACACCGGCATCGGCCTCTCCCCCGAGGACCTCGCGGCGATCAACGAGCGGCTCGCCTCGCCGCCCACCGTGGACGTCTCGGTCTCCCGCCGCATGGGTCTGTTCGTGGTCGGCCGCCTCTCGCAGCGCCACGGCATCCGCATCCAGCTGCGCCCCTCCGACTCCGGTGGTACGACCGCGCTGGTCATGCTCCCGGTCGACGTCGCCCAGGGCGGCAAGAAGCCCGCTCCGGGCAAGCCCGGCCAGGCCGCGGTCGGCGCGGCGGCTGCCGCCGCCGGTGCCAGTGCGGCCCGCCGGGGCAACGGTCAGGGCGGTTCCGCCCTCGGCGCGGGCGCGCCGGGCGGCGGCAACGGCGGACTGCTCGGTGCCGGGTCCGCTCCGCGCGGCCAGGTCGGTTCCGGTCAGGGCCCGCGGGCCGCGCTGCCCGGTGCGGGCGGTGGACGTCCCGGCGGTCCCGGTGGTCCGGGTGCTCCCGGCGGCGCGCGTGGCCCGCAGGGTCCCTCGGCGCCGCAGGGCCGTCCGGCGGCCGGCTCCGGTGCCGGTCTCTTCGGCCAGGCCCCGGGCGCCCCGCAGGGGCTCCAGGCGGCCGGTACGGGCGCTCCGCAGGGCTTCGGCGACGGACGCCAGGACGCCTTCGGCGGGACCGTTCCGCCGCAGAACGGCGGGGTTCCGCCGCAGCGCGGGAACAACGAGCCCGAGCCGCCCCGCGGTGGTGGCCGGCGCCGCGGGCGTCAGCCGCAGCTCCCGCCGCGCGGTGGTCCGCGGGCCGAGCTGCCCGGCGGCAACAACCAGCGCCCCAGCTGGAGCGACGAGAACGCGCAGCCCCCGCTGGGCCGCGGCAACCTCGACGCCCCGCGCGGCCACGACGAGCGCGAGGCCGAGCAGACCTCCCGGATGCCGCGCATCGACGACCGTCAGGGCCCCGGTACGCAGGAGATGCCGGCGCTGCCGCGCCTCGACGCACAGGACGGCAGGCAGTTCCCGCGTCCGGGCACCAGTGGTCCGCAGGACACCGGCTCCTTCCCGCGGCCGGGTACGCAGGACACGGGTTCCTTCCCCCGGCCGAACGTCAACGGGTCCCAGAACACGGGCCAGTTGCCGCGTCCGGGCGCCAACGGGTCGCAGTCCAACGGCCAGTTCCCGCGCCAGGACTTCGAGCCGCCGCGCCCCGGCTCCAACACCCAGCAGAACGGCGGCCAGTTCGTCCGCTCGGACGTCTTCGGCTCTCCGAACACCCCGGCCAACAACCCGTCGAACCCGGCCAACACGGGACAGTTCGCCGTCCCGCAGGCCTACGACGCGAGCTCCACCGGCCAGTTCGCGACTCCCGGTTTTGACAACGGCTCCACCGGTCAGCACAATCTGCCGAACCGTCAGAACCCCGGGACCACCGGGCGTCCGCCCGTCGCGCAGCGGCCCGACGAGGGACGGGGTCCGGGTGACGGATGGGCCTTGCCGCCCGCCACCGGTCCCGGCGACGGCAGGACACCTCTGTACGACACGCTGGAGACCAACTGGTTCCACGGCCAGCAGGCGGAAGCGCCGAGCCAGAGCAACGGCTCCGTCCCCGCCCCGCAGCCGCCGGCACCGCAGGTTCCGGCGACACCCCCTCAGCGTCCCACGGGCGGTGCCTGGCGCAGCTCGCCGAACGACGATCTCGTCCGGCAGGCAGAGCGTGTACGGCAACCGGCCGCGGGCGGCGTCACCACCTCCGGCCTGCCGCGCCGGGTGCCCAGGGCCAACCTCGTCCCGGGCACGGCTCAGCAGCAACAGCACCAAACCGGTCCGCAGGTCTCGCGTGCGCCTGACGACGTACGCGGCCGGCTGACCAATCTCCGTCGGGGCATCGCACAGGGCCGCCAGGCCGGTACGGGTACCGGCCAGACCGGCAGCTTCCCCAGCCCCACTCACCAGCAGGAGCGTTAGTTGAGCCAGATGAGCCAGGCGGCACAGAACCTCAACTGGTTGATAACCAACTTCGTGGACAACACCCCTGGTGTGTCCCACACCGTCGTCGTGTCCGCCGACGGACTCCTTCTGGCCATGTCGGAAGGCTTTCCGCGCGACCGCGCCGACCAACTGGCGGCCGTGGCCTCCGGGTTGACCTCGCTGACGGCCGGGGCCTCCCGGATCTTCGAGGGCGGCGACGTGGCGCAGACCGTCGTGGAGATGGAGCGAGGGTTCCTCTTCCTCATGTCCGTCTCGGACGGCTCGTCCCTGGCGGTGCTCGCGCACCCCGAGTGCGACATCGGCCTCGTCGGCTACGAGATGGCACTGCTCGTCGACCGTGCGGGGGCGGTCCTCACACCGGACCTGCGCGCCGAACTCCAGGGCAGTCTGCTTCACTGACCGGCCCCGGCACCACCCGTCTCACCAAATCACCGTCCGGCCGCCACAATCCCCCCACCGGCCCTGTCAGACGGCTAAGCCCGACCGACTTGCTGTCCCGCCCGGAGGATTCATGACCCCGCCCACCGCCTCTCATGATCCGTACGCCGAGCCGTACGGGGACGAGGGCGACCAGCCGCTGGTACGTCCTTACGCGATGACCGGCGGCCGGACCCGGCCGCGCTATCAGCTCGCCATCGAGGCTCTGATCAGCACCACGGCCGACCCGGCAGCGCTGATGGGACTGCTCCCTGAGCACCAGCGCATCTGCCATCTGTGCCGTGAGGTCAAGTCGGTCGCGGAGGTGTCGGCACTCCTCGCCATGCCCCTCGGTGTGGCGCGGATCCTCGTCGCGGACCTCGCCGAGGCCGGACTGGTGGCCATCCACCAGCCGGGCGGCGACGAGAACAACGGCGGCGCTCCGGACGTGACGCTGCTCGAAAGGGTGCTCAGTGGACTTCGCAAGCTCTGACGGAGGGCGGGCGACCACCTCCGCGAAGATCGTGGTGGCGGGTGGCTTCGGTGTCGGCAAGACCACGTTCGTGGGTGCCGTCTCCGAGATCAACCCGCTGCGCACGGAGGCCGTCATGACGTCCGCCTCGGCGGGCATCGACGACCTCACCCACACCGGGGACAAGACCACCACCACGGTGGCCATGGACTTCGGCCGTATCACCCTGGACCAGGACCTGATCCTGTACCTCTTCGGTACGCCGGGTCAGGACCGTTTCTGGTTCATGTGGGACGACCTGGTGCGCGGCGCGATCGGCGCCGTCGTCCTGGTCGACACCCGCCGTCTCGCCGACTGCTTCCCCGCGGTCGACTACTTCGAGAACAGCGGGCTGCCTTTCGTCATAGCCCTCAACGGTTTCGACGGCCACCAGCCGTACAACCCGGAGGAGGTGCGCGAGGCCCTCCAGATCGGGCCGGACGCGCCGATCATCACGACGGACGCCCGGCACCGCTCGGACGCCAAGAGTGCGCTGATCACGCTGGTCGAGCACGCGTTGATGGCTCGGCTGCGGTAACACTCAAGTCGTCCATGACATACGGCAGTTGTCGTAGACGCCTCGGAGCCGGCTGTGGCCTTTGACACGGTCGGCCCCGGTGTTCATAACGTTTCGGCAGAGGAATCGGGTGGTACGGCCACTCGTCGCGGTCATTCGGTGCCGCTGCGCGAACATGGCCCCGCCTTTTGGCGGGGCTCGCTCTTTATGACCGTTTTATCTAGGGCTTACATCACTAGGAAACCGAGCTTTCCACTGTTTGGAAGAGCAGATGTCCGCGTGCTGGAATGCCTGAACTGCCTATTAGTCAAAGACGTACTCAGTACAGCGGCACAGCGTAGGTGCCGACCGCCGGAAGGTTGTTGGTCGAGTGAGGCGAAGCAAGAACGGTCCCGAGCCGTCGGCCCGGGGCAACTTCACCCCGCCGCCGCGCGGAGCGGCGCCCGCCCCTGTGCCAGGCTCGGAGCCCGCGGCACCACCCCCTCCCAGCGGAGGCCGCTTCTCGCCCCGCAACTGGCGGGTGCCGACCCGGCTGAACGCGATCCTGCTCATACCCGTCGGCGTCGGCCTCATCATGGGCGGCTTCCAGGTCAAGAGCTCGATCGACACCTGGCAGAACGCCGAGGACGCGGAGAAGACCGCCCGCGTCGTGCAGGCCGCCCTGACCTACAGCAACGCGGTCACCAACGAGCGTGACGTCACCGCCGCCCCGCTGCTGGAGGGCAAGGGCGAGAAGAACGCGACCGTCGTGGCGGCCCGCAAGGCCACCGACGACGCCGCCGACGTCTTCGACAAGGCCGTGCAGAACATGCCGGACTCCCCCGGCCTGGAGCGGCGCCTGAGCCGCTTCCGCAAGGTGGAGCCGACACTCCAGTCGATCCGGGCCGCCGCCTACACCTCCAAGATGAAGGGCGTCCAGACCGAGGAGAGCTACGTCAACCTGGAGCACCCGCTCCTGGAGTTCTCCAACGAACTCGGCCTGGGCACCGGCAACATCACCAGCTACGGCCGCTCGGTCTACGCCATCGCACTGGCCAAGGGCGCGCTCTCCCTGGAGCGTTCCATCGGCACCCACCTGCTGATCAACCCCGGCCCGGACGCGAAGAGCCTCGCCACCCAGCGCACCGCCCTCACCTCGTACGCCTACCTGGAGGGCATCGCCATCCAGGAGTACCAGGCCGGTGGTACCGACGCGGACATCACGAAGCTGAACACCGCCCTGGCGAAGGTGCAGACCGACGGCACGGCCATGGTCAAGCAGGCCGCCGCCCAGGCGAAGGCCGCCGGCAAGACGTACGTCCCGCCGCCGACCAACCCGGTCACCACCGTCACGGCCATGTCGCAGCTCCAGACCACCGACGTCTCGGCGCGCAACGCCCTCGCCCAGCAGGGCATCACCGCGCAGAACTGGTGGGCGGGCACCACCCTCAAGTACGAGGCGTACCGCAAGCTCGAAGAGGACAAGGCCGACATCGCGGTGAGCGAGGCCTCGGACATCGCGGCCACCGCCAAGCGCGACGCCATCATCACCGGTGCCGCCGTCGTCGTCGCCCTCCTCCTCGCCTTCATCCTGGCCGGCGCGGTCGCCCGCCAGATGAGCCGCTCGATGCGCCAGCTGCGCAACGCGGCCTTCGGCATCGCCGAGCAGCGGCTGCCGATGCTGGTCGACCAGCTCTCGCGCACCGACCCCGGCCGCGTCGACACCCGCGTCCAGCCGATCCCCATCACCACGACGGACGAGATCGGCGAGGTCGCCAGAGCCTTCGACCAGGTCCACCGCGAGGCCGTTCGACTGGCCGCCGAGCAGGCCCTGTTGCGGGGCAACATCAACGCGATCTTCACCAACCTCTCGCGCCGCAACCAGTCGCTGATCGAGGGCCAGTTGACCCTGATCACCGATCTGGAGAACAACGAGGCCGACCCGGACCAGCTGGAGAACCTCTTCCGCCTGGACCACCTCGCGACCCGTATGCGCCGCAACGGCGAGAACCTCCTGGTCCTCGCCGGCGAGGAGCCGGGCCGCCGCTGGGACCAGCCGGTCCCGCTGGTCGACGTGCTGCGCGCCGCCTCCTCCGAGGTGGAGCAGTACGAGCGCATCGAGCTGTCGGGCGTCCCGGAGGCCGAGATCCACGGCCGCGCGGTCACCGACCTCGTGCACCTGCTCGCCGAGCTGCTGGAGAACGCCACCACGTTCTCCTCCCCGCAGACCAAGGTCCGGGTCACCGCGACCCGGCTCCCCGACGGCCGCGTGATGATCGAGATCCACGACAAGGGCATCGGCCTCACCGCCGAGGACTTCGCGGACATCAACCACAAGCTGGCCAACCCGCCGACCGTGGACGTCGCGATCTCCCAGCGCATGGGCCTGTTCGTGGTCGGCCGGCTGTCCGACCGGCACGGCATCCGGGTCCAGCTGCGCCCCTCGGGCGAGCAGGCCGGCACCACCTCGCTGGTCATGCTGCCCGACGCGATCACCCACGGTGGCGGTGGCGAACAGCAGCTCCAGCGCGACGAGTTCACCGTCTCGCAGATCATGCCGGAGCAGCCGCAGTACCAGGGTGAGGACTTCAACCACACCCCGATCCGCACGGCCGCCGAGCTGGGCTTCGACGACACCCGCTACCCCGAGGTGCCGGACGACATCCGCGAGCTCGACCCGGTCGGCCGCTCGCTGATGCGCGAGGAGCGCCGGGCGGCCCTGGAGTCGCAGAAGCCGGGCCAGGAGGCCCTGGAGCCGGGCGCCTACCCGGAGTTCGCCGAGTTCGAGGCCCCGCAGCAGCAGACGTACGCGGACAACGGACAGCAGGCGTACCAGGAGCAGCCGACGGGCTACAACGGCCAGCCGACGTACGAGGAGCAGCAGCAGACGTCGTACGACGAGCCGGTCCGGCCCGCCTACGACGAGCAGTACTACGCGCCGAACGGCACCGGGACGCAGAACGACACCTTCGCCGACTCCTTCCCCTCCAACGGCGGCTACCCGGAGCCCGGGTACGCGGAGCCGGTGCGGGAGGAGCACGCGTCGGCGCACTCCGTGGCCCCGGAGACGTATCCGGGCTTCGAAGAGCCGTCCTATCAGGACGACTGGCCGCAGCAGGACGGTTACCGCAACGGCTACCCGGACCAGTACGCTCCGGATCCGGAACCTGCGCAGGCCGCTGACGTCAGTGAGCGGGATCACGTAGGCTTCGACCGTCCGGGACCGGCCCCCTCGGCTGTCCACGCGCTGACCGACGCCGGGCTGCCGCGCCGCGGTTCGACCGCGAAAGGCACCAACGGTTCGCAGCCCGCGCACCAGGAGCAGACGGCCTCCGCCCCGGAGAGCAAGACCAACATCTTCGGTACGGCGAACGGCACCGCGAACGGAAACGGCAGCGCCAACGGCAGCACCGGGACCGTGGACTGGCGCTCGGCGAACGACGAGCGGTGGCAGCAGGCCTCGGCGCTGAAGAAGCCGAAGGCCGGCGGGGTCACCTCCTCCGGCCTGCCGAGGCGGGTGCCCAAGGCCAACCTGGTCGAGGGCACCGCCGAGAGCACCCCTCAGGGCGGCCCCCAGGTCTCCCGCGCTCCCGAGGACATCCGGGGCAGGCTCAGCAACCTGCGCCGCGGCGTCCAGCGGGGTCGCAGCGCAGGAAGTGAAACGAACGGTCAGGGTTTCGGCTCTGACAGCACCTACAACCAGGAGCGTTAGTGTGAGCCCGATGAGCCAGGCGGCGCAGAACCTGAACTGGTTGATCACCAACTTCGTGGACAACACCCCGGGTGTGTCGCACACGGTGGTGGTCTCCGCCGACGGACTCCTTCTGGCGATGTCCGAAGGTTTCCCGCGTGACCGTGCCGACCAGCTGGCGGCCGTCGCGTCGGGTCTGACCTCACTGACCGCCGGTGCCTCGCGCATCTTCGAGGGCGGCAGCGTGAACCAGACGGTTGTGGAGATGGAGCGGGGATTCCTCTTCATCATGTCCGTGTCCGACGGTTCCTCGCTCGCGGTTCTCGCACACCCCGAGGCGGACATCGGCCTCATTGGGTACGAGATGGCCCTTCTGGTGGACCGCGCCGGTACGGTCCTGACCCCGGACCTTCGAGCAGAGCTCCAGGGGAGCCTTCTCAACTAACAGACGGACGGTGCGTTTTGGCGTCCCGAGGCCATAAGGTTTCGGGACGCGGCTCCACAGTGATGGGTGCCCGGCACAGTCGGAGGAGGAGAAAGTGGCAACACCCCCAGGCGGTTCGTCTTCGGGCAACTGGTCGTACGGCCCCGGCCAGGGGCAGGGCGACGGTTCCCAGAACCGGTACAACTTCCCCTCCTCGCCGTCCCCGCGTCACCCTCAGTACCCGCAGGGCCCCGGTCCGTCGCCGTACGACCAGCCGCCGGCGCCGCGCATCCAGCCCGTGCAGCCGCACCGCCGCTCCCCCGAGGCCGCGCCCGCGGGTTCGTCGAGCAATCCCCTGGTGCGTCCGTACGCCATGACCGGCGGCCGGACCCGCCCGCGCTACCAGCTCGCCATCGAGGCGCTGGTGCACACCACCGCGCAACCGCACCAGATGCAGGGCCAGTTGCCCGAGCATCAGCGCATCTGCAACCTCTGCCGCGAGATCAAGTCGGTGGCGGAAATCTCCGCCCTCCTGACGATCCCTCTCGGCGTGGCCAGGATCCTCGTCGCCGACTTGGCGGAGGCGGGCCTGGTCGCCATTCATCAGCCCGGCGGCGACGAGAACGCCGGCGGCCAGCCAGACGTGACACTGCTCGAAAGGGTGCTCAGTGGACTTCGCAAGCTCTAGCGGCGGTCCTTCCCGCTCCACCACCTCGGCGAAGATCGTGGTGGCGGGTGGCTTCGGCGTGGGCAAGACCACGTTCGTCGGGGCGGTCTCGGAGATCAACCCGCTGCGCACGGAGGCCGTGATGACGTCCGCGTCCGCGGGCATCGACGACCTCACCCACACCGGGGACAAGACGACCACCACGGTCGCCATGGACTTCGGCCGTATCACCCTGGACCAGGACCTGATCCTGTACCTGTTCGGCACCCCCGGCCAGGACCGCTTCTGGTTCATGTGGGACGACCTGGTGCGCGGCGCGATCGGCGCGATCGTGCTGGTCGACACCCGCCGTCTCGCCGACTGCTTCCCCGCGGTCGACTACTTCGAGAACTCGGGCCTCCCCTTCGTCATCGCCCTCAACGGCTTCGACGGCCAGCAGCCGTACAACCCGGACGAGGTCCGCGAGGCCCTCCAGATCGGCCCCGACACCCCGATCATCACGACGGACGCCCGCCACCGCGCGGACGCGAAGTCGGCACTGATCACCCTGGTGGAACACGCGCTGATGGCGCGCCTGCGGTAACGGACCACGCGAGAAGGGCCCCTCTCCTGGAGAGGGGCCCTTCTTCTTTTACGACGTCTCGCACGACACGACGTCTCGTGCGACGCTACGGCGCTCAGTGCCAGCTGTGCGGGGCCCGGAAGCCGCCCTCGCGCTCCAGGCGGCGCCAGCCGGCCTTGGGGAGGGGGCGGTGGGGTTCGGTGGCCGGGGTGGCTGCCGCGCGGGCCAGGAGGACGGCCGTGATGGCGGCGACTTCCTCGGGGTCGGCGTGGCCCTTCTCGACACGAATGTCAGGCGTGGTCATAGGTCTCAGTCTCCGTGAGAGAGGTTTCCGCACGGGTAGCGCGGAGGGTCCGCTGGGTTACTGCGGGGGGTTGCCGTGCTTGCGCGAGGGCAGGTCCGCGTGCTTGGTGTGGAGCATCGCGAGGGACTTGATGAGTACGTCCCGGGTCTCGGCGGGGTCGATGACGTCGTCGACGAGTCCGCGCTCGGCCGCGTAGTACGGGTGCATCAGCTCGGACTTGTACTCCTTGACCATGCGCGTCCGCATCGCCTCGGGGTCCTCGGCGTCGGCGATCTGGCGGCGGAAGATGACGTTGGCGGCACCTTCTGCGCCCATCACGGCGATCTCGTTGGTGGGCCAGGCGTAGGTGAGGTCGGCGCCGATGGACTGGCTGTCCATGACGATGTAGGCACCTCCGTACGCCTTGCGCAGGATGAGCGAAATCCTCGGCACGGTGGCGTTGCAGTACGCGTAGAGCAGCTTCGCTCCGTGCCTGATGATTCCGCCGTGTTCCTGGTCGACGCCGGGAAGGAATCCCGGGACGTCCAGAAACGTAACGATCGGAATGTTAAAAGCGTCACACATCTGGACAAAGCGCGCAGCTTTTTCGCTCGCCTCGATGTCCAGGACGCCCGCCAGGGTCTGCGGCTGGTTGGCGACGATGCCGACGACCTGGCCGTCGAGCCGGGCCAGCGCGCAGATGATGTTGCGGGCCCAGCGCTCGTGGACCTCCAGGTAGTCGCCGTCGTCGACGATCTCCTCGATGACCTTGGCCATGTCGTACGGCCGGTTGCCGTCCGCCGGGACGAGGTCCAGCAGGATGTCCGAGCGGCGGTCGGCGGCGTCGGAGGACTCGGCGCGGGGCGGGTTCTCGCGGTTGTTCTGCGGGAGCATCGACAGGAGGTAGCGCACCTCGGCGAGGCAGGTCTCCTCGTCGTCGTAGGCGAAGTGGCAGACACCGCTGGTCTCGGCGTGCACGTCGGCGCCGCCCAGGCCGTTCTGGGTGATCTCCTCGCCCGTGACCGCCTTCACGACGTCCGGACCCGTGATGAACATCTGGGACGTCTCACGGACCATGAACACGAAGTCGGTGAGGGCGGGCGAGTAGGCCGCGCCGCCCGCGCACGGGCCGAGCATCACGCTGATCTGCGGGATGACCCCGGAGGCCTTGGTGTTGCGCTGGAAGATGCCGCCGTAGCCGGCGAGGGCGCTGACGCCCTCCTGGATGCGGGCGCCCGCACCGTCGTTCAGCGAGACGAGGGGCGCGCCGGCCGCGATGGCCATGTCCATGATCTTGTGGATCTTCGTGGCGTGGGCCTCGCCCAGCGCGCCGCCGAAGATCCGGAAGTCGTGCGCGTAGACGAAGACCGTGCGGCCCTCGACCGTGCCCCAGCCGGTGATGACACCGTCGGTGTACGGCTTCTTGCCCTCCAGGCCGAAGCCGACGGCGCGGTGCCGGCGCAGCTGCTCGACCTCGCGGAAGGACCCGGGGTCGAGGAGCAGTTCGATGCGCTCCCGGCCGGTCAGCTTCCCCTTGGCGTGCTGCGCCTCGGTCGCCTTCTCGCTCGGGCCGGCCAGTGCCCGCGCACGGATCTCGTGCAGTTCGGCCACTCGCCCGCGCGCGTCAGTCGGCTCACCCGGCGCCTCATCCAAAACGGTCATGTATCGACCCTACGAAGCACTCCAAGGATTGTGCGCCGTCGACTCTGCACAGTCTCCGGCCCGTTTTCCTGGTACCACCGGACAGAACCTCACCAGCATGCAGCCGTTCCGACTGTTCAGGGGGCGTGGCCGTTGTAGGAGTCACACAAAGACGTCAGCTGAGAGCCACCTCACATTCACCGGGGGCGGATGCCATCCCCAGGGTGAAGGCGAGCGTACTCGCAGTAGTTGGGGCAACACCCTGCGGATGATGTTGAAAATTGAATGGAATAGGTCTACGGTCCTTCGTGTTGGCATCGTTGAACATTCAACAGACCCCGACCCCGCACTTCTCCGTCCCCCCTTAGGAGCACGTCATGGGCATCTTCGGCCGTAAGAACGACGAGACCGAGACCACCACCTCGGCGCCCGCCGCCGTCAACCCCGACCTGGCCGAGCTGACCGGCGACTACACCATCGACCCGTCGCACACCACGCTCGGGTTCACCGCCCGGCACGCCATGGTCACCAACGTCAAGGGCAAGTTCCTCGACTTCACCGGCACGCTGCACCTGGACGGTTCCGACCCCGCCAAATCCACCGCGTCCCTGGACGTGAAGATGGAGAGCATCGACACCGGTTCCCCGGACCGTGACGGTCACCTCAAGAGCGCGGACTTCTTCAAGACGGACGAGTTCCCCACGATGACCTTCCGTTCGACCTCCGCGGAGGCCCTCGGCGGCGACGACTACCGCATCACCGGTGACCTGGAGATCCTCGGCACCACCAAGCCGATCACCATCGACCTGGAGTTCAACGGCGCCGCGAAGGACCCGTTCGGCAACGAGCGCGTGGGCTTCGAGGGCAAGGCCGAGATCCTGCGCTCCGAGTTCGGCCTCACCTGGAACGCGGCGCTGGAGACCGGTGGCGTGCTCGTCTCCGAGAAGATCAAGCTGAACTTCGACATCTCGGCGATCAAGAGCGCCTGACGTCACTCCCCCCGCACCCCGCCGGCGACGCGCGCCGACGGGGTGGCGCGGGCCCGGACCCCGCGCGCGTCCCGGCCGACGTGCCCGTTCATCGCCGACCGCAGCCGGTGCCGGAACGTGAACCCGGGATTCGGTCCCGCCTTCGCGGACCGCTCCCGCACGTCGGCCTCCGCGCACAGCAGGTCCCACACCCGGTCCGGGCACTCCCCGTGCCGCCACAGGAAGTCGCAGTACGGGATGTGCGCGATCTCCAGGTTCAGCCAGCTGTCCTTCTTCAGCACGCCCTCCCATTCGGAGGAGCGCAGTTTCAGATAGCCGCGCCGCCGGTCGGACTTGTCGACGCTGGTGACGCCGAGCACCCGGACGAAGCCCGGGGTGTGCTCCAGCACGAGCACCGGGCGCTCCTTGAAGTTGTTGTCGTCGTGGGTGAGTTCGGCCGTCCACACATCGCCCACGGCCGGCGGCCAGGACTTCACTCCGGGCGGCGCGGGGTCGGCCGGCGGCCCGCTCCGCAGCCAGGGCACCAGGCGGACGGCCGCGGCCACCGCGCTCCCGGCGGACAGCGCCACCGTCGACCACCACAGGACGGCGAGCAGCAGCGCCCCCGCGGTGGCGTGGTCCGGGTCGGGGACGAGGGTGGCGCCGGCGTGGTCGATCCAGTAGCCGGTCACGGCCGCCAGGAGCGCCTTCTGCAGCGCCGACCACAGCAGGACCAGCGGGAAGTAGCCGTGGTCGACCGCCCGCAGCAGCCCCAGTACGGCGGCGGTCGTCGCGTAGACCACGGCCAGCCCGGCCATCGCCTCGTTGCCGATCCGCGTGGGCATGAGGGCCATCACGGCGGTCACGACACAGCAGAGGCCGACCGCGCGTGCCGCGACCAGCGTGCGGCGCGCTTCGAGCCGCGCGGGCGCCGCCATCCGGACCATCGGGCGGGCCACCAGAACGCACAGCACGAGCAGCGCCACGGAGATCCCGATGTTCCTGGTGCCGGTGAAGCCGACCTTGAGCGCCGTGAACATCAGCACCCACATCACCCACGAGCCGAACCCCACCGCCAACGGCGCCCCGGCCGAGAACTCGGGTGCCAGCCGTCTGGTCCTCAGCCGCGGCGGCTGCACCCCGCCGATCAGCGACAGGCTCAGACACACCAGAAGTACGGCCCCCGCCAGAAACGCCTGCACGTTCGCTCCCCCGTTGTCGACGCTGGGAGCAGCATGGGCGCACGGCCGGTGTGCCGGGCCTCGTTTCGCGCTTCCGCGCCCACGCCCCTTCGCATCTGGTAGAAGCAGGCGCTACGACGCCGTGGCGCGCGTCAGAGCACGGCGAGCCGGTCCACCAGGAGCCGGGTCCTGCGTTCGGCGTCGGCCGGGGGCAGGCGGCCGGCTCGGGTCAGGGTGGCCAGGCCGTGCAGGGATGCCCAGAACACCTCGGTGAACAGGCCGGGTCGAACGCCCTCGCCCGCGACCTCGTCGAGGTTCTCCAGCAGGGCGGCGAAGGCGTCCTTCATCGGTGCCGGGGTGTCCTCCTGGGCGAAGGCCAGGCCGCCGTCGAGCCGGAACATGGCGTCGTAGACCGCGGGGTTGCGTTCGGCGAAGTCGAGGTAGGCGCGGGCGACGGCGACGGCCCGCGCGTGCGGGCCCTTCGCGGCGGTGGCCGCGGTCCGCACTTCCGCCGCCATCTCGGCGGCGCCCTGGAGGGCCACGGCGCCGATGATCTCGCGCTTGCCGCGGAAGTGGCTGTAGAGCACGGGCTGGCTGTACTCGATGCGTTCCGCGAGCCGCCGGGTGGTGACCGCGTCCCAGCCCTGCCGCTCGGCGAGTTCGCGGGCCGTCGCCACGATGAGGCGCTCTCGGCCCGCCCGTTCGCGCTCCTTGCGTTCCTGTACCGACATGCGGCGATCCTAGCACCGCTAGACAATCGAGCGGCAGCAGGTCTAGCGTTGCATCAGTCGCTAGCAGTGCTAGAAAACTGGGAGGGTCCTGATGCTCACCGCACTTGAGGTCTTCACCACCGTGGTCGTCGGCGTGATGGTGGGGGTGGAGTTCTCCGTCGCCTTCGTCATGAACCGGATCTTCGACGCCCTCCCCGAGGACAGCGGCCAGCTCGGCCGCGCCCACGGGGGCCGGATGCTCGGGGCCGTGATGCCGTTCTGGTACATCGGCTCGCTCGTCCTCAGCGCGGTCTGGGCCGTCGCCGAATGGCACCACTCCGGCGCCGGCGCCGGTCTCGTCGTCACCGCCGCCGGGCTGCTGATCGTGAGCGTGATCATGTCGATCCTGCTGCTGGTCCCGATCAACAACCGGGGCAAGACCTGGACCCCGGAGAACCGGCCCGCCGACTGGAAGGAGCAGCTGAACCGCTGGGACCGCTACCACTACGTCCGCGTCGCCGTCATCGTCGCCGCGTTCGCTTGTCTCGCCGCGGCCCTCACCTGAGCACGAAACAGCGGCAGCGAGGGCGGCAACTGCATCGAGGGCGCCGCCCATCCCTCAGCCGTTCACGTCCGGCACTTGGAGCGCCTTCCTGGACACGGTCACGCGTCTCGGAGTCTGAACCAGACTCCTCCGAGCGCCAACAAGGCCGTCGCGTAGGCCGCCAGGACTCCCAGGCCCGGCCAGGGGGCGATTGCCAGGGTGTTCAGGTGTTTTGTCGCCTGGACGGACAGGGCCGCCGGCATGGGGGACCAGCGTTGCAGGCGGTGTTGCCAGGTCGGGGAGTTGATGAGGTTGGCCAGGATCGGGACGACGTAGAGGATGCCGAGTCCCAGGGTGATCGCGGCTGCCGTGTCGCGGAGCAGGGTCGCCAGGGAGAGGCCCAGGAGTGTCACCAGGACGAGGATCAGGATCGAACCGGTCGTCGGGCGGAGGGGCGCGCCGTGCGGCGGGGTCGGGAGGATCAGGTGGGCCAGGCCCAGGGAGGACAGCACGCCGAGGGCTCCCGCCACCGCTGTGAGCAGTGACAGGACCGCCGCCTTCGACGCCAGTACCCGCCATCTGCCCGGCATCGCCGTGAGCGTCGTGCGGATGGTGCCCGTGCTGTACTCCGCGCCCATCGACAGCGCGCCGAGGACCAGGCATGTCGCTTGGCTCAACTGGACGCCCGAGAGGGTCAGTTTGACGGTGTCGGTGTCGCAGGGGGTCGGGCAGACGCGGGTCGTGACCGACGCCGCCGCCGTCGCGCCCAGTGCCGCCGTGAGGACGACCGTTGCCGTCAGGAGCCACCAAGTGCTGGGCAGGGTGCGGAGTTTGGTCCACTCCGCGTGGAGCGGGCGTCTCATGCGTCCCGCCTCCGCAGCGTCCAGGCCGCCAGCAGGAGTGCCGCCAGCGTGTAGGCGCCGAGGACCGCCAGGCCGTTGTACGGGGAGAGGGGGTAACAGCCGCCCTCCGGTAGGCAGTTGTGCCGGACCTGGGGGTAGTACGTCTTGCCCTGCTGGATCGCGAAGGCCGCTGCCGGGGTGACGCGCAGGAGCCATTCCGCCGCGGGGAGCGGGAAGGCGAAGGAGAGGATCTGCGGGAGGACCACGAGGACGACGACCGTGGCGATCGTACCGGCGCTGTTGCGCAGCACCACTCCCACGGACAGGGCCAGGACCGCGACCAGGGACAGGAGTGCCGCGCTGCCCACCACCGCCCGCAGGGACGGGTTCTCCAGGAGCGACAGGTCGGGGAACTCCGGGGGCTTGAAGCCGTTGGAGCGCAGGGTCCGCTGGGCCCAGGTGAAGCCGACCGCCGTCGCCGGCAGGCCTGTCGCGAAGGTGATCGCCGCCATCACCGTCGCCTTCGCCGCCAGCACCTTCAGGCGGGACGGGGTCGCCGTGAACGTCGTACGGATCAGGCCCCGTTTGTATTCGGTCGTCACGAAGAGCGTGCCCAGGGCGGTCATGAGGAGGAGGCCCACGAGGACTCCCTGGAAGCCCATCTGGACCATGTCGGGTCCGTTCTCCTCGGGGGCGACGTCGCCCCGGCCGGTGAGGGTGTACGTGCCGGTCGCGGACACCCGGGTGGTGCTCGGCGGGGTGTTCCGGGCGTTGGGGTCACCGGGGGCGGCGCCTCCGACGTCCGTGCTCGACCAGGCGGAGTCCGCCGACGTGCCCTGGAGCGTCAGGTGGTCGAAGGTGCCGGTGACCGCGGTTCGATCCGCCCGCGCGCTCGTGCCGCCCAGTGAACGCTCCAGGCTCTCGTGGTCGGGGGTCCCCAGCAGCAGCCCCACCTGGACCGTCCTCCCCAGCCCCGCACCCCCCACCTCCCCAAGCCGTATCCATTTCTCACCGTCTACCGACGCATAACCGGTTAGTCTCGCCCCCAGCTTTTGCAACCTGAGCCACTGCGGAGCCACGGCCAGATCACTGCCCGGCCCCGCCACGTCGTGCGTGAAGTCCCACTGCATCCGGACCCCGTGCCCGGGCGTCACCACCACCGCCGCGTACGGCGAGCCCTGCTTCAGGCTCGACTTGACGATGATCCCGGCCTTCGCCCAGGGCTCCAGGGGCTTGCCGTCGCCGCTCTTGAGACCGGTGACCCGGACGGTGAGCGTGCCGTCGCCGGTCAGCGCGCGACGGGTGAACCGGAAGGAGTCGTTGACCACCTCGCCCCCCGGGCCGACGACGACCGGCGGACCGCCGCCGGTGACCGACCCGCTCGCGCCCATCTGACTGATCCCGACCGTGACCACGGCCGCCAGCGCCGACACCAGCAGCCAGGCCCTGACCGTCCAGAACTTCGTCCACTCCGCCCGCAGCAGCCGCCCGAACCCGGTCCGGGCCGGATGCATCGCCGAGCGGTACGGCGCCGGCGCCCTCGTCGACGTGGTCATCGGGTCACCCCGTCCGTGGCGGCGGGCATCGACGTGAACTCGGCCGCGTCCCGGGTGAGTTCCATGTACGCCTCCTCCAACGACGCCCGGTGCGCGCCCACTTCGGCGAACGGGACGCGCGCCGCGGACAGCAGCTCCACGACCCGTTCGGCGGGCAGGCCGGTCACGGTGAGCAGGTCACGGTCGACGACGGCCACCGTGCCGCCCGCCCGGGAGAGCAGTTCCATCGCTTCCGTACGACTGCCCGTGCGCAGCCGTACCCGGCCGCCGGAGGCCGCGGCGAGGAGGTCGGCCACCGCCGTGTCGGCGATCAGCCGGCCCCGGCCGATGACCACCAAGTGGTCGGCGGTGTCTTCGAGTTCGCTCATCAGATGGCTGGAGACCAGGATCGCCCGGCCCTCGGCGGCGAGCTGGCGCAGCAGGGTGCGGATCCACTGGATGCCCTCGGGGTCCAGGCCGTTGACCGGTTCGTCGAGCAGGAGCACCGGCGGGTCGCCCAGCAACGCGGCTGCTATGCCCAGGCGTTGGCGCATACCGAGCGAGTAGCCTCCGGCCCGCCTCCGGGCCGCCTGCTCCATGCCGACCTGTTCGAGAACCTCGTCCACGCGGCGCATCGGCAGCCCGTGCGAGTCGGCCAGCCAGCGCAGCTGGTCGCGGCCCCGGCGGGCGGGGTGCAGGGCGGCGGCGTCCAGGAGGGCGCCGACCTCCAGCAGCGGGGTGCGCAGGGCGTGGTAGGGGCGTCCGCCGATCAACGCCCGGCCCTCGTCGGGGGTGTCCAGGCCGAGCAGGGAGCGCATGGTGGTGGACTTGCCCGCGCCGTTGGGGCCGACGAATCCGGTCACCGTGCCGGACTCGACAGTGAAGGAGAGGCCGTCGACCGCGAGGGTCCGGCCGAACCGCTTCCGTAGGTCGCGGACTTCAATGCTTGCGTCGCTCATGGTGAGGGAGGCTAGGGGCGCGCCCGGCACGGTGTCGTCACACCGGGGAGGTCCCTCACAAGGGGGACGCCGGGCGGAACGGGGGTGGGCACAATGACCGGGTGGGCGTCGAGGGGTCGTCGGGTGCGAGCGGTTCGGCACCACCGGACGGCACGGAGATCACGGACAGTACGGGGAGCGTCGTGAGGGTGAGCGCCCTCGGCCGCGCGGGCCTCGTCGCCGCCTCGCGCCGCGCGGCACTCGCCGCCCCCGTCACCCTGGCCGTCCTCGCGCTCTCCGAAGTACTGCTCCGCCGCGCCGACCTGGGCAGTGGGCTCGCCGCCCTCCTGCTGCTCGCCCTCGCCTCCACCCTGCCGCTCGCCCTCGTGCTGGGGTCCAAGGGCCCCGCCCGCAACGCCACCGCCGTCGCGATCAGCGCCTCCTGCGTACTGTCCCTCGTGCCCTTCGGGATGCTCACCCTCGGCGGGATCGTCGCCCAGCTCGTCTGCCTGTACGTGCTGGGGCGCGCCGGAGCCACCGCGCTCGGCGGGCTGTTCGTGCTGCCGTACGTCGTGATCGCGCTCGCCGGCCACGAGGAGCCGACCCGGATCGCCGCCGTCCTGGTGGCGACCCTCGCCTCCGCCGCCGCGGCCACCGGCATCGCCCACCATGTGCGCAGCACCGCGCTCGCCCACAGCGTCACCGAACAGGCCTTCGCGGACACCCTCCTCGAACACGCCGCCCGGGGCGAACGGGCGCGGATCGCACGGGAGTTGCACGATGTCGTCGCCCATCACATCTCGATGATCGCCGTCCAGGCGGAGACCGCCCGTCTCACCACCCCGGGGCTGCCGGCCGAGGGCGCCACCCGCCTCCTCGCCATCGGCGACACCGCGCGCGGCGCGCTGACCGAGATGCGTCGGCTGCTCGGCGTGCTGCGGGAGGACGCGCACACGGGGGTGCAGCGGCGGCCACAGCCGGGCCTCGGCCAGCTCATGGAACTCGTCGACGAGTCACGGGACGCGGCCGGTTCGCGTACCCGGCTGATCGTCAGCGGGCCGGTCGGCACGCTCGACCCGGGCGTCGAGGTCACCGCGTACCGCATCGTGCAGGAAGCCCTCACCAACGCCCGCCGTCACGCGCCGGGCGCCGCCGTCGACGTGGAACTCCGTTACGGGGAAGCGGACTTGGCGGTGCGCGTCCGCGACAACGGGCCCGGGCGGTCGGCCGCCCACGACTCCGGCCACGGGCTGCTCGGCATGCGTGAGCGGGCCGCCACCGTGGGCGGCACCCTGCACACCGGGCCCGCCCCCGGCGGCGGTTTCCTCGTCGAGGCCCGCCTCCCCGTCGCGCCGGCCGACGAGGGGGCACCGGCATGAGCATCCGTATCGTCGTCGCCGACGACCACGCGGTCGTCCGGGCCGGCTACGCCGGACTCCTCGCCACCCAGGCCGACTTCACCGTCGTGGGCACCGCCGACGACGGCGCCGAGGCGGTGCGCGTCTGCCGCGAACAGCTCCCCGACGTGGTCCTGATGGACGTACGCATGCCGGTCATGGACGGTATCGAGGCCACCGCACGCCTCCAGGGCCCGGACGCGCCTCGCGTTCTCGTCCTCACCACCTTCGACCTCGACGAGCACGTCTACGACGCGCTGACGGCCGGGGCGAGCGGCTTCCTGCTCAAGGACGTGACGGCCGAGCGGCTCTTCGACGCGGTACGGGTGGTGGCGGCCGGTGAGGCCCTGCTCGCGCCCGCGATCACCCGGCGGCTCATCTCCGAGTTCGCCCGCCAGCGCCCCCGGACCACCCCTGTGCGCACCGCACTCGACACCCTCACCCCGCGCGAGACCGACGTCCTGCGGCTGCTGGCCCAGGGCCTGTCCAACCCGGAGCTCGCGCTCCGTCTGCACGTCGGCGAGGAGACCGTGAAGACCCATGTCAGCCGCATCCTGTCCAAACTGGGGCTGCGGGACCGTACCCAGGCCGTGGTGATGGCCTACGAGACCGGACTCGTCGTGCCGGGGACGGGCTGACGGCGGGGGGCGCGGGCGCGCGCCACCGGCAGCAGCCACCACGCCGACGCCACCGACAGCACCGCGCCGACCGCGATCCCTTCGAGCCGGATGGGCAGCAGACGCAGCGCGTCCTGGCCGAAGTAGCCGAGGAGGAGGGACAGGGCGCAGGTCATCCCGGCGGCCCAGTAGGCGTAGTTGAGGGGCCGCAGCCACAGCGCGACGGCGAGTACGGCGAACATGAGCGCCACGGAGATGCCGCCGGTGATGCCGACGGACGCGACGCCCGCCGCCAGCAAGGTACCCGTGGTGGCCCCGGCCAGCCGCTCGACTCCCTTGCGCAGTACGTCCGTTCGGCCCCGGTTGCCGCTCGCGGCGACGTACGCGGTGAGGACCACCCACGGCCAGTGGTCGTCGAAGAACAGCCGCCCCACGGCGAAGGCGGCGGCGATCCCGGCCGCCATCTGAAGGGCCATGCGGGTGCTGGGGCGGGGGTGGAGGCGGGAGCGGCGCGGCGGTTGTCCGGGATCGGGTTCGGCACGCCAGGACCGGGGCGCGAACCGGTCCCCCAGCCCCTGCACCAGCCACACCCCGCCGCACGCCACCGCCCCGACCAGCGCCGACCAGCCCCAGGTGACCAGCCCGCTCTGCGCCTTGGGCGGCAGTGCCGGGCCCGGTACGACGAGGAGGGCCACCAGCGGGAGCGCCAGCAGTGTGCCGATCTTGGTGGCGACGGGGCCGTAGCGGCGGATCCAGACGGCCAGCGCCATGGCCGCGGTGTAGACGGCGGCGCCGAGCGCGTAGTGGGAGGCGATCAGCCGGCCGACGAGAATCGAGGCACCGGCCGTGACCGGCAGCAGGACGAGTGCGATGAGCCTGCGGCGGGTGTCCGCGGTGCGCTGCGTGGAGGACAGGGTGAGGGTCAGAGCGACCGCGAGGACCAGCACGTCGGTGTGCAGTCCCACGGCACCCTCCAGCCAGAGGGCGACGCCCCAGGAGAGCAGCACGGCGGTCATCGTCAGAGCGGCTTCGTACGCGTTGCGTATCAGTTTCGCGGTCACTGTCCCTACGCTAGCGAGCATTTCGACCGCCGAATAGTAAGTCGGTGCGTACGATATCTGCCATGGATCATCTCTCCGAGGCCGCCCGGATCCGTCGTGGTGTCGTCCGGCTGAACCGGCGCCTGCGACAGGAGCGCGGCGAGAGCGGGCTCAGCCCGAACCAGCTGATCGTGCTCGGACATCTGTACCGGCACGGGTCGGCGACGCCCGGCGAGGTCGCGGTGGCCGAGCGGCAGAAGCCGCAGTCGCTCACGCGGGCCTTCGGCGAGCTGGAGGCGGAGGGGTTGATCGCGCGCGAGCCGAGCGCGGTGGACCGGCGGCAGTCCGTGCTCACGCTCACGGCCGCGGGGCGACGGGCGTTGGACCGGGACATGGCCGAGCGGGATGTGTGGCTGGCCGAGGCGCTGGGCTCGTTGAGCGAGACCGAGCGGGGCGTGCTGTCGCTGGCGGGGGCCATCATGGAACGGCTGGCGGGCCATTGAGCAGGGGCGGGCCGGTGTCGGCGGGTTGGTGAGCGGCTCAGAAACCGCCGCCGAAGTCGCCGCCGCCTCCCCCGTCGCCGCCACCCCCGAAGTCGCCGCCGTCGAAGCCGCCGCTGAAGTCGCCGGGGTCGAAGTTCGCGCCGGAGACGTCGCCGCCGTCGAAGCCGGTGGTGCCGAAGTCGCCGTAACCGGTGCCGTAGTCGGAGGCGTAGGACGGGGTGGACATCATGCTGCCCAGGAGGGTGCCGACGAGGAGGCCGGGGAGCAGGCCGCCGCCGAAGTAGCCGCCCGCCCAGGGGCCGTAGGCCGGGCCCGCGTCCCAGTACGGGCGGCGGCCGTGGTCCGTGTCGACCTCGCGGATCAGCGGGTCGTGGCCGTCCGCGAGCCGGGCCTGGTCGGCCGCGCAGACCGGGACCTCGCGGGGCGCGCCGCCGGCCGGGGTCCAGGTCGCGTCGGCGACCGAGGGGCCGTGGCGGGGGTCGAAGAAGCAGGGGGCGCGGCGCTCGGGCAGCGGGCGGCCCTCGCGGCGGGCGGCGAGCTGCGCGAGCGAGAAACGGCCGTCCTCCAGGGCCTGGGTGACGGCCCGCACGTCCTCGGGTTTCGTGGCCGCCGCCATGGACGACTTCGCCTGTTCGTAGGCGTCGAGGGCGCGCTCGTAGTCGGCGCGCATCGCGTCGTCGGCGCGCGGCTCGCCCGGGTGGAAGTCGAGGCGGTCCAGTTCCTCGCCGAACGCGGTGATGTCCTCGTCGACCACCACCCGCAACCGGTCCAGCGCGGCCCGCTGCTCCTCCAGCCTGCGGCGCCGGGAACGCCGCACGAGGGTGTACGCCCCCGCGCCACCGGCCACGAGCACCCCGCCCGCGACGATCAGCGCCGTGCCGGAGATCCCGTCGTCGCTCGAAGAGCCGCCCCAGGACGCGGGCGCCGAGCCGCCCATACTGGCCAGCGCGCGGTCGGTGAAGTCGGTGAGCTGGGTGTTCGCGTCCTCGCCCTGCACGCTGCTGACCAGGTTCCGCACCGCCGCGTTGGACAGGACCCGGGAGTCGGCGCGGGCGTCGAAACGGTCGCCGAGGCGGATCGCGTAGAGGCCGGTGATGCCGGTGGCGGTGCGGAGGTTCGCGAAGAGGTTCGCCGTCGGGTGGTCGGCGGGGAGGACCACGACGAAGACGGGCTTGTCGGCGTCCTTGATCTTCTTGGCGAGGGCGTCGGCGTCCGCGGCCGGCAGCGCGCCGCTCGCGGACGGGTCGACGTAGACCGGGCCCCCGCGCAGGGCCCGGCCGATCGTCGAGACACCGGTGTCCGCGGCGGCCGGGGACACCGTGGCCAGGACGGCGAGCAGCAGGACCAGGAGGAGCCCCGGGAGGCTTCGGGCACGGATCACGGCCTTCATGATTCGACGCTACCCGAAGCCCCCGGAACCGGTCATTCGTAGGAGACGGCTAGGCCGCCCGGTACGCCTCCTCCAGCTTCTTCACGGCTGCCGCGTACTGTCCGGTCAGCAGCAGGTGGTCCGCGTCGGCGAACGGCTTCGAGGCCGCCGGCGTGATGTTCCGGCCGATCCTCTGCTGGACGAGCAGCCGCGCCCGGGTGACGAGCGCGGTGCCCGTCGCCGCCGAGCGGGTCTTCGCCGCCGCGGCCTCCAGCGCCCTCAGGGCGGACGTGCCGCCCGTCGGTGTCTTCGTCAGGGTCGTCAGGCCCCAGCCGTACGGGAACTGCGGATCGTAGGTCGTGTCACCGACGTTGATCGGCAGCTGGGCCTCCGACTTCGGCCAGGTGACGGGGAGTTGGCCGGTGAAGGAGCGCTTGCCGTAGAGGACGTCGGCCACGCCGTCGCCCTCGGTGCCCGGCAGCCAGGAGGCGACCAGGGCGTCGATCTTCGGGAGCCGGTCGCCGATCAGCTGCGGGCGCCCGGAGACGATCAGCACCGCGCACTTCATCGCCGCGCACACCTTGTCGACGGCGGCCTGGTCGGCGGGGGTGAGGGTGAGGTCGTTGCCGTTGCCGACATCGCCGACGCCCTCGGCGTACGGGGTCTCGCCGACCACGACCACGCCGACGTCGTAGCCGCCGGTCGGGGCGGAGGCGTCCTTGGAGTACGTGACGTTCCCGCCGGCGTTTCGCATGCCCTGGAGGATGGTCGTGCCGGTGGTGTTGGTACCGGACGCGCCCTGCCAGGTGATGGTCCAGCCGCCGGTCTGGTTGCCGAGGTCGTCGGCGTTGGAACCGGCGACGTAGACCTTCTGGTTCTTCTTCAACGGCAGGACGCCACCGGTGTTCTTCAGCAGCACCTGCGACTCCGCCGCCGCCTGCCGGGCCACCGCGCGGTGCGAGGTCGAGCCGATCTTCGAGGCGTTGCTCGTGTCGGCGTACGGCTTCTCGAAGAGGCCGAGCCTGAACTTCTGGGTGAGGACGCGGGAGACGGCGTCGTCGATCCGCTGCTGGGTGACGTGGCCCGCCTTCACCTCGGCGATCAGCGTCGAGGTGAAGTCCTTGTAGCCGTACGGGACCATCATCATGTCGACGCCCGCATTGACGGCGGTGTCGACGTGCGCCGCGTAGTCGCCGGGCAGTTGGTCGATGGCGTTCCAGTCGCTGATGACGAAGCCGTCGAAGCCCATCCGCTTCTTGAGGACGCCGTTGATCATGTCGGCGCGGGCGTGCATCTTCACCGGGCCGAGGCCGTCGCCGACGATGTCGAGCGAGGAGTAGGACGGCATGACCGTGCCGATGCCCCGGTCGACGGCCGTCCGGTACGGCGCGAGGTGGATGGCCTCCAGCTGCTGCCGGGTGACGGTGGTGACGCCCTGGTCGATGGTGTAGGTGCCGGTGGTCGAGGAGCCGTAGGCCGTGCCGCCGTCGCCGACGAAGTGCTTGGCGGTGGCGAGGACCTTGTCGTCGTCCTTCAACTGGCTGCCGTTCGCGGCGCCTTGGAGGCCCTGGATCATCGTCTCCATGGACTGCACGAGCGCCGGGTCCTCACCGAAGGACTCGTAGGAGCGGCCCCAGCGTTCGTCGCGGGTGACGCAGAGGCAGGGGGCGAAGTCCCACGGGACGCCGGTGGCGCGGACCTCACTGGCGGTCACCGCGCCTGTCTTCTGGGCGAGTTGGGGGTCACGGGTGGCGCCGATGCCGATGTTGTGCGGCATGATCGTGGCACCGGCCAGGTTGTTGTGGCCGTGGACCGCGTCGACGCCGTAGATCAGCGGGATCTGGAACCGGGTCGCCTGCGCGCGGAGTTGGAAGGAGTCGATCATCTTCGCCCAGGCCGCCGCCGTGTTGGGCGTGGGCGTCGAGCCGCCGCCGGAGAGCAGTGAGCCGAGGTCGTAGGCGGCGATGTCGGCGCCGGTCCCGATGCCGCCGCGTTCGGCCTGGGTCATCTGCCCGGCCTTCTCCTCCGGCGACATCCGCTTGAGCAGGTCGGCGACGCGCTTCTTGACGGGCAACTTGCTGTCCAGGTACGGCAGTCCGTGCGCGTCGATGACGACCTGCGGGATCTCGGCGGGGGCCTTCGCTCCGGTGACCGTGAGTTTCAGCGGGATCGTCTCGGCGCTCTCGGCCGCCTTGTCCCTGAGGGTGCGGACCGTGACGGTCCGGGTGGTGCCGGAGGCGGTGCCCGCCGGGAAGGTGAGTGTGCCGGAGACCGGGGTGTAGTCCTCGCCGGCCGCCGCGGTGCCGCCCTCGGAGGTGTACGCGACGGTCACCGGGTCGTCGATCGGCGCAGAGCCGGTGGTGGCGACGGTGACCTTGACCGTGGCGGTGCCGCCCTCCTTCACCGGGTACACGGCGGAGTCGGTGGTGACGGAGGCGCGCAGGGACTGGTCGGCCTTGCCGTACAACTCGACGTCGTCCATGGCGAACTGGCCCTTGACGCCGACGGGGAGCGTGACCGCGTAGCCCCACATCTGGGTCAGTCCGAGGACGTGGTCGATGCCGCCGACCGGCTGGTAGTCCGTGCGGTAGACGAAGTTCGTGAACGGGATCTCGATCTGCTTCCAGCCGGTGAAGTCGTCCGTGAAGGACGTCGTCCACAGCTCGGAGGCCTCGCCGTTGGCGCCGCCGTCCTTGATCTCGAAGTTGGTGGCCTTGCCGGTGTTCCGGCCGTCCCACCAGAAGCGGATGCCCTGGTGGGCGGACCAGTCGTGGGCGGGCTCGGTGGCGGCGAAGTCGTGGGTGAAGCCGCCGTAGCCGCTGATGTCGTAGGTGCCGGACAGCACGTGCTCGCCCTCGGGGGCGTCCGGTCTCGCGGTCAGGGCCAGCTGGGGCGGGTCGTCGTTGTCGCTCCCCCAGGTGAAGATGCCCTCGGCGGGCTGGCTCGCGAAGGGCACCTCGCCCTCGAAGCGGTCGACGGGCGTGGGGGCGGGGTCGGCGGCGGCTGCCGCCCGGGAGACGGCGGCCGGTGTCAGCAGCGCCGCGCACAGGGCGGTGGAGACGAGCAGGGCGGTTCTTGGCATGGACCTCTGGACCTTCCCTCGGCTCTGGGGCTCTGGTTCACTCTGGTTCGCACAGTTCACTCATGACTTAGATCACGTCGTGAGTTAACTAACGGCCCGACGACCCGTCAAGACGTCTCGTCAGGAAGGGCTAACGCAGCCGTGTCGGTTGTACGACCGCAACCCAACCGCCGCGCAACAGTGGTCGTACGACTCCGCGACCGGTGGTGTGCTGAACGCGGCGGCGTGCGCGGGGGCCGCCGACCAGAAGCGGCGTCTGGCGCAGGGGGAAGTCATGGGGCGCGTTCGGGGGACGGCGGCCGTGCTCGGCACGGTCGTCGGTGCGTTGGTGCTGAGCGGGTGCGGCGCCGTCGATCTGCCGCTGGCCGGGGTGCGTCTCGGGGCGGACGGGGCACCGTACGCGCTCATCCGGCCGTGCGGGGACGACAGTTACCGCAAGCCGTCGCTCGACGGGTCGGCGAAGTCGATCGACGACGGGCCCGTCACCACGGGGTGGGACGTGGCGAAGGAGGAGCTGACGGGGGACGCCGAGTTCCCGCTCTTCTCGCCGCCGGCCGCCTGGCAGGCCCGGCACCGGGGTGCGCGGCGGCTCCTGCCGGCGTACCACTACTCGATCACCTTCGGGCACTACGTCACCGGCGACTCCTACAACGGCGTCGTCACCTTCACGACCGAGGACATCACCGCGCTCGAGCCGGGCCAGGTCTGGGCCGACGACAAGGCCATGAGCCTCGGCGAGTTCGAGAAGCTCGCCGAGGACTCGTGCTGAGCACTCCTGCTGAGCACTCCTGTTGAGGACCGGCTACTCGGCGGGCTCCACGCCCGCGCGGAGCAGGCCGTAGGTGTACGCGTCCTCCAGCGCCTGCCAGGACGCGGCGATGACGTTGTCCGCGACACCCACCGTCGACCACTCGCCCGTGCCGTCGGAGGTGGAGATGAGGACGCGAGTGGTGGAGGACGTGCCGTGGACGCCTTCGAGGATGCGGACCTTGTAGTCGACCAGGTCCAGCTTGGCGAGCTGGGGGTAGAGCTTTTCCAGGGCCACGCGCAGCGCGCGGTCCAGCGCGTTGACCGGGCCGTTGCCCTCGGCGGTGGCGACGATCCGCTCGCCCTTGGCGAACAGCTTGACCGTGGCCTCGTTGGCGTGGCTGCCGTCGGGGCGGTTCTCGACGATCGCGCGCCAGGACTCGACCTGGAAGTAGGAGCGGGCCCGGCCCTCGGCCTCGGCGCGCAGGAGGAGTTCGAAGGAGGCGTCGGCCGCCTCGTAGGTGTAGCCCTTGAGCTCGCGCTCCTTGACCCGGTCGACCACGCGGCCGACCAGCTCGCGGTCGCCGCTGATGTCGACGCCGAGTTCCTTGCCCTTGAGCTCGATGGAGGCGCGGCCCGCCATGTCGGAGACCAGCATCCGCATGGTGTTGCCGACCTGCTCGGGGTCGATGTGCTGGTACAGGTCCGGGTCGACCTTGATGGCGGAGGCGTGCAGGCCTGCCTTGTGGGCGAAGGCGGATACGCCGACGTAGGGCTGGTGCGTGGACGGCGTGAGGTTCACGACCTCGGCGATGGCGTGGGAGATGCGGGTCATCTCGCGGAGCCTGCCGTCCGGGAGGACCCGCTTGCCGTACTTCAGCTCCAGGGCCGCGACCACGGGAAAGAGGTTGGCGTTGCCGACGCGCTCGCCGTAGCCGTTGGCCGTGCACTGGACGTGGGTGGCGCCCGCGTCGACGGCGGCGAGGGTGTTGGCGACCGCGCAGCCGGTGTCGTCCTGGGTGTGGATGCCGAGCCGGGCGCCGGTGTCGGCGAGGACGGTGGCGACGACCGCCTGGATCTGCGCCGGGAGCATCCCGCCGTTGGTGTCGCAGAGGATCACGACGGACGCGCCGGCCTCGGCCGCCGTACGGACGACGGCCTTGGCGTACTCGGGGTTGGCGCGGTAGCCGTCGAAGAAGTGCTCGCAGTCGACGAAGACGCGGCGGCCCTGCGCGGTCAGGTGGGAGACGGTGTCGCGGACCATCTCCAGGTTCTCGTCCAGGGTGGTGCGCAGGGCCAGTTCGACATGCCGGTCGTGGGACTTGGCGACCAGGGTGATGACCTCGGCGCCGGAGTCCAGGAGCGCCTTGACCTGCGGGTCCTCGGCGGCCTTGGCGCCGGCCCGGCGGGTGGCGCCGAACGCGACCAGCTTCGCGTGCTTGAAGTCGATCTCCTGCTGGGCGCGGGCGAAGAACTCGGTGTCCCTCGGGTTGGCGCCCGGCCAGCCGCCCTCGATGAAGCCGACGCCGAAGTCGTCCAGATGCCGGGCGATGGCCAGCTTGTCCGCGACGGTGAGGTTGATGCCCTCCCGCTGCGCGCCGTCACGCAGGGTCGTGTCGAAGACGTGGAACGCATCGTCGAGTGCGCTGGTTTCCGTCATGGTGTCTGGCTCCTGAGGATCTGAATCTCGGTCTGTACCGGAATGACCGGCTCCACCGTCCCTCAATGATCCCTCGCACCGCTCCCCCGGCTGAAGGTGGGCCAGAAAAGCGAAAAACCCCTCGCGGGTGCGAGAGGTCTGCGCGCGGGTCGAGTGACGACGGTGGCCGCCCGTACCTGGTCGTACGAGACGGTCACTGCGGACCGGCGCGCCTGCTGCCAATAATCGTGGCGAACGAGAACACGGGGGCAGTCTGGCACAGCGCCCGCGCTCCGCCCACGGGTGTCTCAGAATGCGGTCGATCACCGCAAAGTCCGCTCCTGCGGCCCCCGGGGCGGCGGATCACGCGTCCGCGAGCAGCCCCTCGGCGATGAACTCCCTTACGTGACCGAGGACTTGGTCCCGGTCCGTGCCGCGCAGCCCGATCGCCACATGGATCGAGAAGCCGTCGAGGAGGGCGCGGAGCCGGGTGGCGAACCGGTCGGGGTCGACGTGGCGGAACTCACCGCGCGAGACGCCCTCCGCGATCAGCGCGACGAGGTCGCGGTGCCAGACGCCCTCGATGGCGGCCTGCCGCTCGCGGGCCTCGGTGTCGGCGTTCTGCGAGCGGTTCCAGACCTCCAGCCACAGCGTCCAGTGCGGGTCGCGGTGGCCGTCGGGGACGTACAGGTCGAGGTACGCGTCGAGGCGTTCGCGGACCGTCGCCGCCGTACGGGTGAGCAGGCGCCCGCGTTCGGCGCCGAGCCGGCCCTCGCTCCACTCCAGGGTCCGCAGCAGCAGTTCGTCCTTGGAGCGGAAGTAGTAGAGGAGGTGGCCGCTGCTCATGCCGACCTCGCGGCCGAGCGCCGCCATGGTGAGTTTCTCCAGACCGCGGTCGGCGATCATGCCCATGGCGGCGGCGAGGACCTCCTCGCGCGGCGGCGCGTTCTTCCGCTCACCGGCCATTCCCGACTCCCTGGGGCCTAGATCTTCGGCTGCTGCTGAGTGACGCAGTGGATGCCGCCACCGCCCGCGAAGATCGTACGGGCGTCCACCGGTGTCACCGTCCGCTCCGGGAAGAGGCGCCGGAAGATCCCGGCCGCGACCTCGTCGTGCGGGTCGTCGAAGGCGCACAGCACGACCCCGCCGTTGCAGAGGTAGTGGTTGATGTAGGAGTAGTCGACCCAGTCGCCGTCCTCGTCCTTGAGGACGGTGGGCGCCGGGACCTCCACGACCTCCAGCGGGCGCCCCCGCGCGTCGGTCTCGGCGCGCAGCAGGGCCAGGTACTCCCGGGAGCGGGCGTGGTCCGGGTGGGCCGGGTCGCGCTGGCTGTGCACCAGTACGGTGCCGGGCCTCGCGAAGGCCGCGACGATGTCGACGTGGCCCTGGGTGCCGTAGCGGCCGTAGTCGCCGGTGAGGCCGTGCGGGAGCCAGATCGCCTTCGTGGTGCCGAGCCTGGCGTGGATCTCCGCCTCGACCCGCGCGCGGGTCCAGCCGGGGTTGCGGGCCGGGCCGAGCTGGACGGTCTCGGTGAGCAGGACCGTGCCCTCGCCGTCGACGTGGATCGCGCCGCCCTCGTTGACGAGCGCGCTGTTGAGGGCCGGTACCCCGGCGAGGTCGGCGACCTGGCGGGCGATCTTCGCGTCGTGCTCCCAGCGGGCCCAGTCCTGGGCGCCCCAGCCGTTGAACGTCCAGTCCACGGCGGCCAGTCGAGAGCCGTCGGTGACGAACGTGGGGCCGATGTCGCGCATCCAGGCGTCGTCGAGGTCGCGCTCGACCAGGTCGACGTCCGGGCCGAGGAGTTCGCGCGCCGAGTCGTGCTGGCCCGGTCCGTGCACCATCGTCACCGGTTCGAAGCGGCGCACGGCACGGGCCACGGACGCCCAGGCGGTACGGGCCTCCGCCAGCTCCTCGTCGGTGGTGAAGGTGGGGTTGGGCCCGGGCCAGGCCATCCAGGTCCGCTCGTGCGGGGCCCACTCGGGCGGCATACGGAAACTCATCAGAAGTCCCAAGTCCTAGCGTTCTAGAGGAAGTAGAGGCGGTTGAGGGCGACCGAGTCGGCGGGCTCGGAGCGGATCGGTTCGCCGTCGAGGGTGACCAGGCCGGTGCGCTGGTCCACGTCGACCGCTCCGGTACGGGAGTTGAGGCGCAGGTCGGCCGGGCCGATGCCGCGCGTTCCGCGAACCGCCACGCGGCGGCGCCGAGTCGGCATGGTGTCGTTGCCCTGGTCGAGGGCCGCCTGGGCGACGAAGGCCACGGAGATGTCGGCGGGTGTCGTGCCGTGCGCGCCGAACTGCGGTCCCAGGACCAGGGGTTCGCAGGTGTCGGTGGCCGCGTTGGGGTCGCCGAC
This sequence comes from Streptomyces sp. NPDC091280, assembly GCF_044768565.1. NCBI lineage: Bacteria > Bacillati > Actinomycetota > Actinomycetes > Kitasatosporales > Streptomycetaceae > Streptomyces > Streptomyces sp. NPDC091280. The sequence continues at coordinate 235,800 of NZ_JBIVUZ010000014.1, forward strand.
CACGCCGTAGGCCGGGAATCCGGACTTCAGCACCAGCTGCGGTTTCGCGCCGAAGTACTCGGGCCGCCACAGCACGAGGTCGGCGAGCTTGCCGACCTCGATGGAGCCGACCTCGTGGACGAGTCCGTGCGCGATGGCGGGGTTGACGGTCAGCTTGGCGATGTAGCGCAGGACCCGCTCGTTGTCGTGGCCGACGTCCGGCGCGCCGAGTTCGGCCTTCATCTTCCCGGCCATCGCGAACGTACGGCGGACCGTCTCGCCCGCCCGGCCCATGCCCTGCGCGTCGGACGAGGTGATGCCGATCGCGCCCAGGTCGTGCAGCACGTCCTCGGCGCCCATCGTCCCGGCGCGGATGCGGTCGCGGGCCATCGCGGCGTCGCCGGGCAGGTCGGTCTTCAGGTCGTGGACGGAGACGATCATGCCGTAGTGCTCGGCGACGGCGTCCCGGCCGAAGGGCAGGGTGGGGTTGGTGGAGGAGCCGATGACGTTCCGGACTCCCGCCATTTTCAGCACGTTCGGGACGTGTCCGCCGCCGCAGCCCTCGATGTGGAAGGCGTGGATCGTACGGCCCTCCAGCACCCGCAGGGTGTCCTCGACGGACAGGCACTCGTTCAACCCGTCGCTGTGCAGGGCGACTTGGACGTCGTGTTCCTCGGCGACCCGCAACGCCGTGTCGAGCGCTCGGGTGTGCGCGCCCATGTCCTCGTGCACCTTGAAGCCGGACGCGCCGCCCTCGGCCAGCGCCTCCACCAGGGGCGCCGGGTCGGAGGACGAACCCCGGCCCAGGAAGCCGATGTTGACGGGCCAGGCGTCGAAGGCGTTGAAGGCGTGGCGCAGTGCCCAGGGCGAGTTGACGCCGACGCCCCAGACCGGGCCGAACTCCTGCCCGATGATCGTGGTGACCCCGGAGGCGAGGGAGGCCTCCATGATCCGCGGCGACAGCAGGTGCACATGCGTGTCGACGGCGCCCGCGGTGGCGATCAGCCCCTCGCCGGAGACGATGGACGTGCCGGTGCCGACGACGACGTCGACCCCGTCGAGGGTGTCGGGATTCCCGGCCCGCCCGATGGAGCAGATCCGTCCCTGTCTGATCCCGATGGACACCTTGCGGATGCCCTGCACGGCGTCGATGACGACGACGTTGCTGACGACGACGTCGCAGGTCTCGCGTACGGCGGCGGCCTTGAGGTGGAGTCCGTCGCGGGCCGTCTTGCCGAACCCGGCCAGGAACTCGTCGCCGTAGCGCTGCGCGTCGGACTCCACTTGGATCGTCAGGCCCGAGTCGCCGAGGCGGATGCGGTCGCCGGCGCGGGGGCCGTGGGTGGCGGCGTACTCGTACGGGTTCACCGCTCGACCCCCAGGTAGCCGCAGGCGCGTGCCCGGCGCAGGGCCTCTTCCCGGGCGCCCGGCGCGTCCAGCGGGCCGTCGACGAGACCCGCGAAGCCGATCGCGATCCGCTCGCCGCCGATCGGCAGCAGGCCCACCTCGGCGCTCTCGCCGGGGCCGAAGCGGACGGAGGATCCGGCGGGCACGGCGAGCCGCATGCCGTAGGCCTCGGCGCGCGGGAAGTCGAGGCGCGGATTGGCCTCGAAGAAGTGGAAGTGCGAGGTGACGGAGACGGGCACGGTCGCGGTGTTGGTGACGGTGAGCCGCAGCGCCACCTCGGGCTCGGTGTGCGCGGGGCCGGGGAGGAGGGCGCCCGGGGCCTCGTCCGCGAGTCCCCCGCCGATGGGGTCGGAGACGACCGCGAGGCGGGAGCCGTCGTCGAAGACGGCCTCGACATGGACCTCGGTGACGATGTCGGCGACGCCCGGCAGTACGTCGTCGGGGCCGAGCACGGAGCGGGCGCGCTCGACGGCCTCCGCCAGCCGCCGTCCGTCCCGGGCGGCCTCGCAGACGGTGTCCGCGACGAGCGCGGTGGCCTCCGGCACGTTGAGCCTGAGGCCGCGGGCCTTGCGGGCGCGGGCCAGCTCGGCGGCCGAGAACAGCAGCAGCCGGTCGCGTTCCGTAGGGGTCAGTCTCATCCCACATCCCTCCTTTAGAGCATCACTCTAAACCTTGAAACCCCTCCTTGGAATGCCTGACGCGCTCGTCACGCTCGGCTCACATTGAACGTCACTCTAAGAACGAGAGAGTGTTCCACGCGGTCGTCGGAACGGTGTGCACGCTGTCGACGGCACGGACGACGGAGGCCGCCGCGGACACCGGGTCCGCGACGGCCTCCGAAGGGAGCGGTCGTGCCTAGCCCAGCGGGTGCATCCACCCGTGCTTGTCGGGGGTGTCGCCGCGCTGGATGTCGAGGAGCGCGCCGCGCAGGCGCAGCGTGACCTCGCCGGGCTCGCCGCCGGACTGCTGCCACTCGGCGCCGGTGCGCTTGACCGTGCCGACCGGGGTGATGACCGCGGCCGTGCCGCAGGCGAAGACCTCGGTCAGCGTGCCGTTCTCCGAGTCGCGCTGCCACTGGTCGATGGAGATACGGCCCTCCTCGGGCTCGTAGCCGAGGTCGCGGGCGAGGGTGAGGAGGGAGTCGCGGGTGACGCCCTCCAGGATGGAGCCGGTGAGGGTGGGGGTGACGATCTTGTTGCCGTACACGAAGTACAGGTTCATGCCGCCGAGTTCCTCGACCCAGGTGCGCTCGACCGCGTCGAGGTAGCAGACCTGGGCGCAGCCCTGTTCGGCGGCCTCGGCCTGGGCGAGGAGGGAGGCGGCGTAGTTGCCGCCGGTCTTGGCGTCGCCCATGCCGCCGGGGACGGCGCGGACGTGGTCCTCGGAGACCCAGATGGAGACGGGCTTGACCCCGCCGGGGAAGTAGGCGCCGGCCGGGGAGGCGATGACCAGGAAGAGGTACTCGTTGGCGGGCTTCACGCCCAGGCCGACCTCGGTCGCGATCATGAACGGGCGCAGGTAGAGGGACTCCTCGCCGCCGTGCGCCGGGACCCAGTCGCGGTCCTGCCGGACCAGCACGTCACAGGCCTCGATGAACGTCTCGACCGGCAGCTCGGGCATGCCGAGGCGGCGGGCGGAGGTCTGGAAGCGCCTCGCGTTCTTCTCGGGGCGGAAGGTGGCCACCGAGCCGTCGGCCTGCCGGTACGCCTTGAGTCCCTCGAAGATCTCCTGCGCGTAGTGCAGGGTCATGTTCGCGGGGTCGAGGGAGAGCGGGCCGTAGGGCACGAGCTGGCCGTCGTGCCAGCCGCGGCCCTCGGTCCACTTGATCGTCACCATGTGGTCGGTGAAGTGGCGGCCGAACCCGGGGTTCGCCAGAATCGCGTCCCGCTCGGCGGCGGAAAGTGGCGAGGCCGAGGGCTTGAGCTCGATCGTGGGCGTCGTCATGAGTGGTTGTCCTTCACCGGTTGTGTGTGACGGGCCGCGCTCACGCCCTCGACTGCCAGTGGCCAGTGTTAGGACGTCCGAGCATTCCCTCATTCCGCGGCTCCGCGTTCGATTGTCGCGCGCGGAGGGCCGTGGACGAAAACGGCGTGAATGCGACCCAGGGATGATGGTGGCACCCGGCGGGGACGTAAGAAAAGCCGCCGGGTGCGGTTGCGACCCGGCGGCTTCGAAATACTGCGGGAGATTTCGAGTGGCGCGGCGGGTCAGCCGGCTACTCGTACGGCGAGCGCGTCGCCGATCTCGGTGGTGCTGCGCGCGGGCTTGCCGGTGCGCTCCGCGAGGTCGGCGGAGACGGCCTCCTCGATGCGCACGGCCTCGGCGTCGTAGCCGAGGTGGCGCAGCAGGAGGGCGACGGACAGGACCGTGGCGGTGGGGTCGGCCTTGCCCTGGCCCGCGATGTCGGGCGCCGAGCCGTGCACGGGCTCGAACATCGAGGGGAAGTCGCCGGACGGGTTGATGTTCCCGCTCGCGGCGACGCCGATGCCGCCGGAGACGGCCGCGGCGAGGTCGGTGATGATGTCGCCGAACAGGTTGTCGGTGACGATCACGTCGAAGCGGGCCGGGTCGGTGACCAGGTAGATCGTCGCCGCGTCCACGTGGATGTAGTCGGTGCTGACCTCGGGGAACTCGGCCGCGACCTTGTTGAAGACGTTCGTCCACAGGTGGCCCGCGAAGGTCAGCACGTTGTTCTTGTGGACCAGCGTGAGCTTCTTGCGCGGACGGGCCTGGGCGCGGGCGAAGGCGTCCCGGACGACCCGCTCGACACCGAAGGCGGTGTTGACGGAGACCTCGGTGGCGACCTCGTGCTCGGTGCCCTTGCGGATGGTGCCGCCGTTGCCGGTGTACGGGCCCTCGGTGCCCTCGCGGACCACGACGAAGTCGATCTCCGGCTCGCCGGCGAGCGGGGTCGCCACACCCGGGAGCAGCTTGCTCGGCCGCAGGTTGACGTGGTGGTCGAAGGCGAAGCGGAGCTTCAGCAGGAAGCCGCGCTCCAGCACTCCGGACGGGACGCTCGGGTCGCCGATCGCGCCCAGCAGGATCGCGTCGTGCGGCTTCAGCGCGGCCAGGTCGGCGTCGGTGAGGGTCTCACCGGTCGCGTGGTAGCGGCGGGCGCCGAAGTCGAACTCCTTGGTCTCCAGCTTCACGTCCTGCGGAAGGACGGCGGAGAGGACCTTGAGACCTTCGGCCACGACTTCCTGACCGATGCCGTCACCGGGGATCACTGCGAGATCGATGCTGCGAGACATGCCCGCCACCGTACTCCTCGTCCCATGGGATGACACAGGGCGTCCATGATACGGACACTCCAGGGCTACCGGCGTCGGCCGTTCGACGTACGTTCACCCTTGCGCATGGACCCCGTTGAGGTCCGCTGGGAACTTCATCGACATGGAGACACCAGACGTCGGCATCCCGGAACACCTCGCGGTCCGGATGAGCATGGCCGAGCAGTACGAGTACCTGCGCACGAAGCTGACCCGGCGCCGCACGCTGGTGACGGCGGGCATGGTGGCGGGCGGCCTGCTGACGGGATGCGCGGGCAAGGGGACCACCAACGGCAAGGCGGCGACGGCCCCCTCCCCCGCCACCTCGAAGGTGCCCGGCGCGGTCGTCACCCCCTTCGGCCGCCATCTCGCCTTCGGCACCGACCCGAAGACGGGAATGCGGATCTCCTGGCAGGTCCCGTTCGCGGTCAGGAAGCCGTACGTGCGCGTCGGGACGAAGCCGGACGACCTCGGCCGCCGGATCACCGCCGAGGTACGGGCCCTGCACACCCCCGGCCTGACCGGCGTCCGCCAGGCCGTCGAGCAGTACTACGTCCACGCGGCCCTGGACGGCCTGCGCCCCGGCACGACGTACTACTACGGCGTCGGCCACGAGGGCTTCGACCCGGCCGCCCCGGCCCACCGCTCGACGATCGGCTCCTTCCGCACGGCGCCGGCGAGCCCGGAGAAGTTCGTGTTCACGGCCTTCGGCGACCAGGGCGTGAGCAACGCGGCAGCCGCCAACGACCACGTGATCCTGCGCGAGAACCCCGCGTTCCATCTGCACGCCGGTGACATCTGCTACGCGGACACCAACGGGCAGGGCAGGACGAGCGACGGCTACGACCCGACGTACTGGGACCTGTTCCTCAAGCAGAACGAGGGCGTCTCGCGGACCGTCCCGTGGATGGTGACCACCGGCAACCACGACATGGAGGCCTGGTACTCCCCCGACGGCTACGGCGGCCAGCTCGCCCGCTGGACGCTCCCGGACAACGGCTTCGACCCGTCGCACGCGCCGGGCGTGTACTCCTTCGTCTACGGCAACGTCGGCGTCGTGGCGCTCGATGCGAACGACGTGTCGTACGAGATCACCGCCAACCTCGGCTACTCGGGCGGGAAGCAGACGCGGTGGCTGGACCGCAGGCTGCGGGAGCTGCGGGCCGCGCAGGGGGTCGACTTCCTCGTCGTCTTCTTCCACCACTGCGCCTACTCGACCTCCGCGCACGCCTCGGACGGCGGAGTACGGGCGGAATGGCTGCCGCTGTTCGCGAAGCACCAGGTGGACCTGGTGATCAACGGGCACAACCACGTCTACGAACGGACCGACGCGATCAAGCAGGGCGCGGTCGGCCGGGCGGTCCCCGTCGGCGGGTCCACCGATCCGACGAAGGACGGGATCGTCTACGTCACGGCGGGCGGCGGCGGCCGTGACCTGTACGGCTTCCCGGCGGGCGTCAAGGAGAGCTACGAGGGGCACGTCACGCGGCACGGGACGGTCGACACCATGCAGTGGACGAAGGGCCAGCACAGCGCGCCGGAGACGGTGGAGTGGTCGCGGGTGCGCTACCGGGGCTTCTCGCTGCTCTCGGTCGAGGCGGAGAGCGGCAGCGCGCCGAGGCTCAACGTGTCGGCGCTGGACCAGAACGGCAGGCGCATCGACCACTTCGAGGTGCGGCGCGGTCGGTGAGACCGCGCCGCACCCCGTGCGGGCGCGGCTCCCGGCTGATGGGTGGTGTTACTGCGGCTCAGTGGCCGGTCTCGCCGCCGTTGTCCCGGCGGTCGAGGGCGCGCTGGAGGGCGGCGGCGGCGTTCTTGCGCTCGGACTCGCTGGTGCGGGTCACGTGACGGACGCGGCGGCGGACGGTCGTCTCGGCCATGGAGAATCGACTCCTTCGACAATTCCGGGAGTACTGAAGGGGGTTACGAGACGCCGGAGAGGGCGGGGAGCGACGGACCACAGGGGTTGCCTGCGCGGTGTCCGGCTCACGACCGCCATTCGCTTGGTCGAGCGAGACGTTCGGCTCCTACAAAGCTAGGACAGGACCGCGCATCTGTCTCCACAATTACTCGGACTTCCTACTATCTGAGACGGTGAAACGAGTCACAGACAGCTGACCTGCGGTTTCACCGAAAGCGGCGAGGCGTCAGAGCACGTCTCCGTCACGCCAGTCGAAGAGGAGCTCGGCGTCGAGGTCGAGGGGCCCGGCGAGCGCGGCGCGGACATACGTGCTGTCCTCCTCCTCGGGCAGATGGACGATGCCGTCCGGGCCGAGGGCGGAGATCCTGCCGCCCCACAGCCGCCAGCCGCGCGCGGTGTAGAGGCGGGCGCCGTCGTCGCTGGCGCCGAGCAGACCGACGTCGTAGGCGTGGTCGACGATCCGCTCCAGCTCGGCCATGACCTGCCCGCCGTACCCGCGCCGCCGGGCGTCGGGCCGCACGCCCACGCCCTCGACGTACCCGACCCGCAGCCAGCGCCCGCGATGGCGCACCCGGCGCATCACCACCGAGCCGTGCGCGACGAGCCCGTCCTCGTCGGCGAGCAGGGCGTGCACGCCGCCGAGGCCGTGCTCGAAGTCCTGGTCGGTGAGATCACCGGCGAAGGCGGCGTCCAGCAGGACGCGGACGGCGCGGAGGTCGGCCGGGGTGAGGTCGGCCGTGTGGGCGGTGCGCATACGGATGGTCACGGGGCCAGTATCGGAGACACGGGCTCATGACGTGGCCGTCATCGCCGCATCACTGTCATGAACGCATCGCAGAAACCCCGAGGCTCCTCGACCCACGGCAGATGCCCGGCACCGGGCAGGGTCACCCGCAGGGCTTGGGGGAGCGCGTGCTCCAGGGAGTCGACGGCCGAGCGGGGGCGGATGTCCCGCTCCCCGTCGACGATGAGGACGGGGAGGTCGAGGGCCTGGCAGGCGGCGTACAGGGCGGGGGTGCCGACGGTCCGGCCCGCCTCGACGTTCAGGGCCTTGTTGCAAGGGGAGTTGATGGGGAACCACGGGTCGGCCATCCGCTCCGCGTGCGCGAGGGCCCGCTCCCGGTCCTCGAACTCGGCGGACCACTGGAGCACGGCCCGTTCACGGCTGTCGCCGGGCAACTCCCTCCAGCGGGCGAGCCGTTCGGGATCCTCGCCTAGCCGGGCCAGCAGGTTCGCCTCGAAGGCGCCGTGCCAGTCGGCGTCCGGTCCGATGCCGGTGCCGCTGACGTAGATCAGCGCGGCGACCCGGTCCGGGTGGGCGAGGGCGTAGCGCAGGGCGAGCGAGGCGCCCCAGGAGTGGCCCAGCAGGATCGGCCGTTCCAGTGCGAAGTGCCGTCGTACGGTGTCGAGATCGGCCACGAACCGTCCGATGGTCCACGGGCCCGCGCACGGCTCGGACCGCCCGCAGCCCCGCTGGTCCCAACGGACCACCGCGGTGAGGGAGTCGAGCATCGCGGCCACGTCCTCGGACATGTCCCACAGGCCGGGCCCGCCGTGGCACAGCAGCACGGGTGGGGTGCCGGGTGTGCCACGGCCGGACCGGGCGGCCCACAGCCGTACTCCGTCGTCCGTCGTAACCGCCGTGTCCTGCCTGAGGGTTGGGGTCATGACGGGGAGTCTGCCCGCTGCGGGCGCCCGGTGGTGGTCAGCCCATGTGCGGATACGTGTAGTCGGTCGGTGCCACCAGGGTCTCCTTGATCGCGCGGGTCAGGGTCCAGCGTGTCAGGTTCTGCGGGGCGCCGGCCTTGTCGTTGGTGCCGGAGGAACGGCCGCCGCCGAAGGGCTGCTGGCCGACGACCGCGCCGGTGGACTTGTCGTTGATGTAGAAGTTGCCGGCCGCGTAGCGCAGCTTCTCCATCGTGTACGCCGCCGCCGCACGGTCGTTGGAGATGACCGAGCCCGTCAGCGCGTAGTCGGAGACCGACTCCATCTGGGTCAGCATCTCGTCGTAGGCGTCGTCCTCGTAGACGTGCACGGCGAGGAACGGGCCGAAGTACTCGGTGGTGAACACCTCGTTGGCGGGGTCGTCGCACTCGACGACCGTCGGGCGGACGAAGTAGCCGACCGAGTCGTCGTACGAACCGCCCGCCACGATCGTGCAGTTGGGGTCCGCCTTCGCGCGGTCGATGGCCGCCTTGTTCTTGGCGAACGCGCGCTCGTCGATGACCGCGCCGATGAAGTTCGACAGGTCGGTGACGTCACCCATCGTCAAGTGGTCGACCTCGGCGGCGAATTCCTCCTTGAAACCGGAGTTCCAGATGGACGCCGGGATGTACGCGCGCGACGTGGCGCTGCACTTCTGGCCCTGGTACTCGAAGGCACCGCGGGTCAGCGCGGTCTTCAGCACCGCGCGGTCCGCGCTCGGGTGGGCGACGACGAAGTCCTTGCCGCCGGTCTCGCCGACCAGGCGCGGGTAGGACCGGTACTTCTCGATGTTGGTGCCGACCGTCTTCCACAGGTACTGGAAGGTCCTGGTGGACCCGGTGAAGTGGATCGCGGCGAGGTCGCGGTGCTCAAGGGCCACCTTCGACACCTCGATGCCGTCGCCGGTGACGAGGTTGATGACGCCCTTGGGCAGCCCCGCCTCCTCCAGCAGCCGCATGAGCAGGACGGCGGAGTGGGTCTGCGTCGGCGACGGCTTCCACACCACCACGTTGCCCATGAGCGCGGGCGCGGTCGGCAGATTGCCCGCGATGGCGGTGAAGTTGAAGGGCGTGATCGCGTAGACGAAGCCTTCGAGCGGGCGGTGGTCGAGGCGGTTCCAGACGCCCGGGGAGTTCGCCGGGGGCTGCTCGGCGAGCAGGTCGCGGGCGTACTTGACGTTGAAGCGCCAGAAGTCGACCAGCTCGCAGGGGCAGTCGATCTCGGCCTGCTGGGCGGTCTTGGACTGCCCGAGCATCGTGGAGGCGGCGAGGGTCTCGCGCCAGGGGCCGGAGAGCAGTTCGGCGGCGCGCAGGATGATCGCGGCGCGGTCGTCGAAGGACATCGCGCGCCAGGCGGGCGCGGCGGCGAGGGCCGCGTCGATCGCGTCCTGGGCGTCGTCCTGGGTGGCGTTGGCGTAAGTGCCCAGCCGCGCCTTGTGGTTGTGCGGCTGGACGACGTCGACGCGCTCGCCGCCGCCCATCCGCCGCTCGCCGCCGATGGTCATCGGCAGGTCGAGCGGGTTCTCGGCCAGCTCCTTGAGCTTGACCTCCAGACGGGCGCGCTCGGGCGAGCCGGGCGCGTAGCCGTGCACCGGCTCGTTGACGGGGGTGGGGACCTGGGTCACAGCGTCCATGAGATCCGTAACTCCTTGTACGTGAGCGGGTGTTGGGGTCGATCCCCCGGGTCAGCCCTTGGTGAGGGTCGAGCGCGCGAAGAACAGCAGGTTGGCCGGCTTCTCCGCGAGGCGTCGCATGCTGTGCCTGCCCGGGGGACAACCCCCGGACCCCCGGCGGACATACCTCGGCGCGGGCGTCATCTCTCAGCCCCGGGTCAGCATGCTGCGGGCGAAGAAGCGTAGGTTGGCCGGCTTCTCCGCGAGCCGTCGCATGAAGTAGCCGTACCAGTCCGTCCCGTAGGCCGTGTAGACGCGCATCCGGTGGCCCTCGGCGGCGAGTCGCAGGTGCTCGTCGCTGCGGATGCCGTAGAGCATCTGGAACTCGTACTCGTCGGGCTTGCGCCCCGCGCGCCGGGCCAGTTCCTGGGCGATGGAGATGAGGCGCGGGTCGTGGGAGCCGATCATCGGGTAGCCGGAACCCTCCATCAGGATCCGCAGGATCCGGACGTACGCCTTGTCGATCTCGTGTTTCTGCTGGTAGGCGACCTCGGCGGGCTCCTTGTAGGCGCCCTTGACGAGCCGCACGCGGCTGCCGGCCGCGGCGAGGCGGCGGGCGTCGGACTCGGTGCGGAAGAGGTAGGCCTGGATGACGCAGCCGGTCTGCGGGAAGTCCTTCCGCAGTTCCTCGTGGATCGCGAACATCGAGTCGAGGGTGGTGTGGTCCTCGGCGTCGAGCGTGACGGTCGTACCGATGGCGGCGGCGGCCTCGACGACGGGCCGGACGTTGGCGAGGGCGAGTTCGTGGCCGCCGTCCAGCGCCTGGCCGAACATCGACAGCTTGATCGACATCTCGGCCCGGGTGCCCAGTTCGAGGTCCGCCAGCCGCTCGACGAGGGTCAGATAGGCGTCGCGGGCGGCGGCGGCCTGCTCGGGGGTGGTGATGTCCTCGCCGACGACGTCCATCGTCAGCTCCAGGCCCTTGGCGGTGAGGTCCTGGACGATCGGCACGATCTCGTCGACGGTCTCGCCGGGGATGAAGCGGTCCACGACCTGCTTGGTCACCGGCGCCGCCGAGATCAGCCGACGCATCTGGTCGCTGCGCGAGGCGGCGAGAATCACGGGACCCAGCACGGGGGTACCTCCAAGCAGTCGGACATACGGGCAACCACCGTGAAACCTAGGGTTGTCTCCGATCGTCGGCCATCGACAGCTGTCACGCATCCGTGCCGCAGATCTCAGACAGATGTATGAAGGCGGCGCGGAACCGGCGGGAGAATGCGCGAGAATGCCCGGGTGACATCCGATTCCAGAGGCGACTACCAGGAGCTCGTGGACGAGATCTCCGAGCTGCTCGGCGCCCCGGCGACCCTGGAGAACCGCGACTTCGAGCTGATCGCCTTCGGGGTCTACGACGGCGAGGGCGACCTCGACCCGACCGCCCTGGACCCGGTCCGCACCCGCTCGATCCTCACCCGGCGCTCCACCGCGGCGATCCGCACCTGGTTCGAGGGCTTCGGCATCACCCGGGCGACCGGCCCGGTCCGCATCCCGCCCACCCCCGAGGCGGGCGTGTACCGGGGCCGTATCTGCCTCCCGGTACGCCATCGGAGCGTCGTCCTCGGCTACGTCTGGCTCCTGGCCGACGATCCCGGCCCCACCGCCCCACAACTGGACGCGGCCATGGAGGTGACGGCCCGCATCGGCGCCCTGCTCGCGGACGAGGCGCAGCACGGCGCGGATCTCGGCCGGGAGCTGCGGGCGGTGCTGACCGCCGGGCGGGACTGGCAGGGGGACATGGCGGTGGCGGCCCTGCGCACGGCCCTCGGCCCGCGCGGCGACGGACCGTACGCGCTGGTGTGCGTCGCCCCCTGGCCGTCCGCCGACCCGGACGACGCCCCCTCGGCCCGTACGGTCCCGCACGCGACGGCGCTGTGCACGGTCCCGTGGGGCACCGCCGGCCAGTGCCTGGCGGTGCTGGTCCGGCTGCGCTCGACGGACGTGGGCACCCCGGCGGCGACGGCCGCGGCCCGCCTCCTGAAGGACGGCGACCGGGCGGCCGGAGTCGGCGCCCCGCGCACCGACCTCACCGGCCTGGCCACCGCCTGGCAGGAGGCCACGGCCGCCTGCCGCGCGGCCCTCGCGGAACCCCGCTTCGCCCCGGTGGCCGACTGGTCCCGCATCGGCCCGTACCGCCTGCTGACCACGCTCGCCCCGGAGTCCGCCCACGACCCCGCCGTGGCCCCCCTCCTCTCCCCCACCCACCACGAACTCGCCCGCACCGCCGAGGTCTACCTCGACCGCGCGGGCCAAGCGGGCCGCACGGCGGCCGAGTTGGGCATCCACCGCCAGACGCTGTACTACCGGCTGTCCCGGGTGGAGCAGTTGACGGGACTGGACCTCGACGACGGGGAGGACCGGTTGTTGCTGCACATGGTGTTGAAGGGGGCGCGGCTGTAAGGCGGTTCGGGCCGGCCGCTCAGGCGGTCCCGCCCGCCGCCTCCAGCACCTGCCGCAGCCCCTCCGTGAGTTGTTCCGCGTCCGGTGCGCTGGTCGGGTCGAAGTTCCACTGGGCGATCAGGCCGGTGATCAGGGTCATGTAGAACGCGCCGAGGGAGTCCGCGGTCCCGTCGGAGACGTCCGTCTCGGGCACGCCTGTCATCAACGCGACCATGCCCCGGCCGCCTTCGCGCTGGGCGCGGGCCAACTGGTCGCGTACGTCGGGGAGTTTGTCGCCCATGGTCATGATCTCCATGCCGAGGCCCCACATCGAACCGGGCACGCTCATGGTGGCGACGATGTTCGAGAACACCGCCCGGAAGCGCTCCAGCGAACCGGGGGCGCCGGGCAGCTCCGTGCCCTCGCCGCCCTCGAAGGCGTCCGACGTCTGCTCCACCAGCGCCAGGTACGCCTGCGCGAGCAGCGCGTCCTTCGAGCCGTAGTGGTAGCCGATGGACGCGAGGTTCGTCCCGGACTCCTTCACGATGTCGCGCGCCGTGGTGCGCGCGAAGCCCTTCTCCAGCAGGCAGCGCTTCGCGCCTTCGAGCAGATCCTCACGGTGTCCCATGCCCGTCACCCTACCGCCGATCCATACAGGCGTCTCAGACAAATGAATTATACGGCCGTTCTAGACAAGCGTTTAAGACGCGCGTACATTCGCTGTCATGACGAACCCGACGAGCTCGACAAACCCCGTGAGCACCCCCAACTCCCGTGCCGGACGCCGCGAATGGACCGCGCTCGGCGTCCTGATGCTGCCGCTGCTCCTCGTCTCGATGGACGTCTCCGTCCTCTACTTCGCCATCCCGGCGATCAGCGCGGACCTGGAGCCCAGCGGCACCCAGCAACTGTGGATCTTCGACATCTACGCCTTCGTCCTGGCCGGCCTGCTGATGACGATGGGCTCGATCGGCGACCGCGTCGGCCGCCGCCGGCTCCTCCTGATCGGCGCGGCGGCCTTCGGCGCCGCCTCCCTCGTCGCCGCCTACGCGGACAGCGCCGAGACCCTGATCGCCGCCCGCGCGGTCCTCGGCATCGGCGGCGCGACCCTGATGCCCTCGACCATGGCGCTGCTGCGCACGATGTTCACCGACCCCGGCCAGCGCGCGAAGGCGATCGGTCTGTGGTCCGGTGTGATGACCGGCGGCATCGCGCTCGGCTCGGTGCTGAGCGGGGTGCTGGTCCAGTACTTCTGGTGGGGCTCGGTCTTCCTGATCAACCTGCCCGCGATGGCGCTGCTGCTGGTGATCGGACCGTTCCTGCTCCCCGAGTCCAGGAACCCGGCCCCCGGCCGCTTCGACCTGCCGAGCGTCCCGCTGTCCCTGGCCGCCGTCCTGCCCGTGATCTACGGCCTCAAGGAGATCCCGTCCGAGGGCTGGCACGTCCAGTACGTCGTCTCGATCACCGTCGGCCTGCTCTTCGCCGCCCTGTTCGTCCACCGCCAGCGCACCGCCGCCTCCCCGATGATCGACCCCGCCCTCTTCCGGGGGCGCGGCTTCGCCCCCTCCGTCGTCCTCAACCTCGTCTCCGCCTTCGGCATGATGGGCTCCGCCTTCTTCACCACGCAGTACCTCCAGTCGGTGCTGGGCAGGAGCGCGATGGAGGCGGCCCTGTGGGCACTGCTCCCCTCGGTGCCGATCGGCATGGCCGCGCCGCTGGCAACAGCCTTGGTCCAGAAGGGAGTTGACCGCGCCTACGTGGTCGCGGCCGGCTTCGCCCTCGCCTCCGGCGGCTACGGCCTGCTCGTCCTGGTCGGCACCGACTCGCTGTGGCTGGTGCTGGCCGCCGCCGGTGTCCTCGCCTCCGGGATCGTCATGGTGATGTCCCAGATCATGGATCTCGCGATGGGCAGCGCCCCGGTGGAGAAGGCGGGCGTCGCGTCCTCGCTGATGGAGACGGGCGCGGAGTTCGGCGGCGCGCTCGGCATGGCGGTCCTGGGCTCCATCGGTACGGCCGTCTACCGCCACGGCATCCCCGACTCGGCCCCCGCCCCGGCCCACGAGACCCTCGGCGGCGCCCTGGCCGTCGCCCGGCAGCTACCGGGGCACGCGGGAGACGCCCTGACGGCGACCGCACGACAGGCCTTCACCGACGGCATGCACGGGGCGGCGACCGCGGGCGCGATCCTGCTCCTCGGTGCGGCCTTCGCGGCGGCACGGACCCTGCGGGGGCTGCACGTTCAGCAGCCCGAGCCGGTCACCGGAGAAGCGCAAGAAACACAAGAAGCGCCGCAGGCGGCACAGGAAACCTCGGTGTGAGGTGCCGGGACGCGCGAAGGCCGGGCGGGTCGAGGATCGGTTCCTCGGGCCGCCCGGCCTTCGCTCATGCATCAGACCAGGTTCACCGAACGGGCCGACGTGGCGCCGATCTCCTCCGCGACCTCGGCCAGCACGTTCACGGCCACCGTGTCGTCGACCGTCAGCACGGCCAGCGCCTCGCCGCCCGCGACCGAACGGGACACCTGCATACCGGCGATGTTGATGCCCGCCTCGCCGAAGACTCGGCCGACCGTGCCGACGACACCGGGACGGTCCTCGTAGCGCAGCACCACCATGTGGTCGGCGAGCGCGAGGTCGACGTCGTACTCGCCGACCGCGACGATCTTCTGGAGGTTCTTGGGACCGGCCAGCGTGCCGGAGACCGCGACCTCCTCGCCGTTGCTCAGGGTGCCGCGCACGGTGACCACGTTGCGGTGGTCGGCGGACTCGGAGCTGGTCGTCAGCCGTACCTCGACGCCGCGCTCCTGCGCGAACAGCGGGGCGTTGACGTACGACACGGTCTCGGCGACGACGTCCTCGAACACGCCCTTGAGCGCGGAGAGTTCGAGCACCTTGACGTCGTGCTGGGTGATCTCGCCGTAGACCTCGACGTCGAGGCGGACCGCGACCTCGCCCGCGAGCGCGGTGAAGATGCGGCCGAGCTTCTCGGCGAGCGGGAGGCCGGGCTTGACGTCCTCGGCGATGACTCCGCCCTGGACGTTGACCGCGTCGGGGACGAGTTCACCGGCGAGCGCGAGGCGCACCGACTTGGCGACCGAGACACCGGCCTTCTCCTGCGCCTCGTCCGTGGAGGCGCCGAGGTGCGGGGTGGAGACGACCTGGTCGAACTCGAAGAGCGGGGAGTCCGTGCAGGGCTCCTTCGCGTACACGTCGAGGCCGGCGCCGGCGACGCGGCCCTCCTTGAGCGCGGAGTACAGCGCCTCCTCGTCGACGATCCCGCCGCGGGCCGCGTTGACGATGCGCACGGTCGGCTTGACCTTGCGCAGCGCCTCGTCGCCGATCAGACCGACCGTCTCGGGGGTCTTGGGCAGGTGCACGGTGATGAAGTCGGAGACTTCGAGCAGCTCGTCCAGCGACAGGATCTTGACGCCCATCTGGGCGGCGCGCGCGGGCTGGATGTAGGGGTCGTAGGCGACGACCTTCATGCCGAACGCGGACATGCGCTGGGCGACCAGCGCGCCGATGCGGCCGAGGCCCACCACGCCGAGGGTCTTCTCGGCCAGCTCGACGCCCGTGTACTTGCTGCGCTTCCACTCGCCGTTCTTCAGCGCGGCGTTGGCCTGCGGGATGTGGCGTGCGGTCGCCAGCAGCAGACCGCAGGCCAGTTCGGCGGCGGTGACGATGTTGGAGGTGGGCGCGTTGACGACCATCACGCCGGCCTTGGTGGCGGCGGAGACGTCGACGTTGTCCAGGCCGACGCCGGCTCGTGCGACGACCTTCAGCTTCCGTGCGGCGGCTACCGCCTCGGCGTCGACCTTGGTGGCCGAGCGGATCAGGATCGCGTCGACGTCGGCGATGGCGGGGAGCAGCTCGCCCCGGTCCGCGCCGTTGCAGTGACGGATCTCGAAGTCCGGGCCGAGGGCGTCCACCGTCGCGGGCGACAGCTCTTCAGCGATGAGTACGACAGGTTTCGAGCTCACGTGAGTCCTCACAAGTCCATTGCGTGCGGACGGCCGTCCCGACGGCCGCAGGCGGTGGAGGGGCTAGCCGCGGAGACGCACGACGCTGTGGGCCTGACGCGTATTAGTACGGCAGTGTAGTGGCGCGGCGAGGGTCGTCTTACGCCTCTGCGGAAGGATCACCCGTCCGAGGCTGGACGGGGTGGACAAAGGGGCCGGAGCACCCGCTCCAGCCCCTGTGCCGGAGGACTTACGCCTCTTCGTCGACCCAGCTCATCAGCTTGCGGAGCTGCTTGCCGGTGGTCTCCAGCAGGGACTCGGCGTCCTTCTGCTTGTACTCGTTGTACTTCTTCAGGCCGCCGTGGTACTCGGCCATCCACTCGCGGGCGAAGGTGCCGTCCTGGATCTCGGCGAGGACCTGCTTCATCGTGGCCTTGGTCTCGTCCGTGATGATCCGCGGGCCGGTGACGTAGTCGCCCCACTCGGCGGTCTCGGAGATCGACCAGCGCATCTTCTCCAGGCCGCCCTCGTACATGAGGTCGACGATGAGCTTCAGCTCGTGCAGGCACTCGAAGTACGCGATCTCGGGCTGGTAGCCGGCCTCGGTCAGCGTCTCGAAACCGGCCTTGACCAGCGCGGCCGTACCACCGCAGAGAACGGCCTGCTCACCGAACAGGTCGGTCTCGGTCTCCTCGGTGAAGGTCGTCTTGATGACGCCGGCGCGGGTGCCGCCGATGCCCTTGGCGTACGACAGCGCGAGCGCGAAGCCGTTGCCGGTCGCGTCCTGCTCGACGGCCGCGATACACGGGACGCCGCGGCCCTCCTCGTACTGGCGGCGCACCAGGTGGCCCGGGCCCTTGGGGGCGACCATGCAGACGTCGACGCCGGCCGGCGGCTTGATGAAGTCGAAGCGGATGTTCAGGCCGTGGCCGAAGAACAGCGCGTCGCCGTCCTTGAGGTGGTCCTTGATGGACTCCTCGTAGACCTGGGCCTGGATCGGGTCCGGCACCAGGATCATGATGACGTCGGCCTCGGCGGCGGCCTCGGACGGCGTCACCACGCGCAGGCCCTGCTCCTCGGCCTTCGCCTTGGACTTGGAGCCCTCGTGCAGGCCGACGCGGACGTCGACACCCGAGTCACGGAGCGACAGCGCGTGGGCGTGGCCCTGGCTGCCGTAGCCGATGACCGCGACCTTGCGGCCCTGGATGATGGACAGGTCGGCGTCGGCGTCGTAGAACAGCTCGGCCACTTTGGGTTCTCTCCTTGGTGTGCAGGTGTTGCGTCCCACCGTATGACGGCGGGCGGAATCGAAGTTCGGGGGTCTCGGCATGCGGGCGGCCGGGGCCGCCCGCGGCCGGGGCTACGCGGAGCGGTCGAGCGCGCGCAGCGAGCGGTCGGTGATGGAGCGGGCGCCGCGGCCGATGGCGATCGTGCCGGACTGGACCAGTTCCTTGATGCCGTACGGCTCCAGCATCTTGAGCATGGCGGTCAGCTTGTCGCTGGAGCCGGTGGCCTCGACGGTGACGGCCTCCGGGGAGACGTCGACGGTCTTGGCGCGGAACAGCTGGACGATCTCGACGATCTGGGAGCGCGTCTCGTTGTCGGCGCGCACCTTCACCAGAACGAGTTCGCGCTGAACGGCGGAACCCGGCTCCAGTTCGACGATCTTCAGCACGTTGACGAGCTTGTTGAGCTGCTTGGTGACCTGTTCGAGCGGGAGTGCCTCGATCACGTTCACCACGATCGTGATGCGGGAGATGTCGGGGTGCTCGGTGACGCCGACGGCGAGGGAGTCGATGTTGAAGCCGCGCCGGGAGAACAGGGCGGTGATCCGGGCGAGGACACCGGGCTTGTTCTCCACCAGGACGGAGAGCGTGTGCTTGGACATGATCGTGGGTTCGTCTCTCTCGCTCAGTCGTCTTCGTTGTCGCCGAAGTCGGGGCGGACGTCCCGGGCGAACATGACCTCGTCGTTCGAGGTGCCGGCGGCGACCATCGGCCACACCATGGCGTCCTCGTGGACGATGAAGTCGATCACGACGGGGCGGTCGTTGATCGAGTTCGCCTCCTCGATGACCTTGTCGAGGTCGTCGGGGGACTCGCAGCGGATCGCGTAACAGCCCATCGCCTCCGACAGCTTGACGAAGTCGGGGATGCGCGTGCCGGCGCTCGGCTGCTTGCCGTCGGCCTCCGGGCCGCTGTGCAGCACGGTGTTGGAGTAGCGCTGGTTGTAGAACAGGGTCTGCCACTGGCGGACCATGCCGAGGGCGCCGTTGTTGATGATGGCGACCTTGATCGGGATGTTGTTCAGGGCGCAGGTGGTGAGTTCCTGGTTGGTCATCTGGAAGCAGCCGTCGCCGTCGACCGCCCAGACCGTGCGGTCCGGGGCGCCGGCCTTGGCGCCCATCGCGGCCGGGACCGCGTAGCCCATGGTCCCGGCGCCGCCGGAGTTGAGCCAGGTCGAGGGCTTCTCGTACTGGATGTAGTGCGCGGCCCACATCTGGTGCTGGCCGACGCCCGCCGCGAAGATCGTTCCCTCCGGGGCGAGTTGGCCGATGCGCTCGATGACCTGCTGTGGGGAGAGCGTGCCGTTGTCGGGCTGCTCGTAGCCGAGCGGGTAGGTCTCGCGCCAGCGGTTGAGGTCCTTCCACCAGGCGCTGTAGTCGCCGGTGTGGCCCTCGCTGTGCTCCTTCTGGACGGCCTGCACCAGGTCGGCGATGACCTCGCGGGCGTCCCCGACGATCGGCACGTCGGCGGCGCGGTTCTTGCCGATCTCCGCGGGGTCGATGTCGGCGTGGACGATCTTGGCGTACGGCGCGAAGCTGTCCAGCTTGCCGGTGACGCGGTCGTCGAAGCGGGCGCCGAGGGCGACGATCAGGTCGGCCTTCTGGAGCGCGGTGACGGCGGTGACCGCACCGTGCATGCCCGGCATCCCCACGTGCAGCTCGTGACTGTCGGGGAATGCGCCGAGCGCCATCAGGGTGGTGGTGACGGGCGCTCCGGTGAGTTCGGCGAGGACCCGCAGCTCGGCGGTGGCGCGGGCCTTGATGACGCCGCCGCCGACGTAGAGGACGGGCCGCTTGGCGGCGGTGATCAGCTTGGCGGCCTCGCGGATCTGCTTGGCGTGCGGCTTGGTCACCGGGCGGTAGCCGGGCAGGTCCATGACCGGCGGCCAGGAGAAGGTCGTCTTCGCCTGGAGGGCGTCCTTCGCGATGTCGACCAGGACCGGGCCGGGGCGGCCGGTGGCGGCGATGTGGAAGGCCTGCGCGATGACGCGCGGGATGTCCTCGGCCTTGGTGACCAGGAAGTTGTGCTTGGTGACCGGCATCGTGATGCCGACGATGTCCGCCTCCTGGAAGGCGTCGGTGCCGATCGCCTTGGACGCGACCTGCCCGGTGATCGCCACGAGCGGCACCGAGTCCATGTGCGCGTCGGCGATCGGGGTCACCAGGTTGGTGGCGCCGGGGCCCGAGGTCGCCATGCAGACGCCGACCTTGCCGGTGGCCTGCGCGTAGCCGGTGGCCGCGTGGCCCGCGCCCTGCTCGTGCCGGACCAGGACGTGACGCACGCGGGTGGAGTCCATCAGGGGGTCGTACGCCGGAAGGATCGCACCGCCGGGAATGCCGAATACCGTGTCGGCCCCGACCTCCTCAAGAGAGCGGATGAGGGACTGCGCACCCGTGACGTGCTCGGGGGCGGACGGCTGTCCTCCGGATCGGGGCCGCGGCTGCGGATGGGCCCCGGTGGCCTGCTCGGTCATCGTCGGTCTCTTCTCGATGCTGAGGGTTTTTGCGAGGTTTGTACGATATTCGGCTGCCGCACGACTGGTGCCTGTGCAACAAAAAACCCCTCGTGCCGTGAGGCAAGCGAGGGGAGCGCGCCGGGTGCGGTCGCTGGGAGTTCCGGGTCCGTCCGGACGTCACCAGCTTCAGCCGACGCGCTTTCCAAGTACGAGAATTCGGGTGCGCATGGCATTGACCCTCCCCCCGGCACGCACCGACTGTCAAGTGGGTGGGACGGGAGTCTCATTATGTGAGCGGAGGGCCGTACCGCCCCCCAGAACCGCGGGCACGTTACTGGTGTACACCCCCAGCGTGCCACCCGCGAACGCGGGCTCCGCCGGGCCGTGCGGCACCGGATAGTGGCCGCAGGACAGGGCCCGGCGCAACCGGTACTCGTCCAGCGGACCGGAGAAGGCCATGCCCTGCCCGTGCGTGCAGCCCATCGCGCGCAGGGCGACCACCTGTTCCGGCAGGTCGACGCCGTCGGCCACGGACTGGAGCCCGAGGTCCCCGGCGATCCTCAGCAGCCCGCTGGTGATCTTGTGCAGCCGCGCGGACTCCACGACGCCCTCCACCAGACTGCGGTCCAGTTTCAGTACGTCGACGGGCAGTCGCCGCAGTGTCGTGATGGTCGCGTAGCCGCTGCCGAAGCCGTCCAGGGCGATCCGGACGCCCAGGCGGCGCAGGGCGGTCAGACGGCGCTCCAGGTCGTCCAGGGAGACCCTGGGGTCGGTGTCGGACAGTTCGACGACCAGGGAGCCGGACGGCAGGCCGTGCCGGGTCAGCAGGGCCTCGATCGAACCGAGCGGCATCGACCTGTCCAGCAGCCGCCGGGCGCTCATCCGCACCGCCACGGACACGGCAGGCCCGGCCGCGAGGCGCGCGGCGGCCTGCTCCACGGCCTCCTCCAGCATCCAGCGGCCCAGTTCGGCGGTCTTGTCGCTGTCCTCGGCCACCCGCAGGAACTCGGCCGGCGTGAACAGCACCCCCTGCGAGGAGCGCCAGCGCGCCTGCGTGGAGACCGAGGTGATCCGGCCGTCCGTCAGCGACACCACGGGCTGGTGCAGCAGCGCGAACTCGCCGTCGTGCAGCGCGGCCCGCAGCCGGGTGGCCAGCTCCGCCTTCCGTACGACGTCCTGCTGCATCTGCGGCGCGTACAGCTCGACCCGGCCCTTGCCCGCGCCCTTGGCGCGGTACATCGCGAGGTCGGCGTTGCGCAGCAACTCCCCCGCCCCCAGGCCCGGTTCGGCGAAGGCGACGCCGATGGAGGCGGCGACACGGACATCGTTGCCGTCGATGAGGTACGGCTGGGACAGGGTGATTCTCAGGCGGTCGGCGAGTTCCATGATGTGCCGCTCGCGGGCGGCCCGGTCCCGGGTGCCGTCGCCGACGATCAGCGCCGCGAACTCGTCGCCGCCGAGCCGGGAGGCGGTGTCGCCGTGCCGGACCGCCGCGTGCAGCCGGCGGGCGGCCTGGACGAGGAGTTCGTCCCCGGCCTGGTGGCCGATGGTGTCGTTGACGGCCTTGAAGCCGTCGAGGTCGATGAAGAGCACGGCGGTGCCGCGGTCGGTGGAGCGGCGCCCCGACAGGGCCTGCTGCACGCGCTTCGTGAACAGGGCGCGGTTGGGCAGGTCGGTGAGCGGGTCGTGCTCGGCGTTGTGCTGCAACTGCGCCTGGAGGCGCACGCGTTCGGTCACGTCCCGGCTGTTGAAGATGAGGCCGCCGTGGTGCCGGTTGACGGTCGACTCGACGTTCAGCCAGCCGCCGTCGCCGGAGCGGAAGCGGCACTCGATACGGGTGTTGGACTCCTCGAAGGGGCTGGCGGCGAGGAAGCGGCGCACCTCGTGCACCACGCAGCCCAGGTCCTCGGGGTGGATGAGCGAGGCCAGTTCGTTGCCGACCAGTTCCTCCGCGGCCTTGCCGTAGACACCGGCGGCGGCCGGGGAGACGTAGCGCAGGATGCCGTTCGGGGCGGCGATCATGATGACGTCGCTGGAGCCCTGCACCAGGGAGCGGAAGTGGTTCTCCTTCTGGGCCAGTTCCTGGGTGAGGGTGATGTTGTCGAGCAGCATGATGCCCTGGCGGACCACGAGGGCGAGCACCACGCAGCCCGCGGTGATGAGCACCACGCGGTCGGGGCTGCGGCCGTTGAGGACGTTGTAGAGGATCCCCAACGTGCAGACGGCGGCGGCGAGATACGGGGTGAGCGCGGCCAGGGAACCGGCGATCGGGCGGGTGGCCGGATAGCGGCCGTGGTCGGCGCCCGGCCCGGCCGCCGGGTGCTGGAGTCCGGCGCGCTGTCCGGGCCGGTGCTCGTGCACCACGCGCGTGTGCCCGTCGTCCTCGGGGCGGGTGTGCCGGGGCGCGGCCCAGGGGGCGTAGGCCAGGAGCAGCGAGCCGGCGAACCAGCCCGCGTCGAGCAACTGGCCGGAGTGGTAGTTGTTGTGGAGCAGCGGCGAGGTGAACAGGGCGTCGCACATCACGGTCAGGGCCAGCGCGCCGATCGCGGTGTTCACGGCGGTGCGGTTGACCGAGGAGCGCCGGAAGTGCAGCGCGAGCACCATGCTGACCAGGGCGATGTCGAGCAGCGGGTAGGCCAGGGAGAGCGCGGTGTGGGCCACGCTCGGCCCGTCGAACTTGGCGGCCTGGGCCAGCGCGAGGCTCCAGGAGAGGGTGAGCAGCGAGCCGCCGATCAGCCAGGCGTCGAGCGCCAGACAGACCCAACCGGCCTTGGTGACGGGCCGTTTGGCCAGTACCAGGAGGCCGACGATGGCGGGCGGCGCGAAGCACAGGAAGAACAGGTCGGCGAAGCTGGGGCTGGGCACGGGGCGCTCCAGGACGACCTCGTACCACCCCCAGACCCCGTTGCCCAGTGCCGCCATCGCCGAGGAGAGCGAGAACAGCAGCCAGGCGGGTCGAAAGCGGATACGACGGCTGCGCGCGTAGAGGAAGCATGAGACGGCGGCGGTACCGGCCGCCGCGCTGAGCCCGAAGTCGCCCATGATCAGGGCGACTTGGGCGGAACCCCAGTCGAGCGCGGAACCGACGGCGTAGCCCGCGCACACCAGGGCCAGGACGAGTTGCTGGACCAGGCCCCAGCCGCCGGAGGCCGGCGGGCCGGGCTGCCGCGCTCCGGGTGAAGTCCGGTCCCGGAGCGCCCCGTTGAGGGTGGTCCTCGCAGACGGTGGGGAACTCACCGGGCCCTCCCGGTCCGCGTCGCTCCCGGGTCCCGCGGGCCCCGGTGTGCCGAATGGGCCTGCCTGCGGCGGCTGTTGTGCCTGCGGTGATGATGGCTGGGGTGGCTGTGCTGTCCGCCATGACCGCCGTGGCCGCCGTGACCGCTGTGATCGCCGTGGTGGCCGCGCCTGCGCGCGGCGGTGCGCCAGGGTCGCCGTCGGCGGCCCCGCCGCGTCGGATCGCTCGTCCATAGGCCGTGCATCGCCCGTCGCCCCCCTCACAGTCTGAAATGTCCGTCCCCGGCGCCGAACGGTGCGCGGCGCAGCCCCTGCCGGGACGATACACCAGTCTCGTCACTCAGGGACATAGTTCCTCTACGCTCCGTGACGACCAGCGGAGATGCGTGCACGCCCCGCTTCCGGAAGGTTGCGGAGGGTGCCGGAAGCGGATCGCGCGTCTGTTCCGCCTACTCCACCGGCCCCGTCGTAAGGATCACGTTGCGCAGCGGCTCATGGTTCACGAACCGTCCCAACTGGTCCGCAACCAGACGCTTCGCACGCGGCAGGAACGCCGACGTGGGCCCGCCGACATGCGGACTGATCAGCACGCCCGGCGCCTGCCACAACGGGTGCCCCTGGGGCAACGGTTCGGGGTCGGTGACGTCCAACGCGGCGGTGATACGGCCGCTTTCCAGCTCCGCGAGCAGCGCCTTGGTGTCCACGACGGGACCTCGGGCCACGTTGACCAGCAGCGCCCCGTCCTTCATCCGGGCCAGGAACTCGGCGTCGACCAGGTGCCGGGTGGTCTCGGTGAGAGGTGTGGACAGGACGACGACGTCCGCGTCCGGGAGCAGGGCGGGCAGTTCGGTGAGCGGATGCACCGGCCCGCGCTCCGTGGTGCGACCGGAGCGCGCCACGCGCGCCACCCGCGCGACCTCGAAGGGAGTGAGCCGGTCCTCGATCGCGGCGCCGATCGCGCCGTAGCCGACGATGAGGACGGACCGGTCGGCGAGCGCCGGGTGGAAGTCGCCCTGCCAGCGCTCCTGTTGCTGGGCCCGCACGAACTGCGGGATGCCGCGCAGCGAGGCGAGGGTCAGCGTGAGCGCGAGCTCGGCGGTGCTGGCCTCGTGCACTCCGCGGGCGTTGCACAGCCGCACCCCCGGGGCGATCAGGGAGAGGTCGGCGGTCATGTCGTCGATCCCGGCCGTCAGCGTCTGGACGACCCGGAGATTCCGCATCCGCGCGAGGGGCCGGGTCTTCACGGGCTGGCGCTTCATGTACGGCACGACGTACAGCACGCAGTCCGCCGGATCACCGGGGAACTCCTGGTCGCCGTCCGCACCTCCGTCCCAGAACAGGTAGTTGGGCCCCTCGGGGAGCCCCTCGATCTCCTCCGGCGGGATGGGCAGCCACACGTCATCGGTCATGGTCAGGAGGCTATGTCAGGGACGCGCGCGTGCAGAGGTTAGGTTGGTGGGCCTGGAGAGGGAGGGTCACGAGCAGGTGGAGCGCAGGACGATCGGCGCGGGGGCGCTCTCGATGGGGGCCGTCGGGCTCGGCTGCATGCCGATGAACTGGGCGTACAGCGGGTCGCGGCAGCGGGGCGAGGAGTCGGTCAGGGCCGTGCACCGGGCGCTCGACCTCGGCATGACGCTGCTGGACACCGCCGACATGTACGGCCCGTTCACCAACGAGCTGCTGCTGGGGCGGGTGTTGAGGGAGCGGCGCCGGGACGCGTTCGTGTCGACGAAGGTCGGCCTGCTGGTCGGCGAGCAGCACATCGTGGCCAACGGCCGCCCCGGCTACGTCAGACGCGCCTGCGACGCCTCGCTGCGCCGTCTCCAGACCGAGGTGATCGACCTCTACCAACTGCACCGCGCCGACCCCGAGGTCCCGGTCGAGGAGACCTGGGGCGCGATGGCGGACCTCGTACAGGCGGGAAAAGTAAGGGCGTTGGGCCTGTGCGCGGTCGGCGCCCGCTCCGCGCGCCGCCCCGGGGCCCGGCTCCATGACGGAACGATCCGCCAACTCCGGCGCGTACAACAGGTGTTCCCGGTGACGGCGGTCCAGGCCGAGCTGTCCGTCTGGTCGCCGGAGGCCCTGGACGCGCTCCTGCCGTGGTGCGCGGAGCGCGGGATCGGCTTCCTCGCGGCGATGCCCCTCGGCAACGGCTTCCTGACCGGCACCCTGACCCCGGGCGAGGGCTTCGAACCGGACGACGTACGCGCCCGCCACCCGCGTTTCACCGCCGAGATGACCGCCGCGAACCAGCCGATCGTGGCCGGCCTGCGCCGCGTGGCCCGCCGCCACGGCCCGGACGTCACCCCGGCGCAGGTGGCCCTCGCCTGGACCCTGGCCCAGGGCCCGCACGTGATCCCGGTCCCGGGCACCAAACAGGAACGCTGGGTCACGGAGAACGCGGCGGCCACGGACCTGCGCCTGACCCCGGAGGACCTCACGGAGGTGGCGGAACTGCCGGGGCCGTTGGGGTCCTGGGACTGACCCGCCGCCGGCGTGCGGGCCCCGGCCTTCGGACGCGAGCCGGGGCTCGATCGCGCGTCGGTCGCCGGGGATCGGGAACCCGGGCGGCGTGAGCGGTGTATGACAAGGAGAACCCGTGCGTCGAAGGGACCTGATCGTGCAACGTCGAGTCGTGCCGGCCGCCCTGGCCGTGACCGCGCTCCTGCTGACGGCCGGCTGCTCCTCCGGCGACGACCCGCGCTACGGCCTGCCCGAACCGTCCGGCAGCAGCGGTACGGCCACGGGCTCGTCGTCCGCCACCGAGCCCGCCGCGCTGATCCCGCCCGCCAAGGGCACGGTGAAGGTGCTGCGCACGGTCGCCGAGGGCTTGAAGACGCCCTGGGGCCTGGCCCCGCTGCCCGACGGGAACCTCCTCGTCTCCTCCCGCGACGACGGCACGATCACCCGGATCGACGGGAAGACGGGCCGGAAGTCGGAGCTGGGCACGGTCTCCGGGGTCTCCCCCGCGGGCGAGGGCGGCCTCCTCGGCATCGCGCTGTCCCCGGACTACGCCTCGGACCACATGATCTACGCCTACTTCACCTCCGCCTCGGACAACCGCATCGTCCGCATGCTCTACGACCCGCAAAAGCCGGCCGGTGAGCAGCTGGGCGCACCGGACACGGTCTTCAAGGGCATCCCCAAGGGCTACATCCACAACGGCGGCCGGATCGCCTTCGGCCCGGACGGCATGCTCTACGCGGGCACGGGCGAGAGCGGCCAGCGGGGCCTGGCGCAGGACAAGAAGTCCCTCGGCGGCAAGATCCTGCGACTGACCCCGGAGGGCGACCCGGCCCCGGGCAACCCCTTCCCGGACTCGCCGGTGTACACCTACGGCCACCGCAATGTGCAGGGCCTGGCCTGGGACTCCAAGCAACGGCTGTTCGCCTCGGAGTTCGGCCAGGACACCTGGGACGAACTGAACGCGATCACTCCGGGCGACGACTACGGCTGGCCGAACGCGGAGGGCAGGAGCAGCGATCCCAAGTACCACAACCCCATCGCCCAGTGGCACACCGACGACGCCTCCCCCAGCGGCATCGCCTACGCGGAGGGCTCCATCTGGATGGCGGGCCTGAAGGGGCAGCGCCTGTGGCGCGTCCCGCTGGACGGCACGAAGGCCTCGGCCGCCCCGCAGGCCTTCCTCACCGGCGAGTACGGCCGGCTGCGCACGGTGGCGTCGGCCGGCGGCGACAAGCTGTGGCTGATCACCAGCAACACGGACGGGCGGGGCACGCCTAAGTCGGGGGACGACCGGATTCTGGAGCTTCAGGTGTCGTAGCGGACGCGTCGGCGGCGTCGGCGCCGGGGTCCGGCAGGCGGACGACGACCTTGCCGGAGTCCAGGTCTATCGGCCCGCGTCCGGGGTCGCCGTCGGCGACGTCGACCCTGGTCATCTCCAGGCGGTTGCGCTCGTCCTCGGTGTGCTTGCGGCCCGGTGAGAACAGTTCCTCGAACATGTTGAACACGGCACGCCTCCCCTGGCCGGTCCCCTCCAGCGTACGGCTCATCCGGCCGGACGCGCGGTGAGCGGGTCGGGCGGGAACAGCCCCAGGCGGTGGGCCACCGCCGCCGCCTCGCCCCGGCCGGAGACACCGAGCTTGCCGAGGATGTTCGAGACGTGGACGCTCGCGGTCTTCGGGGAGATGAAGAGCTCCTCGGCGATCTGCCGGTTGGTCCGGCCGGCCGAGACCAGGCGCAGGACGTCGCGCTCGCGGCTGGTGAGGCCGAGCGCCTCGACGGGGTCGGCCGGGACGGCTCGCGGTGCCGGGACCCTGCTGAGCGTCAGCCGGGCCCGCTGGGCGAGCAGGGCGACGGACTCGGCGAGCGGGCGGGCGCCCAGGTGCTCGGCGACGGCTCCGGACAGCCGGAGGAGTTCCGTGGCGCGTTCACGCCGGTCCTCGGCGCCGCCGCCGTCGGTGCCGGTGTCCCCGTGGGTGCCGCTGCCGCCGCTGCCGGTGTCGTCGCCGGTCCCGGACAGCAGCGCCTCGGCGAGCCGGTGCCGGACGCGGGCGAGGTCGTAGGGGCGGTCGAGGCGTTCGAAGGCGGTGACCGCCTCGGACCAGTCGTCCGGGGTGCAGCGGCCCTCGGCGCGCCGCAGTTCGGCGCGGAGCCAGCGCTCGTGGGCCTGCCAGACGGGCACATTGGTGGCGACCGGCTTGGCGGCTTCCCTGATGCGTTCGAGGATCTTGGGGCGGCCGGGGTCGGCGGCGGGCAGGCCGACGGCCTGGGTCTCGGCGACCGCGGCGGCCACCAGGAGGGGCCAGGTCTCGAAGTGGGTGCCGGGCCGGAACCCGGAGTCCAGGATCTGTTCGAGGGTGGCGCGGGCGTCGAGGTGGCGGCCCTCGGCGGCGGCGACCTGGATCTCGATCCGCTCCAGGGGCTGGTGGTGCTGGGGTGCGACGTCATGGGTGCCGAAGTGCTCGCGGGCGGCGGCCAGTTGGCGGCGGGCCTCGGCCACCTCGCCCCGGGCGAGCGCGAGTTCGGCCAGCAGACGGGCGTGGAAGCCGCGCGGTTTGGAACTCTGGCCCACCCGCTCGGCCTTGGTCGCGGCCTCGGCCGCTTCGTCCCAGCGGCCCAGGGTGAAGAGGGATTCGGCGAGGTTCCCCCAGATCCAGGCCTCCTTGTCGAACTGGCCGTACTTCTTGGCGAAGGCGAGCCCGGTCTCCAGGATCGGCACGGCCTCGCGGGAGCGGCCGACGGTTTCGAGGGAGGAGGGGAGGTTCACATAGCTGCGGCCCGCGACGGCGGAGATGCCCTCGGCGACCGTGCGTTCGTTCACCTCGACCAGTTCGGCGAGGCCCGCCTCGACATCGCCGGAGGCGACCATGAGGCCGGCCAGGGTGAGGCGGGCGTCCATCTCGATCTCGCGGGCGCCGACCATGCGCGCGTACTCGACCGCGCGCTCGGCGGCCACGTAGGCGTCGGGGCCCGGCACGTGGACCATCGACCAGCCGGCGACCTTGGCGAGGACTTCCGCGTGCACCTCGGAGGGCGGCAGACCGCGCACCAGCTCCTGCGCGGCGGCGAGTTCCGGCCAGCCGTCGCCGCGCCCCTGGTGGCGGACCAGGACGGAGCGCTGCACCCAGAACCAGGCGGCCCGCAGCGGGTCGCCCTCGTCCTCCAGGAGGTGCAGGGCCCGTTTGGTGATCTTCAGGGCGCGCTCGCGCTCCCCGCTGAGCCGCCCGGCGACGGCGGCCTCGGCCATCAGGTCGAGGTAGCGCAGGGGTGTGGTCTCCGGGTCGCAGCCGCAGGGAGGATAGACCTCGGTGTAGTCGACGGGGCGCAGGGCCGCCCGCACGGATTCGGGGACGGTGTCCCACAGCTCCATCGCCCGCTCCAGGAGCCGCAGTTGCTCGGAGTGGGCGTGCCGGCCGCGGGCCGCGACGGAGGCGTCCAGGACGGCGGGGAGGGCCTTGGCGGGGTCGTGGGCGTGGTACCAGTAGCTCGCCAGCCGCATGACGCGCTGGTCGGCCGGGACGAGCGTCGGGTCGGCCTCCAGTGCCTCGGCGTAGCGCCGGTTGAGGCGGGAGCGCTCGCCGGGCAGCAGGTCGTCGCCGACCGCCTCGCGGACCAGGGAGTGGCGGAAGCGGTAGCCGTCGTCGCCGGGCGCGGCCTGGAGGATGTTGGCGCCGACGGCCGCCCGCAGGGCCTCGATGAGGTCGTCCTCGGCGAGCCGGGCGACGGCGGCGAGCAGCCGGTACTCGACGGTGGAGCCGCCCTCGGCGACGATCCGGGCGACCCGCTGGGCGCTCTCGGGCAGTGACTCGACGCGCACGAGCAGCAGGTCCCGAAGCGAGTCGGTGAGGCCGGTGCGGCAGCCGTCCTGGGCGGCGACGGCGAGTTCCTCGACGAAGAACGCGTTGCCGTCGGTGCGCCGGAAGATGTCGTCGACCTGGGCGGGGTCGGGTTCGGCGGCGCGGATCCCGGCGATCTGGCGGCCCACTTCCTGCCGGTTGAAGCGGCCGAGTTCGATGCGGCGGACCGTGCGGAGCCGGTCGAGTTCGGCGAGCAGGGGGCGCAGCGGGTGGCGGCGGTGGATGTCGTCGGCGCGGTAGGTGGCGAGGACGAGGAGGCGGCCGGTGCGCAGGGTGCGGAAGAGGTAGGCGAGGAGGTGGCGGGTGGAGGCGTCGGCCCAGTGCAGGTCCTCCAGGGCGACGACGACCGTGCGGTCGGCGGCGACGCGCTCCAGGAGACGGGCGGTGAGTTCGAAGAGGCGGGCCATGCCCTCCTCGTCGCCGCGGTGGCCCCGGTGCGCGGTGGGGGTCTCCGCCAACTCGGGGAGCAGCCGGGCGAGTTCCTGCTGCTGGCCGGCGGCGGCCGTGGCGAGTTCGGCGGGCAGTTCGCGGCGCAGGGCGCGCAGGGCGGTGGAGAACGGGGCGAAGGGCAGGCCGTCCGCGCCGATCTCGACGCAGCCGCCGAGCGCGACGACCGCGCCCCGGCGGCAGGCGGCGCCGGCGAACTCCTCGACGAGCCGGGTCTTGCCGACGCCGGCCTCGCCGCCCAGCAGCAACGCCTGCGGCTCGCCCGCGGCAGCGCGGGCGAGCGCGTCGTTCAGCGTGTCCAGTTCGTCGGCGCGGCCGACGAAGACCGGACTGACGGACCTGGTCTCCACGGTCCCGAGGATGTCACGCGGGTCTGACAACGCGGCACCGGTTTTCGCGCGGGCGGCCACGGCCGGGAGGAGCCCGCCGGCCTGCCGGGCGGGCGCGGTACGGCCGTCCTCGCGCGCCCGGCCGGTCATGAGGCACGGGCGAACAGGTGCCGGCGCGGGCGTTCGGTATGCACCTCGCTCTCCATGGTCTGGCGGTCCTGCCGGCGCCGGGCGGCACGGGCGCCGCGGACGGCCTCGCGGGCCAGCCGCTCGTTGGCCGCCTGGCGGCGGAGTTCGGCGGAACGGAGCTGGTGGATCTCGTACTCGTACATCTCAAGTCCCTTGGAAGAGGCGGTTTTTCGGGCTTCGCTTTCTGCGATGCCTCAACCTTCGTCTCCCAGGGGGGTCCGCCACATCGGGAGAGTTCCGCATCTTGCGGGGACGGGCGGGCCTTAGACATGCGTAAGGGGCCTCAGGCTCTCCGTAAGGTGCTTACGGAGAGCCTGAGGCCCCTGATGGACCGCGGTGTCTCAGCTGCTCGCGGAGGGCAGGCTGAGCAGTACGTCGGTGTACTTGAGGACGGCCAGCAGCAGGCCTACGACGCCGAGGGCGACGCCCGCCCAGGCGACCGACTTGATCCAGGTCGCCTGCGGCTTGCCGGGGGCGCCGAAGGCGGGCCGGACGAGGGCGCCGACGCCGACGAGCAGGCCCACCAGGGCGAAGACGCCGGCCCACAGCGCGGTGGTGTGCCAGGCGTCGCCGTAGACCTCCTTGATCTGGGTGGCGACGCTCGCGGTCGAGGAGGTGGAGAGCTGGCCCTTGAGGGTCTCGCGGGCGGCGGCGACGGAGCCGATCCAGCCGCCGGAGAGCGAGATGAAGCCGAGCGCGGCGGAGACCACGGCGGCGGCGCCCTGGCCGACGCCCGTGGGGCTCTCCGGCTCCTCCAGGCCGAGCTTCGCGAGCTCGGCCGCGTACTCCTCCTCGGTGAGGTCGTCCTCGTCCTCGGCGGCCTCGGCCGCGGTGTCCGCGGTCTCCTGCTCGGTCACTTCCTCTTCGGTGCCGGTGACATCGGTCTTCGTCACATCGGTCTTGGTGACGTCGACGGTCTCCGCGTCGCTCTTCACCTCGGGGGCCTCGTTCGCGGCCTCGTCAACAGTCTTGGTACCCATGGTGCGCACGGTAGGGGTGGTTTCTGAGAAGTTCCTTAAAGATCGGCGTGCGCGGCACGCGCGCGTGCCGCGCGCCACTCGGGGGCGAGCACGGACCACACCTCGATGTCGTGCCGGACGCCCCCGTGGGGGTGTGCCGCGCGCAGGACACCGTCCCTGGTCATGCCCATGCGGCGGGCAACATTCAGGCTCTTCTCATTGCCCGCGGCGGCATGCCATTCGACCCGGTGGACCCCGCGCTGTTCGACCGCGAAATCGATGAGGATCCGTATCGCGCGCGTGATCAGTCCGCGCCCGGCCGCGGCGGGTTCCAGCCAGCAGCCGACCTCGCAGTTGCCCTGGTCGGCGTGGAAGTTGAGGAAGAGGACCCCGCCGACGAGCCTGCCGTCCAGCCAGATCCCGTGCAGGGACCCGCTGTCGGCGGCGCGCAGGTCGGCGTAGCGCTGGAGCGTGTCCCGCGCGGAGTCGACGTCGGTGGCCTTGGAGCCGAAGGTGATGTACCGGCCGATGAACTCCCGGCCGCGGTCCAGGTGCGCGAGGAACTCCTCGGCGTGCCACGGCTCCAGGGGACGCAGTTCCGCTCCGTCGTCACCCAGGGATATCGCGTACATCCTGCTCCCGTTCCTCGGCCAGTACGTCCGCCACCTCGGCGTCCGTCGCGGCGGCCAGCCTCTCATGGGCGGCGCGGCACTCGGGGGGCTCGATGCTGATGCGGGGCAGGACGCGGTCCAGGCGGCGGGGCAGCCACCAGTTGGCGCCGCCGAGCAGGTGCATGAGGGCGGGGACGAGCAGCGTACGGAGGACGAAGGCGTCGAGGGCCACGGCGGACGCCAGCGCGATGCCGAACATGGCGATCACGCGGTCGCCGCTGAGCACGAAGGCGAGGAAGACCGAGATCATGATGACGGCGGCCGAGTTGATGACCCGGCTGGTCTCGGCGAGGCCGACGCGGACGGCCCGCCGGTTGTCGCCGGTTTCCAGCCATTCCTCGTACATCCGGCTGACCAGGAAGACCTGGTAGTCCATGGAGAGCCCGAAGAGGACCGACACCATGATCACGGGCAGGAAGGGTTCGACGGGTCCGGCCCGGCCGAGGCCGAGGAACTCGCTGCCCCAGCCCCACTGGAAGATCGTGACGACGACTCCGAAGGCGGCGGCCACGGCGGCGACGTTCATCGCGGCGGCCTTGAGCGGGATGCCGACCGAACGGAAGGCGAGCAGGAGCAGCGCGCAGCCGAGCGCGATGACGACCCCGACGAACAGCGGGAGTTTCCCGACGATCACGTCGGCGAAGTCGTCGTAGCCGGCGGTCACGCCCCCGACCTGGATGTCGAGCGAGGTGCCCGTCTCGGCGCGGGGCAGTACCTCGGTGCGCAGCCGGTCGACGAGGTCGCTGGTCCGCCGGGACTGCGGGGCCGAGTCCGGTACGACGCCGAAATACCCGGTGGAGCCGCCGCCGTCGTAGGTCACCGGGGTCACGGAGGCGACGCCCTCGGTGGTGCGGAGGGTGGCGGCGAGGTTGTCGAGGGTGAGCTTGTCCTCGGCGCCGTCGATCTTCGTGACGAGGGTGAGGGGGCCGTTGACGCCGGGGCCGAAGCCGGCCGCGAGGAGGTCGTAGGCCTGGCGGGTGGTCGATGTCCTGGGGTCGTTGCCCTGGTCGG
Organism: Streptomyces sp. NPDC091280; assembly: GCF_044768565.1. Classification (NCBI taxonomy): domain Bacteria; kingdom Bacillati; phylum Actinomycetota; class Actinomycetes; order Kitasatosporales; family Streptomycetaceae; genus Streptomyces; species Streptomyces sp. NPDC091280. Next base: position 268,990 of record NZ_JBIVUZ010000014.1, read on the forward strand.
AGGTGCCCAGGTGGAGCGAGAGCGTGGGCAGGGCGAGGACGGTGATGACGATCAGGGCGAGGGCGCCGAGGAGCTTGGGGTGGCGCTCGACGAACGCGGACCAGCGGGCGGCGAGGCCGGTGGGCAGTTCCGGCTGGGGTCCGTGCTCGGCCAGCCGGCGCCGTTCGCGGCGGCTGAGGGCCCGGGGGCCGATGAAGGAGAGCAGGGCGGGGAGCAGGGTCACGGAGGCCGCGACGGTGAGCACCACGGTCAGCGAGGCGGCGACGGCGACCCCGTTGAGGAAGCCGAGCCGCAGGATCAGCATCCCCAGGAGGGCTATGCACACCGTGGCCCCGGCGAAGACGACCGCGCGTCCGGTGGTGACGACCGCGTTGGTGACCGCCTCGGTGACGGACAGTCCGCGTTTGAGTCCGCGCCGGTGCCGGGTCACGATGAACAGGGCGTAGTCGATGCCCACGCCGAGCCCGACCAGCATGCCGAGCATCGGCGCGAAGTCGGCGACCGTCATGGCGTGCCCGAGAAGCACGATCGCCGCGTAGGCGGTGCCGACGCTCACCAGGGCGGTGGCGATGGGCAGCAGCGAGGCGGCGAGCGACCCGAAGGCGAGGAACAGCACGAGGGCGGCGACGGCCACCCCGACGATCTCGGCGGTGTGCCCGCTCGACGACTCGGTGAGCGCGATGGCGCCGCCGCCCAGTTCGACCTGGAGGCCGTCGGTCGCGGCGGCCTTCGCGGCGCGGACGACGGCCTGCGCCTGGGACTTGTCGATGTCCTCGGCCTGGTGCGCGAAGGTGACGGTGGCGTAGGCGGTCCGCCCGTCGGCGCTGATCCGGCCGGTGCCCTGGCCGTCGTAGGGGCTGACCACGGAGGCGACCGCGGGGAGGGCGGAGATCCGGTCCAGGGCGTCGGTCATGGTCTGTTCGACGTCGGCGGCGCGGACCGAGCCGGACGTGGTGTGCCAGACGACGGTGTCGCTGTCGCCGCCGAGGCCTGGGAAGTTCTCCTTGAGGAGCTGGGCGGCGCGGCCCGACTCGGTGCCGGGGGCCTCGTAGTCGTTCGAGTACGCCGAGCCGGTGACGGCGGCGGCAGCGGTGACCCCGCCGAACGCGAGGAGCCACAACAGGACGGCGGCGAGGCGGTGCCGAACACACCAGCGGGCAAGGGCTGCCACGAACGTGCTCCCGGGGATGGCGAATGGTGGATCTTTGACCGGGAAACACCGTCCGAGGAATGAACAGCCCGCAAAGAACGCATGAGCGATACGCGACCCACTCTCGCAGCCGAAAGTGATCGTTCATCACGTTCGTGGCCTTCATCACGAGAGTGGGAGCCAGATCACAGGACAGTAACGGCGACTCTGTCACCCCGGTGGGCGCCTCAGTCGAACTGGTCCCCCAGCGCCATCACCATCGCGCCGACCACCAGCAGCCACAAGGCCCGTCTGGTACGGCCCCGGGAGCCGAGGACCGCGGCGAGCGCGCACAGCGCGGCGCCCACGGCGTAGGCGGCCGGGACGAGCAGCGGTTCGGGAGCGGCGGCCCGGAGCACCGCCGCGGCCACTCCGGCCAGGGCCAGCACGGCGCCGGTCAGGGCCGCCGTCCAGCGGGCCCGCCGCGCGTCCAGCTCGGGATCGTCGACGTCCGGTGTCCCGGACTCCCCGCGTCCCTCCATGGCGGGCGGGAGCGGCGCGTCCTCCTGAGAGACCTCGTGCACGGCCAACCGACGTCCTCCACAGTCTCGTTGCTCTCCCACAGGAAGCTACGCAGAACCGGAGGGGCCCGTTCACCGAACATCCCCGGGGATGCGTCTCACCCGACGCGTCCCCAGGGATGTGGATGTCCTACGGCGGCTCAGCCCTCGCTGACGCCCAGCTGCTCCAGGATCAGTTCCTTGACGCGGGCCGCGTCGGCCTGTCCCCGGGTGGCCTTCATGACGGCGCCGACCAGGGCACCGGCCGCGGCCACCTTGCCGCCGCGGATCTTGTCGGCGATGCCCGGGTTGCCGGCGATGGCTTCCTGGACGGCGGTGGTGAGGGCGCCGTCGTCGGAGACGACCTTCAGACCGCGCTTCTCGACGACCTCGTCCGGGGTGCCCTCGCCGGCGAGGACGCCTTCGATGACCTGGCGGGCCAGCTTGTCGTTCAGCTCACCGGCGGTCACCAGGGCGGCGACCCGGGCGACCTGCTGCGGGGTGATGGGCAGTTCGTCGAGCGCGGTGCCCGACTCGTTGGCGCTGCGCGCCAGTTCGCCCATCCACCACTTGCGGGCGGAGGCCGCGTCGGCACCGGCGGCGATCGTCGCGACGATCGGGTCGATGGCACCGGCGTTGAGGATCGACTGCATGTCGAACGCGGTGATCCCCCACTCCTCGGTCAGCCGGTTGCGGCGGGCCAGCGGCTGCTCGGGCAGCCCGGCACGCAGCTCCTCGACCCACTCACGGGACGGGGCGACGGGCACGAGGTCGGGCTCCGGGAAGTACCGGTAGTCCTCCGCCTCCTCCTTCACGCGGCCCGAGGTCGTCGACCCGGTGTCCTCGTGGAAGTGGCGGGTCTCCTGGATGATCGTGCCGCCGGAGTTCAGCACCGCGGCGTGGCGCTGGATCTCGTAGCGGGCGGCACGCTCGACGGAGCGCAGCGAGTTGACGTTCTTCGTCTCGCTGCGGGTGCCGAACTTCTCGCGGCCGTGCGGGCGCAGCGAGAGGTTCACGTCGCAGCGCATCTGCCCCTGCTCCATCCGCGCCTCGGAGACACCGAGGGCCCGGATCAGCTCGCGCAGCTCGGCGACGTACGCCTTGGCGACCTCGGGGGCGCGCTCGCCGGCGCCCTCGATCGGCTTGGTGACGATCTCGATGAGCGGGATGCCGGCGCGGTTGTAGTCGAGCAGCGAGTGCGAGGCGCCGTGGATCCGGCCCGTCGCGCCGCCGACGTGCAGCGACTTGCCGGTGTCCTCCTCCATGTGGGCGCGCTCGATCTGCACCCGGAAGGTCTCGCCGTCCTCCAGCTGGACGTCCAGATAGCCGTTGAAGGCGATCGGCTCGTCGTACTGGGAGGTCTGGAAGTTCTTCGGCATGTCCGGATAGAAGTAGTTCTTCCGGGCGAAGCGGCACCACTCGGCGATCTCGCAGTTCAGCGCGAGGCCGATCTTGATGGCGGACTCGACGCCGATCGCGTTGACGACCGGGAGCGCGCCGGGCAGGCCGAGGCAGGTCGGGCAGGTCTGCGCGTTGGGCTCGGCGCCCAGTTCGGTCGAACAGCCGCAGAACATCTTGGTCCTGGTGCCGAGTTCGACATGGACCTCAAGGCCCATGACGGGGTCGTACGACGCGAGAGCGTCCTCGTACGACTCCAGGTCGGTCGTGGTGGTCACGGTGAACTTTCCCTCTCAGCCCAGCAGGACGTCGTCGTCGCCCAGCCGCTTCAGCTCGCGGTACAGGATGGCGAGGCCGGTGACGATCGCGACGGCGGAGACCGTGGCGTCGATCAGACGGAGCGTGTCGTGCTCGGTGCGCGCCTTCTTGATCTGCTTGGCGACACCCAGCGCGCCGAACGCGGTGGTGGCGATGGACACATAGGTGCCGGACTTGGACTTCTTGAAGCCCTTGGCCTTCGACAGTGCGTTGCTCACAGCGACGGTGCCTCCTCAAGCAGCGGGTGGCCCCACTTTTCCACGAAGGCTGCCTCTACGGCTGCGCCGACCTTGTAAAGGCGGTCGTCCTTGAGCGCGGGCGCGATGATCTGGAGCCCGACCGGCAGGCCGTCCTCCGGAGCGAGCCCGCAGGGCAGCGACATGGCCGAGTTGCCCGCCAGGTTGGTCGGGATGGTGCACAGGTCCGCGAGGTACATCGCCATCGGGTCGTCGGCGCGCTCGCCGATCGGGAAGGCGGTGGTCGGCGTCGTCGGCGACACGATCACATCGACGCTCTCGAACGACTTCTCGAAGTCGCGGGTGATGAGCGTACGGACCTTCTGCGCCGAGCCGTAGTAGGCGTCGTAGTAGCCACTGCTCAGCGCGTACGTGCCGAGCATGATGCGGCGCTTCACCTCGGGGCCGAAGCCGGCCTCGCGGGTGATCGAGGTGACCTCCTCGGCGGAGTGGGTGCCGTCGTCGCCGGTCCGCAGGCCGTAGCGCAGGCCGTCGAAACGGGCCAGGTTCGACGAACACTCGGAGGGCGCGATCAGGTAGTACGCCGACAGGGCCAGGTCGAAGGACGGGCAGTCCAACTCGACGATCTCGGCGCCGAGTTCCTTCAGTACGGCGACGGCCTCGTCGAAGCGCTGGACGACACCGGCCTGGTAGCCCTCGCCGCGGAACTGCTTGACGACGCCGACCCGCATGCCCGCGACGCTGCCGTTGCGCGCGGCCTCGACGACCGGCGGGACCGGGGCGTCGATCGAGGTGGAGTCGAGCGGGTCGTGCCCGGCGATGGCCTCGTGCAGCAGCGCCGCGTCCAGGACCGTACGGGCGCAGGGCCCGCCCTGGTCGAGGGAGGACGAGAACGCGACCATGCCGTAACGGGACACGGCCCCGTACGTCGGCTTGACACCGACCGTGCCGGTGACGGCGGCCGGCTGGCGGATGGAGCCGCCGGTGTCGGTGCCGATGGCGAGGGGCGCCTGGAAGGAGGCGAGCGCGGCGGAGGAACCACCGCCGGAGCCACCGGGGATCTTGGTGAGGTCCCACGGGTTGCCGGTCGGGCCGTACGCGCTGTTCTCGGTGCTGGACCCCATGGCGAACTCGTCCATGTTGGTCTTGCCGAGGATGACCACGTCGGCGGCCTTCAGCCGCTTGGTGACCGTCGCGTCGTAGGGCGGGATCCAGCCTTCGAGGATCTTGGAGCCGACGGTGGTCGGGATGCCCTCGGTGGTGAAGATGTCCTTCAGCGCGAGCGGAACGCCCGCCAGGGGGCCGAGCTGCTCGCCCCTGGCCCGCTTCTCGTCGACGGCGCGGGCCTGCGCGAGAGCGCCCTCGCGGTCGACGTGCAGGAAGGCGTGCACCTTCGCGTCGACCTCCTCGATCCGGGCGAGGTGGGCCTCGGTGACCTCGACGGCCGTGAGCACGCCGGACGCGATGTTCGCGGCGGTCTCGGCGGCGGTCAGCCGGATGATGCTGCTGTGGTCCGTCATGGTGATTAGTCCTCCCCCAGGATCTGCGGCACCTTGAAACGCTGCTGCTCCTGGGCCGGGGCGCCGGAGAGCGCCTGCTCGGGGGTGAGCGAGGGACGGACCTCGTCCGCGCGCATGACGTTCGTCAGCGGCAGCGGGTGAGAGGTCGGCGGTACGTCTTGGTCGGCGACCTCGCTGACGCGGGCGACCGCGCCGATGATGTCGTCCAGCTGTCCCGCGAAGTGTTCGAGCTCTTCGGGCTTCAGCTCCAGACGCGCCAGCCGGGCGAGGTGGGCGACCTCCTCGCGCGTGATGCCAGGCATGCAGCGTTCCTCTGGGGTGAGTGTGTGTGGTTTGGGGCCAATCCTATGGGGCCGGGGGCCTCAGCCGTTAAACGGTTTGATGGCCCGCTCCACTTGGGGCGTCCCCCAGGGGCGCGGCGAGCCGCTCGACCGGCCGGGACCGGTCAGCCGATCCTCCCGGGATCGTCCGCCGCAGCCGCCGGCAGAGCCGCCCTGGGCCGCTGCCATCCCCGGGACCCGCGCGCCAGCAACCACGCCGTCATGTCCTCCGGCGGCATCGCCGCCGCGACCAGCCAGCCCTGTACGGCGTCGCAGCCGAGGTCGCGCAGCCGCTCCCAGGTCTCGTCGTCCTCGACGCCCTCGGCGACGACGAGCAGGCCCAGCGAGTGGGCGAGATCGACCGTGCAGCGCACGATCTCCGCGTCCTCCGTGTCCACCGCGAGCCGCGCCACGAACGACCGGTCGATCTTCAACTCGCTGACCGGCAGCCGCCGTAGATGCACCAGGGACGAGTAGCCCGTGCCGAAGTCGTCGAGGGACATCTTGACGCCGTGGCCGGTGAGGCCGTTGAGGGTGTCGGCGGCGCGCTGCGGGTCCTCCAGCAGGACGTGTTCGGTTATCTCCAGCTGGAGCGAGCCCGCCGGGACACCGTGCCGGGCCAGCCGCGCGGCGACCGAGCCCGCGAATCCGGGGGTGTGCACATCGCGCGGGGAGACGTTGACCGCGACCGGGACGAAGAGGCCCTGGGCGCGCCATCTGGCGACCTGCGCGAGGGCCGTGTCGAGCACGTACTCGGTGAGGTGCGGCATCAGCCCGGACGACTCGGCGATCGCTATGAACTCGTCCGGCGGAACCTTCCCGCGCTCGGGGTGCACCCACCGCACCAGCGCCTCAAGGCCGGCGACCTGGCCGTCGAAGCGGACCTTGGGCTGGTAGTGGACCTGCACCTCGTGCGCGTCGAGGGCGCGGCGCAGATCGCCCAGGAGGCCGAGCCGGTCGGGGGTGTTGGAGTCCCGCTTGGACTCGTAGACCTCCACGCCCGTACGGTCCCGCTTCGCCTGGTACATCGCCACGTCGGCCCGGCGCAGCAGTCCCTCGGCGTCGAGGGCGTGGTCGGGGAAGACGGCGACGCCCGCGCTGGCCTCCAGGACGAGGGTGAGTCCGTCGAGGTCGAGCGGGGAGCTGAGCGCGGCGACGAGGTTGCGGGCGACCCGGGTCGCGGACGTCGTGGAGTCGGCGACGGGCAGCAGTACCGCGAACTCGTCGCCGCCGAGCCGCGCGGCCTCCGCCCCGCGCGGCAGGGCCGCCCGCAGCCGGTCGGCTATCTGCAACAGCAGCCGGTCACCGGCCAGATGACCGAGAGTGTCGTTGACCGACCGGAAGCGATCGAGGTCGATCAGCATGAGCGCGGATTTGGCGCCGATGCGTTCGGCGTCGTCCAGAGCGGTCCAGATGCGCTCCAGGAGCCACTGCCGGTTGGGCAGCCCGGTGAGCGGATCGCGCAGTTGCTCCTCGGCGCGGGCGCGGGCCATCCACAGGGTGGAGTCGAGGGCGATGAGCGGGATCGAGAACAGCGGCAGCAGGACCGGCCGGGCGACCGCGACCACGCAGATCAGCGGGGCGATGCCCAGCAGGGCGACCGCGACCAGGCCCTGTCTGAGCAGGGCGGTGCGGGCGACGGTGGGCAGTCCGCCGTGGCGCGGGGCGTGCAGATACCAGAGCAGGGTGCGGGTCACGGCGAGATAGGCGAGGGCGACCAGGACCACTTCGGGGGCGGTGTAGACCGTCCAGGTGGCCGGGTTCCAGGGCTTCTCGACGGACGGCACCCGGCCGAACGCGCCCAGTACGAGCGCTCCGGCGGCTATCCCGAGGATGTCGACCGCGCCGTGCAGCACGCCCTGGCGCCAGCGGTTGCGGCGGGCTATGCCGACGAGGACGACGACGGTGAGGCTGACCATGCCGGCGGCGACCCAGCCGTAGAGCAGCAGGACGCCGAGGGTGAGGGCGGCGCCCGAGCCGGTGCCGCCCCACCAGCGGGCGCGGCCGAGGGCGACCAGGTGGCCGACGATGATGCCGGTGAGGACGGCCAGCGACCAGCCGACGGTGCCGGACGGGAAGAGCGCGTGGTCGCCGGTGAACGCGCGGAAGAAACCGGCGCCCAGGACGAAGCCGGCCGCGGCCACCACCGCCGTGGGCAGCGCGGGCCAGGTCAGGTGCCGTCCGGACTCGCCGCCCGGCAGCGCGGCGGGGTGGTTGGCGGAGAGCGGTGCGTCGTGGCGCGCGTCCGGTGTGGAGTACTGTCCGGTGGCGCGCGGCTGGGCGCTGCCCGGACGCTCCGCGGGGCGCGCTCCCCAACGGCTCTCCCGCCAGGCGCTCCCGATCCGGCGCAGGAGTGAGTCCGGGGGGGCGCTCTCGGTCGGTTCCATTCCCGTCCCTCTCACAGCCGGCGGTGCCCACGCCACGCGGTCCGATGCCCGACTTCCATCAACGGCACCACGTTTGGAAAACCCTTCCCCCGGCTCTCCAAGAGCAGGGGGTTGCCCCAACCGCAGCTGGGCACGGCAGGTGCACACCTCAACAGTAGGCCGCAGAAGGCTTCCACGGGCAGCGGTCGTAGACGGTTGCCCGAATGCGACCCGGCCACCCGTATGCATCTGGTATGCGCCGATCGGGTGGCCTTCAACCGCTGCTCCTCGCTACTCCTCGGTGGGAAGCGCGACTTCGGCGGCTGCCTCGGGGCCCTGTTCCAGCAGAACGGTGAAGCCGTCCTCGTTCAGAACCGGCACCTTGACCTGCATCGCCTTGTCGTACTTCGAACCAGGATTGTCACCCACGACAACGAAAGACGTCTTCTTCGAAACAGAACCGGTCACTTTCGCTCCCCGGCTCTGGAGGGCGTCCTTGGCGCCGTCCCGTGTGAAGTGTTCGAGGGTGCCGGTCACGACGACGGTGAGGCCTTCGAGCGGACGCGGTCCCTCGTCCTCGGCGGAACCCTCTTCCTCCATCCGGACCCCGGCGGCCCGCCACTTGCGCAGGATCTCCTGGTGCCAGTCCTCGGCGAACCACTCCTTGAGGGAGGCGGCGATGATGGCGCCGACTCCGTCGGTGTCCGCCAACTCCTCCTCGGTGGCCTGCTCGATGCGCTCGATCGAGCGGAACGCGCGGGCCAGCGCCTCGGCCGCGACCGGGCCGACATGACGGATCGACAGTCCGGTGAGGACACGGGCGAGCGGGCTGTCCTTGGCCGCGGCGATGGTCTCCAGCATCGCCAGCGCGTTCTTCTTCGGCTCGCCCAGCTGGTTGGCGAAGACCGTCGCGATCTTCTCCTCACCGGTGTTCGGGTCGCGCTTGGGCAGCCCGCTGTTCTGGTCGAGGACGTACGCCTTGATGGGCAGCAACTGCTCGATGGTGAGGTCGAACAGATCGCCCTCGTCCTTCAGCGGCGGGTCGGCCGGCTCCAGCGGCTTGGTGAGCGCGGCGGCCGACACATAGCCGAAGTGGTCGATGTCCAGCGCCTTGCGGCCCGCGAGGTAGAAGAGCCGCTCCCTCAACTGGGCCGGGCAGGCACGGGCGTTGGGGCAGCGGAGGTCGATGTCGCCCTCCTTCATAGGCCGCAGCGGCGTCCCGCACTCGGGGCACTCGGCCGGCATCACGAACTCGCGCTCGCTGCCGTCGCGCAGGTCGGCGACCGGGCCGAGGATCTCCGGGATGACGTCACCGGCCTTGCGCAGCACCACCGTGTCGCCGATCAGGACGCCCTTGGCCTTGACGACCTCCTGGTTGTGCAGCGTCGCGAACTCCACCTCCGAGCCCGCCACCGTCACCGGCTCGACCTGCGCGTACGGCGTGACCCGGCCCGTACGGCCCACGCCCACGCGGATGTTGACGAGCTTGGTGTTGACCTCCTCCGGCGCGTACTTCCACGCGATGGCCCAGCGCGGGGCGCGGGAGGTCGAACCGAGCCGTCCCTGAAGGGGGATCTCGTCGAGCTTGACGACCACACCGTCGATCTCGTGGGACACGGAGTGGCGATTCTCGCCGTAGTACGCGATGAACTCCCGTACGCCGTCGAGGTCGTCGACCACCCTGTTGTGCGGAGAAGTGGGCAGGCCCCAGGTCTTCAGCAGGGCGTACGCCTCGGAGAGGCGGGTCAGCGGGTCGAAGCCCTCCAGGGCGCCGATGCCGTGCACGACCATGTGCAGGGGGCGGCCGGCGGTGACGCGCGGGTCCTTCTGGCGCAGTGAACCCGCCGCCGCGTTACGGGGGTTGGCGAAGGGCTTGTCACCGGCCTCGACCAGGCGGGCGTTCAGCTCCTCGAACTTGTCCATCGGGAAGTAGACCTCGCCGCGGATCTCCACGAGGTCGGGCACGCGCTCGCCGGTCAGCCGGTCCGGGATCTCCGCGATCGTCCGGACGTTGGGTGTGATGTCCTCGCCCGTCCGGCCGTCGCCGCGGGTCGCCGCGCGCGTGAGACGCCCCTGCTCGTACGTCAGGTTGACGGCGAGGCCGTCGACCTTCAGCTCGCACAGGAAGTGGTGGTCGGAGGCGCCGACGTCCTTGTGGACGCGCTCGGCCCAGGCCGCCAGCTCCAGGTCCTCGAACGCGTTGTCCAGGGAGAGCATGCGGGAGCGGTGGACCACGGAGGTGAACTCCGTCTCGTACGCCCCCGCGACCTTCTGCGTCGGGGAGTCCGGGGTCCGCAGCTCCGGGTACTCCTCCTCCAACGCCTCAAGGGTGCGCAGCAGTTTGTCGAACTCGGCGTCGCTGACGACCGGGGCGTCGTTCACGTAGTACCGGAAGCGGTGCTCCTCGATCTGCTCAGCGAGCTGCGCGTGCTTCTCCCGTGCCTCTGCGGGCACCGTCGTCTCCGCCTGCCTGTCGCCGGCCACCGTGTTGTCCTTCCGTCACTCAGGGTTGTCCGCGAGGGATCTCGCCGCCCGGACGCAGTGGACGAGGGCCTTGCGCGCGTACTCGGGGGACGCGCCCGCGAGTCCGCACGCCGGGGTGATGGTGACCGTCTCCGCGAGCAGTCCCGGTCGCAGCCCCAGCCTGCGCCACAGCGTTCTGACACCCATGACGCTACCGGCAGGGTCTGACAATGCGGTGTCCGTGCCGGGGACGACACCGGCGAAGAGCCGGGTGCCGGCCTCGACCGCCTCACCGATCGCGTCGTCGTCACGCTCGGTGAGGAGCGAGAGGTCGAACGAGACTCCGGCCGCGCCCGCCCGGCGCAGCAGGGCGAACGGCACGTCCGGTGCGCAGGAGTGCACGACGACCGGGCCGTCCGCGTGCACCGCGACGGCCTCGCGGAGGGTGCTCTCGACGAGTTGGCGGTCCACCGCGCGGTAGGTGCGGTAGCCGCTGGCGGATTTGATGTGTCCGCGCAGGACGCCGATCAGGGACGGCTCGTCGAGTTGCAGCACGATCTCGGCGCCGGGGACACGGCGCCGGACGTCGGCGAGGTGGTTGCGCAGGCCCTCGGCGAGCGAGCCGGCGAGGTCGCGGCAGGCGCCGGGGTCGGAGAGCACGGCCTCGCCGTTGCGCAGCTCCAGGGCGGACGCGAGCGTCCAGGGCCCCACGGCCTGCACCTTGAGCGGGCCCTCGTACCCCTGTGTGAACTCCTCGAACGCGTCGAGGTCCTCCCCCAGCCAGGCCCACGCCCGCTTGGTGTCCCGCCCCGGCCGGTCCCCGATCCGCCACCCGCTGGGCTCCACGCGCGCGTACACGTCGACGAGGAGCCCGGCGGTCCGCCCGATCATGTCCGCGCCGGGCCCCCGGGCGGGCAGCTCGGGCAGGAAGGGGAAGTCCTCGAAGGCCCCGGTCGCGGTCTTGGCGGCCTCGCGGGCGTCACCGCCGGGAAGGGAACCGACACCGGTGGCGGGACCGAAGCTGAACTGGCTGTCGTTGCTCACCCCGGAAGCCTACGGAACCCTCCGGGGGTGCAGGGACGCCCCTGGGGAGCCGCCCCCGGTCCCGGCTCCGGCCCCGACCACAGCCCTGGCTTCGGCTTCGCCTTCGGCCCTGAAGGGGCCTCGTCCGCGAACGCGGGACGGGCTGGATCATGCCGCCCGACGCTTCACCGCGTCCGGACCCCGAACCGCTCCAAGAACGCGACCAGCCGCTCCGGATCCGCGACCTCCAGGTTGTTGCGGAACCGATCGCGTTCCCAGGAGACGTCCGTCGGGCCGTGCACGCTCCCGCTCCCGATGAACTCGCCCTCCGCGTCGAGCAGCGCGACGGTCACACCGCCGAAGCAGCGGCAGATGTCGCCCACGAACTCTCCGGTCGTGGTGAGCGTGCGCAGCTCCGCGAGGTCGTCGGCGTCGAACACCTCGCCCATGAGCCGCCGTCCGGCGAGCGGTCCGGCGTTGTCGCCGCCTCCGAGGACGACCGCGGCCTCCGTGCGCCCCCACACCTCGTCGAGCCAGTCCCGGACCACCGCACCGCCCGCACCACTCCGCCGCTGCGGCCCCTTCATCTCCCCGGTCGCACCGTCAGATCGTTGACCTCCGCGTCCGGGGGCAGGTCGATGGCCATGAGGATCGTCGTCGCGACCGACTCGGGGTCGATCCACCGGGCGGGGTCGTACTCCTTGCCCTCCTGCTGGTGGACCTTGGCCTGCATGGGGCTGGCGGTGCGGCCGGGGTAGACCGAGGTGACGCGGACGCCGTTGGGGTGTTCCTCGTGGCGCAGGGCGTCCGCCAGGGCCTTCAGGCCGTGCTTGGAGGCGGCGTACGCGGACCAGTCGGCGCTCGCCCGTAGTCCCGCGCCGGAGTTCACGAAGAGCACATGGCCGCCGGTCACCCGGAGTTGGGGCAGGAAGTGGCGGGTCAGTTCGGCGGGGGCGATCAGGTTGACGTTGAGCTGGTGGTGCCAGGTCTTCGGGGTCAGGTCGCCCACCGGGCCCAGGTCGACGACCCCGGCGATGTGCAGGAGCGTGTCCACCCGGTCGGGCAGGCTCTGGTGGGAGAACGCCCAGCTGAGCCGGTCCGGGTCGGCGAGGTCGCCCACCAGGGTCGTCGCCCCGGGATACTCCGCCGCGAGTTCCTTCGCGCGGCCCGCGTCGCGCGCGTGGAGCACGAGTTGGTCCCCGCGCGCGTGCAGGCGGCGGGCGACGGCCGCGCCGATGCCGGAACCGGCCCCGGTGATCACATGTGTAGCCATGCCCGCCATGCTCGCATCAGCGGGTACCGGCCGACTCCTCCAGGTAGGCGAGCGCCCCCGCCGGCTCGTCCGCGAAGAACACCAGGTCGGTGAGCGGGACGGGCAGGAACCCCTCGTCCTCCATGCGCCGGAACTGGGTCTTCAGGCCGTCGTAGAAGCCCGCGGTGTTCAGCAGCACCACCGGCTTGTCGCTGTGGCCGTGCTTCTTCAGCTCCAGGATCTCCGTGGCCTCGTCCAGCGTCCCGGTGCCGCCCACCATGACGACCACGGCGTCAGCCTTCTCCAGGAGCAGCTTCTTGCGTTCGGCGAGGTCGCCCGCGATGACCATCTCGTCGACGCCCGGCCGTGCCGTCGCCGCGAGGAAGGTCACCGAGACGCCCACCAGGCGTCCGCCGGCCGCCTGTACGCCGTCGGCGACCACCTTCATGAGCCCGGAGTCGGAACCGCCCCACACGAGCGTGTGACCGCCCTTGCCGAGCAGTTCGGCGAACTCCCGCGCGGGGCGCGTGTAGCGCTCGTCGAGGTCGGCGGCGGAGAGGAACACACAGATCTTCATGTCCGTCACCGTACGCGGGAAGAACCAGGGGCCCGCGAGTGCTTTTCCGGTATGGCTGACGGACACAAGATCACGATCGAGCAGGGCGACCGGCCAGTACGCGTCGTCCACGGCGACCAGGTGCTGGCGGAGAGCGACCGCCCCCTGATCCTGAAGGAGACCGGTTGTCCGGTGCGCTACTACCTCCCCCCGGAGGACGTGCGCCTGGACCTCCTGACCCCCTCCGAGACCCACACCCACTGCCCCTTCAAGGGCGACGCGTCGTACTGGTCCCTCCCGGACGCGGCCGACCTGGTGTGGGCCTACCCCGACCCCAAGCCCGACGTCGCACAGATCAAGGACCATCTCTGCTTCTACGAAGTAGAAGTGTTGTGACCGATTAGTCGCACCCCCTCCGGCAGTCTTCACCGGTATGGACAAGAAGACTGTTTCGCGCGACGGCACCGCCATCGCGTACGAACGCATCGGAGCGGGCCCGCCCGTCGTCCTGGTAGGTGGCGCGATGACGACGGGCGACGGCCTGCTGCCGCTCGCCGCGCAGCTCGCGCACCGGTTCGGGGCCGTCGCCTACGACCGCCGGGGCCGGGGCTCCAGCGGCGACACGACGCCGTTCTCCGTGGCCCGCGAGGTCGAGGACCTCGCGGCGCTGATCGACGCCGTGGGCGGCAGCGCGGCCCTCTACGGCCACTCGTCGGGCGGCGCCCTCGTCCTGCGCGCTGCGGCGAGCGGCCTGCCCGTCACCCAAGTCGCCCTCTACGAACCGCCGTTCGCCCTCGACCCGTCCGGCGCCGAGGAGCGCGCCGCGTACACCGGGCGCCTCACGGAACTGCTCGCCGAGGGCCGCCACGACGACGCCGTGGAACTGTTCATGGCACTGACCGGCGCACCCCCGGAGATGATCGAGGGCGCCCGCAGCTCCCCCATGTGGCCCGGCATGCGGGCCATCGCCCCGACCCTCGCCTACGACGACGCGGCCATGGGCGACGGTCTGGTCCCGGCGGACCGGCTGGCGTCGTTGTCCGTCCCGGTGCTCACGATCGCGGGCGGGGCGAGCGCGGAGTGGATGCGCGAGGCCGCGCGGGCGGTGGCGGACGCGGCGCCGGAGGGGACGTACCGCACCCTGGACGGCCAGAACCACATGGTGGATCCGGTCGTCCTGGCGCCGCTGCTCACGGAGTTCTTCGCGGCCTGAAGCCGAGGGTCAGGCCATCGCCGTCGCCGCGCGCGTGGTCGTCGCGATGGTCGCCGAACCCACCACCCGGGTGTCGTCGTAGAGCACGATCGCCTGCCCGGGGGCGACGCCCCGCACCGGCTCGGTGAAGGTCACCTCCAGGGTGCCGTCGACGAGTGCGGCGGTGACCTCGGTCTCGCCGCCGTGGGCGCGGAGCTGGGCCGTGTAGGTGCCGGAGCCGACCGGGGCCGTCCCGCACCAGCGCGGCTTGATCGCGGTCAGGCCGCTGACGTCGAGGGCGGCGGCCGGGCCGACCGTCACCCTGTTGTCGACCGGGGAGATGTCCAGGACGTAGCGCGGCTTGCCGTCGGCGGCCGGGGTGCCGATGCGCAGGCCCTTGCGCTGGCCGATGGTGAAGCCGTAGGCGCCCTCGTGCGAGCCGACGACCGTGCCGGACTCGTCGACGATGTCGCCCTCGGCCTTGCCGAGGCGGTTCGCGAGGAAGCCCTGGGTGTCGCCGTCGGCGATGAAGCAGATGTCGTGCGAGTCGGGCTTCTTGGCGACCGCGAGGCCGCGGCGCTCGGCCTCCGCGCGGATCTCGTCCTTCGTCGTCACCGTGTCGCCGAGCGGGAAGAGCGCGTGCGCGAGCTGCTTCTCGTCCAGGACGCCGAGGACGTAGGACTGGTCCTTGGCCATGTCGGAGGCGCGGTGCAGTTCGCGGGTGCCGTCCTCGCGCACGATCACCTGGGCGTAGTGGCCGGTGCAGACCGCGTCGAAGCCGAGCGCGAGGGCCTTGTCGAGGAGCGCGGCGAACTTGATCTTCTCGTTGCAGCGCAGGCACGGGTTCGGGGTGCGGCCGGCCTCGTACTCGGCGACGAAGTCCTCGACGACGTCCTCGCGGAAGCGGTCGGCGAGGTCCCAGACGTAGAACGGGATGCCGATGACGTCGGCGGCGCGGCGGGCGTCCCGTGAGTCCTCGATGGTGCAACAGCCACGCGCGCCCGTGCGGAACGATTGCGGGTTCGCGGAGAGCGCGAGGTGGACGCCGGTCACGTCGTGGCCGGCTTCGGCGGCGCGGGCGGCGGCGACGGCGGAGTCCACGCCGCCGGACATGGCGGCGAGTACGCGAAGGGGGCGGGGGCGCTGCGAGGTCTCAGTCATAACCCTTCCAGGGTACGGGTCGCCGGGAACCGTGACCCGCGAGTATCCGTTGAAGATCGCATGGGGGAGACACAGGGCGGGCACACGGCGGCGCGGCGGACCACGGGCCGGCGGGCGCTGCTGATCGGCGGTGCCGCGGCGGCCGTGGGGACGGCGGCGCTGGCGCGGGACGAGCTGGCGCGGCTGTGGTGGCGACTGCCCGGGGTGGAGAAGCCGCGGGTGGCGGGCGCGGTGGACTTCCGGGGCGCGCTGTGGGTGCCGGCGTCCCCGGCGAACTACCGGCGGGCGGACCGGCCGGACGACTACGGGGTGGACCGGGTGGTCGTCCATGTCACGCAGGGCGGTTACCGCAGCGCGGTGAAGGTCTTCCAGGACCCCGCGCACGGGGCGGCGGCGCACTACATCGTGCGCAAGGACGGGCACGTCACGCAGATGATCCGCGAGCTGGACGTGGCCTTCCACGCGGGCAACCGGTCGTACAACGAGCGAAGTGTCGGCATCGAGCACGAGGGCTTCGTGGAGGACGCGTCGTCGTTCACCGACGCGATGTACGCGGCCTCCGCGCGGCTGACGGCCGGGACATGCCGGCGCTACGGGATACCGGTCGACCGGGAGCACATCATCGGTCATGTGGAGGTGCCGGGGACCGATCACACGGACCCCGGGCGGTACTGGGACTGGGACCGGTACATGGCGCTCGTAAGGCGGGCACACCGGACACGGGCGTGACCCGGGTCACATTCGCTTTGGCTATGAGTCGTTTCAGTCACGGCGGTGTCCGATGCGTCCCCCGCTCGGGATGTGACCTGGGGTACACCAACTCGCCTTGCCGACAAGGGGAGTTACCAGAGGTTCGCGTGGGCTCGCCTTTCACAGAGTGCTCTGCCCATTGCTAAATACCCCTCAGTTTTTACACAGGCCTTAGGTCAAATCTCTGGCGCCATGACACACACCAGCGAGCCCGCGTCCGAAGCGAGCAGGGACAGCAAGGGCAACCACCGCAAGGCCACGGCGGAGAAGAGCGAGCACACCAAGGACAGCGCGGCCCGGGGCAAGGGTCTGCACCGGCGGAAGTTCCTCGGCGGGATGGCCGGGGCGGGCATCGCGGCGGTGGCCGCCGCCGGAGGTGCCTTCTCCCTCCTGAACGACGCGGCGAAGAACAAGGCGTCCGCCGCCGACACCACGCTCACCATCCCGGATCTGCTGGAGGGCACCACCTCCGACAGCACCACCACCTTCACGCTGGAGGCCAAGACCGGCACCAGCGAGGTGCTGAGCGGTGTCACCAGCGACACGATGGGCTACAACCAGTCGTTCCTCGGCCCCACCATGAAGTGGACCAACGGCGACACGGTGCTGCTGAACATCACCAACAGCCTGGGCGCGGACACCACCGTCCACTTCCACGGCGCGCACGTCCCGGCCAAGATGGACGGCGGCCCGCAGGTGGCCTTCTCCAGCGGCACGACCTGGTCGCCCACCTTCACCGTCAAGGACGACGCCAAGACCCTCTGGTACCACCCGCACGCGCTGGGCACCACGGCGGAGCAGGCGGTGCACGGGCTGGCCGGCATGATCATCGTCGAGGACGACTCGACGACCTCCTCGGACCTGCCGAGCGACTACGGCGTGGACGACATCCCGCTGATCTTCCAGTGTCTCGCCGTCGACAGCAGCGGTGACATCAAGTACAACCTGTCCGGCTACCTGAGCAGCGGCCTCAGCTACCCGGTCCTGCTCAACGGCACGAACGTCGACTCCACCACGCTGGGCTTCACCGCCACGAAGACCCGCACCCGGTTCCGCGCGCTGAACGCCTCGCCCTCCGACATCATCACCATCCAGCGCAGCGACGGCGGCACCCTCACCCAGATCGCCACCGACCAGGGCTACCTCGCCGAGGCGGCCGACGTGACGTCGATCCGGCTGGTGGCGGGCGCCCGCGCCGAGTTCGTGATGGACCTGAGCGCGGACGCCACGCTCCAGGCCGTCATCACCACCGGCTGGGTCCGCGGCGGCAGCGGCACCTACGACGTCCTCGCGATCACCGCGAGCGGCAGCGACACCCCGGACGACCTGCCGTCCACCCTCAACACCATCGACCGCTACGACACCAGCGACTTCACCGCCCGCACCATCACGCTGGGCCAGAGCGGCACGACGATGCTGATCAACGGCTCGGCCGGCACCAGCATGTCGTCCATGGCGATGATCAGCACCACGCTGGGGTCCAAGGAGATCTGGACCATCAAGAACAGCACACAGTTGGAACACTCGTTCCATCTGCACGATGTGCCGTACCAGCTCATATCGATCAACGGCGACACCCCGACGGGGGTCGAACTCGGCTGGTACGACACCTACGAAGTCGTCGGTGGCGGCTCGATCGAGATCGCCATGGAGTTCACCGACTTCGCCGACGACACCTATATGTACATGCTGCACTGCCATCTGTTGCAGCACGAGGACGAGGGCATGATGGCGTCCCTCATGGTCACGGAGTCCTAGCCGCGCACGGCGCACGGACCGGGGAGAGTCGGCGGACCCTCCCCGGTTCTTCGCGTGTCAAGGCCGGGGCGGGTCAGGTCAGTCCGGCGGCGCGGGCCCGTTCCACCGCCGGGCCGATCGCCTTCGCCACGGCGTCGACGTCGGCCTCCGTCGAGGTGTGGCCCAGCGAGAAGCGCAGGGTGCCGCGGGCCAGGTCCGGATCGGTGCCGGTGGCGAGCAGGACGTGGCTGGGCTGGGCGACGCCCGCGGTGCAGGCCGAGCCGGTGGAGCACTCGATGCCCTGGGCGTCCAGCAGGAGCAGCAGGGAGTCGCCCTCGCAGCCGGGGAAGGTGAAGTGGGCGTTGGCCGGGAGCCGGTCCACCGGGTCCCCGCCGAGGATCGCGTCCGGGACCGCCGTACGGACGGCCTCGACCAGGTCGTCGCGCAGGGCGCCGATCTCGCGGGCGAACCACGCGCGTTGTTCGGCGGCGAGGCGGCCGGCGACGGCGAAGGAGGCGATGGCGGGGACGTCGAGGGTGCCGGAGCGGACATGGCGTTCCTGGCCGCCGCCGTGCAGGACGGGTACGGGGGTGTACTCGCGGCCGAGCAGCAGGGCGCCGATGCCGTACGGGCCGCCGATCTTGTGGCCGGAGACGGTCATCGCGGCGAGTCCGGAGGCGGCGAAGTCGACCGGGACCTGACCGAAGGCCTGCACCGCGTCGGCGTGCAGCGGTACGCCGAACTCCTGCGCCACGTCGGCGAGTTCACGGACCGGCAGGACCGTACCGATCTCGTTGTTGGCCCACATCACGGTGGCGAGGGCGACGTCGTCGGGGTTGCGGGCGACGGCCTCGCGCAGCACCTCGGGGTGGACCCGGCCGTAGGAGTCGACCGGGAGGTACTCGACGGTGGCGCCCTCGTGCTCGCCCAGCCAGTGGACGGCGTCGAGGACGGCGTGGTGCTCGACGGGGCTGGCCAGCACCCGGGTGCGGGCCGGGTCGGCGTCGCGGCGGGACCAGTACAGGCCCTTGACCGCGAGGTTGTCGGCCTCGGTGCCGCCGGAGGTGAAGACCACCTCGCTGGGGCGGGCGCCGAGCGCTTCGGCGAGGCTCTCCCGGGCCTCCTCGACGCTGCGGCGGGCCCTGCGGCCGGAAGCGTGGAGGGAGGAGGCGTTGCCCGTGGTGCTCAGGTGGGCCGTCATCGCCTCGACTGCCTCGGGAAGCATCGGGGTGGTCGCGGCGTGGTCGAGGTATGCCATGGTGCCGCCGATTCTACGGTCCCCGGCGGGCACCCCGGAGGGGTGGGCGGGTCTAGAAGTTCCAGGAGACCGTGCTGTCCAGCTGCATGAAGGCGACGAGGACCAGCAGATCGGCGATGCCGAGTCCGAGGCCGAGGAGGGCCCGGCCGCGGCGGGTGGTGCCGCGCCACAGGGCCGCGCCGGCCAGGGCGATGGCGATGGGGCCGAGGAAGACGTTGAGGACGAGCAGGCCGACGAGGCCGAGGATGAAGGACGCGACGGCCATGCCGTCGGCGTCGCGGCGGCCGGTGGCCTTGAGGTCGGTGGCGGTGGTTGCCGGTGCGGTGAGCTGCATGGTGGTTCGGCTCCCGAGGATCGGGCGGGCGGATGGACGGGCGGTCAGGTGGCGGACGTACGGCCGCGGCGGGCGTGCCGCTCGCGGAGCGCGAAGATGCCCAGCCATACGGCGATGACGGTGGCGGCGACGGCGGTGAAGGCGAACGACGCGTGGGCCACGGTGCCCATCACGACGCCGAACAGCAGGAGCGCTGCGACGAGGACCAGCATGGGACGAATCCCCCTCCGGGACGGCTTGGGCGAACTCTCGTTACATTTCGGTGAACGGTTGTAGTAACACTTGTTCACTGACTTTGAGTCTAGCGCTTCCGACGGCTTTCCAATTCCGGAGAACAGTTGTTAACTGGATGACATGAGTCACACCCTCGGCATCCGGCAGGTACAGAAGCAGAAGACCCGACAGGCGTTGCTGGACGCCGCGTTGGGACTGCTGGAGGAGCAGAGCCTGAGCAGCCTGGGCCTGCGCGAGGTCACCCGTGCCGTGGGCGTCGCCCCGACCGCCTTCTACCGGCACTTCCGCTCCACCGCCGACCTCGGGGTGGCGCTCGTCGAGGAGGCGCTCGGCAGTCTGCACCCGATGATCCGGCGGACGGTGGCCACGGCCGAGGACAGCGACCAACGCATCGCGCGCGCCGTCCGGTTGATCGCCGACCACGTGGACGCCCACCCGGCCCACGTCCGCTTCCTCGCCCGCGAGCGGCACGGCGGGGTGCAGCCGGTGCGCGAGGCCATCCGGGACCAACTCGCCCGGTTCGCCGAGGAGGTGAAGGCCGAACTCGCCAAGGACCCGGAGTCCGCGGGCTGGAACGACGCGGACCTGATGATGCTGGCCCACCTCTACGTCGACCAGATGCTCATCACCGCCTCGCTCTTCATGGAGGCGCTGGAGACCTCGCCCGAGGAGCGCGAGCGGGTGACTCAACTGGCCACCCGGCAGATGCGGTTGATCAGCGTGGGCCGCCGGCACTGGCTCGGCTGAGCGGCACCGGACGCCGACATACGACAGGGGCGGCGCTCCCGGTGTCCCGGTGCGCCGCCCCTGTCGTGCGGACCGCGGTCAGCCCTGCTGCGGGGCCCCGCTCATCTGGCCACCGCCCGGACCTCCGCCGCACCCGCCGCCAGGGCCGCCGCCCTGGCCGCCACCGGCGCCGCCACCGGGACCGCCGCTCGGCATGCCGGAGGCGTTGCCGGTCGGCGCGCCCGACGGCCGGGCTGAGGCCGCGGCACCCGTGGGCGCACCGGAGGGGGCACCGGACGGGGCACCGCTGGGCCGCGCCGTGGCGTTGCCGGTGGGCGCCGAACAGGACTGCGTGGAGCCGGAGTTGCCGCTGCCGGAGGACGACGACGAGTCGCTCGACCCACAGGCCGCGAGGGCCAGGGGCGAGAGCGCCAGCAGGGCCACTGCGGGGAAGAGACGCGCACGCTTCATGAGAAACAGCTCCAAAACCGATGAGGAGTCCTTGTGGCGGGAACTCAATCAACGCCCCTTAGGGCTTCCTTGTCGGCACCCTGTCCGCACCCTGTGCGCAGGGTAAAGCGCAGCCCAAGTGATCGCTCTGACCTGGGAGTTCGCTAGGACGGCCCGCCTACTCGCTGGTACAGCTCCGTGACAGAAGCAGCCGCCGCGATCACCTCCGCGCGCGCTTCGGGCGGTGCCACGACCTCCAACGCGTCGGCGAACTGGAGCAGTTGACGCGCCTCGCGGACCACGCGGTAGGACAGCCGGACCGTCACCCACTCGTGCGTCCCGTCGTCCTCGGGGAGTTCGGCCAGCGAGGAGGCGTTGAGGCGCAGGAACATGTCGAGGCGGGAGCGGCGGACCCGGACGGTGACGTCCAGCCCGCCGGGGCGTTCCTCGACCTGGCGGCGCAACTCCTCCCAGGCGTCGGCGAGTTCGACGCCCGGCCGGCGCCGCACCGGGTCGGGCAGGAGGGTGGCCAGGTGCACGCGGTCGGCGCGGAAGAGCCGGGGTCTGGCGCGGCGGTCGGCGACCAGGTACCAGACGCCCGCCTTGGAGACCAGGCCGTAGGGGTCGACGGTGTAGGTGCTCGGTTCGCTCGCGCCGCTGTGCCGGTAGCGCAGCCGCAGCCGCCGGTCGGCGAAGACCGCGTCCTGCAACACGTCCAGATCCACGGCGGGTTGGGGCCCGCCCTTCCAGCGGGTGGCGTCGACGAGGATGCGCCGGGAGGTGACCTCGGCGGCCGGGCGGTACGGCGCCGGCAGCGCGGCCATCACCTTGCGCAGCGCGGAACCGAGCGCGGCGTCGAGGCCGAGCGCCGCGTGGGCGCCCTGGGCGGCGAGGATGAACAGGGCGCGCGATTCGTCGGCGGTCAGTCCCGTCACATCGGTGCGGAACCCGGCGAGCAGCTCGATGCCGCCGTGCCGGCCGCGCTCGGCGTACACCGGCACACCGGAGGCGGAGAGCGCCTCGACGTCCCGGTAGATGGTGCGCACCGACACCTCCAGCCGGTCGGCGAGTTCGTGCGCGGGGACCCGGCCGCGGGTCTGGAGGAGCAGCAGGATCGAGAGGAGTCGGTCGGCCTTCACTCCCCCAGGATCGGCCGCCCGGAAACCGTGCGCAAATGTTGCCGGAAACTGTCAGGTTATGGGCCCAGCATCGGGGCCATGAACACACAGACGATCGACCCCCGCCCCCTCTACACCCGCGCCACCGAGCAGGTCGCCGCGCTGATCAGGACAGTAAGGCCGGAACACCTGGCCGGTTCCACGCCGTGCGCGGAGTTCGACGTACGGACCCTGCTGAGTCATCTCGTCGGCGGCACCCTGCGGATCGCGACGATCGGCGAGGGCGGCGACGGCCTGGCCGTACACCCCTTCGTGGACGGTGTGCCCGACGAGGGCTGGCCGGCCGCGTACGAGGAGGCCCGCGTCCGGGTCCTGGCCGCCTGGGCGGACGACGCCCGGCTGGACGCGCCGGTGCGGGTCCCGTGGGGCGAGGCACCGGGCCGCGCGGCCCTCTCCGGCTACGTCATGGAGAAGGTCACCCACACCTGGGACCTCTCCGAGGCCCTCGGCCGCCCGCTCGAACTCGACCCGGAACTGGCCGAGTTCGCCCTCGCCGTCGCCCGCCGGGTCCTGCCGGACGAGCAACGGGACACGGACACGCCGTTCGACACGGCCCAGCCGGTACCCGAGAAGTCGGACGCCTACGTCCGGTTGGCGGCCTGGCTGGGCCGAAAGCCCCTCAACTGAACGCGGCCGGACGGCAGTCGGCCGCCGCCGCAGGGCCGGTGCGCGGTCAGGTCAGTCTCGCGCGGGCGAGTTGCCGGGACTGGGCGACCAGCCGGTCCTCGCTGTCCCAGACCTCGGCGTCCTCCTCCAGGAAGCCACCGGCCAGGTTGCGGGTGGTGATCGAGACGCGGAGGGGGCCCGGGGCCGGGCGGGAGCGGACGTGGACGGTGAGTTCGACCGTGGGGACCCAGCCCTTGAGGCCGATCTCGAACGCGGTCGGGGGCAGGGCGTCCACCGCGAGGAGGAGGGAGAGCGGGTCCGCGTCCCGGCCGTCCGCGAGGCCGAACCAGGAGCGCATCTCGCCCCTGCCGGAGGGGGCGCCCAGGGCCCAGCCGAGGGTGGACGGGTCGAGCTTGAGCATCAGGCGGTCGGCGATGGCCGAGCTGCCCTCCACCGGCGCCGGACCGTCCTCGGGGCCGAAGCACTGGTCCATGGGCGGGAACACCGGCGGGCGCGCCGTCGTGCGGACGTCGTCCGGGAGGGCGTCCAGGTCGCCGTAGGAGGCCAGGACGCGGATGCGTTCGACCTCGTGGCCCTCGTCGTCGTACTGGAAGAGGGAGGCCTGGCCCGTCGAGAGGGTGCGGCCGGTGCGGACCACGTCCGTGCGGACGACCGCCGGGCCCGGCCGGGACGCCGTGAGGTAGTGCGCGGAGATCGTGAACGGGTCGCTGTGCGGGAGCGCGTCCGCGAGGGCCCGGCCCAGGACGGCGAGGAGATAGCCGCCGTTGACGGCGCTGATGATCGTCCAGCCGGCCGAGAGGTGGGTGTCGTAGACGCCCGGGGCGCGGCGCACGACCGCCGTGTCGCGGTCGAACTCGCTGTCGCCGATCACGGCCCGGGTGACCGCGGGTGCGGAAGCTGCTTCTGGCATAGGTGAACCGTACAACAGGAAATTACTAAGCGGTAGCTTTGGTGTTGCGGGCATATGAAACTACCGCCGGCCGGGTGAGCGTCCGGCAATTTCTTGGTAAGTGTCCGCACTCGTCCGTGACCCAGGGCCCTTGATCCCCCTCTTTGGGGACATGAGCCTCACCGGGACCCCGTTCCTCTACACCGCCGTCGTGCTGACGATCGTCGCCCTCATACTGCCGCTCGTGCTGTGGTCGAGACTGCGCGGCCCCAAGGCCGTACGCGTGGCGGCCCGGGCCCTGATGCTGCTGTTCGCGCAGGCCACGGCCGTCACCCTGGTCTTCGTCATGGTCAACAACCAGAACAACCTCTACGACAACTGGGCCGACCTCCTCGGCACCGGCAACCACGTCCAGCAGGCAGCCAATCTCGGCAAGAACGGCACCGGGAACATCTCGCTGAACCGGCTGCCCAAGGTCAAGCAGGACTTCTCCGCCGCCAGCGGCCCCGGCATGAGCTCGGCCGGCCAGGTCGAGGTCACCCAGCTCAAGGGCCAGGTGTCGGGCGTGAACGCCGAGGTCTACGTCTGGACCCCGCCGCAGTACAAGGAGGCGGCCTACCGCCACAAGAAGTTCCCCGTGGTGGAACTGCTGCCGGGCTGGCCCGGCTCCGCCAAGGCCTGGTTCGGGTCGATGCACGTGACCCAGCAGCTGGAGCCGCTGATGAAGAGCGGGCGGATCGCGCCCTTCATCCTGGTCGCACCGCGCTACAACCTGCTGGCCGGGGTGGACACCGGGTGCGCCAACATCCCCGGCACGGTCAACGCCGACACCTGGCTCAGCGTCGACGTGCCGAAGATGGTCATGGACAACTTCCGCGCGCAGCCCGCGCCCAAGGGCTGGGGCGTCGCCGGCTACTCGGCCGGCGCGCACTGCGCGGTCAAGCTCGCCGTCGCCCACCCCGACCGCTATCAGGCCGCGGTGAGCATGTCCGGCTACAACGACCCGATCGGCGAACGCAATTCGCTGGCCGCGCAGAGCGTGGCCCTGCGCGAGGCGAACAACCCCTACCTGCTGCTGAAGAAGGCGGCCACACCGCCGCCGATCGCGATGTACCTGTCCGGCGAGTCCGGCGACGGCTACCAGGCGGGCGTGGCCCTCGAACAGATCGCCAAGGCGCCGACGAGCGTGCACGTGGTGTTCCTGCCGCGCAGCGACGGCGGGCACACCATGGCGCTGTGGCGGCCCCAGGTGAAGACGGTGTTCCGCTGGCTGACCCTGGAGCTGGGGCAGAACCACCCCCGGATCACGAAGTCGGCGTCCGATCCTCTTGGACGTTCGAGCGGCGGTTCCACGCACGCGGAGCTCGCCAGTGGAACCGCATCGCGAGCAGGCGTAGTACGAAAGCGGTGACGATCGCGAGCCCGCTGGTGAGCGGGGTCAGCGCGTCGTAGCGGATGCAGAGCACGGAGATGGTGGCGCCGACGATCGCCGGGACCGCGTACAGGTCGCGGTCCCAGCGCAGCAGGGACGGGGTCTCGTTGGCGAGGACGTCGCGCAGCACACCGCCGCCGACGGCGGTGGCGAGACCGAGGGCGGCCGAGGAGGTGAGGTTCAGCCCGTAGTCGTACGCCTTCACCGTGCCCGAGACGCAGAACAGGCCGAGGCCGGCCGCGTCGAAGACGTTCACGCCGGCCTGGATCCGCTCCACGTGCGGATGGAGGAAGAAGACGAGGAGCGCGGCGAAGAGCGGGGTGACGAAGTACCCCAGGTCCGTGAAGGCGGCCGGGGGCACCGCGCCGATCATGAGGTCACGGAACAGCCCTCCGCCCAGCGCGGTGACCTCGGCGAGCACGGCGATGCCGAACACGTCGAAGTTCTTGCGGACGGCCAGCAGCGCGCCGGAGATGGCGAACACGAAGATGCCGACGAGGTCGAGCGTGTGCTGGACGGAGGGGCTGAACAGTTGCTGAAGCACACCGCATTGTCACCCGAGGGATGTCACAGGGTGGGCTTGCCCGGTGTGTAGAGCCAGGTCGAGAACAGGTCGTCGAGGTGCTGCCCGGAGATCTTCTCGGCAAGCCCGATGAACTGCTCGGTGCTCGCGTTGCCGTAGCGGTGCAGCTTCGTCCAGGTGGGCAGCAGCTTGAAGAACGCCGTGTCGCCGATGCGTTCGCGCAGCATCTGGAGGGTCATCGCGCCGCGCTGGTAGACGGCGGAGGCGAACATCGTGTCGCGCTGCGGGTCCGCGACGACGGTCTGCCAGAAGGCGCTGTCGGCGGGGCGGGAGTTGTAGCCGGCCAGGAACGAGTCGTGCGCGGTGCGGGTGCCCCGGTGCTCCGCCCACAGCCACTGGGCGTAGGTCGCGAAGCCCTCGTTGAGCCAGATGTCCTTCCAGTGCGCGACCGACACCGAGTCGCCGAACCACTGGTGGGCCAGTTCGTGCACGATCGTCGTCTCGCTGCGCACGGCCGAGTAGGCCGGCTTGCTCTGCACCTCCAGCGAGAACCCCGCCTCCGGCATGTCGTCGACGATCGCACCGGTCTCCTCGAAGGGGTACGGCCCGAAGAGCTGCGACCAGTAGTCGGTGGCGTCGGCCGTCACGGCGTACACGTCGACGCTGTTGCTGTTGGCGAGCACCGGGTCGATGGCGACGTAGATCGGGGTGCCGCCGGGGGTGGTCCCCGTCCGCACGTCGAACTTCCCGATGGTGGCGGTGGCGAGGTAGGTCGCCATCGGCTTCGACTCCCGCCAGTGGGTGTACGTCGAGTCGCCCTTGTCGTACGTCGAGACGAGGCGGCCGTTGGAGACTCCGGTGAGACCCTTGGGGGCCTTGATGCGGATGTCGTAGGTGGCCTTGTCCGAGGGGTGGTCGCTGGAGGGGAACCAGGTGGAGGCCGCGTTGGGTTCGCAGGCGACGAAGACTCCGTCGGCGGTCTTCATCCAGCCGTAGTCGGAGCCGAACACGATGGGTCCGTTGAGGGGTTCGGGCACCCCGCCGTAGGTGACGGCGACCGTGAAGTCCCTGCCCTTGCGGAGGAAGTCCCGTGGGGTGATGCGCAGTTCGTCGCCGGTGCGGGTGAACTGGGCCCGCCTGCCGTTCACTTCGACCCGGGTGACCTCCAGCTTCTGCAGGTCCAGGTCGAAGGAGGAGAGGTTCTGGGTGGCGCGGGCGGTGAGGGTCGTCAGGCCGTCGAGGCGGTCGGTGTCGGGGTTGTAGGCCACGTCGAGGGCGTAGTGGCGGGCGTCGAAGCCGCCGTTGCCGAGCTGGGGGAAGTAGGTGTCACCGATGCCGTCGGCCCCGGGGGTGGGGGCGGAGGAGGCGGCTATGACGAGAAAAGAGGCCGCCGCGGTCGCGAGGGCCCCTGAACGTGCCGAACGGGAGAGTGCCATGAGTCGTCCCTTCGGGTGCGTTTCCGATCAGTCGGACACGCTCGACTCTGCCCCGTCCTCACATGTCATGGCCATGACTTTGCCAACTCGTCATACGGCACAGGGTAGTTGACCGCGGCGGGCGGTGGGTTTTTTCCACATCTTTGCCAGAGATTTCACTCCGCAAAAGGGCAAGCTCAATTCTTCCTCAACGCTTTTTTTATCGATTGACCTGCTTCCGTCAAGCTCCCTAGGCTCAGCCGCGCTTGACGTTCTGGGAAAAACTCACAGGGGGAATTCATGCGCAAGAGAACCAAGCTCGCCACACTCATTCTGGCCGGTTCCCTGCCCGTCATCGCCGGTGCGGCGCCCGCCTCCGCGGTCGTCACACCGAAGAGGTCCTGCCCGATCACCTACGGGGTCCTGATCACCTCCCGCACGCCCTACCGGTTGCCGGCGAGCGGCCAGTACTTCAAGGACGGCCCCGGTGGCACCATGTCGGTCTCGGTGACCAAGGCCTCCACCATCTCCTACAGCGTCTCCGGCTCCCTTGAGGTGAGCGCGAGTTACCTGTTCGCCTCGGCCAAGGCGTCCATCGGCTCGACCTACGCCAAGTCCGTGGCGGTCACCACCGGGCACACGTACACGCACAACATCACCGCCCACAAGTACGGCAACATGCAGTACGGCTCCAACGGCTTCAAGCTCGGCTGGGAGTCGAACAAGACGAACCCGAACTGCACCAACACCGTGCTGTCCACGGGGACGGCGAAGTTTCCGGTGACTTCCGTCGGCTGGCGCTACTGGGAGACCAAGTCGTGAATTGAGGCCGGGCCGAAAAAGCCCGGTGAACAACGCGAATGCCCCGGAAACCTGAAACGGTTTCCGGGGCATTCGCGCGGTCGAATTTCCGCGCTACTTCTCTTCGCCGGTTCCGGCCTCCGGCTCGGCGGAGTCGGAGACCGGCTCGGAAGCCGGTTCGGAAACCGGCTCGGCCGCCTCCTCCGCGAGTGTCGCCGCCACCGCCGCCGACGTCTCCGCCGACTCCTGCAACGCGGTCTCGCCGAGCAGCTTCTCGGCCTCCTTCGCGGCCGTCAGCAGGACCGTGTCCTGCGGAGCCTGGTCCGCGAAGTTCTCCGGGTGGTGGCACGCGACCTGCTGACCGGGCACCAGCTCCAGGAGCGGCGGCTCGGTCGTGGTGCAGATCTGCGTCGCCTTCCAGCACCGGGTGTGGAAACGGCAGCCGCTCGGCGGCGAGATCGGCGAGGGGACATCGCCCTGGAGCAGGATGCGGTCGCTCTTCGCGTTCTTGCGCCGCGGGTCCGGGATCGGCACCGCCGACATCAGCGCCTTGGTGTACGGGTGCATCGGCGCCTTGTACAGCAGCTCGCGGTCGGCCAGCTCGACGATCTTGCCGAGGTACATGACCGCGATCCGGTCCGAGACGTGCCGGACCACCGAGAGGTCGTGCGCGATGATCACGTACGTCAGGCCGAGCTCCTGCTGGAGGTCGTCCAGCAGGTTCACCACCTGCGCCTGGATCGACACGTCGAGCGCGGAGACCGGCTCGTCCGCCACGACCAGCCTCGGGTTCAGGGCGAGCGCGCGGGCGATGCCGATGCGCTGGCGCTGACCGCCGGAGAACTCGTGCGGATAGCGGTTGTAGTGCTCGGGGTTGAGACCGACCACCTCAAGCAGCCGCTGCACTTCCTGCTTGATCCCGCCCGCGGGCTCGACGCCCTGGAGCCGGAAGGGAGCGCCGACGATCGTGCCGATGGTGTGGCGCGGGTTCAGCGACGAGTACGGGTCCTGGAAGATCATCTGCACATTGCGGCGCAGCGGACGCATCCCGCTCACCCCGAGGTGCGTGATGTCCTTGCCCTCGAACTCGATCTTTCCGCCGGTCGGCTCCAGCAGCCGGGTGATCAGCCGGCCCATCGTCGACTTTCCGCAGCCCGACTCGCCGACGACGCCCAGCGTCTCGCCGGACCTGACCTCGAAGTCGAGGCCGTCCACCGCGTGCACGGCGCCGACCTGCCGCTGGAGCAGGCCCTTCTTGATCGGGAAGTGCTTCTGCAGTCCGGTCACCTTCAGCAGGACCTCGCCCGGGGCGGGGTCCTTGGTGAGGGTCGCGCCCTGCTTCTGCGGCTCGTCGGCCTGCGCGGGAATCGTCACCGCTTTCTCGTCGTCACTCACAGCTTCGGCGCAATCTCTTCGGTCCAGATACGCTCCCGCTGCTCCTTGCCCAGGTGGCAGGCGGCCCAGTGCCGGGTGCCGACCTCGGCCAGCTCGGGGCGGACGGTGCGGGTGACGTTGTCCTTCGGGAGGTCCGCGTACGGGCAGCGCGGGTTGAAGGCGCAGCCGGACGGGATGTTGATCAGCGAGGGCGGGGAGCCCTTGACCGGGATCAGCCGCTCCTGCTGCTCGCGGTCGAGCCGCGGCATCGAGCCGAGCAGGCCCCAGGTGTAGGGGTGCCGGGGCTGGTAGAACACGTCCTCGGCCGGTCCCCGCTCGACGCACCGGCCGCCGTACATCACCAGGATGTCGTCGGCGAGTTCGGCGACGACGCCCAGGTCGTGGGTGATGACGATGACCGCGGAGCCGAACTCCTTCTGCAGGTCCCGGATGAGGTCGAGGATCTGCGCCTGGACGGTGACGTCCAGGGCGGTCGTCGGCTCGTCCGCGATCAGCAGCTCGGGGTTGTTCACCAGCGACATCGCGATCATCGCGCGCTGGCGCATACCGCCGGAGAACTCGTGCGGGTAGCTGTCCACCCGCTTGTCCGGCTGCGGGATGCCCACCCGGTCGAGCATCTCGACCGCGCGGCGCTTGGCGGTCTTCTTGTCGACGTCGTGGTGGATCCGGTACGCCTCCACGATCTGCGCGCCGATCGTGTAGTACGGGTGCAGCGCGGAGAGCGGGTCCTGGAAGATCATCGACATCTGCCGGCCGCGCAGCTTGCGCACGTGGTCGGGGTCGGCGGACAGCAGCTCGGTGCCGTCCAGCCAGATCTCGCCGGAGATCTGTGCCTTGCGCTTGCCGTACTGGCCGGCGGTGTGCAGGCCCATGATGCCGAGCGAGGTCACCGACTTGCCGGAGCCGGACTCGCCCACGATGCCGAGGGTCTTGCCCTTCTCCAGCGAGAAGGTGAGTCCGTCGACGGATTTGACGAGACCGTCGTCGGTCGGGAAGTGCACTTTCAGGTCGCGCACTTCGAGGAAGGACGTCGGAGCGGGCGACGCGCTGGTGGGCTCGCCGAGGGCCGCTCCGGTCTTGCTCAGTTCCGTCATGAGAGCCTCACTCGGGGGTCGATCACGGCGTACAGGATGTCCACCACGAGGTTGGCAAGCAGCACCGCGAGAGAAGTGATCAGGGTGACGCCCAGAATGATGGGCAGGTCCTGGTTCTTGATGGCGGCGAGCACCGCCTGGCCGAGGCCGGGCAGGCTGAACGTCGTCTCGGTCAGGATGGCGCCGCCGATGAGCGCGCCGAGGTCCATGCCGAGCATCGTCAGGATCGGCGTCATCGTGGAGCGCATGGCGTGCTTGCCGATGACGACTTGTTCCTTGAGGCCCTTCGCGCGTGCCGTGCGGATGTAGTCCTCACCGAGGATCTCCAGCATGGTGGCGCGGGTGATACGGGCGTACATCGCGGCGTACAGGAAGGCGAGGGTGATCCAGGGCAGGATCATGCCGCCCAGCCAGCCGGTGAAGCTCTGGTCCAGCGGCACGTACTGGCCGTTGATCCAGTTCAACCCGTAGCTGAAGACCGCCAGCGAGAGCAGACCCGTGAAGTAGATCGGCAGGGAGACACCGCCGAGCGCGACGACCATGGCCGTGCGGTCCCAGATGCTGCCCCGCTTGAGCGCGGAGAGCACACCCGCCGCGACACCGAAGACCAGCCACAGCACGGCGGCACCGAGCGCGAGACCCAGGGTCACCGGGAAGCGGTCGGTGAGCACCGGCCATACGGACTGCTCGCTACGGAAGGAGTAGCCGAAGCAGGGCGCGGCACAGTGGGTGACGTCGCCGCCGGCCGAGTAGGTGCGGCCGACGAAGATCCCCTTGAAGAAGTGCCAGACCTGCACGAAGATCGGGTCGCTCAGACCCAGCTTCTCCCGCACCGCCGCGACGGCGTGCGGGTCGGCCTGCTTGCCCACGAAACTCGTGGCGATGTCCACGCCCGCCCACTTGGGGACGAGGAAGAAGATGCTGAAGACCACCAGGATGATGACCACCAGCATCACTGCGGCGGCGAACAGCCGCCTGATGAGGTAAGCGAGCACAGCTAACGGCCCGCCGCGGGACCGCGGGCCACCGGAGGTCGTCCGGTGGCCCGCGGTCCCGCCGCGCCGGCCTTCACCTGCCTTTCGTGCCGTACGGCGGGTGTGCCGGGATTACTTCGTGGACTTCAGACCGATGTTGACGAAGTCGTAGTAGCCGCTGTACGCGTTCGTCGTGTAGACGTTGGCGATACGCGAGGAGCGCCAGTTCAGGAGTCGCTCGAAGGTGAAGGGCAGGTAGTACGCGCCCTCGGTCACCTTGTGGTTGATGTCCGTGGCGATCTGGGTCTTCTTCGACTCGTCCTGCGCGGTGTTGTACTGGTCGAACAGCCCGTCGATCGTCTTGTCCTTGATCAGGGCGAAGTTGTTGTTGCCGCTCTGCAGGATGTAGTTGCTGTCCCACAGCGGGGCACCGAAGCCCTGGACGGTCGGGAAGTCCGCGCCCCAGCCCATGATGATGATGCCGAGCTTCTTCTTCGCGACGTTCGAGGGGGAGCCGATGATGCCGGAGCTCTGCGAACCGTCGTACTGGTAGATGTCGGCGGTGATGCCGACCTTCTTCAGCGCCGCCTGCAGGGACGTGGCCGTGGCCACCTCCTGCTGCTTGTTGTTGCGGACCGCGATGGTGGTCTTGAAGCCGTTCGGCTGGCCGCAGGCCTTCAGGGCCTTCTTGGCGAGGTCGTCGTTGCCGGTCTTGTTGGCACCGGAGATCCCGTACGGGTCGTACTTCTGGCCCTCGCCGCCGGCGATGGCGGGCGGGAGCATGTTGGTGCCGATGTCACCACCGGCGATCGGGCCGCCGCGCGCGGTCTGGAGCGACACGTGGTCGGCCGCGTAGATGACCGCCTTGCGGCACTCGATGTTGTCGAACGGCTTGACGCTCTGCGGGAAGACCGCGTAGCGGATGAAGCCGGAGATCGGGTTGTCCAGGTTGGCCTTGTGCTCCTTCAGGGCGATGGTGCGGCCCTGCGGACCCAGACCCGTCTGGCCGGCGTCGATGTCGTAGTCGCCGTTGATCAGACGCTGGTCCATGTCGGACTGGTTCGAGGAGATGGTCAGCGAGATCTTGTCCGGGTACGCCTTGCGCACCGGGTCGGACGACGCCTTCCAGTTGGTGTTGCGGACCAGGACCAGCTTCTTGCCCGGGCTGTACGACTGGAACTTGTACGGGCCGGAGGAGAAGGGGTGCAGCGTGTACTTCGCCTTGGTGTCCTTGTCCTGGCGGACCGGGGACGCCGTGACCATGGCGAGGACCTGCTTGAAGTCCGAGTTCGCGACGGGCAGGTGGAAGACGATCGTCTTGGCGTCGGGCGTGGAGATCGCCTTCAGGCCGAGCTTGTCCGCCGAGGTGTCCTTGTAGGGACCCTTGTAGGTGCCCTTGGGGTCGAGCATCTGCTGGAGGTAGATCGGACCGCCGGACAGCACGTCCTGGGCCCAGACCCGCTCGATGCCGTACTTGATGTCCTGGGAGGTGATGGCCTTGCCGTCCTCCCAGGTGATCCCGTCACGCAGGTGGAACGTGTAGGTCTTGCCGTCGGCCGAGACCTGCCCCATGTCGGTCGCCAGGTCGGGCGTGAGCTCGGCGCCCGCGGCACCCGGCTCGGTCTTGAACGTGAGCAGCTGACGGCTGTAGTAGCGCGAGAAGTCCCACATGAAGCCGTAGTAACCGCGCGTGGTGTCCCAGAAGTCGGCGTCCTGAGCCGAGACGAACTTCAGCTCGCCGCCCTTCTTGACCTGCGAGGCCTGGGCGACCTTGTTGTTCGCCGCGTCGAAGCCGGCGGCGCCGGTCTTCGAACCGCTGTCGTCGCTCTTGCTGCCGCCGCCGCACGCTGCCAAGGCCAGCATGCCGGCGACCGCGGCAGCGGCGGCAAACGCCTGCTTACGCCGCCCTGAGGTGCGTTGGGTAGTCACGATCTCGGATCCTCCGGATTTGATGAGAGACCCCGTGTAGATGGCACGGGACGCATGAGTAGGGCGGTTCAGCGGGAGCCCTTCGGGTCGAGCGCGTCCCGCACGCCGTCGCCGAAGAGGTTGAAGGCCAGAACCGTGATGAAGATCGCCACGCCGGGGACGACCATGTACATGGGGTCCGAGTCGTAGTAGTCGATCGCGGTGGAGAGCATCTGTCCCCAGGAGGACGTGGGCGGCTTGACGCCCACGCCCAGGAAGCTGAGAGCCGCCTCGGTGAGGATGTTGGTGGGGATCATCATCGTCGTGTACACGATGATCGGCGCGACCAGGTTGGGCAGCAGTTCCTTGAACAGGATGTAGAAGCGTCCGGCGCCCAGCGAGCGGGCGGCCTCGACGTACTCGCGCTCACGCATCGAGAGGGTCTGTCCGCGCACCACGCGGCCGATGTAGGGCCAGCCGAAGAAGCCGATGACCAGGATCATCACGAACACCCGCACGCTGGAGCCGCTCAGGCCCAGCATGTCGTTGGGCATCACGGAGACGAGCGCGATGATGAAGAGCAGCTGCGGGAAGGCCAGCAGACCGTCCATGACCCGGCTGATCGCCGAGTCGACCCAGCCGCCGAAGAAGCCGGCCAGGATGCCGAGGACGGTGCCGAGCACCACGGCGACGATCGCGGACAGGAAGCCGACGAGGAGCGAGATCCGGGAGCCGTAGAGGATGCGGGCGAGGATGTCGCGGCCGTTGACGGGCTCTACGCCCAGCAGGTGGTCGCCGCTGATGCCGCCCAGCGATCCCTTGGGGGTGCCGAACAGCGGGTCGATCAGGGTCTCGTGGAAGGTGTCCGGGTCCTGGCCGATCAGACTGGCGAGCATCGGGGCGAACACCGCGACCAGGACGAGGACGAGCACGACGATGCCGCCCGTGAGGGCGAGTTTGTCGCGCTTGAGTCGCTCCCAGGCGATCCGGCCCAGGGAACGTCCCTGCACGGCCTTGTCGCCGACGGTCGCGGCCGCCGCTTCTTCGGCCGCGCTCGGGGCCGCTTCCGCGGTCGGCTCGTGCAATGGTGCCGTCATCTGGCAGGGACCCCTCTCAACCGGCGGTAGCCGGCCCACACTTGCCGCTGTGGCGGCCATGATCAGTCCGTCGTACATCGGGGCGAACGGCCCCTGGTGCGGGAGTCTTCAACGCTTTGGTGATCTGCTGCCAGACTTGACGGTGAATGGATGCGTAAACGTGATGCGGGCTGGAGGGTTCCGTTATACGGACAACGGGTAACGCCTCCCGGACGCGGGGCAGTTGGGACAGATCTCCGATTCGGCGCCTTTCGGGGCACCAGACCGCGATCTACGCGCGAAGAAATGTGTCGTCGACGTAAAATCTGCGGAGAAGCGGGGAAGAGGACTCGCCGGGTCAGTATCCACCACGGGCCGGCGGGTAGCCGTACCCGCCCGCCTGAGCGGGGGCGGCATGGGCCTCGCGGTCGTAGAACGGGCGGGCGTTCGCCCGCAGCCACAGCGCCACCGGGTCGTAGTCGTCGGACATCGCCACGGTCGACACCGGCAGCCCGTCCGGGACCGCGCCGATGGACTGCTGCATCATCGCGCGCACCGAGTCCACGGCGGCCGGACTGGTGTCGTACACATCCAGACCGATCGCGAGATACGGCGCTCCGAGCGCGGGCTGCACCCAGGCGCGGCGCAGGGTGCGGACCGCCGGGGTGCGGTGGGCGTTCTGCGTGAGCAGTCCGTAGAACTGCGGGACCTCGACCGCCGGGTCCGTCAGGCGCAGCGGCCCCGCGGGCTGGCGCTCCAGGCCGGTGGCGATCCGGCGCAGGTCCAGCCACGGGATGCCGACCCCGCCGCCGGGGGCGTGCGGGTTGAGCCAGAGGCCGAAGTGGTCGGGGTAGAGGGTGCGGGCCACGTCCAGGCCGTCGACCACCTCGTAGGAGCGGTTCCAGCCGCTGGCCGAGAGCTCCTGGGCCGAGGTGACACAGGGGGCGTAGCCGTAGCCCTCGACGTGCATGTTTCCGTACTGGGCGTCCGGGGAGCCGGACTGGCCGTGCCACAGGAGCATCCAGACCTGGCCGGAGTGCGGGGTCGCGAGGGCGCGCAGGAGCGCCTCGTAGGCGTCGTAGCGCCCGGGCGTCACCTGGCGCAGCATGTGCTCGACCTGGCCGGTCGCGGTGCGGCTGCCGCTGGCGCTGGCGCTCACGTGAACCGCCCCTTCTGGTTGGTTGCCCTGTGTTGGAAACAGCTTAAGCGCCCAAGGGGTGGCGGCCCGTGGTGCGTTCGCGAGTGGCGGTCCGTCCGGGCCGGGAGTGCCCCGCTGCGCAGCCGTACATCGACACGGCCCCGCGCCTCTTCGGGGCGCCTTCAGTGACCCTGTGTATAGAAGGGACGCACGGTCTGCCGCATCCAGTCGGCCACCGGGTCCTGTGTCACGTCCAGGAGGACCAGGTTGACCGGCCATGTGACCTCGGTCCTGGTGAGGGCGCGGGACAGGGCGTCCATCGGGACCGCCCTCAAGTCGCCCTCCCAGCTGGTCAGTTCGACGCCCACGAACATCACCGGGTCGGCGGTCTCGATCGCGGCGAGGCAGCGGCGGGCCGTACCGACCACGCCGGTGGCGGCGAACTCGGCGGAGGCGGCGGCGAGGAAGTCGACCGGGTCGTCCTGCCAGTCGGGCTCGAAGAGCCGGACCCGGCCGCCGCTGGTGGGGCCGTCGAGGGCGGTACGGCCGACGCGGCACAGCTCGGCGACGGCGGCGGGCGGGAGCGGGATGCCGACCACGCCGTCCGGGTTCACCGCGATGCCCACCTGCGGGGGCAGCCCGCGCGCGAACTCCACCGCGGGCGCGATCGTGAACGACAGATGCGAGCCGACGACCTGGCGGAACTGCTCCTCGGAGCTGAAGACCGGCACGAAGGCCTGCCCCTCGATGTCCAGCGTGGGCAGGTCCAGCGGTCCGCTGTGCGGGCCGCCGCCGCTGGGCAGCGGGACCCACACGAAGCTGCGGGCCAGCACCTCGATGATCCGGCCGCCGGCCGAGGGCAGGCCGAGGGAGACCGAGAGCACCTCCTCCAGCTCGTTGCCGGGCCATCCGCCGTGCGGATGCGGGTGGGGGTACGCCTGACCGGGGAAGCCCGCCGGAATGTCCATCTACCTACCGCCTGCTGGTGAAACCGCCTGCTGTGAACGTGCCGTGGCAGAAAAGGCTAGCGGCTCAGTCCGCGAAGTCGATCCGGCGCAGCACGTCCGCCGCGTCCCGGTCCAGCAGCACCGCCGAGCCCACCCCGTGCGGCAGGTCGCCGCGCTCCACGGCGCGCAACAGGCGGGCGGCGGCCCGGCGGTGGCGCAGGAACGCGTACCGCGAGACGCCCCGGCCGCGCTCGCGCTGTCCGTCGAGCGCGATGTCCGGGCCGACGTCGAGGAACACCAGGTGCAGGGTGCCGCCCCGCCGGTGCGCGGCGCGGGCCAGCCAGCCGCGCACCCAGCTCTGGGTGCCGCAGTCGTGCACCACGGCTCCGGACGCGGAGCGCAGGGTGCGGCGCAGTCCGGCGTAGTGCGCGAGGCGGACCAGCGGGCGGTACACCGCGTACGGAAGGGGGCCCGGGACGCCGGACATCCGGGCGTCCCAGCGGTCCCGGGTGTCCTGGCTGTCGACGCGGGCGCTGTCGGCGGTCACCGCGCGCCGCATCAGCGTGGACTTGCCGCTGCCGGGCAGGCCGGTGACGACGACGAGATCGCGGGGGCCGAAGCGGAGTCCGTGCGGGCTGCGGCCGGCCCGCTCGCGGAGGTCGCGGACGACCGGTGCCGGGCGGGCCGGGCACGCCTCCCGGGCCGGGGCCGTGGGCTGCTTCGGCAGCGCGACGGCCGAGGTCGTGGCGTACACCGTGGTCCTTGTCACCGTGATCGTCCTCCCTGGGGGTTCAGGAAAGGTTCTCCCCACTGAACGTAAAGAGAAGGTAATGCACGGTGTCTCGCGGTTCCGTTCGCTTCCGGCCACAGGCCTGTTACAAAGCCTGTGCGATGATGTGCGCGCCTAACTGCATACCGGCCGCTTGAATCCGCGCGGGAGAGTCCCCAGGCAACGATCCGTTGCCGGGGCGCCGAAGGAGCAAGTCCCTCCCTTGAATCTCTCAGGCCCAGTTACCGCGCGGGCGAGGCACATCTGAAAAGCGGACCGCCCGTCCCGGTGGTCCCACCCAAGGTGCAACCCATGGCCCGCGCGGTCATGGCGAACCTCTCAGGTCCCGATGACAGATGGGGAGGAACGACCTCGCCGTCATGCCTTGGGAGAACGACCGATGAGCAGTACCGCCACCCCCGAGAAGCGCCGCACCGCGCTCGACGCGCTGCACCGCTCGCTCGGTGCGACGATGACCGACTTCGCCGGCTGGGACATGCCGCTGCGCTACGGCTCGGAGCGCGACGAACACCTCGCCGTCCGCACGAAGGCAGGCCTCTTCGACCTCTCCCACATGGGCGAGATCACGGTCACCGGACCGCAGGCCGCCCGGCTCCTCGACCACGCGCTCGTCGGCAACATCGCCTCCGTGGGCGTGGGCCGCGCCCGCTACACCATGATCTGCCGCGCCGACGGCGGCATCCTGGACGACCTCATCGTCTACCGGCTCGCGGAGAGCGAGTACATGGTCGTGGCGAACGCGTCGAACGCGCAGACCGTCCTGGACGCGTTGACGGAACGCGCGGAGGGCTTCGACGCGATCGTCCGCGACGACCGGGACGCCTACGCCCTGCTCGCCGTCCAGGGCCCCGAGTCCCCCGGCATCCTCGCGTCGCTCACGGACGCGGACCTGGACGGCCTCAAGTACTACGCCGGTCTGCCCGGCACGGTCGCGGGCGTCCCCGCGCTGATCGCCCGCACCGGCTACACCGGCGAGGACGGCTTCGAACTGTTCGTCGCCCCCGCCGACGCGGAGAAGCTGTGGGAGGCGCTGACCGAGGCCGGGGCCCCGGCCGGGCTCATCCCCTGCGGCCTGTCCTGCCGGGACACGCTCCGCCTGGAGGCCGGCATGCCGCTGTACGGCCACGAGCTGTCGACCTCCCTGACCCCCTTCGACGCCGGACTCGGCCGGGTCGTGAAGTTCGAGAAGGACGGCGACTTCGTCGGCCGCGCCGCCCTGGAGGCCGCCGCCGAACGCGCCGCCTCGCAGCCGCCGCGCGTCCTGGTCGGCCTGATCGCCGAGGGCCGCCGCGTCCCGCGGGCGGGCTACTCCGTCGTCGCCGACGGCGAGGTGATCGGCGAGATCACCTCCGGCGCCCCCTCCCCCACCCTGGGCAGGCCGATCGCCATGGCCTACGTCGACGCCGCGCACGCGGCGCCGGGCACGGCCGGTGTCGGTGTGGACATCCGGGGCAGCCACGAGCCGTACGAGGTCGTGGCGCTCCCCTTCTACAAGCGCCGGAAGTGACAGTCGTCGTAGCGTCGGGTCCGTGACCGGGGCGGATCGCCCCCGCTCGACGAGTCCTTCCGCATTCCCCCCTTCACCAGCAGTCCCCCGCGTACAGGAGAATCCACGCCATGAGCAACCACCCCGAGAATCTGCGGTACAGCAAGGAACACGAGTGGCTGACGGCCGCCGTCGACGGTGTCTCGACGGTCGGCATCACCGAGTTCGCGGCCAACGCGCTCGGTGACGTCGTCTACGCCCAGCTCCCCGAGGTCGGCTCCACGGTGACCGCGGGCGAGTCCTGCGGCGAGCTGGAGTCCACGAAGTCGGTGTCGGACCTGTACGCGCCGGTCACCGGCGAGGTCGTGGAGATCAACACGGCCGTCGTGGACGAGCCCGCGCTGGTCAACTCCGAGCCCTTCGACGGCGGTTGGCTCTTCAAGGTGCGGA
The DNA here is from genome assembly GCF_044768565.1 of Streptomyces sp. NPDC091280. NCBI lineage: Bacteria > Bacillati > Actinomycetota > Actinomycetes > Kitasatosporales > Streptomycetaceae > Streptomyces > Streptomyces sp. NPDC091280. The sequence continues at coordinate 308,057 of NZ_JBIVUZ010000014.1, forward strand.
TCACGGACGAGCCGGGCGACCTGCTCTCCGCCGACGAGTACACCGCCTTCACCGCCGGCTGAGGAGTCGTAGACCCATGTCCGTCCTGAACACTCCCCTGCACGAACTCGACCCGGACATCGCCGCCGCCGTCGACGCCGAGCTGCGGCGGCAGCAGTCCACGCTGGAGATGATCGCCTCGGAGAACTTCGCTCCGCTCGCGGTCATGGAGGCGCAGGGCTCGGTCCTCACCAACAAGTACGCCGAGGGCTACCCCGGCCGTCGTTACTACGGCGGCTGCGAGCACGTCGACGTCGCCGAGCAGATCGCGATCGACCGGGTCAAGGAGCTGTTCGGCGCCGAGTACGCCAACGTGCAGCCGCACTCGGGCGCCTCCGCCAACCAGGCCGCCCTGTTCGCGCTGGCCCAGCCCGGCGACACCATCCTCGGGCTCGACCTGGCGCACGGCGGCCACCTCACCCACGGGATGCGGCTCAACTTCTCCGGCAAGCAGTTCAACGTGGTCGCCTACCACGTGGACGCGCAGACCGGTCTGGTCGACATGGCCGAGCTGGAGAAGCTCGCCAAGGAGCACCGCCCGAAGGTCATCATCGCGGGCTGGTCGGCGTACCCGCGCCGGCTGGACTTCGCCGAGTTCCGCCGGATCGCGGACGAGGTCGAGGCCCACCTGTGGGTCGACATGGCGCACTTCGCCGGACTGGTGGCGGCCGGGCTGCACCCGAACCCCGTCCCGTACGCGGACGTCGTCACGTCCACCACCCACAAGACGCTGGGCGGCCCGCGCGGCGGGATCATCCTCGCCCGGCAGTCCTTCGCGAAGAAGCTCAACTCCTCCGTCTTCCCCGGCTTCCAGGGCGGTCCGCTGGAGCATGTGATCGCCGCCAAGGCGGTCTCCTTCAAGGTCGCGGCGGGCGAGGAGTTCAAGGAGCGCCAGCGGCGGACGGTGGAGGGCGCGCGGCTGCTCGCCGAGCGGCTGGTCCAGGACGACGTGAAGGCCGTAGGGGTCGACGTCCTGTCGGGCGGCACGGACGTGCACCTCGTCCTGGTCGACCTGCGGAACTCCGAACTCGACGGCCGGCAGGCCGAGGACCGCCTCCACGAGGTCGGCATCACGGTCAACCGCAACGCCGTCCCGAACGACCCGCGGCCCCCGATGGTCACCTCCGGCCTGCGCATCGGCACCCCGGCACTGGCGACCCGCGGCTTCACGGCCGAGGACTTCGCCGAGGTCGCGGACATCATCGCGCAGACCCTGAAGACTCCCGGTCCCTTCGGGGAGGCCGCCGTGGCGGGTCTCAAGGCCCGGGTCACGGCCCTGGCGGAGAAGTACCCGCTGTATCCCGGGCTGTAGTCGGCCCGTCCGGCTGTGGTCGGCGGCCGGGGGCGCCGCGCACACTGATGAGGTGTGCGGCGCCCCCGCCCACCCGGCCCCCGCCACCACCACGCTCGAAGCGCTTCGCGCCCTCGAATCCCGCACCACCCCGCACGTCCGCGTTCTGAGGAGTCACCGTGGCCATCTCGGTCTTCGACCTGTTCTCGATCGGCATCGGCCCGTCCAGCTCCCACACGGTCGGCCCGATGCGGGCCGCCCGCATGTTCGCGCGCCGACTGCGCAACGAGGACCTGCTCACCTCCGTCGCCTCCGTCCGCACCGAGCTCTACGGCTCCCTCGGCGCGACCGGCCACGGGCACGGCACCCCGAAGGCGGTACTGCTCGGCCTGGAGGGCGAGTCACCGCGCACGGTCGACGTGGAGGGAGCCGACGAACGCGTCGAGCAGATCAAGGGCTCCGGCCGCATCCGCCTCCTCGGCGAGCACGAGATCCCGTTCTCCTTCGACGACGACCTGAAACTCCACCGCCGCAAAGCACTGCCGTACCACGCGAACGGCATGACGCTGTGGGCCTACGACGCGGCCGGCGCCGAGCTGCTGTCCAAGACGTACTACTCGGTGGGCGGCGGGTTCGTCGTCGACGAGGAGGCGGTGGGCGCCGACCGGATCAAGCTGGACGACACGGTCCTCAAGTACCCCTTCCGCACCGGCGACGAACTGCTGCGCCTCACCCAGGAGACCGGCCTGTCGATCTCCGCGCTGATGCTGGAGAACGAGCGCGCCTGGCGCACGGAGGAGGAGATCCGGGCCGGGCTGCTGGAGATCTGGCGGGTGATGGGCGCGTGCGTGTCGCGGGGCATGTCACGGGAGGGCATCCTGCCCGGCGGCCTGCGGGTGCGCCGCAGGGCCGCCCTGTCGGCACGCCAACTCCGCGCTGAGGGCGACCCGTTGGCGCACGCGATGGAGTGGATCACGCTCTACGCGATGGCGGTGAACGAGGAGAACGCGGCGGGCGGCCGGGTCGTCACGGCCCCGACCAACGGCGCGGCCGGCATCATCCCCGCCGTCCTCCACTACTACGTCAACTTCGTGCCCGGCGCCGACGAGGACGGAGTCGTCCGCTTCATGCTCGCCGCCGGCGCGATCGGCATGCTCTTCAAGGAGAACGCCTCCATCTCCGGCGCGGAGGTCGGCTGCCAGGGCGAGGTCGGCTCCGCCTGCTCGATGGCGGCGGGCGCACTGGCCGAGGTCCTCGGCGGCAGCCCCGAACAGGTCGAGAACGCGGCCGAGATCGGCATGGAACACAACCTCGGCCTCACCTGCGACCCCGTCGGCGGCCTCGTCCAGATCCCCTGCATCGAACGCAACGGCATGGCCGCGGTGAAGGCCGTGACGGCGGCACGGATGGCGATGCGGGGCGACGGCTCGCACAAGGTGTCCCTCGACAAGGTCATCAAGACGATGAAGGAGACGGGGGCGGACATGAGCGTGAAGTACAAGGAGACGGCGCGGGGCGGGCTTGCGGTGAACATCATCGAGTGCTGAGGGCGGGTGCCGAGGGGCGGACAGCCGTGGGGCGGTGCAGGTGTTCACGGGCTCGTGCAGCAACCACGTGCAGTGGTCGTCGACGAGTCGGGTGAGGTCGCACGTCTTGGAGGTCTCGACGACGTCGGGGTTGTCCTTGCCGGGGCGGGACTCCAGCCGGACCTAAGCGGTCTGACGCTTTTACGCAGCGTCGATTTCGCCGCACCGACCGGCACGGCACGGCAAATACGCGGAACACGAAATCGGGCGGGGGCCGGCAGACTTCCCTCCTGCCGACCGACCCCCGCCCGGGTCTGTGGTGCCGGTCAGGCGGACCCGGTCCGGCCGGCGGGGCCTTCGTGGCGGCCGCTGACGCGCTCGTACAGCCGCTGCCGTGCCCGGCCGCCGACCCTGCGGATGCCGGCGCGTGTGTGGTTGAGCGCTCTGGAGACCTCGGCGACCAACTGCATGGACTCGGCCATCTGATCGAAGAGACCGGTGGTCGACGGGACCCACGTACCGTCCGGCGCGTGCTGCTGTCCGACCGCCGTGCACTTGGTCAGCAGTTCGCTCATCAGACGGTGGAACTCGGCGACGTCCTCGTCGGTGAAGTCGTCGATGGTCAACCGATGCATATTCGGCGCAGTCGGCCCGCGCATAAGCAGAACTCCTTGGCGGTGGGTGCGGAAAACCAGTCGACGGAGAGCGGTTGGCGCATACCCGGACCCCCGCTGGGCAATTCGACGTCCAGTCGTCCGGTCGGCGTGCGCCGCCTGCTCTGGAGGGACTTGGCGGGCACGGCCTAGTGCCCCATGCCGGCTCCCCCGTCCACCGGCAGCACGGCTCCGGTGATGTATCCCGCGTCGTCCGACGCCAGGAACGCGACGGCGGCGGCGACCTCGTCCGGCCCGGCGAGCCGGCCCAGGGGGATCTGCCCGGTCAGGTGGGTGCGCTGGTCCTCGGTGAGGTTCTCGCTCATCGCGGTCTCGGTGAGACCGGGAGAGACCACGTTGAAGGTGATCCCGCGCGCGCCGAGTTCCCTGGCCATCGAGCGGGCGAATCCGATCAACCCCGCTTTGGAGGCCGCGTAGTTGGCCTGTCCGCTCTCGCCGCGCAGCGCGACCGCGGAGGAGATGAGAACGACGCGGCCCTTTCTGGCGCGGAGCATTGCCCGACTGGCCCGCTTCACGACACGGAAGGCACCGGTCAGATTCGTGTCGACGACCTCGGTGAAATCCGTTTCGGACATCCGCAGCAGCAACTGGTCCTTGACGATTCCCGCGTTGGATATCAGGACCTCGACCGGCCCGTGCTCCGCCTCGACCTGCTTGAAAGCGACATCGACCTGGTCGGCGTCGGTGATGTCGCACCGCACCCCGAGCAGACCCTCCGGCGGCTCGCCCGTCCGGTACGTCACGGCGACACGGTCACCGGCGGCTGCCATACGACGGGCGACAGCGAGACCGATTCCTCGGCCGCCACCGGTGATCAGGACTGAACGGGACACAGAATGCCTTTCCGGACTGAGAGGTGCGGCCGGTGAGCGACGGCAATCTGGCCAGTACTCGACTGTAACGAGATCAGCCGAGCCGTCACTGTAGGTGATGAATGTTTGAACATGACAGTTCTCGTGGATTCCGGGACCAGGGGGGATCGGTGCGGTGCGCCGCGTGCACGCCACCGTGGCCCGTAGGCACGTCGGTTCGGCCACCACACGTCGAAACACGCCCCCTTCGTGATCGGGGCCCCGCGTCCCCGGCGGCGCGACCGGCCCGGTGAGTGATCTTCGTGCACCGGCGTCACGGACACCAGGCTCTGTTTTTTCCGGTTCCGGAATTTCAGGAACAAGGCTTTCCGGTAATTGAGTTGGCCGCCGGGCGGGCGGTACGGGAGAGGTTCTGAGGTGGACAACAAGGAGGCGCTGCAACGACTGCTGCGCTGGAAACGGGCGCAGATAGACCCGGTGGAGCTGGGCTGGCCGCAGCGCAGCGGACGGGGGCGCCGTTCCACGGGGCTGTCGCAGGCGCAGGTGGCGCAGGTGCTGTACGTGTCCGAGCGCACCTACGCCGACCTTGAGCGGGGGGAAATGCCCTCGCCCACCGCGGAGTTCCTCGACAACGTCGCCCAGGCCCTGCGGATGGAGGAGCGCGAGCGCGCCGCCCTGTACGTCTACGCGCTGGGCTACGAACCGCCGTTCCCCATGGACCCGGCGGCGGGCAGCAGCGTCGCCCCGGCCTGGCAGACGGCGATCGAGCGGGTTTCCGGCCAGCCCTGCTACGCCAATGACGTCGCCTGGAACGTCCTGGCCGCCAACGACGACTTCGTCCGGATGTTCCCGCAGGCGCCGGGCCGACCCGCCCGCCTCCCCGAGCAGAACCTGATCCGCTGGATGCTGCTGCGCGAGGACGCCCGCGAGCACCATCTCGTGCAGTGGGAGAAGCGGTGGGCCGAGCCGGTCGCCGCCCAACTGCGCACGGCCGTGGCCTCGCACCCCGACAACAAGGACCTCCAGCAACTGGACCAGGAGGTCAACGACGACCCGGTCGCGGGCCCGATCTACCGCAATCACAAGATCGCCTACGTCCATCCTGACGGTGACTCACGTCTCATGCGCCACGCGGGATTTGTGCCCCCGGAAGGCGAGGAGGATCTGCGGGACCGCTGTTGCGAGCACCACGAGGTGTCGCAGCTGGGCGTGGTGACGATGTGTGCGGCGCAGCCCTTCGGCTCGCCCGGGGCCCGCTTCCTCTTCCTCGTCTTCGAGCCCTCGCCACGCCCCGTTGCCGTGTGAAGTCCGGCCCGGGAAGAATGCGTACCCATGACTGACGCAACCCGGCTCCACCAGATCGCGCCCGGCGTGCACATGTGGGCTCCCGACGGCGTGGACACCTGGGGTCTGGCCAACTGCGGCCTGGTCCACTCGGACGGCGAGGCCCTTCTCGTGGACACGCCGTACACCCCGGCCCTCACCGAGGACCTGCTCGCGGCGGCCCGTCGCGCGACGGGGACCGCCGCCGTGCCGGGCACCGTGGTGGCCACGCATGCCAACGGCGACCACACATGGGGCATCCAGTGTCTGACCGGCAGTGAGATCGTCGCCACGGACGCGGCACTTGAGCACCAGTGCGTGGAGCCGACGCCCCAACAGCTGCACGCGCTGGTGTGGGACAGCGATCCGGACCAGCCGCTGGGCTGGTACTTCCGCCGCCACTTCGGGAAGTTCGACTTCTCGGGCATACGGGTCCTGCCGCCGACGACGACGTTCAGCGGCCGCCATGACCTCACCGTCGGCCGGATCCCCGTCGAGCTGCACGAGGTGGGTCCCGCGCACACCGTGGGCGACCTGATCGTCCATCTCCCCGAGCAGCGCGTGGTGTTCGCGGGCGACATCATCTTCTCGGGCGACCACCCCTGCCACTGGGCGGGCCCGCTCGACCGGATCTCCCAGGCCGCCGAACGCATCCTGGCCTTCGATCCCGAGTGGATCGTGCCGGGCCACGGCCCGCTCATGACGCCGGATCAACTACGCACATACATCAGCTACTTGGACGACCTGTCCGACCAGGCCCTGTTGCTGCACGGCCAGGGCAAGACCCCCATCGAGGCGGCCCACATCCTCATCGACGAGGACCGCTACCCGGGCCTCGGCCTACCGGAACGGCTCGCCATCACCCTGTCCACGGAGTTCCGCCACCTCGACCGGGACACTGCACGCCCGAGTCTCGTCGAACCGTTCGCACTCGCGGCCAGGATCGCCTGGCGGCGGGCGTCGGATACGGCGGCATCGGCCTGACGTACCGTCAACTGGCCTTGACTGGACCAGAGTTGTCGACGGCCAGGGAGACGGCGAGCGCACCCAGCACCGTACCCATCGCATAGCGCTGCACCTTCAGCCAGGAGGGGCGGCGTTCGAGGAAGACGGCGATCGCGCCGGCCGCCAGGACGATGGCGAGGTTGACCGCGATACTGACCGCGATCTGGACCGAGCCGAGGACGAGGCCCTGGAGAAGGACGTGCCCCTTGCCCAGGTCGATGAACTGGGGGATGAGGGACAGGTACATGATGGCGATCTTCGGGTTGAGCAGATTCGTCATCAGCCCCATCGTGAACAGCTTGCGCGGCGAGTCGTGCGGTACGTCCTGCGGCGCGAAGACCGAGACACCGCCCGGCTTCAGCGCGTTCCAGGCCAGATAGGCGAGGTAGGCCGCGCCCGCGAGCTTCACCGCGAAGTACAGCTCGGGCACGGCGACGAAGAAGACCGACAGGCCGAGGTTGGCGGCGAGCAGATACACCATGAAGCCGAGCGCCACCCCGCCGAGGGAGACCATTCCGGCGCGCCTGCCCTGGGTGATGCTGCGGGAGACGAGATAGATCATGTTCGGGCCGGGAGTGAGCACCATGCCCAGAGCCACCGCCGTCACGCCGAGTACACCGCTCAGTTCGACCATGAATCCCCCTTGTGCTGTCACCTCACCGACTCGCACGGAGCGTATTCCGGACCAGTGTCTCAGTGCAATGAAAACATTGCACTCGGTGCAATATCATGATTGCCTTGAAGATGAAGTCCGAGAGAGTTCACGATCGAGCGCGAGCACGAGTTCGAGCACGAGTTCGAATTCGCAATCGACAGAGGATGGACGGGTGAGCCATGCGGGACTACCGGACCGTCGCCGACACGGTGGCGGAGGAGATCAGGTCCGGTGCCCTCCGTCCCGGTGACCGGCTCCCGACGCAACGCGCGTTCGCGCGACGGCACGGCATCGCCGACTCCACCGCCACCCGCGTCTACCAGGAACTCGCCCGCCGGGGCCTGACCGTGGGCGAGGTGGGCCGCGGCACCTTCGTCCGCGCGACACCCGCCGACCCGGCCGGCTCCGCCCCCGCGCTCACCGAACCCGCGGACGGCGGCCGGATCGACCTGGAGCTCAACTACCCGGTCGCACCGGAGCAGAGCGCGCTCCTCGCCGGGAGTCTCGCCGGCCTGCTCCGCCCCGACGCCCTCGGACAGGCCCTGCGGCCGATCGGCGTCTCAGGTTTCCCGGCCGCCCGGGAGTCCGCCGCCGAGACCCTCACCCGCGGCGGCTGGCGCCCGGACCCGGACCGGATCCTCTTCGCGGGCAACGGCCGACAGGCGATCTCGGCCGCGGTCGCCGCGCTGGTCCCGCCGGGGGCGAGACTCGGCGTGGAGGAACTGACGTACCCCGTCGTCAAAGCCGTGGCCGCCCGCCTGAGGATCACCCTCGTCCCCCTCCCCATGGACGACGAGGGACTGGTGCCGGAAGCCGTCGAGGAGGCGCACGCCCGCGCCCCGCTGCACGCCGTCTACGTCCAGCCGAGACTGCACAACCCGCTCTCGCTCAGCATGCCCGCCCGACGCGTCGAGCGACTGGCCGAGGTGCTGCTCGGGCTGGGGATCCCGGCAATCGAGGACACCATCTGGGCCTTCCTCCGCGACGAACTCCCGCCCCTCGCCGCGTACGCCCCCGAGCGGACGGTCCTGATCGACAGCCTGTCCAAGCGCGTGGCCCCCGGTCTGACCCTCGGATTCACGGTGGCACCCGCCGCCCTGACCGGCGCCGTCACCGCCGCCCTGCGGTCCGGCGGCTGCACCCCGGCCCGCTTCGCCCTGGAGGCGGCCCACCGCTGGCAGCAGGACGGCACGGTACGGGCGCTGGTGGCGGCCAAACAGCGGGAAGCGGCGGTACGACAGGGCATCGCGGCCCAGCGACTCGCCGGGTTCGCGGTACACGGCGACCCCCGCTCCTTCCACTGCTGGTGGCGACTGCCCCGCCCGTGGCGCGCGGACACCTTCGTCGCGGCGGCCTCCCGGCACGGCATCGGCGTGGTCCCGGCCGCCGCGTTCACCGTCGACCCCGACCACTCCCCCAACGCGATCCGCCTCGGCCTCGCCACCCCGGAACCGGAGACCCTTTCCCGCGCCCTGAACACCCTCGCGGAACTGGCCCGCTCCGCACCGGAGGACTTGGCCGACGACTGAGGCGGGGCTACGCCGTGACAACGCCGATGGCGGCCGAGGCCGTACTGAGGAACGGACCAGCGCCGAACAAACAGACGTTGCCCATGACGAGGTAGATGACCGGCACAACACCAGCTCGGACAGCCGCCCCGCCCCCCGTCCACAACCACCAGTTGTTCACTAGGGTGGGTCACCGTGGACCTAGAAGCAGTACGGACCTTCGTCGCGGTCGTGGAAGCGGGTCAGTTCCAGAAGGCTGCCGGTGATCTGTCGATCACTCAGCAGGCGGTCTCCAAACGTGTCGCCGCGCTGGAACGCGACCTCGGTGTGCGGCTGTTCACGCGTGCGCCGCGGGGCGCCGAGCTCACCATCGACGGTCAGGCGTTCCTGCCCCACGCGCGTGAGCTGTTGCGGGTCGCGGAGCGGGCGGGCGCGTCCGTGCGGCCGGGGCGCCGTCCGCTGCGGGTCGATGTGATCGCCTCGCGGGTCGCGCCGTCGTCCCTGATGCGCGGCTTCCACCAGGCGCACCCCGAGGTCGACCTCGACGTGGTGATGCTGTTCGACGTCGAGACGGCCGTCGCCGCCATCCGGTCCGGCGCGATCGACGCGTCCTTCCGGGCCGTCGCGATGCCGGGCCGTCCGCTGCCCGAGGACATCGAGTCGGTCCGGGTGCTCGACGAGCCGCACCAACTCCTCACCGGCCCGGCCCACTTGCTGGCGAACGCCCGCTCGGTGACCCTCGCCGAACTCACCGGGCACCGGATCTGGATGCCCGGCCTCGCGCCCGGGACCGAGTGGAGCGCCTACTACGACGCCCTCGTCGCCGAGTTCGGACTGACCATCGAGGCGACCGGCCCCAACTTCGGCTCCGACGTGCTCCTGGACACCGTCGCCGACACCCCGGGCCTGGCGACCTTCACCACCGCGCGCACCCGCCTCGTCTGGCCCACCGGCCACGATCTGCGCCGCATCCCGGTGACCGACCCGACCCCCGTGTACCCGCACTCACTTCTCTGGCACCGCGACAATCCCCACCCGGCGCTTCCGGTCCTCCGCGCCCACCTCGCCAACACGGCCGATGCGGCCAACACGGCCGGCCCGGCCAACAGCCAGGGCGTGGGCGGGACTTGGGCACCGAGTTGGGTGGTCCCGCAGTGACGCCGCGGTGCCGGCCGGGCGACCGGCGCCCGCGGAGGTCTAGTCGCGGTTGACGCCGGCGGCCACCGCGTGACCGATGAAGAGGTAGACGAGCGCGGGCAGGCCGTAGTTGACCACGGTGCGCCAGTCGGCCGAGTGGATGGTGAACAGGTTGTGCGACCAGCCGGAGAGCCAGTCGGCCGCGTGGTGGACCCAGTGGACCGTGCTGTTCGCGGTGTTGGCGTCGAACAGGTAGAGGGCGATCCACAGGATCAGGATCAGTGCCGCGAGGTCCGCGATGACGGAGATGACCGTCCCCGCGGGGCTTCCGCCGTAGCGTGTGGACATGTTCAACGGGTGGCCGGGATAGGCGGGTTGAAACCCTCCGGCGACAAGCGGCTTCAGCGGCGGGCCAGTTGGCGTTCGCCGCCGGTGCCGGTGCTGTAGGGCAGGCCGTAGTGCTTGAAGATCCCTTCCTCCTGCTCGGCGGGCAGCACGTCGTCCGTACCGATCGAAGGGGCCTGTTTCACCAGGGCCTTGGGGTAGTCGACCTTGACGTAGTCCGGCCCCAGGATCGCGTCGTCCAGCGGGACGAAGACGAGCCGGTGCCGCGTGGGAAGCCCGACGCGGACCGTGGCCATGGCCGGCTCGTCGGTGGCGGTGTTCACGTACACGGCCTCCAGAACACCGATCTTGTGGGACTCCGCGTCCACGACGTCCCGCTCCCGCCACTCCCGGACATCCGCTGCGTGCAGCATGGTTCGCACTCCTTCTGCTCTGTTCGGTTTCCCGTGGTGCGGGTACCCGCCCGCGGACGTGTCACCCCGCGCGCCGGACGTCACCGCAGCCGATGTTCCTCCAGGGGCTACCGAGGAGTAACCGCTCCGCCCTACGCTGCTGCCGCCACCCAGGCTCAACCAGGCCACGGCGAAGGGGAGTTGACCCATGAGACCCATGAGACCCATGAAGCCCTTGAGACCCTTGAAGGCGGCGAGACGGCTGGCCGTGCTGCTGGGCGTGGCCGGGCTGTTGATGTCCGGGGCCGTGGGCAACGCCCACGCGGCGGCGCCGAAGTTCTCGGAGACGACGACGATCGGTACCCACAACGCGTACGAGAAGGACAAGTACACGTACTGGGCGCAGGCGTTGGACTCCGGGGCCTCGCTGCTGGAGCTGGACGTGTACGTCGACAGTCTGAGCAAGCGGTGGCGGGTCAGCCACAGCGACCTGTTCGCCAACGACAACAACTGCGAGTACGCGAGCACCCCCGCCGATCTGTACAGCAAGGACCGCAACCAGGATCTCGGCAGCTGCCTGGACAACATGGCCGCCTGGAACACCCTGCACCCGGACCACGCGCCGATCATCGTCAAGGTGGAGATGAAGGTGGGCTTCAACCAGACCATCGGTCTGGGCCCGACCGCGTTCGACACCCTGGTCTCGCAGAAGCTCGGCAGCAGTGTCTACAAGCCGTCCGACCTGCTCGGCTCCTCGTACTCCACGCTCGACGCGGCGGCCAAGGCGAACGCGTGGCCCTCCCGTGACGACCTCAAGGGCAAGTTCATCTTCGAACTGATCCCGGGCACGGTCGAACAGGCCAACCCGTTCGACCACTACTGGACCGACCAGGAGTACGGCGACCATCTGCGCGACCTGTACGCGGCCGGCACGATCTCGCAGGCGCAGGCCTTCCCCGCCGTCCTGGGCGCGGCGAACGGCGATCCGCGGGCGGCCCGTTGGACCTCGGACACCTCGATCCGCCCCTGGTTCGTGTTCTTCGACGGGGACGCGGCGACGTACGTCAACAACGGCTACGACACGTCGTTCTACTCCACGAACCACTACATCCTGATCATGACGGACGCGTACGCGGTGGCTCCGGCGATCTCCTCGACGGCTCCCACGGATGCGGAAGTCGCCGCCAAATTGGCACTATTGGCCGCCGATCACGCAAGTGTGATCACCTCTGACTGGTCCGCGAAATCGGCGGCCGTACTCGGTTCGGTGGCCACCAGAAGCTGAGGTTCCGGATGCCGGGGACAGGGCACAAGTCCCCCTATGTTGCATGGCATCGACGTGAGCGCGTACCAGTCCACCGCGTACAGCACGGACGGCTCCTCCTTCGTCTTCATCAAGGCGACGGAGGGCCGCTCGTACGTCAACCCGAGACTGACCGCCCAGACGAAGACGGGCCGGGACGCGGGACTGGTCGTCGGCTTCTACCACTTCCTCTGGCCCGGTGACATCACCGCCCAGGCGGAGTACTTCGTGAGCAAGGCCCCCGAGAAGGCGGGCGAGCTGCTCGCCGTCGACTGGGAGACGACCGGCGACGGCACCCACGCCTCCAACGCGGAGAAGGACAGCTTCATCCGCAAGGTGAAGGCCCTGCGGCCCGACAACCGGGTCGTCCTCTACTGCAACCGCAACTTCTGGCTGAACATCGACAAGACCGCCTACGCGGGCGACGGCCTCTGGATCGCCGACTACACGACGGCCGGCAAACCCCGTATCGAGGCGGACTGGGTCTTCCACCAGTACACCTCCGACCCGCACGACAAGAACGTGGCCGACTTCGCGAGCAAGGCCGCCCTCCAGACCTGGGCCAGAGACGCCTGAGACAGGAGTGAGAGGAGAGGGCGGCCCGCCCGTCGGCGGTCAGCCGTGGCGGTCAGCCGTGGCCGTCAACCGTGGTGGTCAGCCGTGGCCGTCAGCCCTTGAAGTCCCCCGTCCGTTCCGGCGAGGCCTCCGCCAGTGCCTTGGTGACCTCGGCCACGCCCTCGCGCAGGCCGTAGACCGGTGTGCCGGGCTGCTGGCGCCAGGAGTCGTCCAGGCTGCCCGCGTCGACCGTGTCGAAGCCGAGGTCCTCGATGAGGGCCCTGACCACGCGCTTCGCGGCCTCGTCGTCGCCGGCGACCGGGAGGGCGAGGCGGTCGGGGGCGTCGGCGGGGCGGTGCCGGTCGAGGATGTCCTGGGCGTAGGTGCCGTTGAAGGCCTTGATGACGGTGTGGCCGATGTGCTCCGCCGTCCAGCGGCTCTCGGTGCGGCCCTCGTCGAGGATCGCGGCGATCCTGCCGTCGCGGGCGGGGTAGTAGTTGCCGGTGTCGATGACCGCGACGCCGTCGGCCGCGCCGTCCAGGAATCCCTTGGGCAGGTCCGGTACGGCCTTCAGCGGGACGGTGACGACGACGACCTCGGCCCCGCGTGCCGCCTCCTCGACCGGTACGGGGGTCGCGCCGGTCTCCTCGGCCAGGTCGGTGAGTGTCTGCGGGCCGCGGGAGTTGGCCACGGAGACCTCGTGTCCGAGGGCGGTGAGCCGCCGGGTGAGGTTGCCGCCGATGTTGCCCGCGCCGATGATGCCGATCTTCATGACAGACCCTTCGCCGATCCGGATTTGATGCATGTGCATGCTTCCGGGGGCGTGAACCCCGCGCGGTCGCCCGCTATTCCGGACCGCCGCCGGACGGGTGAACCGGCGGGACGGCCGACGGCCGCGTCCCGAGCCACTGCTCGGCACCCCAGCGCTCGAACCGCTCCACCTCCACGAACCCCAGCTTCGCCGCGAGCCGCATCGAGGCGAGGTTGGCGGTCTGCGTGGTGAGCACCACCGGCACGCCGGGAAGCACTCCGGCGAGCCAGTCGAGCGCCGCCGCGCACGCCTCGCCCGCGTACCCGGATCCCCACGCCCGAGGCAGGAACAGATAGCCCAGGTCGGCCTTTCCCGCGGCGGCCGGACGGCTGTGCCCGGCCGCTGTCGCCCGTCTGAGGAGAATCTGCCCGATCATCGTCCCGTCGAGTTCGACGACGAAGCTCCCGGGCCACCGCTGGGGCACCTCGGGCACCTCCCGCTCCAGCTCGGCGCGCGGCCGGGCACCGCCGAGATAGCGGTGCGCCTCGTCGGAGGCGAGCAGTTCGACGAAGACGGCCCGGTCCCGGGCCTCCGACGCACGCAGCAGCAACCGCTCGGTCCTGATCGGCTCGGGCGGCCAGACCACGCTTCCAAGATCCTCCATCGCGGCACACTAACAAGCGTTCGAACGGGCCGGAGCGGGAATCCGCCTAGTCCCCGAACGGATCCTCAAGTTCCGCCCGCAGTACCTCCGCCGCCGTCTCCGCGTCCCCCTCCGTGACCGCCCTGACCAGCGCCTCGTGAGCCCCGTCCCCGGCGTGCGGATCCCGCTCGCGCAGCCCGGTCAGGGCCAGCAGTTCCACCAGCCCCTCGCGCAGCACCGGCCTGAACTGGCCGAAGAGATCGGCGAGTACGGGGTTGTGCGCGGCGGCGACCACGGCCGCGTGGAAGGCGATGTCCGCGTCGACGAACGCGGTGTCGTCGGCCCCGGCGGCGGCCCGCCGCCCCTCCAGCGCGCGCTCCATCGCGGTCACGTCCTCGGGCGTACGACGGCGCGCCGCGAGCCGGGCCGCCTGGACCTCGACGCCCATCCGCACCTCGTAGACATCGGTGACCGCGGCCCGCCGCAGCCGGGTCGGCCAGTCCTCGGCGGGCTCGGTGGCGATCACGAACACACCGGCGCCCTGCCGGGGCCGGACCAGCCCCGCCCCGGCGAGCGCGCGCAGGGCCTCGCGGACCGTGGAGCGGCCCACGCCCAGTTCGGTGGCGAGCGTGGTCTCGCCGGGCAGCCTGGTGCCGACCGGCCACTCACCGGCGGCGATCTGCGCGCGCAGCCGGTCGGCGGCCTGTTCGACGAGGGGACTGGGGCGGACGGGGCCCAGCGGCACGGCGGTTCACCAACCCGGATCGAGGAGAGCTCACTTGTCTGAGGACCTGAGGTGTGGATAGCGTACCGGCAGCGCTGAACCGGAGGTCACGGTGAACGAAGTACTGACGGACGAACCGGCCACTGTGCTGCGCGCCACGGACGTCCTGGTCGTCCGCGACGGGCGGCCCATCCTCGCGGAGGTGTCCCTCACCGTCCGGGCCGGCGAGCACTGGGCGCTCCTGGGGGCCAACGGGGCAGGGAAATCAACGCTGTTGAGCCTGTTCGGGGCGCTGGTGCACCCGACCGGCGGGACAGTGGAGGTGCTCGGCCGCCGGCTGGGGCGGGTGGACGTACGGGAGTTGAGGTCGTACGTCGGGCACGTCAATCCCCGGCATCCGCTCGCCGAACCGCTGCGGGTCCGTGAGGTGGTGCTGACCGGGCTGACCAACTCCGTCGCCCCGCTGCCGCGTTGGCGCCCGACGCCGGAGCAGGCGGCTCGGGCGGACCGGCTCATGGACACGATGGGGCTGGCGGAACTGCGGGACGCCCGCTGGCCCACGCTCTCCCAGGGGCAGCGCGGCCGGACCCTGATCGCGCGGGCGCTGATGCCCGAGCCCCGGCTCCTGCTGCTGGACGAACCGGCCACCGGACTCGATCTGCCGGGCCGGGAGCGGCTGCTCGACGCGCTGGACGGGCTGCGCCGGGAGCATCCGCGCCTGGCCACGGTCCTGGTCACCCACCATCTGGAGGAGCTGCCCGTCGGCACCACCCACGCCCTGCTGCTGCGCGAGGGCCGCCCGCTCGCGCAGGGTCCGGCGGCCGAGGTCCTCACCGGTGACCAGGTCGGCAAGTGCTTCGATCTGCCGCTGGTCCTGGAGCGGCACGACGGCCGCTGGAGCGTACGGATCAGGCACCGGGGATGACGGAAGGGGCGCCCGTCCACCGAAGGACGGGCGCCCCTGTCACTCGGGTCGCTCCCGGGTCACTTGTTCAGGTGGGCCCAGAACTCGTCGAACGACAGGACCTTGTCCCCGTCGAGGTCACGGGTCTTGATGATGGCCTCGGCGACCGACTCGGTCACGTTCCAGTCGCCTCCCTGTGCCAGGGCGGTCTTGAACTCGGCGGCGGTGATGAAGCCGTCACCGTCCGTGTCGATCCGCTGGAACTGCTTGCGTGCTTCCTCGATGTCCGCCACCGGATCCGCCCCTTCGTAACGCTTTACCGCCTGTTGACGGAGGCAAGATTAACCGGCCGCGCGGGCACGCAGTGCGGCGACCACCCACGCGAACTCCTCCCGGTGCGCTCCCGCGGGCCCGGAGCCCTTCACCGTGGACAGCAACTCCCGGTACCGGGCAAGCCTGTTGTTGGACGCCGACTCCATCCGTTCGAGTACGACGGCCGGGTCGCCGCCCTCGCCCAGCACCTCCCGGACGATGCCCGCCGCCTCGGGCGACCCGGGGTCGACTCCCCGCCGCAGGGCCTCTCCGCCCAGCCGCACCAGACGCATCGGGAACCAGACGGCCCGCCAGGACACGGCACCGCGGTCCTGGTCCGCCGCATTGAACTCCATGACCCTGCGCATCTCCGTCCGGAACTCCGGGTCCCGCACCATCTCCGCCAACTCGACCCAGGCGTCCACCTGTTCGGGGCTCGGGTCGTCCGGCAGGTCCACCGCGATGCCGCGCATCCGCCGCTCGACGCACGGGTCCACGGTGTCGAGGCCGTGGAACAGCTCGTCCACGAACTCCTCCATGATCCGCCTGCGTTCGGCTGCCGACAGCCGTGCCAGCTTGTGCATGAGCGTCATCTCCTCCGCGGTCGAACCGCGTCGCGCCACGGTCGACAGCACTGCCCTGGTCACCCGCAGCGCCCGGATCCGCGCGTCCAGCGCCAGCACATGGGCGGCGGCCACCTCCGCGACCGTCGTCTCTCCCGCCAGTACCTTGCGCACGTCGTCCAGGCCGAGGTCGTGTCCGCGAAGTCGCGTCGTCCGCCCGGAGGGCGGGCCTCGCGGCGTCCGGTGCGTGCGATCGGCGTGCCGCCCGGAAGCCCTCGTACTGGGCGTACTTGGGCTTTCGGGCGGTGCGGCGAGCGTGCGTGCCGGGCGTCGCGAGGCAGACGGGACTTCGCGGACACGGCCTCGGCCCAACTCCCGCAGGGTGCGGATCAGTTCGAGGCGGGCGGCGCCCTCGGCGTCGTAGAGCCGGTAGCCGCCGGCGGAGCGGGTGGCCGGGGGGAGGACGCCCTCGTCCGACCAGTAGCGGATGGTGCGCACGGTCAGTCCGGTGGCCCTGGCCAGCTCCCCGATGGTGAGCAGTTCGGTGCCGTCGTCGATCATGTCTGTGAGTGTGGGCCTTCCAGTGGGTGGAGACTCAAGGAGTGCGAGGAGCGCGGCGATGGAGACTCTCCGGGACATTCTCGACGCGGCGGCGCGCGGTGTCCTCCCGCCGCCGGACGGCCGTACGACCGTCGTGCCGCAGATGTCGGAGCGGGACGCGGGGGTGCTCGCCTTCACCGCGCACGCGGTGGTCTTCACGGACGAGGACCCGGACTGGGTGTACGCCACGCTGGCCGCCGTGCCCTGCGACGCGCTCGCGGCGCCGATGAACCCGCGGTTCCTGACCGCCCTGCTGGACCGGACCGGCCGTACCGCGGAGAACGTCGACGCGATGCTGGTGGCCACCCCGCTGCCGGGCGAACCGCCGCTCCCGCTGCGGGAGATCACGGACGGCGACCACCCGAGGATCGTGTACGCCCGCGGCCGGCGCGACGACGTGCGCGCGTGGACGACGGACGGCGGGCTGCTGGTCATGGGCCGCGGCGTCGCGGGCCGCCTGGAGGTCTCGGTCGAGATCGAGGAGGGCGTACGGCACCGGGGGCTGGGGCGTGCCCTGGTGGCCGCCGCCCGTCAGCTGGCGGCCGAGCCGCTGTGGGCGCAGGTCGCGCCGGGGAACGCCCGCTCGATGCGGGCGTTCCTGGCGGCGGGCTACCGCCCGGTGGGTTCGGAGGCGCTGCTGCTCAGTGCCGCTCCGACCGACCGGCTGTCGGGGTGGGGTCAGCGGAAGATGCCGGTGTGGCCGAGCGAGTAGCGGCCCGGCTGCGGGTAGACGGCGAGGCCGTGCGGGCCGCCGCCGACCTTGACGCGGGCGAGTTGGGCGCCGGTGCGGGTGTCGATGGCGTAGACCTCGGAGTTGTAGCGGCCCGACAGCCACAGGACCTTGCCGTCGGCCGAGACGCCGCCCATGTCGGGGCTGCCGCCGTTCGGCAGGTGCCACTTCTTGGTCAGCTTGTTCTTGGTGAAGTCGAAGATGGAGATGGAGCCCTCGCCCCGGTTGGAGATGTACATCTCGCGCGAGTCCCGGCTGATGTACAGACCGTGGCAGCCCTTGCCGGTGGGCAGGAAGTCCGGCTTGGCGAAGGTGTCGCCGTTCAGGACCCACATGCCGTTGGCCATCATGTCGGCGATGTAGAACCGCTTGCCGTCCGGTGAGATCTTGACGTCCTGCGGCATCGAGCCGTGGAAGGGCAGTTTCTGCTGCCCGATGACCTTCATCCGCTCGGTGTCGACCTTGAGCAGTTCACCGCTGAACTCGCAGGAGACGATGAAGTACCGCCCGTCCGGGGAGAAGTCGGCGTGGTTGACGCCGTAGCAGCTGACCGGGACCGCCTTCACGGTCTTCATGGTGTGCGCGTCGCGGAAGACCAGCTGGCGGTCGAGGGACGCCATGACGATCGCGTACCTGCCGTTGGGCGTGAAGTACAGGTTGTACGGGTCGTGCACGTCGACGGGCTTGCCCGCGCGGCCCGTTCGCGGGTCGATGGGCGTGAGGGTGTTGCCCCGGTCGTTGTTGACCCACAGGGTCTTCAAGTCCCAGGAGGGGACGACGTGTTGGGGCTGGACCCCGACCGGGATGGTCTCGATGACCTTGTACGTCTTCGGGTCGATCACCGAGACCGTGTTGGAGCCGGTGTTGGGGACGTAGACCCGGGAGGGGAAGTCCCGTACCACCGGGGAGAGTCGACCCGGCCGGTCGGCCGCGTACACGTCGGTGGGGTCGAGCAGCGGCGGCATCCCGGGCAGCCCTTGCACCGCCTGCGGCTTCCGCTGCTGCTGCGGCTGGAGGGCGGCCTTGGTGCCGAGGGCCTCGTCGGCGTGGTCCTGGGAGCCGCAGCCGGCGAGGGCGGCCAGCGCGGCGAGGGCGGCGCCGGTGACCAGGGCGCGGGTGAGGGGGGTGTGTCGCATCAGCTCAGCAGCTCCGTGGTCGTCACCGCGCGCAGACCGCGGCGGTCGAGTTCTTGCAGTACGGCGGGGAGCGCGGCGACCGTGCCGGCGTACCCGAAGTGCATGCTCACCACGGAGCCGTCGCGGACCTCGGAGAGCACCTTGCGGGTGACGGCGGGGGCGCCGGGCTCGGTGAAGTCGAGGGAGTCGACGTCGTAGGAGAGCACGTGCGGGTAGCCCACGCGGTGGGCCAGGCGCTGGACCAGGGGGGACGCGGCCGGGGCGCGCGAGGGCCTGAACCAGGTGCCGATCGAGCCGGTGAGCCGCTTGAGGCGGTCGGCGCAGCCGGTGATCTCGGCCAGCGCGTCGGCCTCGGACAGGGTGTTGACGGCGATGTGCCGCTGGGTGTGGTTGCCGAGGTCGTGGCCGCCGTCGAGGATGCGGCGGGCCATCTCGGGGTGGGTGTCGAGCCAGGTGCCGACGGCGAGGACGGTGACCCGGGCGCCGTGTCTCTCGGCCTCGGCGAGGAGGGCGGTGGCGATCTCGGGGTCGCCCTGGCCGTGGAAGGTGAGCGCGATCCGGGGGCGGTCGCGGGGTCCGTGGGTGATCTGCGCGGGCTGCCGGGGGAAGGCGCGCGGGGCGGGGGCGGCGCGCGGGGTCGCGCTGGCGGCGGGGGCGCGGGCGGGTGTCGCGGAGGCCGCGGTGGCGGGCGCCGCGGTGGGGCCGGTCGTGGCACATCCGGCGGCGAGTGCGCCCCCGGCGACGAGCCCGGCGCCCGCACGCAACGCCGTACGGCGGTCGGTCGTGGTCACCCGGTCCATTTAAGGGGGGTTGGGTGAGAAACCGGGGCATTAACCCGATTGAGGGACCCTCACGGGTCGCACCTCGAACGGGGGTTCCATGGCGATGCTCAGCGGTCGGCGACGCGCATCTCGAACCATGTCGTCTTGCCGCGCGGCAGCAGATCGACGCCCCAGCGGTCGGAGAGCTTGTCGACGAGGAAGAGGCCGCGACCGCTGAGGTCCAGTTCCTGGACCGGCATCAGACAGGGCAGGCCGCGGGAGGGGTCGCGGACCTCGACGCGGATCCAGCCGCGGCGGCGCTTCATGCGCAGTCCGAACACCCGGGCGCCGGTGTGCCGTACGGCGTTTCCCACCAGTTCCGAGACCAGCAGGACGGCGTCCTCGGTCATTTTCGGGCTGAGTCCCCAGTGCCGCAGGACGACGGTCTGGGTGAGTCTGCGGGCCGCGGCGGCGGACTCGGGGCGGGACGGGAGCGGAACCTCCGCCTCCGTCGGATCGCCGAACAACTCGATCGCCTTCAGTGCCCGCTCGTCCTCGACCGCAGGCGACCAGCGCGCCGCGGTCGCACGGCCTTGTCCCCGCGGCTGTCCGATACCCTCCAGCCCCGCCATGCGTCCATCATGGCCGCCCCGGACGGCCTCCGGGGTGGTTCCGGAGGAATACGCCCCCCGGAAGCCTCCGTTCCGCGACATCCGGTTGACATATGCCAAGGGCATTTCGGTGTCGGCCGCACCCCCTCCGACCTGCGGTGAAGGCTCTGTTGGAGGCAATCGACAGGCTCCCTCGACAAGGCGGGCTTAAGGTCACCTTAAGGTTCCCATAAACCGTCCCGTCGAGGCACCTGTATGAGACATCACGTCAATTGCAAGGGGCTGAGCGGTATTTGACCGTCCGGTTCAGCGGACTTCGACCGTCCCGTTCAGCGGAACTTCGCCTTCCCGGGGCCCTCCTCGACGAAGCTGCGCATCCCGATCTCACGGTCCTCGGTCGCGAACAGCCCGGCGAACCACGTGCGTTCGACCGCGAGCCCGGTCTCGATGTCCGTCTCCAGACCGGTGTCGATCGCTTCCTTCGCCGCGCGGAGCGCGATGGCCGGTCCCTGCGCGAGCCGGGCCGCCCACGCGTGCGCCTCCGCGTACACCTCGGCGGCCGGCGCCAGCCGGTCCACCAGGCCCAGCCGGAGCGCCTCGTCGGCCTTGACCATACGACCGGTGAAGATCAGGTCCTTCGCCTTCGACGGGCCGATCAGCCGGGCCAGCCGCTGGGTGCCGCCGGCCCCCGGGATCAGTCCGAGCAGGATCTCCGGCTGCCCGAGCTTCGCGTCGTCGGCCGCGATCCGGAAGTCCGCGCACAGCGCCAACTCGCAGCCCCCGCCCAGCGCGTAGCCCGTGACGGCCGCGACGACCGGCTTGGGGATACGGGCCACCGCCGTGAACGACTCCTGGAGCGCGCGCGACCGGGCGACCATCGCCGCGTGGTCCATGCGCTGCATCTCCTTGATGTCCGCGCCCGCCGCGAACACCTTCTCCCCGCCGTAGACCACCACGGCCCGTACGTCCTCGCGGCTCGTGGCCTCCTCGGCGAGTTCCTTGAGGCGGTCCTGCGTGGCGATGTCCAGCGCGTTCATCGGCGGGCGGTCGAGGCGGATCGTGCCGACGCCCTCGGCGACTTCGAGATTCACGGTCATGCCAGCAGGTTAACGTGCGCTAACGACAGCGGGCCCGGTGCTGTCGGTCACAGCACCGGGCCCGCCGCGCGGTCAGCGAAACGTCACGCCGTCCACTTGGCCCACGACATGTTCCAGCCGTTGAGGCCGTTGTCCGGTGCCACGGTCGCGTCGTTCGAGTTCTTGACGACCACGACGTCACCGAGGATCGAGTGGTTGAAGAACCACGCGGCCGGGACGGTCTTGCTGTAACCGCCCTTGACGTCCCGCAGGCCTATGCAGCCGTGGCTGGCGTTGTAGTTGCCGAAGGCGTCGCCGCCCCAGTAGTTGCCGTGGACGAAGGTCCCGGAGTCGGTCAGGCGGGTGGCGTGCGGGACGTCCTTGATGTCGTACTCGCCGCCGTAGCCGACCGTTTCGCCGTTCATCCGGGTCACGGTGAGCTTCTCGCTCATGACCATCTGGCCGTTCCAGGTGTCGTAGCCGGGCTTGCCGGTGGTGACCGGGATGGTCTTGATGGTCTTGCCGTCCTGGGTGACCTTCATCGTGTGCTTCTTGGCGTCGACGATGGAGACCTGGTTGCGGCCGATGGTGAACCTGACCGTCTTGGTCTGCTTGCCGTAGACGCCCGAACGGCCCTCGACGCCGTCGAGGTTGAGCTTGACGGTGACCTTGGTACCGGACTTCCAGTAGTTCTCGGGGCGGAAGTCGAGGCGGTCGTTGCCGAACCAGTGGCCCTCGACGTCGACGGCCGGCGAGGTCGTGATGCTGATCGCCTTCTTCACGTCCTCGGGGTGCGTGATGCCCCGGGTGAAGCGGATGGAGAACGGCATGCCGACGCCGACCGTGGAGCCGTCCTCGGGGGTGAAGTAGCCGACGAAGGTGTTCGCCGGGGTCAGCGTGGTGAAGCTGGAGTCCTCGGCGGCGACCCGGCCCGCGGAGTCCTTGGCGACCGCGTGCACGGTGTACTTGGTGGAAGCGGCGAGATGCGTGGCGGGCGTCCAGGTCGCGCCACCGCCGGTGATCGCGCCGTCGACCTCGGTGCCACCGGCGTCCTTCACGGTGACCTCGGTCAACTTGCCCTTCACGGCGCTGATCTTGAGGGCGCCGCTGGTGTCGACGGACTTCGAGCCGTCCTTGGGGGCGATGGTGACGACGGCCTGCGACTGCTTGGTCTGGGCGGTGTCCGAGGCCGGCTTGTCCTTGGCGTCGGTGGACCCGGAACCGGAGTTGGAGCCACCGCCGCCTCCGCACGCGGTGACGGCGAGCAGCAGCACGCCGAGGACCAGCGCCAGCAGGCCCTTGCCTCTCCGGCTCCCTGTCCGGCTGTCTCTCCGGCCGCGCGCGTCAACCGACGCCCCCGATATCGGTCGCACGTTCAAGACTTTCTCCCCTCGCCGGGCCCGGTCCGGCCCGCACCCCTTTGCGCATCTGACGTGCGCGTCCGCGCATATTAACTGCCAGGATTTGAGCTTCGTGTCAGGCGATTGTCACCGTTCGGTCGCAACTTCGGCTGTCGCCTGACACCGGGTACCCGCCCCATCTCGGTCACTTGACCGCACTGCCCGCCTTCCACTCCTTCCAACCCATGTTCCACCCGCCGAGGCCATTGTCGGGAGCGACCTGTTTGTCGTTGCTGTGCACGACCTCGACCACGTCCCCGACGATGCTGCGGTCGAAGAACCAGCCGGCCGGGGTGTCCGAGCCGCCGCCCTTCACGTCCCGCAGACCGACGCACCCGTGGCTGACGTTGAGGTGTCCGGGGGCGTCCGGCGCCCAGTAGTTGCCGTGCAGGAAGGTGCCGGAGTCGGTGAGCCGCATCGCGTGCGGGACGTCGGGGATGTCGTACTCACCGCCGAAGCCGACCGTGCGGCTGTTCATCCGGGTCACCTCCAGCATCTCCATGACCACCATTTTCCCGTTGTACGTCGTCCGTCCCGGGGCACCGGCGGTGATCGGGACGGTGGCCAGCAGGTCGCCGTCGCGCCGTACCTCCATGGTGTGCCTGGCCGCGTCCACCAGGGAGACCTGGCTGCGGCCGACCGTGAAGGAGAACGTCTTGTACTGGAGGCCGTAGACACCGGGTGCGCCTTCGACGTCCCGCAGGCGGAGGGAGACCGTCACCTGGGTGCCGGGCCGCCAGTAGTTCTCGGGGCGGAAGTCCAGGCGCGATCTGCCGAACCAGTGCGGGCGGACCTCGACCGCCGGTTTCGCGGTGATGTGGATCGCGCGCTCGACGGCGGCCCGGTTCTCGATGTCCCGGTTGAAGCCGAGCGAGACGATCATCCCGGTGCCGACGGTCGCGCGGTTCTCGGGGGTGACGTAGCTGATGAACCGCTCGTCGGGGACGTAGGTGGTGAACGTGGTGTGCCGGGCCGAGCGGCGGCCGTGGCCGTCGAGGGCGACCGCGTCGACGGTGTAGCGGGCGGCCAGGGCGAGCCGTGCGTCGTCCGGTTCCCAGCGCAGTCCGTCGTCGGAGACACGGCCCGGGACGGGGGTGTCCTGGGCGTCCTGCTCCTTGACGACCCGCACCGACTCCAGCCGCCCGCTGGGCACCCGGACCAGCAGCCGCTGGTCGGGTCTCACGCCCTTGGCGGTGTCGTCGGGCGAGATCCGGATCACGTCCTCGGGCGCCGGTGCCTTGCCGAAGAGCTCGTCGATGCCGCTCCCGCCCGCGCCGTCCGAAGTACAGCCGGCGGCTCCGGCCAGCAGTCCTGCCCATGTCAGTACGGCGGCCAGTGCGGCCCCCGCGCGCCGCGCGCGCCCTTGTGCATGCCTCACGGGGTGCCCAACGAGCGGGCCCGCCTCAGGGAAACGTGAGTGCGACACGCCGCGCCGGGCGCGGCATCGGAGGTCCGCGCCCCTCCGGGCGGCGCGCCAACCGGATTTGACCGGGTCGCTTGGCCGAGCTCTGGGCAGAACAGTGGGGAGAACGACATGACAGGGGCTGGTGACCGGGACGTCGAGCGCCCTTCACCTCGTCGTTCCATGAGCCGCGGGAGGCCGGACGGTGTCGAGCGCAGCCGAGCAGGAGGCCGTGCAGGAGGAGCGCGTCGACGGTGACGGCGTGCCGGTGGAGCGGTCCGTCGACGACGCGGCCGTGCCGGCACCACGTGCCGTCCCCGTGCTGAACGGCGCCCCGCACCCGGCACCGGCCATGCCCGTGTGGCCGGGCACGCCGATGCCGTTGGGGGCCCGCTTCCGGGTCGGCCCGGACGGGGTGGCGGGCACCAACTTCGCGCTGTGGGCGGGGGGCGCGGAGGCGGTCGAGCTGTGCCTGTTCGACGAGCGGGGGACGGAGACCCGCGCCCCGCTGACCGAGCTGACGCACGAGATCTGGCACGGCTTCCTGCCCGGGGTGCTGCCCGGACAGCGCTACGGCTTCCGGGTGCACGGCCGCTGGGACCCGTGGACCGGCGCCCGCTGGAACCCGGCGAAGCTGCTCCTGGACCCGTACGCGCGGGCGGTGGACGGCGAGTTCGGGCTGCCGCCCGCGGTGTACGCGCATGTCCGGGACTGGCCGCAGCAGCAGGTCGCGGACACCGTGCGCGACGACCGGGACTCCGCGCCCCACGTTCCCAAGGGGGTGGTGGTCCACGACGACACCACCGACGACGAGTGGATGGACGACCGCCGCCCGAAGACACCGTGGGCGGACTCCGTCATCTACGAACTCCACGTGGGCGGCTTCACCAGACTGCACCCCGGGATACCCGAGGAACTCCGGGGCACCTACGCCGGGTTGGCGCACCCGGCGGCGATCGAGCACCTGGTGCGGCTGGGCGTGACGGCCGTGGAACTGCTGCCCGTCCACCAGTTCGCGCACGAGGACCATCTGCTGCGCAAGGGCCTGAAGAACTACTGGGGTTACAACTCCATCGGCTACTTCGCCCCGCACGCGGCCTACGCGGCGACCGGTACGGCGGGCCAGCAGGTCGGCGAGTTCAAGCGGATGGTGCGGGCACTGCACCAGGCCGGGATCGAGGTCATCCTCGACGTGGTCTACAACCACACGGCGGAGGCGGGCGAGTTGGGCCCGATGCTGTCGATGAAGGGCATCGACAACCGCGGCTACTACCGCCTCCAGAGCGACGCCCGCCGCTACGCGGACTACACGGGCTGCGGCAACACACTGCACGTCGTACAGCCGCACGTCCTGCGCCTGATCACCGACTCGCTGCGCTACTGGGTCACCGAGATGGGCGTGGACGGCTTCCGGTTCGACCTCGCGGCGGCGCTGGCCCGCTCGATGCACGACGTCGACATGCTGTCCCCCTTCCTCGCGGTCATCGCCCAGGACCCGGTGCTGCGACGGGTGAAGCTGATCGCCGAACCCTGGGACGTCGGCTCCGGCGGCTACCAGGTGGGCGCCTTCCCGCCGCTGTGGACGGAGTGGAACGACCGCTATCGCAACGCCGTCCGGGACTTCTGGCGCGGCGCGCTGCCGGACGTACGGGACCTCGGGTACCGCCTGTCCGGCTCCAGCGACCTGTACGCGTGGGGCGGCCGGCGCCCCTACGCCTCGGTCAACTTCATCACGGCGCACGACGGTTACACCCTGCGGGACCTGGTGTCGTACGAGCGCAAGCACAACGAGGCCAACGGCGAGGGCAATCGGGACGGCACGGACGACAACCGGTCCTGGAACTGCGGGGTCGAGGGCGAGACCGACGACGAGCGCGTACAGGCGCTGCGGCGGCGGCAGTTGCGGAACCTCCTCACCACGCTGCTGCTCTCCACCGGGGTGCCGATGCTGGTCGCGGGCGACGAGCTGGGGCGGACGCAGCACGGCAACAACAACGCCTACTGCCAGGACAACGAGGTCAGTTGGGTGGACTGGGGGCTGCGGGAGGACCCGGGCTGGCGGGCGCTGACCGACCTCACCGCCCGGCTGATCGAGCTGCGCCACCGCCATCCGGTGCTGCGCCGCCGGGCGTTCTTCTCCGGTCGGGCCCGGTCGGCGGACGGCATAAGGGACTTGGCCTGGTTCACCGCGCGCGGCACGGAGATGACGGAACGGGACTGGTACGCGCCCGCCGCCACCCTCGGCATGTACCTCTCGGGGCGGGACATCCCCGGCCGCGACGAGCGCGGCGACCCGATCCTCGACGACAGCTTCCTCGCCGTACTGCACGCGGGCGACCGCCCGGTGACCTTCGTGCTGCCGGGCCCGCCGTGGGCGGAGCGCTACGAGGTGGTCGTCGACACCTCGCGGGAGGAGCAGGCGGCGGCGCCCGGGGTGGTACACCGGGCGGGATCGGCGATCACCGTGCCGGCGCGGGCGGTGCTGTTGCTGAAGGTGGGCTGAGGGGCGGCCGGGCCGACGTTTCGGCTCCGTGAACTCCCGGGCAGATGCCTGGGCACGGGGGTGGGCCGGCTGATCGCATGGAGGGCACTCCCCCACCGATTCCGCCGCCTCCCCGAAGGATCCCGTCATGCCCGAATTAACCCGCCGTGCCTTCGGCGGTCTCGTCGGCGGTGGTGCCGTCACCGCTGTGGCCGGTACGACCGCCGGCGCCGAGGCCGCCGAACAGGCCCCCGCGGAGCGCCCGTTCAAGGCCCGTCCCACCGCGTCCGGAAGACGCCCCAACCTCCTGGTCATTCTCGGTGACGACCTGGGCTGGGCCGACCTCTCCTCCTACGGCGCGCCGCACATCAGGACGCCGAACCTGGACCGGCTGGCCCGGCAGGGGGTGCGGTTCACCGACGCGTACTCGGGCTCGGCGACCTGCTCCCCGACCCGGTTCAGCCTCTACACCGGGCGCTATCCGGGCCGTACACCGGGCGGCCTGGCCGAGCCGATCAACAACCGCTCGCAGGGCCTCGATCCCGGCCACCCGACCCTGGCCTCGCTGCTGCGGAAGGCGGGCTACGCCACCGCCATGATCGGCAAGTGGCACTGCGGCTGGCTGCCGAAGTACAGCCCCACGAAGTCGGGTTGGGAGGAGTTCTTCGGCAACCACGGCGGTGTGCTGGAGTACTTCTCCAAGCTCGGCCAGCTCGGCGACTACGACCTCTACGAGGGCGACGCCACCTACCAGGACCTGCGCTACTACACCCAGGTGCTGACCGAGCGGGCGGTCGAGTACGTCGGCCGCGAGCACGACCGGCCGTGGCTGCTGAACCTCAACTTCACCACCCCGCACTGGCCCTGGCTCGCCGAGGGCGACGCGGCGACCGGCGCCGAGATCGCCGCGAAGATCCGGGCGGCCACCAGTCAGCTGGAGATCAGCGACGCCCTCAACCAGTGGGACGGCGGCTCGGTCGCGAAGTACACGGAGATGGTGCAGAGCCTGGACGCGGCCGTCGGCGAGGTGCTGGCCGCGCTGCGCCGCTCCGGGCAGGAGGAACACACGCTGGTGTACTTCGCCAGCGACAACGGGGGCGAACGCTGGTCGTACCTGTGGCCGTTGAGCGGCGAGAAGTTCGTGCTCCAGGAGGGCGGCATCCGGGTGCCGACGATCCTGCGCTGGCCGCACCGCGTCGACGGGAACCAGGTCAGCCACGAGCCGAACTTCTCCCCCGACTGGACCGCGACCTTCCTGGAGCTGGCCGGTGCCCGCCCCGACCCCGCCTATCCGCTGGACGGCACGAGCCTCGCGGGCTATCTGCTCAAGGGCGAGGAGCTGCCCGAGCGGGACCTGTTCTGGCGGGTGCAGGCCAACCGGGCGCTACGGCGCGGTGGTTGGAAGTACTACCAGGACGAGGACGGCGACGACCATCTCTTCGACCTCGCCGCCGACCTTCGCGAACAGGCCGATCTCGCCCCCGACAGACCGGAGTTGCTCGCCGAGCTGAAGGCGGCCTGGGAGGAGATCGCGAGCGGCCTGCTGCCGTACCCGGAGACCTAGGGCCCGGTCAGCCGAGGATGCCCCGGTCGTACGCCGTCGCCACCGCCGCCGCGCGGTCCTTGACGCCCAACTTGCCGTACAGGTGGGTGAGATGGGTCTTGACGGTCGCCTCGCTGATGAAGAGTTCGCGGGCGATCTCGCGGTTGGAGGTGCCCTTGGCGACCAGGGCGAGGACCTCGCGTTCGCGGGCGGAGAGCGGTTCGTTGCCGGGGGTCTGCGGGGCGCGGACGGCGGAGACCAGCCGGGAGGCGACGGCCGGGGACAGGACCGTGCGGCCCTGCGCCGCCGCGCGGACGGCGGTGAACAGTTCGTCGCGGGGCGCGTCCTTCAGCAGATAGCCGGTCGCGCCCGCCTCGATCGCGGGCAGCGTGTCGGAGTCCGTGTCGTAGGTGGTCAGGACGAGCACCTTCGCGCGGGCGGCGCGGCGGGTCAGCTCGCGGATGGCGTCGACTCCGCCGCCGGCCGGCATCCGCAGGTCCATCAGGATGACGTCCGGGTCGAGGGCGGCGGCCCGCTCCACGGCCTCGACCCCGTTCGACGCCTCGCCCAGCACCCGGAACCCGGGCGCGGACTCGAACATGCCGCGCAGACCGTCCCGTACGACGGGATGGTCGTCCACGATCAGCAGGGAGATCGACGGCTCGTCACTCATGGCGGACCAACGGTACGCGAGCCGACAGGGCGGTGCCGTGGCCGGGTTCGGACTCGACCGCGAGGGAGCCCGCGACGCGCTCGGCGCGGGCGCGCATGCCGTCGAGGCCGAAGCCGCCGCTGCCGGTGCGTTCGGGCAGCGCGAGCGGGTCGAAGCCCTGGCCGTCGTCGCGGATGTCGAGGATGACGTCCTCGCCGAGGAAGGAGAGGGTGACGCCGACACGGGTGGCGCGGGCGTGCCGGGCCGCGTTGGACAGGGCTTCCTGGGCGATGCGCAGCAGGGTCGCCGAGATCTCGTCGTGCAGCTGCTCGGTGGTGCCGGTGACGGTGAACCCGGCGCGGACACCGGTGCGTTCACCCCATTCCGCGACCGTCTTCTTCAGCGCCTCGGGCAGTCCGTCGTGCTCCAGGGCGACCGGGGCGAGGTTCTGCACGGAGCGGCGGGCCTCGCCGAGGCTGTGCCGGGCGAGCGCGGAGGCGCGGTCGAGGTGGGTGCGGGCGGTCGTCAGGTCGGCGGCGCCCGCCACGACCTGGAGCTGGGCGATGATGCCGGTCAGGCCCTGGGCGATGGTGTCGTGGATCTCGGCGGCCAGCCGCCGTCGTTCGTCGGCGACCCCGGCCTCCCTGGCCTGGACGAGGAGTTGGGCGTGCAGGGCGGCGTTCTCGTCGAGGGCCTGCTGCAGGGCCGTGTTGGTGCGTTCGAGTTCGGCGATGGTCGCGTTGCGTTCGTGGGAGCGCTGGGCCTCCTGCTGCTGGAGGTGGGCGACCGCCATCTGGAGACCGGAGTTGGCGGCCAGCAGCGCGGCGAACAGGACCCACTGGAGCGGGTTCCCGAACGGCAGCCCGCCGGCCTGCGCCCCGGCCACGGTGACCGCGCTGGCGAACAGTCCGGTCCGCTGCCCGGCCGTGCCCGGGATCAGTTCGTCGGCGTCCATGTAGCCGGAGGCCGCGTAGAAGGCGAAGAACGGGTCGATCCAGGTGAGGGCGAAGGCGAGGGCCCAGCGGACGGCGTAGTACGCCGTCCCCGCCCGCGACGGGGTCCGGCCGCGGTCGGGGCGGCGGACGCGGGTGCGGTGCCACCACAGCTGGAGGACGAGCGCGGCACCGGCCAGGGACCAGCCGCTCCACCACTGGGCGGTGCTGTAGTCGAACAGACCGGAGGAGGCGACGGCGAGGACGACACTGATGCCGAGCAGCCCGTAGGGCCCCCAGGTGTGCAGCTGCTCCCAGCGGCGGTCGATCTGCCGGTCCCTGGTGGTCATCTCCCCAGTCTGCACGGCCGTCGCCCCTACTCCCAGCGGAACCAGCGGGTGGCACCCGCCGTGAGCAGGACCGTCCAGACGACCAGGACGCCCAGGTGCGTCCAGCCCGGCCAGTGCCCGGCCGCCGCCCGGTTCAGCGCCTCGGCGGCGGCGCCGAAGGGGGTGCAGCCGACGATCCTGGCCATGAGGTCCGGCATGGAGTTCACCGGGATCCACACGCCCGCGCAGAACATCATCGGGAAGAACACGGCCGACCCGATGGCACCCGCGATCTTCGTCGTCCGCGACAGCGCGGACACCACCGCGCCCAGCGCGAGCGCGGCCAGGATCGCCAGGAGCAGGGCGAGGAGATAGCCGAACGGCTGCTTGGGGAGGCGTACGTCGAAGGCGAGCCGGCCGACGGTCAGCGCGCACAGCGCGGAGGCCAGGGCCGCCGTGCCGTAGACCAGCATCTGGGCGGAGAGCAGGGCGGAGGGGCGGACCGGGGTGGCGGACATGCGGCGCAGGATGCCGCGTTCGCGGTAGCCGGTGAGGTTCTGCGGCATCGACTGGAGCGCGCCGACGATCATGCCGATCAGGACGGCGACCGGGACGTACACGTCGATCGTGCGCAGGCCGCCGAGGTCCGCCTGGTGGTGGCGGAAGCCCGGGATGGAGCCGAGGATCACCAGCAGCAGGGTGGGGAAGGCCAGGATCCAGAAGAGGGCGCCGGGTTCGCGGCGGAAGAGGCGCACCTCGGTGCGCAGGACAGCGGTGTTCATCGGGTGACCTCCGTCAGGTCCAGGAAGGCGTCGTCCAACGTGGCGTCGGAGACCCGGAGTTGGTGGGCGGTGATGTGGCCCCGGGCGAGCAGGGTGATGACCGCGTTGACGGTCTCGTCGCTGCCGGAGAGCGTGATCCGGCCGTCCTTGCGGGCCACCGAGGTCAGTGCGGGCAGCGCGTTCAGCTCGCCGTCGTCCAGCGGCGCGGAGGGCGTGAAGCTGATGACGGTGGAGCCCGCCGAGCGGCGGATCAGCCCGTCCGGGGTGTCCAGGGCGGCCACCTTGCCCTGGTCGATCACGGCGATCCGGTCGCAGAGGCGCTGCGCCTCCTCCATGAAGTGGGTGACGAGCAGGACGGTGACCCCGCCGGCCCGTACGTCCTCGATGAGCTGCCAGGTGTCGCGCCGGGCGCGCGGGTCGAGCCCGGTGGTCAGTTCGTCCAGGACGACGACCCGCGGGTTGCCGATCAGCGCGAGCGCGATGAACAGGCGCTGCTTCTGGCCGCCGGACAGCTTCGCGAACCGGGTGGTCAACTGGCCGGTCAGACCCAGGCGTTCGGCCAGCGGGCGCCAGTCGGCGGGGTGCGAGTAGAGGGCCGCGTACAGCTCCAGGGCCTCGCGGACGGTGAGTTTGGCCTGGAGTTCGCTCTCCTGGAGCTGGGCGCCCAGGACGCGGGCGACCTGCTCGTGGTCGGCGACGGGGTCGAGGCCGGTGACCCGGACACGGCCCGCGTCCGGGACGCGCAGTCCCTCGACGCACTCGACGGTGGTGGTCTTGCCGGCGCCGTTCGGGCCGAGGACGCCGAAGATCTCGCCCTCCTCGACGGCGAAGGACACCCCGTCGACGACGGCCCGGCCGCCGTAGGACTTGCGCAGTGCGGTGACTTCGATGACTGGTGTGGCTGACATGCTCCGAGAATCCCGGGCGGACCGGGTCCGGCACATCGGCCATCGCGCTCGACCGCGCATCAACCGATCGGTTGATGCCCTGGTACGACCCCGTCGTCGGCCAAAACTCGGTGGGCACTGTCAGTGCCGGTCCGTAGGCTCGCCGGTGATGTCGACGACAAGCACGACCACCGGAAACCACACCGACCGCTCCGCCGTCCGCACCCTGCTGCGGCTGTGGCCGTACGTCCGCCCGGTGCGGATACGGCTGTTCACCGCGGCCGGTGTGGCCGTCGTCGCGTCCTGTACGGGGCTGGTCTTCCCGCTCGTCCTGAAGTGGATGGTGGACGGCCCGGTCGCCGACCGGGACACGGCGGGGGTGTGGCTCGGGGCGCTGTATCTGCTGCTGCTCGGCATCGCGGAGGCGGGCCTGTTCGGGCTGCGGCGCTGGCTGGTCGCGCGGCCCTTGTCACGGGTCGAGGCGGAGATGCGCGCGGACCTGTACCGGCGGTTGCAGCGGCTGCCGGTCGCCTTCCACGACAGATGGCCCTCCGGCCAGCTCCTGTCCCGGGGCACCACGGACCTCATGCTGCTGCGCATGTTCCTCGCGTTCCCCCTGACGTTCCTGCTGGTCAACGCCGTGACGATCCTGGTGGGCGTGCTCATCATGCTGCTCCAGGACTGGACGCTGGGACTGGTGATCCTGGGACCCGCCGTGCCGGTGGTCGTCACCTGCGTGATCTTCGAGCGCCGCTACGCGCGGGTGGCCCGGCTCGCGCAGGACCAGGTCGGCGACCTGACCACGGTCGTCGAGGAGAGCGTCCTCGGCATCCGCATCATCAAGGGCTTCGGCCGCCACCGCAGCCAGGCCCGCGCGTTCCGTGAACTGTCGCGGAAGCTGCGGGGCACCGAACTGCGCAAGGCCCGGCTGCTCGCCACGATCTGGGGTGTCATCGTGACCCTCCCCGAGCTGGCCCTCGGTTCCGCGCTCGTGGTGGGGACCGTGCAGGTCGCGGACGGGAACCTGTCGGCCGGCACCCTGGTCGCCTTCCTCTCCACGGCACTGGCCCTGCGCTGGCCGGTGGAGTCGATCGGCTTCCTCCTGGCGATGAGCCAGGAGGCGGCGACGGCGACGGAGCGCTACTTCGAGGTGATGGACGAGAGCCCGGAGGACCACGGGGTCGTGGCCCAGGGGCGGGACGGCGCGCAGGAGGACCGGCGGGACGACCGGGGGGACGGCGGGCCGGACAGCGGGCAGGACGGCGGGCTGCGCTTCCGTGACGTCGTGTTCCGCTACCCCGACGCCCCCGCCGACTCCCCTCCCGTGCTCGATCACGTCGACCTGCACATCAGACCCGGCGAGTCGATGGCCCTGGTCGGCGCCACCGGTTCCGGCAAGACCACGCTGACCGCGCTGGTCCCCCGCCTCCACGAGGTGACCTCGGGCCGGATCACCCTGGACGGCGAGGACATCACCGCGATGCCCCGCGAGGAACTGCGCGCGAGCGTCGCGATGGCCTTCGAGGAACCCACCCTGTTCTCGACCAGCGTCGGCGAGAACGTCCTCATGGGCGCTCAAGAGGGCGCGGGACAAGCCGAGTTGGACCGCGCCCTGGCCGTGGCCCAGGCGGACTTCGCGTACGCGCTCCCCCAGGGCACCGACACCCGCGTCGGCGAACAGGGCCTGAGCCTCTCCGGCGGCCAGCGCCAACGCCTCGCGCTGGCGCGGGCGGTGGTGGGCAGACCCCGCTTCCTCGTGCTGGACGACCCGCTCTCCGCGCTGGACGTCCACACCGAGGCCGCCGTGGAGGCGGCCCTGCGGCAGGTGCTCGCCGACACGACGGCGCTGATCGTGGCCCACCGGCCGTCCACCGTGCTGCTCGCCGACCGGGTGGCGCTGCTGTCGGACGGACGGGTCACGGCGGTGGGCACGCACCACGAACTGCTGCGGACGAACACGGAGTACGCGCGACTCATGTCGGGATCGTCCGAACCGCACGACCGTCCGGAGGACGAACGATGACCGCCCCCACCACATCGGCGCCCACCACCGACGACACCCCCGGCCCCGCGCACGGGCCCGGCGCGGACGACCCCTTCGACCACGACGTCCTGCCCACTCCCCCCGGTGCGACCACCGCGCTCCTGCGCTCCCTGCTCGCCCCCATGAGGGCCCGCGTCGCCGTCACCACCCTGCTCCTGCTGCTCCAGCAGGCGGCCGTGCAGGTGGGCCCGCTGCTGGTGGCGTACGCCATCGACCGCGCGGTGCCCGCCTTCCGCGCGCACGACCACGGGCCGCTGATCGCGGTGGCCGTGGGCTATCCGCTGTGCGCCCTGCTCTCCGGCGGGCTCCAGTACGCGTTCATCGGCGCCTCCGCCCGGGTCAACCAGGACGTGCTGCTCGATCTGCGCGGCCGGATCTTCCGGCACGCGCAGGCGCTGAGCATCGACTTCCACGAGCGCTACACGTCCGGCCGGCTCATCTCCCGTTCCACCACGGACATCGAGGCGCTGCGCGAGCTGCTCAGCGAGGGCCTCCAGGAGCTGATCACGGTCATCCTGTCGTTCGTCTACATCTCGGCGATGCTGCTCTGGCTGGACCTGGGGCTCGGCGCGGTCGCGGTGGCGTCCTTCGTGCCGCTGTATCTGCTGGTGCGGGTCTACCAGCGGCGCGCGGTGCGGGTGTACGCGGTGCGGTCCACGGCCATCGCGCGGGTGATCGTGAAGTTCGTGGAGACGATGAACGGCATCCGCCCGGTGCGCGCGTTCCGCCGCGAGGCGGTGAACGACGCCGACTTCCAGGTCCTCAACCGGCGGCACGAACGGTCCAACGGCGACGCCCTGTTGGAGATGGCCCGCTATGTCACCGGATCCCGGCTGGTCGCCAACACGGCGGTCGCGGTGATCGTGCTGTGGGGCGCGAGCCGGGTCGCGGACGGTTCGCTGGAACTGGGCGTGCTGGCCGCCGCCGTGCTGTACCTGCGACGGCTCTACGACCCGATCGACCGGCTCGGCATGTTCCTCAACTCCTACCAGTCGGCCGCCGCCTCGCTGGAGAAGATCGCGGGCCTGCTGGCCCAGACGCCCTCCGTGCCCGAGCCCTCGACTCCCGTCCGCCTGCCCGCACTTGAGTCGGAGCAGCCCGGCCGCGAGGTCGTCTTCGACGGGGTCCGCTTCGCCTACCGCACCGGCGGCGAGGTCCTGCCCGTCTTCGACCTCACGCTCCCGGCCGGGCAGACGGTCGCCGTGGTCGGCTCCACCGGCGCCGGCAAGTCCACCCTGGCCAAGCTGCTGGCCCGCTTCTACGACCCCTCGGACGGGCGCGTGCTGCTGGACGGCGTCGACCTGCGCGAGCTGTCCGGGCCCGAACTGCGGCGCGGGGTGGTGATGGTGACGCAGGAGGCGTTCCTGTTCTCCGGCACGGTCGCCGAGAACATCGCGATCGGCCGTCCGGACGCGCCCCGCGAGGAGATCGAGCGGGCCGCGAAGGCGATCGGCGCGCACGACTTCATCAGCGCGCTGCCCGACGGCTACGACACGGACGTACGCAAGCGGGGTGGGCGCATCTCGGCCGGTCAGCGTCAACTCGTGGCGTTCGCGCGGGCGTTGCTCGCCGACCCGGCGGTGCTGATCCTGGACGAGGCGACCAGTTCGCTGGACGTGCCGGGCGAACAGGCCGTGCAGCGGGCGATGTCGACGGTGCTGCGGGACCGTACGGCGGTGGTGATCGCGCACCGGCTGTCCACCGTCGAGATCGCCGACCGGGTGCTGGTCATGGAGCACGGCCGGGTCGTCGAGGACGGCACCCCGGCCGAACTGATCGCGGGCACGGGCCGGTTCGCGAATCTGCACCGGGCGTGGCGGGACAGCCTGGCGTGAGGGACGCGCCGCGTGCGCGCGGCGGCGCCCACCGGCAACTCCCTTCATTCGCACACCAGTTGGGGTCGCGGCGCACGGCTCGCGCACCGGCCCCGGCGCCCCGATATTCGATGGGCAACCGCGTTCACGCTCGGTAATCTTCGAGGTCTCCAACCACACCGGGATCGCTCACGGCTGCCCGCGTTCAGCGGCCTGGGCAAGGAGGGGCAAGGAGGCACATGATCGACGCGTACGAGGATCCGGGGACGCCCGACTGTCGGGGCGGTTGGCACTTCCTGTGGTGGCTGGTGATGCGGCAGCCGGGGCGGGCGCTGTCCGGGGCGCTGCTGTCGAGCGTCTGGATGGTGCTGATGGCGGCGGCGCCGTATCTGATGGCGCGGGCGGTCGACGACGGTCTGGTGCCGGGGCGGCTGGGCACCCTGGCCTGGTGGACCGGGGCGCTGTTCGTGGTCGGGGCGGTCAACTCGTGGCTGAGCATCATGCGGCACCGCACCATGACCCGGGTGCGGATGGACGCCAACTTCCGCACGGTGAAGCTGATCGTGGGCCAGGCGATCCGGCTCGGCGCCGTCCTGTCGCGCCGGGCGCGGGCGGGCGAGGTCATCACGATCGGCGTCGGCGACGTGTGGACGATCGCCCAGTCCCTGACCGTCGTCGGCCCCGGCTTCGGCGCCCTGGTCGTCTACGGCGTGGTGGCGGGCATACTGCTGTCGATCTCGGCGCCGCTGGCCGCCGTGGTCCTGCTCGGTGTGCCGGTGATCGCGCTGCTCGCGGGACCGCTGACCCGGCGGCTCCAGAGTGTGGAGACGGAGTACCGGGAGCGGCAGAGCGTGCTGACCGCGCGCATCGGCGACCTCGCGGGCGGCCTGCGGGTCCTCAACGGCCTGGGCGGCAAAGGGCTGTTCGCGGACGCGTTCCGGCGCGACTCGCAGCGGCTGCGGGCGCAGGGCTACAAGGTGGGCGCGGTGGCCAGCTGGGTGCAGGCGATCGGCGTCGGGCTGCCGACCCTGTTCCTCGCCGTGGTGACCTGGCTCGCCGCCCGGCTGGCGGCCCAGGGGCAGCTCAGCGTGGGCGAGTTGGTGGCCGTGTACGGCTATGTCGCGGTCCTGGTGGGCCCGGTGGCCTTCTTCGTGGAGATGGCCTACGAGCTGAGCCGGGGCGTGGTGGCCGCGCGCCGGGTCGTACGGCTGCTGGCGCTTGAGCCCGAGTCGGACACGGGTACGACGGCCGCGCCCGCCGAACCGGCCGCTCTGTACGACCCCGACTCCGGGGTGCGGGTGCCGCCGGGCCGGCTGACCGCGCTGGTCGGGGCGCGGCCCGGGGAGACGCTGGCCGTGGTGGACCGGCTCGGCCGGTACGCGCCGTCCCGGGTGACCTGGGGCGAAGTCGCGCTCGACGCGGTTCCGCTGGACCAGGTCAGGTCCCGGATCCTGGTCGCGGACAACGAGGCGGACCTGTTCGCCGGACCGCTGCGGGAGGTGGTGTCCGGGCGGCGGGAGCGGTCGGCCGAGTCGGTCGCGGCGGCCGTGTTCGCGGGTGCCGCCGACGACATCGTGCAGGGGCTGCCGCAGGGGCTGGACTCGCCCGTGGCCGCGCAGGGCCGCAGTCTCTCCGGCGGACAGCGCCAACGGGTGCGGCTGGTGCGGGCGTTGCTCGCCGAGCCCGAGGTGCTGCTCGCGGTGGAGCCGACCTCGGCCCTGGACGCCCACACGGAGGCGGCGGTCGCCCGGCGGCTGCGCGAGGCCCGCTCGGGCCGTACGACGGTGGTGACCACTACGTCCCCGCTGGTCCTGGACCAGGTGGACACCGTGCACTACCTGGTCGACGGCAAGGTCGCGGCCAGCGGCGACCATCGCGGGCTGCTGGCCCGGGAACCCGGCTACCGCGCGCTGGTGGCCCGGGACGCGGAGGCGGACATCGACACGGAAGAGGTCGTACGGTGACGGCAGCCAAAGCATCCAAGGCGTCCAAGGCACCCAAGAAGCCCGAGGCGCCCGCGCGGCCGGACGGGGCGAGGGGTCAACTCCCCATCGCCGGGCGGGCCGAGGTGCGGCGGGCCGCGTGGCGGCTGATCCGGGTGGACCGGCGGGCGTTCGCCGTCGTGCTGGCGGTGAACGCGCTGGCGGCCGGGGCCGGTCTGGTCGGGCCGTGGCTGCTCGGGCGGATCGTGGACGAGGTGCGGGCCGGGGCCGGCGTCGGGGTGGTGGACCGGCTGGCGCTGGTCATCGTGGTGTGCTCGCTGGCCCAGTTGCTGCTGTCGCGCTGGGCGCGGTACGTGGGGTACCGGTTCGGGGAGCGCACGCTCGGCCGGGTCCGGGAGGGCTTCGTGGACCGGGCGCTGGCGCTGCCCGCGTCGGTGGTGGAGCGGGCCGGGACGGGTGATCTCACGGCGCGCGGCACCGCCGACGTGGCGACCGTGGGCACGACCCTGCGCGATGTCGCGCCCGAACTGCTGGTCTGCTCGGTGCAGGCGCTGTTCGTGATGGGCGCGGTGTTCGCGCTCGACCCGCTGCTCGGTCTGTTCGGGGTGCTGGGGCTGACGCCGATCTGGTTCGCGTTGCGCTGGTATCTGCGCCGGGCCCGGGACGGCTATCTCGCGGAGGGCGCGGCGATGTCGGAGGTCGCCGAGATCCTGACGGCGACCGCGTCCGGGGCGCGCACGGTGGAGGCGTTCCGGCTCCAGGAGCTGCGGGTCACGGCGAGCCGGGACACGCTGGAGACCGCGAAGCGGGCCCGGTTGTACACGCTGTTCCTGCGGACCGTGTTCTTCCCGGCGGTCGAGGTGTCGTACACGGTCCCGGTGGCGGGTGTGCTGCTGGTCGGCGGCTGGCTGCACGGGCGTGGCGCGGTGGGGGTGGGCGCGGTGGTGGCGGCGGCGCTGTATCTGCGGCAGTTCACCGAGCCGTTGGACCAGATCCTGATGCGGATCGAGCAACTCCAGAGCAGCGGCGCCTCGTTCGCCCGGGTGGAGGGGCTGGCGCGGGCGCCGCGCGCGGAGGGGGAGGGCGGGGCGCCGACCCCGGCAAACGACCGGATCGACGTGACCGGGGTGCGGTACGCCTACGAGCACGGCGGCGAGGTGCTGCACGGCGTGGACCTGTCGGTGCGGCCGGGCGAACGGCTGGCGGTGGTCGGCCCGTCCGGCGCCGGGAAGACCACGCTCAGCCGGCTGCTGGCGGGCGTCGACGCGCCGACCGAGGGCACGGTGACGGTGGGCGGGGTGCCGGTCTCCGAGCTGGCGCCGGAGACGCTGCGCCGCCAGGTGGTGCTGGTCACCCAGGAGCACCACGTGTTCCTGGGCTCGGTGCGCGAGAACCTGCTGATCGCCGAACCGGCCGCCGGCGACGAGGAGTTGTGGGCGGCGCTGGCGGCGGTCGGCGCGGAGGAGTGGGTGCGCGAACTGCCCGACGGCCTCAACACCGCGCTGGGCGCGGACGGTCGGGCCACGGACGGCTCCCAGGCGCAGCAACTCGCCCTGGCCCGGGTGGTGCTGGCCGACCCGCACACGCTGATCCTGGACGAGGCGACGGCCCTGCTGGATCCGGCCACCGCGCGTCACACCGAACGCGCGCTGGCCGCCGTACTGGAGGGCCGTACGGTCATCGCCATCGCCCACCGGCTGCACACCGCCCACGACGCGGACCGGGTGGCGGTGATGGAGGACGGCCGGCTGACCGAACTCGGGCCGCACGAGCGGCTGGTGGCGGCGGGCGGCGCGTACGCGGCGCTGTGGAACTCCTGGCACGGCGACCGGTCGGCGCCCCGCTGACCGACCCGCGGTCCGGCCGCGTGGCCCGGCCGCGCGGTCCGCATAGCGAACACGGACATCCGGACAACGAACGAATTCCGGCCAAGTTCCTGACGCGCCCCTGACAGAAAGCGCGGGCTGCTGCCACTCTTCCCACTGGCGCTTCACAGCAACCCCACAGTTTCACTCCTGTGATCCCAGTGATCTCCCTTGGTCGCGCGATCCGCGACCGTCCTGAAGGAGTCAGTGTTGAGAAGCAATTCCTCGCGCAGACGCACCTCCCACATAGCCGCCGTAGCCGGCGTCACCGCTCTGCTCGCCGCGGCCGTCCAGGCGGGCGCGACCTCCTCCGCCGCTCCGGCCAACCCCCTTGCCAGCAAGGGCAATCCGGCCCACATGGCGCTCTCGCTCTCCCCCTCGCAGCGTGCCGAGCTGCTCCGCGACGCCGACTCGGCGCGGACCACCACCGCCAAGGACATCGGCCTCGGCGCCAAGGAGACGCTCGTCGCCCGTGACGTCATCAAGGACGCCGACGGCACGGTCCACACCCGCTACGAACGCACCTACGCCGGACTCCCGGTGCTCGGCGGCGACCTGGTCGTCGACACCGCCAGGTCGGGTGCGACCGAGCGGGTCATCAAGGCGACGAACGCCACCATCAAGGTCGCCGACCTCACCCCGGACGTCACGACGTCGGCCGCCGAGCGGCAGGCGGTGTCCCGCGCCAAGGCCCTCGGCTCCACCAAGTCGGCCGCGGACTCCGCCCGCAAGGTGATCTGGGCGGCGAGCGGCAAGCCGGTCCTCGCCTACGAGACGGTCGTCGGCGGTCTCCAGGACGACGGCACCCCGAACGAACTGCACGTCATCACCGACGCGGCCACCGGCAAGAAGCTGTACGAGTACCAGGGCATCGAGAACGCCACCGGTACCGGCAACACCCAGTACAGCGGCACGGTCTCGCTGACCACGACGCAGTCGGGCTCGAACTACACCCTGACCGACGGCGACCGCGGCGGCCACAAGACGTACAACCTCAACCACGGCACCTCGGGCACCGGCACGCTGTTCTCCCAGACCAGCAACACCTGGGGCAACGGCACCACGTCGAACGCGGCGACGGCCGGCGCGGACGCGCACTACGGCGCGGCGGAGACCTGGGACTTCTACAAGAACACGTTCGGCCGCAGCGGCATCAAGAACAACGGCGTCGGCGCCTACTCCCGTGTCCACTACGGGAATTCGTACGTCAACGCGTTCTGGGACGACAGCTGCTTCTGCATGACCTACGGCGACGGCTCCGGCAACGCGGACCCGCTGACGGCGCTGGACGTGGCGGGGCACGAGATGAGCCACGGTGTCACCTCCAACACCGCCGGGCTCAACTACTCCGGCGAGTCGGGCGGGTTGAACGAGGCGACCTCCGACATCTTCGGCACCGGCGTCGAGTTCTACGCCAACAACTCCACCGACGTGGGCGACTACCTCATCGGCGAGAAGATCGACATCAACGGCGACGGCACCCCGCTGCGCTACATGGACAAGCCGAGCAAGGACGGCGGCTCCAAGGACTCCTGGTACTCGGGTGTCGGCAACCTCGACGTGCACTACTCGTCGGGCGTCGCCAACCACTTCTTCTATCTGCTGAGCGAGGGCAGCGGCGCCAAGGTCATCAACGGCGTCAGCTACAACTCGCCCACCGCGGACGGGCTTCCGGTCACCGGCATCGGCCGGGACAAGGCGCTCCAGATCTGGTACCGGGCGCTCACCACGAAGTTCACGTCCACCACCAACTACGCGGCGGCCCGCACCGGGACGCTCGCGGCGGCCGGTGAGCTGTACGGCACGACGGGCGCCGAGTACAAGGCGGTGCAGGACGCGTGGGCGGCCGTAGCGGTCGGCGCGCGCTCCGGTGGCGGCGGTGGCGGTGGCGGCACGTCGTTCGAGAACACCACCGACGTGTCGATCCCCGACAACGGACCGGCCGTCACCTCGTCGGTCACCGTCTCCGGGCGGACCGGCAACGCGCCCTCGAACCTCGCGGTCACCGTCGACATCGTGCACACCTGGCGCGGTGACCTGGTGATCGACCTGGTGGCCCCGGACGGGTCGACGTACCGGCTGAAGAACTCCAGCTCGTCCGACTCGGCGGACAACGTGCAGGCGACCTACACGGTCAACGCCTCCTCCGAAGTCGCCAACGGCGTCTGGAAGTTGAAGGTCCAGGACGTGGCGGCACAGGACACCGGCTACATCAACAGCTGGAAGCTTACGTTCCCGTAAAAACCAGCCGTCCACTTCAGGCCGCACGAACAGGGCGCCGCCCCGGGGTTTCAACTCCGGGGCGGCGCTGTGTTGTGGACGTTTACATGGCCGCAACGTTCATCAGACAGTCGATTTTGAGCCAACATCACTTGAGGGTCCTGACATGTACGCGCCCCTAGTGCAAGTCTTCCCTCACGCCGCTTCAGCACAGCAACTTCACAACCTCACCGGTCAGTAACCCCACGCTGCCGGTCTCCCCCACAAAGGAGCTTGCGTGACCCCCCTCTACGCGCGTCACAAGCGCACCACCCTGGCCATCGCCACCGCGGTGGCCGCGGGCGCCCTGCTCGCGACCGGTGTCACCACCGGTGCCTCCGCCCAGCCCGCCACGGGCAAGGCCGCCCCCCTCGCCGCCGCCCCGCAGCTGCTCTCCAACGCCGCGCGCACCGCGCTGGTCAAGGAGAAGCAGGCCGACGCGGCCGAGACGGCCACGCAGATAGGCCTCGGCACCAAGGAGAAGCTGGTCGTCAAGGACGTCGTCAAGGACGTCGACGGCACCGTGCACACCCGCTACGAGCGCACCTACGCGGGCCTGCCGGTCCTCGGCGGCGACCTGGTCGTGCACACCTCGCCGGCCGGCAAGACCGAGGGTGTCACCAAGGCCCACAAGGCGGCCATCAAGGTCGCCACCGTCACGCCGAAGATCACCGTCGCCAAGGCCGAGAAGCAGGCGCTGACCGCCGCCAAGGCCGCCGGTTCGGACAAGACCGCCGCCGACGGTGCCCGCAAGGTCATCTGGGCCGGCGGCGCCACCCCCGT
Organism: Streptomyces sp. NPDC091280; assembly: GCF_044768565.1. Classification (NCBI taxonomy): domain Bacteria; kingdom Bacillati; phylum Actinomycetota; class Actinomycetes; order Kitasatosporales; family Streptomycetaceae; genus Streptomyces; species Streptomyces sp. NPDC091280. Next base: position 350,550 of record NZ_JBIVUZ010000014.1, read on the forward strand.
CCTCGCCTACGAGACGGTCGTCGGCGGTCTCCAGGACGACGGCACCCCGAACCAGCTGCACGTCATCACCGACGCGGCCACCGGCAAGAAGCTCTTCGAGTACCAGGGCATCGAGAACGCCACGGGCACCGGCAAGACCCTGTACTCGGGCACCGTCAGCCTCACCACCACCCTGTCGGGCACGACGTACTCGCTGACCGACGCCTCGCGTGGCAGCCACAAGACGTACAACCTGAAGCACGGGACGTCCGGCACCGGCACCCTGTTCACCAACACCACCAACACGTGGGGCACGGGCACCGCCTCCAGCTCCACCACCGACGTGACCGCCGCCGCGGACGCCGCCTACGGCGCCCAGGAGACGTGGGACTTCTACAAGGACACGTTCGGCCGCAGCGGCATCAAGAACAACGGCGTCGGCGCCTACTCCCGCGTGCACTACGGCAGTTCGTACGTGAACGCGTTCTGGGACGACAGCTGCTTCTGCATGACCTACGGCGACGGGGCGAGCAACACCCACCCGCTGACCTCGCTGGACGTGGCCGGCCACGAGATGAGCCACGGCGTCACCGCCAACACCGCGGGCCTCAACTACTCCGGTGAGTCCGGCGGGTTGAACGAGGCGACCTCCGACATCTTCGGCACCGGCGTCGAGTTCTACGCCAACAACTCGTCCGACCCCGGTGACTACCTCATCGGCGAGAAGATCAACATCAACGGCGACGGCACCCCGCTGCGCTACATGGACCAGCCCAGCAAGGACGGCGGCTCCGCCAACTACTGGTCCTCCTCGGTCGGCAACCTCGACGTGCACTACTCCTCGGGCGTCGCCAACCACTTCTTCTACCTGCTGTCCGAGGGCAGCGGCGCGAAGACGATCAACGGCGTGAGCTACAACTCGCCCACGTACAACGGCTCCACGGTCACCGGCATCGGCCGCGCCAAGGCGCTCCAGATCTGGTACAAGGCGCTGACGACGTACTTCACGTCGACCACCAAGTACGCGGGCGCCCGCACCGGCACCCTGAGCGCGGCGGCGGCCCTCTACGGCTCCGGCTCCACCGAGTACAACGCGGTGGCCGCGGCCTGGTCGGCGGTCAACGTCAGCTGACAGCGGTCGAGTTGACAGGCTGAACCCCAGGGCGGTACCCGGAGCGAAGGCATCTCCGGGTACCGCCCTACTCTTGGGTCCCATGTCCTTCACGTACGACGACGTCGGCGCGACCCGCGAACGCGGCTTCTGCCCTCCGGGCTTCCACCCCCTCCATGTGCGCACCCGGATCGGCGAGGGCGAGAAGGTGTTCCGCCGGGCCTCCGAGGCGGTCCTCACCTGGGAGCTGCACCGCGAACTGGGCGTCGGCATCGAGGCGAGCGCGGAGCGGGCCGCCCCCGGCGTGGACGTCACGGTCACCCTCGCGGGCCTGATCAAGGCCCCCTGCCGCGTCGTCTGGACGGTGGAGGAACACCGCAGGACGGGCTGGGCCTACGGCACCCTCCCCGGCCATCCCGAGTGCGGCGAGGAGGCCTTCGTGGTCGACCGCACGGGCGACGGCACGGTCTGGCTGACGGTGTCGGCCTTCAGCCGCGCCGCCAAGTGGTACGCCCGGCTGAGCGGCCCGGCGACCCGGGGCCTCCAGCACGCGTACGCCCGCCGGTGCGGGAGCACACTGCGCCGCCTGTGTGCTCCCTACTCGGAGGTCTAGGGCAGCTCGTCCGGAGCGGGCCCTAGCGCAGCAGCACCCCCGCCCCCTCCACCGCGTCCTCCGAAGGCACCGCCACGAGTCCCAACTCCGCGCCGGAGGCGAGCAGTCGGTGTGCCGGGAGGATGCGGACCGTGTAGCCGTAGGGTCCGGTGCGGTCCAGCGCGAGCGGCCCCTCGTACAGCCAGCGCCCCTCCTGGTCCGGGCCGCCCGCCGGTTTCAGGGGGACCGTCACCGCATCCCCGATCCGGTCCTCCGGATCGACCCGCCCCGACACCGCCTGCACTTCCACGTCGTCCGGGCCGAGCCCGCCGAGCCCCACCCGCACCCGCAGATTCAGCGTCGTACCGAGTTCCGCCGTGGCGGTGGCGGCGGACGTCTCGACGTGGTCGACGCTCACCCCGTGCCAGGCGGCCCGCACCCGCCCCTTCCAGGCGGCGAGTTCCCGCGCCGCGTCCGGTGTCATCGCGCGGTGGGCGTGCGCGGCCGGGGCGTACAGCCGCTCCACGTACTCGCGGACCATGCGGCCGGCCAGCACCTTCGGGCCGAGCAGGGTCAGGGTCCGGCGGACCATCTCGATCCAGCGGTCGGGCAGGCCGTCCTGGCCGCGCTCGTAGAAGCGCGGGGTGACGCGCTGCTCCAGGAGGTCGTAGAGGGCGGCGGCCTCCACGTCGTCGCGGTGGTCGGGATCGGTGCCGGTGCCGTCGGCCGTGGGGATGGCCCAGCCGAAGTCGGGCTGGAACCACTCGTCCCACCAGCCGTCCAGGACCGAGAGGTTGAGGCAGCCGTTGAGCGCGGCCTTCATCCCGCTGGTGCCGCACGCCTCCAGCGGACGCAGCGGGTTGTTGAGCCAGATGTCGCAGCCGGGGTAGAGCTTCTGCGCCATCGCCATGCCGTAGTCGGGCAGGAACACGATGCGGTGGCGGACGCGCGGGTCGTCGGCGAACTTCACCAGTTCCTGCACGAGCCGCTTGCCGCCGTCGTCCGCCGGGTGCGCCTTGCCCGCCACCACGATCTGGATCGGATGGTCCGGGTGCAGAAGGAGATCCATCAGCCGGTCGCGGTCCCGCAGCATCAGCGTCAGCCGCTTGTACGACGGGACGCGGCGCGCGAAGCCGATGGTGAGGACCTCGGGGTCGAGCACGCCGTCGATCCAGCCCAACTCGGCTGATCCGGCGCCGCGTTGACGCCAGGAGGCGCGCAGCCGCTCGCGCACCTCGACGACCAGCTGTTCGCGCAGATCGCGCCGCAGCTCCCAGATGTCCTGGTCCGGGATCTCCGCGACCGCGTCCCAGCGGTCCGAGCCGCCGACCGTCAGCGCGTCCTCGGTGCGCCGGTCGCCGATCTGCCGGGCGCCGAGCCGGAACACCTCGGGGGCGACCCAGGTCGGCGCGTGCACGCCGTTGGTCACGGAGGTGATCGGCACCTCCTCCGGGTCGAAGCCCGGCCACAGGCCGGAGAACATCTCGCGGCTGACCTGCCCGTGCAACAGCGAGACGCCGTTGGCGCGTTGGCCCAGGCGCAGGCCCATCACCGCCATGTTGAACAGGTTGGGTTCGCCGCCCGGATAGGTCTCCATGCCCAGCCGGAGGATGTTCCCGACGTCCATGCGCGGGAGTTCGGCGTCCGGCCCGAAGTGGGTGGCGACCAACTCCCGGTCGAAGCGGTCGATTCCGGCCGGGACGGGGGTGTGCGTGGTGAAGACCGTGCCGGCCCGCACCGCCTCCAGGCCCGCGTCGAAGTCCAGCCCGGCGTCGCAGAGTTCGGCGATCCGCTCCAGGCCGAGGAAGCCCGCGTGGCCCTCGTTGGTGTGGAACACCTCCGGCTCGGGGTGACCGGTCAGCCGGCAGTACGTCCGCACCGCGCGCACCCCGCCGATCCCGAGCAACATCTCCTGGAGCAGCCGGTGTTCGCTGCCGCCGCCGTAGAGGACGTCGGTCACCCCGCGGGCGCCGGGGTCGTTCTCCTCGACGTCGGAGTCGAGCATCAGCAGCGGTACCCGGCCGACCTGGGCGAGCCAGATCCGGGCGCGCAGCGAGCGTCCGCCGGGCAGCGCGATGGCGACCTGCGCCGGGGCACCGTCGTCCTCGCGCAGCAGTGCCACCGGGAGTTCGTTGGGGTCCAGGACCGGATAGGTCTCCTGCTGCCAGCCGTCCCGGGACAGGGACTGGCGGAAGTAGCCGTGCCGGTAGAGGAGTCCGACGCCGATCAGCGGTACGCCGAGGTCGCTGGCCGACTTGAGATGGTCGCCGGCGAGGATGCCGAGGCCGCCGGAGTACTGGGGCAGGGCGGCCGTGACACCGAACTCGGGTGAGAAGTAGGCGACGGCGGCGGGCAGTTCACCGGACTGGGCCTGGTACCAGCGGTCGCCGCCCACATAGTCGGCGAGATCGCCGGCGACCTCGGTGAGCCGGCGCAGGAAGCGGTGGTCCTCGGCCAGTTCCGCGAGCCGCTCGGCACTGACGCCGCCGAGCAGCCGTACCGGATCGCCTTCCGAGGCGGCCCAGCGCTCGGGGTCGACGGACTGGAAGAGATCGCGGGTTTCCGCGTGCCAGGACCAGCGCAGATTGCGCGCGAGATCGCTGAGCGGCCGGAGGGGTTCGGGGAGAACGGGACGGACGGTGAATCGACGGATCGCCTTCACAGCTCCACCTTGCGCGTTCGCTGGATGACACACGGCAATGTGCGTCGTCGTCTCTGAAGACGGTACCGGCCCTGGTGCGGGCGTCGCCGGTGACTGACGGCCCGCACCGAAGATGGGGCGACCTGGGCCGAAAAGGCACCCTCGTGCGCCCTTGTGGTGCTTCGCACCGCACGAGAGGCTGCCCAGTGGAGAGTTGAAGGAGGGGAACTCGACCATGGCACGGACGCGTACGCGGCGTCTGCGCCGGGCGGGGGGACTGACCGCGGTCGCCACAGCCGTGGTGTTTTCGGCCATCACCCTGCCCGCGCACGCCGCACCGGAGGGGACCATACTCGGCGCCGGCGAACCCGGCTCCGTCAGCGGCAGCTACCTGGTGACACTCAAGGGGGGAACGAAGGCTCCGTCGGCCGCCGGAAAGGGGCTCGCGGCGAAGTACGGGGCGACGATAAGCCGTACGTACGGCACGGCACTCAACGGCTACGCCGTGGAGGCGAACGCGAGACAGGCCAGGCTCCTCGCGGCGGACCCGCGGGTCGCCTCGGTCGCGCAGGACACCCGGGTGGCCCTGGACGGCGCCGGCCGGATCGAGCGCGACCCGCCGTCCTGGGGCCTGGACCGCCTCGACCAGCCGAGCCTGCCGCTGGACGGGAGCTACAGTTCGCCGGGCTCCGGGGGCGACGGGGTGACGGTGTACGTGATCGACACCGGCATCCGCGTCACCCACAAGGACTTCGGCGGCCGGGCGAGCTACGGCTGGGACTTCGTCGACGACGACACCACCGCCCTTGACGGCAACGGCCACGGCACCCATGTGGCCGGCACCATCGCGGGCACCACCTACGGCGTGGCGAAAAGGGCCCGGGTGGTCTCGGTCCGGGTCCTGGACGACGCGGGGGCCGGTACGACCTCGCAGGTCATCGCGGGGATCGACTGGGTCACCCGGCACGCGCGCAAACCGGCGGTGGCCAATCTGAGCCTCGGCGGCTACCACAACACCCAGCTCGACGCCGCCGTACGCAACTCGATCGCCTCCGGAGTCACGTACACGGTGGCGGCGGGCAACGACGACCGGTCGGCCGGCCTGTACTCCCCCGCCGATGTGCCGCAGGCGATCACGGTCGGCGCCACCGGCCGCGACGACAGGCGGGCCGCCTTCTCGAACTACGGCCCGGCCGTCGACCTGTTCGCCCCCGGCGTCTCGATCACCTCCGCGTCGTACACGAGCGACACCGGCCGGGCGACGTTCTCGGGCACGTCGATGGCGTCGCCGCACGCGGCCGGCGCGGCGGCGGTCTACCTCGGCACTCACCCGCGCGCCACACCGGCACAGGTGTCCAAGGCGCTCGTCGCGGAGGCGGTCTCCGGCAAGGTGTCCGGCGAAGGACCGGGTTCGCCGGACAAACTTCTGCAAGTACCGCGGTCGTAGTGCGGGAGTGACGGCTCCGGCCCCGTCCGCCCAGGACGGGGCCGGATCTTTTCCGGAGATCTGCGTGTAAGTAGTTAGCAACCTGCCGGATTGCTAACCCGAATAGGGTGGGAAGGCTCCACCGGTACACCCCCCAAGACGCAGTACGGGATCTCCTTCGCAGGACCCACCTCCCCACACCCATCCGCCCACACCCACGTTGACGCGGACAGGAGCGGTCATGCCCGCCACGCACCACTCGTCAGCACCCCCGACACCCGGTACGGCCACGCCCCCCGCGGGCCCCGCCGGCACGGCACCACCCGCCCCGGAGCCACCCTCCGCGGCGGGCACACCGCCCGGCATCGGACGCATCCCCGTCCTCGATGTCCGGCCGGTCGTCCAGCACGGCCACCGGGCCGCGAAAGCGGTGACCGGTGAGACCTTCGAGGTGTCGGCCACCGTCTTCCGGGAAGGCCATGACGCGGTCGCCGCCAATGTCGTCCTCCGCGATCCGGACGGCCGTCCCGGCCCCTGGACCCCGATGCGGGAGCTCGCCCCGGGCACCGACCGCTGGGGCGCCGAGGTCACTCCGGACGCGCCGGGCCGCTGGTCGTACGTCGTGGAGGCGTGGAGCGACCCCGTCGCCACCTGGCGCCACCACGCGGAGATCAAGATCCCGGCCGGGATGGACACGGACCTGGTCCTGGAGGAGGGCGCGCGGCTGTACGAACGCGCCATCGCCGGGGTACCGAAGGGCCGGGGCCTGCGGCCCGTCCTGCGCGGCGCGGTCACCGCCCTCCGCGACGAGACCCGCCCGGCGGCGGCCCGCCTCGCCGCCGCGCTGACGCCCGAGGTGGACCGGATCCTCGCCCGCCATCCGCTGCGGGAGTTGGTGACGGCCTCCGAGCCGCGCGCGCTGCTGGTGGAGCGGGAGCGGGCGCTGTTCGGCTCGTGGTACGAGTTCTTCCCGCGCTCCGAGGGCACGGCGGCCGAACCCCACGGGACCTTCCGCACGGCGGCGAAACGCCTCGCGGGCATCGCCGCGATGGGCTTCGACGTCGTCTACCTCCCCCCGATCCACCCGATCGG